>NZ_JACHCI010000006.1:0-77832 GCF_014200675.1 Janthinobacterium saanense | reverse complement strand
CAACGCCACGCAGATTACGGCAACGGCGCCTGCCGGCACGGGCACGGTGGATGTAAGAATTACCACCCCAGGCGGCACCAGCGCCACCAGCGCTGCAGACCAGTTCACGTATGTGGCGGCGCCGACGGTGAGCGGTATTTCGCCCGCCACGGGATTGACTGCGGGCGGCACCATTGTGACCATCACCGGTACGAATCTGACGGGAGCAATGGCAGTGAGGTTTGGCGCCAGCAATGCCACCAGCTTTACCGTCAGCAGCGCTACGCAGATCACGGCGACCGCGCCTGCCGGTGCGGGTACGGTGGATGTGCGGGTCACCACGGCAGGTGGTACCAGCGCTACCAGCGGTGCAGACCAGTTCAGCTATGTGGTAGCGCCGACGATCAGCGTGGCGCCGGCCGTCTTGCCAGCCATCACAGCCAGCACTGCTTACAGCCAGACGATCAGCGCCACAGGCGGCGTCGCCCCGTACAGCTTTACCATCACCAGCGGCACCTTGCCTGTGGGCTTGATCCTGGCGCCCAACGGCGTGTTGTCGGGCACGCCCACGGTGACAGGCCCCTACAGCTTTACCGTTACTGCTACCGACGGTAGTGCCAGTCCTGGTCCTTATAGTACTTTACGCTCCTATAGCGGTACCGTGGTTGCGCCGACGATTGCGATAACGCCAGGGGCATTGGCAGCGGTCAATGCTGGTACGGCCTACAGCCAGCAATTGACAGGCAGCGGTGGCAGCTCACCGTATGTCTATACGATAACGAGCGGAAGCTTGCCTGCAGGCATCACCCTGAGTGCCACTGGTTTGCTGAGCGGTACGCCGACGGCGAGCGGCAGCTTCAACTTCACCGTGCAAGCGGCCGATGCGCATGCCTTTACCGGCACGCAAGGCTATACCCTGGCCGTATCGTCACCTACGCTCGTGCTGAATCTGGCAGCCTTGCCCAACCCGGTTGCGGAAACACCGTATAGCGCCAGCATCCTGGCCAGCGGTGGCACGGCGCCATATACTTACAGCGTTAGCAGCGGCGCCCTGCCGGCCGGTCTGAGTCTGAATACTGCCACCGGTGTGCTGTCGGGTTCTGCGACTGCGGCTGGCGCCTTTACCTTCAGCCTGCGCGCTACCGACAGCAGTACGGGAGTAGGGGCGCCGTTTAGCGTCACTACCAGCTATACCCTTACCGTGGGTGCGCCGACCATTTCGGTCACGCCAGCAACCTTGCCAGCGGCAAATGCCGCTACAGCCTATAGTCAGCAATTGACAGCCAGTGGCGGCAGCGCCCCGTATGCCTATACGGTGACGAGCGGAAGCTTGCCTGCAGGCATTGCCCTGAGTGCCAGTGGTTTGCTGAGTGGTACGCCGACGGCGGGCGGCAGCTTTACGTTCACCGTACAGGCGGCCGACACGCATGCATTCACCGGCACGCAAAGCTACACCCTGGTTGTATCGTCGGCCACGCTGAGTCTGAACCTGGCCACCTTACCCAACCCGGTTGCGGAAGCACCGTACAGTGCCACCATTGCAGCCAGTGGCGGCACGGCGCCATATACCTACAGCGTCAGCAGCGGCGCCCTGCCGGCCGGCCTGAGCCTGAACGCCAGCACCGGTGTGCTGTCGGGCACGACAAATGTCACCGGCAGCTTTACATTCAGCCTGCGCGCTACCGATCACAGCACCGGTGTGGGCGCGCCGTATAGTGTCAGCACCAGCTATACCGTGACTGTGGGCGCGCCGACGATTGCGATCACGCCAGCCACCTTGCCAGCGGCAAGTGCCGCCACAGCTTATAACCAGCAATTGACAGCCAGTGGTGGTGTTGGTCCGTATGTTTATACAGTAACAAGCGGTAGCCTGCCGGCGGGCATTACCTTGAACAGTACCGGTTTGCTGAGCGGTACATCAACGGCAGGTGGCAGCTTTACATTCACGGTGCAAGCGGCAGATGCGTATGCACTTACTGGCGTGCAAAACTATACCCTGGCTGTATCGTCGGCCACGCTTTCCCTCAACCTGGCCACCTTGCCCAACCCGACGGCGGAAGCGGCGTATAGCGCCAGCATCACGGCCAGTGGCGGTACGGCGCCGTACACGTATAGCGTCAGCAGCGGCAGTCTGCCGGCAGGCTTGAGCCTGAACGCGGCTACCGGAGTGCTGTCAGGTACGCCGATTGTGGCAGGCAGCTTTACCTTCAGCCTGCGCGCAACAGATAGCAGCACGGGTGTGGGGGCACCGTATAGCGTCACTAACAGCTATACCTTCTCGATTGCTGCCCCAGCGCTGACGTTGACGCCGGCCAGCCTGGCGGCAATCCGTGCGGGTGATGCTTACAGCCAGCAGTTCACTGCTGCTGGCGGTGTTGCACCGTATAGCTACTCGATCAGCACCGGCGCCTTGCCGGCTGGCCTGACACTGAATGCCGCCACCGGCTTGCTCAGTGGTACGCCTACCGTGTTCGGCAGTTTTGCCTTCACCGTGCAAGCGACGGATACGCATCAATTTACCGTGCAGCAAGCCTTGACCTTGCAGGTCAATCAGGCGCCGCCGCCGGTCAGCAACGGCAGTAGCACTACCTCGGCCAACCAGCAGGTAAGCATGACGATCACCTCTACCGTCAGCAATCCGATCATCAGCGTCAATATCGTGACGCCGCCGCAGCATGGCACGATCACGATCTTGACAACTGGCGCATCGGGCGGCCCAGTGGGTGGAGGCAGCAACTTCACGGTGACGTATGTCCCCAATCAAAATTATTTTGGTACGGACAGCTACAGCTATACGCTGACGGGGCCGGGCGGTGTTTCCGCTCCTGCGACGGTCAGCGTCACGGTGGCGCCACAGCCTGTGCCAGTACCTGTGGCGCAAACCGGTACGGTGCTGGCTGGTTCTCCAGTGACCCTGCATGTGAGCGCGGGCGCCAGCGGCGGGCCGTTCACGGCAGTGGCGATTACCACGCCACCGGCCAGTGGCAGCGCCGTTGTCAACGGCCTTGATATCATCTACACGCCGACTGTCAGCAGCAGCGGTAGCATCACGATCGGCTATACCTTGTCGAATGCGTTTGGTACCTCGACGCCAGCCCAAGCCACGGTGACTGTCAATCCGGTGCCGCAGCTCACCGCCCAGAGCGTCACGGTGGTGGCCGGCCTGGGCGTGACGGTCGATTTGACGGCAGGTGCCAGCGGCGGGCCATTCACTGCGGCCAATGTGTTGAGCATCGCCCCGGCCACTGCCGGTACGGCCGTGGTGCGCGACGTGGGCACGGCGGGCAAGCCCTCGTATCAACTGGTCTTCACGGCCTCCGGTCAGTTTGCTGGCGCCGCTGTCGTCAACTACACCTTGAGCAATGCCTATGCGACTTCGCAGCCTGGCATCATCAATGTCAGCGTGACGGCGCGCCGCGATCCATCGACCGACCCTGAAGTGATCGGACTGCAGGCGGCGCAAGCCGATGCGGCGCGCCGTTTTGCCAGTGCACAGCTGGCCAACTTCACGCAGCGCCTGGAAAGCCTGCATGGCGATGGCTGGGGCCGTTCCAACTTTGGCCTGAACCTGACGCCGCCTGACCCGAACGGCAATCCGACGGCGGCCCTGGCGCGCTGGCAAGAACAGGAAGCGGACCGCGTATTTGGTAATAATGCACAGCGCTTACCGATGCGTCCCGTGGGCTTGCGTGCAGGGCTGGATCAAAAAGCCGTGAGTGGCGGTGTTGACCCGGCGGCTGCGTCCCTGCCTGATATGCCGCAGCGGCCTGATACGCAGAAACAGGCGTTGGCATTGTGGTTAGGTGGCGCGGCTGATTTTGGCCAGCACTATGTGAATGGCCGCCAGACGGGCTTCCGTTTCAGCACCAGCGGCATCAGCGTGGGTGGTGACTATCGGGTAAGCGATCTGGCCAGCATCGGTCTCGGTGCCGGTTTCAGCCATGACCGCAGCGATGTGGGCAACAACGGCAGCAAGAGCAGTGCCGACAGTGCCGTGGTGGCCGCGTATGGCAGTTTGCGTCCAGGCAAAAACGTGTTTGTCGATGGCGTGCTCGGTTACGGTACGCTGAAGTACGACGCCTCGCGTTACCTCAGCGATGGCAGCGGCTTTGCCACCGGCGACCGCAAGGGCAAGCAAGTGTTTGGCGCGCTGGTGGCGGGGCTGGAAATGCGCCAGGAAACCTGGATGTGGTCGCCATATGGCCGTTTGGAATTGATGTCGGCCACGCTCGATCCCTACACGGAAACGGCGCCCGGCATCAATGCCCTGAGCTACTTCAAGCAAACCGTGCGTTCCAGCATAGGCGCACTGGGCGCGCGGGCCGAGGGCACGTATGTGGGTGGCCTGGGTACCTGGTTCCCGCGGGCGCGCCTGGAATACCGTCATCAGTTCCAGGATGCCGACGAAGCGCGCCTGGCATATGCCGACCTGGCAGCAGAGGGCCCTGTGTATGTGATACGCACCGTGCCGCAGCAGACGGGCAACTGGGCGGCGGGCCTGGGCGTTAAATTGCTGCTGTCGAATGGCGCGACTCTGACCCTGGATTACAACAGCAACCTCAATATCGGCGGTGGACGCAGCCAGTCGATTATCTTCGGGGTAGGCGTACCGCTGAAATAGACGAGTCAGCATCAGTGATGGCGGTCATCCGGAGCAGGGATGGCCGCCATTTTTTATGGTGTCGCGTATTTTCTTGCCCGGTTTTGGCCTGTCACCGTAGTTAACCTGATAACTACTTTTTCGCCTATCATGGTCTGGCAATGCAAGATTGCCATGTTTTCCTTCATCTACTTACCATGAGGTGTCCATGCTACGTTATGCCCTGCCTGCACTATTGTTCGCCAGCGCCCTGCCGGCCTACGCGCAATCCCCTGTCAATGACGTGCCGCTGATCGAGCGGGCGAAGATTTTTGGTAATCCCAGCAAGTCCGGCGGCAGGATCAGCCCGGATGGCAAGTGGCTGTCCTGGATCGCGCCGCGCGACGGGGTGCTCAATGTGTGGGTGGCGCCGGCCAGCGATCTGACGAAAGCGCGTCCGTTGACGGATGAAAAAGTGCGGCCGATACGGGGCAGCTTCTGGTCGCCCGATTCGAAGACCTTGCTGTTTATCCAGGACAAGGGCGGTGATGAAAACTTCCTGCTGTATGGCGTGAATGTGCTCAGCGGCAAGCAGATCAATTACACGCCCTTTGAGAAAACCCGTGTGCAGATCGTGCAGATCAGCAGCAAGGTCAAGGACCGCATTTTGATCGGCATCAATAACCGCGATCCCCGCTGGCACGACGTGTACAGCCTGGACCTGGCCAGCGGCAAGCTGACCCTGGTGCAGCACAATGACGGTTATGGTGGCTACCTGGCCGACGAACAGTTGAATCTGCGCCTGGCTAGTAAACCACGCAGCGATGGTGGCGCCACCTATTTCCGTGTCAAAGGCGGCAAGGTTGAAACCACGCCGCTGGCCGACATCGGCCTGGACGATTCGCAAACCACCGCGCCGCTGACATTTACCACCGATGGCAAGACCTTGTACTGGACCGATTCGCGCGGCCGCAATACCTCGGCCCTGCTGGCGCAGGACGTGGCCAGCGGCAAGACTACCGTGGTGGCCGAAGATGCGCGCGCCGATATTGCCAACGCACTCTACGATCAGCGCACGGGACGGGTGCAAGCATACAGCGTCAATTATCTGCAGCAGGAATACGTACCGCTGTCGAATGACGTCAAAGGCGACCTGGAATTTTTGAAGAACAATACCAAGGGTCAGTTCAGCGTGGTGTCGCGCACGGATGCCGACGACAAATGGCTGGTGGCGGTCGATGCCGTCACCGCGCCGCCTTCGGCCTGGCTGTACGAGCGCAGGACCAAGCACCTCACGCAGTTATATGTGACGCGGCCCGAACTGGAAGGCGCGCCGCTGGTGCCCATGTATCCGCAAGAGATCAAGGCGCGTGACGGCCTGACGCTGGTGTCCTACCTGACCTTGCCGCAGGCTGCGCAGGCAGACAGCAGTGGCCATGCAAGCAAGCCTGTGCCGCTGGTGCTGCTGGTGCATGGCGGACCCTGGGCGCGTGACGGCTACGGCTACAACAGCACGCACCAGTGGCTGGCCAACCGTGGTTACGCCGTGCTGTCGGTGAACTACCGCGGTTCGACGGGCTTTGGTAAACAATTCATTTCGGCCGGCGATCTGCAATGGGGCCGCAAGATGCATGACGATTTGCTCGACGCCGTGCAATGGGCCGTCAAGAGTGGCGTGACCACCGCTGACAAAGTGGCGATCATGGGCGGTTCGTATGGCGGTTACGCGACGCTGGCCGGCATGGCGTTCACGCCGGCCACGTTTGCCTGCGGCGTCGACATCGTCGGCCCATCGAATCTGTTTACCTTGCTGCAAACCATACCGCCGTACTGGGAATCGATCAAGCAGCAGTTTTACAAGCGCATGGGCGACCCCACCACGGAAGAAGGCCGGGCGCTGCTGAAGGAACGTTCGCCGCTGAACTTTGCCGCCAATATCCAGCGGCCCCTGCTGATCGGCCAGGGCGCCAATGACCCGCGCGTCAACGTGCGCGAGTCGGACCAGATCGTGGCTGAAATGGCGGCGAAAAATATCCCCGTCACCTACGTGCTGTTCCCGGATGAAGGCCATGGGTTTGCACGTCCCGTCAACAATATCGCTTTTAATGCGGTGGCGGAAAACTTCCTCGGTAAATGCCTGGACGGCCGCGCCGAAGCGATAGGCGGCACCATCAGGGCGTCCACCGCGCAAATCAAGCACGGCGCCGAGTTTGCGCCAGGCTTGCAGGAAGCGCTACGCTAACAGGCAGGGCGGCGCTGGCATTCACATCTTTTCCACCATCTGCAGCAAGGTGTCGCCAAAGCCGCCTCTGGCTTTGGCATTGCGGCGGGCGCTGGTGTTGACGCGGGGCGCTGCGCTCCAGGCAATATGCGCACCGCTTGCCTCCAGCGCGTCGACCAGCGCCACGTCTTCGCTGCAAGCGAGCGGCGCAAAACCACCGGCGCGCACGTAGGCGCTGGCACGCACGCCCAGGTTGGCGCCGTGGATGTGGTGATGGCCGTCGGCGTCGTTATATGTGCGGGCAAAGTGTTCGCGCAGGGCCAGGGCGTGCTGCCGGTGCGGTGACCAGTCGTCGACGGCTACCGAGCCGCAGACCGCATCTGCGTCCAGGCTCAGTTGGGTGCTCAGCCAGGTGGCCGAGACGCGCGTGTCGGCATCGGTGAAGGCCAGCCAGCGTGCACCGCGTTCCAGCAGTAGTGCAGCGCCAGCGGCGCGGGCTGCGCCCACGTTACGGCCCTCGACAGCGATCCAGTCCAGGCGCCAGCGCAAGTCGGTGTGCATGGCGTGCGTCATCACGATGTGCTGCGAGCGGTCGCTGCAGGCGTCGAGTACGATGACGATGTGGACCACTTCGCCGCCTAGCTGGGGGCAGGTAGCGGCGGCACGCAACGCGTCCAGGCAAGCATCCAGATACGCCTCTTCGTTGTGCGCGGGGATGACGACGCCTATCATGCGAAACCCTCGCGCTGCGCCACCGAGCGCGCATCGCCGGACCAGAGACCCAGCAAAAAATCCGCTTCTTCGTGGCGCAATAACTGGTGCAAGCCGGCGATACTTTGAAAAGCGGCGTGCACGCATGCGGTCGATTGCATCCGTTGCGCAAATGGCGCGCGCCAGTGGCACAGCACGATGCTGCCGCCGTCAGCCAGGCTGGCGACGCATTGCTCTGCCACCTGCGCCAGTTCTTCCGATGACAGATAGTAGGCGATCTCGCTGATGACGATGAGGTCGAATTTTTCTATGCCCAAGCCCGGGCGCGGCCAATCCTGTGGCAGGCGGTGGTGCTCAAACTGCACCTTGTCGCCCAGGCCTGCATCTGCCAGGCGTCGTTGCGCCAGTTGCAGCGCTTGCTCCGACATGTCGGTTGCCAGCATGCGTTCGCAACGCTGCGCCAGCGCAGCTGTCAGTTCGCCATTGCCGCAACCTGGCTCATAGGCGTTACGGTAGTGTTGCTGCGGCAGGCAGGCCAGCAGCAGGGCGCGTTTGCGCTCCTCGTACCAGCGTTGGCGAACTTGCCAGGGGTCGGCGCTGTCGTGGTATAGCCGCGCAAAATAAGTGTTGCGCTGTTCATCCATGTTGCTAGACGGGTTCATAGAAAATACACCTCATAAGGACGTAGCAGGCGCTCCAAGGCATGGGGGGCAACGATCGGTGGCTGCCCTGTCGATGTATCAGCCTGCATCTGGCTGGCAAAGCACTGAAGGGCAGTGCGCTTGCGCCGTAGCACTGCGTCGGGAAGCAGCAGGCGGTGCGCGCGCTGCCACGGCACCTGTATATCGCCCGGGATGGCCCAGTGCCAGGTCCAGACCGGCATTTCTACCAAAGTGGCCCCGCTGTCGGCGGTGGCCAAGGCGCAAGCCAGGCCGCAGGCTTCATGGTCTGGATGGCCATCCAGGCGCCAGGTGGTCAGTACGATATCGCCAGGGTGCAGCAGTGCGGCCAGGCGGGTGCGCAAGCGCGTGAGCTGCCCTGTCACGCCGCCGTCCGGCAGGCCTACGCGCACGCAATTGTCGAATGCCATGCCCAGTGCAGAAAGGGCTTGCGCCGATTCCAGCGGGCGCATGCGGCGCAAGCGTTCTGGCGGCCATAATGCCGATCCGGGGTGGCTGGCATCGCCATCGGTGACGGCAACGAGCACAATATGATTACCTTGCGCCACCAGCAATTGCAGCAAACCGCCGCAGGCGAGGACTTCATCATCGGGATGCGGTGCGACGATGACCACCCGCCTGCCTGGCGGCGCCAGTGCATGCGCGGTGATCGTGGGCATGAGCGCCAGCCCCGGCCAGGCTTGCCACTGCTGGTCGGTGGTGCCCACGCCTTCGATACGGCGTTCTTGCGGCTGGACTGGGATCTGCATGTCAGAGTGGCCAGGGATGGTCCTGGGCGCCAGCGATGATGCCGCCCAGGCTGGCCTGGTCGCGTTCGGCATGGCTCTGGCGCAGGAATACAGGCAGGTCAGCTGCCAGGCGGGCGAATCGGGCATCGCGGCACAAGGGGCCGGCGCCCAGTGCACGTGTGGCCAGCTGCAGTACCAGCGTGGCGGCGTCTTCCGCCACCAGGCGCAGGCGCAGCGCCAGCTCGGTCGCATCGCGCTGGGGATGCAGATCGATCTCGGCTGCGCCTTCGCGCAGCAGGGCAGCGGTGGCGCGCAGCACGCAATCGATCTGTCCCAGTTGCGCCAGGCGCATGGCGTCGGGGGCTGCATGCCGGGCTCGCGCATGCAGATGGCTGGCGACCGCGCAGGCGGCGCCATACCAGGCGGCGGCGATGCCGGCTCCGCCGTGCCAGAAGCCTGGCCGTGCCAGATAGGCGCCGGGCTGGCCTACGGGGAAGGCGCGTGCGCCCGTAAATTCCACGTCGACGCTGGCGCAGGCTGCCATGCCGACTGCTTGCCAGCCTTCGTCGGTGACGTGTACGCCTGCTTGCCTCACTACTACGCTGGCCAGGCAAGCCTGGTTTTGCTCATTCCAGCAACTGACCAGCGCGTGTGTGAGCCCGCTGGCACCCGAACACCAGGCTTTGCGTCCATCCAGCAGGTAATGTCCATCTTGCGCCTTGTGCAGCCTGAGCCGCGTGCCCGGCATTTCCGCGCACCAGACGCCCCAGCTGCTGCCCGCCGGCGCGCCGGGGCCTGCACCATCGAGTTCGGCCAGGATGGCCAGCGCATCGGTATGGGCTTCATACAATTTGAGCAGGCTCAGGTCGACAGCAGCGACGGCCGCCAGCGCCTGCCAGCGTTGCAAGGTGGCGCCATGTCCGGGCCGGGGCAGCGTGCCGAGGCCAGCATCGAGCAGGTGCTGCAAGCCTGCAATGGGTGGCAGGGCTTGCAGGATGTCCGAGTTAACACCGGTGCTGGCCGATACGGTTGAGTCAGTGATAAACATTGCAAGCTCCTGTTTTTAGACAGTCTAGCTTTTGATTTTTACAATGTATGTTCGATCCTGCACACTAACTCATCAGAGGCCATTTAACGCGCAGCGATCTTGCGCCGGCGCGTGGCCATGCCGACCAAGCATAGTCCCGCCAGCAGCATGGCCCAGGTCTGCGCTTCCGGCACGGGCGCCAGCAGCGAGCCTGGCGACAGCAGATAGCCTTGGCGCACGCCGAGCAGGCTATTGTAGCCATTGGCGGCGATATAGCCTGCGTCGTTGATGCCGGTCGCTTCGTACAGCAGCCAGCCCGCGCTGACCGTCGCTGCGTCCAGGAAGCTGTTCAGGTCGTAGACCAGTCCATCGCTCCACAGGGTGGCGCGGCCATTTGCGCTGCCCACCACCTGGCCCAGCGTGTTGATGGCGCCTGCCGTGCCCGCGCCCAGGTTGTGCGCGCCCAGGCTGTCCCAGACCATCACGTTGCCATTGCTGGTGCCAGCCACGGCGCCCAGGCTGTTGATGCCCGCTGCCGTGCCGTTGCCCAGGTAGCTGACCGTGCCATGGTCCCAGCGCGTGACCATACCGTTGACCTCGCCCGCGATCTGGCCTGCATCGTTAATGCTGCTGGCATAGCTGGTACCGCCATTTACCGGGTGGATATCGGTTGCCGTCTGGCCGTCCCAGACAGTCGCGTGATCGGGCTTGTCCATATCGAACTTGGCATTGCCTGGCGTGGCATTGGCGGAGGCAGAACCCACTGCGACACCGTGATTGTTGATGCCATAGGCGGTGCTGCGGATGCCAGCGTCGGCATAGATCATTTGATTGCCGAGCATGGCGGTGGGGTAGTTGTAGCTGCCGGCATGGCCCAGGGTGTAGCCTGTGGCGACACCGGCGTCGTTCAATCCCGTTCCCCAGCTGAGAAACTCATCATTCGTGCGTGTACTGCCGCCGGTGGCGTTCCAGATGGTGGAGGCAGGAACGCTGGCGTCGTTACCGCCATAGCTGGTGCCGATGGTCTGTCCAAGCTGATTAATGCCGCTGAGATTGCTTTCCAGGCCATCGCTCCAGGACAGGCCTCTTGCCGAGTAAGACGGTGATGCGACGGCCTGCGCCCCCAGCAGGGTGCTCAGGGCGGCGGCGATACACAATGCTGAGATGCGTGTGAACATGAAATTCCCCTGTGGTGGTAAGGATAAGTTTTGTTTTTGATAACTCAATATATTATCATAATGAAAATTATGATGTGTTATTTATAAATAATGACGTTGTTTTTATGGCGTGGCCGCATGGCCGGCAGGTCAGGGATGGCGAGGAAGGAAGTGGGGAGGGAAGTTCCCGGGCAGGGATGCCCGGGAAAGGGAAGCCGGTATTGCCTGAAGGCAGGCGGTAGAGATCAGCTGCTGCTGCTGCAGTGCTATTTATTTTTTGACGTAACGCGTGTCGAGTGCATAGCCAGCATTGTTTTGCAGCACGGTATACAAAACATTGTCACGCAACACGAGGCCGGCTTGCACGTTTTGCGCCTGTTGCAGGCCATCGTCATGCAGGCAGATGTTGCCCGCCGCGCCCAAATCGATGCACCATTGCTGTTGCGATTCCTGCACCACATAGTCGACGCCAGGGCCGCTGACATGGAAGGCGAATTGCGGCAGGGAGCTAATGATCTTGTCGATCTGGACCGTGGTTGCCGGTTCGCCCGCCGTCAATGGCAGCGCGCTGTCTTGCGTGCCGTCCGCGCTTGCCGTGATGACCGTATTCAAGGTTTCCGTCGCCGATGCAGGACCGCTGCAATCTGCCTGGGCAAAGTAGCTGGTGGCCGGTGCCAGTTCCAGTGCGCCGCTGCCATCATTTTTCAGGCTGATGGTCAGCGACTGGCGCGCATGTCCGCTGCAATCGGCCTGCCAGGTGCCCACATAGGATGCCAATGCTGGCCCGTTGACTGTTTGCGCAGCATAGCGCGCGCCTGTCTCGCTACCTTCACCGCCTCCGCCGCAGCCAGCCAGTAGTGCGGCGCTTGTTGCAAGCAATATCGCCCAATTTTTTTGCATTCGAACTCCCAGATAAGCGGCAGGTATGCGTGCCGTATGCGCCTGGGCATTATAGAATTGTTAATGATGGAAAATTCTCACTTAATGTTGCATTCCATAAAAAGTGCGCTTGCGATCAAGCGTTTAAAATGTTTCCCAGTCATCGCTTGCCGCTGCCTTGGACAAGGCTGGCCGTCTGGCTGGCTGGGTCACTCGTGCCGCTGGCGCCTGGCGTACTGCTACACCGAGCTTGAAGACGCCCACCACCTGCGCCAGATGATGTGCCTGGTCTTGCAGGCTTTCGGCGGCGGCCGCCGCTTCTTCCACCAGCGCCGCATTCTGCTGCGTCACGCCATCCATTTGCGCCAGCGCCTGATTCACTTGTGCGATGCCGTCGCTTTGTTCGGTGGTGGCCACGCTGATGTCGGCCATGATGGTGGTGACTTTGCGCACGCTGTCGACGACTTGCTCCATCGTCGCGCCCGCTTCATCGACGAGCTTGCTGCCAGCGGCCACCTTGCCAACGGAATCGTCGATCAGCAGCTTGATTTCCTTGGCTGCCGCGCTTGAACGTTGCGCCAGGTTGCGCACTTCGGTGGCGACGACGGCAAAGCCGCGTCCCTGTTCGCCGGCGCGTGCCGCTTCGACGGCTGCGTTGAGCGCCAGGATATTGGTCTGGAAGGCGATGCCGTCGATCACGCTGATGATGTCGACGATCTTGTTCGAGGAATCGTTGATCGAGGTCATGGTCTGTATGACTTTGCCGACCACCACACCGCTCTTGTGCGCCACGTCGGAGGCGGAGGCGGCCAGTTCCCTGGCTTCGCGTGCATGGTCGGCGTTTTCCCTGACCGTGCCCGTCAGTTCTTCTACTGAAGCAGCGGTTTCTTCCAGCGAACTGGCTTGCTGTTCCGTGCGCGCCGACAAATCGTTATTGCCCTGGGCGATTTCGGCGCTGGCGCGTGCCACGTTGTCGGCGCTGGCCTGCACTTGCAGCAGCACGGCGTGGATCTTGGCGACGAATTGATTAAAACCCTTGCCAATCACGGCCAGCTCGTCCGTGCCACGGACATCGAGCTTGACGCGCAGGTCGGCGTCGCCGCTGGACAAATCTGTCATGGTCGCGCCCAGGGTGCGCAAGGGGCGCGTCAGCTGGTTGAGCACCATCACCAGGATGCCGGCCGTGGCGGCAGCGCACAGCAGCGCGATCAGCAAGGTATAGCGCATCAGCTCGCGCGCGGGCGCGGTGGCCACGCTTTTCGGAAAACTCAGTTCGATGCTCCACGGCGCGATGTCGGCGTGGATGTGCAGCGGCTGCAGCAAATGCACCTGGCCCTTGCCGTCTTCATATTCATAAGGCTGGCCCTGGCGCACCTTGTCCAGCGCGGCTGGCGGCAGATCGTCGGCCTTCTTGCCCAGCTTGTCAGGCGCGGGATGGCTGGCGTACAAGCCGCCATTCGAGATCAGGGCCAGCTTGCCGCCATCAAATACTTTCAAATCGGCCAGGATTTTCGCCAGCCGCGTCAGCATGAAATCGGCGCTGGCCGTGCCCTGGAAACGGCCATCTATCATGATGGGCGCCACCAGCGAGGCCATCAGCACGCTCTTGCCATCGACTGGATAGACATACGGTTCAGTAAAGTACACCTTGCCCGTGCGCTTGGGAATGTCGTACCAGTCATTGGCGCCCGCGCCAGGGCCAAAGACGTTGGGTTCGGCGTGCAGCTTGCCATCGTTGCCGCGTGTCCAGTAGGGCATGAAGCGGCCGCTGGCGTCGTAATACGGTGCCTGGCTGGCGTAGTTCGCATCCTTGCCGTCGAGCGCGTTGGGCTCCCACGCCACCATGGCGCCGATAAAGTCATCGGAAGCGGTCAGGGTGGCCTTGCTCAGTTCGTAGATCTGTTCGCGCTGCAGGGGCAGGTTGGCGCTCTTGCTGCCGCGCATGGCGCCAGCCAGGCTGGTGATATTGGCCAGGTTGCTGGTGATGCGTGCCTGCAGCGCGCCCGACGCTTCGCGGGCCGAGGTGCGCGCCAGGTCCATGGCGGCCCCTTCGGCCTGGGCGCTGCTCTTGTAGCCGATCACGGCGGCGGTAATGCCCAGACTGAGTATGGCCAGCGCGGTGGCGGCGAGGCAGATTTTGCTATTTAAAGACAGTTGCATGAAGGCAGATCCTGGAGGTGGAAGACGGCGGCGATGGCCAGATGGTGTGATTGTGACAGCGGCAGATGAATGCTTGATGATGCGCTAGGGCTGGCTTCGCTGTACGGCTTGCTGCAAGGCGGTGAGCAGTTCTGGCAGTGCCGCATGCAGCGCTGCCATGGTGGCGGCAGGCAAGTGTGCCTGTGCTTCGATCTTGCCCGAAGGCGGGCCCCATACAACCTGGGCGCTGAGCTGCGCCGCTTGTTCCAGGCCTGTCACGCTGACCAGCAAGGCCACTTCGTCTGCCGTGTCTGGCGAGGCCTGTTCCAGCAGGCAGGATATGCCGAAATGATAATCCTGGAAGGCGCTGGCGGTGCCGCTGGAAAACGCAAACACGGAAGCCAGTGCCTGCGGTGCAGTGTTGCTGAGGTCGGGCAGGGCGGCGCGGAACAGGGGCAGCAAATCAGTTTCCAGCTGGATCACCAGTGGATGGGTGTGACTAAGGACGGTCATGGAGCGTTGGATGTATGGCAAGTGTTGCCATTATACCCGAAGCCCCTAAGTAGAAACGCGTAGTAAAACTAGATTGGTTTCTTGCGAAACGTGCAAAAAATCATAAAAACAGCTTGATGCGTTGCAGCATGGTTAGCAAGTCCTGGCGTAGTCCAGGGTGGGCAGCGATGCCTTCGGCGTCGAGTCCCGAGCCCAGTAGGGGCAAGCTGATGCAGGCGTCGTCGATCAGGCGCGCCGACATGGTCAGCACCGTTTCACGCAGTGCCGCCTGTGCATGGGTGGCGCGCGGCGAGGTATTGAGCAGCACCAGTGGCTTGTCGATGAAGGAGGTGTTGCTGACCATCCAGTCGAGCGCATTTTTCATGGGGCCGCTTACGCCATGCGCGTATTCCGGGCTGGCCAGCATCAGCACGTCGGCTGCCAGGATGGCGTCGCGCATGGCGGTGACGGCGGGCAAGCTGTCGGCATCGAGGTCGGGATTGAACAGGGGTAAATGACCGAGTCCCGTGTCGATGCGGATGGTGAATTCTGCTGGAGCAAGCTGGGTAATCGCACGCAGCAAGGCCAGATTCAATGAGGCGGCGCGCAGGCTGCCGGCAATGGCGAAGACGGTGATGGGTGTTTGCATGCCGCCGTTATAGCCCATCCTGTGCTCAAGCACAAGGCGAGCAGGATGGTGCTATCAGTGCCGGCGGACGCCAGTTGTTGCTTGATTGCCGGAATTAACGGCCCAGGCCGCTCATCCAGCTTGGTTGCGGATTGGCACGGGCCAGTTCGCGCATGCGGAATTCCAGGTCGTAGCGGTCGGCCGATTCCGCCAGATAGGCTTCTTCGTAAGCGCGTTCGCGGTGATCGGTGCTGTGCGACAAATAGGCGCCCAGGCGTTTCAGGACGGCAGAAAAAGTGGCGACGACGTTGTTGTCTTGGGTGCTGTGGTAGCTGAAGGTGGTGGACATGGCTGGCTCCTGAAGATGGTGTGCCGCGTGTGCTGCACTGCAACAAATTATACCGATTCCAAGTTATAAGTATACTTTTGATTTCAAATGTCAGTTATTTGATTATCGAATAATGCGTCTGGGAGCTGCGAAATTCGGGGCTTTCGGGCATAATGCGGCCGCATATACGTAGTTTTACTACGTCATTGCTTACCCTGGAATGTTGCTT
The DNA here is from genome assembly GCF_014200675.1 of Janthinobacterium saanense. Classification (GTDB taxonomy): domain Bacteria; phylum Pseudomonadota; class Gammaproteobacteria; order Burkholderiales; family Burkholderiaceae_D; genus Janthinobacterium. The sequence continues at coordinate 62,055 of NZ_JACHCI010000006.1, read as the reverse complement.
TCATACACGCACGGCAGGGCACAACTATCTTGGAATGAATAACGGAGAAAGTATGGAACACGTAAAGCAAGGTTCGGGCGTGCTGCCCGCGCAGGCTGGCACGCAAAACAATACAGGCGCCCTGATTATTGTTACCGTGCTGTTTTTCATGTGGGGTTTGCTGACCTCGCTCAATGATGTACTGATTCCCCATCTGCGTTCGATCTACACGCTGACGTATGTGCAGGCGATGCTGGTGCAATTCTGTTTCTTTGGCGCTTACGCCATCGTTTCCTTGCCTGCGGGCATGCTGATCAAGCGTATCGGCTATCAAAGCGGCGTGGTGACGGGCTTGCTGATCGCGGCCGCCGGTTGCGCCATGTTTTATCCCGCCTCGACGGGCAGCTACGCGCTGTTCCTGCTGGCCTTCTTTATCCTGGCGGCCGGCATTACGGTGCTGCAGGTGGCTGCCAATCCTTATGTGACGGAACTGGGCGATCCGCAAACAGCGTCCAGCCGCTTGACCCTGACACAAGCGTTCAACTCGCTGGGCACCACGGTGGCGCCGACTTTGGGCGGCATTTTGATTCTCTCGGGCACCGTGCTGACGGTACAGCAATTCGATTTACTGCCGGTCGTCGAGCAACTGGCGTACCGCGCCAAGGAAGCGGCCGCCGTGCAAGGCCCGTATCTGGCGCTGGCCGCCACCCTGGTGGTGCTGGCTGTGCTGTTTGCGCTGGCCAAGTTGCCGAAGATTTCGCATGCCGACGATGCGGCTGCGGCGCAAGATGGCCAGCAGGTATCGATCTGGTCGCAGCGCCATCTGGTGCTGGGCGCCGTGGCGATTTTCCTGTACGTGGGCGGTGAAGTCAGTATCGGCAGCTTTTTGATCAACTTCATGGGCGAAAGCCAGATCGCCGGCCTGAGCGCGGCCGATGCGGCCCATTTCGTCAGCTACTACTGGGGCGGCGCCATGCTGGGCCGCTTCATCGGCTTTGCCGTGATGCGCTATGTCAGCCCGGGCAAGACCCTGGCTTTCAATGCTGCCGTGGTGATCGCCCTGATCCTGGTGGCCATTTTCGCCAGCGGCCATACCGCCATGTGGGCCTTGATCGCCGTCGGCCTGTTCAATTCCATCATGTTCCCGACCATCTTCAGCATGGCCTTGAACAAGCTGGGTGCGCAAACCGGCCAGGGTTCCGGCATCCTGTGCATGGCGATTGTCGGTGGCGCCATCGTGCCATTCATCCAGGGTTTCCTGGCCGACCACATGAATCTGCAACTGTCCTTCATCGTGCCGGCGCTGTGCTACACCTTCATCCTGTATTTCGGCTGGAAATATGCGGCCATGTATAAAGAAGATGCAGCTGTGAAATAAGGCTGGGCGTAGGTGGAAAATGAAAGGGTGGCTGCGGCCACCCTTTTTTATTGGTGCTCGAAACGGGTGCCAAATATGTCCTGGCAGACTTCGAGCCAGGCGCGCGCCGCGTGCGACAGGTAGCGCCCGCTCCAGATATGCGCCACCGGCCAGGCCAGTTCCGGCTCGACGATGCGCACCATTTCCAGCGGTTCACCGGCCAGGCGGCGGATGAAGGGTTCGGGCAGCAGGGCTACGCCCAGGCCGGCCGAAGCCATGGCGACTAACCAGTCCCATTGCCCGCTCTGGGCGGCGATCTGCGGCGTGAAACCGGCCTGGGCGAAGTGCTGGCGCAGGCTGCGCGTCAGGGCAAACTCATCTTTCAGCAATACCAGCGGCAGGCCGGCCAGCGACTTGAAGGGCAGGCTGCTGCGGTTCTTTTGAAACGTGCCCGGTTCGGCCAGCGCCCAGATCGGATAGCTGGCGATGGTCACCGCCACCAGGTCCAGCTCGGGATCGGCCGGCAGCACCGTCATGCCGATTTCGAGTTCGCCGGCCGCCACCTTGCGCTCGATCTGCTGGCCCGTGTCTTCCTGCAAGGTCAGGCTGATATGCGGGTAGCGCGCGCGGAAGGCTTTCAGCACGGGCGTAAACAAGACATTGATCATGGGCGGAATGCCCACCGTCAGGCTGCCCCGCTGCAAGGCCTGGGTGTCGCGCACTTCCAGGGTCAGCTGGCGCATATTGGCCAGCATTTCCTGGCCATGCTGGTAGACGACGCGGCCCGTGTCGGTCAGGGTCAGCTTGCGTCCATCGCGCACCAGCAGCTGCGCGCCGACTTCATCTTCCAGCTGGCGCACCATCTTGCTGATGGTGGACTGGGTCAGGTGCAGCGACTCGGCCGCCTGGGTAAAGCTGGACAGGCGGACGGTTTCAACGAAGTAGCGCAGGGAGCGGATATCCAAGATGTTTTGCCGTCGTAAGAGTTGTGATCAGGCAGGCATGAAAATATCGACTGGGTATGGCGAATTTAATTCATGCCATGCATGTAGCCGGGATTTTATACTGAAACCCGCTATGGAGCTGCTGTATGGCGCCCATCTATTTTAAGAATAATCAGGAGCATCAAGATGTACGAGGATCGTATCCGCCACCCGGGCCTGCTCGATAAAATCATGAGCGCGGACCAGGCAGCCACATTGTTTGACAACGGCATGCGTGTCGGCATGAGCGGTTTTACCCGCGCCGGCGACGCCAAAGCGTTACCGCGCGCGCTGGCCGAGCGCGCTCTGCAAGCGCCTTTAAGCCTGACCCTGATCACCGGCGCGTCCCTGGGCAATGGCAGCGATGGCTTGATGGCCGAGGCGGGCGTGCTGGCGCGCCGCATGCCTTTCCAGGTCGATCCTGTGTTGCGCGGCAAGATCAACAAGGGTGAAGTCATGTTCATCGACCAGCATCTGTCGGAAACGGCCGAGCAGCTGCGTTCGGGCAATCTGGCGGCCGTCGATATCGCCGTGATCGAAGCGGCCGCCATCACGGCGGCCGGCGCCATCATTCCGACCATGTCGGTGGGCAACTCCGCCGCCTTTGCCCAGCAAGCCAGGCAAGTGATCGTGGAAATCAATCTGTCCACGCCGCTGGCGCTGGAAGGCTTGCACGACATTTATATTCCCCAGGCTTTGCCGGGCCGTGAACCGATACCGCTCACGCGCGTCGACCAGCGCCTGGGCAGCACGGCGATTGCCATCGATCCGGCCCGCATCGCGGCCATCGTCATTACCGATAGCCCCGACAGCCCGTCGAACGCCTTGCCGCCCGACGCAGAAACGCAGGCGATTGCCAACCACGTGATCGCTTTTTTGACGGCCGAAGTGGAAGCTGGCCGCATGGGGCCGGAATTGCTGCCGTTGCAGGCCGGCATCGGCACCATCGCCAACGCCGTGCTGCACGGTTTGATCGGTTCGCCCTTCCGCAATATGACCATGTATTCGGAAGTGCTGCAAGACAGCGCCATCGAGCTGCTCGATTCGGGCCAGCTGGCTTTTGCCTCGGCCTCGTCGATCACCCTGTCGGCCCCCGTGCATCAAAAGCTGATGGACAATATCGACCATTACCGCTCGAAGATCGTGCTGCGCCCGCAAGAGATCAGCAACCACCCTGAAATCGTGCGCCGCCTGGGCATCATCGCGCTCAACACGGCGCTGGAATTTGATATCTATGGCAACGTCAATTCCACCCACGTGTGCGGCACGCACATGATGAATGGCATCGGCGGCTCGGGCGACTTTGCCCGCAATGGGCAGATTTCCATGTTTGTATCGAAGTCGGCAGCCAAGGGCGGGCGCATTTCCAGCGTGGTGCCGATGGTCTCGCATGTGGACCATACGGAACACGACGTCGATGTGCTGGTGACGGAATGGGGTTATGCCGATTTGCGCGGCCTGGCGCCGCGTGAACGGGCGCCCTTGATCATCGAGCGCTGCACGCATCCGGACTACCGTGCCCAGCTGCGCGCCTATTATGATGCGGCCTGCCTGCGCGGCGGCCATACGCCGCATATCTTGCAAGAAGCGCTGGCCTGGCATACGCGTTACCAGGAAACGCAGAGCATGCTGGCATAGTCAAACCAGTGGTAGAAATAAATGCGGCGCCGTGTGGCGCCGCAATTTTTTTGCTATGCCGGTATCAGGAAGCCGGCCCGAAACGCCGCCGCAAGCCTTCCGTCACGACGGCCAGCAAGTCTTCCAGGTGCGCATTCATCTCGGGATGCGGCGTCCACGGATCGCCGGAATCCATCACGATGCGCAGCGAGACCAGGCCGTGCAGCGACTGCCAGAAGATTTGCGTCATCGCGTGCAGCGACGCTACATCACTGCGCACCTGGCCCGCCTGGGCCAGTTCTGCAAACAGGTGCAGCGCAAACGCATACGGGTCCTGCTCGATATTGCCATGCTCGGTTTCGACCGCGTCGATCTCGGCATGCGGGCGCAATTCCATGAACAGCAGCGAGTATTCGTCGGGATGCTGGAAACCGTATTGCACATAGGCGCGGCCCACCTGGCAGATGCGTTCCCAGTGATCGCTGGAGGTGGTACTGGCGGCGCGCATCAAGCGCACCAGTTCCAGCAAGTCCTTGTCCATGGCCTGGCCGATCAGCGTGGCCTTGTCGCGGAACAGGGCATACACGACCGTGGTGGAAAAACCGGCCGCTTCGGCCACTTTGCGGATGGATACGGCCCGCGCGCCGCCTTTCTTGATCAGGTCCTTGACGACTTCAATGATGTGCTCGCGCCGTGCCTGGGCTTCGCGCAGCTTTCTTTCCTGGATATTAGTTAACTTCTTGTCCACGACACTTTCCTGGCGACTAAGTCAAAAAATGGAATTATAGGTGCGGTACATGGAGGCAATGTTTCCGGGCTTGTTACAAAGCAGTTTTTTGTCTGGTCGAGACGCTGGCAGGCCGACTTTTTATGGCTTTGCTGTGAACTTTTCCAGTTTTTGCCCCGTATTGGTGCGTAAACGGTGTGGCAGGCTTTGCGAATGGGGCCAAAGCGCGGAAAATAGAGGGATAGCTTACACTGCTCTTTTATGGTTGCGGCGGCGCTCCACGCGGCCCGTCGTAACATTTACTTTATGGGATAGGATCAGTACATGACCATTAAAATCAGCCAGAATTTCGACTCGGGCGCCATCGAGGTAGTCAGCGCCGCCAGCGCCGGCGCCATCGACCTGAAATTGCGCAAGGACTCGCACGCCGACATCCATCAATGGTTCCACTTCCGCCTGCAAGGCGCGCGCGGACAGCACTGCAGCATGCGCTTTTTGAACGCAGGCCAGGCAACCTACCCGGCAGGCTACGAGGGCTACCAGGCGGTCGCCAGCTACGACAGCGAAAACTGGTTCCGCGTGCCGACCAGCTTTGATGGCCAGGTCATGACGATTTCGCATACGCCGGAACTCGATAGCGTGTATTACGCCTATTTCGAGCCCTATTCGTGGGAACGCCATCTGCGCCTGCTGGGCGAAGTGGCGGAACACCCTTTGGTGCGTGTCTCCGACTTGGGCAACACGGTCGATGGCCGCGACATGAATCTGGTGACCATCGGCGATCCGCTGGCTGAAAAGAAAATCTGGATCATCGCGCGCCAGCATCCGGGCGAGTCGATGGCGGAATGGTTTGTCGAAGGCTTGATCGATTCCCTGCTGGACGATGCGAATCCTATCGCGCGCAAGCTCTTGCAGCGCGCCGTGTTCCACATCGTGCCGAACATGAATCCGGATGGTGCTATCCGCGGCAACCTGCGCACCAACGCGGCCGGCGCCAACCTGAACCGCGAATGGATGACCCCATCCCTGGCCTCCAGCCCGGAAGTGCTGTGCGTGAAAGAAAAGATCCACGCCACCGGCGTCGACATGTTCTTCGACATCCATGGCGATGAAGCGCTGCCCTACAACTTCGTGGCCGGCAATGAAATGCTGGAAAACTTCACGCCGGCCCAGGCTGCGCACCAGAAGGCTTTCATCGAGCGCTACAAGCAAGCCAGCCCTGACTTCCAGGACAAGTTCGGCTATGCCGCCAGCAAGTACAAATCGGACATGCTGACCCTGGCGTCGAAATACATCGGCCACCACTTCCAGTGCCTGGCGCTGACCCTGGAAATGCCGTTCAAGGAAAACGCCGACTTGCCAGATCCATCGGTGGGCTGGAATGGCGCGCGCAGTGCGGCGCTGGGCGCGGCCATGCTGCAGCCTATCTTGCTGTCGCTGGACTGAGAGGCGTGATCATGGGCGTCGAGATCGAACGCAAATACCTGTTACAGGGCGATGGCTGGCGCACCCTGGCCGAACCGGTATTGCTGCGCCAGGGTTATCTGTCGTCGCAGCGCGAACGCGTGGTGCGCGTGCGCATCGAAGGCCAGCACGCGATGCTGACCATCAAGGGCGCGAACGTGGGTACCCGCCGCGGTGAATGGGAATATCCGATACCGCTGGTCGACGCCAATGAATTGCTCGACGGCCTGTGCGAACAGCCGCTGATCGAAAAATACCGGCGCCGCATCATGTATGCGGGCATGGTGTGGGAAGTCGATGAATTCCTGGGCGCCAATTTTGGCCTGGTGGTGGCCGAGATCGAGCTGCATTCGGTCGACCAGCCGTTTGAAAAGCCGGACTGGATCGGCGCCGAAGTGTCCGACGACACGCGCTATTACAACGCCAATCTGATCCGCCACCCGTATTCACAGTGGTAAATTAATACTGGCAGCCATAAAAAAGGCAGAACCCCGGTTCTGCCTTTTTTTGCTTTTGAAGCGCCACCAATATCAATGGAAATGCTGGTCGCCCTGAGGGGTATCTTCCGGCATTTCCGCATGCGCCAATTCGCCGACCGGGTCGGCAAACAGCGGGGCGCCGCAATCGTCGCAGTACTCGCCCACATAACGTTCGGTGTGGCGCTTGATCTGCGTCACGCCGGCGGCGTTCAGGTGTTCGATGATTTCATCGATAGGCGTCTTTTGCTTGTCGAGCGCGGCGATGCCGACCTGTATCAAGCCTTCGATAGGCGTGCCGTCTTCATCTTCCTGGCCATACAAGGGCCAGACGATGCCGTAAATGACCTCCGGCGCCTGGCGCAGGGTGAATGCGATGCGGTATTCGTCCACCTGGCCGTCGGCCGATTCTTCGCCAAAGCCGGCGATCACGGCGCGCAGTTCCGACGCTTCGATGGCCAGCGTGTGCGTCAGATAGTGCACGGCAGCCCGCACGGAGACCGGGCGTATCAGCTTGTCTGCTTCGCGGCAGGCCACGTAATACGCTTCCGGCAGCAGCAATTCCAGGCCGCAGCCAGGCAGCATGCGGGCGATCGTCGGCGTGGCCTGCGCGCGCCATTGGGCCAATGCTGCGCTGCGCTCGGCGATGAAGTCGAGCTGCGTGGCCGGCGTTTGCCAGCGGAACAGCGGCGCGCCGGTGGGCGCGACCACGGCCACCAGCAGATAGCGCGTGTCGGCCAGGAAGGGTGCCGTTTCCGCTTCTTTGGCTGACGGCTTGGCGGCCGTGCCCTTCAGGGCGGCCAGCGCCAGTTTCTGCGTCTTGGCATAGGTTTCGACATGGCTGCGCGGCAACTGGTCGATGGAATACAGGGTAGGCGCCATGGCCATTTTGGTGCCGTCGGCCAGCAGGTGCGCGGCAAAGTGCGCCGACAGCACGCCGTGCGCGTCGCTGGCCATGGGGCCCGAGGCGATGGAAAAACGCGTCCAGGCCAGGATGGGCACGGCCACCAGCAGGGCGTCGTAGCGCACGTCTTCGTGAACGATGACGGTCGATTCGCTGCCAGCTTCCACGCTGTCCATCAGGACGTCGTAGGCGTTCAAGTCTTCCTTGAACAGGCTGCCGAGGGTGTTGTCGATGGTGTCCTGGTGACCCGTCTTGAGCAATTTCTGGAGCTGCGTATCGAGGCTGTGTTCCCAGGACCGCTCTTCGAGGCGGCTGGCTGCCTGTACGATCGCCTGGGCAAAGGTGACCAGGCGCTGGCTGTCGGCAGTCAGTTTATGGGATGAATCTTTGGAAGGACGACGCATAGCGGGATAAGAGTCTCGTAAAGTAAAAAAAAATGGATCAGTCAAATAAATGATAAACCCTTATGAGCCCTATTGTAGAGGATTCGGCCACGCATGCAGCGCAAGCTGAGCACCAGATCATGGCGAATATGAAAATTTCAAGCTCTGCCAGCAGTATGGACGAAAAAAAACGCCGGTCAGCGACCGGCGTTTTCATGTGGTGCTATCTAATTACTCGGCCAGCAGCTGACGCAGCACGAATGGCAGAATACCGCCGTGCTTGTAGTAATCAACTTCGATAGGCGTATCGATGCGCAGCAGCACTTTGACTTCAACGCTGCTGCCGTCGGCGCGGTGGATCACCAGGGTAGCGAGTTGCTGTGGCTTGATTTCGCCTTCGAGGCCTTTCAGGTCGAAGGTTTCATTGCCGGTGATGCCCAGGGTTTGCACGCTGTCGTCGCCGATGAATTGCAGCGGCAACACGCCCATGCCCACCAGGTTCGAACGGTGAATACGCTCGAAGGAACGGGTGATCACGGCTTTCACGCCCAGCAGTTGCGTACCTTTGGCCGCCCAGTCGCGCGACGAGCCGGTGCCGTACTCTTCGCCGCCGAACACCATGGTAGGCGTGCCTTCAGCAACATACTTCATCGCTGCGTCGTAGATCGACATCTGTTCGCCGGAAGGCTGGTGGATCGTGATGCCGCCTTCGACTGCCGAACCGTCTGCCTTGGCAGGGATCATGCGGTTTTTGATACGCACGTTGGCGAAGGTGCCGCGCATCATGATTTCATGGTTACCGCGACGCGAGCCGTAGGAATTGAAGTCCGCTTTCAGGACGCCGTTTTCCTTCAGCCACTTGCCTGCAGGGCCGTTTTCCTGGATCGAACCAGCTGGCGAGATGTGGTCGGTGGTGATCGAGTCGCCGAACACGCCCAGTGCGCGCGCGCCTTCGATGCCGGTGGCGACAGCTGCTGGCGTCATCGAGAAGTTATCGAAGAACGGTGGTTCAGCGATATAGGTCGATTTAGGCCAGTTGTAGACTTGACCGGACACGGTGGTGACTTTTTCCCACAGCTTGCCTGGTGCGCCCTTGACGTCAGCGTAGTTATCCTTGAACACTTTGGCGTTCATGGCGAATTTCATCATGGCCGACACTTCAGCCGAGGAAGGCCAGATGTCGCCCAGATAGATATCCTTGCCGCCCTTGCCCTTGCCAACCGGCTCGGTCATCAGGTCGCGCGTCATGTTGCCGGCGATGGCGTAAGCGACCACCAGCGGTGGCGAAGCCAGGAAGTTCGAACGGATGTTCGGGTGTATACGTGCTTCGAAGTTGCGGTTGCCCGACAGCACAGCCGACGCGACGATGTCGTGGGTAGTGATGGCTGCGTTCAATTCCGGGGTCAGGTCGCCAGCGTTGCCGATGCAGGTGGTGCAACCGTAAGCGGTCACGCCGAAGCCCAGTTTTTCCAGGTAAGGCAGCAGGCCGGCAGCGGTCAGGTACTCGGTCACGACGCGCGAGCCAGGAGCGAGCGAAGTCTTGATGTGCGGAGCGACCTTCAGGCCAGCTTCAACGGCTTTCTTGGCCAGCAGGCCGGCAGCCAGCATCACGCTCGGGTTCGAGGTGTTGGTGCACGACGTGATCGCAGCGATCAGCACGTCGCCGTTCGATACTTTGACGTTGTTGGTGGTTTCGTACACGGCGTTCAGGTCGGCCGGGTTCTTGTTGAAACCGTTTTCGCTGGTCGGCTTGGCGAACAGTTCTGCGAAGTTGGCCTTGACGTTGCCGATTTCGATACGGTCTTGCGGGCGTTTCGGGCCGGCCAGCGACGGCGCAACCGACGCCAGGTCCAGCGCTACCACGCGGGTGTAGTCGATCTCGCCAGCTTTTGGCACGCCGAACAGGTTTTGCGCCTTGAAGTAGCCTTCGAATGCAGCGATTTCAGCTTTGCTGCGGCCGGTGCCCTTGAAGTAATCGATGGTGGCTTCGTCGACCGGGAAGAAGCCCATGGTTGCGCCGTATTCCGGCGCCATGTTGGCGATGGTTGCGCGGTCGGTCAGGGTCAGCGACTCGGTACCTTCACCGAAGAACTCGACGAACTTGCCGACGACTTTTTCTTTGCGCAGCAATTCGGTGATGGTCAGTACCAGATCGGTTGCGGTGCAGCCTTCGCGCAGCGCGCCGGTCAGGTTCACGCCGATCACGTCAGGGGTCAGGAAGTAGACTGGCTGGCCCAGCATGCCGGCTTCCGCCTCGATGCCGCCCACGCCCCAGCCGACTACGCCGATGCCGTTGATCATGGTGGTGTGCGAGTCGGTACCGACCAGGGTGTCAGGGTAGTAAATATCGCCGGCTTTCTTGCCGGTGTTGTGCACGCCGCGCGCCAGGTATTCCAGGTTGACCTGGTGGACGATGCCGAAGCCTGGTGGCACCACGCCGAAGGTGTCAAATGCCTGCATGCCCCATTTCATGAACTGGTAACGCTCGTTGTTACGCGAGAATTCCAGTTTCATGTTCAGGTCCAGCGCTTTCTTTTCGCGGTAGTGATCGATGGTGACCGAGTGGTCGACGACCAGGTCGACCGGCACCAGTGGTTCGATCTTCTTGGCGTTGATGCCCATTTTTGCAGCCACGTTACGCATGGCGGCCAGGTCGGCCAGCAGCGGTACGCCGGTGAAGTCTTGCAGCACGACGCGCGCCACTACGAACGGGATCTCGTCGGTGCGTTCGGCGGTCGGGCCCCAGTTCGCCAATTGCTTGACGTGTTCTTCGGTGACTTTTTTGCCGTCGCAGTTGCGCAGTACCGATTCCAGTACGATGCGGATCGACACCGGCAGGCGGGAAACGTTGATGCCCAGGCTTTTTTCCAGCGCAGGCAGGGAATACAGCTTGCCCTTCTTGCTGTCTGAAATATTAAAGTCCTTGAGCGTGTTCAGAGTGTTGCGGGACATGACCTCTCCTTGTTGGGTATCGTCTTTATTGATTATTCAAATTACAAAATATGACTGAGCCTCCGGGGAGGCCCTTGCTACTCACATCAGCTGCCGGTTGCCTGGTGCATGCCCAGCGATGGCGGCGTTTCCGCTGCCACTGCCGGTTTCAACTGCTCTGCATCCTTGCATTCATTGGCCAGTTGGCGGTTCTGCTTGGAGTCCAGCAGCATGCCTTTGGCCGGGATGCCGATCCAGATCAAGCCATACAGGCGGTTTTCAAAGCGGTTGGCGCCAGTGGTGGTGCCAACGCGGCTCAGGCGATGCAAGCGTTTCTTCCAGCGCAGCGCGATGTATTTGTCATCGTTGGCGTTGGTGTAGATAGTGATTTTGTCACCGAGTTCGCAATTGAATTCGGTGGTGGTGTCGCCCGTGGTGTCCGGCTCATCAGCTTCTGGATTCGGTTCAGCCGGCTTGGCCGCTGGCTTGGGGGCTGCCTTGGCTTTGCTGTGCTTGGCCTTGGCCGTCTTTTTCGCCGGCGTCGTGGTATCGGTAGCGGCGTAGCTGGCCGGAGCCAGCGCGAGGGTCATGGCGCCCAGCGCGACGCTGCAGGCTATGGCTAATTTGGAGATGGACATCGTGTAATTCCTGTCAGTTTTCAGTAGGGCTGGTCGTTTGCGTGTTCAGTAATGCAGCAGCCGCCTCGGGCAGGCCGAGGCCTGCCAGTTTGGCGCGCTGTAAAACGGTCCAATAATATCGGTAGCTGGCACGGTCGTGCAAGCGGCCATTCTGCGCAATCGGGCCCCAGTTGGCGCGCAGCGCCTCATTGAGTATCGTGCTGGCCTCATTAACCTCGGACAGGCGCGGCGTAAAGGCCTTGATAATCGGCTTGATCTGGTCCGGATGGATGCTCCACATGCGCGTGTAGCCGAACTCGGCTGTAGCGCGCTGGGCGTCGTTGGCCACCACGGCCGAATCGCGCACGTCGGTTGTCACATTGTGCGACGCTACCTTGCCGTGGGCGTGGCAGGCGGCCGCCACTTCCAGCTTGGCGCGCACCACCAGCGGATGCGTAAACTGGCCCGGCGTGCGCATGGCGGCGGCCGGTATGGCGCCGTAATGGGCCGAGACGAAATCCATGATGCCAAACGACAGGCATTCGACCTGGGGCAGGGCGGCAATGGCGTAGGCGTCATGCAGCGCGCCGTGTGTTTCGATCAATATATGCACGGGCAAATCATCGCGGCCGGCACGGCGCGCGTGCAGGTTGATCAGGTCGATCGCCAGCATGGCGTCTTGCAGGCCGCCCACTTTGGGGACGGCGATATAGGCCAGGCGGCGGGCGGCGGTGCAGACGATTTCCACGTCGCGCGCAAAAAATGGGCTGTCGACGTCGTGCACGCGCACGCCGATGCGATTGAACTGGTTATCGTCGCTGGCGATCAGGGCGGCCACCAGCTGCGCGTGGGCTTCTTCATTGCCGGCGCTGGCGCCGTCTTCGCAATCGAAGGTGATGTCGAACAGCGGGCCAAGCTCTTGTTGCAAGGCAATCGATTTACGCATCAGCTTTTCAGAGCCGGCGTAGTGGTCGCAAGCGGCGAGCAGCAGCGGCTGGCGTTTACCTTGGAATAAAACCTCGGAAGGGTGCATGCTTAAGGCAATCTGCAGGTGAAAATAACTGGATAGAACAGCCGCACCGCGATTTTCGCGGAGCGGCTGCATGGCAGGCGGCGCTCAGGCCGCGCCGCCACTACACTGGACTTAAGCCAGCAGGTGTTTCACGCCTTCGCGCTCTTCGGTCAGCTCTTTCAGGGTCAGGTTGATGCGCTCTTGCGAGAATGCATCGATTTCCAGACCTTGAACGATGGTGTATTCACCGTTTTCGGTGGTGACCGGGAAGCCGAACACGGTGCCTTCAGGGATGCCATACGAGCCATCCGAAGGTACGCCCATGGTGGTCCATTTGCCGGCGGTGCCCAGGATCCAGTCATGGATATGGTCGATGGCGGCGTTCGCTGCCGACGCTGCCGACGACAGGCCGCGTGCATCGATGATGGCCGCGCCGCGCTTGCCGACGGTCGGCAGGAAGGTGTTGGCGTTCCATTCCTGATCGTTGATCAGGTCTTTGACAGCCTTGCCGTTGACGGTGGCGAAGCGGTAGTCGGCGTACATCGTCGGCGAGTGGTTGCCCCAGACGGTCAGCTTCTCGATGTCTTTCACGGCGGTGCCGGTCTTGGCAGCGACTTGCGACAGCGCGCGGTTGTGGTCCAGGCGCAGCATGGCGGTGAAGTTTTTCGCTGGCAGCGATGGCGCCGATTTCATGGCGATGTAAGCATTGGTGTTGGCTGGGTTGCCGACTACCAGGACTTTGACATTGCGCGAAGCGACGGCGTCCAGTGCCTTGCCTTGTACGGTGAAGATTTGTGCATTCGCTTCCAGCAGGTCCTTGCGTTCCATGCCTGGGCCGCGTGGACGTGCGCCCACCAGTACGGCAACGTCGACATCCTTGAATGCGGTCAGCGGATCGGCGTGAGCGGTCATCTCGGTCAGCAGCGGGAACGCGCAGTCGTCGATTTCCATCATCACGCCCTTGAGCGCCTTCTGGGCTTTTTCGTCCGCGATTTCAAGCAATTGCAGGATGACAGGCTGGTCTTTACCGAGCATGTCGCCGTTGGCGATGCGGAACAACAGGGCGTAGCCGATCTGGCCGGCGGCGCCGGTCACTGCAACACGCATTGGGGTTTTAGCCATGATGAATCTCCAAAAATGGGATAAGAAAACGGGCTTGAGGCTGGGCCTACGCTTGTCCGGAAAAACTGTAATGATACCAAAACCGGCCGACGCCACCGAATTGCCGGTGTACGCTGCCGTAACGGCTGTGCTGCACAATGCCAGAGTGGCTGGCCGGCAGCATAAAACGCTGGCTCACAAGTTTTGTCGAGGGCAGTTTAGGCCTCCGATTCCCATCTGTCAATCATATCTTATGTCTTATATAAGACAGCAAAGTTCTAGTGTTTTACTGGACGTGTGCAGTGATTTGTGTTGAAATGTCGGACTATGAATTCCGCCTCGTCCAATCTGACCACCAATGCCACTGCTGCAAGCGGGGCGGTCAGTCCGACCGCGGGCAGCCCGGCCAGCGTCACTCCCCCTGCTGCACCGGCCAATCCGGCCAATCCGCTGGCGACCGCACCGGTCGCCAGCGCCTCGCCCACCTTCAGTCCTTTGTATCAGCAAATCAAGGCGCTCATCACGCAGAGCCTGCAATCGGGCGAGTGGAAGCCGGGCGAGCTGATCCCTAGTGAAGTCGAACTGGCCGGCCGTTTCAAGGTCAGCCAGGGCACGGTGCGCAAGGCCATCGATGAGCTGGCGGCCGAGAATCTCGTCATGCGCCGCCAGGGCAAGGGCACGTTCGTGTCCACCCACCATGAGGCGCGCGCGCATTTCCGCTTCCTGCGCCTGGTGCCGGACGAAGGTGTGCCGCATTATCCCGAAAGCAAGTTTTTAGAAGTCCGCCGGGTGCGCGCGCCGGCCGACGTGGCGCGCCTGATGGAATTGAAATCGGGCGATGCCGTCATTTTCATCAAGCGCGTGCAGTATTTCGACGGCGTGCCGACCATTGTCGAAGAGCTATGGTTGCCGGGCCTGATCTTCAAGGGTCTGACGGCCGAGCGCCTGGTGGAATACAAGGGGCCGATGTATGGCCTGTTTGAAACAGAATTTGGTACACGCATGATACGGGCGTCCGAGCAGATCCGCGCCGTGTGCGCCGACGCCGACGCCGCGCAATTGTTAAATATTCAGGCCGGCACGCCGCTGCTCAGCTCGGAGCGTGTGTCGTTTACCTATGGCGACAAGCCGGTCGAACTGCGTCGGGGCTTGTACCTGACCAGCCATCATCATTACCAGAATGAACTCAGCTGAAGCTGCGGGGCGCTTGTCAGGGCCCGAAAAAGCGGCAAGGTTGACGGTCATCGCTTGTGACGTGCCAGTCGCGAGGCGGGCATGGGAGACAGCAGGATGCAGGCAAGGCGTTGCCAGCCCTTGGCGGGCGACAGCAGTGCAGGCATTTCTGTAATTAAATTACGTGAACTACGGAAAGTAGCGCGAAGTTGTGTAGTAAAAAACCATTTTGGTTATATGTAACAATAGATATTGGTGTGGGTTGCGAAAATCGGCGAAAATCGCGGCTTCAATATTTAGTTGAAATTCAAAGGGGAGGTTTTTGTCATGTCTGAAGCCGTAAGAGAAGTACCAAAAAAAGAACGGCCGCAATTCCGTAACATTCATGTTACCGAATTGTCTAACTACCGCATGGCCGTTGGCGCCATCGTCTCGATCCTGCACCGTATCAGTGGCTTTATCATGTTCGCCCTGCTGCCTTGCATCCTGTACATGCTGGAACTGAGCTTGCGTTCCGAAATGTCCTACGCCTACTTCCACGGCATCGCCTCGCACTGGCTGGTCAAATTGATCACCCTGGGTCTGGTCTGGGCCTTCCTGCATCACTTCTGCGCCGGTATCCGCCATCTGTTCATGGATGTGCACGTCGCCATCGAAAAGCAGTCGGCACGCAAGACCGCTTCCTCGGTGCTGGTCGTGAGCCTGGTGCTGACCGCCCTGGTCGCTTTGAAACTGTTTGGAGTATTTTAAACATGGCAGACAATAACATCGGACCGAAACGCCTCGTCGTCGGTGCCCATTACGGCTTGCGCGACTGGCTGGCGCAACGCGTCACCGCCATCGTCATGGTGGCATACGTTGCCATCCTGCTCATCTCTTTCTTGACCGGCAACAACTTCACTTATGAAGGCTGGGCTGGTCTGTTCGCACAGCAATGGTTTAAATTATTCAGCCTGGTGACTTTCCTGGCGCTGTTCTACCACGCATGGGTCGGCGTACGCGACATCTGGATGGACTACGTGAAAAGCGCTGGCCTCCGTTTGACCCTGCAAATTGCCACCATGCTGTGGTTGATCGCTTGTGCCGGCTGGACGGTACAGATACTCTGGAGTGTGTAATCGTGGCAGCATATAAATCTGCAATCCCTACCCGCCGCTTTGATGCGGTAATCGTTGGCGCCGGCGGTTCCGGCATGCGCGCGTCCTTGCAGCTGGCTGAAGCCGGTCTGAACGTCGCTGTCTTGTCCAAAGTCTTCCCGACCCGTTCGCACACTGTTGCGGCGCAGGGCGGTATCGGCGCGTCGCTCGGCAATATGGCCGAAGACAACTGGTTCTGGCATATGTTCGACACCGTCAAGGGTGGCGACTATCTGGGCGACCAGGACGCCATCGAATTCATGTGCCGTGAAGCACCGAAGGTCGTGTACGAACTGGAACACTTCGGCATGCCATTCGACCGCAACCCTGACGGCACCATTTATCAGCGTCCATTCGGCGGCCACACGGCCCATTTCGGCGAAAAGCCGGTGCAACGCGCTTGCGCGGCAGCCGACCGTACCGGCCACGCCCTGCTGCATACCTTGTACCAGCGCAACGTGCGTGCCCGTACCCACTTCTTCGTTGAATGGATGGCGCTGGACCTGATCCGCGACGCCGAAGGCGACGTGATCGGTGTGGTTGCACTGGAAATGGAAACCGGCGAATGCATGATCCTGGAAGCAAAAACCACGATCATGGCAACCGGCGGCGCAGGCCGTATCTTCGCTGCCTCGACCAATGCCTTCATTAACACCGGCGACGGCATGGGCATGGCGGCACGCGCCGGCCTGCCACTGCAAGACATGGAATTCTGGCAGTTCCATCCGACCGGCGTGGCCGGCGCGGGCGTATTGATCACCGAAGGCGTGCGCGGCGAAGGCGGCATCCTGATCAATAGCGAAGGCGAACGCTTCATGGAGCGCTATGCGCCTACCCTGAAGGATCTGGCGCCGCGCGACTTCGTGTCGCGTTCGATGGACCAGGAAATCAAGGAAGGCCGCGGCTGCGGTCCGAACAAGGACCATGTGATGCTGGACCTGCGCCATATCGGCGCCGACACCATCGCCAAGCGTCTGCCTTCGATTCTGGAAATCGGCCACAAGTTTGCCAACGTCGACGCGACCAAGGAACCGATTCCTGTCGTGCCGACGATTCACTATCAGATGGGCGGCATTCCAACCAATATCCACGGCCAGGTCGTCACGCCGACCGGCCCGGATAATTCGGCCAAGGTGGTCAACGGCCTGTACGCGATTGGCGAATGCGCCTGCGTATCGGTGCACGGCGCCAACCGTCTGGGCACCAACTCGCTGCTCGACCTGGTGGTCTTCGGCCGCGCGGCCGGTAACCACATCGTCAACAGCGGTCTGAAAGCCAAGGAAAACAAACCTTTGCCAGCCGATGCTGCCGAGTTCGCGATGAACCGTCTGCAACGCCTGGAAAGCTCGACCGGCACGGAAACCGTGCAGGGCGTGGCCAACGACATTCGCGCCACCATGCAGAAATACTGTGGCGTGTTCCGTACCGACGAGATGCTGAACAAGGGCGTCGAAGAAATCATGAAGCTTGACGAGCGCCGCAAGCACGTCGCCTTCAAGGATAAATCGAAGGTCTTCAACACGGCCCGCGTGGAAGCGCTGGAACTGGACAACCTGATCGAAACGGCGAAAGCAACCATCGTTTCGGCAGCAGCCCGCAAGGAATCGCGCGGCGCCCACGCCCAGGACGACTACCCGCACCGCGACGACGACAACTGGATGAAGCACACGCTGTGGTATTCGGAAGGCAACCGACTGGAATACAAGCCAGTCGTGACCAAGCCACTGACGGTAGATACCTTCAAACCGAAACCACGTACTTTCTAAGGCTATACCATGGCACGCACTCTCAAATTCAAAATCTACCGCTACGATCCTGACCAGGATGCCAAGCCGTACATGCAAGACCTGACGGTCGAACTGAAAGACACCGACAAGATGCTGCTCGACGCACTGCAGCGCATCAAGGCGGACGTCGATGACTCGCTGGCCCTGCGCCGCTCGTGCCGCGAAGGCGTGTGCGGTTCGGACGCGATGAACATCAACGGCAAGAATGGCCTGGCTTGCACCACCAACCTGAACGAGCTGTCCGAGCCTATCGTGCTGCGTCCTTTGCCAGGTTTGCCAGTCATCCGCGACCTGATCGTCGACATGACGCAATTCTTCAAGCAGTACGATTCGATCAAGCCGTTCCTGATCAACGAATCGATCCCGCCTGAAAAAGAACGTCTGCAATCGCCGGAACAGCGCGAAGAACTCGATGGCCTGTACGAGTGCATCCTGTGCGCATGCTGCTCCACGTCGTGCCCGTCGTTCTGGTGGAATCCTGACAAATTCGTCGGCCCGGCCGGCCTGCTGCAAGCCTACCGTTTCATCGCCGATTCGCGCGATGAAGCCACCGGCGCGCGTCTGGACAACCTGGAAGATCCATACCGTCTGTTCCGCTGCCATTCGATCATGAACTGTGTCGATGTCTGCCCTAAAGGTTTGAACCCGAACAAGGCAATCGGCAAGATCAAGGAATTGATGGTACGCCGCGCAATCTGATTTTTCAGTATCGCGTCCGCCGGGCGCCGCCAGCAGGGCAGGGCAACAGGCTTTCCCTGCAGGCGGCGCCTGCAAAGTAGTACCGTGCCGTCAAGGCACACGAAAGTGTTGAACAAGATGACAGACCCAATTTTGTCCTCGCATCAGGCCGACCCGGCCAACCGCGCCCGCCTGCGCTGGCGCTCACGGCGTGGCCTGCTGGAAAACGATATCATTCTCACTCGTTTTCTCGATGCGTATGAAACCGAATTGACCGACGAGGAAGTTGACGCGCTGACGCGTTTGCTCGATTTGTCGGACAATGCGTTGATGGATCTGGTACTGGCCCGTAAAGAGCCGGAAGGCGAAGTCGATCTGCCGCATGTGCACGCACTGCTGCAACGACTGCGCATTGCCTAGACGCCTGGGCGATATATTGCAAACGGTGCGAGTGGCGCGCTGTAGCACGGCCGAAGTGCGGTGCGAATTGCAGCCAGAATTTTTTGATTTTAATTTCGACTCACTCCCGAGAAGGAAGAGCCCATGAATACCTCTGACACAAAAGCTACCCTGTCGTTCTCCGATGGCAGCCCATCGCTTGAATTTCCCATCTACAAAGGCACGGTAGGTCCGGACGTCATCGACATCCGCAAACTGTACGCCGGTAGCGGCAAGTTCACCTACGACCCAGGCTTTATGTCGACCGCTGCTTGTAATTCGTCGATCACCTACATCGACGGTGACAAGGGCGAATTGCTGTACCGCGGTTACCCGATCGAACAGTTGGCCGTGAACGCCGACTTCATGGAATCGTGCTACCTGCTGCTGAACGGCGAACTGCCGAACGCAGCGCAAAAAGAAGAATTCGTTGAAACCGTGACCAAGCACACCATGGTGCACGAGCAAATGCAATTTTTCTTCCGTGGCTTCCGCCGCGACGCGCATCCGATGTCGGTCCTGGTGGGCACCGTCGGCGCGCTGGCGTCGTTCTACCATGATTCGCTGGACATCAACAACGCCACGCACCGTGAAGTGTCGGCTATCCGCCTGATCGCCAAGATGCCTACCCTGGTGGCGATGGCGTATAAATACTCGATCGGCCAGCCGTTCGTGTACCCGCGCAACGACCTGTCGTACAGCGCCAACTTCATGCACATGATGTTCGGCAATCCATGCGAAGAATACAAAGTCAATGACGTGCTGGTGCGCGCCCTGGACCGTATCCTGATCCTGCACGCAGACCACGAGCAAAACGCTTCGACCTCGACCGTCCGCCTGGCCGGTTCGTCGGGCGCCAACCCGTTCGCCTGTATCGCTGCCGGTATCGCTTGCCTGTGGGGCCCTGCCCACGGCGGCGCGAACGAAGCTGCATTGAACATGCTGAAAGAAATCGGCACGGTTGAAAACATTCCAGCGTTCATCGAGCAAGTCAAAGACAAGAACTCCGGCGTCAAGCTGATGGGCTTTGGTCACCGCGTGTACAAGAACTTCGACCCACGCGCCAAGCTGATGCGTGAAACCTGCTACGAAGTGCTGGCTGAACTGGGCCTGCAAGACGACCCGCTGTTCAAACTGGCGATGGAACTGGAAAAAATTGCACTGAACGACGACTACTTCGTTTCGCGCAAGCTGTATCCAAACGTCGACTTCTACTCGGGCATCGTGCAATCGGCACTGGGCATCCCGGTATCGTTGTTCACCGGTATCTTCGCCATGGCCCGCACCATCGGCTGGATCGCCCAATGGAACGAAATGATCGCCGATCCAGAGCAAAAAATCGGCCGTCCACGTCAGCTGTTCGTCGGTTCGACCACCCGCGACGTATTGCCTCTGGATAAACGCGCTTAAGTTGCGTTGATCTTGCCGGGCTTGCTAGCCTGGCACAAGAAAGCGAGCCTGATGGCTCGCTTTTTTTATATGCGTTTTGCATGGTCTATCGCTGGCAAAGCTGCTACGCTGCCAGCTTCCATCCTCGCTAAGAAAAACAGTCATGAACGACGATCTCTGCGTCCCCAGCGGCGTGGCCCTCATCGATACCGGATTCGGCTACACCTTGTCGCTGATCGGCGGCAAGTACAAGATGCTGATCCTGTATGTGCTGGCCGAACACAAGCTGCTGCGCCACAATGAACTCAAGCGCTATCTGGGCGGCATCGCGTTCAAGACCCTCAGCGTGGTGCTCAAGGAGCTGGAAGCCGATGGTCTGATCATCCGCAAGGAATACCCGCAAGTGCCGCCCAAGGTCGAATATTTTCTATCCGACAAGGGGGCATCGCTGATCCCCGTGCTCAATACCCTGTGCGAGTGGGGTGAGGCGCATCAGCCATCCTGAAGCTGTGAATGAGCGCTGCCCCTGGCCGCATTCCATCCTATTACTTACTTTTATTATGGTATGCATAGAAAATGTGCGTACTTGTTAAAGATACTCACTAAAGCTATGCTGTTTCCACCTGATCAGTGCGAGTACGCACTTGCAGGCAGGGCGCCCGCTTGCCTGTTTTTTCATGCACGCGGCCCCTTCCATCGATCTCATCCTCGTGAAAGAAGCATTGTGAAAAAAACACTCGTCATCGTCGTTCATCCCGCTATTGAAAACTCGGTCGTCAACCAGCGCTGGCTGCAGGAACTGAGCCTGTATCCCGAGCAATTCACCCTCCATAATGTGCACCAGGCTTATCCCGATGGGAATATCGATGTGGCGAAAGAGCAGGCGCTGGTGGAGGCGCACGGCAATGTGGTGCTGCAGTTCCCCATGTACTGGTTCAACTGCCCGCCGCTGATGAAGAAGTGGCTCGATGAGGTGCTCGCCTACGGCTGGGCCTACGGCACCGGTGGCGAGGCTTTCAAGGGCCGCAAGGTGGCGCTGGGCGTGACGGCAGGCATCAACGAACCGGACTTCACGCCGGAAGGCAAGTGGGGGCACACACTGGCGCAGCTGCTGGCGCCATTTGACGTGACGTTCAACTATGTGCAGGCCGAAGGGCGCCAGCTGTTTGCCTTTTATGGCGCCGAATATGGCGATGCAGAGCCGGCGTATGCCGAGCGTGTGGGGCAAAGCGCGGTGGAGTATGCGCGCTTCCTGTCGGCGCTGTAACGCTGCCAGGCGCAGCGCGGCGGCAAATAAGGTAAATTGCGGTACTTACAACGTAGAAAGTACCGCATGGACCGCATCACCGCCGCGCAAGTGTTTGTCGCCATCGCCGAGCGTGGCAGCATGGTGGCGGCCAGCGAGGCGCTCGACATGTCGCGCGCGATGGTCACGCGTTACCTGGCCGAGATGGAGCAGTGGGCGGGCGCGCGGCTCCTGCATCGCACCACGCGGCGATTGAGCTTGACGGATGCGGGTGACGCGACCCTGCTCCGCTGCCGCCAGATGCTGGAAGTGGCCGGCGCCATGGCCGTCACTACGCTGGAGGGGGCCGATACGCCGCATGGTTTGCTGCGCATTACCTGCTCGCAGTCGCTGGCGCAGACGGCGCTGGCCAGCGCAGTGGCCACTTACCTGCAGCGCTACCCGCGCGCGGCCGTCGATTTGCAGATGGAAAACCGTGCCGTCAACCTGGTCGAGCAGCGCATCGACCTGGCGATCCGCATCACCAATGCGCTGGAGCCGAACCTGATCGCGCGCCAGCTGGCCAGTTGCGACTCGGTGGTGGTGGCCGCGCCCGCCTACCTGGCGGGGCACGGCACGCCGCGCCGGGCAGAAGACCTGGCCGTGCACAACTGTCTGACCTACACCTATTTCGGCAAGAGTTTGTGGCAGTTCACGTATGAAGGGGAAGCGCTCACTGTCCCCGTCAGCGGGCGTTTGTCGGCCAATGAATCGCTGGTCTTGCTGCTGGCGACGGTGGAAGGGGCGGGCATTTCGCTGCAGCCGCGTTTTTCGGCCGCGCCGCTGATCGCCAGCGGACAACTGGTGGAATTGCTGCCCGCCTGGCAGCCGCAGTCGATGGGTATTTATGGCATTTATACCTCGCGCCAGCATATGTCGCCCTTGCTGCGCACCATGCTTGATTTTCTGCTGGAATGGTTTGGGCGGGACCCGCGCTGGCTGGCACTGACGGGTGGCGTAACGTTGCCTATAAGACCAGTTTCACGCAAGCATACAAGCAAGCTTGGCAGCGGAACAACATAAGCATGGCGGCATGCCCCGCAATGCTTACATTTGCTTGCCAAATAAAATTCAAGGAGTCGTTGTTGCGTTACAATACCGCGTGGTATTCTGAATCACGGTATGAAGAATGCTGGAGCAACAAAAGCCCTTCCCCACAACTTGATGTGCAATCCGCTAACCGGTCAGGCCGTGTCGCGGAAGGTTAGATTAACCCGCTAATCTCGCGAAGCGCGAAGAAAGGTGAGCAATATGATGCAACAAAATACGTCCAACTCCTACCTGTTTGGTGGGAATGCTCCGTACGTGGAAGATTTGTACGAAGCGTATCTCAATAATCCAGGTTCGGTGCCGGATAACTGGCGCGCCTATTTCGACGCTATGCAGCATGTGCCTGCAGTCGATGGCAGCAACAAGCCTGACGTGGCGCACGCCTCCGTCATCGCCTCGTTCGCCGAGCGCGCAAAAGCAGGTCCGATCCGTACAGTGACCGCTTCCTTCGATGCTGAAATGGGCCGCAAGCGCGTCGCCGTTACCCAGCTGATCGCCGCTTACCGCTACCTCGGTTCGCACTGGGCCAATCTGGACCCGCTGCAACGCCAGGAACGTCCTGCGCTGCCAGAACTGGAACTGGGCTTCTACGGTTTTACCGATGCAGACCTGGACACCGTGTTCAACATCAGCAATACCTATTTTGGCCCCGAGACCGCCACCCTGCGCGATCTGCTGAACTATCTGCGCGATACCTATACGCGTTCGATCGGCGCCGAATTCATGTACATCTCCGACCCGGCAGAAAAGCGCTGGCTGCAAGAGAAACTGGAAGCGATCCGCTCCACCCCGAATTTCACCCCAGAGAAAAAAATCCACATCCTCGACCGCCTGACCGCGGCTGAAGGCCTGGAACGCTATCTGCACACCCGTTACGTGGGCCAGAAGCGCTTCTCGCTGGAAGGTGGCGAAACCTTCATCGCCTCGATGGATGAAACCATCCAGCGCGCCGGCGAAAAAGGCGTGCAGGAAATCGTCATCGGCATGGCCCACCGCGGCCGCCTGAACGTGCTGGTGAACACCCTGGGCAAGGCGCCACAGGAACTGTTCGAAGAATTCGAAGGCAAGCATGGCGACGACCTGCCGGCCGGCGACGTGAAATACCATCAAGGCTTCTCGTCGGACATCTCCACCGCAGGCGGCCCGGTCCACCTGTCGCTGGCGTTCAACCCGTCGCACCTGGAAATCGTCAACCCGGTGGTGGAAGGTTCGGTCAAGGCCCGCATGGACCGCCGCGACGACGTGCACGGCGCGCAAGTGCTGCCTATCCTGGTGCACGGCGATGCTGCTTTCGCCGGCCAGGGCGTGGTCATGGAAACGCTGAATCTGGCGCAAACCCGCGGCTACCATACCGGCGGCACGGTGCATATCGTGATCAACAACCAGATCGGTTTCACCACTTCCGACCCGCGCGATGCGCGTTCGACCTTGTACTGCTCGGACGTCGTCAAGATGATCGAAGCGCCGGTACTGCACATCAACGCCGATGATCCTGAAGCCGTGGTGCTGGCGACGCAAATCGCGCTCGACTATCGCATGGAATTCAAGAAGGATATCGTGCTCGACATCATTTGCTACCGCAAACTGGGCCACAACGAGCAAGATACGCCTGCACTGACGCAGCCTTTGATGTACAAGAAAATCGGCCAGCATCCAGGCACCCGCAAGCTGTACGCGGACAAACTGGTTGCCCAGGGCGTGATCCCTGCCGATGGCGGCGATAAAATGGTTGCCGCCTTCCGCGACGCCATGGACGCCGGCAAGCACACCGTCGATCCAGTCATCTCGAACTTCAAGAACAAGTACGCCGTCGACTGGCTGCCGTTCCTGAACAAGAAATGGACCGACTCGGCCGATACGGCCGTGCCGATGACCGAACTGAAACGCCTGGCATCGCGCATCACCACCGTGCCGGAACAGTTCAAAGTCCACTCGCTGGTCGAGAAAGTCCTGGGCGACCGCGCCACCATGGGCCGCGGCGAATTGAACCTGGACTGGGGCATGGGCGAACACCTGGCCTATGCATCGCTGGTATCGTCCGGCTACGCCATCCGCCTGACCGGCCAGGATGCAGGCCGCGGCACCTTCGTGCACCGCCACGCCGTGCTGCATGATCAAAACCGCGAGCGTTGGGATGCAGGTACTTACATTCCGCTGCAAAACGTGTCCGACAACCAGGCGCCGTTCACCGTGATCGACTCGGTCTTGTCCGAAGAAGCCGTACTGGCCTTCGAATACGGCTACTCGACCGCTGAACCGAACACGCTGACGATCTGGGAAGCCCAGTTCGGCGACTTCGCCAACGGCGCGCAAGTGGTGATCGACCAATTCATCAGCTCCGGCGAAGTGAAATGGGGCCGCGCTTCTGGCCTGGTCATGATGCTGCCGCACGGTTACGAAGGCCAGGGTCCTGAGCACTCGTCCGCACGTCCTGAGCGTTTCCTGCAGCTGTGCGCAGACAACAATATGCAAGTTGTGCAGCCGACCACGGCGTCGCAGATCTTCCATTTGCTGCGCCGTCAAATGGTGCGCCAGTTCCGCAAACCGCTGGTTATCCTGACGCCGAAATCGCTGTTGCGCAACAAGGATGCCGGTTCGCCGCTGACCGACCTGGCCAAGGGCGGTTTCCAGACCGTGATCGGCGAAGTCGACGAGAAAATCGACGCCAAGAAAGTCAAACGCGTTATCGCCTGCTCGGGCAAGGTCTATTACGACCTGGTCAATGCACGCAAGACCCGCGGCCAGACCGACACGGCCATCGTGCGCCTGGAACAGCTGTATCCGTTCCCGCATAAATCGTTCGCTGCGGAACTGAAGAAGTTCCCGAATCTGGTTGAAGTGGTATGGGCCCAGGATGAGCCGCAAAACCAGGGCGCATGGTTCCAGATCCAGCACAACATCTTTGAAGGCCTGGAAGCGGGTCAACGTCTGGCGTATGCCGGCCGTCCTGCTTCGGCGTCGCCTGCTGTCGGTTACTATGACAAGCACTACGCTCAGCAAAAAGATCTGCTGGAAACAGCATTCTCGAAGCTGAAAGGCTTTATTCTGACGAAATAAGTAAGAATCAAAGAGGCCGCGCTCACTGCGCGGCTTTTGACCACCATGCACGGAGCGCTGCCACTGCTACGCAGAGGCGGCGCCGCAATAACAAAATAAACGGAGTTTTACATGGCACAAATCGAAGTCAAAGTTCCCCAGTTGTCGGAATCGGTTGCAGAAGCAACCCTGCTGGCATGGCATAAAAAAGTCGGCGAGCCAGTGGCGCGCGACGAAAACATGATCGATATCGAAACCGACAAAGTGGTCCTGGAACTGCCGGCGCCAGTTGCTGGCGTGATCGTCCAGATCATCAAGGCTGACGGCGCTACCGTGGTTGCCGGCGAAGTCATCGCCATCATCGATACCGACGGCACGGCCAAAGTCAGCCCGATGGAAGTATCGGCTGTTCCTGCGCCAGCCCTGGCCGCTGCTGCACAAGACACCGCTACCGCATCGGCGCCAGCTGCCGCGACCAAAGGCGACGTGGCGATGCCTGCTGCCGCCAAGATCCTGTCCGAAAAAGGCCTGTCCGCTGGCGACGTCGCCGGTTCGGGCAAAGATGGCCGCGTGACCAAGGGCGACGCCCTGGCCGCTTCCGCCAAGCCTGCTGTTGCTCCTTTGGCGCCAGTTGCTGCCAAGCCAGCACTGCAACAAGTCGCTACCCCAGCCGCTGCCAGCCTGGGCGACCGTCCGGAAGAGCGCGTGCCGATGAGCCGCCTGCGCGCCCGTATCGCCGAGCGTCTGCTGCAATCGCAATCGACCAACGCCATCCTGACCACGTTCAATGAAGTGAACATGCAGCCGGTCATCGATCTGCGCAACAAATACAAAGACAAGTTCGAAAAAGAGCACGGCGTCAAGCTGGGCTTCATGTCCTTCTTCGTCAAGGCTGCTGTCGCTGCCCTGAAAAAATACCCGATCATCAACGCCTCGGTTGACGGCAATGACATCGTGTACCATGGCTACTTCGACATCGGTATCGCTGTCGGTTCGCCACGCGGCCTGGTGGTGCCTATCATCCGCAACGCCGACCAGCTGTCGATCGCCGACATCGAGAAAAAAATCGGTGAATTCGGCGCGAAAGCCAAGGACGGCAAGCTGACCCTGGACGACCTGACCGGCGGCACCTTCTCGATCTCGAACGGCGGCACCTTCGGCTCCATGCTGTCGACCCCGATCATCAACCCGCCGCAATCGGCTATCCTGGGCGTGCATGCGACCAAGGACCGTGCAGTCGTTGAGAACGGCCAGATCGTGGTGCGTCCGATGAACTACCTGGCGATGTCCTACGATCACCGCATCATCGACGGCCGCGAAGCCGTACTGGGCCTGGTCGCAATGAAAGAAGCGCTGGAAGATCCGGCACGTCTGTTGCTGGACCTGTAATAGCGAACGCCCCGGCCTAGCCGCCGGGGCAGTGTAGGCAGTACCGTTGTACCCCGTGCCAGAAGACGCAGCTGGCTGATCTCATCACACAAGAGGATTCCCATGAACGTCTCTGAAGAAATCAAGCGACTGCACGACTTGCACCTGGCTGGCGCATTAAGCGATGCTGAATTTGCGCAAGCCAAGGCCAAGCTCCTGGGCGGCATCAACCTGGACAAGCCGGGCACCAGCCCGGACGCCGATGCGGCGTCCAGCCCGACGAATGATCTGGTGCAGGAATTTAACCGCCTGCGCCGTTCGCGCAACGACCGCTGGCTAGGCGGCGTGTGCGGTGGCCTGGGCCGCGCTTCCGGCATGGAAGCGTGGATCTGGCGCCTGGTCTTCGTCCTGTTTACACTGACCTTCGGCTTCGGCGTGGTGATTTACCTTCTATTGTGGATTTTCGTCCCGGACGAAGAGATTGGAATAACAAAAAATGAGTACTAAACAATTTGACGTCGTTGTCATCGGTGCGGGCCCTGGCGGCTACATCGCCGCCATCCGCGCAGCACAGCTGGGCTTCTCCGTCGCTTGCGTCGACGAATGGTCGAACGCCAAGGGCGGCGCCGCGCCTGGCGGTACCTGCACCAACGTGGGTTGCATCCCATCGAAAGCGCTGCTGCAATCGTCCGAGCATTTCGAACACGCAGGCCACAGCTTCGCCGAGCACGGCATCGATGTCGCCGGCCTGAAACTGAACCTGGGCCAGATGCTCAAGCGTAAAGATACGGTCGTCAAGCAAAACAACGACGGTATCCTGTACCTGTTCAAGAAAAACAAGATCGCCTTCTTCCACGGCCGCGCCGCTTTCGCTGCTGCCGCTGCCGGCACCTATGAAATCAGCGTGACGGGCGCCGCCAGCGAAACGCTGACGTCCAAGCACGTCATCATCGCGACCGGTTCGAACGCACGCGAACTGCCAGGCGCACCATTCGACGAGAAACTGATCCTGTCGAACACCGGCGCACTGGCGATCGACGCCGTACCAGCCAAGCTGGGCGTGATCGGTGCTGGCGTGATCGGCCTGGAAATGGGCAGTGTATGGCGCCGCCTGGGTTCCGACGTCACCGTGCTCGAAGGCCTGCCGGTCTTCCTGGGCGCGGTCGATGAGCAGATCGCCAAGGAAGCGTCGAAATTGTTCACCAAGCAAGGCTTGAAGATCAACCTCGGTTGCAAGATCGGCGCCATCACCCCAGGCAAAAACGACGTCAGCGTTGAATTCGTCGATGCCAAGGGCGAAGCGCAAAAAGCCGTGTTCGACAAACTGATCATTTCGATCGGGCGTACGCCGAACACGAATGGCCTGGGTGCGGACAAGGTCGGCCTGCAACTGGACGAGCGCGGCTTCATCGCCGTCGACGGCGATTGCAAGACCAACCTGCCGAACGTCTGGGCAGTGGGCGACGTGGTGCGCGGCCCGATGCTGGCGCACAAGGCGGAAGAAGAAGGCGTTGCCGTGGCCGAGCGTATCGCTGGCCAGCATGGTCACACCAACTTCAACACGATTCCCTGGGTAATTTATACTTCCCCGGAAATCGCGTGGGTCGGCAAGACCGAGCAAACCCTGAAAGCGGAAGGCATCGCTTACAAGGCAGGCTCCTTCCCGTTCCTGGCCAATGGCCGTGCGCGTGCACTGGGCGATACCTCGGGCATGGTGAAATTCCTGGCCGATGCGGTCACCGATGAAATCCTGGGCGTGCATATCGTGGGCCCGATGGCTTCCGAGCTGATTTCCGAAGCCGTGGTGGCGATGGAATTCAAGGCGTCGGCGGAAGACATCGCGCGCATCTGCCATGCTCACCCATCCCTGTCGGAAGCGACCAAGGAAGCGGCACTGGCCGTTGACAAGCGTACCTTGAACTTTTAATTGTAGTTAGTCCTGCAGGGGCGCTCGCGGTTTTTGCCGCCAGCGCCCCTGTGCGTTGAAGCGAAGCCCATGAATGTAGAAGAGTTTTACCAGAACGCGTTGCAGCAGCGCGATTTCAAGGCCGATGCCGCGCAGCGCCGCGCCGTCGACCGCCTGCAACTGTGCTACGACGAATGGGTGGCCTATAAAAGCCAGCGTTCGAGCACCTTGCGCCGTCTGATCAGCCGTCCCGCCGTGCCCAAGGGCGTGTATATGTGGGGTGGGGTAGGGCGCGGCAAGTCGTTCCTGATGGACAGTTTTTATTCCGTGGTGCCCGTGGTGCGCAAGACGCGATTGCACTTCCATGAATTCATGCGCGGCGTGCACCAGCAGCTCGATGAATTGAAGGGCGTGGCCAATCCGCTCGATGACGTGGCCAGGCGCATCGCCAAGAAATACCGTTTGATTTGTTTCGATGAATTCCACGTCTCGGACATCGCCGATGCGATGATCCTGTACAACCTGCTGTCGGCCCTGTTCGACAATGGCGTGTCCTTCATCATGACCTCCAATTATGATCCCGACCTGCTGTATCCAGACGGCTTGCACCGTGACCGCATGCTGCCGACCATCGCCCTGCTGAAAGATAAGCTCGATGTGATGAATGTCGACGCCGGCGTCGATTACCGTGGCCGCGCGCTGGAACAGGTCGACAGTTACTACACCCCGCTGGGCGCCGCCACCGACAAGGCCTTGCGCGACGCGTACGCGCGCATTGCCGAGACGGCCGACGACGAGGGGCGCATCCGCATCGAGGCGCGTGAAATCCACTGCCTGCGCCGCGCCGGCGGTATCATCTGGTTTGATTTCGCCACCCTGTGCGGCGGCCCCCGTTCGCAAAATGATTACCTGGAAATCGCCAGCCGCTTCCATACAGTGATATTGTCCGGGATACCGGCGATGTCGGCTGCACAATCTTCCGAGGCGCGCCGCTTTACCTGGCTGATCGATGTATTCTATGATCAAAAGGTTAAGCTGATCATGTCAGCCGAAGTGGCGCCAGAAGAGCTATACACCAATGGCATGCTGGCCAATGAGTTTCACCGTACCGTATCGCGCATCGTGGAAATGCAATCGCGCGAATACATGGAAAAAGAACAGCGCGGCGCGGCCGATGCGATCGTTTGAGGCAGGCATAATGAAGATAATGGCAAAGTCGATATCCAAGCTGGGGCTGGTCCTGGCCTTGTCTGCCTGCGCGCACCAGGGCGTAGCTGCGCTCGATGTGGTGGGCGCGCCGCAAGTGGCCGCCACGCATAGCGTGGTAGAGGCGGACGCCAAGCTGCTGGCGGCAAGCAACGAGCGTGCGGCGGCAGAGAAAGAATTCCTGGATCGCGAGCAAGTCTGCTACGCCAGGTTTTTCGTCTCCGACTGCCTGGACCAGGCCAAGGAAAAGCGCCGCTTGATCCTGGTGCGGCTGCGCGCCGTCGAAGCCGAAGCCAATCACTTCAAGCGCGCCGAGTCCGTGCGCCTGCGCGACGTGGAGCTGGCCAGGACACAGGAAGATGCACGGATCGATGCAGAGAAGCGCAACGCTGCCACGCCCAAGGCGGTGAAAGTGGTGGCGCCCGAGCCTGCGCCGCCCAAGCCGGCCGGCATGAGCCTGGAACAACGCCAGGCCGAGCATGATGCGAAGGTGAAAAAGCAGGCCGCCCAGGAAGCGGCAGACGCACCGCTGCGCGCAGCGCGCGAGGCTGATTTTGCCCGAAAGCAAGCTGAAGCCATCGAGCGCCAGAAGCGCGTGGCCCAGCGTCTGGCCGAGCGCCAGGCGGAAGCGGCCAAGGCGGCTGCCGCTGCGGCCGCCAGCAGCAGCGCGCCACCGGCCACACCGATACCTTTTGATCCTTCCGGCCAGTAAACGAACCTTCGTCTGGACCAGGGCAGGCCTGAAATGGCGTGCCCTCGTTCGCGTGGCGGGTTAAACTATGCCATCACCGCGCGCGCACTTGTATCTGCGTGCCGGTTCCCCCAAACACTGTCTGGAACGCAATACATGAGTGATGCACAGCATATACAGCGGCGCCTGATTGAACTCGACGTTGAACACCGTGACCTCGATGCGGTGATCGAGCTGCTGATACTCGATGGCCATCATGATGAGCTGCAATTGCGGCGCCTGAAAAAGCGCAAATTGCAATTGAAAGACCATATCACCTTGCTTAAAATGCAATTGGTGCCCGATGTTCCAGCCTGAAGGGCGCCAGCAGCGCCCAGCTTCAGTAATTTAATAAAGTATATTTTGACCGATCACAATTTATTGCCTGCTAACCAAGACAGCATCGCTGCCGACGTACCCGCCGAGGCCATGGCGGTGCCGGGCAAGCACGATGCCGATATCGAGCGCCTGTTCGGCGCCGGCGGCCCGCTGGGTCCTGCCGTGGGCAGCTACAAGCCACGCCGTTCGCAGACTGAAATGGCCAAGGCGATTGCCAACGCCATCGATGGCCAGACCACCTTGATGGCCGAGGCGGGCACGGGCACGGGCAAGACTTTTGCTTATCTGGTGCCGGCCCTGATGTGGGGCGGCAAGACCATCGTCTCGACGGGAACCAAGAACTTGCAGGATCAATTGTTCCTGCGTGACATACCGACCGTGCGCGCCGCCTTGCAGGCGCCCGTCTCGGTAGCCCTGCTGAAGGGCCGTTCGAACTATCTGTGCCATTACCATCTGGAACGCACTTTGCAAAACGGCCGCATGACCTCGCGCGACGACGTGGGCCATTTGCGCGAGATTTCGCGTTTCCTGAAAATGACCAATACGGGCGACAAGGCCGAACTGGCCAAGGTGCCAGAGAACGCCATGATCTGGAATCTGGTGACGTCCACGCGCGACACCTGCATGGGCGCCGAGTGCCAGTACTACCAGGACTGTTTCGTCATGAAGGCCCGCAAGGAAGCCCAGCAGGCGGACGTGGTGGTGGTCAACCACCATCTGTTCTTTGCCGACGTGGCCCTGAAAGACACGGGCGTGGCCGAGTTGCTGCCGTCGGCCAACACCATCATCTTCGATGAGGCGCACCAGCTGCCCGATACGGCGACCCTGTTCTTTGGCAATACAGTCTCGACCTCGCAAATCCTGGAACTATGCCGCGACGTGCTGGCCGAAGGCCTGGCGCATGCGCGCGGCATCGACTGGGCCAAGACCGTGACGGTGGTGGAAAAAGCCGCGCGCGACCTGCGTTTGACCTTCCCGCAAGATATCGTGCGCCTGTCGCTGCCGCAAATCGCTGCCTCGAGCGACTTCTTCCCCGCGCTGGAAACGCTCAAGGATGAGCTCGACGGCATGGTGGCCGTGCTGGAAAGCCAGGCGGAACGGGCCGAAACGCTGGAACAGGTTCGGGTGCGTGGCGTGGAGCTGGCGCAGCAGCTGAGCAGCTGGAAATTCGACCCCAAGGCCAAGGTGGCCGTCGGCGAAGAAGCCGTGTTCTGGGTGGAAGCGTTTTCCAGTTCCTTGCAATTGCACAAGACCCCGCTGTCGATCGCACCGATCTTCAACAATCAGCGCGAAGGCTCGCCGCGCAGCTGGATTTTCACGTCCGCCACGCTGGCCGTCAAAAACGACTTCAAGCATTTTTCGGAACAGATGGGCCTGGAGGGCGAACCGTCGCACACCTGGCCATCGCCATTCGACTATGCCGAGCAAGGCTTGCTGTTCGTGCCGCAGAATTTACCGCAGCCCAATTCCATGGGCTACACGGACGCCGTCATCGATTGCGCCTTGCCGATTATCGAGGCGGCCGGTGGACGCACCTTTTTCCTGTGCACCACCTTGCGCGCCGTCAAGCGGGCCGCCGAGCGCCTGACGGAAGAATTCAAGCAGCGCGGCCTGAATTTTCCGCTGTTCGTGCAGGGCGACCGGGGCCGCACCGAATTGCTGGACCAGTTCCGCGCAGCCGGCAATGGCGTGCTGATCGGCAGCCAGAGCTTCTGGGAAGGCGTCGATGTGCGCGGCGACGCGCTGTCGCTGGTGATCATCGACAAGCTGCCGTTCGCGCCGCCCGACGATCCGGTGCTGGCGGCACGCATCGAAGTGATGGAAAAGCAGGGCAAGAATGGCTTCATGCATCATTCTTTGCCGGAAGCGATCATTAACCTGAAGCAGGGCGCCGGCCGTTTGATACGCGACGAGGGCGACCGTGGCGTGCTGATGATTTGCGACCCGCGCATTATTTCCAAGCCTTACGGCAAACGCATCTGGCAAAGCCTGCCGCCGTTCAAGCGCACGCGCGATACGGCCGAAGTGGTGGAGTTCTTCCGCAACCTGCCGCCCAAGGCGGGCTGATCAAAATGGCTGGCGTAGTTGCGCCAGCCATTTTTCTTTTCCTGACTCCATAAGACAGCATGGTGCTGGTGTCTGCGACGCCAGAGGCATCTTTGCGCCAGCGCAAATGGGCGCGTGCTCAGCGGTTTAGAGTGGATTCATGTCTTGCCATATCAGCATGTGGCAATGGCGAGAGTGGCACGGGAAACAGGAGGGGATGCCATGGATATCCGCTACGGCTGTTTCTTGAGCTATGCGCATGGACAGTATGCTTACATGAACAAGTTCAAGAATGACTTGATCGAGGCGCTGGCTTGCTATCTGGAACCACACCTGGACCGCGAAGACGCCCTGTTCATCGATAGTGAACAACTGGGCGGCGGCGACGACCTGGACCGGCGCGTGGCGCGCGCCATGTGTGAAAGCGTGTGCATGATCGTGCTGTACACGCCCAAATACGAGGCGCATGGCTACACGCGGCGCGAGTTCGCCGCCATGCAGCTGATCGAACAGGAACGCCGCGTCTGGTATGAGCTGCCCAGTCATTTGATCATTCCCATCATCATGACGCGTCATCCCGACGGGCTGCCCGCGCAAATTACCGGTCCTGGCCTGTATGTCGATTTCTCCGGCTACACCCTGGCCAGCGGCGACCTGAAATCGAATCCCCAATACCTGCCCGATATCGAACGGATCGTGCAGCGTATTGCCACGCACTACCACTTGCTCAAGCGTTCGACTCCCCCTGGCCACGATTGCAGCCGTTTCGTGATGCCCGATATGCCGCCGGTATGGCGCACCGTTCCGCCGCCGCACTTTCCACGTTAATCCACGCAAAAGGGAACTGTCATGGAATGCCAACGTCTTTCTCTGCCGCCACTGACCGCGCCTGGCGAAGTGGTCACCTTTTATTCCTACAAAGGGGGTACCGGCCGCACCATGGCGCTGTCGAATATCGCCGTGCTGCTGGCGCGCCGTGAAAACGCCAGCGTGCCGGTACTGATGCTGGACTGGGACATGGAAGCGCCCGGCTTGCACCATTATTTCGAGCAGCACGAAGAACGGCCCGGCGTGCTGGAGTTTTTCGAAGCCTGCCGCCAGCAACTGGAACGTTTCCGCCTTGAGCCGGCAAGCCGGCATGCCGACGACGAGGCGCTGGCCCAGCGCGTGCTCGACGCCATCGACTGGCAGCAATACGTGGTGCGGGTGGATGAGGGCAGTCCCTTGTACCTGATGCGGGCGGGGCGTTTCGACGCCAGCTACAGCGAGCGCCTGGCGCAGATGCGCTGGGATCAGTTATTCGATGCCTGCCCGGCCCTGTTCCGCTGCTTTGCCGATACCCTGGCCGCGCATTTCCGCTACGTGCTGGTCGATTCGCGCACGGGGCGCACCGACAGCGCCGGCATCTGCACCACCTTGCTGCCAAAAAAACTGGTAGTGGTGTTCACGCCGAACCGGCAAAGCCTGGAAGGCGTCGACGCGCTGGTCACGCGGGCCATCGAATACCGCCGCAGCCATGAAGATGAGCAGCGGCCGCTGCTGGTGTACCCGCTGCCGTCGCGCATCGAAATGGGCGATGGCGCCCAGCGGGCCGAGTGGCGCCGTGGCGATGCGCAAAAGAGCATCGCCGGCTTCCAGCCCATGTTCGAGCGCCTGCTGCGCGTTTCCTATGGCTTGCCGCAGATCTCGCTCGACAGTTATTTTGATGAAGTGCAATTGCAGCAGACCAAGACCTTTGCCTATGGCGAGCAACTGGCCGTGCGCATAGACCAGGGCGGCGACCGTTTCTCGCTGACGCGTACCTTCGAAGCGTTTTTGCACTGGCTGACGGGTGGCTACTTTCCATGGCAATCGAGCCGTGAAATCCATTTGCTGGCCGCCATCAATGAAGCGCACAATGCCTTGCTGCTCGAGCCCGGGCGGGCCGTGGCCTTGCCGCTGGCGCGCGACCTGGGGCGTTTGGGCGAGCTGTACCGGAAAGATGGCCGCATGGCGCAGGCGCTCGATGCAATGCGGCAAAGCGTCGAGATCCGCGTGCGCATACTGGGCGAGGAACATGTTGATACCCTGGCCGCCAAGAGCGGCATGGCGCGCTTGCTGCGCCAGCTGGGCAAGCTCGACGAGGCGCGCTTCCTCGATGAAGATGTGGTCAGCACGCGCGCCCGCCTGCAAGGCAGCGAGCATCCCGATACCCTGGCTGCCAAGGCTTGCCTGGCGCAAACGCTGGTGTTGCAGCACGACCATGCCGGGGCGCTGCACTTGCAGGATGTGGTGCTGGCCAGCTACCTCCAGTTGCTGGGCACCGAACATCCCTTGACCCTGGGTGCCATGGATAGCCGTGCGCTGACCTTGCTGCAGATGGACTGCTTGCCGCAAGCGCAGGCCGTGCTCGATATGGTAGTGACGGCGCGCGCGCGCCTGTTCGGCGCCGAGCATGGCGATACCCTGCACAGCAAGCTGACGCTGGCGCAAATCCTGCTGCGCCAGGCTGACTTCGAGGGCGCGCGGCAATTGCTGGATGCGGTCTTGCAGGTGCAGGAGCGGCGCCTGGGGCCGGACCATGCGGCCACTCTGGCCACGCGCGACCGCCTGGCCGAAGTGCTGGCAGGCCAGGGCGACTGGGCAGGCGCGCGCCTGCTGCATGAAAACCAGGTGGCGGCGCGCGAGCGCACCCTGGGCCTCGATCATCCGGAAACCTTGCTGAGCCAACGCAAGCTGGCCGAGGCCCTGCTGCGCCGTGGCGACCTCAATGCCGCCCGCAGCGTGCAGGAGCAAGTGCTGGAAGTGCATGCGCGCCTGCTGGGCGAGGACCACCTGGATACCTTGCACAGTAAAAAACAACTGGCCGGCACCTTGCAGCAGCAGGGCGAGAGCGAGGCGGCACGCCTGCTGGAAGACGCCGTGCTCAGCGGCAGTGACCGGTTGCTGAACGGCCGCAGCGGCGGCGCGCCCCGCGCGCAGGAAGAAAGCATGCTCAATGGCGCGCGTCGGCTGCAGGAAACCATCCTGGCCGCGCGCGCCACGGAACCCGATACGCTCGAAGGCATGATAGGCATGTTGCAGGGCATGATAGAGCGCGAGCAATACCATCAGGCCGGTGAGCTGGTCGAGCATTTGAAGTCTTGTTTGCTGCGTCCCGGCGTGCCGGGCAGGCTGCGCAAGCGCGGCATGGCCCAGCTGAAAAGAATGTACAAACTGCAGGGCGACCTGCCGGCCTTGCTGGCCTTGCAGGAAGACGAGGTGCTGGCGCTGGAGGGGGCGCTGTCGGAGGCGCGCATAGAACAGCGCTAAGCAGTGTCAACAATATCAAATAAGGCTGTTCCGTACGCGCAGCGGGGGCATTGCTTCAGGTAAAATCTCGTTATGAGAATTCTTATCAGTAACGACGATGGCTACCTCGCACCCGGCTTGCAAGCCCTGGCCGATGCACTGGCGGCTATCGCCGAAGTGGTGGTGGTTGCGCCCGACAGCAACCGCTCCGGCGCTTCGAACTCGCTGTCGCTGGACCGGCCTTTGTCGCTGCACAAGGCAGCCAATGGCTTTTATTATGTGAATGGCACGCCCACCGATTGCGTGCACGTGGCGCTGACGGGCTTGCTGCAGGAGCGGCCCGACCTGGTGGTGTCCGGCATCAACAACGGCCCCAATATGGGCGATGACACCCTGTATTCGGGCACCGTGGCGGCCGCCACGGAAGGCTATCTGTTCGGCATCCCGGCCATCGCTTTTTCGCAAGCCGAGTATGGCTGGGCCAATCTGGACGCCGCCGCGCGCGTGGCCAGGGAGATCGTCGAGCGCCGCTTTGACGACTTGCAGCAGCCATATTTGCTGAACGTCAACATTCCCGCCATCCCCTACGAACAATTGCGTGGCACGGTCGCCACCCGCCTGGGCCGGCGCCATTCGGCCGAACCGGTGATACGCGCGCTCGACCCGCGCGGACGCGAAATCTTCTGGATCGGTCCCGTCGGCGTGGTCAGGGAAAGCGGACCCGGCACGGATTTTCACGCCGTGTCACAAGGGCAGGTATCGATCACGCCGCTACAGATCGACTTGACACACCACAGCGAACTCGATGCCTTGGCAAAAGGGCTGGCATGAGCGACAAGCCGCGCAACTTTCCCCTGACCCTGGACTCGCTGGCCGGCAAGCCTGCCCGGCAGGGCGGGGCGCAGTCGCTGGCGCAATCGCGCGTGGCCACGCCACAGACGGCGACGCAGAATGCGGCGCAAAGCGCGGGCCGCAGTGTGCAGGGACCGGGGCATGAGCGGGCGCCGGCATCAGCGTTAGCGCCGTCGCGGCAAAACCCGCTGGTCTCCGAAGCCGTGCGGCGCGCCATGGTGGCCCGCATCGAAAAGCAGGGCGTGCACGATCATGTCGTGCTGGACGCCATGCTGGCCGTGCCGCGCCATCTGTTCATGGATGAGGCGCTGGCTTCGCAAGCGTATATCGACGCCTCGCTGCCGATCGGCCATCACCAGACGATTTCCCAGCCCTACATCGTTGCCCGCATGATCGAAGCCATGCGCCAGGGGAAGCCGCTGCTGCGGGTGCTGGAGATCGGCACCGGCTGCGGCTACCAGGCGGCCGTGCTGTCGCAGGTGGCAAAAGACGTGTTTTCGATCGAGCGCATCAAGCCGCTGCATGAGCTGGCGAAGTCCAATCTGCGGCCGCTGCGCGTGTCGAATCTGCGTTTGCAGTACGGAGATGGTATGCTAGGCCTGCCGCAGGCGGCGCCCTTTGACGGGATCATCCTTGCCGCAGCCGGCCTGGAAGTGCCGCATGCCTTGTTGGAACAGCTGACGATAGGCGGGCGTCTGGTCGCGCCGGTAGGCGCCAAATTGCAGCATTTACAATTGATTACCCGGGTGGCGAAGATGGAATGGACCAGCCAGACCCTGGAAGATTGCCATTTCGTGCCTTTGCGCCCGGGCACCATATGATCCCCGGATCGGATAGCAAGCAGGACATACAATTACATGCGAATGATTAAGAAAAGTAAGCTACTCATAGGCAGCATCACCTTGGCTGCCATCCTCAGCGGCTGCGGCACCACCGGTGTCCAGGCGCCGGTGGTGGAGCGTCAGCCGACAACGACCAATACTGCGGCGGCCAACGATGGCCGGGATCGCGACCCCGCCTTCTACACGGTCAAGCGCGGCGATACCCTGTTGCGCATCGCCCTCGAGCATGGACAGAATTACCGCGATCTGGTGACGTGGAATGATTTGAGCAATCCGAACGACATCAAGGTGGACCAGGTGCTGCGCGTGCTGCCGCCAAATGGCGACACGGGCGGCGCCCAGACCTCGGCTGTCGTGATGGCGCCACCGATAGAAACGCGCCCGGCGACGCCGGCGGTGCAAAAGAAAACCGGTCCGCGCGGCGAGAAGCGTCCCTATTCCGATGCTACCCTGGCTGAGCTGCGCGCCGATGGCGATGCGCCTGCCGCCAAGCCGGCCTCGGCGGCGGCCACCACGCCGGCACCGGCCGTCGTGGCCGCCGCGCCAGTGCCAGCCGCAGCGGCGTCTGCGGCGCAGTCCGCTGGCGACGACAAGATAGGCTGGATCTGGCCTACCGAAGGCAAGGTCATCGCTACTTTTGACGAAGGCAAGAACAAGGGCGTCGACATCGCCGGCAAGGCCGGCCAGCCGGTGGTGGCAGCGGGTGCAGGAAAAGTCATGTATGCCGGGAGTGGAATCCGTGGTTATGGTAATCTTGTTATCGTGAAGCACAGTAATAGTTTATTGTCGGCTTATGCGCATAACCGCAGCATCCTGGTGAAGGAAGGGCAGAATGTCACCAAGGGCCAGACGATCGCTGAAATGGGCGATTCCGATGCGGACCGCGTGAAGCTGCACTTTGAAATCCGGCAACAAGGTAAACCTGTCGATCCTTCGAAATTCCTGCCTAACCGTTAGGTAAAGCAATGACACACGCGCCGCATGACCAGCTGGACGATGAAACGGATCCGCCGGAAGAGGGCGCGGACGACATCGTGACGGAAGATGTAGGCGAAGACGGTATCGATGCCGTCGAGGCTGGCGAGGGCAGTGAAGCTGCCAGCGTCAGCGTGCTGGTTGAAAGTGTCGATGAATTGAAAAAAGTGCTGGCGGCCGAGCTCTCGACCGATACCACCCAGCACTATCTGAACCAGATCGGCACGCGGCCCTTGCTGACGGCGCCGCAAGAGGTGCATTACGCCACCCTCGCCAAGCAGGGCAATTTTGAAGCCCGGCAAATCATGATCGAGCACAACCTGCGCCTGGTCGTGTCGATTGCCAAGCATTACATCAACCGCGGCGTGGTCTTGCTCGACATGATAGAAGAGGGCAATATCGGCCTGATGCGGGCCATCGACAAGTTCGAGCCCGAGCGCGGTTTCCGTTTCTCTACCTACGCCACCTGGTGGATACGCCAGAGCATCGAGCGCGCCATCATGAACCAGGCCCGCACCGTGCGCCTGCCGGTGCACATGGTGCGCGAACTGAACCAGATTCTGCGCGGCAAATACCATCTCGAAGCGCAGCACCACGACGGCAAGGACGCCACCGCCGAAGACATCGCCCACCTGGTCGGCCGCCCGGTGGAAGAAGTGCAGGATATCCTGGCCCTGTCCGAACACGCCACCTCGCTCGACGCCCCGCTCGACAACGATCCCCAGTCGTCCCTGATGGACATGCTGCCCGGCGCCGCCGAAGACAGCCCCGATGCGCGCGCCGAA
The DNA here is from genome assembly GCF_014200675.1 of Janthinobacterium saanense. GTDB lineage: Bacteria > Pseudomonadota > Gammaproteobacteria > Burkholderiales > Burkholderiaceae_D > Janthinobacterium. Next base: position 22,213 of record NZ_JACHCI010000006.1, on the reverse strand, counting down.
CACCATGAAATGACGGTGCTGGTGCGCGACTGGCTGACCAAGCTGCCCGACAAGCAGCGTATCGTCATCATGCGCCGCTTCGGCCTGGACAACGACGATCCGGCCACGCTGGAAACCCTGGCCGAAGAAATGGGCGTGACGCGCGAACGCGTGCGCCAGATCCAGCAGGAAGCGCTGATCAAACTCAAACGCGCGATGGCAGCTCGCGGCGTCGTCAGGGATTCCTTGCTTTAGCAGGTCTGTTGCAAGGCGCATGGCGGCGCTGTCATGCTTATTTTTCAATTCATGCTGATTGGCGCAGCTACGCTGCGGACTTAAGCAGGTCGGCATCTGCTATCATACGCCCCGCTCGCGGCGCCTGACCTTTCCCCATTCCTACAAGTTCCAGCGCGGCCCTGCGCCCCGGCCCACTCTTATCTATTGATCGCTATGCAAGAAAATATCATCGAAATCAAATCGCTCGACATGGACGCCCGCGGCGTCGGCCATATTGAAAACGAAGACGGCACGCCGGGCAAAGTCGTGTTTGTCGAAGGCGCTTTGCCGGGCGAGCGGGTCAGTTTTGTCACCTACAAGAAAAAGAAAAACTGGGAAATGGCCCGCATGACGGTGCTGCACCGCGAATCGGCGATGCGCATCACGCCCAAGTGCAAGCATTTCGATAACTGCGGCGGCTGTTCCATGCAGCATCTGGAGCCATCGGCCCAGGTCGCCATCAAGCAGCGCGTGCTGGAAGATAATCTGTGGCATATCGGCAAGGTGCGTCCGCTCAACATCATGCGTCCGATGTACGGCCCGACCTGGGGCTACCGCTACCGCGCCCGCCTGTCGGTGCGCCACGTCAAGAAAAAAGATGCCGTGCTGGTCGGTTTCCATGAAAAGAAATCGGCTTTCGTGGCCGACATGGACAGCTGCGAGATCCTGCCGCCGCATATTTCCGCCATGCTGCTGCCGCTGCGCGCGCTGGTCGCTTCGCTGTCGATCTTCGACCAGATGCCGCAGATCGAACTGGCCGTGGGCGAAGACGTGACCGCCATGGTCTTGCGCATCATGGCGCCATTGACGGGCGAAGATGAAAGCAAGCTCAAGGCGTTTGCCGACGAATATGGCGTGCAATGGTGGTTGCAGGTAAAGGGCCCGGAAACGGCCGTGCCGTTCTATCCGCTGGACAAGCAGCTGCATTATTTGCTGCCCGAATTTGGCGTCAAGATGCCGTTCAAGCCGGTCGACTTTACCCAGGTGAACCACCACATCAACCGCGTGCTGGTATCGAAAGCCTTGCGCCTGCTCGAAGTGCAGCCGCAAGACCGCGTGGCCGACCTGTTCTGCGGCCTGGGCAACTTCACCCTGCCGCTGGCGACGCAAGGCAGTGAAGTGGTTGGCATCGAAGGCAGTACCACTTTGACCGAGCGCGCGCTGGAAAACGCGTTAGCCAATGGCTTGTCGGCGAAGACTTCTTTCTTCACGCGCAACCTGTTTGAAGTGACGACAGATGACCTGATCGCCCTGGGCAAGTTTGACCGCATCCTGGTCGACCCGCCGCGCGATGGCGCCATGGCCCTGTGCCAGGCCTTGGTGGGTCTGGCGCAAACGCGCCCGGACCTGCTGCCCAAGCGTATCGTCTACGTCTCGTGCAGCCCGTCTACCCTGGCGCGCGATGCGGGCATCCTGGCCTTGGAAGCGGGCTACACCTTGAGCAAGGCTGGCGTGGTCAATATGTTCCCGCATACGTCGCACGTCGAATCGATGGCGGTGTTTGATCTGGCGCAGTAATTCTTGTAGCACTGGCGGGCGGCCTGGCAGGCGCCCGTCCTGTCCTCATAAAGCCAGTGCAATACCACTTTCAATATTGTCAAAATTGGTATGTTCCTCCAAGGCAATATCGCTTTTTTCCTCCTTCCCCCTGCATTTTGTGTTTCCTCCAGTAGGACAACACGCCATTTTTCTAAGCTCAGTTGAATTTTGAGCTAAGTGGTATTGACCTGTTTGATGCCACTGCAAAACCACTTGACTACCTATTTCTTCAGCAGCATGCTCGTCACGCAACTGTAACAATCCACAGGGTCATTATTTATCTAAAACAAAGAGTCGTCTTCCGCAAACCCAGACAGGAGATAGCGTGGAAAATTTAATACTCAGAAAAACGATCAGGAATATGATGTTATGTGTCGCCAGCGGCGGTGTGCTGGCGGCATGCGGTGGCAGCGGCGAGGCCAGCTCGCCAGCCGCGTCGAAGATGCTGGCAGCCAGCACGGTCGCCTGCACCGCCTGGCAAGAGGGTGGCACGTATGCGGCTGGCGCAGTGGTCACTTACCAGGGCGGCACCTACACTGCGCTGGTAGCGCAGACCGATTACGCCGGTTCCGGCTGGAATCCGGTTGCCTCGCCTAGCCTGTGGAGCTCCGGCGGCATTTGCGGCGCCGACACGACCCCGACGCCCACGCAGTCGCCGGCACCCACGCCTGCCCCGACGCCAGCGCCTGCCCAGGCCGCCGCGCCTGGGCCCACGGCTGACGCGGCGGCCGCCAGCGCCTGCGCCCTGGCCTGGGTTGCCACCACGGCCTACAGCGGCGGCGCCACCGTCAGCTATAACGGCGTCAATTACCGCGCCAACTACTGGACGCAAGGCGATAATCCGGCCACCAATAATGGCGGCCCTGGCACCGGCAAGCAATGGACCATCGTCGACAACTGCAGCACCACGCCGACGCCAACTCCCACCCCGACGCCTACCCCAACTCCTACGCCGACACCGACGCCGACTCCAACACCGACTCCAACACCAACCCCGACACCGACGCCAAATGGCCGCGAAGTCGGCGCCTATTTTGCGCAGTGGGGCGTGTATCAGCGCGGTTATGAAGTGGCCAATATCCAGAGCAGCGGCACGGCCAGCAAGCTGACCTTCATTAACTACGCCTTCGGTAATATCTACGCCAAGAACGGCGGCTATGTGTGCGACATGATCACCAAGGCCGAGCCGGGCGCGACGAATCCGAATGCATCGGATGCAGGCACGGGCGGCGATGCCGAGGCCGACTACATCCGCACGCCGGTACGCACCGTCGATGGCCAGGCCATACCGTGGGATGCGCCGTTGTCGGGCAACTTCCTGCAGCTCAAAAAGCTGAAGGCGGCCAATCCCAACCTCAAGGTCTTCATTTCCCTGGGCGGCTGGAGCTGGTCGAAGTTCTTCTCGGCCGGTTCGGCCACCGATGCGCTGCGCAAGCAGATGGTCAGCTCCTGCATCGACATCTACATCAAGGGCAACCTGCCAGTGCAGGGCGGCCGTGGTGGAGCAGCAGCGGCAGTCAACGTGTTTGACGGCATCGACATCGATTGGGAATACCCGATGGGTGGCGGCCAGCCATACAACACGGCCAGCCCGGCCGACAAGCAGAACTTCACCTTGCTGCTGGCGGAATTCCGCCGCCAGCTCGATGCGCTGGGCGCCACCACCGGCAAGCGCTACTTGTTGACGGCGGCAGTCGGCGCCGGCAAGGACAAGATCGACAATACGGAGCCTGCCCAGTATGCGCAGTCGCTGGACTGGATCAATCTGATGACCTACGACTTCCATGGTGGTTGGGAAAACAATACCAACTTCAATGCCCATCTGTTTGCCGATCCGGCCGATCCATCGGTCGGCGTGATCCGCGAATACACGGCAGACAGGGCGATCCAGTACATGATCAATGCCGGCGTGCCGCGCAGCAAACTGTTGCTGGGTATTCCGTTCTATGGCCGTGGCTGGACCGGCGTGGCGCCAGGACCGAATGGCAACGGCCTGTATCAGACGGCGACGGGCGCGGCGCCTGGCTCTTATGAAGCAGGGATCGAGGACTACAAGCTGCTGGTCGCCAAGTCCGGTACGCGCTACTACCATCCGATCACCAAGCAGCTGTATCTGTACACGGGTGCTGGCGGACAGTGGTGGAGCTATGACGATCCGACCGTGATCGCCACCAAGATGCAATACGTCAAGGACCAGAACCTGCGCGGCGCCTTCTCATGGTCGCTCGATGGCGACGCGAATGGCGTGCTGGCGAACGAGGTGTGGAAAGTGCGCTAAGACGGTGATAATGTAGAACGCGGCCGGCCAGCATATGCTGCCCGGCCGCTAATACTGGTACAAGATAAACGGGAGGCGGAGATGGCGGCGGTAGCGACAATGGCTGGGCAGCACGGTGGTCAGGGTATCGAGGAGCTGAGCCGCGAGTGGCGCAGCTGGATCGCGGAAAACCTCATGCTGGGCAGCCATCCCTCCAGCCTGATGCCGGTGCTGCAGCAGGCGGGCATCGCTGAAAACCTGGCGCGCCGCGAAGTGGAGCTGGCGCTGCAAAGCCCGTATCTGGCGGGCGCCGTGCGCCTGTCGAACCGGCTGGCCAAGCGCGACTGGGTGATCGATATCCAGCGCCGGCTGAACCAGCTGCGCGCGCCTGAGATTCCGCGTCGCCACCAGCTGTCGGCGCAAGCCTTCCTCGATGAGTTTTATAGCCTGAACCAGCCTGTGATCATCACCGGCATGATGGATGGCTGGCCGGCGCGCAGCAAATGGAGTCCCGCCTATTTTCGCGAGCGTTATGCCGAGCGTGTAGTAGAGGTGCAGTTTGGCCGCGAAGCCGATGCGCAGTATGAAATGAATAGCCTGGCCCACAAGCGCAAGATGGCCTTTGGCGAGTACGCCAGCCTGGTGGAAAACAGCGGCCAGACCAACGATTTCTACATGACGGCCAATAACAGTTCGCAAAACCGGCAAGCCCTGCGCGAGTTGTGGGACGATATCGGCCAGTTGCCCGAATATCTGGTGCAGGGCGAGCGCACGGGCTTTCTGTGGTTTGGCCCGGCCGGCACCGTCACGCCCTTCCATCACGATCTGACGAATAATTTCATGGCCCAGGTAGCGGGGCGCAAGCGCGTGCGCCTCATGGCGGCCTGCGAAGTGGCGCGCGTGTACAACCAGCGCCACTGTTTTACGCCGGTCGACGGGCGCGACATCGATCTGCAGCGCCATCCCCTGATGGGCGACGTGCAGGTACGCGAATGCATATTGGAACCGGGCGAGATCCTGTTTTTGCCGGTCGGCTGCTGGCATTTTGTCGAGGCGCTCGATATCTCGCTGACGGTTGCCTTCACCAACTTCAAATGGGAAAACGATTTTTACAGCAAGTATCCCAAGAATCACGACTTTTGATTATTGCCGTCCATGACGCGAACACGCTGACAACAGCCGCCGAACAGGCGGCTTTTTTATTCTTCAGCACGCTTCATGCTGCCGGTGCGAGTCTTAAATGATGGATTCAAGTCATTTCAGTGCAATTATTTTGCTGTGAATCGCCATCATCTTTCATTATCCAGATGACGATGGCGGGCGGATAATTTTGTTGCTCTTGCGCTGCCAGGCACCTTGTCCCAACTTGCCGGCGGGCGCAGGCATGACTAGTGGAGGCAGTAGGGCATGAATATGCAACACACGACACAACAGTTACAGCCGGCAGTCAACACGGACTCGCGGCTGTACCGCGCGGCGGCCGACTTGCTGGCCAGGGCCGACATCCATTTGAATGGCGACGCTGCCTGGGACATGCAGCTGCGCAAACCGGGCGTGCCCGAGCGGGCTTTCGCCAGCGGCAACCTGGGCCTGGGTGAAGCGTATATGGATGGCGACTGGGATGCGGGCCAGCTCGACGAATTTTTTGCCCACTTGCTGCGCGCGCGCCTGGGCGATGAAGTCAAGCCGGTGCGCCTGGCGTTTCATGCGCTGACGGCGCGATTGTTCAATCTGCAAAGCGAGCGCCGCGCCTGGATGGTGGGCAAGGAGCACTACGACCTGGGCAATGAATTTTATGCCGCCATGCTCGATCCGCGCATGACCTACACCTGTGGCTACTGGAAAGACGCCAGCAGCCTGGCCGAGGCGCAGGAAGCCAAGCTGGACCTGGTCTGCCGCAAGCTGCGCCTGGAGCCGGGCATGCGCGTGCTCGACATCGGCTGCGGCTGGGGCAGTTTCATGCGGTATGCGGCAGAAAAATACGGCGTGCAATGCGTGGGCGTGACGATTTCGACAGAGCAGGCCGACTATGCACGCGGCTTGCCGGGTGGTGAAAACCTCGATTTCCGCCTGCAGGATTACCGCGACATGCACGAACGTTTCGACCGCATCGTCAGCATCGGCATGTTCGAGCACGTGGGCCACAAGAACCACCGCACCTATATGGAGGTGGCGCACCGCTGCCTGGAGGACGATGGCCTGTTCCTGCTGCATACCATCGGCAAGAACAAGCGCCAGTCGACCAGCGATCCGTGGATAGACAAATACATTTTCCCGAATGGCGACTTGCCATCGGTAGGCCAGATCGGCGACGCCATGGATGATTTGTTCGTGGCCGAAGACATGCATAACTTTGGCGCCGACTACGACAAGACCCTGATGGCCTGGCATGCCAACTTCGAGCAAGCCTGGCCCCGTTTCGCCGATCAACTGGGAGAACGCTTCCGCCGCATGTGGTCGTATTATCTGCTGTCCTGCGCCGGCGCCTTCCGCGCGCGCGACCTGCAATTGTGGCAGTGGGTGCTGTCCAAGCAGGGTGTGCTGGGCGGCTACCAGCGGGTCAGCTGATGGCCACAATCAAACAGGGCGTAACTGCTATCATCTTCTGATGGATATCAATCAAGCGCGTACCTTTCTGGAAGTGGCTTCCTGCGGCAGTTTCATCATGGCGGCCGAGCGCATGCATGTCACGCAAACGGCGGTCAGCGCCCGCATCCGCACCCTGGAGCAGCAGCTGGGCCGCCAGCTCTTCGTGCGCAACAAGGCTGGCGCGCGCCTGACGCCCGCCGGCGAGCGTTTCATGCGCCACGCGGCGACCATGGTGCAAGTGTGGGAGCGGGCGCGCCATCAGGTGGCCTTGCCGCCGGGGCGTGAAGATGGCATCAGCATCGGCTGCGAACTGAGCCTGTGGCAGCCCATGCTGGGCGAATGGCTGATCGGCATGAACCGCGATTGCCCCAGGATCGCCTTGCGGGCAGAGGTCGATAGCCCGGCGCGCCTGCTCGACGCGGTGCATGACGGCTCGCTGGACCTGGCCGTGCTGTACAACCCGCCGCAGCGCCCGGGGCTCGTCAGTGAATTGCTGGCCGAGGAAAAACTGGTGATGCTGACCACCCGCCCCGATGGGCAGATGCATGCCGATGCCTATGTGTATGTCGACTGGGGGCCCAGCTTTGCCGCCAATCACCAGGCTGCGTTTCCCGAGCTGAGCAGCCCGCCCGTCTCGATTTCGCTGGGGCCGCTGGCGCTGATGTATTTGCGCGAAGTGGGCGGCGCCAGTTATTTTCGGGTCGGCATGGCGCGCCCGTATCTTGATGCGGGCCAGCTGTTCCGCGTGCATGGCGCACCCGAATTCTCGCATTCGGCCTACGCCGTGTATGCGGCCCAGCGCGACAATCCCACCCTGGACCGCGCCCGTGCCTGTTTGCGCGCGGTGGCCGAGCGGTGGAAAACGATGTAAAAGTGGATGCTGCAGACGTAAAAAAGCCGACCCGCAGGTCGGCTTTTGATTTTCCAGCCTTAAACCTTAGTCGCGGCTGCCGCCTGCGAGGCCCAGCAAAGAGAGCAGGCTGGTGAAGATGTTGTACACGTCCAGGTAGATGCGCAGGGTGGCCGAGATGTAGTTGGTCTCGCCGCCGTTGATGATTTGCTGCACGTCATACAGGATGTAAGCCGAGAAGATGGCGATGGCGACCAGCGAGATCACGATCGACAGTGCCGACAGGCCCAGGAAGATGTTCGCTACCGATGCCAGGATCAGCACGATCACGCCGGCGAACAGCCATTTGCCCATGGCCGAGAAATCGCGTTTCGAGACCGTGGCGATGGTTGCCATCACGGCCAGGATGGTGGCCGTGCCGCCAAACGCCGTCATGATCAGGGTGCCGCCGTTCGAATAGCCGAGCGTGCGGGTCAGGATAGGCGTGAGCATCAGGCCCATGAAGAAGGTGAAGCCCAGCAGGACGGCGACGCCCAGGCCCGAGTTCTTGGTTTTTTCAATCGCAAACATGAAGCCGAAGGCGACTGCCATGAAGATGATGAAGCCCATGCCGCCATGCAGCATCGGCAGATGCAGTTGTACGCCGACGAAAGCGCCCATCACGGTCGGTATCATGGACAGCGCCAGCAGCCAGTAAGTGTTGCGCAAGACCTGGTGGCGTACTTGCTGCATGCCTCCCGACAGGTCAAAAGTGCGTTGCATGTTCTGATTCATAGTGCCTCCGTGTGATCGATTCAAATTGCTACTGCGGCCAAGGATAGCATGGACCCCGCTTTTTGCAAAAAAAACAGCTTAAGATTGCATTAAAGTCAGCTGGGGCTGGAAGATGTGGCCTGCTTGTCTGGGAGATATGGGGCGTAGTATGGTAAAATCAAAGGTTGATTGAGTTCTCAATTTACGTTTTAAACCTTTCTTTTTATTGGAGTTTTCACACATGGCAATCGAACGCACCCTGTCGATCATCAAACCAGACGCAGTTGCAAAAAATGTAATCGGCCAAATCTACAGCCGTTTCGAAAACGCTGGCTTGAAAATCGTTGCAGCCCGCATGACCCAACTGTCGCGCGAACAAGCTGAAGGCTTCTACGCAGCGCACAAAGAGCGCGGCTTCTTCAAAGACCTGGTGGACTTCATGGTTTCCGGCCCAGTCATGATCCAGGCTCTGGAAGGCGAAAACGCCGTTCTGGCCCACCGCGACCTGATGGGCGCAACCGATCCGAAGAAAGCAGAAAAAGGCACGATCCGCGCCGATTTCGCTGATTCGATCGACGCTAACGCAGTACACGGTTCCGACGCTGTCGAAGCTGGCCAAGTAGAAATCGCTTACTTCTTCCCAGAACTGAAGGCTTAATTGCCTTAGATAACGTTATTTCCTGGCGTTATCTGTGAAATAACTTTATCACCCCCTGTTCCCGCTGCGCCTGTTTTTTTTCTGCGCGCGCGGGGACGGATTTTTAGAATAGACATGATCATGAATACGACGACACTCACCAACTTGCTGGACCTCGATCCCGCGCAACTCATCGCCTACTGCGCCGAGTTGGGAGAGAAACCGTTTCGTGCGAAACAATTGCAACGCTGGATACACCAGTTTGGCGCCTCCGACTTCGACGCCATGACGGACCTGGCCAAGTCGCTGCGCGACAAGCTGGCCACGCGCGCCGAAGTGCGCGCCCCGGCCATCATCAGCGACCATACCTCGACGGACGGCACGCGCAAATGGCTGGTCGACGTGGGCAATGGCAATGCCGTGGAAACCGTGTTCATTCCGGAAGAAAACCGCGGTACCCTGTGCATCTCGACCCAGGCCGGCTGTGCCGTCAATTGCCGTTTCTGCTCGACCGGCAAGCAAGGCTTCAACCGCAACCTGACCGTCGGTGAAATCATCGGCCAGTTGTGGATGGCAGAATTTGAATTGCGCCGCACCAAGGGTATCGAACCGGGCCCGAAAGGCGAGCGCCAGATCACCAACGTGGTGATGATGGGCATGGGCGAGCCCCTGCTGAACTTTGAGCCGACCGTCACCGCTCTCAAATTGATGCTCGACGATAACGCCTACGGCCTGTCGCGCCGCCGCGTGACCTTGTCGACCTCGGGCGTGGTGCCGATGATGGATAAATTGTCGCAGGAAGTGCCGGTGGCCATGGCCGTCTCGCTGCACGCCTCGAACGACAAGCTGCGCGACGGGCTGATTCCACTGAACAAGAAATATCCGCTGAAGGAATTGATGGCGGCCTGCAAGCGCTACCTGGAATTCGCCCCACGCGATTTCATTACCTTTGAGTACTGCATGCTGGACGGCGTCAACGACAGCGACGAGCACGCGCGCGAACTGCTGGCGCTGGTGCAAGACCGCGAGTTCGGCGTGAACTGCAAGTTCAACCTGATCCCGTTCAACCCCTTCCCGGAATCGGGCCTGTTCCGTTCGAAAAATCCGCGCATCAAGGCGTTTGCCCAGGTGCTGATGGATGGCGGCATCATCACCACCGTGCGCAAGACGCGCGGCGATGATATCGATGCTGCCTGCGGCCAGCTGGCCGGCGAAGTCAAGGACCGCACGCGGGTGCAGGAGCGCATGGAAAAGATGACGGAATACCAGCAGAAGTTTGGCGCCAATTTCGGAAAAATCGTGGAGATCCGCTCCTGATGGGGGAAAGCATGGCTTACCATCGCTCGCTCGCTGTGGCCTTTGTCAGCCTGGCTGTGCTGCTGGTCGGCTGTGCTTCCGCTGCGCACGATGACAAGGCGATGGCCGCCACTGCCGCCAGTTCGGCCCAGCAGCGCGCCAGCCTGCGTTTGCAACTGGCCAGCGCCTATTATGGCCAGGGCCAGCTGGACGTGGCTTTGGAAGAGGTGACGCAGGCTTTGTCGCTGGCGCCGAACGACGCCCAGGCCTATGGCATGCGCGCACTGATACAGGCGGGCCGGCAGCAAATTTTGCCTGCTGAGAAAGATTTCCTTTACGCCTTGCGCCTTGCGCCCCACAATCCTGAGTTGAGCAATAATTACGGCCTGTTTTTATGCCAGACAGGACGCGCGGCGCAATCGCTGGCTTATTTTGACGCTGCACTGCAGGATGCCAGCTATGTTTCGCCCGGCAAGGCGCTGCATAATGCGGGCGTCTGCAGTGCGAGTCTGAAACAATATCAGCGCGCCGGGGCGTATTGGCTGCGGGCGCTGCAGATTGCGCCGGACGTGGCAGAGACCAACGCCGGTCTGGTGCGCGTATATTACGAACAGCAAGACTACCGGCAAGCCGCGTATTATCTTGCGCGGCTCGGTACAGTAGCGACTATGGAGAGTCAAACAGCCGATGTGCTGTGGCTCGGGATCAAGGTGCAGCATCAGCTCGGGGATGTGAGCGCGGAGGCTGGCCTGGCGGCGCAATTGCGTCACCACCATTCCGCCTCCCCCGAATATGCTGCTTATCAAAATGGGGCGTTTGATGAGTGAGACAGGGATACCAATGAATTCAGAGCAGGCAGAAACGCCTCAGCAGCAGCCCCGCGGTGGCGGTCTGGCCTCGGCAGGCGCGCAATTGAAGGCGCAGCGCGAGGCTTTGGGCTGGCCGGTGGAGCAGGTGGCGGACCAGCTCAAGCTGGCGCCGCGCCAGGTGATCGCACTGGAAGCGGGCGATACGGCGGCTTTGCCGAACGTGGCCGTGGTGCGCGGTTTCGTGCGCGCCTACGCCAAGGTGGTCAGGCTCGATGCGGCGCCGCTGGTGGCCCTGATCGAAGTGGCGGCAGCGCCGACGCAAGATCCGGTCGCCCCGGTGCGGCGTGAAATTTCCGCCACGTTTTCAGAGTCGCGTTTTCCATCGATGACGCAGCGTTCGTCCAGTTCGCCGGTGGTCTGGATCGTTGGCGCCGTGGTCGTGGTGGCGGTTGCCGCTTTTGGCGCTTACAAGCTTGGCTATGTGCCGGCTGCCTTGCTGGCCCATGTGGATACCAAGGAAAAGGAAGCCGATCATCCGGCCATGTCCGGTCCGGTGGAAACTACCCTGATCAAGCCAGGCCAGGATTTGACGCCCGTGCAAACGCCGTCCGTGCCCTTGATCTCCGTGCCGCCGCCGGCAAATGATACGCAGACGGGAACGGCTGCCTCGGCTGCAGCCGCGACGCCAACGCCGGCGCCGGCTGTCGCCGTGCCTGCTGCGCCAGTGCCTGCCCCTGTCGCTGAAGCGGCCGCTGTCACGCCGCCGGCTGCTGCCGCTGCAGGCGCGAATGTGCTGGTGCTGAAGCTGGAGCAAGATTCCTGGGTAGAAATTCGCCGCCGTGGCACGACGCCGCTGGTCTCGCGCATGATGCGTGCTGGCAGCACGGAAACGTTCAATCTCACCGGCCCGGCAACCCTGGTGGTCGGCAAGCCAGGCGCCGTGCAAGCGACCCTGCGCGGCAGCAAACTGGACTTGCCGACCGTGCAGGGTGGTACGATTGCACGTGTCAACATCGAATAAATAGTCACAATTGCAATAAATAACTCACAAGACGAAACATATGGCTACCTCGAATACAGCGATAGCTTCCGGTCCTTCAGGCCGCCGCGACAGCCGCAAAGTGCTGGTCGCGCACGGCCAGCGCCAGATCTGGGTGGGCGGCGACGCCCCTGTGGTGGTGCAGTCGATGACCAATACGGATACGGCCGATGCGATCGGCACGGCGATCCAGATCAAGGAACTGGCGCGTGCCGGCTCCGAACTGGTGCGCCTGACGGTGGACCGGCCGGAATCGGCCGCGGCCGTGCCCTACATCCGCGATCAGCTCGACAAGATGGGCATCGACGTGCCGCTGGTGGGCGATTTCCATTACAACGGCCATACCTTGCTGAACGATTACCCCGATTGCGCGCGCGCGCTGTCGAAATACCGCATCAACCCCGGCAACGTGGGCAAGGGCGCCAAGCGCGATACGCAATTTGCGCAAATGATCGAAGCGGCCTGCAAGTATGACAAGCCGGTGCGTATCGGCGTGAACTGGGGCAGCCTGGATCAAGCCTTGCTCGCACGCATCATGGATGAAAACGCGGGCCGCGCCGAACCATGGCCGGCACAAGCAGTCATGTATGAAGCGCTGGTGACGTCGGCGATAGAAAACGCCGTGCGCGCCGAAGAACTGGGCCTGGGCCGCGACAAGATCATTCTGTCGTGCAAGGTTTCTGGCGTGCAGGATCTGATCGCCGTCTACCGCGAATTGTCCAGACGCTGCGATTATCCGCTGCACCTGGGCCTGACGGAAGCGGGCATGGGCAGCAAGGGTATCGTGGCCTCGACGGCGGCGCTGTCGGTGCTGCTGCAAGAAGGCATCGGCGACACCATCCGCATTTCGCTCACGCCTGAACCGGGCGGCGACCGTACGCGTGAAGTGATCGTCGGCCAGGAAATCTTGCAAACCATGGGACTGCGCAAGTTCGCGCCGATGGTGATTGCCTGCCCGGGTTGCGGCCGCACCACCTCGACCACCTTCCAGGAACTGGCGGACAATATCCAGACCTATCTGCGCGAGCAGATGCCGGAGTGGAAAAAAGCCTATCCGGGCGTGGAAGCGATGAATGTGGCCGTGATGGGCTGCATCGTCAACGGTCCAGGCGAATCGAAACACGCCAACATCGGCATCAGCTTGCCCGGCACCGGCGAATCGCCAGCCGCGCCGGTGTTTGTCGATGGCGAAAAGTTCGTCACCCTGCGCGGCGAACGCATCGTGGAAGAATTCCAGGACATCGTCTTGAATTATGTGAAGAGCCACTACGGCAAAGTAGCTGCCTGAGCATATACCGGTAAAAACAGTAAAGAAGAACACTATGTCTGATAATAAAAAATTCGATAAAATCACCGCGGTGAAGGGCATGAACGATGTGCTGCCAGCCGATGCCGCCCTGTGGGAATTGTTTGAAAACACGGCGCAGTCCGTGCTGCAAAGCTATGGCTTCCAGCAAATCCGCACGCCTATCGTCGAAGAAACCAAGTTGTTCGCGCGCGCCATCGGCGCCGTGACCGATATTGTGGAAAAGGAAATGTACTCGTTCATCGATTCGATGAACGGCGACAACCTGACCCTGCGCCCTGAAGGCACGGCGGGCGTGGTGCGCGCGGTGGTCGAGCACAACCTGGTCTACGAAGGCCCGAAACGCCTGTGGTACAAGGGCCAGATGTTCCGCCACGAGCGTCCGCAAAAAGGCCGTTATCGCCAGTTCCACCAGTTTGGCGCGGAAGCGATCGGCTTTACCGGTCCCGATATCGATGCCGAGCTGATCATGATGACCCGCCGCCTGTGGGATGACCTGGGCCTGGACGGCATCCGCCTGGAACTCAATTCGATTGGCGATGCGGCGGAGCGCCTGCGCCACCGCTTTGATCTGATCGCCTACCTGGAAGGCCACAGCGAGCTGCTCGACGAAGAAGCCAAGCGCCGCCTGCACAGCAATCCGCTGCGCATCCTCGATACCAAGAACCCTGCCATGCAGGACCTGGTCAACGGCGCGCCCAAGCTGCTGGATTATCTGGGCGAAGAATCGCTGGCGCACTTTGCCGGCGTGCAAAAGATTCTGAACCACAACAATATTCCCTTCACCATCAATCCACGCCTGGTGCGCGGCCTGGACTATTACAACCGCACCGTGTTCGAGTGGGTCAGCGACAAGCTGGGCGCACAAGGCACGGTCTGCGCCGGTGGCCGCTACGACGGCATGGTGGAAATGTTTGGCGGCAAATCGACGCCAGCGGTCGGTTTCGGCATGGGTGTCGAGCGCCTGGTGTTGCTGATGAAAGACGCTGCCGAGCCGGAACAGCCAGCCCTGTGCGACGTCTATCTGGTGCATCAGGGCGAAGCAGCGGGCTTGCAGGCCTTCGTGCTGGCAGAGCGGATACGCGATGCGGGCCTGGACGTTGTGCTACATTGCGCAGCGAGCAATGGCGGCGGCGCGTTCAAGAACCAGATGAAAAAGGCCGACGCCAGCGGTGCGGCGTTTGCCGTGATCCTGGGCGACGATGAAATCGCCAACCATGTCGCCACGGTGAAAGCCATGCGTGAAGCGGAAGCCGGATCGCAGCAAAACACGGTGCCGTTTGACGACGTCGTCGATTACCTGGTGGACCAGATCATCGGCGGCCACGATTGCGGCCACGACCATGGTGCGGATGGCCACGTGCATCACCATCATTAAGCTGAAAAATACCGTTCTACCCTTCGCTAACTTCGATTAACTATTCATTAAAACTGACGACTCATGGCATACGATCACGAAGAACAAGAACAACTGGCAACCCTCAAAGCCTGGTGGCAGCGCAACGGCAACCTGACCTCCTGGGTCTTGATCGTGGCGCTGGCCGCCTACAGTGGCTGGGCGGGCTGGCAGTACTACCAGCGCACCCAGGCGGCGCAAGCGGGCCAGTTGTACGATGAATTGCAAAACGCCATCGTCGCCAAGGACAATGCCAAGGTGCAGCGCGCGGCGTCCGACATGCAGTCGCGTTTCAGCCGTACGGCTTACGCGCAGATGGCCTCGCTGGCAGCGGCCAAGACGGCTTTCGATGCCAATGACCTGAAAGCCGCCAAGACCCAGCTGCAATGGGTAGCGGACCATGGCGCCGAAGAATACAAGGTCATCGCGCAGCTGCGCCTGGCTGGCGTGCTGATGGATGAAAAGTCGTATGACGAAGCGCTGAAAGTGCTGGCGTCCGCCAACGTGCCGCAATTTGCCGGCGCCGTGGCCGACCGCAAGGGCGATATCCTGGTGGCGCAAAACAAGCTGGCCGATGCCCGTACCGCTTACCTGGCGGCGCTGGCCGCGACTGCCAAGGATAATCCAGGCCGTCAGTTGATCCAGATCAAACTGGAAGCCATCGGCGGAACGGTGCCGGAAGACACGGCCAAGGCAGATCAAGCTGCTGCCTGAGTTGCTGCTTGATAAGAAAACTAGCGGTTCTGCTGCGCGGCACTCACGCCGGCGGCTCGACCCTTACAAGTACAAGAAGAAGGTTGGATAACACTTATGCGTGTCACTGAAAAGCTGGTAGCTGCAAGCCTCTTGGTCCTGGTGGCGGGTTGCTCGTCCTTGAATCCGTTTGCCAAAAAAGATCCGAAAGTCGAGCCAGCTCCATTGGTCGAGTTAAAGTCTAGCCTCGCCGTGCGCGATGCATGGAAGTATTCCATCGGCAAGTCGGGCGTGTATGCCTTCACGCCTGCCTTGTCCGGCAGCAGCCTGTATGTGGTCAGTGCCGATGGCGCCCTGGCGCGTCTCGATGCCGCCACCGGCCGTGAAACCTGGCGCGTCAAGGCCGGTAGCGACATTACCTCCAGCGCCGGCACCGACGGCAGCATCGTGGCGGTGGGCGCCGCCAAGGGCACTGTGCTGGCTTTTGATGCCGATGGCAAGCCATTGTGGACGTATCAGGCCTCGAGCGAAGTGTTGACGGCGCCTGTCGTCAGCCAGGGTATCGTCGCGATACGCAGCGTGGATAACCGCATCGTCGGCCTCGACGCCAAGACGGGTGAGCGCAAATGGGTGGTGCAGCGCGCCACGCCAGCATTGACCTTGCGCAATGCGCCGGGCATGGTGCTGGGCGGCGCCAATCTCTACGTGGCCCAGCCGGGCGGCAAACTGATGGCGCTGACGGCGGCGACCGGTGTGGTACGCTGGGAAAACGTCGTCAGCGAACCACGCGGCGCCACCGAACTTGAACGTGTGTCAGACATCGCCGGTACGCCGGTGGTGTTTGAAAGCGAAGTGTGCACCGTGACTTACCAGGGCAAGGCCGGCTGCTTCGATGCAGCCACCGGCGTGCCGCGCTGGACCAAGCCGTACTCGTCCGACGTGGGCGTGGCGGTCGACCAGCGTTTCGTGTTTGCTGTCGATGAGCAGGGCGCCGTCACGGCGTTCAGCCGTGAGGCAGGGCAGAGCGCCTGGAAGAATGACGGGCTGGCACGCCGCCGCGTGTCGACGCCGGCCTCGTTTGGCCGCAGCGTAGCTGTTGGTGATTATCAAGGTTACATCCACTTCCTGTCACGGGAAGATGGCGCATTTATAGGTCGGGTCAGCACCGACGGCAGCCCGATTGTTTCGGCTCCCGTCATCGCCGGTTCGAATTTGATTTTTCAAACCCAATCAGGGACAGTGACCGCTCTCGCGGTCGAGTAATACAATGAAGCCGGTAATAGCACTAGTAGGTCGACCCAATGTTGGGAAATCGACTTTATTCAATCGTCTGACCCGCTCGCGCGATGCGCTGGTGGCGGATTTGCCTGGGTTGACGCGCGATCGTCACTATGGCGAAGGCCGTGTCGGCGAACGTCCCTTCCTGGTCATCGATACGGGTGGTTTCGAACCCGTCGCCAAGGAAGGCATCATGCACCAGATGGCACTGCAGACCAAGCAGGCCGTGGCCGAGGCCGACGTGGTGGTGTTCATCGTGGACGGCCGTCAAGGCCTGACGCCGCATGACAAGACCATCGTTGACTTCCTGCGCAAGAGCGGCCGTCCGGTCTTGCTGGTGGTCAACAAGAGCGAGGGCATGCGCTATACGGCCGTCGTGTCCGAGTTCTACGAACTGGGCATGGGCGATCCGTATGCGATCTCGTCCGCGCACGGCGACGGCGTCAACGACCTGGTCGAAGTCATGCTCGACACGGCCTTTGCGCAGCGTCCGGAAGAGCCTGAAGAGCTGGAAAAGACTGACCGTGGCATCAAGATCGCCCTGGTCGGCCGCCCGAACGTGGGCAAGTCCACCCTGGTCAACACCCTGCTGGGCGAAGAGCGCGTAATCGCCTTCGACATGCCGGGCACGACCCGCGATTCGATCGAGATTCCGTTCGAGCGCGATGGCCAGCAATACACGCTGATCGACACGGCCGGTATCCGCCGCCGTGGCAAGGTGTTTGAAGCGATCGAGAAATTCTCGGTCGTCAAGACGCTGCAATCGATTTCCGAGGCCAACGTGGTGGTGCTGCTGCTCGACGCGCAGCAAGATATTTCCGAACAAGACGCGCATATCGCCGGCTTTATTCTGGAATCGGGCCGCGCGCTGGTGGTGGCCGTGAATAAATGGGATGGCTTGCAATCGCACGAACGCGATGAAATCAAGATCGATCTCGACCGCAAGCTCGATTTCCTGTCTTTTGCCAATATGCACTTTATTTCGGCGCTGAAAGGCAGCGGCATCGGTCCATTGATGAAGTCGCTCAACGCTGCGTATGCGGCCGCCATGTGCGACCTGTCGACGCCGAAGCTGACGCGCGCCCTGATCGAGGCGGTAGAGAAGCAGGAACCGCGCCGCAAGGGCTCGATCCGTCCGAAATTGCGTTATGCTCACCAGGGCGGCATGAACCCGCCGGTGATCGTCATTCACGGTAATGCACTCGATGCCGTGGGCGATCCGTATAAGCGTTATTTGGAAAAACATTTCCGCGATACTTTCTCGTTGGTCGGTACGCCATTGCGGATTGAATTGCGGACCGGTAAAAATCCGTTTGCCAGAACGCCGAAATAAACTGTATTGAAATTGTAAAAATACGGTTGATTGCTTAAATGGTTAGTAATTAAGTTTACATTAAGGCGCCGCATGGAAAATGCGGTGCCGATTTTAAATAAACTGGACGTGGTGACGGTAATATTTCCTGGGCCATGTGCATGCGCGACAGCGATCGCGAAAACAGGTTACAGTAGCTGCGATGCATTATTCTCCGCAAGAGAATGCTGAGTGAGCACTTGAAATCAAGCGAGTCGCCTCCAATTTCTACACAACAACATAAACAACGGAGCTGTTATGAGCAACAAAGGGCAACTGTTACAAGACCCATTCCTCAATGCATTACGCAAAGAGCATGTTCCTGTCTCGATTTACCTGGTCAATGGTATTAAATTGCAAGGTCATATCGAATCGTTTGATCAATATGTCGTATTGCTGCGCAATACGGTCACGCAGATGGTGTACAAGCATGCCATCTCGACAGTGGTGCCGGCCCGTGCCGTCAATCTCAATATTGAATCTGAAGCGGAGTAAAGCGTTGAGCTTGACGGCCCAGCGCCTTTCACCCTCCCACGCCATCGTCCGCGCCAGCGGCGCTGATGCATTTGCATCGGCGTCACTGTTCGCTGCAACTTATTCGTTTCCATCATGCGCGCGGCACTAGTCGGGGTTGACTTCGGTCACAGCGACTTTGCCGCCAGCATGGAGGAATTGATGCTGTTGTCGCGTTCAGCTGGTGCGGATCCGATTTCCACCATGACGGCCAAGCGTTCCAGTCCCGATTCCGCCTATTTTGTCGGTAGCGGCAAGGCCGACGAGATAGGCGACGTGGTCGTCAATGACCAGCTGGAAATCGTCATCTTCAATCACGCCCTCTCGCCGGCACAGCAGCGCAATCTGGAAAAGCGCCTGAATGTGCGGGTGCTCGACCGTACCAGCCTGATCCTCGATATCTTTGCGCAGCGCGCCAAGAGCCACGAGGGCAAGCTGCAGGTCGAGCTGGCCCAGTTGCAGCATCTGGCCACACGTCTGATACGCGGCTGGACTCACCTTGAGCGGCAAAAGGGCGGTATCGGCTTGCGCGGTCCCGGCGAGACGCAGCTCGAGACCGACCGCCGGCTGATCGGCGACCGTGTCAAGGCACTCCGGGCTCGCCTGGAAAAGCTGCACAAGCAGCGCGAAACCCAGCGCCGTGCGCGCGGCCGCAATCACACGTTTTCGGTGTCCCTGGTCGGCTATACCAATGCCGGCAAGTCGACCCTGTTCAACGCCGTGACCAAGGCTGGCGTGTATGTCGCCGACCAGTTGTTCGCCACCCTGGACACTACTTCGCGCCGGGTTTACCTGGGCCAGGAAGTGGGCAATGTGGTGATCTCCGACACGGTCGGCTTCGTGCGCGAATTGCCGCATCAGCTGGTGGCCGCTTTCCGCGCCACGCTCGAAGAAACCATCCATGCCGATTTGCTGCTGCACGTCGTCGACGCTTCGTCGCCGGTGCGCATGGAGCAGATCGAACAGGTCAACCTGGTCTTGAAAGAGATCGGCGCCGATCATATTCCGCAAATCCTCGTGTGGAACAAGATCGATGCGGCCGGACTGGAACCGTCGATAGAGCGTGATGAATATGCTACGATCAGTCGCGTCTTCGTCAGTGCGCAAAAAGGTAGCGGTCTTGACCTGCTGCGCGAGGCGATCGTCGAGATGGCAAAGAATGCGCCAGCTTCGGCCCATCGCTATCGGGATGGCGAAGCGGAACAGCAAGACCAGCACAGTCAGCACGAGCACGACCAGCAGCACGATGGCGCCGCCCCGGATCAGGCCGAAGAGCCAGACCAGGATGATAGGTTTTCCACCCACTCTCAAGTCGGAACACGATAGTTATGCTTGTCTCCCTACTCAAAAAAACAGGCTTGAAGTTATCCCTGAATGATCCCCGCTGGGGCAATCGCAAGGACGACGGCAAGAAAGCCCAAGAAGGCAAAAAGCCCGGTGAAGGTCCGCCGGACCTGGATCAATTGTGGCGTGATTTCAATCAGCGCCTGAACGCCTTTTTCGGACAAAAGAATAACCGTCCCGATAATGGCGGCAATGGTGGCGGCGGCAATGGCCCTCGCCCGGACATGAAGGGCGCAGGCATCACTGCCGGCGTGGTCGGCGTGATCGCGGTGCTAATCTGGCTTGCCAGCGGCGCCTTCATCGTGCAAGAGGGTCAGAGCGGCGTCGTGCTGACCTTTGGCCACGTCACGCGCACCACGCCGGCCGGTTTCAACTGGCGCTGGCCGTACCCGTTCCAGACCGACGAAACCGTCAATGTGTCGCAGGTGCGTACCGTGGAAGTCGGTTACCGCACTTCGCTGAACAACAAGCAGGCCAGCGAATCGCTGATGCTGACCGACGATGAAAACATCATCGACATTCAGTTTGCGGTGCAGTACACCCTGAAAGATCCCGTCGAATGGCTGTTCAACGTGCGCGACCAGGAAGACACCTTGCGCCAGGTCGCCGAAACGGCGATCCGCGAAGTGGTCGGCCGCAGCAAGATGGACTTCGTGCTGTATGAAGGCCGCGAAAAAGT
This sequence comes from Janthinobacterium saanense, assembly GCF_014200675.1. Taxonomy (GTDB): domain Bacteria; phylum Pseudomonadota; class Gammaproteobacteria; order Burkholderiales; family Burkholderiaceae_D; genus Janthinobacterium. Next base: position 1,629 of record NZ_JACHCI010000006.1, on the reverse strand, counting down.
GGCCTTTGACACGCAGAAATTGATGCAGCAGATTCTTGATGATTACAAGGTCGGCGTGTTGATCAACAATGTCACGATGCAGGCCGTGCAGCCGCCGGAGCAGGTGCAAGCCGCTTTCGACGATGCCGTGAAAGCAGGGCAAGACCGCGAACGCCAGAAGAATGAAGGCGAAGCCTATGCCAACGACGTGATTCCAAAAGCGCACGGCGCGGCCTTCCGTCTGATCCAGGAGGCCGAAGCCTACCGCGCCATGGTGACGGAAAACGCCACCGGTAACGCCTCGCGCTTCAAGCAGGTGCTGGTCGAGTACCAGAAGGCGCCTGCCGTGACGCGTGACCGCATGTATCTGGAAACGATGCAGCAAGTGTTCTCCAGTACCAGCAAGGTCATGGTCGACGCGAAGACGGGCAGCAATCTGCTGTACCTGCCACTGGACAAGCTGATTGCCCAGACGGCAGCGTCGGACGCCACCGCTGCGGTGGCGCGCGCAGCTGCCTCGCCTGCCACCACCACCGTTTTGCCACAGGAAACCATGCAGACAGTCGAAGTCAATTCGCGCCGTGACGGCCGTTCTTCGCGTGAACGGGAGAGCCGCTAATGAACCGTATCGTCGCCGCCCTGATCGCGGGCTTTATCGCGATCATGCTGTTGTCTTCGACCGTGTTCGTCGTCGATCAGCGCAAGTACGCCGTGGTCTTCGCCCTCGGCGAGCTCAAGGACGTCATTAGCGAGCCAGGCTTGTACTTCAAGCTGCCGCCGCCGTTCCAGAACGTCATCTACCTGGACAGGCGGGTCCTGACGCTTGACACGCCGGAGCCGGAACGCTTCATCACGGCCGAGAAGAAGAATATCCTCGTCGACGCGTATGTGAAGTGGCGCATCGTCAATCCGAGGACATATTTCCGCAGCTTCGGCGGCGATGAAAGCCGTGCCCGCAACCGCATGTCGCAAATCGTCAAGGCCGCCCTGAACGATGAAATCACCAAGCGCACCGTGCGCGAAGTGATCTCTGGCGAGCGCGGCAAGGTGATGCAGGCGATCAAGGTCAAGGTGGCGGCCGAGGCCGAGGCCATCGGCGTGGGCATCGTCGACGTGCGCCTGAAACGCGTCGATTACGTCGAGCAGATCAATAACTCGGTGTATGAACGCATGAAGTCCGAGCGTGTGCGCGTGGCCAATGAGCTGCGTTCGACCGGTTCGGCTGATTCGGAAAAAATCCGCGCCGACGCCGACAAGCAGCGCACCGTGATCCTGGCCGAAGCGTATAGCAAGGCCGAGAATATCCGCGGTGAAGGCGACGCCAAGGCATCGCAGGTCTATGCCGAAGCGTTTGGCAGGAATCCGGAGTTCTACAAGTTTTACCGTAGCCTGGAAGCTTACCGCGCCACGTTCAAGGGGCCGAACGACATCATGGTCATGGATCCAAGCTCGGAATTCTTCAAGTACTTCAAGGGCGGTCCTTCGGCGGGCGCAGCGAAGAAGTAAAAGCAGACAGCCAGTAATGGAGCAAGCGGGGCCGGCAGTGATGCCGGCCCCGTTTTTTTGGTGCGCCCAGCATGGGCGCACTCCTGCGGGTGCAAGTCCCGCCGCGAGCTGACCACAGTGAGCGAAGTGAAGCGCAACTGCGGG
>NZ_JACHCI010000005.1 GCF_014200675.1 Janthinobacterium saanense | reverse complement strand
CGCCTTCTATGCAGTTCTTGTTCATCGGCTCATGATTTATGCTCCACGCTTCCTTCCCACGGTCAGTTACCCTCCCGCAGTTGCGCTTCACTTCGTTCACTGTGGGCAGCTCGCGGCGGGACTTGCACCCGCAGGAGTGCGCCCATGCTGGGCGCACCATAAAAAAACGCCAGCGATAATGCTGGCGTTTTTCACGAGTACTCAAACCTGCCTTATTCCCACGCTTCCTTGCCCGCGCGTGGCTTGCCTATCAGCAGCAGCGCACCCAGGGTCAGCAGCGCTGCCAGGGTCAGGTAGTAACCCACGTATTGCAAGCCATAGGTGGTGGCCAGCCAGGTGGCGATATACGGCGCCAGCGAGGCGCCCAGGATGCCAGCCAGGTTGAAGGTCAGCGACGCGCCCGTGTAGCGTACTTCGGGCGGGAACAGTTCGGACAGCAAGGTGCCCAGCGGGCCGTACGTCATGCCCATCAGGCCCAGGCCCACGGCCATGAAGATCGTCACTTCCCAGGTCACGCCCGAGCCGAACATGGGCGCCAGCACCAGGCCGAAGACGGCGATGGCGACCGAGACCCAGATCATGGTGGCGCGGCGGCCGCGGCGGTCGGCCAGCACGGCCGAGAAGGGAATCGTCAGCGCGAAGAACAGCACGGCAAACAGTTGCACGATCAAAAATTCCTTGCGCGTGAAGCCCAGCTTGGTGGTGCCCCAGCTCAAGGCGAACACCGTCATCAGGTAAAACAGCACGAAGGTGGCGAGAGCAATAATGGTGCCCAGGAACAGCATGCGGCCATGCTGGCGGAACACGGTGGCGACCGGCAATTTCACGCGCTCGTTCTTGTCGAGCACTTTCTGGAAGTCCGGCGTTTCCGTGATCTTCAGGCGCACATACAGGCCGACGATCACCAGCAACGCGCTGGCCAGGAAGGGAATGCGCCAGCCATAGCTGAAGAATTGCTCATCAGTCATGGTCTCGCTGAGCAGCAAGAAGATGCCGCCCGACAGGAAGAAGCCGATCGGTGCGCCCAGTTGCGGGAACATGCCATACCAGGCGCGTTTGCCCGGTGGCGCGTTTTCGGTTGCCAACAGCACCGCACCGCCCCACTCGCCACCCAGGCCCAGTCCTTGTCCAAAACGGCACAGCGCCAGCAGCAGCGGCGCCAGGGTGCCGATGGCGGCATAGGTCGGCAGCAAACCGATGATGACGGTGGAAATGCCCATCGTCAGCAAGGCAGCGACCAGGGTTGCCTTGCGGCCGATGCGGTCACCGAAGTGGCCGAACACGGCCGAACCGATCGGGCGGGCAAAGAAAGCGATGGCGAAGGTGGCCAGCGATTGCAGCACGGCGGCCGCCGGGTCGCCGGCAGGGAAGAACAGTTTCGGGAACACCAGCACGGCGGCGGTGGCGTAGATATAGAAGTCGAAGAACTCGATGGTGGTGCCGATCAGGCTGGCAAATAATACTGTGCCGGGGGAATTTTTCTTATGGGGGCTACTCATGTACTGCGCTCCTTCGGGAGGGTGTCTAAAGGCCATTCTCTGGATGTTTGTTCAGGCAGCAGCTCAGCGTTGTCTCGACGCCTTGTGCACATATCATAGCCGCGCGCGAGCGCCTTGGCTGATGAATTTGCAAACAAATTTCATGCGTCTATGTGTCGCTACGCTGTGCTGGAAGCCGATCAGAGAAACAACGGTCGTGCGCCATCCGGGTCAAACCGGGGCACGGCAGGAAGGTCGTCAGGGGATGAGAGACGTGGTCAAACCCGGCGTGTCGCCAGGCACTCCATGCCAGACCTGCTAAAGCATCGCGGCATCGTCACTGTGGTGAGTGCTAGCCTGCGGCCATTCCGGGTGGAGCGGGCCGCTGATGATCGCGCCGGCATCCTTTGACAGATGCCGTTGATCTTGCTGTAGACCTCATAATACGCGCTGAGATACTGTGCGGCAAGAAATGATGGGGTAAAGACTACTAGAACGCATCGATCAGCGCGAACGCCTGGTCGATCTCCGCGCTGTCGAGCGGACGCACCAGACGCGCCACTTCCTGGCCATCCTTGAGGAAGATCAAGGTCGGCCACAGCTTGACGCGGAACGAGCGGCCCAGCGCGCGGCCGGGGCCGTCTTCCACGCGGATATGCGGCACGCCGTCATGGCTGGCGAACGCAGCCGCCAAAGGTGCATGGCTGGCGCGGCAATGGCCGCACCAGCCGGTGCCGAACTCCAGCAAGGCCGGCCCCGTCAAGGCATCGATCTCGGCGCGCGTAGGCTGGGCCACGGCGTAGGTGTCGTTCATCATGGCTGTCTCCTCGTCTGATTAAAAAAGCCCGCAGGGCGATGCTACGCCATGCGGGCCGGTCACGCCGTACGGCAGCGCTCTTTACACGACCTTGACACGCAAGTCGGTCAGGCCGCTAATCGCGCCGACCAGCTCATCGCCGCGCTGCACGGCTGCCACGCCCGCTGGCGTGCCCGAATAGATCAGGTCGCCCGGCTGCAGGGTGAAATATTTCGACAGGTCGGCAATGGTTTCAGCCACGTTCCAGATCAGCATATCGGTGGTGCTGCCCTGGCGCAGGGCGCCGTTCACGTGCAGGGTGATGGCAGCCTTGCCGATATCGCCTGCCTGCGCGGCTGGCGTGATGGGGCCGATCGGCGCCGACTGTTCAAAGCCCTTGCCCGTATCCCAGGGGCGGCCCAGCTTTTTCGCTTCGCCCTGCAGGTCGCGGCGCGTCATGTCCAGGCCCACGGCGTAACCCCATACGTGTTGCAGGGCATCGGCGGCGGCGATGTCGCTGCCGCCCTTGCCGATGGCCACCACCAGTTCCATCTCGTGCTGGTAGTCCTGGGTTTGTGGCGGATACGGCAATGCGCCCGTCACGCCTGCGGCCACGGGCAGCACGGCGCCGGCTGGCTTCATGAAAAAGAAAGGCGCCTCGCGGCCCGTGTGGCCCATTTCCTTGGCGTGGTCGACATAGTTGCGGCCTACGCAATAGATGCGGTGCACGGGAAAGGTGTCGGTGCTGCCGACAACAGGAACGCTGGGCTGGACGGGTGCGGTAATAACATACGACATGAAAAGCTCCTGGAGGTGGAACGATGAAATATGGAGTAAAACTTGAGCATGGCAGACGGTCGCTGCCATGCCTTATTCTACGACGATTAGGCTATTTCAGCAGGCCGGAGCGGCCCGGGTCCGGCATGCGGATGGCAACGATGAAAGAGATCAGACACATGATGGAAACATACCAATAAAAATAGGATTCCACGTGTAGCGCCTTGAACTGCAGCGCCACGTATTCGGCCGAACCGCCGAAGACGGCATTGGCAATCGCGTACGACAGGCCCACGCCCAGTGCGCGCACTTCGACGGGAAACATTTCCGCCTTGATCAAGCCACTGATCGAAGTATAAAAACTGATCACGGCCAGCGCGATGACGATCAGGCCGAAGGCCATATACGGATTGCTGACGTCTTTCAGCGCATGCATGATGGGCAACACGCACACCGTAGCCAGGCCGCCAAAGAACAGCATCGAGGTGCGCCGGCCGATGCGGTCGGACAGGGCGCCAAAGATGGGCTGCATGATCATGTAGACCAGCAAGGCCCAGGTCATGATGGCGCTGGCCATCTTTTCATTCATGCCGGCCGTGTTGACCAGGTATTTCTGCATATAGGTGGTGAAGGTGTAGAACACCAGCGAGCCGCCAGCCGTAAAACCCAGCACGGTGACAAAAGCGCGCTTGTGTTTGAGCAAGCCGCGCAAGCTGCCCGCATCCTTGCCCTTGCGCTCGTGGGCGGTGGTGGTTTCCGTCAAGGATTTGCGCAAATTCAGCGACACCAGCGCGACCAGCGCGCCGCAGATGAAGGGGATGCGCCAGCCCCAGGCGCGCAATTCTTCCAGGCTCAACAGTTGCTGCAAGGTCACCAGCACCAGCAAGGCGAGCAGCTGGCCGCCGATCAGGGTCACGTATTGGAAGGAAGCAAAGAAACCGCGCCTGCCCGATTCCGATACTTCACTCATGTAGGTGGCGCTGGTGCCGTATTCGCCGCCCACGGACAAGCCCTGGAACAGGCGCGCAACCAGCAGCAGCACAGGCGCGAGCGCGCCGATGGTGGCGTAGGTCGGCATGATGGCGATCATCAGCGAGCCGCCGCACATCATCAGCACGGAAATCATCATCGACTTGCGGCGGCCATATTTGTCGGCGATGCGGCCAAACAGCCAGCCGCCCACCGGACGCATCAGGAAACCGGCGGCAAAGATGCCGGCCGTTTGCAGCAGCTGCGTGGTCGCATTACCCGAGGGGAAAAAAGCGTGCGAGAAATACAGCGAACAAAACGAGTAGATATAGAAGTCGAACCATTCGACCAGGTTGCCCGAAGAGGCGCCGATGATGGCCTTGATGCGCTGCGCCGAAGTGAGCTGCGCAAGGTCTTGTGTCGTGTCAGTCATGTCATTCTTCTTTTCAAATCGAAAAAGCCGGCAAAGCCGGCTACCTTCAGTGTCAAACGCGCTCCAGCACCAGCGCGATGCCCTGGCCCACGCCGATGCACATGGTGCACAGGGCATAGCGCCCCCCCGTGCGGTGCAGCTGGTTGACGGCCGTTAATGCCAGCCGCGCACCGGAGGCGCCCAGCGGATGGCCGAGCGCGATCGCGCCGCCATTCGGATTGATGCGCGGATCGTCGTCGCGCAGCCCCAACTGGCGGATCACGGCCAGGCCCTGGGCGGCAAACGCTTCATTCAATTCAATCACGTCGAAATCCTCCAGGCGCAAGCCTGTCATGGCCAGCACTTTCAAGGTGGCTGGCGCAGGGCCGATGCCCATCACGCGCGGCGCCACGCCAGCCGTCGCCATGGCCACCACGCGCGCGCGCGGCGTCAGGCCGTAACGGGCCGCGTTGGCTTCATCGGCCAGCAGCAAGGCCGCCGCGCCATCATTGACGCCGGACGCATTGCCCGCCGTAATCGTGCCATCGGCACGCACCACGGGTTTCAGTTTAGCCAGAGTTTCCAGGGTGGTGGCGCGCGGATGCTCGTCGCGGCTGACGATCACGGGATCGCCCTTCTTTTGCGCGATGCTAACGGGGCAAATTTCACTATCGAACACACCCGCTTGCTGCGCGGCCAGCGCTTTGACCTGGCTGGACAAGGCCATCAAGTCCTGGTCGGCGCGGCTGATGCCGTATTCGGCCGCCACGTTTTCCGCTGTTTCCGGCATGGAATCGACGCCGTATTGTGCCTTCATCAGGGGATTGATGAAACGCCAGCCTATGGTCGTGTCTTCCATCTTCATGCCGCGCGAAAACGCGCTGTCGGCCTTGCCCATCACAAACGGCGCACGGCTCATGCTTTCCACGCCGCCCGCGATCATCAGACCCGCTTCGCCGCTCTTGATGAAACGGGCCGCGCTGCCGATGGCGTCCAGGCCCGAACCGCACAAACGGTTCAGGGTCGCGCCCGGCACCGAAATCGGCAAACCGGCCAGCAAGGCCACCATGCGGGCCACGTTGCGGTTGTCTTCGCCAGCCTGGTTGGCGCAGCCGTACAGCACGTCGGTGACGGCTGCCCAGTCCACGTTCGGGTTGCGCGCCATCAAGGCGCGGATGGGCACGGCGCCCAGATCGTCGGCGCGCACGCCGGACAAACTACCGCCGTAGCGGCCAAACGGCGTACGCTGGCCGTCACAGATCAATGCGTGAGTCATGTTCTTTCCTCCAAGAAAGGTTTCGTTATTTACGGCCGTCAGCCAGCGGCACCGGCGTCAAGGCTTGCAATTGTTCCAGGGTCATGCCCTCCACCAGTTCAACCACCGTGGCGCCGGACGGCCCCAGGTCGATCACGGCCAGGTCGCTATAGATGCGGCTGACGCAGCCTATGCCCGTCAGCGGATAAGTGCAGGCCTGCACCAGCTTGCTGTCGCCCGTTTTTGTCAGCAATTCCATCATGACCCAGGTTTTCTTGGCGCCGATGGCCAGGTCCATGGCGCCGCCCACGGCAGGAATCGCGTCGGGCGCGCCCGTGTGCCAGTTGGCCAGGTCGCCCGTGGCGGACACCTGAAAGGCGCCCAGCACGCAGATATCCAGGTGGCCGCCGCGCATCATGGCGAAACTGTCGGCATGGTGAAAATAACTGCCGCCAGCGAGCAGGGTGACGGGCTGCTTGCCGGCATTGATCAGGTCGTAATCTTCTGCGCCGGGCGCGGGCGCCGGGCCCATGCCGATCACGCCATTTTCGCTGTGCAAGATGATTTCTGCACCGGCAGGCAAGTGGTTGGCCACCAGGGTCGGCAAGCCGATCCCGAGGTTGACCACCGCACCGTCATTGATATCAAGCGCCACGCGGGCCGCCATCTGGTCTCGATTCCATTTATTCATATGAGTTTCTTTCAGGCGGCTGCCTTGAAGCCGGCGGGGCCGGTGGCCGTGCGCGGCACTTGCACGATGCGCTGCACAAACAGGCCCGGCGTGATGACGTGTTCAGGGTCGATGCTGCCCAGTTCGGCAACTTCGTGCACGGAAGCAATGCTGACCTTGGCGGCCATGGCCATGATGGGACCGAAGTTGCGCGCCGTCTTGCGGTAGGTCAGGTTGCCCCAGCGGTCGCCCTGCTCGGCCTTGATCAGCGCAAAGTCAGCGTGGATCGGCGATTCAAACACATACATGCGGCCATCGATTTCGCGCGTTTCCTTGCCAACAGCCAATTGCGTGCCGTAGCCGGTGGGGGTGAAAAAGCCGCCGATGCCGGCGCCGGCGGCGCGGATGCGCTCGGCCAGATTACCTTGCGGCACCAATTCCAGTTCCAGCTTGCCGGAGCGGTACAAAGCATCGAACACATGGGAATCGGCCTGGCGGGGGAAGGAGCAAATGATCTTGCGCACTTGCCCGTTTTTCAGCAGCGCGGCCAGGCCCGTGTCGCCATTGCCCGCATTGTTGTTGACGATCACCAGGTCGCGCGCGCCATGGGCAATCAGGCCATCGATCAGTTCGGCGGGCTGGCCCGCGCCGCCAAAGCCGCCAATCATGATGGTGGCGCCATCGTGGATATCGGCCAGCGCGTCGGCCACGCTGGAGCGGAGTTTGTCGATCATCTTGCTGTCTCCTTTTGTAAGGTATACTAAAATGTTCTATATACGAACAAATATTCGCATTTAGAACTTATTCGTGAGAATATGCCTGATCGCAGCACTTGTCAATTTGCAGGGCCAGCGGTCTCCATTGCTATAATTGCCAGCTTAATCAAGTGGAATTCCTATGAACGAGAGCAGTAACGCGACAATTTCCGAGCAAGAAGCTGCTGACGGGGCGCCCCGTCCTGGCGACAGCTATGTGCAATCGTTCGCGCGCGGACTGGCCGTGTTGCGCAGCTTTGGCGCCGATGCGCCCCAGCAAACCCTGAGCGAAGTGGCTGAACGGGCAGAGCTGACGCGGGCCGGCGCGCGGCGCATCCTGCACACCCTGCTGCACCTGGGTTATGTGGAAGCCGACGGGCGTTTATTCCGCTTGACGCCCAAAGTACTGGACCTCGGCTACGCCTATCTGTCGTCCTTGCCCGTCTGGACGCAGGCCCAGCCGCTGCTGGAAGAGCTGACTCTGTCCCTGCGTCAGGCTTGCTCGGCGACCGTGTTGGACGGCAACGACATCGTGTATGTGGTGCGCCTGTCGGCCCACCGCACCATGTCGATCAACCTGGGCATCGGCAGCCGCTTGCCCGCGTATTGCACCTCGATGGGCCGGGTCTTGCTGTCGGGCCTGTCGCCCGATGCGTTGCGCAGCAAGTTATCCAACATGCCGCTGCTGAAACTGACACCGGCCACCGTCACCGATATCGATGCCTTGATGGCAGAAATCGCCCAGGTCCGGCGCCAGGGCTGGAGCCTGGTGCAGGAAGAACTGGAACAAGGCCTGATCGCCCTGGCTGCGCCCGTGTTTGACCGCTCCGGCAAGATCGTGGCGGCGATTAACGCCAGCGGCCAGACAGCAGGCCCATCGGTGACACACTTGCTGGAACACACCTTGCCAAAACTGCTGGCCACCGCCGACAAGGTGAGCGCGCTGGTGCGCATGCAAAAATGATCAGGGCTGTGGCCCGATCCAGACAGGATTGCTGTAGGCCTTGTGGCCATCACGGTCTTCCACGATCAAGGCATACCAGGCGGCGTTGTCGGTCGGCATGAAGTCGACGCGGCGCGTACGCGGGAAATCGTCAAAAGTCAAACTGGCGGCCACCACCCCGCCACCGATCAGCTCGACCTTCTTGATGCCAGCCAATGCCTGCAAATCAAAACCCAGGGTAGCTGGCCGTTTTGCCAGGCGCGTGCCAAACACGGTATCGGGATAGATCAGCGGACCGGCGCTCACATAGCTGTGACCCGCCTTGACGGCCGCGCTGTAGTTGGCCGGCGTCAGTTGCCCGTCGACCTGGGCAAAGGTGCGCACCCGGCCCGACACATCATTCCACACGTCATGCACATCGGTGCCGCCGCTCAGGTAATAAGGCTTGCCCTCGTTCCAGTATTGCCACAATTTGTGCAATACCTTGACGTCGTCGCCTGGTGTGGAAGCATTGATTTCCACCACATTAAAGTCCCCATTGAAACCGCCCGGCGCCAGCCTGGCGTCCAGGCTGGCGAAATAGCCGTAGGGAATGAAGGGGTGGTTGACCTGTATCGTCGTCGCCCCCAGGCGGCGCGCTTCGGCAAAGATCTGGTCCACCGTCGCCGTGCTCATGTCGATGGCCAGCTTTTGCCCAGCCTTCAAGGGATAGGCATTGAAATGCGCCCACGAAGCCGACAATTCCATGGAGCCGATAAATGGCAGCTTGCGCCGGCCGGCAATGCTGGCCAGCTCAGGCAAATTGATCATGGTGTCGTGATCGCTGACGAACAGCAAATCGAGCCCGGCCGCCAGCTGCGCGCGGGCCAGATCCGCAGGCGGCGTCACCGCTTCGGCCTGGTCCGCATGGTGGTGCAGGTCGGCGGCAAACCAGCGGCGCGTCGCCGGCTCGGCAAAGGGCTTGAGCACCACCTCGGCCCGCTGCTGCACGCCGGCATGCACTTGCACAGGCAGTTGCACCGCTTCGTTCAGGAAACCGCCGCCCGACGAGACCGTGAAGACATAGGCGCCGGGCGCCAGGCTGACGTCAGCCTTGCCCTTGCGGTACAGTTCTGTAAAGAAGGTCTTCTTGCCGAGAAACTCCACCACCGGCTGCTGGCCTTGGCTGATCACGATGCGCGCATCGAGCGGCAGTGATTTCGCATTCTTGACGTCAAAATGGATGGTGCCCGGCCCTTGCAACTGGCTGAAATCCCGGGTTAGCGGCTGGCCGCCAGCCACCGTCAGGGATTGTCGCGCCGTCTGGCGATAGCCCTTGGCGGTGGCATAGATTTGATAATCACCGAGCGGCAATTGCATGTTGTAGCTGCCCGCAGGCGCCAGCGCCCAACCGTAAGGTTTGCCGGCTTTTTCCAGCACCAGCACCGCTTGCTTCACTGGCTTGCCGTCCATACCGCGCACGGTGCCGCGCACTACACCGGACGGCAAGCCATCGCGTGCTATCTCGGCCCGCATCACGGGCGCCAGGTCGCCGCTGGTCCCCACTTGCAGCCAGCCATCAAACTGGCGGCTCTCGCCAGGCGCCAGCGTATGCAACTGATATAAATCCTTGGAGGCATATTCCACGTCATTGAAATACGCGGCGTGCAAGGCCACGCTCCAGTCGGCGTCATAGGCCACCATGCGGTGCGCCAGTACCTCGGGCGCCGGGCCACGTTCAGGTGCACCGGGCACACCGAACAAAAAGCCGCCCTTGGGCCAATAGGTGAGGCCAGACAATAATCCCGGCAGAGCGGCATCGCCGTCATTACGCATGGTGGTCGAGACCTCCACGCGGTCGGCGCCGTCTTTCAAGGTGTACGTGGTGCTGATGACCACCTTGCCCCAGTCGCGCACGGTGCGTATCACCACTTGCTGCGGGCCACGGTCGACAATATCGATTTTTTGATAGGTATTGGGCCAGGCTGACCAGTTATTCGGAATAAAGTCGGCAAACACGGCGCGGTCGCGGCCTATCTTGCCATTGACGACGGCGGCGATATCGACCAGCGCGCCGCGCGGCACGCCATACGGCACGGGCGATTCGACGGCCAGCGCAAAGGCCAGTTTTTGATTGACGACCGTGATGTCGCCACGCGCTTTGGCATCGCCATCGCGTATCGGCGTCGGCCCCGTGACGATGCGCACGGCGGCGCTGGCCAAGAGGGGAACACTGCACAGCAGCAAGATAGCCGACCTGAAATACCTGTTCATGAATCTCTTTCCAAATAAAAAAGCGCGGCGGAAATCACTCTCCGCCGCGCCGTACTACTAATTTACAACAACATCCATTACAACTTGCCGCTCACCGTCAGGAAAACCTGGCGTGGAGCACCGGCCAGCAAGGTGGCCAGGGTGCCGTTTGGATCGGACGCGGCAAAGCCGTTGGTGCCGATGGTGCTGAAGTATTGCTTGTCAAACAGATTGCTGACATTCAATTGCACCGAGACATCCTTGAAGGCGCCCACATTCTTGAACTTGTAGCCAGCCGACAGGGTCGAGGTCCAGAACGATGGCACGGAAGCATCGTTGGTGTAGGTGTAGTAACGCTTGTCGGTGAACTTGCCGCCCAGGCGCGTGAACCAGGTCGCGTTTTCATACGTCAGTTCGGTGTTGAACATCACGCGCGGTGCATCGACCACGTCCTTGCCGGCGACGGCAACCACATTGCCATTGTCGCTGTAGTTCGATTTGTATTTCGAGCTGTTGTAGGTGAAAGAGTTGAACCATGACACTTCACGCGACAGTTTCCAGACTGCCAGCGCTTCCAGGCCGCTGGTTTCTACCTTGCCCACGTTGGCGATGGTGCTAGGGCAACCAACGATGCCGGCGCACGTGGCGATACCCAGCTGGCGGTCCTTGAAGTCGGCGTAGTACAAGGCGATTGAACCTTGCACGGCGTCACGCTTGAAGCGCATGCCCAGGTCGATGGTGGTCGAGGTTTCCGGTTTCAGCTGGCTCACGTTCAAATCAAACGCTTGCTGGGTTTGCGAAAACGGACCGTTCACGCCCGGCTGGTAGGCGCGCATATTGTTCGAGAACGAAGTAAAAATTTCATCGTTCTGGTTCAGGCGATAGGTGATGCCTGCTTGCGGCAGGAAGGACTTTTTCGCCACGATGTCGCCGGCGGCGCGCGTGCCCACCAGGCTGACGGCGTCGATCGCCACTTTGGGCGTCTTGAAGCCAAAGTTGATGCTCAGCTTGTCATCCAGCAAGGACACCGTGTCTTGCAGGTAGAACTGGCGCGTGGTGGTGGTGAAGTCTTGCTTGAAGCCGGTCGAGGTCGGGTTCGACAGGAAATGATCCTGGTACGTGCCATCCGTGACGGCGTAGAAATTACGCGTCAAGGTGTGCAGGCTGCGCTCGCCCCAGAAACCGGCATTGATGGTGTGGTTGGCCAGGTCCCAGGTCAGGTCGCTGGTCACGCCATCGCGGCCGATCGAATACTCGGTGGTGCGGATGGAAATCGGCACGGTGGCCGACGATGGAGTGTACGGCGTGTACCAGTGGCCCTGGCCCTTGTTGTCATGGTGGTAAATCGTGGTTTTCAGCACGGCGGCCGGGGTCAGTTGCAAGTCCAGCGACAAGCCGCCCAGGTTATCCTTGCGCAAGCCACGGCCCAGGTAATAGGCGTCATCCATGCTGTTGACGCCGCCCGTATAAATGCCTTTGGCGGCATTCACGGCGCGCTGCCAGTCTGGTGCGTAGTTATCCCATTTGTAGCCCAGGCGCTTGACCATATCGAGCGACAAATCCTGGTAATCGACTTCGCTGCGGTTCGAGTAATTGTAGAAAGCGCTCAGCTTGTTGTCGCCAAAAGTGTGCACGATCTTGCTGTTGAACTGGTCCTGGTCTTGCGGGCCGTCGCCCTTCCATTTGTCGGCGCGCATGCGGGTGCCGCTCAGGTAAAACTTGGTGCCGGTCGACAACAAACCGCTATCGACGCGCACAAAGGTACGCGAAGTACTGGCGCTGCCCAGGGTTTGCGAGGCCGTCACGCCCATGGTATCGGATGGGTCCAGTGTATAAAACTGCACGGTGCCGCCCAGGTTGCTGGTCGATGCCGTGCTGAGCGCGCCTGCGCCTTGCGAAACGGCCACGCGGCCGATGTTTTCCGAAGAAATCGCGCGGCTGATGTGCAAGCCGTTGTTATTGCCGTAGCTCATGTCGCCGAGCGGCACGCCGTCGAGGGTGAATCCCAGCTGATTCTGATTGAAACCGCGGATGCTGAAGCGCGTCGACCATTCATAGGCGCCGAACGGATCAGCCGATTGAAAGCTTACGCCAGGCAATTTCTCCAGGGTCAGCAAGGGGCTGGTGCCTGGAATGGCTTTTTGCAAGTCAGCGCGCGTGATGTTTTGCACCTGGCGCGACTGGCCCTGGCCCGTCACTTCGACGACTTGTACCGGCGCAGCAGCGGCCGCCGCAGCTGCCTCGCCCTCACCTTCGGGAGCGGCGGCGTGCGCGTAGCAAGCCAGCGCCTGCAAGACCAGGAAGCAAATCGGTTTCAATGGATAACGCTGTTGCATGGAATTCTCTCATGAGTTTTTTTGGATGAAGAGGAAGCCACGAAGTGAACGGTGCTAGGGTCACGAACTCGGCTGGAGCGAATTCTATTTAGACAATATGACGCACCAATGACATGCAACAACGTTAATGAATGTGGAAACTACGTAGTAAAACACCCTGGCCGGACTGGCCGGCAGGGTGTTAATTAAGGTGAAAATCAAGCTGAAATAAAGGGGTGGCTTTTACTTGGTTTTGAACTTGGCGCAAGGGTCCCTGCGCGACTGGGGCGCCATGGTTTGCGTGAGGTCAAACTCACCCGCCGTAGCCTGGCTGCCTTGCTCCACATAAGCGATGCTGCGCACGTTCAATTGCGGGTCCGCAAGCTTCAGCCAGCGGGCCACGCCGATATCCTTGCGCACATGATCGTTGCCAGCAAACAACACTACTTCGCGTGGCGCCTGGTCGCGTATCAGCTTGGCCATCCAGATATCGCGCGCCACCTGGGTATGAATCATGCCGTCGATCATCATGTCCGACACCATATTGCAGTGGCTCTCCTGGATTTGTTTACGTTGCCCTTGCAGCAAGTCGGCCGGCACGGGCGCCGACAGATAGGTTTTCACCATGGCGGGCGACATCGACCATTGCATGCCATCGCGCGCGGTACGCGAGGCATCGGCGCGCGACAGATTGCCGGCCACCAGTGTCAACTGATAATTGATGGCCAGGTCCAGCACGGGACGGTATTGATCCCAGTCCCAACCCGGCTGTTCCATCACGCGGATGATGCAATCGGGATCGGCGCAATCGCGCGTGGCCCGCGTCAGCAAGTGTTGCGTATCGCGGTCGAACTGCTCCATCACGATCACGGGACGCCAGCCAGCGGCGACCCTGCGCTGCAATTCAGCCAGGCGCAAGCGCTGGCCCTGGACATTGTCCACCACTTCGCCCAGCAGCAGCACTTGCGGATTGGGTACGCTATCGGCCACGGGCACCGTCGGCGCGCCCTTCTTCAGCAAGCCGCCACAGGCGCTCAAGGCCAGCACGCAGCACAGGACGCTGAGCTGTTTTATCAATCTCATCATGAAGTTTTCCACATCGGTATGTACGCTGTGTACGATGCGGCAGATTGTACCGTTTCAGGACGCCGCAGACGACTGTTTGTCTTGCATCTTGCGGCGCTCCAGCCATGCAAACACCGCCATGCCGGCCAGCATGGCGGCGACAAAAATCCAGGCCTTGCTTTGCCACGCCAGCAAAGACACCAGCGCGGGGCCAGGGCAGAAACCCGCGCTACCCCAGCCTGCGCCAAACACCAGGCTGCCCAGCAGCAGGCGGCGGTCCAGCTTGCGATTGCCGGGTAACTGCATGGCGTCGCCGAGGATGGCCAGCTTGCGCCGGCGCGCCAGCCAGAAGGCGGGCATGGCGACGACAATCGCGCCGCCCATCACCAGCGCCAGCGATGGGTCCCAGGCGCCCGCCAGGTCGAGAAAGCCCAGCACCTTGGCGGGATTGCCCATGCCGGAAACGATCAGGCCCAGGCCAAACAACAGACCACTCACAAGGGAGAAAAACAGCCGCATCATGTCCAGCCCAGTCCATGACGCAATAAGTACACGGTGAAAAAGCCGGCGGCCATGAAGCAAATTGTTGCTAGCAGCGAACGGAGCGACAAGCGCGACAGGCCGCACACGCCGTGGCCGCTGGTGCAACCCGCGCCATAACGCACGCCCAGGCCGACCAGCAAGCCGGCAATCAGCAGGGCCGGCGTACCGGCTTCGATATGTACCTCAGGCAAGGCTTGGTGTAATTGATACAGCAAGGGAGTGATGAGCAAGCCAGCCAGGAAGGCGATGCGCCAGCCCGAATCGCCTTTGCGCGGAGACAACAAGCCGCCCACGATACCGCTGATGCCGGCGATGCGGCCATTGAACAGGATCAGCACGGCGGCGGCCAGGCCGATCAGCAAGCCGCCGGCCAGCGACGACCAGGGCGTGAAATGTTGCCAGTCTATCTGCATGGGGTAGTCTAGTCGAGGTCGTCGGCGTCGCCGTAGGCGCGCTTGGGTCCGCAAAATTGCGCATACAGCAATTGCAGCACGGCCAGCGCTTCGCGGCTGGCGACACGGTAATAGATTTGCTTGCCATCGCGCCGCGTGGCGACCAGCATTTCCTCGCGCAGCACGCCCAGTTGCTGTGACAAGGTCGGCTGCACGATGCCGACTTTTTGTTCCAGGTCGCTGACGCAATGCTCGCCTTGCGACAACTGGCACAGCAGCATCAGCCGGTCGGCATTGCCCATGGCTTTGAGCAAGGAACTGGCTTTATAGGCGGACGCGCGCATCACGTCGAGATTGAACTGCGCTGTTACAGTTTCCATCGCGCCCTCCCACAGGCATGGCTAGCTAATACACTAAGAAAACATCGCTTGAACAATATGCTAATCGATATATTGTTTTCTTGCTGACAGCACACACGAAAAACAACAGTGTTTTTTGGCGCGATAGCACAGCTATGTGTGCTGCTTGTCTGCGATAGCAAAGACACTATCAAAATGACAAATATTCGTAATTAATTGAAAACATCCATAGTTAAAATGGCACGACATGTGCTGTAATAAAGACTGGGCAGAAAAACCTTGATCCATCTCAATCCGATGGATTTGCATTGCTGGCAAGCATGGGGAAACGCGATGCCGGCCAGAGTATGGGAGGGCAATACTATGAAAATGCCACAGTCGGCATGCATGGCCTTGCTGGCATTGTCGGCCAGCAGCTGGGGCGCCACGACGGCGGGCGATACCGTCATCATCGACGACAACATTAATTTCGATAACAATCTGGTATGGGCGACACCCGACTTGCCTTATGCGCGACTGCTGGCCAATAGCAAGGTGGCCACATCATTCACGCTGGGGCGCGCATCCCATGCACGGCATGGCGCAATCGGCGGCCCCGCACTGGCCGCGATGCCGCTCAAGCCGCTCGCCGCACCCGTCTCTGCCGTCCCGGAAGCGAATATGTACGCGATGCTGCTGGTTGGCCTGGGCTTGCTGGCCTTGAGCGTGCACGGTGAAAAACAGGAAAAATTCGACGCCTGAACCGGTGCGCCAGGCAGCGTAACGCCATGGCGCACCGTGTTTCTTATTTCTCGGTCAGACGGCACACCCGTTCGATATTTCCCACAGGAATATCCGACTTGAGGGCGCGCGCGATGCAGGCCGCCTTGTCGGGGCCGGAAGCGGAAATGAGCACGAAGGCCGTCAGTACCACGCTGATGGCCACCAGCACGATCAATACACCTTTAACGATATCCCAGTTCATTTTTTATGGTTGTTGTAGTAAAACATGTAATTTATTCATGGTCGCCCAGTTGCGCGACGTCACACCATCGCCCAGTAGCAAGCCCAGCGCCGCGATCACCTTGCTGGCCAGCACGCCATCCGGGCACCAGGCATAGGCGGCCCATTTGCCAGCCGCCAACGCTTCGGGATGCCATTGCTGCTGCAACAAGGGCGCGATGCGCTGGGCATCAAGCGGATTGTTGATCACCAGCGCCAGCAAACGCGAGGCATCGGCGGTCGGCGCCAGGGTGTTTTCGGCGATCAGCTCGTCAAATTGCGCGTGGGATAACACCGTCACCCTGGCCGCCACGCCCAGTTTCAAGACCAGCGCTTCCTCGATTTGCGTCGCGGCATCCACCGGCGCCACGGCGCCCGCATTGAAGACCACGTTGCCACTGTTGAGCACGGTATTCACCTGCGTCATGCCCAGGTCGCCCAGCAGCTTGCGCAGGTCGGCCATGGCCACGCGCTTGGCGCGGCCCACATTAATGCCGCGCAAGAATGCCACCTGGCGCCCACCCTGCTGAATTGTCATTTTATCCACCTTCGTCTGCCTGACCATCCATGCCCGGAGGCAATGGCGTCACCCTGGGCAGGCGCAACAGGAATGTGGCGCCCTGGCCCACGGTGCTGTGTACCGTGATGGTGCCGCCAAATTGCTTGGCAATCAAGTTGAACACGATATTCAATCCCAGTCCCGTGCCGCCCTGGCCTCGCCGCGTGGTGACAAAGGGATCGAAGACGCGGTCGATCAGGTCTGGCGCAATGCCCCGGCCATTGTCGCGCACCTGCATGTCGATCCAGTCCTGGTCGCAGCGCACGCCGATATGGATGGTGCCTGCCGTGTCGGCGTCAAACGCGTGCTCGACGCAGTTCAAGACCAGGTTGGTCAGCACCTGCGCCAGCGCGCCGGGATAACTGTCGAACATGATTTCTGGTGGGCAATCAATCGTGATGGCGATGCGCGTCTTTTTCAAGGTCGGCTGCAGGCTGGCCACCACTTCGCCTATGTAGTCGCGCAACTCGAACAGGCGGCGTGCCTCGCTGACCTGGTCGACGGCGATCTGCTTGAAACTGTGGATCAGGTGGGCGGCGCGGTAGGCATTGTTCATGATCAGGCGCGCACTTTCACTGGCCGTTTCCAGGTAGCGCATGATGTCCGTTTTCTTGATGGCGCCGCCGGCGACGGCCGCGCTGATGTCATCTGTCGCTTCCTTCAAGACCGAGGCGCTGGTCAGGGCGATGCCCACCGGCGTATTGATTTCATGGGCGACGCCGGCCACCAGGCTGCCCAGCGAAGCCAGGCGCTCCGCCTGCAGCAGGGATTCCTGGGCGCGGCGCAATTCGTCCATCGCCTGCGCCGTTTCGTGCTGCGAACGGCGCGCCGCGTCTTCTGCCTCGCGGATACGTTCGATGATGGACTTGAGCTTGCGCTGTACCGCATTGAAGCCCCGGATCACGTCGCCCAATTCATCGCGCCGCGTTTCCGGCAACTCTTCCACGTCATCGCTGCCGCGCGTGGCCAGGTCGACCAAGCCGTCGCGCAACTGGCGCAAGGGGCGGAAGATGATGCGCAGGCTCAGCGACAGCGCCGCCACCAGAATGATATCGAGCAGCAACACTTCCATTACCTTGCGCCGCACTTCGCTGCGCAAGGCAGCGTTGATCTGTTCACCGCTGAAATTGACGATGACCTTGCCCACGATCACGGGCCTGGCGCCACTACCATCGCCACCTGCATCGCGAAATACCAGCGGCGCTTCGACCGGCATACCAGCGATAGCCAGATCGCTGAGCAAGGGTTGCAGCGCACCGGCCGCATCGCGCATTTCTCCGGCAAACAGGCCGACGGAGGCGTCATACACGCGGATGGCGATCAATTCGGGCGGCAGCATTTCGGCCGCGACGATGCTGTCGACCTTGGATTTATCGAGATCCCACAAGGCCGAAGGCAAGCTCGTCTGCAGGCGCGTCAGCACGCCAGTGCGCAGGCGCGCACTACCTGCCTCCAGGTCACGACTGAGTGTATATTGGGTATAGCTGCCGGAAATGCCGAGCACCAGGGTCACGATGACGACAAACAGCAAGGTCAGCCTGACCTGCGTGCGCATCGTCGTCGCCATCATCGCCTTGCTTGTCATCGACCAGCACTCCCGGACTGTGTACTGCCACCAGCTCGCAGCGCGCGGACAGGGATGTCAACGGCAGGCCAGCATAATGGCAATGTACGTTATGAGATGCTTATTGGCAAGATTTACAACAGCCACAAAAGTATGAGGGACATTGATGCGGGATGGAGACATTGCGCTGTGGCAATGATAATATCCCGCAATCATCAAAAGGAGTCATCATGACCACGCATCAGCTTTTACCTTTGGAGCAAGTTCGCCCCGGTATGATCTTATCGGATGTCTTGCTCGATGCGCGGGGGCAAGTGTTACTGCCGCAAGGTGCGGTCTTGACAGAAAACATGCTATCGCTGATGCCGCGCCATGGCATCGAGATGCTGTCCATCGAGGCGCCGCCCCTGTCGCCGGAAGAACAGGCGGCGTTGCAGGAAAGCTACCGCACGCGCCTGGCACATTTGTTCCGCAAGCACGATCCGGCCGATACGGACGATGCCGCCACGGCACTGTTGCTCAGCTATGTCAGCAACTATCGCCTGGGCATGGAAGCAGGCGCAGGAACGGGAGCTGCAGCATGAGCACCGCCCTGCCGCAACTGACTGCCGAAGACATCGCCACCCACCTGGACGATCTGCCATCCTTGCCCGCCGTCGTGATGGAACTCTTGAACAGCATCGACCAGGAAGACGTGGATATTTCCGTGCTGGCGAAAAAAGTGTCCTACGACCAGGCGCTGACGGCCAAGACCTTGCGCCTGGCGAACTCTTCGCAATACGGCTTGCAAGTAAAAGCCACCACCATCCAGCAAGCCATTACCTATCTGGGTTTCCAGACTACCCGCAGCCTGATCACCTCGGCGGCGATTACGGGCGCCTTCCCGGAAGGACGCTGCCCCGGTTTCGACGACAAGGCCTTCTGGCGCCATTCGGTGGCCACGGCCGCCTGCGCAAAAGTGCTGGCGCGGCACGTCCGCTTCAATCAGGATTACGCATTTACCGCAGGCTTGCTGCACAATATCGGCCGGCTGGTGCTGGTCAGCAGTTTCCCCGAACATTATGCGCAGGCGCTCGCCTACCGCGCGCAGCAAGATTGTTCCATGCTGGCAGCGGAGCAAACGATTTTGGGCGTCGACCATGTACAGGCGGGCGTGGCCCTGGCCGAACACTGGAATTTTTCCGATACCATCCGCTCGGCCATCGCTAATTATTCGCAGCCGGAAGCAGAGGGTGCTGGTTTCTTGGCGGCATTGATTCATGTTGCCAATGCCGTAGTGTGTGCTTTGGACCTGGCGCAAGTGGCCGATGAGATGGTGCCGCGCGTGTCGCCGGTGGCGTGGGCGGCGCTGGGGCTGGAAGAGGAAGCGTATCTGCAGCTGTTCCGCGAAACGGAATTGCGCTACGGTGAAATTACGGCGGCCTTGCTGAGCTGAAGCAGCTTTGCCCAGAGTACTAAGGCACAAAGAAAAACGGCCTTCGCGTCAGGCGAAAGCCGTTATTTTTTCCATTACGGTGACTGCGGGGTGCGCCGTCAAGGCCAGCTGTGTGCTGACAGTCATTGCACCGATAAAACAGTTCTCATGCCACCGCAGCATCAATGCGCGTAATTCGCTTCTTGCGCATCGCCACGGTCTTCCGCTTTTGGGCGGCCCTGGGCGTCGGACAGACGATACTTGGTGCGGCGGTCGCCCATCAAGTCACGCAGGTCACGGATGCTCATGCCGGTTACTTCGTGCATGCGTATCAGCAGCGAAGCGCCAACTGGCAGGCGGTGATGGCGGATCTTGCTGATCACCGGTGGCGCGACTTCCAGCAAGCGCGACAGGGCTGCATCGTTCTTCAGCTGCATCTTGCTCAGCAGAATATCCAGCAGGTGGTTAGGGTTGTAGCTTTCTTGAGATGCTAATGCATGATGTGCCATGATTTTTCCTCGTCTAGTGAAGTCTGGTGAATGTTGATGTTGAAAGAATGCCGATCCGAACTTAAGGCTGACTTAGAGTTCAAAAAATTTATTCATGTCTGCCCTTCACTCTTTTCTCCTGCTTTCTCCTGCCCCTCTCCATCCTGCCGCGCTGCCTGTACCGGGACTCGCACAGCCATGTTCAGTAACGTGATCCGCTTGCTGCCTGAGTGAAAAACAGCTGCAATCGACCGAAATGAATTGCATATAAAGCAATATACTAGTCCAAAGCTGCCGCATCCGCGCCCCGCGCAACCTTCCTGATTGTTAAATATCAAGCTAGTTGCGGGTAGGCTTTTTATCAATGCCATTTCAACACATTAGGATGCCAGCGGGCGCGCACTAGGTTTTGTAGCAACTTGTTACAAATCAATGATTCACTCAGGAAATAAATGGCAATGAGCGACGCCTGCCCGCCATGTTTTTTGCTGTGGCCACGGCGGCAAGCGCGGCATGGCCCGTGGGGGAGATTTACGTTAAACTAACGCCTGAACCTGCAGCCTGTGCCACAGTGCAAGACGCTCCGCCTGGCCTGCCTACCGCCTCGTTCCGCGGCATCCCACCAACATCCCATGACCGCTAAAGCACCTGACTCCATGCAGAAAAAAGTATTCATTAAAACCTTCGGCTGCCAGATGAACGAGTACGACTCGGACAAGATGGCCGACGTGCTGGGCGCCTCCGACGGCCTGGTGCGCACCGAGCGCCCGGAAGAAGCCGATGTCATCCTGCTCAATACCTGCTCCGTGCGCGAAAAGGCGCAGGAAAAAGTGTTTTCCGACCTGGGCCGTTTGCGCGAACTGAAACTGGCCAACCCGAATTTGCTGATCGGCGTGGGCGGCTGCGTGGCTTCGCAGGAAGGCGACGCCATCGTCAAGCGCGCGCCCTATGTCGACATGGTGTTCGGCCCGCAAACCCTGCACCGTTTGCCGCAAATGATCGCCTTGCGCCGTTCCAGCGGCACTTCGCAAGTGGACATCAGTTTTCCTGAAATCGAAAAATTCGACCATATGCCGCCAGCCAAGGTGGACGGCGCCTCGGCGTTTGTCTCCATCATGGAAGGTTGCAGCAAATACTGCAGCTACTGCGTGGTGCCCTACACGCGCGGCGAAGAAGTATCGCGCCGCTTCGAAGACGTGCTGACCGAAGTGGCCGGCCTTGCTGCCCAGGGCGTGAAAGAAATCACCCTGCTGGGCCAGAACGTGAACGCCTACCGTGGCGTGATGGAAGGCGGCGACATCGCCGACTTCGCGCTGCTGCTCGAATACGTGGCCGACATACCCGGCATAGCGCGCATGCGCTTCGTCACCAGCCATCCGAAGGAATTCACGCAGCGCCTGATCGACGCCTACGCCAAGATCCCGCAACTGGTCGACCATCTGTACCTGCCGGCGCAGCACGGCTCCGACAAGATCCTGGGCGCCATGAAGCGCGGCTACACGGGGCTGGAATACAAGTCCATCATCCGCCGCATCCGCGCCGTGCGCCCGAACATGGCGATTTCCTCGGACTTCATCGTCGGTTTCCCGGGCGAGACCCAGCTTGACTTCGACGCCATGATGAAGCTGATTCTTGATGTCGGTTTCGACAATAGCTACAGCTTCATTTTCAGCAAGCGCCCCGGCACGCCGGCCGCCAGCCTGGAAGACGACACGCCGCATGAAACCAAGCTGGCCCGTCTGCAGCAGCTGCAGGCCGCCATCGATGCCAATACGCGCAAATACAGCCTGGCGATGGTGGGCACGGTGCAAACCATTCTGGTCGACGGCCGCTCGAAAAAAGATACGATTGATCGCGAGCTGCAAGGCCGCACCGAGAACAACCGCGTGGTCAATTTCGACGCCGGCCCCGATGGCTTGCACCTGATCGGCCAGCTGGTCGACGTGCGCATCACCGAGAGCCATTCCTACACCCTGCGCGGCGAGTTGGTCGCCAGCGCGCCCGCATTGAAAAGAGCCAGTTGAAAACCAAAGCCCCGATACAGCCGCATTACTTCATCCCCGAGCCGCTGGACAATACGCGCCTGGCGCATCTGTGCGGCCCGCTCGATGAAAACCTGCGCCAGATTTCCGCCGCGCTCGACGTGACGATATTCCGCCGTGGCGAAAAATTCATCGTCGGCGGCAGCAATGCCGGGCGCGCCGTGGAAATCCTCGAACAGTTCTACGCCATCGCCAACAAGGTGGTGCCGCTGGAAGAAGTGCAGCTGGCGCTGGTGGAACAGCGCGCCAACCTCTCGGCCGCGTCCGAGCATCATGCAAGCACGCCGAATGCGCCCGTTTCCACCTTTGTCGAGCCCGATATCGCCAGCCCCATGCTGAAAACGCGGCGCAGCGATTTGCGCGGCCGCACGCCGCACCAGATCGCCTACCTGCGCAACATCCTGGAACACGACATCAGCTTTGGCGTGGGCCCGGCCGGCACCGGCAAGACCTACCTGGCCGTGGCCTGCGCAGTCGACGCGCTCGAACGCGACGCCGTCAAGCGCATCATCCTGACGCGCCCCGCCGTCGAAGCGGGCGAACGCCTGGGCTTTTTGCCGGGCGACCTGGCGCAAAAAGTCGACCCGTATCTGCGTCCCCTGTACGACGCGCTATACGATTTGCTGGGCTTTGACCGCACGCAAAAGCTGTTTGAAAAACAGGTGATCGAGATCGCCCCGCTGGCCTATATGCGCGGGCGCACCCTGAACCACGCGTTCGTGATCCTGGACGAAGCGCAAAACACCACCGTCGAGCAGATGAAGATGTTCTTGACCCGTATCGGCTTTGGCAGCAAGGCCGTGATCACGGGCGACGTGACCCAGGTCGACCTGCACAAGAGCCAGAAAAGCGGCTTGATCGACGCCGTGCAAGTGTTGAAAGACGTGCGCGGCATTGGCTTCACGCAATTCAATTCGACCGACGTGGTGCGCCATCCGCTGGTGGCCCGCATTGTCGACGCGTATGAAACGGCGCAGGCAGCCGATGCCGACGCCACTCAGCTACTCCCCCTGATCAAACCAGCTAGCGCCAAAAATGTCCGAAAAAAATAAACTCTCGCTGTCCGTGCAATACCCGGACAGCCGCCTGGAAGCATCCATCACCCGGCCCAAGATACGCCGCTGGGTGCAAGCGGCCCTGTTCGCGCCGGCCGAATTGACCATCCGCTTCGTCGATGCCGAGGAAGGCCGCAGCCTGAACCGCGATTACCGCGAAAAAGACTACGCCACCAATGTGCTGACCTTTGCCTACAACGAGGGTGAGGAAGCGCTGGCGGACGACGAGCCGACCCGCGCCGACATCATCCTGTGCACCGACGTGCTGGAAAAGGAAGCGGCGGAACAACAGAAAAGCGTGGAAGAGCACACGGCCCATCTGATCGTCCATGGCGTGCTGCACGCGCAGGGCTACGACCATATGGATGACGAAGAGGCGACCGAGATGGAAGGCCTGGAAACCGGGATCCTGGCCAAGCTGGGTATCAGCGACCCATACAAGGAATAAACCATGAGCACTTGGGCCACCGACGCCTTCGGCAACGACTACGCCATGGATTGGGCGCAGGATTTGCAGGAATACAAAACCCTGGAACTGGTCGAAACGACACTGGACAACGTGATCGACAGCACCGAAGCCGAACTGGAAGCGCCGTTCGCCGCCGAAGCGCTGGCCGCGCTGGAAGTGATCGCCCGCCTCCTGGGTAAACCAGGCCAGGACGATCCGGCCACGGCCGAGGTCGATGAATGGGTAGCGGCCTGCAAGAAAAAAGTCACGCCGCCGCTGCTGGAAAAAGCCACACTAGCTTTCGAGCGCATCACGGCGGAAGCATCGGAACTGCGCCAGCTGTGGCAGGAAAGCGAACATTTCGCCGACTGGCAGGCCGATGTAGCAGATTTGCGCCAGCGCGTACTGGGAAAAATCTAACGTTAGGCAACAGCCTGTTAATCGTATCAAATCTGCATCAAAAGCGGGGAATTCCGGTAAGACCCCACTTTTGGTGTATCCTATATCCCTTCGCAACAACGGCTCACGCCTCCTATGCCCGAGCACCCTAGTGGCGTCAGAACTGACGTCAAGCCCCACCGGTCACTGTTTGAACGCCTGACCGCACTCATTTCCCCCGAGCCAGAGAACCGAGCAGAATTGCTCGAAGTTCTACACGATGCGCATGAACGCAAGCTGATCGACGCCGACGCCCTGTCGATGATCGAAGGCGTGTTCCAGGTATCGGATCTCTGCGCACGCGATATCATGATCCCCCGTTCGCAAATGGATGTCATCGACATCAGCAAGCCGATCGAGGAATGGATGCCGGAAGTCCTGTCCACCGCCCACTCGCGTTTTCCCGCGATCGAGGGCGAACGCGACAAGGTGATCGGCATCCTGCTGGCGAAAGATCTGTTGCGTTATTACGCAGAAGAAACTTTCGACGTGCGCGACATGCTGCGGCCGGCCATTTTTATCCCCGAATCGAAACGCCTGAATGTGCTGCTGCGCGATTTCCGCGCCAACCACAATCACATGGCCATCGTGGTCGATGAATACAGCGGCGTAGCCGGCCTGATCACCATCGAAGACGTGCTGGAACAGATCGTTGGCGATATCGAGGACGAATACGACTTCGATGAAGCCGAAGACAACGTCCTGTCGCTCAAGGAAGGCCAGTTCGGCCCCCGCTGGCGGGTCAAGGCATTGACCGAAATTGAACAGTTCAATGAAGAAGTGGGCGCTCACCTGGTGGACGACGATGTCGACACCATCGGCGGCCTGGTCTCGAAACACCTGGGCCGCATGGCGCACAAGGGCGATATCTTCGACCTGGGCGATTTGCGCTTCGAGGTGCTGCGCGCCGACGCGCGCCAGGTGCATGTGCTGCTGGTCGAGCGCCTGCCCGACGTGCCGGAACTGGAACTTTAAGATGCGCGGACTGTAAATGCGTTTCAGACGCGCCGCCCCCTCCGACCCCGCCAAACCGCCCCGCAGCACGCGGGCGCGCATGCTGATCGCGGCCGTTGCCGGCGCGGTCGCGGTGCTGGCGTTCGCCCCTTTCGGCTACTGGCCGCTGCAAATCCTCAGCCTGGGCGTACTGTTTTATCAAGTGCTGCGCGCCTCCAGCGTCAAGTCTGGCGCGCTGATCGGCTGGGCCTACGGCTTTGGCTGGTGCGCAGCAGGTACACATTGGCTATATATCTCCATGCACCGCTTTGGCGAGATGGCGGCGCCGCTGGCCGCCGCCGCCGTGGCGCTGCTGGCGCTATTGATGGCGATCTATGTGGCGCTGGCCATGGGCGCGGCCGCCTGGCTGCGCCAGCGCTGGACCTTGTCGATCCCCGCCATGGTGCTGCTGGTGCTGCCTGCCAGCTGGACCCTGCTGGAATGGACGCGCGGCTGGCTGTTTACGGGTTTCCCGTGGCTGGCCACCGGTTACGCCCACAATGCCAGTCCGCTGGCGGGCTACGCGCCCATCATCGGCATGTATGGCCTGGGCTGGCTGGCGGCCGTCTCGGCCGGCGGCTTGCTGCTGCTGACACACCGCACGCGCTGGCCTGCCTTGGGCGGCGTGATCGCCCTGTACGCGGCCGGTATCGGCTTGCAATATGTGCACTGGACGCACCCGGTTGGCCGTCCGATTTCCGTGCGCCTGTTGCAGGGCAATGTGCCGCAGCAGCAGAAATTCGATCCCGGCTTCGTGCTGGGCGCACTGGAAATGTACCAGCGCGCCATCACGGCCGCGCCGGCAGACCTGATCGCCACGCCGGAAACCGCCGTCACCGTGCTGCCGCACCAGCTGCCGGCCGGCTATCTGGACACCCTGACCAGCTATGCGCGCGACACGCACAGCACCCTGCTGGTCGGCATGCCCGTGCTCGACGAGCAGCAGCGCTTTTACAATGCGGCGCTGGGCATCACCGGCCAGGGCCCGTCTTACCAGTACCGCAAGCACCATCTGGTGCCATTCGGCGAATTCGTGCCGCCCGGCCTGCACTGGTTCGTGGCCATGATGGCCATCCCGCTGGGCGACATGGGCCGTGGCGACTATGTACAGCCGCCATTGCAGGTGCGCGACCAGCTGGTGCTGCCCAATATCTGCTATGAAGACTTGTTTGGCGAAGAAATCGCCGAGCAGCTGGCCAGCGCCCACCGCAATGGCAAGCAATCGGCCTCGGTGCTGCTGAATGTATCGAATCTGGCCTGGTTTGGCGATTCGATCGCGATTCCGCAGCATTTGCAGATTTCGCAGATGCGCAGCCTGGAAACAGGCCGCCCCATGCTGCGGGCCACCAACACGGGCGCCACCGCCGTCATCGACGGCAATGGCAAGGTCGTCAGCCAGTTGGCGCCGGACACGCAAGGCACCCTGGCAGCAAATGTGCAAGGCATGGGCGGCATGACGCCATACATTCTTTACGGCAACAAATTGGTGCTGGCCCTGGCTGCGCTGGCCATCCTGTCCGCCTTCCTGCTGGCGCGCAAGAAGCATAAATAGGCGCGGCGCCGGCCATATTGCCGGAAGACTCACAGCCGGCCCGTAAAAACCGCTAAAATTAGCAAACCCTGGCGTGGCCGCCCGTTTCCTCACTATTTACTATCGAGGCGACAGGTGGCCACGCTTCAAGCAAACCCTTACAGCGCGCGGCTGTCTCGCGCGGCGAACTCATACGATGCTCACATTTCAACAAATTATCCTGACCTTGCAAACCTATTGGGACAAGCAAGGTTGCGCCCTGCTCCAGCCTTACGACATGGAAGTCGGCGCCGGTACCTTCCACACCGGCACCTTCCTGCGCGCAATCGGCCCGGAACCCTGGCGCGCCGCATATGTGCAGCCATCGCGCCGTCCGAAGGATGGCCGCTACGGCGAGAATCCGAACCGCATGCAGCATTACTACCAGTACCAGGTAGTGCTGAAGCCGGCGCCGGAAAACATCCTCGACCTGTATCTGGGTTCGCTGGCCGCACTGGGCCTGGATTTGCAGCAAAATGACGTGCGCTTCGTCGAAGACGACTGGGAAAGCCCGACCCTGGGCGCCTGGGGCCTGGGCTGGGAAGTCTGGCTGAACGGCATGGAAGTGACGCAATTTACCTACTTCCAGCAAGTGGGCGGCCTCGATTGCAAGCCCGTGCTGGGCGAGATCACCTACGGCATCGAACGCCTGGCCATGTATCTGCAGGGCGTGGAAAACGTCTATGACCTGGTCTGGACCGAGTGGGAAGAAAACGGGGTGACGAAGAAGCTGACCTATGGCGATGTGTTCCATCAAAATGAAGTGGAACAATCGACCTACAACTTCGAGCACGCCAATACCGACCTGCTGTTCGAACAGTTCAGCAACTATGAAGCGGAAGCGAAGCGTTTGATCGAACTGCAACTGACCCTGCCGGCCTACGAAAAAATCATGAAGGCTTCGCACAGCTTCAATATGCTGGACGCGCGCGGCGCCATCTCGG
The DNA here is from genome assembly GCF_014200675.1 of Janthinobacterium saanense. Classification (GTDB taxonomy): domain Bacteria; phylum Pseudomonadota; class Gammaproteobacteria; order Burkholderiales; family Burkholderiaceae_D; genus Janthinobacterium. The sequence continues at coordinate 303,530 of NZ_JACHCI010000005.1, read as the reverse complement.
TGACCGAACGCGCTGCCTATATCGGCCGCGTGCGCACCTTGTCGCGCCTGGTCGCGCAAGCGTATTACGACTCGCGCGAACGCCTCGGTTTCCCGATGCTGCCTGCCGCAGACAAACCAGCCGCCGCCTGATCCGCTTATTGACGCCGTACCCAGACAAGAACACCATGAACCAAACACTGCTTATTGAACTGCTGACCGAAGAATTGCCGCCGAAAGCGCTGGCCAAGCTGGGCGCCGCCTTTAGCGCCGGGATTGTGAACGGCTTGAAAGCGCGCGACTTCCTGGAAGCCGACAGCGTCGCCACCAGCTACGCCTCGCCGCGCCGCCTGGCCGTTTCCATCACCAATGTGCGCGAAGTCTCGCCCGACAAATCGATCCGTGAAAAAGTCTTGCCGGTCTCCGTGGCGCTGGACGCCAACGGCAACGGCACGCCGCCACTGGCCAAGAAACTGGCCGCGCTCGGCTTCCCCGAGCTGACGGTGGCCGACCTGGAACGCGCCGTCGACGGCAAGGCAGAGAGCTTCTTCTACACCTACACGGCGCCTGGCAGCGCGCTCGCCACCGGCGCGCAAGCTGCGTTGAGCGAGTCGGCGGCCAAGCTGCCTATCCCAAAACTGATGAGCTATCAGCGCCCGGACGGCAGCACCGTGCAATTCGTGCGCCCGGCCCACAGCCTGATCGCCCTGCATGGCATCAATGTACTGCCCTTGACCCTGTTGGGCTTGAGCGCCGGCCGCACGACCTTGGGCCACCGCTTCCTGACCGACGGCAAACCCGTCACCATCGCGCACGCGGAAAACTATGCGCCCTCATTGATCCTGAACGCCAGCGTGATCGCCAGCAACGAGGAGCGCAAGGAGCGTATCCGCGCCCAGTTGCTGGAAAAAGCCGGCGCCGATCTGGTATTGATGCCCGAATCGCTGCTCGACGAAGTGACGGGTCTGGTGGAATGGCCAGTCGTCTACGAATGCCACTTCGAGGAAGAATTCCTGGCCGTGCCGCAGGAATGCCTGATCCTGACCATGCAGACGAACCAGAAGTATTTTGCGCTGACCGATGCCGCGGGCAAGCTGCGTTCGCGCTTCCTGATCGTCTCGAACATCGAGACCGACACGCCCGAGCACATCATCGGCGGCAATGAGCGCGTGGTGCGCCCGCGCCTGTCGGACGCCAAGTTCTTCTTCGAGCAAGACAAGAAAAAAACCCTGGAATCGCGTCTGCCACTGCTGGCCAACGTGGTCTACCACAACAAGCTGGGCACGCAAGCTGCCCGCACAGAAAGAGTAAAAGCGTTAGCCGGCGCCATCGCCGCCAAACTGGGCAATGACGTGGCGCTGGCCGAACGCGGCGCCCTGCTGGCCAAGGCTGATTTGCTGACCGATATGGTGGGCGAATTCCCCGAGCTGCAAGGCATCATGGGCACGTATTACGCGCGCCATGACGGCGAGCCGGAAGAAATCGCCCTGGCCGCCTCCGAACATTACCAGCCGCGCTTTGCCGGCGACAGCCTGCCCTCCACCGCTACCGGCACTGCCGTGGCGCTGGCCGACAAGCTCGAAACCCTGGTCGGCATCTGGGCGATTGGCCTGGCGCCTACCGGCGACAAGGACCCGTTCGCGCTGCGCCGCCACGCGCTGGGCGTGCTGCGCATGCTGCTGGAAAAACGCCTGCCTTTGTCGATCAATGGCTTGCTGGCAGACGCGGCTGCGCAATTTTCCGCCATTCCCGGCTTCAAGGATCCGGTCGCGGAAGTGACGGCCTTCATGCTGGACCGTTTGCGCGGCATCCTGCGTGAACGTGGCTTCTCGCCAAACGAGATCGAAGCGGTGGTGACGCAAAACCCGGACCGCCTGGACGATATCGTGCAGCGCCTGGAAGCCGTGCAAGCCTTTGCCGCCCTGCCGGAAAGCGCTTCGCTGGCAGCAGCCAACAAGCGCATCACGAATATCCTGAAAAAGAACGAGGAAGCGCTCAAGCTGGTGGCTGCCGGCGGCGTGAACGTGGCGCTGCTGCAGGACGACGCAGAGAAAAAACTGGCGGCCGCCGTTTCGCGCGTGCAACCTGAAATCGATGCTGCATTTGCCAAGGGCGATTTCGCAGGCACCCTGCAAACCCTGGCCCAGCTGCGCGACGATGTCGACGGCTTCTTCAACGACGTGATGGTGATGGCCGAGGATGTCGCCCTGCGCAACAACCGCCTGGCCCTGCTGTCGTCGCTGCACGGCATGATGAACCGCGTAGCCGACATTTCCAAGCTGGCGGCGTAATGGGAGCTCCGGCGATGAAACTGATTATTCTCGACCGCGACGGCGTCATCAATCATGACTCGCCGGACTTCATCAAGTCGCCCGCCGAATGGCTGCCGATACCCGGCTCGCTCGAAGCAATCGCCCGCCTGAACCAGGCAGGCTACCGCGTGGTGATCGCCTCTAACCAGTCGGGCATCGCGCGCGAATATTTCGACATGACGGTGCTCAACGCGATCCACCAGAAGATGCATACCCTGGCGCAGCAAGTGGGCGCCGATATCGACGCCATCTTCTTTTGCCCGCATGCCGGCGCCGACAATTGCGATTGCCGCAAGCCGAAACCGGGCATGTTCCATGAAATCTCGCAGCGCTATAACACCAGCCTGAAAGGCGTGCCCACGGTCGGCGACTCGCTGCGCGACCTGCAGGCTGGCTTCATCAGCGGCTGCGTGCCCTACCTGGTCCTGACCGGCAAGGGCGAAAAAACCCACGCGACAGGCGGCCTGCCGCCCGGCACCCAGGTCTTCCCCGACCTGGCGGCCGTGGTAGCCCATTTGCTCAAAGCGCCAGCGCCCGCCGTGGCATCCAGTATTTAATCTTCGGAGAACTGCATTGCGTAATTTTTCCCTGTTCCTGCGATCCCTGCTGTTCATGATCATCATGATCGCGGCCACCATCGTCTGGGCCTGCGTGTGCTTTTTTGCCGCGCCATTGAGCTACAACAAGCGCTATTGGGTGACCTCGCGCTGGAACGTGTTTATCCTGTGGTGTGCCAAGGTCATTTGTGGCATACGCTACGAAGTCAAGGGCGCCGAGAATTTCCCGGACGCGCCGGCCGTGGTGCTGTCGAAGCACCAGTCTGCGTGGGAAACCATCTTCCTCTTGCCTAGCCTGCCACGCCCGCTGGTCTACGTATTCAAGAAAGAGATTTTGTATATTCCATTCTTTGGCTGGGCGATGGCGCTGCTGCGCATGATCCCGATTGACCGCAAGCAGGGCAAGCATGCGTTCAGGAGCGTGGTGGCGCACGGCAAACGCCGTCTGGCCGATGGACAGTGGATTATCATGTTCCCGGAAGGTACCCGGATTCCGGTCGGACAAAAAGGCCAGTACAAGAGTGGCGGCACGCGTCTGGCGATTGCCACCGGCGCCGTGGTGGTGCCGATTGCGCATAATTCAGGCGAGTGCTGGCCCAAGCAGTCATTCCTCAAGCGGCCAGGTTTGATCACGGTCTCGATAGGCAAACCGATTTCGCCGGAAGGGCAAACCCCGGACAGCATGATGCAACAGGTGGAAAATTGGATAGAATCAGAAATGCGCGTCATTTCGCCTCACGCCTACAACGCTGGCTAGACGGCATCAGCGCGGTCATCCAGGAGCCGACCCTGCGCCAGCAGTTAAAGACCATCAAGGTCGGTGACCGGCAACTGGATTTGTTCGCGCACGACGTCTCGACCAGCACGCCCCCGGCGGTGCGCCCCACGGCACCGCCAGCGCCGCCCGTGGTGGCGCCCGTGATAGTTCCCTCACTTCCTTCTCCGCCCCCCCTACCCTCGCCGCCGCGCACCGCCGACGGCCCGCCGCTGCGCCAGCTGCAGCTGGGTAGCCACCTGGTCGAATTCGCACTGCGCCGCTCCACGCGCCGCTCGATCGGCTTCATGATCGACGATAACGGCTTGCGCGTGACGGCGCCCAAGCGCGTCACCCTGGCTGAAATCGACAACGCCATCCGCGCCAAGCAAGGCTGGATTTTGTCCAAGCTGCGCGAACGGGGCGAGCGCAAGGTGGAGCGCCAGCAGCGGCCACCAGTGGCATGGATAGAAGGCGCCGTGCTGCCTTATCTCGGTGGCGAGATCACCTTGCGCCTGCACCAGGCGCCGCGCCACCGCGCCAGCTTCCAGCGCGACACGAATGAACTGCATGTCTGGGTCACGCCAGCCGGCACCGAAGCGCAATTGAAGGAAAAAGTGAAAGCCTGGTACCAGCATGAGGCGCGCCAGCTGTTCGAAGCGCGGCTGGACCTGTACGCGGCCAAACTGGGCGTGGGCTACGACTCGCTGTCGCTATCCTCGGCCGGCACGCGCTGGGGCAGTTGCACGGTGCAGCGCAAGATCCGTTTGAACTGGCGTCTGATCCACTTCGCGCTGCCGCTGATCGACTACGTGGTGGCGCATGAACTGTCACACCTGCTGGAAATGAACCACAGCCCGCGCTTCTGGGCCACCGTGGAATCGATCTACCCTGATTACGATGGCGCCAAGCAGGCCTTGAGAAAGCGCTCGCAGGAATTACCGGTGCTGTTTGCTTAACGACTGGGGTCAGACCCGGCGGGTCTGACCCCAGATTTAGGTCAACAATAAAGGTTTGATCGCCGCGATGGTGCGCGGCGTAGCGCCACGGTGCTGGTTCGCAAAGGCGAGTGCCCGAGATCCCATGGCCGATAAGCGCGCCGGATCTTGCAGCAGTGCCGACGCTTGCGCCAGCAGCGCATCGGCGTCAAGCACGCGCGCGGCGCCGCCAGCCTCGATGGATTGTTCCGTCACCAGCGCAAAGTTGAAGGTGTGGGGGCCGATCAGCACCGGTTTGCCCAGCGCTGCCGGCTCGATCAGGTTTTGTCCGCCCAGCGGCAGCAGGCTGCCGCCGACGAAAGCGCAATCGCAGGCGGCGTAATAGGCAAACATCTCGCCCATGGAGTCGCCCAGCAGCACCTGCGTGCTGGCGGCAACAGTATCGTCCTGCTGCAAGGAGGACCTGCGCTGCACCGACAGGCCGTGAGATACGATCAGTTTTTCCACTTCGTCAAAACGTTGCGGATGGCGCGGCACGATCAGCAGCAGCACATCGGCAGGCAGGCAGGCGCGGGCCAGCGCGTCGAGGATCAAGGGTTCTTCCCCTTCGCGCGTGCTGGCGCACAGCAGTACGGGACGCCCACCAATCGCCGCACGCAGCTGCGCTCCCGTCACCAAAGCTGCCTCGGGCACCACCACGTCGAACTTGATGCTCCCCGTGACCACCACGTTTTGCGCGCCCAGCGCGCGCACGCGCTGCGCATCGTCCTGCGTCTGCGCCGCCACCAGATCGATGCCGCGTGCGGCGTCGGCAATCAGCTTGCCCAGGCGCTGCGCCTTGCCCAGCGAACGCTGCGACAGACGCGCATTGGCCAGTACCACCGGCACCTGGAGGCGATTGCATTGATGGATCAGGTTGGGCCACACTTCCGTCTCCATCAAAATACAGATGCGCGGCGCAAAATGGCGGATGAAGCGGGCCGGCATGGCGCCCGTATCGTAGGGCAGATAGCTTTGCACCAGGCGTGCACCATGTTTGGCGAACAGGGCCTTGCCAGTGGCGCGGCCGGTCGGCGTCATATGGGTGAGGATGATGCGGCATAAGGGCCATTCGGCCAGCAGCGCATCGATCAGCGGTTCGGCCGCGCGCGTCTCGCCGACGGAGACGGCGTGCACCCAGATCGACATCGGAGTAGTAGCGGGCCTGGCGCCATACAGGCCCAGGCGCTCGCCCCAGTGCTGGCGGTAGCCCGGTTCCTGGCGGCCGCGCAGCCACAGGCGCGCCAGCACCAGTGGCAGGGCCAGCCACCAGGCGAGGGTATAAAGAAGTCGCATTTTGTAAACCGTGTAGAAAAGCTCAGGCAGGATGATACTCTGCCAGCAGCTGCCTTGCGGCGGCCAGCACTTGCGCCACATCGGGCGGTGCGCCCTTGTCGCCCAGGTTGATGATCTTGGGCGACCAGTTGCCTTCGGTTTTCCACAGCGGCGAATCGGCATAGATTTCCACTGTCGGACGCAGGAAAGCGGCGGCGATATGCGTCAGGCCCGTATCGACGCCGACCACCAGGCTGGCCTGGCGCGCCAGCAAAGTGGCGTCGCTCATGGACAGTTTCGGCAGCACGCGCGCATTCCGCAGGCTGGCCGCCAGCAGCTCAGCTTCCGCTTTTTCCTTCGGCGAACCCCAGGGCAGCAAGATGGGCATGGGCGCCAGCGCCTGTCCCAGGGCGATCCAGTTGGCGGGCGCCCACTTCTTGGCGTCACGCGCCGTGCCGTGAAAGTACACGGCGTAAGGTTCATCTCCCATCCACTCCGGGCGCGGCGTGTCGGACAACAGTTCCGGCAAGCCGAAATCGGCCGGCGTATCGACCGTGTAGCCCAGCGCGGCGGCAGCGACCAGGCGGCCGCGCGCCACCGCGTGCGTACGCGGGTTCAGCGGGATGCTCTTGCTATGAAACAGACGCGAAAGGCCTTCGTAACCCGAACCTTCGCTGCCGTTCGCCAGGCCGACTTTATGACCGCCTGGCGCCAGGCGCGCGGCGCCCATGATGATGCCCGTCTTCAGCAAGCCCTGGGTATCGAATACATAGTCGTAGCGCGTCTGGCGCAGGCTGCGGAAGAAGGCGGCGATTTCGCTGCGCGTTTCTTGCTTGCCCAGGCTTTTGCGCCAGCGCCGCAGCGCAAACGGAAAAATGGCGCCGACGCGCGGGTTCAGCCGCACCAGGCTGGTGTAGCCTTCCTCGACCACCCAGTCGATGCTCGCGTCGGGAAAATGGCGCGCGATGTCCGCCACCATCGGCAGGTTATGCAGCACGTCGCCCAGCGAGGAGACGCGCACCAGCAGAATTTTCAAGGGCGCTGGCGCGCCGGCAGTACCAGCCATGACGTCAGAATGGCAGGACGGCGTCAGGCTTGGCAGCCAGGATCACGCTCTTGAACTGGCCCTGGATGCGTGCCAAAGCGGCTGGCGTTTCCGCCTCGAAGCGCATCACGATCACCGGCGTGGTGTTCGATGACCGCGCCAGGCCGAAGCCGTCAGCGTATTCCACGCGCAAGCCGTCGATGGTGATGATCTGCTCATTGCCCGGGAAGACGGCATCGCGGCGCAGCACGTCCATCAGCGCGACGTTCTCGCCTTCCTTCAGTTCCAGATGCAGTTCCGGCGTGCTGTCGGATTGCGGCAAAGAGTTCAGCAAGGCCGATGGATCGGTTTCACGCGTGAGGATTTCCAGCAGGCGCGCGCCCGAATACAGGCCGTCATCAAAGCCGTACCAGCGGTCCTTGAAGAAAATATGGCCGCTCATTTCGCCGCCCAGCGGGGCGCCCGTTTCACGCAGCTTGGCTTTCACCAGCGAGTGGCCAGTCTTGTACATCAGCGGCACGCCACCATGCTTGCTGATGTAAGGCGCCAGGTGGCGCGTGCATTTCACGTCGTACAGGATTTGCGCGCCCGGATGGCGGGTCAGCACGTCAGCCGCAAACAACATCATCTGGCGGTCAGGGTAGATGATCTGGCCATCCTTGGTGACCACGCCCAGGCGGTCGCCGTCGCCGTCAAACGCGATGCCGATTTCAGCATCCGTCTCGGCCAGGCAGCGGATCAGGTCCTGCAGGTTTTCCGGATGCGCCGGGTCAGGATGGTGATTGGGGAAATTGCCATCGACTTCGCAAAACAGTTCGATCACGTCGCAGCCCATGCCGCGGAACAGGTCGCCCGCAAACGCGCCGGCCACGCCATTGCCGCAATCGACGGCGATCTTGATCGGGCGCGCCAGTTTCACGTCGCCCAGGATGCGCTCAAGGTAGGCAGCACGGATGTCATGCGTGGCATAGCTGCCTGGCTTGGCGCTATCGCTGCCATCATGGGCGACGATGTCTTCGTACAGGCCGGAAATCGCTACGCCATGGATCGCTTCACCGGCCAGCACCATCTTGAAACCATTGTAGTCAGGCGGATTATGGCTGCCCGTGACCATGATGCCGGAGCGGGTATCGAGCACGTTCGTGCCGAAGTAGACCATCGGGGTGGCGACCACGCCCAGATCGATCACATCGACACCGGCCGACTGCAAGCCCTGCGCCAGCGCCGCCGCCAGTTCCGGTCCAGACAAACGGCCATCGCGGCCGATCACCACCCGCTGTTCACCCTTGGCCAATGCGGCCCGGCCAAAGGCCTGTCCGATCTTGCGCGCCACACTGGCATCCAGGGTTTTATCGATGATGCCGCGAATATCGTATGCTTTGAAGATCGTTTTTGACAGTGGGAGCATGGTTTTAATCGGTATGAAAGTAGGAACAAGGAACAGGAAAGGCAGCGTAGCAGGAAAAAGCTTGCTACTGCGCCAAGAATATACCGAATTATACGCGCAGCAGATCGATAGACTTGCCTGATGCTAGCCAGTTTTTGACCCACAGTGGCTGGCGGCCACGGCCTGTCCATTGCTCTGCAGCATTATCCGGGTGACGGTAGCGTACCGCCACCTTGCTGGCGCGCGGCGGCACGCCTTCGAGCATCAGCTGCTTCAAGGGAATGCCGGCCTGCTGTGCAATCATCCTGATCTGCTCGCGCGCCTTGTTCAAGTCATCGCGCTCGCGGCTGCTCAATTCTTGCTGAACCTTGTCTTGCAGATCGCGTAATTGCACCAGTGTCAGTGTTTCCAAAGTCATGCTTTACCCTTTAATGATGATTGAAACAGAATGAAATTGCGCATATAAAAGTCCCCAATTCAGCCTAGTCACTATTCAAATAAACCAGTCTGCAGCGGATGGACATGACGTCGCAATATCATGGAAGCGCGCATTTTATCAAACAATCCTATTTCTTTTTATTGATAATCATCCAGCGTGGCGATTTGAATCGAATAATACGGAAATATAACCAGACATACGATGCCATGAATAATATGGAGCAGAAAATCAATAACCAGGTATGGCGCCATAACAAGGTTGCAGGAATCACCGCCGTCAGGGAAAACAGCCATAAATAAGGCGAGGTCATGGAATTACGGCGCATCAATGCCTTTGCCTCCTTGCGGCCCACAGTCCACTGCACGATGCGGCGGAAAATCAAACTATGTAAATGTATGCCATCGGGCATTACAGGCGATTTACCCTGGATAAAAGTGCGCCGATAAGCGGAAAATAAGGTCTCAAAGGCAGGATAGATGAGCAATAGCACGGCATACCAGGTCGATACTTCAGGATTGCGCATCACCAGCATCAAGGTCAGTTCGCCCAGCATGAAACCGATAAAATAGGCGCCACCGTCGCCGAGGAAAATCAGGCCGACAGGGTAATTCCAGATCAGGAAACCCGTGATTGCGCCCGCCATCAACAGGGCCGCCACCAGGATAAAGGAATCATTGACTTGCAAGGCGACATAGGCAAGTGACAGCAACATGCATATGGAGACCACGCTGGCCAGGCCATTGAAGCCATCGATAATATTAATGGCATTGGCGATGCCCGCCACGGCCAGGACGGTAATGGGTAAGCTCAACCAGATGTAGGGGATTTTCCAGCTGGAAAACACCCAGTCGATACGGTCTATATGTGCGTCAATCAGGAAAAACGCCAGCAAGGCACCGGCCATGGTGAGCAGCAAGCGGCCCATGGGACTGACCCGGCCCGTAAAATCTTCGACGATGCCCCCGGCAAAGGCGATTCCGGAACATAAAATCAGGCACAACATCCAGTAAGTCATGGCAGGCAAGCGCCAGATCGATACGAAGGCGCCGATCACCACCGCCAGGAAAATCGACAGACCACCGATGCGCGCGACTGAATGCGAATGGACTTTTTGTACTCCATGGAAATCCGAATCGAGTGCGGAACTATGCAATCTCACCTGCTTTATAATTAACAGGGTTAATAATCCGGATGCGACGAAGCTCACGATAAAAGAAAACATTTTATTATCAATAAAAAATCGGGCTCGCCACGTAAAGCCATCGACAGGTAAAAAATACAGAAAATTATGCTGCACCGAGTGCTTCAACGATCAGTGATCGTCTCTTGTGCAAGCCCCTATCCACCATCCTGCGGCACGCCCCTAACAATTTCAGCGATGGCACGAAACCAGCTTCGTATCACAACTGGTATTTGAAATATTTCGCCACTATGACATTGTACCGAAATGCTCACTAAATCCCCACTCCATGGCGCCAGGCGCTGCGGTTCAATCCCAAGTGCATAACAAAAATATTCGCTTATACCTGGCAGAAATTAAATATCTCTTCTTCAACCAGAAACATGCTGAAAAAAGCATGCTTGTGTAAGAAAATATATTGCCATAAATACATTTATAATTAAGCATACAATAAGGACATGACGCGTGCCGCATCTATTCCCAACTGCTGCCCACTGCCTTACAAACTGCATCGCGAACTGCGGGGCAAACTACGGAGCGTCGAGATCGTAACAAGAGTTCGTACAATTGATAACTGCATTTACCATTTGATACACCGAAATAATAATTTGATAATTTTAATGTATCTGGCTGGCGGGGCATGCGATTTTTCCGTCGACAACACTGGCCTGGCGCTGGCCTGCCGGGCACTCAGACCTGATTCTATGTGAAAGCCCGGCAACGCCCGGCGCGTTTGCCGCGCACCCGAACTATCAGCAAAAAAACAACACTTGCCTCATCAGGAAGCTGCGGCCATCAAGGGCGTGACGCGCTTGCGCTTTTACACGGCCAACGGCGTCATGGATGTCAGGGGGAAGGAAGGCGGAGCTGCGCTATATTGCATAGCGGCAGATGGTAGCGAGGTGTAGCAGGAAGGGCCGGCAAAGTCGATGCAGCATGGCCACGCAGGCTGAGGATGGGGCCTGAATGGATGTGAGAAGGGGACAACGGCCACCAGCAACAGCGCTGGATAGACAGCGCCGTCGCAGATGGCTTACTCTTTAGGCGCCGATACGTCCCATGACTTCGACAACATGGTCGATCTGCGCGTGGGTATGGCCGGCGTTCATCATGAAACGCAGGCGTGCCTTGCCTATCGGCGCGGCCGGGAATTGCACGGAGTCGACGTGGACGCCCTCGGCTTTCAAGGCCTTGGCGAAGTTCAGGCAGCGCTCGGCGTCGCCGATCAATACAGGCACAATCGGCGTCTCGGTCGACAGCAGCTGAAAACCCAGTGGGCGCATGCGCTCGACAAAATAGCGCTGGTTATCCCACAGGCGTTGACGCCGTTGCGGTTCTTCGACCAGCAAGTCCAGCGCAGCGATCAATGCCGCAGCCTGGTCTGGCGGTGGCGGGCAGGTAAAACCGTAGGCCGAGCTGGTCAGGCGGATCACGTCAGCGATATCGCGTTCGACAGCAACAAAACCACCGATGGCGCCGAATGCCTTGCTCAGGGTACCCATCTGGATAATGTTGGGGCTGTAGCAATTGAAGTGTTCGGACGTGCCGCCGCCGTTCTCACCGAGGACGCCGGTCGCATGCGCATCGTCGATATACAGGATGGCGCCATATTTTTCGGCGATGGCGACCAGGTCAGGAATCGGCGCTATCGTGCCTTCCATGCTGAACACACCATCGCTGACGATAATCGGCGTGGTGCCCTCGGCAGCCTTGAGCAGCGATTCCAGGTGGCCCATGTCGCAATGGCGGTATTTGTGGCTGGGCACACCCGACATATGGATGCCTTCGCGGATGCTGACATGGTTGAATTCGTCCGAATAATACACATATTTGCGGCGCTTCACGGCGCGGTAGCCGTACAGGCGCGCCATCGTGCCCGCCTTGACGAGCGACGACAGCACGCCGATATTCGTCATATAGCCGGTCACGAACAGCACCGCATCGGATTTATGCTTGAGCGCGCCGAGGCGACGCTCGAGTTCACGGTAGACATCCAGGTCACCGCCCAGCAGGCGCGACTCGCAATTGCCCACGCCGTAACGGTCCAGGCCATCCTTGGCAGCGCTCACCAGACGCGGGTGGTTGGCCAGCGCCAGATAATTATTGCTGCTGAAAGAAACAAAGGTCTTGCCTTCGGAGACGAAGGTAGGATCGGGCAGGCTGGCGTGTACGCCTGACTCGTGGTGGACCGAATTGGTCGCCAGCCAGGAAGCAATATCGCTTAATTCATTCATGATGTTCTCATCTTCAACGGAGCAACGTGCGCCAGGAGCGCAACGGTAAGTGTAAAAGGGGTGTATGCGTTATTCTTGCCAGCGGGTTGTAGGCGCTTGTCTGACGACGATGCAGTTGAAACCTTGTGCATCGGGACATAGCGAGGGCACACCGCCAAAATTTTCCAAATAATGCTGCGGCACAGCACAGTGTAGTGTTTCGTCTGTACCAGCCGGCGCAGGGGAAATCCGCGCGAGTATAAACAAGAAGGCAACACACAAATCACGCCGCTGTTGAGCGTAATCAAGAACACCGACAGCAAGTCGTGCATTTTACCAGTATTGTCGGTTTCTCTCATACCCAGCTATGGCGACATCGACCTGGCGGAGGGCAGCACCGGGGCTTGGGGTACCATCAGTATTGCTGCATAAATGCATCACTCTATGCATCACTATTCTACGCATCCGTATAATCTCAAGCAAAAGCATCCGGTAGCGGTATCATCGGCTAGTTTTACAACTATCCCACCACCGAATAACTGATGAAAACCTACTTTATTGGCGACCTGCAAGGCTGTCAAGAACAAACGCTAACATTACAAAAGTGTATACATACGGCGGCTGATGGCCCCTATCGACTGTTGTTTGCTGGCGACTTGATCAATCGCGGCCCGGCATCGCTGGCCACCTTGCGCCATGTTTATGCGCTGGCGCAGCAAGGCCTGGCCGACACGGTACTGGGCAACCACGACCTGCACTTGCTGGCGGTCGTCAACGGCATCCGTCCCGCACACGCCTCCGATACCTTGGACGAGATCCTCGCAGCCCCCGACCTTGACGAACTGATAGGCTGGCTGCGCAGCCGGCCGCTGGTGCTGCAGCAGGACGGCCATCTGCTGGTGCATGCGGGCTTGCTGCCGCAATGGAGCGCGCAACAGGCGCAAGAGCTGAGCGATGAAGTCTCAAGCATGCTGGCCGGCCCCAACTGGGTCGACTTCTTGCGCAGCATGTATGGCAACCAACCGGCCGCCTGGGACGACAGCCTGCGCGGCGCCGACCGGCTGCGCTGCATCGTCAACGCCATGACGCGCTTGCGCTTTTGCACGGCAGACGGCGTCATGGATTTCAAGATGAAAGAGAGTGGCACGGCGCCAGCCGGTTCCGGCCTGATGCCCTGGTTTGACGTGCCGGGACGGCGCAGCCTCGACTCCACCGTGGTGTTCGGTCACTGGTCGGCGCTGGGACTGCGGCTGGAGCCGAAGCTGATTGCCCTGGACAGCGGCTGCGTGTGGGGCGGCCAGTTGTCCGCCGTCTGCCTGGAAGACCGCTCACTGCTGCAGGTCAGCTGCCCGCAATTCCAGCAAGCTGGCGGGAAAGACAAGAAATAGCCAGGCTCTGGAGCATATGCTTAATCGGAATGTGTCGTATGCCCCGGCAGGCAGCCATCGTATGATGCTGCTTTTATCTTGACGATCAGATGAATCCCGATACCGACAAGCTGGCGCGCTGGCTGCTGGGCGCCATGCAGCTCGATACGGCCGTGCTGCATGTGGGCCAGTATTGTGGCCGCTGGCGCGCTTCCACGGCTGGCCGCGCACTGGGCAGCTTTCATCTGGTGCTCGATGGCCATTGCTATCTGCACCTCGATGGCGAAGCGCCGATCGCGCTCGGCCCGCGCGACGGCGTCTTCTTGCTGCGCGACCTGCCGCACTTCCTCAGTCCCCACAGCGATCCCGGACTGGCCGTCAGCGCGCAAGCGATGCTGCCGCTGCAAACGGCGACGGACACGCCTGCCACGGCGCTGGCCTGCGGCTTCTTCCAGTTTCGCGGCCCCTTGTCGGCCCTGATCGTCGACTCGTTCCCAGCGTATCTGCTGATACGCGGCGACGCGCCCGCCTTCAGCGCCGCCGCCGGGCTGTTCGACCTGATCTTGCTTGAGGCAGGCGGCGACCCGGAACAACCTTCGCCCTTGATCGCGCGCCTGGTCGAGCTGCTGTTCTTTTACCTGATACGCCACGTGGCGCAGGGCGAACAGATGGCCGCCGGCCTGCTGTCGCTACTGCACCACAGCGAATTTGCACCCCTGCTCGAGCGCATGCTCGACGCCCCGGCCGAAGACTGGTCGATAGAAAACATGGCCAAGGCCGCGTGCATGTCGCGCGCCAGCTTCTGCAAGCATTTTTCCAGCGCCAGCGGCCATAGCCCCGCCCAGTTCCTGCTTCTGCTGCGCATGAAACTGGCGGCCCGCCGCCTGCACGACGGCGTTTCCGTCGAACGCGCCGCCGAACTGGTCGGCTACCGCTCCCACGCCGCCTTCACCCGCGCCTTCAAAAGAGTCACCGGCGAACAACCGGGCGCCTACCGCCGCGACCAGCGCCTGCGCCAGCTACCAAATTAATAGTAATTAACAGTAAAGCAACGCCTGTCAAAACCGTCGCGAGCGGCGATGATTTGCGGCCGAGAAGCGCAACCGTACTTTAGTACGGTGAGCATCGCAGGCCGCAAAGCGCGCCGCGCAGCCGGTTTGGACAGGCGTTGAGACGAATGAGCACAAAATGGCGACGTGTGCGGCTGTTATGGACAAAGCGACGCCGATATAATGGGACATCACTTACCAAGCTAGCAAGGTGCAACCATGTCCCGTTTGACGCTGCAGACCCTCGATACCGCCCCTGCCGATAGCCGTCCCTTTGTGGAAAAGGCCATCGCCAACAATGGCTATCTGCCCAACCTGATCGGCGTGCTGGCCAACGCCCCCGTCGCGCTGGAAACCTATCTGACCGTTTCCGGCATCAATGCCCGCACCAGCCTGTCGCTGATGGAACGCGAAGTGGTGCAGATCACGGCTGCACGCATCCATGGCTGCGACTTTTGCATCGCCGGCCATAGCGCCATCTCCCTGAAAAAAGCCGGCCAAACGCCGGAAGTGGTGCGCGCGCTGCAGCACGGCCAACTGACGGGCGATGCCAAACTGGACGCCGTCGCCGCGTTTGCCGCAGCCGTCATCGCCACGCGCGGCGCCGTCACCGACGCTGATTACCAAGCCTTCCTGGGCGCCGGCTACCAGCAGCAGCAAGCGCTGGAAGTGGTGCTCGGCATCAGCCTGGCCACCCTGTGCAATTTTTCCAACAGCCTGGCCGGCACGCCCGTCAATCCGCAATTGACGCCTTATCTGCCCGGCGCCGTCTGAGATGGCACAGCTCAAGGAATGGCTGCACACGCATGCCGACCAGCTGGACCAATCGCCTGCGCTGGCTGAAAATGTCTTGCCAGCCTTGGCGGGCGACGAGCTGCTGCGCACAGGCGTACCGCAGGAACACGGTGGCGCAGGCGGCGACGTGCGCGACGCCATCCACGCCATCGCCAAAGTGGCTGAACAATCGGTCACGGCCGCCTTTGTGTTCTGGGGCCAGCGCTGCTTCATCGAATTCATGCTGCAAAGCCCTAACCGCGCGCTGGCCGAACGCCGCCTGCCCGACCTCTTGACGGGCAAGCAGGCGGGCGCCAGCGGCCTGTCGAACGCCATGAAATTCTTGTCCGGCATCGAGCAGCTGCAAATCACGGCCACACGCCAGGACGGCGGCTTGCTGCTCGACGGCGGCCTGGCCTGGGTGACGAATCTGCGCAAGGCAGGCTTTGTCGCCGCCGCCGCAGTGGCGCCAAATGACGGTGCACCGCCCGCCATCGTCGCGTTCGACAGCAGCTGGGCAGGCGTGCAGCGCAGCGAGGACCTGGACCTGATCGCACTGCGCGGCAGTAACACGGCCTCCGTCAAGCTGGCGGCAGTAACAGTCCCTGCTGCCGACATCATCAGCGACAATGCCACGGCCTGGCTGCCGCAGGTGCGCCCGGCTTTTCTCGGCATGCAATGCGGCCTGTCGATCGGCCTGGCGCGCGCCAGCCTGGCCCAGGCGGCCAGTATCTCGGCCGGCTCGCGCAACCAGCTCACGCCGCGCATCAGCGCTCTGCAAGAAACGCTGGAAACTGCCGTGACTACCTTGCTGGCCGGCGTGCACGATGGCCGCTTCCAGAGCCAGGCGCCCGCCATGTTCCGCCTGCGCATACAACTGGCGGAATTGCTGCAGCAAGCCCTGATGCTGGAATTGCAAGCCATGGGCGGACGCGCCTATCTGAACGCAGAACAGCAGGGCTTTGCCCGCCGCTGGCGCGAATCGTCCTTCATTCCCATCGTCACGCCCAGCCTGACGCAATTGCAGGCGGCGCTGCAGCAGTTTGATAGTCAGCAGCTCAGCAGCCAGCAGGCGGCCCAGGCATGACGGCAGCCACAGCGGAACCTCAAGACTGGGCCCTGCAAGCGCAGGGCCTGCGTTACGCTTATGCCGGCAGCGAGCCGGTTTTCCAGGATGTGTCACTCAGCGTGCGCAAGCGCGAAATCGTCTGCCTGCTGGGCGGCAGCGGCTGCGGCAAATCGAGTTTGCTGCGCGTGCTGGCCGGCTTGCAGCCGCCATCGGCAGGCAATATCGAATTTCTCGGCAAAGCCATGCTGGAGCCTGACCCGCGCAGCGCCCTGGTGTTCCAGCAAGCGAGCCTCTTGCCCTGGCTGAACGTGACCGGGAACGCGGGTTTTGGCCTCGATTTCAAGCACCAGCCCAGGCTGACGCGCGAAGCGCATGCCGCACGCGTGGCGCAAGCCATCGACGCGGTAGGCCTCAAGGGACGCGAAAAACTCTATCCCTCAGCGCTGTCGGGCGGCATGGCGCAGCGCGTGGCGCTGGCACGGGCACTGGCGCGCGAACCGGAACTGCTGTTTGCCGACGAACCGTTTTCCGCGCTCGACGCCATCACGCGCGCCGAAATGCAGGCGCTGCTGGTCGAGGTGGTACACCGCTGGCACACGGCCGTGCTGCTGGTCACGCACGATATCGACGAGGCCATCCTGGTGGCCGACCGCATCGTGCTGATGGGCGGCAAACCGGGCAATATCGTGCGCGAATGGACGGTCGATATCGCCCAGCCAAGGATAGGCCACAACGGCGATGTGATCGCGCTCAAACTCGATATCCTCGATGCCCTGCACGCACTGCAAAAAACCACTAATAATGACTAATCACCGGGAGCCCCGCATGACGTTCCAGAACGAGAATAAACCGCTGCACATCTGCGCTTCGTCCGACTGCGATTGCGGCCTGACGCGGCGCGACTTTCTGCGCATGTCGGCCCTGGCCACAGCCAGCGTCGCCTCGCCGCTGCTGTTCGCCGGCGACGCCATGGCGCAGCAGGGCCCCAAGGGCGACGACCAGCCCGTCAAGATCGGCTACCTGCCCATCACCGACGCTACGCCATTGCTCGTCGCGCACGGGCGCAAGCTGTTTGAAGCGGAAGGCTTGCAGGCGGAAACGCCGCGCCTGTTCCGCAGCTGGGCGCAAATCATCGAAGCATTCGTGGCCGGCCAGGTCAACGTGATCCATCTGCTGTCGCCCGCCACCTTGTGGGTACGCTACGGCGCCAAATTCCCCGCCAAGGTGGTCGCCTGGAACCACGTCAATGGTTCCGCGCTGACGGTGGCCAACGAGATCAACAAGGTGTCCGACCTGGGCGGACGCACGGTCGCGATTCCATTCTGGTATTCGATCCATAACATCCTGCTGCAGAAAATCCTCGCCGCCAATGGCTTGACGCCCGTCACGCGCGCGCGCAACGCCGCAATCAAATCGAATGAGGTGAATCTGATCGTCATGGCGCCGGCGGAAATGGTCTCGGCCCTGGCCGGCAAATCGATCGCCGGCTACATCGTGGCCGAACCGTTCAATGCGGCGGCTGAAAACGCCGGCATCGGCAAGATCCTGCGCTTCTCGGGCGACGTGTGGAAGAACCATGCTTGCTGCGTCACCTTTTTGTCCGAGCGCGACATCACCACCCGTCCCGAGTGGGCGCAAAAGGTCACCAACGCCATCGTCAAGGCGCAGCTGTGGACGCGCTCGAACCAGGTCGAAACCGCCAAGCTGCTGTCGAATACCGATGAACACCGCTACACGCCGCATCCGCTGCAAGTGCTGACCAAGGTGCTGGCCACCACCGATTACGCCAGCTATGAAAAACAGGGCCTGATCGTGCACAAGAACTGGCAGCAGCGCCGCATCGACTTCCAGCCTTACCCGTTTGCCTCCTACACGGAAGAACTGGTGCGCGCCATCGGCCAAACCAAAGTGGAAGGCGATACACGCTTCCTGGCCAATCTCGATCCCAAGTTCGCCGCGCGCGACCTGGTCGATGACCGCTTCGTGCGCAAGGCGATTAACGCCGTGGGCGGCCCGGCTGCCTTCGGCCTGCCAGCCAATTTGCTGCGCAGCGAGATCGTGGCGGTTTAACAATGGCAAACAAGATGTTGACGAAGCTGGGCCTGCCCTTGCTGGGGCTGGCTTGTGCCTTGTTGTTATGGTCGCTGGGCGTGACAGCGCTGGAAAAAAGCACGCCGATTGCGGCCGCCTTTTCGCCACTGCATACGGCCGTGGCCTTCGAAGAACTGCTGCGCGGCAGCGATATCTGGCTGCACGTCTGGCTCAGTTTGCAAAGGGTGGCCGTGGGCCTGGGGCTGGCCATCGTGATCGGCGTGCCGCTGGGCGTGCTGGTGGCCATGTCGAAAAGCTTTTCCGGCGCCACCATGCCGCTGTTCCAGCTGCTGCGCATGATCTCGCCGCTGTCGTGGATGCCGATTGCCGTGATGGTGCTGGGCGTGGGCGACGCGCCCGTGTATTTTCTGCTGGCGTTTGCGGCCGTCTGGCCAATTTTGCTCAATACGGCGGCCGGCGTGGCGCGGCTCGATCCGAACTGGCTGCTGCTGGCGCGCAGCCTGTCGGCCACGCGCAGCGAAATCGTCTTCAAGGTGATCTTGCCGGGCATCACGGCCGATATCCTGACCGGTGTGCGGCTGGCCATCGGCATCATCTGGATCGTGCTGGTCCCGGCTGAAATGCTGGGCGTCTCGGCAGGCCTGGGCTACTTCATCCTCGACACGCGCGACCGCCTCGCGTATTCGGAACTGATGGCCGCCATCGTCCTGATCGGCATCCTCGGTTTTATCCTCGACTACCTGGCCCGCGCCGCGCATGCGCGCTGGCTGCATGTCAAAAACTAAACTGCTTCAACAGGCAACGCGGCCGCCACCAAGGCTTGCGTTGCCGCCGCCAGGTCGCGCCGGTGTGCGCCTGCCGTCGCTATCGGCGCCAGGCAAGTCAGGCGCGCCGTGATCGGCGGGCTCGAAAGTATCGCCACCATGCTTTGCCCAAAGCTCATGTCACCGATAAAGTCGACCGCATGGTGCAGCCGCCCCGCACTGTTTACATAGGCCACCGCCATCGGTTGCACCGGCACTTGCGCATCGATGGCTGCCTCGAACAGGTTCGCGTGAAACGGCAGGATGCCGCCTTGCGCGCCAGTCGTGCCTTCCGGGAAAAACGCCACCCGCTCACCGGCCTGCAATTTATCCACCAGCCCCTGGAAGATCAATCGCAAGTCGCGCTTGCTGCCGCGCGAAATGAAGATGGTGCCCGCCCGTCCCGCCAACCAGCCCAGCAAGGGCCAGGCGCGGATCTCGGCCTTGGCCACGAAACGGCAAGGATGGACGGCGTTGATGACAAAGATATCGAGCCACGACACGTGGTTGGCCACCACCATCGCATGCTCGAGCACCGGCACGCTGCCGGCAGGCAGTTCCACCTGTACGCCGCAGATGGCCAGCAGCTGCGTCGACCAGCGGCGGATGCGCTTGTTGCGCCCGGCTGTATCGAGCCAGGGAAACAGCAGCGCACTCTTGGCCATGCCGTAGAAAATGTGAAAAGCGATACGCGCGAAGCGGTAGGTAAGCAGAGGTTTCAAATCACACCAAATAAGAAGCAAGCCCACAGCAAATTCTGGGGTCAGACCCGGCGGGTCTGACCCCGGTAGTCAGCTGGAGTTTCACTCCAGTCAAGACAATTAACGCTGAAACGCCACCTGTCCAGCCACGATCGTCGCCTTGACGATGCCGGTCAATTCATAGCCGAGGAAAGGCGTGTGCTTGCCCTGGCTGGCCAGTGACGAGGAAGACACCGTCCAACGGGCCGCAGGATCGAACACGCAGATGTCGGCTTCGGCACCGACGGCCAGGCTGCCGGCCGGAATGCCGGCCACGCGGGCGGCCTCGGACGTGACCTTGGCCACGGCGCGGGCCAACGGACGGGCGCCCGATTGCGGCTGCCCTTCAGCATAATCGTCGGCCCATTTCAGGGCCAGCGACAGCAGCAATTCCAGGCCGGTAGCGCCAGGCGAGGCTTCGCCGAAGGGCAGCAGCTTTTCATCATCGTCAACCGGCGTGTGGTCCGAGCACATGGCGTCCACGGTGCCATCGAGCAGGGCGGCACGGATCGCATCGCGGTCGCGCTGGCTGCGGAATGGCGGCGTGACGCGCGCGTTCGAATCGAAGAAACCGATGTCGGCGTCGGTCAAATGTACATGGTGCACGCCCACGTCGCAGGTGACCGGCAAACCTTCGGCTTTGGCCGCGCGGATCAGGTCCAGGCCGGCCGCCGAAGAAATGCGGCACAGATGGACTTTGGCGCGGCTGGCGCGCATCAGTTCAAAGATCGTGTGCAGGGCGATGGTTTCCGACATCACGGGCACGCCCGACAGGCCCAGGCGCGAAGCCAGCGGGCCGCTGTGGGCGATACCGCCACGGCCGATATGCGGGTCTTGCGGACGCAGCCAGACGGTGTAGCCGAAGGTGTTCGCATACTGCATGGCGCGCAGCAGCACGGTGGTGTCTTCGATCGGCTCTTCGGCCTGCGCGAAGCCGATGCAGCCCGCTTCGGTCAGTTCCGCCATTTCCGTCAGCGCCTGCCCTTTCAAGCCCATGGTCAGCGCGCCCAGCGGGTGCACATGCGCCTTGTTCTGCGTCTTGGCGCGGTACTTCAGCATTTCCACCAGGCCCGGCTCGTCGAGCACGGGGTCGGTGTCGGGCGGGCAGACCAGGCTGGTCACGCCGCCCTGCATCGCCGCCTGCAATTCCGATTCCAGGGTGGCTTTATATTCATAGCCCGGTTCGCGCAGGCGGGCCGACAGGTCGACCAGGCCAGGCGCAACCACCAGGCCGGCAGCGTCAAAAATGGTATCGGCCTTGAAGCCGGCCGGGGCGCTGCCCACGGCGGCCACTTTGCCGTCCACGATAAACAGGTCTTGCAAGCCATCGATGCCGTTGGCGGGATCGATCAGATGGCCGTTCTTGATGTGTAGTGTCGTCATGCTTGCTTACTCGTCCTTGGGCTATCAGCCCTGATTACCAGCCAAAATACTCATCACCGCCATGCGCACGGCGATACCGAAGGTCACCTGCGGCAGAATCACCGCCTGCGGACCGTCGGCCACGGCCGAATCGATTTCCACGCCGCGGTTCATCGGGCCCGGATGCATGACGATGGCGTCCGGTTTCGCCAGCGCCAGGCGCTCGGGCGTCAGGCCGTAGCTCTTGAAATACTCCTGCGCCGATGGCAGCAGCGCGCCGCTCATGCGCTCGTTTTGCAGGCGCAGCATGATGATCACGTCCACGCCTTTCAAGCCTTCATCCATATTGGTGAAGGTGCGCACGCCCAGTTGCTCCAGGCCGCCCGGCAGCAAGGTGTGCGGGCCGATGGCGCGCACTTCCGGCACGCCCAGCGTGGTCAGGGCGTGGATGTCGGAACGCGCCACGCGGCTATGCAGGATATCGCCCACGATGGCCACCGTCAGGTTCGTGAAATCCTTCTTGTAGTGGCGGATCGTGTACATGTCGAGCAAGCCCTGGGTCGGATGCGCGTGGCGGCCGTCGCCGGCGTTGACCACGTGGACATGCGGCTGTTTGGTGTCGATCAGGTGCTTGGCGATCAGGTAGGGCGCGCCCGACTGCGCATGGCGCACTACGAACATGTCGGCGTGCATGGCCGACAGATTGTCGATGGTGTCGAGCAGGGACTCGCCCTTGCTGGCCGACGAGGCCTGGATGTTCAGGTTGATGACGTCGGCCGACAAACGCTTGGAGGCGATCTCGAAGGTGGTGCGGGTGCGCGTGGAGTTTTCAAAGAACAGGTTGAAAACGCTTTTGCCGCGCATCAGCGGCACCTTCTTGACATCGCGGTCGGAGATGCCGACGAAGGAGGAAGCGGTGTCCAGGATGTGGTTGACGATAGACTTCGGCAAGCCTTCAATCGTCAACAGATGCTGCAATTCGCCGTGTTTGTTCAGTTGCGGGTTAAGCATGGTGGGTGTCTATGGTGAGCGTGAATTTTCCATCGTCGGCTTGCTTCAGGACCAGGGCCTGGCCCGGCGGCACCGCCGTGAACGCGGCCACGAAATCGGCGGCCACTGGCAACTGGCGCTCGCCCCGGTCAACCAGGGCGGCCAGCATGATCTTGGCCGGACGGCCATAGTCGAACAACTCATTGATGGCCGCGCGCGTGGTGCGGCCCGTGTACAGCACATCGTCGACCAGCAGGATGGTGGCGCCGGCCACGTCAAAGGCGATCTGCGTCGGCTTCACGTCGGCATGCAAGCCTTTCTGGGCAAAGTCGTCGCGGTAAAAAGACACATCGAGCACGCCCAGGCGGTCAAGCAGGTTCAGGTCGCGCGCCAGGCGTTCAGCCAGCCAGGCGCCGCCCGAATGGATGCCGACGATGGCCACATTGTTGACGCCCGACAGACCGCTCTGCACCTGCTGCAGCAAGACCGCGTACAGGGCCTCGGCGTCGAGTTGGGAAGGATACGTTGGATACGGCATAGAGTTCTTAGTGGGTCAGAAAATCGATGGAAGGGATACTCAATAGTTTGCGTCGAAATACTGCTGCAGGATGACGGCGGCGGCCTTGTCGTCGATGACCTCGCCGCGCCTGGCCGAGATCACGGCCGAAGAATAGCGTTCATCGACCAGTTCCACCGGCAGGTTGAAGCGGCCGTGCACCTGGTTGGCAAAGCGGCGGCAGCGCGCGCTCATCTCGTGTTCGGTGCCGTCCGGGTGGCTGGGCAAGCCCACCACGATGCGGCTGGCGCCCCACTCCTTGAGCAGCTCGGCGATGGCGGCGAACTTCGGTTCGTTCGCCGTGGCCGTGATCACGCTGAGCGGCTTGGCCTGGCAAATCATGGTATTGCCGATGGCCACACCGATACGTTTCAAGCCGAAATCGAAGGCGAGGATGGTGTCGATGGTCCCATCGCTCATGCGTGTCCGGCCTCGCTCGCCAACATCAATGGATCGATACCCAGCAATTTGATGGCCGCCACGTAGCGGTCTTCGATCGGGAAGTCGAACAGGATGTCGGCCGAAGCGCCCACCGTCAGCCAGCCATTGCGGCCGATCTCGTCTTCCAGCTGGCCCGGGCTCCAGCCCGAATAGCCGATGGAGACCAGCATGCGCTCGGGGCCATCGCCCTTGGCAACGGCTTCGAGCACGTCGATGGAGGTGGTAAACGCCACTTCATCGGTCACCGTCAGCGACGAGGAATAGCGCGCGCCTGGCGTGTGCAGCACGAAGCCGCGGTCATCCTGCACCGGGCCGCCAAACATAATGGGTTCATTGACGATGGGCGCTTCGCTGCTGCCGGCCAGTTTCAGGTCGATGCGGTCGAACAGCACTTCCATCGTCATGTCGGTGGGCTTATTGATGACGACGCCCAGCACGCCGTTTTCATTGTGTTCGCAAACGTAGACGACGGTGCCGCCGAAGACCGGGTCTTGCATCGCCGGCATCGCGATCAGGAAGTGATTCGCCAGATTCAGGGTCGATGCGCCGGGCGCGGCCAGCTCACTGACTCCCTGCATCAAGCGATGTCCTGGCAGAGTGTGGTCGATTTTACTCTTTTTCATACGCGATACTCTCTCTGTGGGCTTGCTGGCAAGTCTCACTTACCCCTTGTGTAGGCTGACGCTGCTGGCCGCATGGAACTTCCCCCGCTTGCCAGTGTCAGCCTTTATTATGGTTGTTTGTTTTTGGCTACTGGCTATACATTATCCATACAATAATAATATGGCTGGCAAAACCATTATCGCGCGCAAAACGCCGCGAAACTATCTGCTAGTTTACACTGAATTGCCATTGCAGCGACGCCAAAGGCACGGCGCGAACGGCCATAACAGACCGTCTGCGGCGAAAATAAACCTTTCTTTGACCCGAAACACAATAAATAATGACAATCAAGACTGCCCTGGTCTGGTTTCGGCGCGATTTGCGCGCCTTTGACCATGCTGCATTGCACCATGCCCTGCGCCTCAGCCAGGCCGTACATTGTGTGTTTGTCTACGACACCGCCATTCTGGACAGCTTGCCGCGCCGCGACCGCAGGGTCGATTTCATCCATGCCAGCGTGGCTGAACTGGCGGCCGAATTGCGCGCGCTGGGCGGCGACCTGATCGTGCTGCATGCCGACGCGGCACTCGCGATACCGCGCCTGGCAGCCGAATTGAACGCCGACGCCGTATTCACCAACCACGACTATGAACCGCAGACGATGGCCCGTGACGACGCAGTCGCTGCCCAACTGGCGGCCGACACGCGGCTGTGGTTCAGCTTCAAGGACCAGGTCATCTTTGAAAAAGATGAAGTACTGACCCTGTCAAGCAAACCGTACACCGTCTACACGCCGTATAAAAACGCCTGGCTGAAAAAAATGCGCGCGGAACCCACCTGCCTGGCCTCCTTTGATATCGAGCCGCATGCTGCCCATTTTGCGCCGCCGCGCGCTACGGAGCAGGCACTGCCGACCCTGGTCGAACTGGGTTTCGAGCCCAGCAATCTGCACGCACTGGCGATTCCCACCGGCATGTCGGGCGCCAGCAAACTGTTCGACGACTTCCTGGGACGCGTCGCCAAATACGATGTGGCGCGCGACTTTCCTGCCCTGAAGGGGCCATCGTATCTGTCGATGCACCTGCGCTTCGGCACCGTCTCGCTGCGCTACCTGGTGCGCACGGTCGTCGACTTGATGGACCGGGGCGGCGGCGGCGATGGCGCGCCCGTCTGGCTGGCCGAACTGATCTGGCGCGACTTCTACGCCATGATTTTGTACCAGAATCCGCACGTGGAAAACGGCGCCTTCAAGCCGGCCTACGACGCGATTGCATGGGAAACGGGCGAGCAAGCCGACGACGCGTTTGCCGCCTGGTGCGAAGGGCGCACCGGCTACCCGCTGGTCGATGCCGCCATGGCGCAGCTGAACCAGACAGGTTATATGCATAACCGCCTGCGCATGGTCACCGCCTGCTTTTTGATCAAGGACCTGGGCATCGACTGGCGCCGTGGCGAAGCGTATTTCGCGCTGCACCTGAACGACTTCGACCTGGCCTCGAACAATGGCGGCTGGCAGTGGGCTTCCTCATCGGGCTGCGACGCCCAGCCCTATTTCCGCATCTTCAATCCGATCACGCAATCGGAAAAATTCGATGCCTCGGGGCGCTTCATCCGCCGCTACCTGCCGCAGCTGAAGGCTTTGGGCGACAAGGAAATCCATGCGCCATGGCTGGTGCCGCGCATGCTGCTCGAACAAAAAAACATCGTGCTGGGACGCGACTACCCGGCACCGATCGTGCAGCATGATGAAGCGCGCAAGGAAACGCTGGAGCGCTATGCGGTGGTCAAAGTAGTCGCGTAAATCAGCCGCCTGCCAGCAGATGTTCGACTTCGGCCAGCAATTCCTGTTCCTGGAAGGGCTTGCCGAAGTAGGCATTCACGCCCAGCTCCAGGGCGTGCTGGCGGTGCTTATCGGCGCTGCGCGAGGTGATCATGACGACGGGAATGGCCTGCGTTTTCGCATCGCTGCGTACATTGCGCGTCAAGTCAAAACCATCCATGCGCGGCATCTCGATATCGACCAGCAGCAGCGCCGGCAGCGCGGCTGCCGGCAGTTCATGCAACTGCTCCAGCGCATCGACGCCATCTTTGGCCAGCAGCACCTGATAACCTTCACGCTCGAACAAACGCTGCATCACGCGGCGCACGGTCAGCGAATCGTCGACCACCATCACGCAGGCACGCGGCGCGGCCAGCACGGTCGCTGCGCTGCGATGCTCGCCTGCTGCCAGCGCATATTGCGACAGCAGTTCGGGATGATGTTCCAGATGCTGCGCCAGTGCCACCGGATTCAGGATCAATACGATATCGCCCGTGCCCAGCACCGTGGCGCCGGCGATGCCCGGCATGCGCGCCAGCTGCGGCCCCACGTTTTTCACCACCACTTCGCGGTTGCCCAGCACTTCATCCACTTCCAGCGCCAGCCTGTCATTGCCATTGCGCAGCAACAGCACGGGCACATAACGCTGCGCCTCATCTGGCACCGGCGTCTCGCCCAGCATGGCCGACAAATGCTGCAGGGCCAGCGATTGTTCGTGCGACTCGATACGGCCAGTAACGCGCACCTGCGCCAGCTGCTCGCCTTTCAGGTGCAGCACCTGTTCCACCAGCACGGAAGGCAAGGCATAGGTTTGCCCGTTCGCCACCAGCAGCACCACCTGGGTCACGGCCAGGGTCAAGGGCAAATGTATCGTGAAGCGCAAACCCTGGCCCGGCGTGGACAGCGTCTCCACGCGTCCACCCAGCGCCAGCACTTCGGAACGCACGATATCCATGCCAAAGCCGCGCCCCGCCAGTTCCGTCAGGCTGTCGGCGGTAGAAAAGCCGGGGGCAAAAATCAGGTCGGCCGCCTGCGCATCGCTCAGTGGCGCGTCTGGCGCCACCAGGCCCGCGCTGTGCGCCTTGCTGCGTATGCGTTCCAGGTCCAGGCCCGCGCCGTCGTCGGAAAAAGCGATCGCCACTTCATTGCCCTGCTGGCTGACCTGCAGCAGCAATTCGCCCGTCTCGTTCTTGCCATCCTGCACCCGCGCCTGGCGCGCCTCGATGCCGTGCACGATGGCATTGCGCAGCAAGTGTTCAAATGGCGCGGCCATGCGTTCCAGTACGCTGCGGTCGATCTCCACGCTGCCACCGCGAATATCGAGGTTGACCCGCTTGTCGACTTCCTTGGCGCTTTGCCGCGCCACCCGGAACAATCGCTCGGCGATGCTGGCAAACGGCACCATGCGAACCTGCATCAGGTCGCGCTGCAGTTCGCGCGTCAGCCGCGCCTGCAGCACCAGGTCGTCGCCCACGGCATCGACGCCATGGCGCAGGTTTTCATAAAAGGAGGCCACGTCGTTGACGCTTTCAGCCATCATGCGCGTGAGTTCCTGCAAGCGCGTAAAACGGTCGAATTCCAGCGGATCGAAATCGCGCTCGCTGCCCACCGCCATGCGCGAGGCGATTTGCGATTCGGCCTGCATTTCTACTTCGCGCAACTGGCGCCGCAAGCGCGCCAGGTTGTCTGAAAATTCAGCCATCGAGGCGCCCAGCAAACCTATTTCATTTTCCATCTTGGAGCGCGTAATCGACACTTCACCTGCCTGGTTCACCAGGCGGTCGAGGATATCGGCACGCACGCGCACCAGCGCGGCCTTGGGCTCCACCACGGGCGTCTCTTCCATGCCCGGCAAGGGCAGCAGCGGTTGCTGCAATTGTTCGAACAGGTGCTGCGCATGGTCGTAATGGGCCAGCAATTCCTCGAACGCTTGCGGCGTGGCGGTGCCCGCATGCAGCATGTTTTCGATATGCGTCTCGATTTCATGCGCATGCTGGCCCAGGCGCATCGCACCGGCCATGCGCGCGCTGCCCTTGACCGTGTGCAGGGTACGCAGCAGCATCTGCGCCTGGCTGCTGTCGTGCGGCTGCTGCTGCCAGCTGCGCAGCGCTTCGCCGATGCGCGGCAGCAGGTCGGCCCCTTCTTCGAGGAACACGGACAATAATTCAGGATCGAGTTCATCGCTGATGCCGGCGCTGGCTGCCAGCAGCGCAGCGGCATCGGCCGACACGGATACCGGCATGGCCGCTGGCGTCTCGGGGTCCACGTGTTCCAGCATGGCCGCGTGATCGAAGCCGCTGTCGAACAAGTCATCGCTGCCGATGATGCTGGCGTAGGCGGCTTCAAACAGCGCATCGAGTTGCGGCACTTCCACTGCAGAGGCAATCGCCGGCGCTTCCTGCGCGGGTGCGCCAACGATGCTGGCGTACATATCCGCAAACAGCGTTTCGAGCTGCTGCGCGGCGCTGTCGGATGGCGGCGCCGTGAGTTCCCGCCACAGCGCGTTGAGTGCTGCTATCGTGTCCGGCTGCGCCGGCGCCAGGTCGCCCAGCGCAAACGCCTGCAGCATCTGCGCGATGACTTGCGTGGCGCGCTCCAGCACATCGTGCTGCGCGTCCAGCAAGCCCGTCACGGGCGGCACCGCCGTCTCGATGGCCACTTCCAGCGCGTGCGCCAGGTCGCGCAAGGCGATAAACCCGACCGTACCCGAGGAACCGGCCAGCGTGTGCACGGCTTGCAGCGCATCGCCGCTGACGGCGCGCTGTTCATGGCGCCACTCGCCGAAATCGCGCGTGAGCACGCGCAGCAATTCGTCCGTCTCGGCCAGGTAAATGTTATACAGGGGCAGGCTGATGCGCAGCTCGCCCACATGCTTCAGATTATCTTCGGTCGCCTGGTGCGGCGCGGGCGCGGTGGCCAATGGCAAACCGATCACATTGCCATTGCTGACCAGTGGCACGGCCGGTTTTTCAAGCGGCTTTAGCGCTGCTGATTCCACTCGCGGCTTGCGCAATTCGAATGGTCCGCCATCGCGCACGCGGCCGGCGGCGTCCAGCAGCATGCCCGCTTCGCGCTCCTGGCCACTGCCGCCTTCCAGTTCGGCCACCCATTCGCTGAGTTGGTACCAGCCGTAATTCAAGAGGGTAAACAAATCGTCGCTGGCCGGGCGCGACTCGGCCAGCCAGGTATTCAAGACGCGTTCGATGGCGCCCGCCGCTACGGCAAACTGCGCCAGGCCTATCATGCGGCTGCTGCCCTTCAGGGTGTGGAAGGAGCGGCGCAGCATGGCCAGGTGTTCGCCGCTGGCAGCCTGCTCGCGCGGCAAGGCCAGGGTGGTGTCGATAAAAGCCAGCACTTCGCGCGCTTCCGCCAAAAAGATATCGAGCATCTCGGCGTCGATACCCTCGGGTAGCGCAGCTACATCGGCAGACGATGGCGGGACCACCGGCAATTCCTGGTCCAGCAGCGGTACCGGCACAGTGCTGGCAGCGGCCACTTTCTCGAACGGCAGCGCGCGGAAGGTGTTTGCAGCGGCGTCAAAATGAAAGCGTCCCCTGGCGGCGGCGGCATTGCGGCCCAGCATATCGACAAAAAATCCCAGCGCGCTGACGTTTTGCGCGATGTCGTCCAGTACTTCAGCGTCTGTGCCCGGCGCCAGCTGGCTGACCGCCAGTGCCACCTGGCGCACGGCGGCCACGGCGTCATCCTGCGACAGGCCGGCCAGCGTCTCCTGCATCTGCTGCAGCACGGGCCCTGCATCGGCCAGGGCCGGCAGGCGCGAGGCATCGGCATAGTAGTCGTTGAGCTTTTTTTCTACCTGGCGCAAGCCAGACTTCATCGCTTCGGCCTGGGCGGCGATACTTTGCCCCTGCTCGATCTGGCGCGTCAGTTCGCCCGCGACAAAGGACGGCGGCGCCTCACCAGCCTGCAGCGCCTGCAGGCGCGCAGCGATGGTTTCGGCATTGCCTGCAAAGTCGTCGGGCAGGCGGCGCAACTGCTCCAGGCCCGTTTCGGCGAACAGCAGCGCCGTGCCGATCTCCTGCTCCAGCGCCGCGCTGCGCCCGCTGCTGACGGCTAACCTTGCCACTTGCGCGCACTGGCGCAGCAGGCTGGCCAGGGCCGGCACTTTCAAGGTCTCGGCATGCTGCGCCGCCTGCTGCAAGGAAGTATCGAACGCGCCGGCCAGCGCAGGATCGAGATCGGCTTGCGCCAATCGGGTCCAGCTGGTGCGTGCCTGGGCCAGCGCCGCGCATGCACCCTGCAGGGCGTCCTGGTCGACCTGGCCATAACGCCGCGTTTCCACGTCGTCTGGCAGCAAGCCATCGAGTGCGAACACGGCGCGCAACTGCTGCGCCGCCGGTGTCGGCTCTTGGGCGCTGCTGATGAAGAACAGGGCTTCGCGCAGCAGCGCCTCGGGCAAAGTGCCCGTACCTTGCGCCAGACGGCGCAATTGCTGGTTCATCGAACCAAACAGCTGCTTCAGGTAGAGGCTAGAGGCGAGGCTGCCCGCGCCCTGCCCGCTGGCTGCCAGCTCGGCGCAAGCTTGCATGGCAAACCAGAAGGTACGCGCGTAACCATCGTGCTGCGCATCGGCCACCAGCATCAAGGTGTCATGCAGGGCAGCGGCGTGCTGGCGTTGCGCCTGCGGTTCCTGGGCCTTCAGAAACGGTAATAAAGATTTTTCAAAGCGCGTGCGCCAGGCCGGATAATCGGCGGCGATCACGGGCTCGGCCAGCGCGATGGACAAGCCGGGCGGTGGCGCGGGCGGGAAAAACAGCTCGGCCGGATGGATGCGCTCCGCGCCCAGCATGGTTTGCAGCGCGCGGTAATACGGGAACAAGCGCGTTGCCTGCGCCGGTGCGCCAGCCAGCAAGTCTTCCAGGTATTCGACAATCGCTTGATACAGCTCGCTCACGACCTGTGCATGATCGACCGTGTATTCCAGGCTGCCGTCGCGAAAGCGCGCCAGCGCCTGTTCCGCACCGGCCGTCAGCATGCTGGCGCCTTCCACGTCGACCATCACCAGCGCGCCATGCGCCTGATGCAAATGCGAGCGTGCATGCTGCAAAGCGGTGGCGCGTTCTTCGCGTTCGCGCCCGCCGGCCTCGAACAAGGCCGTTTTGGAGCGGCCCAGCG
Organism: Janthinobacterium saanense; assembly: GCF_014200675.1. Classification (GTDB taxonomy): domain Bacteria; phylum Pseudomonadota; class Gammaproteobacteria; order Burkholderiales; family Burkholderiaceae_D; genus Janthinobacterium. The sequence goes on along the minus strand of NZ_JACHCI010000005.1, from coordinate 272,652 downwards.
CTTCGCGGATTTCCGCCATCACCCATGACAAGGGCTCGCTGTCGAACTGCCTGGATTGTTGCGGACTATCAGCTGTGCTCATGCATGCCTCGGTTAATCAATCGTACGCGAAATCGCAACACCCTATCTTGACGGCGTCTGCCAGACCTTACGCGGAGACGCGGAACCGCGACACCGAATTTTTCAGTTCCTGCGCCAGCATCGACAGTTTATGAATCGACTGCGCCGTTTGCTGCGTGCCATCCTGGGTCTGCTCCGTCACGCTCAGGATGTGCTGGATATTCAAGGCCACGCCGCTGGCCGAACCAGCCTGCGCGCCGGTGGCGAACGAGATGCCCTGGATCAGTTCCGCCAGGTGTTTCGATACCTGGCTGATGTCGCTCAGGGCCGCGCCGGCCGCGTCGGACAGGCGCGCCCCTTCGACCACCCCCTGCGTCGATTTTTCCATCGCCCGGGTGGCGTCCTGGGTGTCGGCCTGAATCGTGCGCACCAGCGCGCCGATCTGCTTGGCCGCAGCGGCCGAGCGTTCAGCCAGGCGCTGCACCTCTTCGGCTACCACGGAAAAACCGCGTCCCGCCTCGCCAGCCGATGCGGCCTGGATGGCGGCGTTCAGCGCCAGCACATTGGTCTGTTCCGTGATGTCGGAAATAAGCTCGGTGATTTCGCCGATTTCCTGCGACGATTCACCCAGGCGCTTGATGCGCTTGGAAGTATCCTGGATTTGCTCGCGGATTTCATGCATGCCCTTGATGGCGTTTTCCACCGCCGTCGATCCCTGCAGCGCCGCCGCCACCGACTGGCGCGCCACGTCGGCCGATTCACTGGCCGATTTCGACACGTCGGTAATCGCATTGGCCATATTGACCACCGTGGCGCTGGCGTCGAGAATCTCGCGCGACTGCTGCTGCGAAGCGATCAGCAATTTGCTGGAAATGCTTTGCGCCTGCGTCGACGCGCGGTTCACCTGTTCGGCGGTGGCCGTCACCCGCCCGACCAGGCCGCGCAACTCTTCCACCGTGTAGTTGACGGAATCGGCGATGGCGCCCGTGATGTCTTCCGACACCGTCGCCTGCACCGTCAGGTCGCCATCGGCCACCTTTTGCAGTTCATTCATCAGGCGCAGGATGGCGGCCTGGCTCTGCTCATTCTTGGCCTTGGCCTCTTCTTCTTTTTCCTGCGACAGCAAGCGCAAGATTTCCGCCTCCTGGCGACGCCGCTCGGCATCGTGCGTGCGGTTGACGGAGTCTTGCAGCAACACCCGGCCAATGCCGGCCGCACCGATCAAGGTCACCAGCACGCCGGCCACCATCAGCCAGAATTCCAGGCCCAGGGTTTCCTGGTTGGCGTGATACATCTGCTGCAGCAGGGTCAAACGCTGGCGCAAGTCTTCATTTTCATTGAAGATCAGCTGCTCGGCGCCTTTCGCCGCGCTGAATTTGTCGAGCCGGTCGAGGATGGACGACACCAGCTTCTGGTAGCGGTCAAAATTGGCTTTCAGCGCCACCAGGCGGTCGCGCAATTCCGGATCGCGCGTGGGCGCCAGTTGCAGCGAGACGCTGCCATTGAGCAGGCCATCGACGGCGGAACGAAAATAAGTCGTGTCGCGGCCCAGCGAAAAAGCCGTTTCCGAACTGATGCTGCCGGAAGCGAGAAACTCGCTGGCGCTGCGGCTCATGCGCTGGGTCAGCATCATCAGGCGGCCGACAACCGCCAGGTCGTGGCCATTGCCACCCCGTTGCAGCTTGAGTGCGGCGATTTCCTCGGTCTGCGCCAGCAAGGCGGGCGACAGTGCGTTCAACTGCTGCAAGGCCTTGTCGAAGTCGCCCAGTTCCGCCTTCAGGCGCAGGATGGTGCTGGCCGCGCGGTCGCTGCTAGCCCATTTTTTGCGCGCGTCCGCCACCGCCGCCAGCAGGGTGGAGCGCGATTCGCCGATGTCGCGGCCGTGATAGGTGCCGCCGCGCGCCATCAGGCGAAAATCCTGGTTCAGCTCATTGCGGCTTTCTTCCAGCTGGCGAAACGCATCCTGGTTGCCCTGCACGGCATTGGGCGCGGCCTTGCCGATGCGCTGCGAATGCATCAGCGCATCGCTGGCCAGCTGCGTCTGCGCCGAAGCGATATTGCCGCTGCGCGTATTCAAACCCACGAACAGCAGACTGGCCGCCAGGCTCAAGGCCATCACGGTCGACAGGATGCTCAATTGTTTTTGCAGCGGCAAATGGCCGATCAGGGGCAGCTTCAAATCCCTGGCCGGCGCAGTGGCCAGCGACTTGCGCCGCCCCAGCGCGTCGCGCAGGCGCAGCGGCAGGTCGCCCGGCAAGATCACGCCATCAGCATGCTCTGCACTGCCAGCGGCCAGGATAGGGGAGTGAGCGGCCATCAGCGATGCTCTCCATACAGGCTGGCGCTGCCAAAGCCGGCGTCCAGAAACCGCGCTTCCTGCGCCAGCAGCGCCAGGTCCAGGCGCAGCCACTGCTGTCCGCCATCGCGTAGGGAATACGGCCGGGCCCAAGGCGCAGCCTCAGATGCGGCGGCGCCGGCGAGCATGCCGTGCTGCTGGCGCAAACCCAGCACGCGCTCGACCAGCAGTGCGCAATTGAGTCCCAGGCGGGGAGCAAAGGTGATGATACGGCTGTCGGCACTGATTGCGCAGGCGGCGTCGCCGCGATAACGGGCCAGGTCGATGATCGCCGTCAGGCGGCCGCGCATGGCGGCCAGGCCCAGATACCAGTGCTGCGCCAGCGGCACGCCCTGGATTTGCATGCCGGCCGGGATGACGATCTCGCCCAGCTGCGTCAAGTCCAGCAGGCAGTGCTGGCCGCCCACGATCACGCCCAGTTCCTTGCGGGCCGCTACGGCGCCGGAACGCGCCGCCTGCACGCGCTCCAGCAATTGCATCTGGTACTGGCGCAAGCGTCCCCGCCGTACGCCGGTTTCAGCGGCAGGCAGGTCGGCAAGTGCATGTGCAGAAACGGCGATGGGCGTGGCATTGCCAGGCATCGTGTCCATTATTTAAGAAAGCGCTGCGATCTTGGCCAGCAGGTCAGCTTCGACCACGGGCTTGACCAGGTAGTCGCGCGCACCCTGGCGCAAGCCCCAGATGCGGTCTGTTTCCTGGCTCTTGCTGGAACAGATAATCACCGGCACGTCCTGCAGATCGGGATCGCGCGCGATGGCGCGGGTGATCTGAAAACCATTCGCCCCCGGCATCACCACATCCATTAGAATCAGGTCAGGCTTGGCCGTTTTCAGTTGGGCCAGCGCGTCGGCGCCGTCCTGCGCCGTGCTCACGGCGTAACCGGCGCGCACCAGCATTTCGCTCAGGTAGTAGCGTTCTGTCGGCGAGTCATCGACGATCAGAATTGTATGTATGGCCATCTATCTGCTTCCTTGCTGCGTTGGGTCATTCAAAAATACGGTCCATCCAGACGCCAGCGCCCAGATGCTGCCGCACGGCCGCCAGCAAATCCTCGCGCGCCAAAGGCTTGGCCAGGCAATCGCTGGCGCCGGCCAGGGCGCCGCGCGCGCGGTCGAACAAGCCCGCCTTCGCCGACAGCATCAGCACCGGCGTGGCGTGAAACGCGGCGCTGGCCTTGATCAGCGCACAGGTGCGGTAGCCATCGAGGCGCGGCATCAAAATATCGCACACGATCAGCGCCGGGCGGCAATCGCCGATCTTGGCCAGCGCATCGAAACCATCCTCGGCCACCACCACGCGATAACCGGCCCCGGTCAACACTTTTTCAACCGAACTGCGTATGGTGGCGCTATCGTCGATCACGAGGATCGTCGGGGCGGCAGGCGCAGCATCGGACAATGGTGGACTCGTCATTTGATTATTCGGCAAGCTTGCACACTCTCTTGTACACCATATCATAGGCCGCCATCAAGCGCGTCGAGAGGAGTACGGCATGCCGATCGGTTAAAATTGCTTAAATAACTACCATTTCAAAATCATCCTTGCGCGCACCGCATTCCGGGCAGGTCCAGTTCATCGGAACATCGGCCCAACGCGTGCCGGGAGCGATGTCTTCATCGGGCAGGCCGGCCTCTTCATCATAAACCCAGCCGCAAATAAGACACATCCACGTTTGGAATTGCTGCGTTGTTTCGTTGCTACTCACGTTCTGCCACCCTTCAATCAAGTAAAATGCTGAATTAGGTATCTTAATCTACCCGCCGTGCAAAACCAAACTTCTCCTCTCATATTAAGCTTCGGCGTGTCCGATCCTGTCGGCGCGATCGGCATCCAGGCCGACCTGTTGACCTTTTCAGCCTTCGGCTGCCATGGCCTGTCGGTCACCACGGGCCTGTTGATCAGCGACACGGCGCGCGTGGAAGACATGCAAGCCGTCGATCCCGACTGGGTTTCCGACCAGGCGCGCGTGCTGCTGGAAGACATGGCCGTCTCCGCCATCAAGATCGGCGCACTGGGCAGCGTGGAAAACGTCACGGCAATCGCCGAAATCGTCTCCGATTACCCGAACGTGCCCTTGATACTCGATCCGTTCATCTCGGCGCTGCCGGAGCAGGGCATGGACGATGAAGATATCCTGACCGCCGTGCGCCAGTTGCTGATTCCGCAAACCACCTTGCTGGTGCTGTCGCCGGTGGAACTGGAACGCCTGGCCGAAACCTGGCGCGACGCCGATCCGGCCGACACCCTGCAAAACGATGTCGACTACCTGGTGGCGCTGGGCTGCGAATACGTGCTGGTCACCGGCATGCCGGCCGACCCGGCAAAATCAGGCATGGGCGACGGCAAGCTGCGCGCCAATACCCTGTTTGGCGAAGACGGCGTGGTGCGCCACGACGAATGGCAGCACCTGCCCGGCATTTTCAACGGCGCCGGCAGCACCCTGTCGGCAGCGGCCACGGCTTTGCTGGCACTGGCGAACAATGAAGACGACGTGCCGCAAGCGGTGGTGGCGGCGCAGGAATTCACGGCCGGCGCGCTGACGCATGCGCGGCGCTACGGCATGGGCAAGCTGGTGCCGAACCGCTTGTTCCAGCGCGCCAGCTGAGCAACGAACAACAACGCACATCGACAACGACATCATTCAAGGTACCATCATGACGACGACTTCACAGAACGACATCCTGTTCGCCCGCGCGCAAAAAACCACGCCCGGCGGCGTCAACTCGCCCGTGCGCGCTTTCCGCTCGGTAGGCGGCACGCCGCGCTTCATTCAGCGCGCCGAAGGCCCGTATTTCTGGGACGCCGACGGCAAGCGCTATATCGACTACATCGGCTCCTGGGGCCCGGCCATCGTCGGCCACGCCCACCCGCAAGTGATCAAGGCAGTGCAGGACGCCGCCGCGCTGGGCCTGTCGTTCGGCGCGCCGACCGAAGGCGAAGTGCTGATGGCCGAGGAAATCACGCGCCTGGTACCGTCCATCGAACAAGTGCGCCTGGTGTCGTCGGGCACGGAAGCGACCATGAGCGCCCTGCGCCTGGCGCGCGGCGCCACCGCCCGCGACAAGATCGTCAAGTTTGAAGGCTGCTACCACGGCCACGCCGATTCCCTGCTGGTCAAGGCGGGCAGCGGCCTGCTCACCTTCGGCAACCCGACCTCGGCCGGCGTGCCGGAAGACTTCGTCAAGCACACGCTGGTACTCGACTATAACAACGTGGAACAGCTGAAAGACGCCTTCGACAGCTTTGGCGCAGAAATCGCCTGCGTGATCGTCGAACCGGTGGCTGGCAACATGAACCTGGTGAAAGCCACGCCGGCATTCCTGCAAGCGATGCGCGAGCTGTGCACGCAGCATGGCGCCCTCTTGATTTTCGATGAAGTCATGTGCGGCTTCCGCGTGGCCCTGGGCGGCGCGCAGGCACTGTATGGCATCAAGCCCGACCTGACGGCGTTGGGCAAGGTGATCGGCGGCGGCATGCCGGTGGCGGCTTTCGGCGGCAGCGCTGCGCTGATGCACCATATGGCGCCGCTGGGCGCTGTGTACCAGGCCGGCACCCTGTCGGGCAACCCGGTCGCCGTGGCAGCCGGCATGACCACCTTGAAACTGATACAGCAGCCAGGCTTTTACGAGCAGCTGGGCGCCACGGCCAAGCGCCTGGCCGAAGGCCTGACACAGGCAGCAAAAGAAGCGGGCGTGGTCTTCTGCGCCGATTACATCGGTGGCATGTTCGGCATTTATTTCAGCGCCACCCCGCCCACCAGCTATGCAGAAATGATGGCTGGCGACCGCAGCAAGTTCAACACCTTCTTCCACGCCATGCTGGACGAAGGCGTGTACTTTGCACCGGCCGCCTTCGAAGCGGGCTTTGTCTCGGCCCAGCATGATGACGCCGTGATCGACGCCACCATCGCAGCAGCACGCAAGGTGTTCGCTACCCTGGCGTAAAGCCTCAGACGGTCGCGCCTTCTAATAGCGCGGCCACCAGCGCCGGCAGCTTGTCCATATCATTGAACACGGCAAACGCGCCGGCTGCTTTCAAGCGTGCTTCCTGGCCGGGGGCGATATGGCCGCCGCCGATAAAACCCAGCACCGTCATGCCTGCCGCCGCGGCAGCCGTCACGCCCGTGACGCTGTCTTCCAATACCAGACATTGTTCCGGCGGCACGCCAAACGCGGCGGCCGCCGCCAGGTACAGCCCCGGATGCGGTTTGGCGTGGCCCACCAGGTCGGGCGTAAACACGCGCTGATCAAACAGCGGCGCCATGCCGGTGCGCTGCAGCGCCGAGCGCACGCGCGCGCTGACGCTGTTCGAGGCCACCGCTTTCGGCAGCGGTATCGCGGCCAGCGCCTGCGCCACGCCGGGCACGGCGCGCAATTGTGCATCGCAAGCCACATCGACGGCGTGACCAATCGCCTGCACCTCTTCGTCGGGCAGTTGCGGCAAACCCAGTTCGCTATAGATATCATGCATCAGCGGCGTCAGGCGCAAGCCCAGGCGCGGCTCGATCAAGCCCTGCAGGGTTTTCCCTGCGGGCAGATTGGGCAGATGCGGCGCCAGCAAGGCCAGCAGCGCTTGCAGGGCCACGGCTTCGCTGTCGATCAGCACGCCGTCGCAGTCGCTGATCAGATGGGTAAAACGCGGAGGGGGTGTAGCGGTGTCAGGCATGAATACTCCAATAAAGGCGGTGCAAACAAAGCGCCATGCAAGCTTAAAGCAAGCAGGCCGGCCGTGCTATGCCTGACCGGCCACATCTTGATACTTTTCGTGCCGGCCGGCCACTGTGGCTATCCTTATTTCAGCCAGCCACGGTGGCGGAAGTACAGGAAAGGCGCGATGGCGCTGCTGATCATCAAACCCCAGGCCCAGGGATAACCGAAGGTCCATTCCAGCTCGGGCATGAACTTGAAGTTCATGCCGTACACGCTGGCGATCAGGGTTGGAGGCAAAAAGGCCACGCTGGCGACCGAGAATATCTTGATGATCTTGTTCTGATTGATGTTGATGAAACCCACGGTGGCGTCCATCAGGAAGTTGATCTTGTCGAACAGGAATGACGTGTGGCCATCGAGCGATTCGATATCGCGCAAAATCTGGCGCGCTTCCTCGAACTGGTCGCCATTGAGCAAACGCCCGCGCATCAAAAAACTCACGGCGCGGCGCGTATCCATCATGTTGCGGCGGATACGGCCATTCAAATCTTCCTCATGGGCAATCGCATTCAGCGCTTCGGCCGCGTGCGCATCGGTAAATTCCTTTTGCAGCACGCGCGTGCTGACTTCTTCCAGGTTCTGGTAGATGCCTTCGAGCACGTCGGCCGAGTATTCGGCATCGGTGGCGTACAGATCCAGCAACACATCCATGTAGTCGGCGATGGAGCCTGGCCGCGAGCGGGCGCGCATGCGCACCAAACGGAACACGGGCAAGTCATCCGTATGCATGGAAAACAGGATTTTGCGGGCCAGGATAAAGGCCACCGTGATCACGCGCGAGGGGCCGTCGTCTTCTTCGCGCAAGAAATCCGTGCGCAGATGCAAGTCGCCGTTTTCCGCTTCGTAATAGCGGGCCGATGCTTCGATATCCTTGACTTCATCTTCGCCCGGCAAGGTGACATTGTAGATGGCCTTGACCCAGGCCCGTTCATCGTCGCTGGGATCGGTCAGGTCTACCCATACGGGTTCGGCGTTTTCGAGGTCTGCGCGGCTGTCGATCGGCACCTGGTTGAGCCGGCCGTTCTGTAATATAAAGACATTGATCATGCGCGCTCTCAGCCGGATGTTGGGTTATCGATAGATGCTGGCGCTGGCGCCAAAAATCAAAACAGCGCAAGTGTACCCGCAAGGCCTTTTCACGACCACCCCTGAAGCATGCTTTTCCGCTAAAAATACTGTGCCACAATAATGTCATTCGAACATGCTTAATGATTCAACATCGGCAATGATCAAGGCAGCTCCGCCGCCCCCATGCGGCGCAGGATCACGCCGGTGCGCCGGGTCAGATACCCCGTGTCGCGGTGGCGGTCATAAAAGCGGGGATTGGGCAGCATCACGGCCAGCTTGGCGGCCTGGCCCGCATTCAGGCCAGCGGCGCTGACCCTGTAATAATGCTGGGAGGCCGCTTCGGCGCCAAAGATGCCAGTGCCAAACTCCACCACGTTCAGATAGATTTCAAAGATGCGCTGCTTGTCGAGCAAGCTTTCCAGCATATAGGTAATGATCAGCTCCTGGCCCTTGCGCACATAGCTGCGCGAGCCGGACAGGAACAGATTCTTGGCCAGTTGCTGGGTGATGGTGGAACCGCCCGCCACCACCTTTTGTTTCTTGCTGTTTTTTTCATATGCCTTTTGCAAGGCATCCCAGTCGACGCCGTCATGCTCGGAAAAATTCGCATCTTCCGACGCGATGATGGCGCGCTTGAGGTTATTCGAAATGCGGTTGTAGGGCACCCAGGTATGCTGCAAGCTCGCGTTCGGGTTCTTTTCCTGCAAACTCGATAATTGCTCGCGCATGAAAGACGTGCTGCCCGGATTGTGATCGATCCACCACCATATTTGCAGGAAGAAATACAGCTGCACCACGATAAACGCCAGCACCGGCACGATGAACAGCCACTTGATCCAGCTTGTGCGGCTGGCCGGGCGGGCTGCGCCCTTGCGCCTGGCGTTCACAGTCCACCCCGCAATTGGGCCAGCAAGGCGGCCGTCTGCGGGCGCACACCGCGCCACACATAAAATGCTTCCGCCGCCTGCTCCACCAGCATGCCCAGGCCATCGCGCACCTGCGCACCATGCTGCGCGGCAAATTCCATGAAGACGGTGGGCGCGGGGCCATACATCATGTCCAGCGCCAGCGTGTGGCTGCCAAAGATGCTTGTTGGCACGGGCGGCAAGTCGCCTGCCAGGCTGGCCGAGGTGGCGTTGATGACGATATCGTACACACCATCAGGCTCGCCAAAGCCGCCTGCGCGCAATTGACCAGGGCGCGACAGGGCATCAGAAAACTGCTGCACCAGCGATTCCGCCGTGGCCACCGTGCGGTTGGCAATGAAAATTTCTTGCGGACCCTGCTCCAGCAAGGGCAGCACCACGCCGCGCGCCGCGCCGCCCGCACCCAGCAGCAGCACGCGCTTGCCGGCAACCGTCACACCGGCATTGCGCACGATATCGGCCACCAGGCCGGCGCCATCGGTGTTGTCTCCAAGAATGGTGTCGCCATCAAAACGCAGGGTATTGACGGCGCCAGCCGCCTGCGCGCGCGCCGTCAATTCGCTTGCCAGCGCACAGGCATCGAGCTTGAACGGCACCGTCACATTTGCGCCCTTGCCTCCTTCGGCGGCGAAGGTGCGCGCCGCCAGCGCAAAACCATCCAAGGGCGCCAGCCGGCGTTCATACACGATGGCCTCGCCCGTTTGCAGCGCAAAAGCGGCGTGTATCAACGGGGATTTGCTATGCGCGATGGGGTTGCCGAAGACGCAATACTGATCGGCGTGGTTAATATTGTTTGCGTTCAATTGTTGCCGCCAGTCAGATTAGCTTCCATTTTTTCTTCGCGGGTAAATTTGAAACGGGTAATCACGACCCAGAGGTCATCCTTGTCGCTCGACAACATATTCGGTGGAAAGCGTCCAAACGGGGCGGCGCGGCGCACGATGGTCAAGGCGGCAGCATCGAGCGCTGGGTTGCCCGAGCTGCGTTCGACGCGGGCGCCGCCATCCTTCTGGTATATCGTGCCATCCTGGAAGATGGGTATGTAGACCACCAGTTCGCCATACATCTTGCGGCCATTTTTTTGCGGAAAGTTCAAGGTGCCGATGTCTTCGATGCGCTTTTGCAGGGTCTTGTAATACATGGCATAACCGACTTCCTGCGTGCTGGGCGTAATGAAGGTCTTGCGCGGACGCTTGTTTTGCTCTTCCACCGTCTGGCTGATCTCGGCCGCCATGCGGGCAATGGCTTTGCTGCTTTCGAGCAAGTCCGAACCGGAGGCCAAGGGATTGAGCTTGTCTTTTTCGGTGATCGGTGGCGCGCTGAAAGTGCTTTTATTGGCTTGCGTCAGCAATTCCTTTTGCTGCTGCTCCAGCTCGGCAATGCGCCGCGCGCTGGCCTGCACGCTGTCGCCCTCTTCCACCTTGCGCATGTCGGGCAAGGGAGATTTGCTGCGGCCCTTGTCGGCCTGGCCGCCACCGTCGAGGTTAGCTTGTGCCAGCGCATCGGCCTTCAGTGGCTTGGCAGCATGCTTGGCATTGACCAGTATCACTTCCAGGCCCGGATCGGCCGCCACGGCTGACTGCGGCGCAGGGGCGACAAAATGCATCGCCAGCAAGGCGCCGTGCGCCAGCAGCGATACTGCCACGGCAATGATCAGGAATCGGTTCTCTCGGAAAGACTTCACGCGCAACCCAGCATTGATTTCATTACATCACAGGAATTGCTGAATTCTACGACAAACCGGGGCCGGGATTGCCCTCTGCGCACCCGGCCCCCGGTTTTTATTTCTCCTCGGGCTCGCTGGCCACAGCATCGCTGGCCAGCTCCGCTGCTTCCGGCGCCACTTCAGCAGCGGCATCACCTGCTTCGGCAGCTTCTTGCGCCTCTTCCTCATAATCGGGTTCTGCATCGGCCGTGCCTTCCGGCACGGCAGCGATTTCCAGCAGACGCGCTTCGATCGTCAGGTCCACCTCATCCCAGCGCAGCAAGTCCAGTTTCACCTGTGCGCCACGGGCCACGGAAGGCATGCCAGGCAGCTTGATGACCAGCGGAATGTCGACCAGGCGCAAAATCTCGTCCTTGAGCACCACGGCCTCGACCTGGCGCGCCTCTTCCTGGGCCAGCCAGCGCAAGCACCAGTAGCGTTCCATATTCGACTGGAAATCGCCATAAGCGGCATAAGCGGCGTCAAAGGCCGAAACGATGGCAAACAGGTTGGCATCGCGCGGCTTGAACGGGGCCACCAGCGGCGCCGTCACGCCATGTTCGGCGCAAGCAATGATTTGCCATTGGTTGACCAGATCGGTATAGCGGCGCAGCGGCGAAGTGCTCCACGCATATTGATCCACGCCCAGGCCTTGATGCGGAGCTGCATGGGTGACCATGCGCACCTGCATCTTTGCCGCCCAGCTATTGCCACTACCGCCACCCTGGCTGCGGTAGATGCCCGGCACGCCATGGTCGTGCAACATCTTGCCCCAGGTGCTGTTGGCAAAAATCATCAGTTCGGCAACGATCTTGTCCAGCGGCGCGCCACGCTTGCGGCGGGCCACGGTGACGATATCGTTTTCCACATAAAAATTGAAATCGACTCGGTTGTTTTGCTCCGGCTTCAGGCCAAACGCTTCGCGTTTCTTCATGCGGCCCTGTTCCAGCTGCTGCGCCCATTGCCACAGCACCGCGAAATCGGCCTTGTGCGGATACTCGCCCTCGCCGCTGGCCAAGGTTTCTTCATTGACCAGGTCATCTAACTGGTTGTGGCGCAGATTGCTGGCGATCGGCACCAGTTCGGCGCGCGTTTCCGTGCTCACGACTTCCCACTGCGCTTGCGGATCGAGCGTGGCGTACAGCGACAGCGCCGGGCAAGTCGTGCCTTCGGCCAGCGTAAAGGCGTTCACGACTTCGTCCGGCAGCATGGTGATCTTGTCGCCCGGCATGTAGACGGTGGACATGCGCTGGCGCGCCATCTTGTCGATCACATCGTCAGGACGGATGCCCAGGCCAGGCGCGGCAATGTGGATACCCACTTTGACTTTACCGTCAGGCAAAGGCTGGACCGAGAAGGCATCGTCGATCTCGGTGGTGGTCACGTCATCGATGGAGAAGGCGGCCACTTCAGCCAGCGGCAACTTGCTGGTCACGGCAGGCACGGGCACGGCCGGGAAACCGGCGCCCTTGGGGAAATTCTCGAACAGGAACTTGGACAGGTGCAAGTCTTTCGGCTTGGCAACACCGCCCACGGCCAGCATCAAGCGGGCCGGCGTGGTGTGCAGTTCATTGCAGGCCGCTTCCAGCGCCTTGTATTCCACCGTGTTCTTGTCTGGCTTGAACAGCAACTGCAGCACCATGGGCTGCATGGACGCAGGCAAACGGTTTTGCTTGAGTTCTTCCACATAGCCCGCTTGCACCAGCGCCTGCTGTTTTTTCTTTTCGATACCGGCCAGTGCCGCCTTCAAGGATGCTTCCGGCGCCGCCTTGTAGCGGCCACGGCCCTTCTTGTAGAAATACACGGGCGCCGAATGCAGGCTCAGCACCAGGCCAGCCGCTTCCGCTGGCAACGGCGCGTGGCCGAAATACTCGGTTCCCAGTTCGGCAAAACCGAATTCTTCTTCGCCCGCTACTTCCCACAGGAAATCGAGATCGATCTCGGCGGCGATGCTTTTCGCCTGTTCCAGCAGTTCGGCCGGGGCCGGTTTTTCATATTGCAGCAGCACATCCTTGGTTTTCACCTTGGTGCGCTTGCCGCTGGCCATTTCCACCTGGTAAGCCTCGCCTGCTTGCGACAGGACGGTGCCTACCTTGAAATCGCCGGATTCTTCAAAAAATAGATTCATTGTTATGCTTTATTTATTAATGTTTCGGTTGCAACAGTGCGAGTCAGCTCCAGCACTGCAGGCAAAAAAAGTTCCGTGACCAGCAGCAATCCCTGATGGCGCTGATACAGGCAGCGCCGCGCAAAGATAAAACCCTGGCCGGCGATGCTGCGTCCTTCCTGGGCCAGCGCCGCCTGCACGCGCTGCACCAGCGGGTGGCCGGCGCGCAAACGGGCAAACTCCAGTGTGCCACGCCGCACCATGCGGTCGCCAAACAGGGTCGTGCCCAGCGAGCGCTCGCCCAGCGCGGAAAACAAGGGCCAATCCGTCGCCGTCGCCTGCATGGGCACCACCGTATGGCCAAACACGGCTGGCTGGCCGTCGCAGCGCAACAGCACTTCGCGCTCCCACACGCGCCCCGCACGGTGCAAGCCGATGCTGGCCGCTTCGTCAGTCAAACAGCGTGATGTTTCCTGATGCAAACACTGCACGCGAAAAGTATTGCTATGCGCCTTAAGCTTGGCCGTCAGGGAACCCGGACTCAGCAGCCACTGGCGCAAGGCCGGCGGCGCATTGACGGCGTTGACGTGCCCATACCATTGCGCCTGTCGCAGCGAACCGGGCCTCACTGCGCACTGCTTTCAGCGTCAAGCTCGATACCGCAAAAAGCCAGTACTGGCGCCAGGTAATCGGCAAACTCGCTGATGCCGTGGTCGCTGCCGGCGATGACCGTCTGCTGTCCGCCCTGATAATGGGCCAGCATGTCGCGGTAGTCGAGCACTTCATCGCCGGTGGCGGCGATCAGGAAGTAACGTTGCGGCTGAGTAATGACCGGCACGGCAAAGCCGCGCAACTCATCGATATATGCGCGCTTGAATTCGAATGGCTTATCCGAATGGAACTCGGTCGTCACACCCACGTGTTGTTCCAGATCAATCAAGGGCACGATGGCGGGGTTCAGCAATACGGCGCGGCAACCGAGCTGTTCAGCCAGCCAGGTAGCATAATAACCGCCCAGGGACGAGCCGATGATGGTCAGGTCCTTTGGTGCCACATTTTTTACCAGGTCCAGCGCCAGTGCGATCGCCAGTTTCGGCGAGGCGGGCAATTGCGGGCACAGCCATTCGTCTGCACGCCCCAGTACCTGCATTTGCGCAGCCAGCAGGCGCGACTTCATCGACAGCGGCGACGAGCGGAATCCATGCAGGTACAAAATCATCGGGCCAGGGCCTCCAGCAACTTCTGGTGCACGCCGCCAAAACCGCCATTGCTCATGACGATGATCTGGTCGCCGGAACGGGCGTTTGACACCACGGCCGCCACCAGCGCATCGATATCTTCATAGGCGCTGGCGATATTGCCCAGCGGCGCCAGCGCGTCACCCAGGCTCCAGCCCAGCGCTTGCTGACTGCCAAAACCGAACACCAGGTCGGCGTCTTTCAGGCTGCCAGGCAAGGCGTCTTTCATGGCGCCCAGTTTCATGGTGTTCGAGCGCGGTTCCAGCACGGCCAGGATACGGGCGGTGGTGCTGATTTTCTGGCGCAAGCCGCCCACGGTGGTGGCAATCGCCGTCGGGTGATGGGCAAAATCGTCGTAGACGGTGATGCCATTGACGGTGCCGCGCACTTCCATGCGCCGCTTGACGCTCTCGAAGCTGGCCAGCGAGGCGCACGCCTGGCTGATGGGCACGCCGACATGGCGCGCGGCGGCAATCGCGGCCAGCGCATTGCTGCGGTTATGCTTGCCCGTCAGCGCCCATGCCACATGGCCTTCCTTCTGGCCATTGAAATACACATCGAAGCTGCCATCGGCTTCCTCTTGCAGTTGCCAGTTGGCATCTTGACCGAAACTTTCCTTCTCGCTCCAGCAGCCGCGTTCCAGCACGCGCTGCAAGGACGCTTCATCGCCATTGACAATCAAACGGCCGATGCCAGGCACAGTGCGCACCAGATGGTGGAATTGGGTCTCGATTGCATGCAGATCGGGGAAGATATCGGCGTGATCATATTCCAGGTTATTCATGACGGCGGTCTTCGCGTGGTAATGCACGAACTTGCTGCGCTTGTCGAAGAAAGCCGTGTCATATTCGTCCGCTTCGATGACGAAGAAGTCCGAATCGACGCTTTTACCATCGATCTTGCCGCTGAGGCGGGCGGAAATGCCAAAATTCATCGGCACGCCGCCGATCAAAAAGCCCGGCGCGTAGCCGGCGTCTTCCAGTATCCACGCCAGCATGGCCGAAGTGGTCGTCTTGCCATGCGTGCCAGCCACGGCCAGCACCCACTTGTTGCGTAATATATGTTCGCCCATCCACTGCGGGCCGGAAACATAAGGCAGGCTGCGGTTCAGGATTTCCTCGACCAGCGGATTGCCGCGCGACACCACGTTACCAATCACATACAGATCCGGATTCAATTTGGTCTGTTCCGGGTCGAAACCCTGGATCAATTCGATGCCCTGCGCTTCCAGCTGGGTGCTCATCGGTGGATAAACGTTGGCATCGCAGCCAGTGACTTTATGGCCGGCTTCCTTGGCCAGGACAGCCAGGCCGCCCATGAAGGTACCGCAAATGCCGAGGATATGAATATGCATGTGATCAGTGCGTGTGGCGCGAAACAAAAGGATGAAGTATGGGATTTTACCCGACACCATGACTTTTACCGCTTCAGAGTATGATCTCGTTCATGACGAACGATGCATTTGACGATAGCGCCCAGCTGCGACTGGAAATCGCTGCGGCTGCCGCGCGCCTGGTGGCGCAGGATGGCGCCGACTACGGCAGCGCCAAGCGCAAGGCGGCGCGGCACATCCTGGGCGAGCAACAAGGCCGCCCCAATCTGCTGCCCGATGATGAACTGATCGAAGAACAATTGCGCTTATACAATGCCCTGTTCCTGGCCGACAGCCAGCCGGCGCGCTTGTTCCAGCTGCGCACGATCGCCCTGCAAGTGATGGAAGCGCTGGAACAATTTCAGCCCTTGCTCAGCGGCGCTGTGCTGAATGGCACGGCCGGGCCGCACGACGAGATTTATTTGCAGCTCTTTGCCGAGAGCGCCAAGGATATCCACATCTTTTTGCTCAATAAAAATGTGCTGCTCGATATGTCGGAAAGCCCGCACTTCAAGGGAGCGCGGTATGATGCAGTCGAGACGGCCAGCTTTCTGTGGAAAAATGAAGGCGTGCATGTGGCCATGTACGAGATCGATGACCGGCGCGGCGCCCTGAAGACACGCGCCGATGGCAAGGTTTTGCGTACCGACATCGCCGGACTGCGCAGCCTGCTGGCTCAGGACTCACCCGATATTCAATAAATACCTATTAAATAATCATGACTAAAAAGAATCTGATTGCCTACACCATCGTGGCCCTGCTGTTTGGCGCGGTAGGCGCTTATGTGGGCGTCAACAAGAGCAAGGAAAAAGCCGATCCCGTCACGACGACCGTGGCGCCCGAAGCGGCAGCGGCCACGACGGGTCCGGTCAACGCGCTGTATGCACTATCCTTGCCCGACGCCGCTGGCGCCACGCAAGCCCTGGCGCAATGGAAAGGCAAGAATTTGCTGGTGAACTTCTGGGCGCCGTGGTGCCCGCCCTGCGTGCAAGAAATGCCGGAATTATCGGAATTGCAAGGTGAGCACGTCGGCAAGAACCTGCAAATCATCGGTATCGGCATCGATTCGGCCAGCAATATCGCCACCTTTGCCGGCAAGTTCAAGATTGCCTACCCGGTCTATGTATCGGGCATGAGCGGCACCGATTTGTCTCGTCATTTTGGCAACACCACGGGCGGCTTGCCGTTCACGGTGCTGATCGGTGCCGATGGACAGGTGAAGAAGACCTATCTGGGCCGCTTGAAATTTGATCAGTTGCGTGCTGATCTAGCCAATTTGTAAATTCGGAGCGTGCTTTTTTCTCTTGCCAATGCGTATCTTTGGCGGCAAAATGCGGAACTTTCGCTAAAACGGTCTTCCTTACATGGCAAAAAACCTCCTTCTGCTCAACGGCCCCAACCTGAATTTATTGGGGACGCGGGAGCCTGAGGTCTACGGCGCCAGCACCTTGGCCGATATCGAGCAGGCAGCAATGGCGCAAGCCATGGCGGCCGGCGCCGACCTGGTCTGCTTTCAGAGCAACCATGAAGGCGCGCTGATCGATCGCATCCATGCCGCGCGAGCGGAAGGAATAGACGCCATCGTCATCAATCCGGGCGGATTGACCCATACCAGCGTCGCCTTGCGCGATGCGCTGGCCGGGGTCGCCATCCCGTTTGTGGAAGTCCATATCTCGAATATTTATCAACGCGAAACGTTTCGTCATCACTCTTTTCTCAGCGCGATCGCGCAGGGGACGATCTGCGGCCTGGGTATCGACGGATATCGGTTTGCCATCGACTTTGCGCTTAAAACACGTTAATCTACGCGATCTGCATGCATTTAGCGCGGCGATAGCCTCTCGACATCACCGCATCACTCATAAAACAAACTACATTCCTAGGGGTTTTACATGGATCTACGAAAACTCAAGACCTTGATCGACCTGGTCGCCGAATCGGACATCGCAGAGCTGGAAGTTACCGAAGGCGAAAGCAAGGTACGCATCGTCAAATCGTCGGCCATGCCGCAAAACCAGATGGTCATGATGCAGCCGCAAGGCATGCAAGCCCAATATGCCCCTGCCGCGCCAGCCGCCGCACCGGCAGCCGCTGCCGTCGTCGTTGCCGCCGAGCCGACCGGTTATATCGTCAAATCGCCGATGGTTGGCACCTTCTACCGTTCCTCCGCTCCTGGCAGCGCTGCGTTCGTTGAAGTGGGTTCCACCGTCAAGGAAGGTGATACCCTGTGCATCATCGAAGCGATGAAGCTGCTCAATGAAATCGACTCGGATAAAGCCGGTGTCGTCACCCAGATCCTGGTTGAAAACGGCCAGCCGGTCGAATTCGGCCAACCCCTGTTTGTGATCGGCTAAAAGCCACTGTCCACACGGCCGGCAACGGCCGTTTGCAGTTTTAGCCCCTCATACTTGTTGTTTCGCCGGCTAGCCCGGCTCTCACAGACATACGCGAACCTACCATGTTTGAAAAAATCCTGATTGCCAACCGTGGTGAAATTGCCCTCCGTATTCAGCGCGCCTGCCGCGAAATGGGCATCAAAACGGTTGTAGTCCACTCCGAAGCCGACAAGGACGCAAAATACGTCAAGCTGGCCGATGAATCTGTTTGTATCGGGCCGGCACAGTCGTCCCTGAGCTACCTGAACATGCCCGCCATCATCAGCGCCGCTGAAGTGACGGATGCGCAAGCGATCCACCCTGGCTATGGTTTCCTGTCGGAAAACGCCGACTTTGCCGAACGCGTCGAGAAATCGGGCTTCGTCTTCATCGGCCCACGCTCCGAATCGATCCGTTTGATGGGCGATAAAGTATCGGCCAAGCAAACCATGATCAAGGCTGGCGTACCGTGCGTACCCGGTTCGGAAGGCGCTTTGCCGGACGATCCTAAAACCATCGTGCAAATTGCACGCAAGATCGGCTATCCGGTCATCATCAAGGCTGCTGGCGGCGGCGGTGGCCGCGGCATGCGCGTGGTACACACCGAAGCTGCACTGATCAACGCCGTGGCGATGACCAAGACTGAAGCGGGCAGCGCTTTCGGCAACCCTGAAGTGTATATGGAAAAGTACCTGGAAAATCCACGCCACGTGGAAATCCAGATCCTCGCCGATGAACACAAGAACGCCGTCTGGCTGGGCGAGCGCGACTGCTCCATGCAGCGCCGCCACCAGAAAGTGATCGAAGAGGCGCCAGCGCCAGGCATCCCACGCAAGCTGATCGAAAAAATCGGCGACCGTTGCGCCGAAGCTTGCCGCAAGATCGGCTACCGCGGCGCCGGCACGTTTGAATTCCTGTACGAAAACGGCGAGTTCTATTTCATTGAAATGAATACCCGCGTGCAAGTTGAACATCCGGTCACCGAAATGATCACCGGCATCGACATCGTGCAAGAACAGATCCGCATCGCCGCTGGCGAAAAACTGCGTTACCGCCAGCGCGACGTGCTGCTGTCCGGACACGCCGTCGAGTGCCGCATCAATGCAGAAGATCCGTTCAAGTTTACGCCGTCGCCAGGCAAGATCATTTCGTGGCATACGCCAGGCGGCCCTGGCATCCGCGTCGATTCGCACGCTTACGCCGGCTACTATGTACCGCCGCACTACGACTCGATGATCGGCAAAGTGATCGCTTACGGCGCCACGCGCGAGCAAGCCATCCGCCGCATGCAGATCGCCCTGTCCGAAATGGTGGTCGAAGGCATCAGCACCAATATCGCCCTGCACCGCGAATTGATGATCGATGCGCGCTTCATCGAAGGCGGCACCAATATTCACTATCTGGAACAGAAGCTGGCCGACATGCCGGACCTGGGCAAGAGCCTGAATGGCGGCGCACCCAGCATCGCCAAGAAGTCTGAAATCAAGGCTGACGTATGAGCTGGACTGAAATCGTCATCGAAATTGCCCGCGACAACGCCGAGGCCATGTCCGACGCCTTGATGGAAGCGGGCGCCCTGTCGGTGTCGGTGGAAGATGCCGATGAAGGCACGGATGCCGAGCAGCCGCTGTTCGGCGAGCCGGGCATGGAGCCGAAAGAAGCGGCGTGGGAACGCAGCCGCGTGGTCGCGCTGACCGACGTCGACGCCGACCAGACCGCCATCGTGGCTATAGCCTCGGCCGCCATCGGCCTGGCTGTTGCGCCTGCGTTTACCGTGCGCGCGGTGGAAGAGCAGGACTGGGTGCGTTTGACCCAGTCGCAATTTGCGCCTATCCACATCGGCAAGAATATCTGGGTCGTGCCCAGCTGGCACGAAGCACCGGACCCGGACGGTCTGATCCTGGAACTGGACCCTGGCCTGGCTTTCGGCACGGGTAGCCACCCGACCACGCGCCTGTGCATGGAATGGCTGGAAGCATATCCGGCGCCCGGCAAGTCCGTGCTCGACTATGGTTGCGGTTCCGGCATCCTGGCCATGGTGGCCAAGAAACTGGGCGCACAAACGGTGGCTGGCGTCGATATCGACCCGCAAGCGATCGAATCGGCGCGCGACAATGCCGAGCGCAACCAGTGCGAGATCGAATATTTCTTGCCAGATACGTTTGCCACCTCGGTCCATGCAGATGGCCGCTTCGACATCGTCGTCGCCAACATCCTGTCGAGTCCATTGAAATTGATGGCGCCCATGCTGTCGGGCCGTGTCGCCGACGGCGGCGCGCTGATACTGTCGGGCGTGCTGGCACGCCAGGCCGAAGAAGTGGCGGCTGCCTACGCACCGTTCATCCAGTTGGGTGTGTGGGCTGAACAAGACGGCTGGGTGGCCTTGCACGGCCGCCTGGGCGCCGACGCTGCCCCTGCGCCACGCGCATAAGGTGCATCAGCACAGCAATGGCCCTCGCCACTAAATGCCCCCACTGCAACACGATATTTCGGGTCGCTGCTGACCAGTTGAAATTACGTGGGGGCATCGTGCGCTGTGGCACGTGCAAAGAAGTCTTTGACGGCAATGCCGCGCTGGTCGATCCAGCGGCGGCATTGCCGTTTTTACCATCGGCGCCGGCTTTCCTGGCGCCTGCCGCTTCCGCGGTGCATGACGAACCCATCTATTCTCTCGATTTCGACACGTCCTTCGACCCGTTCGGCATCTTGCCCGACGCGGCGCAGATCGAAGAGGACGCTGAAAAGATCGAGCTGGACCTCGATATCGGCGACGAGCTGCCAGTGAGCGCGCCTGCGCCGGTGACCGGGATCAAAACCGAAGCAGCGCCCGAGCCCGAGCCACTGCCGGTGCCGATGGCGCCCTTCAAGCGCCGCCAGGTCGATGAGGCGCCCGCCTTTGCCACGTATTTGCGCAGCAGCCGTCCGCAGGCAGAAGCGGACGAGACCGTTCAAGCGCCGGTGACTGTAGCGGCTATCGCAGCGCCAGTGGAACCAGAGCAAGAATCGGCAGCAGAACCGGAAACCGCGCTGGAACCCATTTTCATTGCGGCCGCCAGTGCGCGCCAGGAACCTGTCCTGGGCGAGCATGCGCCGCTGTTGCAGCCTCAGGAACCGGTATTTGAGCCTGTATTTGAGCCCATCAGCGCAACACCGGCCGACATCACCGCCGACGAGCCCGCCTTTGTCACCCAGGGACGGCGCCGCGAGCAAAGCGGCAAGGCCATGCGCGTGGCCATGGCCGTGGGCAGCGTGCTGCTGTTGCTGCTGTTATTACTGCAGGGCATGACCACCTTCCGCAATCCGCTGGCGGCGCAATTTCCTGAATTAAAGCCGGCGCTGCTCGCCGTGTGCTCGCTGAGCGGCTGCAAGGTCGACTTGCCGGCGCAAATCGAAGCGCTGTCCGTCGAGCAGGGCGAATTGCAAACCCTGGCGCCGAATACGTTTTCCTATGTCTCCCTGCTGCGCAACCAGAGCCGCAATGTGCAGGCCTGGCCCAGCATCGAGCTGATCCTCAATGACGGCAATGACAAGCCCGTCGTGCGCCGCGTGATCGGTCCGCGCGACTATCTGCCGGCTGGCGCCGAGGTGGCCAAGGGCTTTGCAGCGCGTTCCGAACAAAGCATCAAATTGTATTTTTCATTAGACCAGCTCACGGCGGCTGGCTACCATATCGCCATCTTCTACCCCTAACAGACACTATCATGACCAAAACATCGTTGATCTGCGGCTCCCTCGCCACCGACACCATCATGCAATTTCCTGGCCGCTTCAGCGAATCCCTGCTGGCAGACCAGTTGCACAAAGTCAATGTTTCCTTCCTCGTGCCCACCATGCGCACCGAGTTCGGCGGCTGCTCGGGCAATATCGCCTACAGCCTGAAAATGCTGGGCGGCGACCCGCGCATCGTCGGCGTCATGGGCCAGGACAGCGCCGCCTATCTGGAGCGCCTGCAAAAGCTGGGCATTTCCACTGCCAACATCATGATCAAGGCTGACAGCTACAACGCCCAGTGCTTCGTCACGGCCGATGCGGACAATAACCAGATCAATGCCTTCCATCCAGGCGCCATGTCCTTCGCGCATGAAAACCCGATTGCCAATGCCGGCCCGGCCAGGATCGCCATCATCTCGCCAGACGGCGACCAGGGCATGCTCAAGCACGCCGCCGACCTGGCTGAGCTGGGCATTCCCTTCATGTTTGATCCAGGCCAGCAATTGCCACGCTTCAACGGCGAGCAATTGATTGACTTCATCAACAAGGCTACTTATGTGTCGGCCAACGATTATGAAATCGAAATGATGATCGAGCGCACGGGTTTGAGCCTGGAAGAGATCGCCAACCGCCTGGAAGCGCTGATCGTCACGCGCGGTGAAAAAGGTTCGGAAATCTATACGGGCGGCAAGCGCATCGACATTCCTGTCGTGGCTGCCAAAGAAGTGCTGGATCCGACCGGCTGCGGCGACGCCTACCGCGCCGGCTTGCTGTTCGGCATTACCAACGACCTGGGCTGGGAAACCAGCGGCCGCCTGGCCAGCCTGGTGGGATCCATCAAGATCGCCACCCAGGGCGCGCAAAACCATGTATTTACGCCGGCCAGCATTGCCGACCAGTTTGAAGCGGCGTTTGGCTACCGCTATTAATGATGCCGGGGTCAGGCGGGGACGCCAAGTCCCGCGCGCCTGACCCCGTTCAAGCAGACTTACTCGCCTTACCTCCCGCCGAAAATCATCCCCACCAGAATTTGCGCGATCTGCAACAGGATCAGCGCGACCAGCAGCGACAAATCCAGATTACCCACCAGCGGTACCACGCGGCGCAGCGGACGCAGCAGTGGCTCGTTCAAGGCCCGCACAAACGGCGCCAGTGGCGCATGCGGGTTCACCCAGCTGAAAATGGCTTCGATGATCAGCAGGGCCATGAAACCATACAATATCCATTGCAGGAAGCGCTGCAAGGCCCTCAGCAGCACGGCTTCGAATGGGTAGCCGGCGATAAACCAGACCGAGCTGGCCAGCAAGACGACCAAAAAGGCGCCGATCAGGCTAGCCCAGTCATATCCGCCCACGCCAGGCACGACGCGGCGCAAGGGGCGCACCAGCCAGTCGGACAATTGAAACGTGAATTGGGCCACCGACGAGGGTGGCCGCACGCGCACGGCCTGCATCCAGAAGCGCAGCAGTAAAACCCCGCCCAGCAGAGTGGCTATGGTATCAACGATCAATGTAAGGATAGTGAGCACGAATAATTCTCCAAAAAAAAACCGCTGTGTGATTACGTCACACAGCGGCGTGTTGCCTCATCCAGGCACCCGAAACGTTCGAATTACGACGGACGGGTACTGGTTGGGAATGGCCAGGCGGCAGCCGGAGCCAACACGGTTTTTGCTACAGGTGCGATAGGCGCCGATGGCTTGGCGGCTTCTACCTTCTTCGGCGCGGCTTTTTTAGGCGCGGCCTTCTTGACGGCAGGCTTGGCTGCTACGGCTGGTGCCGCTGCGGCAGGCGCTGCTACCGGTGCTGCAGCGGCCACTGGGGCAGCTGCAGGCTTGGCGGCAGGTTTGGCTGCAGGTTTGGCTGCTGCTTTCGCCGCGGGCTTGGCTGCAGGCTTGGCGACAGCTTTAGCCGCTGGCTTGGCCGCAGGTTTCGCTGCGACTTTTGCTGCCGGCTTGGCTGCCACTTTGGCCGCTGGCTTGGCTGCTGCCTTCGCTGCAGGCTTGGCTGCTGCTTTCGCTGCTGGCTTGGCTGCAGGTTTCGCTGCCGCTTTGGCCGCCGGCTTGGCTGCTGCTTTTGCTGCAGGTTTCGCTACCGCTTTGGCTGCTGGCTTGGCTGCTGCTTTTGCTGCAGGTTTCGCTGCCGCTTTGGCTGCTGGCTTGGCAACGGCTTTTTTAGCTGCTGGCTTGGCGGCTGCTTTCGCTACCGGTTTGGCGGCTGCTTTCGCTGCTGGCTTGGCAACGGCTTTTTTAGCCGCTGGCTTGGCTGCTACCTTGGCTGCTGCTTTCGCTACCGGTTTGGCTGCTGCTTTTGCGGCTGGCTTGGCGGCTGCTTTTTTCGCTGCTGGCTTGGCGGCTACCTTGGTCGCTGCTTTCGCTGCTGGCTTGGCTGCAGGTTTCGCTGCTGCTTTCGCTGCCGGCTTGGCTGCCGCTTTTTTCACGGCTGGCTTGGCGACAGCTTTTGCTGCAGGTTTGGCTGCTGCTTTTGCCGCTGGCTTGGCGGCTGCCTTTGCCGCTGGCTTGGCTGCAGGTTTCGCTGCGGCTTTTTTCACGGCTGGTTTGGCGGCTGGTTTCGCTGCGGCTTTTGCCACAACCTTGGCAGCTGGCTTGGCGACAGCTTTGACAGCGGCTTTCGCTGCTGGCTTGGCGGCTGCTTTTGCTGCTGGCTTGGCAGCAGGTTTGGCGACGGCTTTGGCGGCCGGCTTAGCTGCTGGTTTGGCTGCTGGTTTCGCTGCGGCTTTGGCAGCTGGTTTAGCGGCAACCGTTTTTGCTGCGACTGCCGGCTTCTTCGCGGCAGGAGCAGCCTTGGCGGCTGGTTTCTTTACTTCTGATTTCTTAGCGGCTGTTGCCATTTGTCTCTCCTTCATCTGAGATGAGAAATTTAAGCTACAAGATTTAAACCCGTCCGACCCACCACGGGGATAGGCCAGGCGAATTATTCATCGGCACAAACACTCGTTTGCGCTAATGAATTCGGCACCAGCTGAACTGCTGCAACTCCTCACGTTTGCAGCACTTCAGCCATCGTCGGTGCCACCCTGCTTGATCTCGCAGCTGGTGGCAAAGTCTGAATTCGGTCATATCGTTTTCGATGCCGTGCGTTTTACGCCCCTCGCATCGCGCTCGCCACAACACCATTCGTCAAATAAAAAACCGCCATGCCTGAAAAAATTCGGGCACGGCGGCAGACGAAAACGGTGTGGTTTTGTGCATATCCGTGTAAATCTGTATCCCTGATTAGCGAGGTTTTATCGTCACCGCGCTGGTTAAAAAACCCCGCATTCTAACGCTCGCATTCGCAATCTCATAAAGTACACGAAAACCTTGTCGCTGCGCAACCGGCACGACATGTTTTCACGGGCTTTTTTGCACGATACGCGCGCTATCGTACAATCGCGCCGTAAATGCCGTCTCCGGCATGCGCGGAAACGGTATTTTTGGCGCGCGACGCGGCGACTCCTTTCATCAAAAAAATCGCGCTGCGACAGCATCGGTGCGGCGAAAAAAATGGCTGCGTTTTCCGGCCTCGCAAAATGGAGCGCATTTATCCGGGCGAGTTTTCGGGCTGGATTTTTTCAGCACCAAAGCCAGATGCCAGGCAGACTCTATTCACTATCGGCGACAGTCGCCATAAGGTCAAGTCCACGATCCCTTGTACTGCCACGCCGATGCGGGATGAAAAAACGCCGTATAAAAATACGCCATCCGGCATCGCGATTGAACAGACAAATGCGCATCGCAGAGGCAATGAACGCGGTGATGAATGATGCCTGTCGGCGGCAGTGCAGGCGTCGACAGATTGCCGGCCCAGGCCCCCCTGTCACGCGGGCCTGCATGCACAGACCTGTATCATGATGATAGCGTGCGCTGGGCTATCCATGCGCGTCGCATTGACGACACGTGCGAATAAAAAAAAGGCCTCGCATTGCGAGGCCTTTGGTCTTGCCAGTGCCATTCAGATGGGCGCTTGATACTACTTCCGCTTACTCCCAGTTCAGCGCGCCGCCGGTCTGGTACTCGGTCACGCGCGTTTCGAAGAAGTTACGCTCTTTCTTCATGTCGATCATTTCGCTCATCCACGGGAAGGGGTTTTCTTCCTGGGCGAACATTGGCTCGATGCCGATCTGTTGCGCGCGGCGGTTGGCGATGAAGCGCAGGTAGCCCTTGAACATCGGTGCGTTCAGGCCCAGCACGCCGCGTGGCATGGTGTCTTCGGCATACGCGTATTCCAGGTCGACGGCTTTCAGGAACAGCTGCTTGATCTCTTCGCGGAACTCGGCGGTCCACAGCTGCGGGTTTTCCATTTTCACGGTGTTGATCAAGTCGATACCGAAATTGCAGTGCATCGATTCGTCGCGCAGGATGTATTGATACTGTTCTGCCGCGCCCATCATCTTGTTCTGGCGGCCCAGCGCCAGGATTTGCGTGAAGCCGACGTAGAAGAACAAGCCCTCCATCAGGCAGGCAAAGACGATCAGCGATTTCAGCAGCTTCTGGTCGTTTTCAATCGTGCCGGTGGTGAAAGCCGGGTCGGTCAGGGTGTTGATGAACGGGATCAGGAACTCGTCCTTGTCACGGATCGACTTGACTTCGTTGTAGGCGTTGAAGATTTCCGCTTCGTCCAGGCCCAGCGATTCAACGATGTATTGATACGCGTGGGTGTGGATCGCTTCCTCGAACGCCTGGCGCAGCAGGTACTGGCGGCACTCGGGGGCCGTGATGTGGCGATAGGTGCCCAGCACGATGTTGTTGGCGGCCAGCGAGTCGGCGGTGACGAAGAAGCCCAGGTTGCGCTTGACCAGGCGGCGTTCGTCGTCGGTCAGGCCGTTGGGGTTTTTCCACAGCTCGATATCGCGCTGCATGTTCACTTCCTGCGGCATCCAGTGGTTGGCGCAACCGGCCAGGTATTTATCCCACGCCCATTTGTACTTGAACGGCACCAGCTGGTTGACGTCGGTCTTGCCATTGATGATGCGCTTGTCATCTGCATTGACGCGGCGCGCCACTTGCTCGGCATTCGCTTCGGACGGCTCGGCGCCCGCAGCCAGGTTCAAATCGGTATTTCCCAGCGGCGCTTGCTGCGCCGAACGCGGCACAGCGGCCGGCGTGGCTTCATCATCCCATGACAACGACATAATTATTCTTCCTTTATTTACCGGTAATCCGGTCTTGAAAACAGTCTGCCAGCCCGATAGCCGGGCTGGCCATTACCTCAGCAGGCGAATTGGCAACCTTATTGGCAATCTTACTGGCAGGCTTCGCATTCCTCAAAGCCATCATCTCCCGGACGCAGGTAGCAAGCTTCGCCATCGGCGTCGTCCGCTGCCGCTGCGACCACTGGCGCCACCGCTGGCGCAGCTGCCGCGACTGCAGCTGCTGCTGCCGCTGCGCTGTGGGCGCTGGCCGACATGCCGCCATCGACTGCCACGGCGTTCAGGGCGCCGGTCTTGGAGGTCGATTTCTCCATGTGGGTGGCGGCGATGGTACGCAGGTAGTAGGTGGTTTTCAGGCCACGCAGCCATGCCAGCTTGTAGGTTTCGTCCAGTTTCTTGCCCGAAGCGCCAGCCATGTAGATGTTCAGCGACTGCGCCTGGTCGATCCACTTCTGGCGGCGCGACGCTGCTTCCACCAGCCAGCTCGGCGACACTTCAAAGGCGGTAGCGTAGATATCGCGCAGGTCTTGCGGGATGCGGTCGATCTTGACCAGCGAGCCGTCGAAGTATTTCAGGTCCGAGATCATGACTTCATCCCACAGGTCGCGCGCCTTCAGGTCACGTACCAGGTAGCCGTTGATTTCGGTGAATTCGCCCGACAGGTTCGATTTCACGTACAAGTTCTGGAACGTCGGCTCGATACAGGCCGAGACGCCGATAATGTTCGAGATCGTTGCCGTTGGCGCAATCGCCACGCAGTTCGAGTTGCGCATGCCGAATTTGGCGATACGCTCACGCACCGGAGTCCAGTCCATGGCCGACGAGGAATCGACTTCCAGGTAGCCGCCGCGCTCTTCAGCCAGCAATTTGACCGAATCTTGCGGCAGGATGCCACGGTCCCACAGCGAACCGGCGTAGGTTTCGTAACGGTCGCGCTCTTCAGCCAGCTCGGTCGACGCCAGGTAGGCGTAGTAGCACACCGCTTCCATCGATGTATCGGCAAACGACACGGCGTCGTTCGAGGCGAACGGGATGCGCATCATGTGCAGGCAATCCTGGAAGCCCATGATGCCCATGCCGACCGGGCGGTGGCGCATATTCGAATTGCGCGCTTTATCGACTGCGTAGTAATTGATGTCGATCACGTTGTCCAGCATGCGCATCGCGGTGCGCACGGTCTTGGCCAGCTTGACGTGATCGAGCTTGCCTTCTTTCATGTGCGCCGGCATGTTCACGGAACCGAGGTTGCAGACGGCGATTTCGTCGGCGCTGGTGTTCAGGGTGATTTCCGTGCACAGGTTCGAGCTGTGAACCACGCCAACGTGCGACTGCGGGCTGCGGATGTTGCAAGGATCCTTGAAGGTGATCCATGGATGGCCGGTTTCAAACAGCATCGACAGCATCTTGCGCCACAGGTCCAGCGCAGCAATCTTCTTGAACGAACGGATTTCGCCGGCCGCAGCCTTGGCTTCGTAGCCCAGGTAAGCCGTTTCAAAGGCCTTGCCGACTTTATCGTGCAAGTCTGGCGTTTCGCTCGGCGAGAACAGGGTCCAGTCGCCTTTTTCCATCACGCGCTTCATGAACATGTCCGGAATCCAGTTGGCCGTGTTCATGTCGTGGGTGCGGCGGCGGTCGTCGCCCGTGTTCTTGCGCAGGTCGAGGAATTCCTCGATGTCCATGTGCCAGGTTTCCAGGTAGGCGCAGACGGCGCCCTTGCGTTTACCGCCCTGGTTGACGGCCACGGCCGTGTCATTGACGACTTTCAGGAACGG
Organism: Janthinobacterium saanense; assembly: GCF_014200675.1. Lineage (GTDB taxonomy): Bacteria > Pseudomonadota > Gammaproteobacteria > Burkholderiales > Burkholderiaceae_D > Janthinobacterium. The sequence goes on along the minus strand of NZ_JACHCI010000005.1, from coordinate 244,102 downwards.
CACGACGCCTTGCGACTTGCCGTTGGTGCCCTTGATGTGGGCGCCCAGGGCGCGCACTGGCGTCCAGTCGTTACCCAGACCGCCGGCGTATTTGGCCAGCAGCGCGTTATCCTTGATTGCGTCGTAGATGCCTTCCAGGTCATCGGACACGGTGCTCAGGTAGCACGACGACAGCTGCGAGCGCAGGGTGCCCGAGTTGAACAGGGTCGGCGTCGAGCTCATGAAGTCGAACGAGGACAGCAGGCTGTAGAACTCGATGGCGCGCGCTTCGCGGTCCGACTCGTTCAATGCCAGGCCCATCGCCACGCGCATATAGAAAGCCTGCGGCATTTCGATGCGCACGTCGCTGATATGCAGGAAGTAGCGGTCATACAGGGTTTGCAGGCCGATGTAGCCAAATTGCAAGTCGCGGTCCGCCACGATGGCTTTGGCCAGGCGCTCCAGGTCGAAACTGGCAAGTACCGGGTTCAGCAGTTCGGCGGTGATACCCTTGGCGATGTAAGCAGGGAAATACGTCAGGTATTCGGCGGCAGCGGCCGCTTGCGGCACTTCCTTGCCAAACACCTCTTTACGCACCGTATGCAGCAGGATGCGGGCCGTGACCTGGCTGTAGGCCGGGTCTTTTTCCATCAGCGCGCGCGCTGCCAGGATGGCCGACTTGTGCAGTTCTTCGACTGGCACGCCGTCGTACAGGTTTTTTACCGTTTCAGCCAGGATGGCGTCGGCATCGACGTGCTTTTCCAGGCCGGCACAGGCAGCGTTGATCAGGTCGCGCACTTCCTGCATGTCCAGCAAACGGCGTACGCCGTTGTCCGTGACGTTCAGTTGTGGTGCAGCAACTTGTGCGGAACCGCCTTGCGCTTCCTTCTGCAGGCGTCGCTCTTCCATGTGCTTGGCGCGGTACAGCACGTAGGCGCGCGCCACATCGTGTTCGCCCGAACGCATCAGCGACAGTTCGACCTGGTCTTGCACATCTTCAATATGGAAGGTGCCGCCGCCTGGATGACGTCGCACCAGCGCGTTCACCACGCCGTCGGTCAATTGCTCGACCAGTTCACGGATGCGCGCCGAGGCTGCGCCCTGGCCGCCGTTGACGGCCAGAAACGCCTTGGTCATCGCGATGGCGATCTTCGAAGGCTCAAATGCCACCACCGCACCATTGCGGCGGATGATGCGATAGTCGCCCAGGGCCGCGCCCGTACTCGCAACGCTATGTGCCGCGCCGGGCGCTGGCGATACTGGCGTTGGATGGATGGAAATATCTTGAGGTGATTGCATTGAAGCTCCCGTTGTCAGCTAAAGTCAGCCTGCAGTTTTGCTGCCGCGTGTGTTGTTGAATAGAAGGTCCGATGTTCCGGATGGCTTCAGATAATATTGTTACTAAAATGCAAATATGTAATGCACAAGGCCGTACAGGATTGAAACCGCCCAGACCCAATTCCGGCTGGCGTACAACACGATCAAGGGTAATAAACCGCTAGTCCCCGCATGCCAAACCGGCAATCAGGGCAGCTTTGATAATAATTCTGAAAACGTCTGTGATGGCACTACATTTAGTGAAGAGCTCTAAGTTATGTACTAATTGTAGTGCCCATCGAAAGCATTCGCAATACTTTTCAGGCACGGATCAGGCTAATTTTTTGTACTTTTCAGCACGATTTCGATTGACTTTTCAGACTACGGATGGGAAGCCCAGCGCCCGCGTAGTAAGCACTAACGCAGGCTGCCCGCGCAAGGCCAGCTGCCAGCTTTGCTGGTACGCATCCCAGTCAAAAAACGGCCCCGGATCGGTCTTTCTTCCCGCTGCGATATGTTCATGGCCACGCACCTGGGCCAGCGGGTAGCGCCGGGCCAGCGCCGCCGTCAGCGCCAGCAGGACGCGGTATTGCTCAGGCTGGAAGGGCTGGAAGTCAGAGCCTTCCATTTCGATACCGATGGAATAGGCATTGCACTGCGGGCGTCCCTCAAACGTGGACGTGCCGGCATGCCATGCGCGTTGATCAGTCGAAACATATTGCACCAGCGCACCATCGCGCCGCACAAAAAAGTGCGCCGATACCTGCAAACCACACAGGTCAGCGAAAGAAGGATCGGCATTATAATCCAAGCGGCCGGTAAACAAGTCCGACACATGCGGTCCGCCAAAATGGCCGGCCGGCAAACTGATGTTATGGATCACCAGCAAGTCGATTTCCACGCCCTCAGGGCGCGCATCGCAATAAGGCGAGTCATAACGTACGGCGCCGTCGCACCAGCCGTCCTCATCTATCTTCCATGCCTGCATCGGGTTCACGACTCCTGTAAATTCAATTTTTGCATCTTGTAGCGCAACTGGCGCACGCTGATGCCCAGTTGCTGCGCCGCCCGCGCGCGGTGATAACGGCTTTGCCGCAGCGCCAGCAGAATCATCTCGCGCTCGGCCTGGCATAAATACTGGGCCAGCGGCACCACCGGCGCCTCCGATTTCCCCATGCCGGGCAAGCACAGTTGCCGCTCCAGCGCCACCGGTTTTAAAGGCAGCACGGCCGCCGGCGACGGCAAGCCCAGGCCATCAGGCGTAATGACGCCACCATCGGCAAAGGCCAGCGCCCGTTCCAGCAGGTTTTCCAGTTCGCGCACATTGCCGGGAAAACCATGGCGAGCCAGCAGCGCCAGCACGCCGGGCGCCAGCATCACGGCGAGCCGCGGCGCCAGGCGCAGCAGTATCGTACGACATAATACCTCCAGATCGCCCAGCCGTTCACGCAGCGCCGGCACGGCCAGTTCGATCACATTGAGCCGGTAATACAAGTCCTGACGAAACGTGCCGGCGGCCACGCCGCGCGCCAATCCCTGCTGGCTGGCGCACAATATGCGCACATCGACCGCCTCGTCGCTACTGCCACCGAGCTTGCAGACGCGGCGTTCTTGCAAGACACGCAAGAGCTTGACTTGCATGGCCAGCGGCAAGTCGTCCACTTCATCGAGCAGCAGGCTGCCGCCATCGGCCGCCTGGAACAAACCCTGGCGTTCATGCAGCGCACCCGTGTAGGCGCCGGCGCGGCAGCCAAAGAATTCCACCTCCATCAGCGCTTCCGGGATCGCGCCGCAATTGACGGCGACAAACGGCCCGCCGGCGCGCGCGCCTTGTGCATGGATGGCGCGCGCCGCCAATTCCTTGCCGCTGCCCGATTCGCCACGGATGGCCACCGGTGCGGTGCAACGGGCGATACGGCTGATTTGTGCGCGCAACGCCTGCATGGAGGCAGAATCTCCACACAGCTGCGGCGGCGCGGCATGCTCGCCGGCGACCAGGATATGGGGCTTGGACATGGCTAGCCTTTCTGCGAAAACGAGTGTGACTCGCTGTCGACAGATGCTACGCCTGCTGCGTGGAAGGGAACGTTACGGTACGGATGAGCAATGAAGAATGGCGCAACGCAGCCGGCTTAGATGGTGGCGTGGGCGTGGCTGCAATAATCGTGACCCTTGGCGGGCACGTTTTCGGAAGCCGGATAATATACGCCGCAATGGGCGCAGCACAGCATCTGCTCGGCGTCGGGTAATTCCTCGACGCGGCGGTTTGCTTGCGCAAACGGATGGGGCGGCTGTTGCTGCTGTTGCGAGCGTGCGCGCTGCTGCAAGCCGCGGATCTTGCTGCGGATCGCAAACAGCACCAGGAACGCCAGCGCCAGCCAAAATAAAAATCGTGTCATGCAAATCCTCGGTGTAAAACCACTTCCAGTACAAAACGGCTGCCGACGTAGGCCAGCAGCAAGGTGGCGAAACCAGCCAGGGTAAAACTCAGGGCTGTCTTGCCGCGCCAGCCACGCAAACGGCGTCCGGCCAGCAGCGCAGCGAACAGCAGCCACGACATCATGGTAAACACCGACTTGTGATCCCAGCTCAAGACGGTGCCAAATAACTGCTCGGAAAAGACGATGCCCGACAAAACGGTCAGGCTCAGCAAGACAAAGCCCAGGCCTATCATGCGAAACAACATCTTTTCCATCGTCAGCAAGGCAGGCAGCTGATCGAGCGCGCTGGAAAAGAACCCCCGGCGCTCGCTGCGCGTATGCAGGCGCGACTCTTGCAAAGCCATCAGCACGGCGTGAAAGGCAGCAATCGTCAAGGTGCTGTAAGCCAGTACGGCGATGGCGATATGCCAGCCGAACACGGCCGACTTGCCTTCCATGCTGACCTGGCTGCCAGGAAAGACCCACGCCAGCAGCACGGCGACGACAGCGCTCGGCATCACCAGGCGGCGCAAGCCATCGAGGCTGAAATTGCGGTTCTCTACCCAGTAAGCGCCCACTGACACCCATAGCGCGGCCGACAGCATGGCGGAAAAACCGAAGCGCAAGGTGCCTGGCGCCATCAAGTCCAACCACAGCGTATAGCCATGCGCCAGCCAGGCGACCCCCGTCAGCGCGGCAATCAGCCGTCCCCGCGACGAAGGAAGCACGGCGCACACCGCATAAAGAACTGCGGCGAGGAGAAAGAAATAAGTCTGCATGTTTTAAGTTTACACCATAGCCGGCAAGCGCGATTCAGGACAGGATAAAGCGGCATGGCAGGCGGGCAAGGGCAACGCCAGCCAGCATGCGCAGATAGGCTGCCATGATATCGTGCCTGAGAGCGGACGGGGTGGCCCGCCCTCAAGAATTACACAATCTTTCATGATGACTATATAGATAGCTGACAAGTGCGCGCATCGACAAATACGCCAATTGCCGTTAGTCTGGCACCATCACCGTCTTTGATTGTTTTGCCATGGCCACATCGAGCTCTCCCCCACCGTCCAGCCTGGACGATAAACTGTGTTTTCAGCTGTATGCCACCTCGCTGAAAATGACCCAGTTATACAAGCCGATGCTGAGCGCGCTCAAGTTGACCTATCCGCAATACCTGGTGATGCTGGTGCTGTGGGAACAGGAAGGCCTGGGCATCAAGGACCTGGCCGCCCGTCTGCAGCAAGATTCCGGCTCCATCACGCCGCTGGTCAAGCGCCTGGAAGCGGAAGGTTATCTGCTGCGCAACCGCGACCCGCGCGACGAGCGCAACCGCGTGCTGACCTTGACGGAAGCGGGCCGCCAGCTGCGCAGTGCCTGCGCCAGCATCGATCCCACCATCGCCGCCAATTGCAGCAGCATCGCCGGAGAATTCACGGTCATGATGGAAGGCTTGCGCAAACTCAATACCCAACTGGGCAAGCAGGTGGATAACTAAGCCCGATCGTGCCGCAGACATCTGCGGCGTAAAAATATATTGCACGCTAATGATTAGTGCGCTATTGTTCCCTGCATGCGCTGCCGGTTTCCATGTTTTACATGGAAATTATTTAGCGCGCTAATTAATTACCTCTATCCAACAACACAGGAGTCACACCATGCCGCACAGCACACTCAAATCCGCCCTGCTCGCTTCCGCCATCCTCTCTGCCGCCGCTCTCGCACCAGCCCAGGCTGCCAGCACGGCGCCGGTGGAAGACACCACCGTGGTACTGGTGCACGGCGCGTTTGCCGACGGTTCCAGCTGGGACAAAGTCATCCCCTTGCTGCAGGCCAAAGGCTTGAAAGTGGTGGCCGTGCAAAATCCGCTCACCTCGCTGGCCGACGATGTGGCCGCCGCGCAGCGCGTGATCGACGCCCAGACGGGCCGCGTGATCCTGGTCGGCCACTCCTGGGGCGGCACCGTGATCACGCAAGCGGGCACCAGCGACAAGGTCAAGGCGCTGGTATATGTAGCGGCGTTCGCGCCGTCCGAAGGCGAAGCGTCGGGCGACCTGGGCAAGGATTACCCGACGCCGCCGGGCAGCGCGACCCTGAAAGCCGATGCATCCGGCTTCCTGTATCTGCCCGAAGAATCGCTGCGCCTCAATTTCGCCCAGGACTTGCCGGCCGCGACCACCCGCTTGATGGCCGTCACGCAAGGTCCTATCCAGGCCAAGGCCTTTGCCGACAAGACCACGGTTGCCGCCTGGAAAAACAAACCGAACTATTACATCGTCTCCGCCAAGGACCGCATGATCGCGCCGGAACTGGAACAGGCGTTTGCCAAGAAGTTGCATGCCGTCACCACCGTCTTGCAAACCAGCCATGTGCCTATGCTGTCGCAGCCGAAACAGGTAGCCGAAGTCATTCTGGCGGCCGCCGCAAAACGTTAAGATTACTGCCGGCATAAAAAAACCTCCGCGCCAGTGATGGCGCGGAGGTTGCATCGTCAACAACTTATTTGACGTTCAAACTCTTCTTGGCCTGATCCAGCAAATCGGTTTTCACCCAATCCTTGGCCACCGGCGGTTTGCTCATGCGGCCCACGCCTGTTTTCACCATCACGTCGGTGGTGATCTGGATATGTTCGGGCGTGATGTCATAGGAATACGGCGAATTGCTGATGGCGTCATCGAAGTCTTGCTTGGTGATCTGGCCACGGAACACCACTTCGCGCACATATTTTTCCGCCGTAGCCTGGTTATCGATAAAGGCCTTGGTGGCTTCGACGAAACAGCGCATGAATTTCTCGGCCACCGGACGGCGTTCCTTGTAGAACTTTTCCGTCATCACCATGGTGCGCACGGGCTCGCCGATCGGCGTGTCATACGGCTTCAGGATTTCCACGCCGAAACCTTTGTTGATCGCCTGCGACGATTGCGGTTCCGACTGCATCATGGCGTCGATATTCTTGCCCATCAGCGCCTGGTTCAAATCCGCATAAGCGAGGAACACCAGTTGCACATCCTGGCCCTTTTTCTCGGAAAACGTCAAGCCACTCTGCGCCAGCTCGGCCAGCAACAGCACTTCCTGGATGCCGCCGCGCGTCACGCCCACGCGCTTGCCCTTCAAGTCTTGCACGCTGGCGATCTTTTGCCCCGCACCCGCCACCAGGCGCGCGCCGCCCTTGGCGAAACCGGCCACCACATAAATCGGTGCGCCACCGGCACGGCCGGAAATGGCCGCCTCGGACGCCGTCGCGCCCACGTCCAGTTCGCCCGCAATAATCGCCTGCATCACATCGAGGCCCTTGGCAAACACGTGCTCTTCGACCTTGATGCCGCACTTGGGCGCGATTTCCTTGATATACGACACGGCGCCGTAATGGGCGAATTTCAAGTTACCCAGGCGCACAACATCTTGCGCCTGGGCGCTGCCCAGGCCAAACGCCAGCAATACTGCTGCGGCAATACCGGTCTTCACGGACATGTTTCTGTGCATCGATTTCTCCTGTAGTGGTTGAGGTGTGCCAGCAAGCGCATGGCAACGAAACACTGTTTTTTTATTATGCAGAGATAGTACCGCGTGTTGAGTCAGGAGCAACCTTTTTCTAGCATAAACATGTTTTTCAGCATTACTGCCCCGCCAGCGCCACCACCGGATCGAGTCCCGACGCCTTGCGCGCCGGCATGTAGCCAAACACCAGGCCCGTTACCACGGCGCAGCCGAAAGCGCCGCCGATGGCGCTCAGTGAAAAGATCACCGGCACTTCCCATACCAGCAGCAAGCCGGCAAAGGTGATGCCGACAAGGATGCCCGCCACGCCGCCCACCACCGACACCAGCACCGCTTCGGTGAGGAACTGGCGCAAGATGTCGCGCCGGCGCGCGCCGGTCGCCATGCGGATGCCGATTTCTCGCGTGCGCTCGCGCACCGTCATCAGCATCACATTCATCACGCCGATGCCGCCCACCACCAGCGACACGGCAGCGATCAGGCTGAGCATCATGGTCATATTGTCTTGCGTGCGCGCTTCGGCGGCAATCGAGGCGGCCGCATTGCTGATGCCATAGTCGCGGATGCGGTGGCGCTCGAACATGGTCTCGTCGACGGTTTTCTCGGTTTGCGCGATGCGCTTCACATCGTCGGCCGCCAGCACGATATAGGTCGGCTCGCGCTGGCCGAAAACGCGAATGCCGGCCGTGGAAAACGGCAGCAGCAAGACATTGTCTTCATCCTTGTCGCCCGTCAGCGCGCCCTTCTCGCTCATCACGCCGATCACCTGGAATGGCACATTGCCGATCAAAATGGTCTCGCCCACCGGATTCGGTATGTCGGGCATCAGCTTGTGCGCCAGCCGCCAGCCCAGCACGGCGACGGTGGCCATTTCACGCTCATCCTGCTCGGTGAAGAAGCCGCCATAGGCGACCGGCCAGGTCTGGATCTGCGGCAGCGCCGCGCCCGTGCCCCGCACATAGGTTTGCACATCGAGGTTGCCATGCCGTATCACCTTGTTGCCGGTGACATTCGGCAGCACGTGGGCGATGCCCGGCACCTCGGCCAGCGCTTCCAGGTCGGCCAGGGTGATGCTGCGCCCCGGGATGCGCGAGCTTTCGCCTATCGACGACATATACAAGAGGTTGGAGCCGAAAGCGCCCAGCTGCGCCATCACTTGCTGGCGCGTGCCCAGGCCGATGGCCAGCATCACGATCACCGACGCCACGCCGATGATGATACCGAGTAAAGTCAGGCCCGTGCGGAAGCGGTTGATCCACATTACTCGCCAGGCGGCGCGCGCCGCATCGAGCAATTCCGTGATCAGGGAAGCACCGGTGTCATGCGCGGCGCCCGACATATCGAGCGGCGGCAGCGCGGCCGAGGTGGCGGGAATGGCCACGGCGCCCGAATCTTCGATGATTTCGCCATCGCGTATCTCGATCACCCGGCGCGCCTGGGCCGCTACCTTGCGGTCATGGGTAATCAGGATGACGGTGTGGCCCGCGTCCGCCAATTCACCCAGCAAGGCCATGACTTCGGCGCCGCTGCTGCTGTCCAGCGCCCCGGTCGGTTCATCGGCCAGGATGATGCGCCCGCCATTCATCAGCGCGCGCGCAATCGACACGCGCTGCTGCTGGCCGCCCGATAATTGATTCGGGCGGTGGTCCAGCCGCTCGCCCAGGCCCAGGCGTTTCAGCAGTGCTTCCGAGCGGGCGTGGCGCTCGGCGGCCGGCATGCCCGCGTACAAGGCTGGCACTTCCACGTTTTCGCGCGCCGATTCGGTGGCGATCAAGTGATAACCCTGGAACACGAAGCCGAACGCCTCGCGCCGCAGCCACGCCAGTTCGTCAGGGTTCAAACTGGCCACGTCCTGGCCGGCAAAGTGATAACTACCGTCGCTGGGCCGGTCCAGGCACCCAAGCAAATGCATCAGGGTCGACTTGCCGGAACCGGAAGCGCCCACGATGGCGACGAATTCGCCAGCGCCTATCGACAAGCTGACGCCGCGCAGCACTTCCACGGCCGGTGCGCCATCGTGGCCGCCGTAACGCTTGCGTATGCCTTGCAGTGCGATCAGGGGCTGGTTTTTATCAGCGTCACTCATCGCGCTCATAGCTGGAACCTGCTGGCGCCGTTACCGGCTGGCTGCTCTCCCGTGACCAGCAATTCGCCCTCGCGCAAGCCGTCCAGCACTTCCGCGTTCAGGCGGTTGCGCACGCCCACTGTCACGGTGCGCGTATCGACCTTGCCGTCAAGACCCTGCACGCGGGCCGTAAATTCACCGGCCTTCGCGCCTTCCTGGCTGGAAGGTTTCAAGGCTGGCAAGGGGACGGCCAGCACATTCTTGGCCGATGCCGTGACAAACACCACTTGCGCCGTCATTTGCGGCATCAGCTCGCCGTCTGCGTTATCGACGTCAAACAGCACGGTGTATAAAATCACCTTGCTGGACGATGGCGCCAGCGCCGTGCCGCTGCTGCTACCGCCCGGCACCGGTGGCGCCGGCAGCACTTGCCGCACCTTGCCGCTCCAGCGCCGCTGGTCGCCGCCCAGGGTAGTGAAATACACCGGCATCTCCGGGCGTACCTTGCGCACGTCCGCTTCCGACACTTCCGTCCACACCGTCATGGCCGACAGGTCGGCGATGCGCAGGATGTTCGGCGTCTGGTAAGTCGCATTCAGGGTTTGGCCTTCTTTTGCATCGAGGCCCACCACCTTGCCCGCCATCGGCGCGTAGATGCGCGTGTAGCCCAGGCGCGCTTCATCGGCCTTCAGGCTGGCCTGGGTCTGGTCTATCTGCGCCTTCAAATGATCGATCTTGGCGGCCGCCGAGGCCAGGGTGGCTTCGGCCGTTTCCACGTCGGCCAGCGGGGTGGAATCAAACTTGGCCATCTGCTGCTGGCGCCCATGCTGCTGGCCTGCCAGGCGGTGCTGCGCCTGCTGGTCGGCCAGCTGCGCGCGCAGGCCTGCCAGGGCGGCGCGGCCTGCGTCGACCGTGGCTTGCTGCACGCTGGGGTCGATCTCGGCCAGCAACTGGCCTTTTTCCACACTGCTGCCGGGCTGCACATGCAGGCGCGTGATCTGGCCCGACACTTGTGCCCCCACGTCGACATAGGTTTGCGGCTGCAGGGTGCCGATGGCCGTGACGCTGGCCTCGATATTGCCGCGCTTGACTGCTGCCGTGTCAAACACGGTTTTCGGCGCGCGCGTGGCCCAGACAGCGCCGGCGCCGAACAGCGCCAGCAAAACAACGCCACCGATAATGCGCGCGCGGCGCCTGGGTATGCGGGCGGCCATCAGGAAGCCGCCTTGTGTAGAGTCAAAAATGGTGTCGCCAGGCGTGAAAAAAACATCTATCTATCCTTGAGGTAGCAAGCAAAAATTATTGCAGGAAGGTCAGCAGCCCTGCCAGCGCGGCGACGGCTGCCAGCAGGGAACTACGCAACAACAGCCTGGGTGCGTACGGCAGCAGCAAGGCCACCAGCAGCGCACCAGCCGAAATAAAACCGAGCCAGGCGACAAAGCCGACGGTGGCGCTCCAGCCAGCCACGCAGGGCCAGATGGCCAGCGCCAGCAAGACCGCCCCCGCCATTTGCAGCGCGCGCCGCACGTTCACGGCTGCATCGCGGCCCCAGACCTGGCCGTGGTGGCGGTCCATCGCCAGGCTCAGGCTGGCCATGCCCGCATATGACAGGCCCAGTGCACACAAAATCACGTTCATTTTCAATGTCCTTCCATCGTCGTTTGCAGGCTGGCCGGCGCGCTGCGGTTTTCCCTGGCGGCTTTCTTGAGCGGCTGTTCCTTGCGCTTGTGGACTTTCCAGGCGCCCCAGGCGGCCAGCAAGCCAAAAGCTACGCTGCACAATTCCACGCCAGCGCTTTCCCAGTCGCCGCGCGTGATCTGCGCCACCAGGTTGTCGCCCGTGCTCAGCACATTCAAGACGGGCAGCAGCACGCACAGCACGGCCAGCAGCGCCAGCTGTTCGATCCAGCCACGTTTTTCCGGACGCAGGCAGGCGTGCACCAGCATCAAAAACCAGAGACCAAAGAAGGCCCGCACTTCCCAGCCTGCGCGGTGTTCGATGCCGACCGGGATCAAGCGGTTGGCCCATAAATAGCCGATGCAGGCCACGGCCAGGCCGGCAATCGCGGCCACGTTCAGGCATTCGATCATGCGGTACACGCGTTCGGTGGCGCTGCCGAATTCGCCGCCGGCGCGCTGGCGGCGCTTGACCATGAACAAAATGGCGCCCGTGCCCATCATGGCCGTGCCGGCCAGGCCGCAAAAGAAGTACAGCCAGCGCATGGGCGTGCCGCCAAAGGCCGCCATGTGCAGGTTGGACATCACGATGCGCGTCAGGCCGGCAGGGCCCGAATCGGCCTTGCCCGGCTGGCGCACGGCGATCTGTTCACCCGTGGCCAGCGCGTAGCAAGCCATGCCCGTATTGGCGCTGATGCGTTGAAGCTTGTCGGACTCCTCATTCCAGCCATACATGCACACGCGCATGGAGGCGTCGTTCGGGTTGTCCAGCACCACGGCGCGGATTTCCTGATGGATGGTCTGCTCGGCGCGCAGCGCGTACTGTTCCAGATCCGGTATCGCCATCGGCTGCCCTATGCGGGCGGGCTTACCCACGTCATTCCAGTCGCTGAGAAATGCCTTTTTGCCGTTTTCCATGCCGTATTGGGCCACCACGGGCGCCGGCACGTAGTCATCGCTGAAAAATGCAATGCCCGTATAGGCGATCATGAACTGGAACGGCAAGGTCAATACGGCCACCGCGTTGTGCGCATCGAGCCAGGAACGCTGGCCCTTGGCCGGGCGGAAGGTAAAGAAATCCTTGAAGATACGCTTGTGCGTGATCACGCCGCTGACCAGCGCCACCAGCATGATCATGGTGGTGATACCGACGATCCACACGCCGATGCGGCCCGCATGCAGTTCATAATGGAAATCGACGAAATGATGGCCGCCGATGGTGTCGCGCTGGTTTGCGTCAGGCGCATGTTCGACCAGCGCCCCTGTCAGCGGATTGAGCTCGGCCGAACCATAACCGCCGCTGGGCTGGAACCAGTAGGCGGACAAACCCTGGCCTGGGCGCTGCACCGGCCAGATTTCCCACATATCGGCCTTGGGATGCTCTTTTTCCATGAAGTCCAGCGCCAGCGCCAAACGGTTGGCGCGGTCCGTGACCTTGGGCGGCGGCGTATCGTTCGCATGCGCCGCTTCTTCCAGTGCATGTTCCGGCGTCATCCAGTGGCCGATGGGATCATCGAAGACGGCCAGGGTGCCGGTCAGGAAGATGGCGAACAGCAGCCAGGAAATCCACAGGCCGCACCAGGTATGCAGCCAGGCCATGGCTTGCCGCAAGCCTCCTTGCTGTGGTGTTTTTGCCACTTTTTCCAGCGTCGTGCTCATGCGCCACCCCGCGACAGCAGCAGGCCCAGGCCGCCGCAGACGATGGCCGGCAGCAGCATGCCCATCCAGACGCGGCGCAGGTCGTGCACGGCAAACACCCAGATCACCGCGCAGGTATACACCACGAAGGCGCTCAGGGTGGCCGTCAGCACGGCTTCGGCGCGCGACATGGGCAACACGGCGGCCAGCAGCACGGCCACGCCGGAAGTAAGCGCGTAGCCACCGAAAATGGCGGCCAGCACGCGCGACAACAACAGCATAGGGGCGGATTTCATCACCACGGCGCCCCCGTCCTTGGTCCCCGGCGGCAAAGCTTGTACGTCAGATGCATCACACTGCGTCCTTCCATCAAAATGTTTATGGCGGCGCTGCGGGTCCGTATAAACGGACTGCGCGCACCAGTTATGAAAAATACGTCTCTCAACTACAGGTGCCGCGAGAATGAAAAACGGGCAGCCGAAATGAAAAATATTTTTTGAAGGGACTACTGAACTGCTTCCAGCGTGACCCAGTAGCGGGTCCGGCTGCGCACCTGCACCGGCAGGGAATTGGGCAGCATGTTCAGGATGCGCTGCGTATCGGCCAGCGGGAAGACGCCCGACAGGCGCAGCTGGGCCACCTCGGGCGCGCAATGCAGGATGCCTGGCCGGTAGCGCGACAGTTCGGCGATAAATTCACCGAGGGTCACGTCGTCGACGATCATTTGCCCGCGCGACCAGGCGTCGGCATAGGCGTCCAGCGCGTGCGGCGCATCCGCGTGCACGCGCGAAAAACTCACGCTGCGCCCGGCAGCCAGCTGCAATGGCGCACCAGCGCTGTCGTGCGGACGGACCTCGACGGCGCTTTCAAACACGTCCACCGTGCTTTTTCCTGCATCCTGGCGCACCGAAAAACGCGTGCCCAGCGCGCGCACCAGGCCTTCGCGCGTGGCCACCACCAGCGGCGCGTTGCTGCCAGCGCCATGACCGCTGACGACCAGAATCTCGCCGGCCAGCAGTTCGATCAGGCGGCGCTGGCCATCAAACCGCACATTCATGGCCGAACCGGTATTGAGCGTCACCACGCTGCCGTCATGCAGCGCCACCTCGCGCTGCTCGCCGGTGGCCGTGCGGTAATCGGCGCGCAAACTGCGTGCACCCTGCCAGGCATCGGTCTGCGCAGCCAGCAAACCGGTGCCGCCCACCACACCCAGCCAGAGCAGCAACTGGCGCCGCTTGCGATTGGCTGGCGCACCTGTGCTGGACAGCGCCTGCGCGGCCGCGCCACGGTGCAAGCCGTGCAAGCGCTGCGTGACGGCTTCGATATGCTGCCAGGCCCGTTCATGCTCAGGATCCAGCGCGCGCCAGCGCTGCCAGGCCGCGCGCTCCTGCTCGCCCGCTTCGTCCGACATCAGCAGCGTCAGCCATTCGGCCGCCTGCTCTTCCACGGCCTCGCTGATCGCTGCCCGCGATACGGGTTCACACAGCATGCTCATGCCGGCAGGGCGAAAAAGACGTGGCGGTTGGCCCGCGTCAGGTATTGCTTAACGGAACTACTCGATACGCCCAGGCGTTCGGCGATGTCGGCATAGCTGAGGCCTTCGAGTTGCGCCAGCAAGAAAGCCTGGCGCACGGGCGGCGGCAAGCCATCGAGCGCCGCATCGATTTCCTGCAGCGCTTCGAGCGCCAGCAAACGCGCTTCCGGCGGGGGCGCCACCTCGGGCGGCAAACACGCCAGCGCGGCCAGGTACGCTTCTTCGAGCACTTGCCGGCGATAGCGGTGCGCCACCAGGCGGCGCGCGATGGTTGCCAGGAAAGGGCGCGCTTCGCGTATCTGCGGTGCATGCCCCGCCGTCAAGACACTGATAAAGGTGTCTTGCGCGAGATCAGACGCTTCGAAGGCATTGCCCAGCTTATGCCGCAGCCAGCCCTGCAGCCAGCCGAAATGGCTACGGTAGAGCGCGTGCAGTTCCTGGTGCTGGGTAATTTCGGCGGCCGGCATGGCATCCCTTTCAACGCAGGCGCTGTTCGGCCTATGCGCCCAATGTAAATAAGAATTATTCTCATTTTAACCTTGTCGTAGCTTTCATGCAATCGTGATATTGCCAACCAGACCAAGCCGCGTAAAAAGAGACAGCTGGCGGGCCGGCGCTGGCCAGGGCCGCCACAGCAGCGCGATGGGGTAAAATGGCGGCCATCGTCCGGCTAGCGCCGTCTCATCTTCAGCTTTCCATTGCAGGTTCATCATGCTAGATAATCTTACCCAGCGGCTTGCCAAAGTCGTCAAGACCATGCGCGGCGAGGCGCGCCTGACCGAATCGAACACCGCCGAGATGCTGCGCGAAGTGCGCCTGGCATTGCTCGAGGCCGACGTCGCCCTGCCCGCCGTGCGCGAATTCATCGCCAAAGTCAAAGAAAAAGCCTTGGGCGAGGATGTCATTTCCTCGCTCACGCCTGGCCAGGCCCTGGTGGGCGTGGTGCAGCGCGAGCTGGCCGCCATCATGGGCGCCGACCTGGGCCCGGAAGCGTCGCAGATCAGCTTTGCGCAGCAGCCGCCCGCCATCATCCTGATGGCCGGTCTGCAGGGTGTGGGTAAAACCACCACCGTCGGCAAGCTGGCGAAATACCTGAAAGAAGAAAAGAAGAAGAAAGTGCTGACCGTCTCGGCCGACGTGTATCGTCCTGCCGCTATTGCCCAGCTGCAATCGGTGACTGCTCAGGTTGGCGCCGACTTCTTCCCGTCCACCAGCGACGACAAGCCGGTCGATATCGCCCTGGCCGCGCTGGACTGGGCCAAAAAGCATTACCACGATGTGCTGATTATCGATACGGCAGGCCGTCTGGGTATCGATGAAGAGATGATGCGTGAAATCGCCGCCATCCACGGCGCCGTGAAACCGATCGAAACCCTGTTCGTGGTCGACGCCATGCTGGGCCAGGACGCCATCAACACGGCCAAGGCCTTTAATGATGCGCTGCCGCTGACCGGTATCGTATTGACCAAGCTGGACGGTGATGCGCGCGGCGGTGCGGCCCTGTCGGTGCGCCATATCACGGGCAAGCCGATCAAGTTTGCCGGTGTCTCGGAAAAACTCGATGGCCTGGAAGCATTCGATCCTACCCGCATGGCCAACCGTATTCTGGGCATGGGCGACATCCTGGCGCTGGTGGAAGAAGCGCGCAAGGGCGTCGACAGCAAGGCGGCAGCCGACCTGGCGCAAAAAATCAAGGTCGGCGGCAAGTTCGACATGAATGACTTCAAGGCGCAACTGGGCCAGATGAAGAAAATGGGCGGCATGGCCAATCTGATGGACAAGCTGCCGGCCCAGTTCCAGCAGGCGGCAGGCGGCAAGAACATGGATCAGGCCGACAAGCAAGTGCGCCGCATGTGCGGCATCATCGATTCGATGACGCCGCAGGAACGCGCCAAGCCTGAACTGATCAAGGCCACCCGCAAACGCCGCATCGCTGCCGGCGCTGGCGTGCAGGTGCAGGAAGTGAACCGCATGCTGACGCAATTCGAGCAAATGCAGACGATGATGAAGAAATTGTCGGGCGGCGGCATGATGAAGATGATGCGCAGCATGAAAGGCATGATGCCAGGTATGAGATAAAGCTTCAAAATCTACTGCGCGGGGCGCTTTGCGGCCGGCGATGCTCAGCGCACATGCGTGCGCTTGCGCTTCTCGGCCACAAATCATCCCCGCTCGCTACGATTTTGAAAGCTTTCCATACGCCGCGTATCCAAGTTCTGAAGGTCAAAAACATCGCTCCAAAGTAATGCCGTACTGCACTTTCGTGTGTTCGGCATAACGACTCCCCCGCTTTTCTCCCCCCTCCCCGCATAGCCAGCAACCATGCCATTTCCGGGCAAAAACGGTCTTCCGGGCTTCCAAGCGGTGCGCCCGGGAGACAGGCGCGTCTTTTCGTTACTTTTTCCTCGTGAAAACGTGAAAAACACTTGCATACTGTCTAAATCCACACCAATATTAGCCGTGCGATCAATTGCGCAATTTCCCATGTGTTTGTTAAGGAGGCTCGAAGATGGCAACAGCCAAAAAAACCCCAGTAGCAGCGCCAGCCAAAGCAGCAGCAGCCAAGCCTGCCGCAGTGAAGAAAGCAGCACCCGCAGCCAAAGCAGCAGCTAAACCAGCAGCGGCAAAGAAAGCGGCAGCACCGGCAACACCACGCAAACCAAACGCAGCATTCATGAAAGCCATGACGCCATCGAAAGATCTGGCGGCCGTCGTTGGCGCAGCACCGCTGCCGCGCACTGAAGTGACCAAAAAGGTATGGGATTACATTAAAAAACACGATCTGCAAGATCCGGCCAACCGCCGCATGATCAATGCGGACGACAAGCTCAAAGCCGTTTTCAGCGGCAAAGCCCAGGTCTCCATGTTTGAAATGACGAAACTCATCTCCGATCATTTGAAATAATAAGAACGACGCAGGGCTAGCAAGCCATGTGAGTGCCCCGCCGCTAAAAAGCGAGCGGGGCATTTTTTTGGGGTCCGACCCTCCGGGTCGTACCCCGGCAGTTGCCGTAGGGTTATTCACCCGGCAGGCTTGAATTCCCACTGCTGCCACGCGGCCCGCACCGCATTCGGATACTCGGGCCGGCCACGGCTGCCGTTGTAGCGGCCAAGCGCCAAGTACACATCGCCTTTTTCCATATCCAGGTACATGCGCAGGATGGAACAGCCATAGCGCAGGTTCGTCTGCATGTGGAACAGCTTGCTGCGATCGTTATCGCCGATGACGCCTGTCCAGAATGGCATCACCTGCATATAGCCGCGCGCACCCGCCAGCGAGACGGCATATTTTCGATAGGCTGACTCCACCTGTATCAGGCCCAGCACCAGGGCCGGCTCCAGGCCTGCACGGCGCGATTCATACCAGACGGTTTCCAGAAATTCCGTGCGCAGCTGGGTATCGGGCAGCTTGCGCTGCAGGCGCTGCGACATCTGCGCCAGCCATTGCTGGTAGCGCTGCAGTTCCGTGTTTGAAGTAAATCGGGCTTGCGGCCGACGTCCATCCAGGATGGCTTGCGACAGGGCCAGGCGTACGGAATCGGCCAGCGCCTCTTCCTTCTGGTTGCCAGCCTGCGCAAAGGGAGCGCAGGCCAGGCAGGCGGCCAGCGCGAGGGCGCCAGCCGTTTTATTTACTTGCATGCGCTTCACTGCGCCATTTTGCCCTGGATGAAGGCGACGATCTCGTCTGGCGCCACGCCAGTCGCTTCCGTGTCGCGGCGGCCCTGGTATTCCAGCTTGCCTTCTTTCAGACCGCGCTCGCCGATAACGACGCGGTGTGGCACGCCGATCAGTTCCCAGTCAGCAAACATGGCGCCAGGACGCAAGCCACGGTCGTCGACGATAACATCGACGCCAGCGCCTTGCAGGGCCGCGTACAGCTTCTCCGTCTCTTCCTTGACCAGTTCGCTACGGTCCATGCCCATCGGGCACAGCACCACTTCAAAGGGCGCGATCGAGGCTGGCCAGACGATGCCCTTGTCATCGAAATTCTGTTCGATGGCGGCGCCCAGGATGCGCGTGATGCCGATGCCGTAGCAACCCATCTGCAATGGCGCCGGTTTGCCGTTTTCATCGAGGAAGGTGGCTTTCATGCTTTCCGAGTACGCCGTACCCAGCTGGAACACGTGGCCCACTTCGATACCGCGCTCGATGGCCAGCACACCCTTGCCGTCTGGCGAGGCGTCGCCAGCGACCACATTGCGCAAGTCGGCCACGATGGCAGGCTCGGCCACGTCGCGGCCCCAGTTGGCGCCCGTGTAGTGGAAACCGCCTTCATTCGCGCCGCAAACAAAGTCGTTCATGTGAGCAACTGTACGGTCCGCCACGATGGTGACCGGTGCTTTCGTGCCGATCGGGCCCAGGTAGCCAGGGATGGAACCGTAGACTTCCAGGATTTCTGCTTCCGTCGAGAAACGGTGACCGGCCAGGCCGGCAACCTTGCCTACCTTGATCTCGTTCAATTCATGGTCGCCGCGCAACAACAGCATGAAATACTGTTTAGCCACTTTGCCGTCTTTTTCCGTTTCCACCGTCAGGGCGATGGTTTTTACGGTTTGCTTCAGGTCCAGGCCCAGCAGGGCGGCCACGGTGTCGCACTTGACGGTGTCCGGCGTGGCCGTTTTCGTCAATGCCTGGGTAGCAGCTGGACGCTCGCCTGCCAGCGGCAACGCTTCAGCCGCTTCCATATTGGCGGCGTAGTCGGAAGTTGGGCAATACACGAGTGCATCTTCGCCGGTGTTGGCGATGACGTGGAATTCATGCGAACCGGAACCGCCGATGGCGCCGTTGTCAGCCGCCACGGCGCGGAATTTCAAGCCGAAGCGCGTGAAGATGCGCGTGTAGGCGTCGAACATGACTTTATACGATGCTTGCAGGCCGGCCAGGTCGCGGTCGAAGGAGTAAGCGTCCTTCATGGTGAATTCGCGGCCGCGCATCAGGCCGAAGCGCGGACGGCGCTCGTCGCGGAACTTGGTCTGGATGTGATAAAAGTTCAGCGGCAACTGGCGGTAGGATTTGATTTCCGTGCGCACGACGTCGGTGATGACTTCTTCCGAGGTCGGCTGGATCGCATATTCGCGGCCGTGGCGGTCTTTTACGCGCATCAGCTCGTCACCCATCTTGGTCCAGCGGCCAGTCTCTTGCCACAGTTCAGCAGGTTGCACGAGCGGCATCAGCAGTTCGATACCGGCGGCCTTGTTCATCTCGTCAC
The DNA here is from genome assembly GCF_014200675.1 of Janthinobacterium saanense. Lineage (GTDB taxonomy): Bacteria > Pseudomonadota > Gammaproteobacteria > Burkholderiales > Burkholderiaceae_D > Janthinobacterium. The sequence continues at coordinate 224,772 of NZ_JACHCI010000005.1, read as the reverse complement.
GCACGATGGCTTCCACCTTGCGGATCACGCGCAAGCCCATCGGCATGTAGGTGTAGATGCCGGAACCGAGGCGTTTGATCATGCCTGCACGCATCATTAATTGGTGGCTGACGATTTCTGCGTCAGAAGGTGCATCTTTAAGTGTGGAAATAAAAAAACGGGAGGCGCGCATAACGGTGAATTCTTTTTAAAAAGAGAGGGTTATAATCAACCTAATTTTAAAGGATTAGCTGGCTGATGCGTCCATACTTTACACAAATGCGCTCAATTGGTGCGAATCCGGCGCTTTTCGCCCTCCGAAAAGGCAGCCGGCTTGCGGAGTTGTGGGCAATTATGTAAAAAAAGACGCTCTGTCGCAGAAAGTTTGAGGTGCATTATGCTCGACCGTGAAGGGTTTCGGCCCAACGTCGGCATCATCCTGCTAAACGCCCAGAACGAGGTGTGGTGGGGCAAGCGGGTGCGCGAGCACTCATGGCAGTTTCCACAAGGCGGTATCAAATATGGCGAAACACCGGAACAAGCCATGTTTCGCGAACTTGAAGAGGAAATCGGACTCAGACAGGAACACGTCAAAATTGTCGGCCGCACCCGCGACTGGCTGCGCTATGAAGTGCCAGATCACTTCATCAAACGCGAAATTCGCGGCCATTACCGTGGCCAGAAGCAGATTTGGTTTCTGCTGAGAATGTGCGCACGCGATAACGACGTCAATCTGCGCCTGACCGACCATCCCGAGTTCGACGCCTGGCGCTGGCATGAATATTGGGTCCCGCTCGATGTCGTGATTGAATTTAAACGCGATGTATATCAGCGCGCCTTGCAGGAGCTGTCACGCTTCCTGACCTGGCCCGCGCATGGCAACGGGCAGCAACGCCATACCTCGCGCTACTTGCGCCAGCCGCATGCGCCGCGTGCAGCGGAACAGAGCTGCACAGCTACCAGCGCCGAAGGTTGCACGCCGGAACTGATACTGCCAGGCAAGGAGTAAATCCAGACCGTCATGATTGCAGTCCACCATGCAAAAGGGGCAGCCTTGACAGGCTGCCCCTTTTTTCATGCCGGCAACTCATCTTGCCGCCGGCTGCATCAGGACAGGGATGGCTCGCCATCCCCACTCCTGACGCTTATTTTGCCGCCACTGCCACTGGTGCAGGCACAGATGCCGAAGCCGAGACGCCAGCCGCTGCTGCAGCCGGTGTACCAGATACGTCCAGCGTGAACGCTTTCAAGCCCAGCACGCCGCTGCTGTATTGACGGATACGGTTGGCCAGTGCAGGGTCGCTGTTCAGCTTTTGACCATACGATGGGACCATTTCCAGCATCTTCGCTTGCCATTCCGGGGTGGCCAGACGGTCTTTAAACGCTTTTTGCAGCACTTTGATCATGATCGGTGGCGCGGTCGATGCACCTGGCGAGGCGCCCAGCAGTGCGACGATGCTGCCATCGCCTGCACCGACAACTTCGGTGCCGAACTGCAGCAAGCCACCTTTGACAGGATCATCCTTGACGATCTGTACGCGTTGACCAGCGTTTTGCAGGGTCCAGTCTTCCATTTTCGCGTTCGGCAGGTATTCGCGCAGCGCCTTCAAACGGTCTTCAGGCGTATTCATCACTTGCTGGACCAGGTATTTGGTCAGTGGAATATTGTCGTAGCCAGCTTGCAGCATAGGACGCACATTGCCGGTGCCGATCGAGGCTGGCAGGTCGATCCACGAACCGTTTTTCAGGAACTTGGTCGAGAAGGTAGCGAATGGGCCAAACAGCAGAGCGCGCTTGCCATCGATGATACGGGTGTCCAGATGCGGCACCGACATCGGTGGCGAACCTACCGAAGCTTTGCCGTAGACCTTGGCGTAATGCTGGTTGATCAGCTCAGGATTGGTGGTCACCAGCCATTGGCCGCCGACCGGTACGCCGCCGTAGCCTTTGGCTTCAGGAATGCCGGTTTTTTCCAGCAGTGGCAATGCACCGCCGCCTGCGCCGACGAAGACGAACTTGGCGCGCACGTTCTGTTCCTTGCCGTCAACCAGGTTTTTCACTTTCACGTTCCATACGCCATCGGCGCCACGCTTGATGTCTTCCACCTGGTTGCGCAGGTGCAATTCCATACCGTGTTTTTCGGTCAGGTTTTTCACCAGGCTGCGGGTCAGCGCGCCATAGTTGACGTCGGTACCGATTTCCATGCGGGTGGCGGCAACCTTCTGGTTCTTGTCGCGGCCATTCATGACAAGCGGCGCCCATTGCTGGATCTGCGAGTAATCTTCGCTGTACAGCATGCCCTTGAACAGATTTTCTTTTTGCAGGGCAGCGTAGCGCTTGCGCAGGAAGTTGATATTGTCGTCGCCCCACACAAAGCTCATGTGCGGTACGTTGTTGATGAAGCTGCGTGGATCGCCCAGATTTTTATGCGCCACTTCATAGGCCCAGAATTGCTTGGAAATCTCGAATTGCTCGTTGATGTCAACGGCCTTCTTGGTTTCCACGTGGCCATCGGCCGCTTCTGGCGTGTAGTTCAGTTCCATGAACGCGGAGTGACCGGTGCCGGCGTTGTTCATCGCGTCCGAGCTTTCGGCCGCAACCGAATCGAGGCGCTCATACATGGCCATGGTCAGCGATGGATCCAGTTCCTTGAGCATGCTGCCCAGGGTGGCGCTCATGGTGCCCGCGCCTATCAGTACCACATCGACCGGTTTTTCCGACGACGCAGGTGGCGTCTTGTCACATGCCGCCAGGATCAGGCACGACATCAAAAGTAAAAGCGATTTACGCATACGTAACTCCGTTATTGAATACAGCAGAAGGTTGTTCTTGCACGCCACCACGACAGCAACATCAGCAGATAAAGCAAACAGTCCGCCATCCAGTGCGCCAGGGCGGCCGGACAGGCGGATGTTGAGATAATGAGCATGCATGCTGCCATGCTCCCGGATGATTCAAGAGCAAATCTGGTGGCAAGGGTGCGGACAATACAAACCACGGCGCGGCCTCTGCACAGCCCGCCGGGCGGCAAAAACTGGCAACAAAATCGCGGTCAAGTCCATAGCAAATGTCAAGGACAGGAATTTTATCACCGTTAATTGACGTTGCTCGTTCGAAAGGATAGTGGATAATACTTACTGCTTGGTATTAAATTAAATTAAGCAAAAGATTAAAAAAAGACCATAAATGCGCTGTAGCAGCGGGAAATCGAGCAATAATCAGTAGGTCATCACAGTACGCGGTACAATGCTGCTTGCTTCCATTTACGTACTAATACGATGTTTAATCCATCCTCCGATGATGTGCGCCGTTTCTTTTGCGATACCCTGCGCAAGCACCGCGCGCATGAAATTCTCAGCCCCATGGAAGCGATTGCGCTCGACTGGATCCTGGAACACCCCGAATATGAAAATGAGTTGAGCGACGTCGAAGCGGCGCTGGCCCGCGATTATTCCGTGGAAGGGGGGCAAGCCAATCCCTTTTTACACCTGTCCATGCATCTGTCGATCACGGAACAAATACAAGTGGACCAGCCGCGCGGCATCCGCCAGGCCGTGCAGCAACTGATGCAGCGCCTCGATTCCATGCACGCGGCCCAGCATGAAGTGATGGAATGCCTGGGCCAGATGATCTGGGCCTCGCAGCGCTCGGGCTTGCCGCCGGATACGGATGCGTATATCGAAAGCGTGCGGCGCCGCTGATCAGGTAGTATCATCTTGCCAAGGAACTCATCAACTGAAGGATACCTTGGCCCATCACACCATTCTTGTATTAGGCGGTTACGGTTTTTTCGGCGCGCGCATTTGCACGGCGCTGGCCGCCAACAAGAATGTCCATCTGCTGGTGGCGGGGCGCGATCCTGGCAAGGCCAGGGCATTGACGGCGCAATTGGGCCTGCCGCCGCAACAAGCGCTGGCGCTCGACGGGCATGCCCCGGACCTGGCGCAGCGCCTGGCCGCACTGAAAATAGACACACTGATCCATACCGCAGGCCCATTCCAGGGCCAGGATTATCGCGTCGCGTGCGCAGCGATAGACGCTGGCGCCAACTATATCGACCTGGCGGACGGCCGTGATTTTGTCGCCGGCATTGCCAGCCTCAATGACCGGGCGCTTCAGCGCGGCGTCTTCGTCACCAGTGGCGCCAGTTCGCTGCCGGCCCTGTCGTCGGCGGTGGTCGACCGCTACCTGCCGCGCTTTCGCCAGCTCTCATCGATCCGCCACGGCATCGCCTCCGGCGCCCGCGCGCCGGGCATTGCCACCATGGCCGGCATCTTTTCGTATTGCGGCAAGCCCTTCCAGCGCCGCGTCGCCGGCCGCCAGGAAACCACGCACGGCTGGCTCGACCTGCAACGCCACCGTTTTGCCCCGCCAATTGGCGCGCGCTTGCTGGGCAGTTGCGACGTGCCCGACCTGGCGCTATTCCCGCAACGCTATCCTGGCCTGGAGACCGTCACGTTTCACGCCGGTTTTGCCAGCGCCCCCGGTCACCTGTTCGTCTGGGCCGCGGCGCAGCTGGTGCGGCTGGGCCTGTTGCGCAGCCTGGTGCCGCTGGTCAGGCCGCTGCACGCGATCAGCCAGTGGCTGGAACCGCTGGTGAGCGACAAGGGCGCCATGTTCGTGACGATGGACGGCGTGGGGTTCGATGGCCTGCCATTGAGTTTGACATGGCAGTTGCTGGCAGCGCAAAACCACGGCCCGCATATCCCCTGCGGCGCGGCGATCGCACTGGCAAACAAACTGGCCGCCGGCACCGGCCGTGGTGCACCATTGCCGCACGGTGCGACGCCCTGCGTCGGCCTGCTCACGGTGGAAGACTACCTGGCCGCGCTGCAAGGCCATGACGTGACCGAGGTGCCGGCATGAGCTGGTACCTGTTCGTCAAATGGCTGCACATCCTCAGCGCCACGATCCTGTTCGGCACCGGCATCGGCATCGCTTTCTTCAAGTGGATCACCGACCGCGGCGGCGAGGTGCGCGCGATTCGCCTGTCGGCCGAAAAGACCGTGCTGGCCGACTGGCTGTTCACGACGCCGGCCGTCATTATCCAGCCGCTATCCGGACTGGCGCTGGCGCACCTGGCAGGCTATCCGATACTGTCCGGCTGGGTGCTGGTCTCGATACTGCTGTATGCGCTGGCAGGCGCCTGCTGGCTGCCGGTGCTGTGGCTGCAGATCCGCATGCGCAGCCTGGCCCGCCTGGCCGACGACACGGCGACTGCGCTGCCGAGCCTGTACTGGGCTTATGCGCGCTGCTGGTTCTGGCTGGGCGTGCCGGCATTTGTCGCGCTGATGCTGGTCTACTGGCTGATGGTGGCCAAGCCTTCGTTATGAAGCCGGCGAACCTGCACCGGCTATACTGGGCCATGCGTCTCGGCATGGCCTTCCTCTGGCTATGGACTGCATTTGTCTCCTGGTACCTGTACCCGCAGGCCGAGTCGCTCGCCTGGCTGCGCCGCAGCGGTCTCACGTCCCATACAGAGCAGGTGTTTGCCGCCGCATGCCTGGCCGACCTGGCCATGGGCATCGCCTCACTGGCCCATGCCCGGCCATGGCTGTGGTCGCTGCAGTGCGCGCTGGTGGCCGGCTACTCGCTGGTGATCGCCGTCTTCCTGCCGGAATTCCTGCTCCACCCTTTCGGGCCGCTCACGAAAAACATCACACTGATCGCAGGCCTGGTGTTTCTGGCGCTGTATGAACAAAGCCGCGACCAGCGCAGCTTTTGGAGATAGCTTGATAACAATCAGCGGTGCGTCACCAAGGTGCCGGGCAAGCTGTGGAAGTAGGCGGCCAGGTCCTTGATATCCTGGTTGGTCAGCGGCTTGACCTGCCCCGTCATGACGGCATTGTTGCGGCCATACCCCTTGTCGCCGCGCTTGTAGCCGGTCAGTGCATGTTCCAGGTAATCGCGGTGCTGGCCAGCCAGCTTGGGATACGTCGCTTCGGTCGGCGAATTGTAATCCTTGCCGTGGCAGCTGGCGCAGGCGTATTTTTCCGCCAGCGCCTTGCCCGCATTGATGTTGCCGGCAGCGCTGGCGCCCAGCGAAAAGACAGCGCAAACCAGGGCGGCGAGTAGTTTTTTCATCTGGCTAGTCCTCAGTTCGACTTGGCTTGTTGCGAATAATAGGCGGCGACGTCGGCAATATCCTGGTCCGACAGGCTGGTGGCAATCCCCTTCATGCTGGGATGTTTGCGATCGCCTTTTTTATACGCCTGCAGCGCGCTCTCGATATATTTCGCCGATTGGCCACCGATCATCGGCACCTGGAAGACTTCGGGAAAGGTGGCCTTGTAACCGGGAATACCGTGACAACCGATACACATTTCCACCTTGGCTGTCCCGGCCTTGGCGTTTCCTACAATGTCAGCCGCTGTGACGGCATTTGCTATGCCGGCAAGCACGAGAAGTGCAAATATTTTTTTCATAGTGGCAAAGTGAACAAAGATAATCGGAGAAACGCCAGAGCTGGTTTTTTATTCCTAAATGTTGACAAATAAGCTGTTAATTGCCGATTCTAACCAAGATGTTCTTGCAAGTCCACCTACAAAAACACGCTGTGTGCATGCTGGCACAGAGCGCTTGCGTGGCAGGCCGGCACAGTTCTGTTTATACTCGGTTTTTACCATTCATCTTCTCACTCAGGCAGATCGCTCATGCAAGCACCGCACACCCAGCCAGGCCCGCGCTTCGAAGGCTCCGAACAGTATGTCGCCACCGCCGACCTGAAACTGGCCGTGAATGCAGCGTTGACCCTGCAGCGGCCCTTGCTGATCAAGGGCGAGCCGGGCACCGGCAAGACCATGCTGGCCGAGGAAGTGGCGGCCGCGCTGAACATGCCGCTGATGCAATGGCATATCAAGTCGACCACCAAGGCCCAGCAAGGGCTGTACGAATACGACGCCGTTTCGCGCCTGCGCGATTCGCAGCTGGGCGACGAGCGCGTGCGCGAGATCCAGAACTACATCGTCAAGGGCGTGCTGTGGCAAGCCTTCACGGCGCCCGAGCCGGTAGTGCTGCTGATCGATGAAATCGACAAGGCCGACATCGAATTCCCGAACGACTTGCTGCGTGAACTCGACCGCATGGAATTCTATGTCTATGAAACGCGCGAAATGGTCACGGCGCGCCACCGCCCGCTGGTCATCATCACTTCCAACAATGAGAAGGAATTACCGGACGCCTTTTTGCGCCGCTGCTTCTTCCATTACATCAAATTCCCCGACAAGGACACAATGGAGCAGATCGTCGCCGTCCATTATCCGCAGCTGAAACAGGAATTGCTGGCGCAGGCGCTGCAAACCTTTTATGCCGTGCGCGACGTGCCGGGCCTGAAGAAAAAACCGTCGACCTCGGAATTCCTGGACTGGCTCAAGCTGCTGCTGGCCGAAGATATTCCTGCCGAAGCCCTGCGCAGCCAGGATGCAAAAACCATCGTACCGCCCCTGCATGGCGCGCTGCTGAAAAATGAACAGGATGTGCACCTGTTCGAACGCCTGATGTTCATGTCGCGCACCAACCGTTAAGGGCTGCCGATGAACGAGATCACGCCCGTCACGCTGGAGCTGAACGGCATCCGCCTGGAACCGCTGGCGCCCCACCATGCAGCCGGCCTGCGCGCCGCCGCCATGGATGGCGAACTGTGGAAGCTGCGCGTGACCTCCGTGCCCGAACCGGACCAGGTCGACCAGTACATCTTCAAGGGCATAGAAATGCGCCCCACGCGCTTCGCCTTCGCCGTCATCGATATGGACAGCGGCGAGGTGATCGGCACTACCAGCTACCACGATGTGGTGCCGACCATCGGCCGCCTGGAAATCGGCTACACCTGGTATGCCGGGCGCTGCCAGCGCAGCCACGTCAACACCACGGCCAAGCTGCTGTTGCTGACGCATGCCTTCGAGACTCTGGACTGTGCGCTGGTGGGTTTTCGCACCGATAATTTCAACCACGCTTCGCAAGCGGCCATCGAGCGCCTGGGCGCGAAAAAAGATGGCGTGCTGCGCCACCATGCGCTGCGCCGCGATGGCACCGTGCGCGATACGGTCATGTACAGCATTACGCGCGGCGAATGGCCGGAAATCGCCGCCCACTTGCGCTACAAGCTGGCACAGCGCCCCATCGCCGCGCTGCCCCGCGCAGTACAGGAAGCGCCATGCTGATCGATTTTTTCTTCACGCTCAAGGACGCGAAAATACCCGTCTCGATCAAGGAATTCCTGACTTTATTGGAGGCGCTGCAAAAGAATGTCATCAAGGCTTCGATGGATGATTTTTATTATTTGTCGCGCCTGACCCTGGTCAAGGATGAAGCCCATTTCGACAAGTTCGACCGCGCCTTCGCGCAGTATTTCAAGGGTGTCAATGCGGCCTTTGAATCGAATGCGGCGATCCCGCTGGACTGGCTGCTCAAGCGCATGCAGCGCGAACTGACCGACGAGCAAAAAGCGCAGCTGGAAAAATTCGGCTACGATAAATTGATGGACCGCCTGAACGAACTGCTGAAGGAGCAGAAGGAGCGCCACGAAGGCGGCAGCAAGTGGATAGGCACGGGCGGCACTTCGCCGTTCGGCAATGGCGGCACCAATCCGGAAGGCATACGCATCGGCGGCAAGGGCGGCAACCGCACGGCCGTCAAAGTATGGGAAGCGCGCAGCTATCAGGATTACGACGGCGAACGCGAACTGGGCACGCGCAACCTGAAAGTGGCGCTGCGCCGCCTGCGCAAGTTCGCGCGCGAGGGCGCGCAAGACGAACTGGCGCTGGACGCTACCATCGCCGCCACGGCCAATAACGCGGGTTATCTCGACATCAGGATGCGCCCGGAACGCAAGAACCGCATCAAGGTGCTGATGCTGTTCGACGTGGGCGGCAGCATGGATGACCATATCGAGCGCACCGAAGAACTGTTCTCGGCGGCGAAGACGGAATTCAAGAACATGGAATTTTTTTACTTCCATAACTGCGTCTACGACACCCTGTGGAAAAACAACCGGCGCCGTCAATCCGAGCGTTTTTCCACCTGGGACGTGCTGCGCAAATACCCGCCCGACACCAAGCTGATCTTTGTCGGCGACGCCACCATGAGCCCCTATGAAATCCTGCAGCCGGGCGGCTCGGTCGAGTACAACAACGAGGAAGCGGGCACGGTCTGGCTGTCGCGTTTCACGACGGCTTTCCCGAAATTCATCTGGCTTAATCCCGAGCAGGAAGGCTTGTGGCAATACCGCCAATCGATAGGGGTGATGCGGCAATTGATGAACAACCGCATGTTCCCCTTGTCCGTCGATGGGCTGGAACGGGGCATGCGCCTGCTCAGTAAATAAAAGGACGCAACAAAGAATCCATGGCGGCATGGCGCCGCCATGCCGTACACTGCGGTACTGATTAACTCTGCGGATCTACTCCGCTGCGGGCAGCATGCCCGCCCTTGCTGCATCTTGTGCACGGCCGCCATGGCCGTGGCACGGTTCGATTGCGTACGCCGTGCGCGGCTTCTGCTCCGGTAGAATCAGCGCATCGCGGCCTGCGCAAAAAATGCACTATCGCTGCACCACGATGTTGCCGCGCCAGCCTGGACGCTGCCGGCCGGTGCCAGCGCCAATTCAAAGGAGTGAGCATGCAAAGTATTCTCTCGATCGCCACCGATCTGTCCTGGCCGTTCGCCATTACCCTGGCCTGGGTGGTCGGTGAATTCGGCCACCGCTGGACTGGCCTGCCGCGCATCAGCTTTTATGGCGTGATCGGTTTCATCCTGGCCCAGTCCCAGGTCGGCGTGCTGCCGCAAACGGACGCCGGCCCCATGCTGGTGCTGGCCGACGTGGCCTTCGGCCTGATCCTGTTCGAGGTCGGCTACCGCATCAATCTGCGCTGGCTGAAAAACAATCCCTGGATCGCCGTCACGGGTCTGGTGGAATCCCTGTTCACCTTTATCGTCGTGTACTTTATCGGCATCGAATTTGGCGTGACCTCGATGACGGCGCTGCTGCTGGCCTCCCTGTCCATGTCGACTTCGCCAGCGACCATCATGCGCGTGATCAATGAGGAACGCAGCTCGGGCCAGGTCACGGAACGCATCGTCCACCTGACGGCCCTGAACTGCGTGCTGGCCGTGTTCACCTTCAATATCATCGTCGGCTTCTGGATGTTCCAGAGCTCGACCGACCTGATCGAAGCGACCAGCAGCAGCGCCGCCGTGCTGGCCGCGTCAGTGGCCGCCGGCACCGTGTTCGGCATCATCGTGCCGGCCATGCTGCGCCGCCTGGGCAATATGGCGCAGGACGCCACCGTCGCCTTTGCGTTGTCGGTGATGCTGCTGGTCGCCCTGACCTACACCACCAGCCTGTCGCCGCTGCTGGCCACCCTCACCTTCGGCCTGGTGGCGCGCCACCGCAGGGTCGCTTTCAGCCAGGCGCAGCGCAATTTCGGCCCGCTCGGCGAATTGCTGACCGTGCTGCTGTTCGTCTACGCCGCGTCGACCCTGGAATGGAGCAGCGTGACGGCAGGCGCGACCCTGGCCCTGGCCATCATCGGCGGACGATTGCTGACCAAGGTCATCGGCGTGGCCGCGTTCTCGCATGTCAGCGGCATTTCCTGGCGCAAGGGCATGCTGACGGGTACGGCGCTGACACCGATTTCCGTCTTCATCATCCTGCTGCTCGAACACGCGCGCCAGCAAGGCGTCAATTTCGGCGATGAATTGAACGCCCTGGCCGCCGTCACCCTGATGCTCGAACTGCTCGGCCCCGTACTGGTGCAGCGCGTGCTGATGCTGGCCAAAGAAACCCACGAAATCAAGGAGCGCTAAATGCCGCTGGAACCCTTTGGCCAATCGGCCGCGCTGACATTCGGCGTCGAACTCGAACTGCAACTGGTGAACCTGTCGGATTATGACTTGACAGCCGCCAGCCCCGACCTGCTGCACCTGCTGAACAAAAAGCCCTTCCCTGGCAACGTCACGCCTGAAATCACCGAGAGCATGATCGAGATTAACTCGAGCGTGCATACCCACCATGCGCCGCTGCTGGCGCAGTTGCAGGAAATCCGCGACACCCTGGTGACGGCCGGCGACAAGCTCAATATCGGCATTTCCGGCGGCGGCACCCACCCGTTCCAGCAATGGTCCTCGCAAAAGATCTTTTCCAAGCCGCGCTTCCAGGAGATTTCGGAACTGTATGGCTACCTGGCCAAGCAGTTCACCATCTTCGGCCAGCACGTGCACATCGGCTGCGCCTCGGGCGATGACGCCATGTTTTTGCTCCATTCGCTGAACCGCTACATCCCGCACTTCATTGCCCTGTCGGCATCCTCGCCTTATGTGCAGGGGCGCGACACCCTGTTCGACTCGGCGCGCCTGAACTCCGTATTTGCCTTCCCGATGAGCGGACGTGCGCCGTTCACCCTGAGCTGGGACCAGTTCTCCAACGAGTATTTCTCGAAGATGGAGAACACCGGCATCATCAAGAGCATGAAGGACTTTTACTGGGATATCCGGCCCAAGCCGGAATTTGGCACCATCGAACTGCGCGTGTGCGACACGCCGCTGACGGTGGAACGGGCCGCCGCCCTGGCCGCCTATCTGCAGGCGCTGTGCCGCTATCTGCTCGAACGCAAGGAAACGCCGCCGGTGGAAGACGATTACCTGGTGTACAACTACAACCGCTTCCAGGCTTGCCGCTTCGGTCTGGACGGCGCCATCACGCATCCGAAAACCTACGAAACCATGTCGCTGCGCGAAGACATCATGACCACCTTGCGCAAGATGGAGCCGCACTGCGAAGCGCTGGGCAGCACGCCGGCGCTGAAGCACCTGTCGGACGTGGTCAAGCAATGGAGCGATGCACAATACCTGCGCAAGCAGCACAGCCTGCAAGGCAGCGCCGAAGGCATGGTTGATTCAGCAATCAGGTGTTTTCGCGGCGAACCGATGAATTACTGAGGACCCAAAAATCAGGCAGCGAACAAGGCTTGCACCCACGCTGGCGGATGCAGTCCGCCGGCCAGCGGCGTATAACGCATGTCGAAGCGCGCCGCCAGCTGGTAGACGGTGGCGGCGCCATTGCGCTGCCATTCACCTGCGAAGCCCGGCACGCCGGTGGCGGCGCGCTTGCGGTCGAACGACACCGTGCTGTGGACGAATTCCTCGTGCGTCTTCTTCCCTTGCGCATACGGTTCCAGCCAGGCCAGCGCCGCGCCCAGGCGTTTCTGCGTGCCATACCAGTCTACACCATGGGCCTGCGCCATCAAGGCCGCCATCAATAGCGGCTCCAGGGTGTAGACCACATAGTGCAGCGCATCGCGCTGTTCAAAGTCATGGGGCAAGCCATCATCGTGGATGTTATGCGGTACGTGCTCGGCAAAACGCTGCTGCGCTGCTGCAATCAGCGCCGGCTCGCCACTGACATAAGCGCCCGCCGTACCGAGCTTGACGCGGTGGCTCTGCCAGTTGTTGCGCGCCGTGCCAGGCCCGCCGTTGAGCACCCGCTCCGCCAGATAACCGGTCGCCAGGGTGCGGCCAAAGCGGCGCACCTGCTCGCGCTGGCCATCGTCCAGGGTGTCCGCGATCAAGTCATAGGCAAACAGCAGGCTGCTCAAGTCCGTTTCATCGATGGGATTATAGGAGGGCTGGAAATTGGCCGTCCAGCCCAGCACATAGCGCCGCGCACTGTCCAGATGTTCCTGCTTGCCCGACAAGCGCCAGGCCAGCGCCTGCAAGCGCGCCTGGCGCCAGTCTTCCTGGGCCTGCTGGCTTTGTGCACGCGTGCCTTCGCCATCGAGCAGGCCGCTGGTGCGCACCAGCGACATCAGGTGCAGCGGCCGGTCCAGCGTTTTTTGTGCCGCCTTGATCAATTCGGCCTGCGCGGCCGGCGCCGTGCGCTCGCGCAAACTGGCGGCGCGCTGCGGCGATGTGAGGGCAAACAGCTGCACGCTACCTGCCTGCGGCGCCGCATGGAGACCAGCGAAGGGTAGCGCCAGCAAGCCTGCCAGCAGCAAGCGGCGTTGAGGGTGCATGGTGTGCTGGTTCAAAACCGTGTCTCCCGCGCCGCGCGCAAAAAGTTATCGAGTATGGGTGTGCAATCGAGCAGTTCGACGCCACCGGCAGAATGGAATTCGGGATGCCACTGCAAACCCATCACAAAACGCGCGCGCTGGTAGCGGATCGCCTCGACGATATTGTCGCCCTGCGACACCGCTTCGATCGTGATATCGCGCCCCAGATCCTTGACGGACTGATGGTGGATGGAATTGACCAGCGCTTCGCCCGTCTTGGGAAACAAGCCGGCCAGCGACGAACCTTTCGGGAAGACGATGGTGTGGCGGTGGCGGTCATACAAATCGTTGACGTGCGAACTGGCACCCTCCACGTCGGAGGCGATATCCTGGTACAGGGTGCCGCCGAAGCCTACGTTGATCAGCTGGCAGCCGCGGCAAATGCCCAGTACGGGTTTGCCCGCATCGACGAATTCGTGCAGCAGTTCCAGTTCGTACAGGTCGCGCGCGCGGTCGCCGCTCCACTCGGGGCGCGTGGCCGTCTCTGAATAGGTTTGCGGCGACACATCGGCGCCGCCCTGCAGCACCAGGCCATCGAGATGGCGCGCGTAATGGCGCAAGGTGATGTTACTTGGATGTAGCAAGCCACCGGTATTAACGGTCGGGATCATGAAGACCAGCACGTCGCGCGACATGACCCACTGCGCAATCGACTCTTCCAGGTATTGCAGGTTCTTGCTGCGCAAACCGGTGCTACCCGGCTCGGGGTGGAAAATGCGCGCCGAAATACCGATGCGCAGGGTACGCCGCATGAAGTCGCGGCTGGCCTTGTCGCGCATGGCGCGGTAGCGTGAGGTGATTACGCGCCAGGCCAATGCAAACGGCGTATCGTTTTCTTTCAAATAGCGGGGAACAGCATCGCGCGCGCGGTGTTCACCGTCGTCGCCGGCCGGCGCCTTGCCCACGGTTTCGGGACGGCGCGGTGGGTTCAAATCGGCTGGGTCGGGAGGTTTTTTTTCGTCTGACATGGCATGGCTTGCTGAAAGCGGAGACGGTTTCAATATAAACCTCCAGCCCCTGATACACGATTCAATTTTGTAACAAAAGTGCATATGTACTCTATAAGCGCCGCATAAATGCAACAGCGTGGCCCCGTAGCACGGCGAATAGACAAAAACGCATACAAGCCATTTACGCCTGAGCCCGCGCTTTTTACAGTATCTTTACGGCGCCGCTGCTAACCTTGGCTACATCTCAACCACTGCTGCAAAGCCACCATGGAACCCCATTCACGCCTGCCTATGCGCCAGCACGAAATCAGCCATACCTCCAGCCATCACGCCGCGTATCCGCGCCATCATCAGTCCCGCCTGCCCACATTCCTGATGCATATCACGGTCGACAAAGCCTGCCTGGCCGAACTGCGCCAGCTGGTCGTGAAAACCTGCGGCAGCATGCTGTCGTTCATGCGCATCGAGGCGATTGAACATGCCGAGCGCATGAAGGTATGGCTGTGCGTGACGGAGCCGGCGCTGCGCCTGACGATGGATGCGGTGATGCGCTTGCTGCCGGCTGCGGAATTTGGCCGCATCAGCGAAAGGAAAAGCGCATGAGCACCTATCTGCAGCATCCCCCTGAAAAAACCATGTCCTCCTCGCGCATCACCACCCATTTCCAGGGCATCTGGGTACCGATGGTGACGCCGTTCCGCGATGGCGAAATCGATCTCGACGCGGCGCAGCAGCTGGCCGACGAACTGGCCGGCAGCGGCATCTCGGGGCTGGTCGTCTGCGGCACCACCGGTGAAGCGGCCATGCTCGACGCAGCGGAACAGACCATGCTGCTTGACGCCGTACTCGAAGCCGTCGGCCCGCACTTCCCGGTCGTGATGGGCGTGGGTGGCAGCGATACACGTGCCGTCACGGCCACCGTCCAGCGCTATAACGACCACCCGCTGGCCGGCCTGCTCATTTCCACGCCATCCTATGTGCGCCCTTCGCAGGAAGGCATCGTGCGCCATTTCCAGACCATCGCCGACGCCACCGACCAATCGATCGTGCTGTACAACGTGCCAGCGCGCACCGGTGTCAACATGACGCCGCACACCGTGGCCCAGCTGGCGCGCGACTCGCATTTCGTCGCCATCAAGGAAGCCGGCGGCAAGCTGCAGCAACTGGGCGAACTGCTGCTGGAAACCCGGCTGGACGTCTTGTGCGGCGATGACGCGCTGATGCTGGCCAGTCTGACCATGGGTGCACACGGCGCCATGTCGGCCGCCGCCCAGGTGCGCCCCGACCTGTATGCGCAACTGTACGACCTTGTCAAAACCGGCCGCCATGGCGCCGCCAGTCTCTTGTTCAAGGCCCTGCTGCCGGTGATCCGCCTGCTGTTCTCCGAGCCCAATCCGGCGCCGGTCAAGGCAGCGCTGGCGCTGCAAGGCAAGGTGCGCGACGAATTGCGCCTGCCGATGACACCCATGTCGTCCGCTGGCCAGGCCGAACTGGCCGAGGCACTGGAGCAGTTGATGGAGCTGCCGCGCTGGAGCGCCTGCGGCAAGGAAGCACAGGACGCACCGCGCGAAGGCTGTCTGCTGCAACTCGTGTCGACCTCCAACATCATTCCAGCGGTACGCCAAGATGATCATCGCTATCACAGCTGAACAAGGCCGGATGGAGAAATCCATACTGGCGGCAAGGCTGGCCAGCACGCTGGCCGCCTCGCGCGCGCAAGCGGGCCGCAAGGTGCTGCTGCTCGACGCCGATCCGCGCCACGGCGCCCTCGATCAAGCCCAGGCGGCGGGCGAAAGCGCGCTGGCCCACCTGACGGCGCGCCCTATCAGCGCCAAGGGCTTGCAGCCCGAGCTGGAACACCTGGTCAACTGCTACCACGACATCGTGATCGACAGCGAAGCGCGCGACTCCCTCGGCAGCCGCTCGGCCATGATCGCCGCGCGTGTGCTGGTGGTGTCCGTCGACGGCCTGGCCGACGAAGCGAGCCTGGTGCGCCGCATCGCCCATGCGCGCACCATCAATCCCGAACTGCGCGTGCTGCTGGTGGCCGATGCAGCACCGCTCGCGGCGCGCGCGCTGGCCGCACAAATTCCGGCTGCCAGCACAATAAGTGCCAAACAGCTGTACCACGCTGTTTTCGATTTCACGCCATCCTGAAAACCTGAAAAAGCCGGCCAGGCGCACAGCACCCGGCCGCTCTTTTCATACAATTAAAACGTCTTGCCGAGCGTCAGTTGCAGCGCTGTCTTGCCCAGGAATTTGCCATTCGCCGGCGAAGCATAAGCCTGTTTATCTGCGTTCGTGCCGATCACGGCCAGTGCGCCCGTGACGATACCGAAATCACGCGTCAGACCCACCTTCCAGTCCGCGTAGCTCGACGCATCATTGTTTTTCACGTTCTGGTAGCCCGCGTGCAGATTGGCGGTCCAGCCATACGTCAGGTCGATATTCGCGCCCACGTCCACATAGCTGCTGTTACGGCTATTGGCGATGCCGAACAGGTTCGATACAGCCAGCGAATACTTGATGTAGGCGACGCCGTAGGAAAGTTGACCATAGACTTCCCGGGTATTGGCATCGGCCAGGCCGACGACGTCTTTCAAGCCATTGTCGGCATACACATACACCAGCAGACCCACGTCATAGCCGATATCGCTGCTCAGTTGTCCACGCTTGCCGGCAGACAGATCGAGCTCCACGCCACCGCTGCCACCACTATCCCTGGTCCAGCTGATGGTCGATGCCCAGGCGCTCGCGTACAGGCCGGTCGGATTATTGACATAGTCGGCGCCGCCCTGCAATGCCGGGTTCAACCGCGTTTGCGAAATGCCGCGGTAGCGGTAGTCCGATACGCCGGCGGCATTAAAGCTCAGTTCATTGTCGGGCTTTGCCTCTTCAGCGTGGACCACGCCGCCCATACAGGTCGTGGCGACGGCAAGTGCAACTAGTAGTTTTTTCATGCGATTCTCTTTATTATTGGTATGGGCCTTTGCCAACTGGCGCAGCTAGCCCGATGCTGCAGAAAATTTGGCTAAAGCCTCCCCCTGGCGCGCGCAGCGCCTGTTTTCGAACAGGGGGAAGGATGAAGTTAGAGCGGCATCAGAGCGGCAAGAGCAGGCGGTAGCCGACTGCCGTTTCCGTCAGCAGATACTGGGGCTGGGCCGGATCGGCTTCCAGCTTCTGGCGCAAATGGCCCATGTAGATGCGCAGGTAATGGCCGTTTTCGCTATTCGACGGCCCCCACACTTCGCGCAGCAGTTGCGGATTGGTGACTACCCTGCCGGCATTTTTCACCAGCACGGACAGCAAGCGAAATTCCGTCGGCGTCATGTGCACCAGCTGCTTGTTACGCGTGACCAGGCGGTCTTTCAGGTCGACCCGCACGTCGCCGAACTGCACCACGCCATCTTCGTTGGCGCTGGGCTGGCGCTGGCGGCGCAAGGTGGCGCGCACGCGGGCCAGCAATTCGCCCACGCCAAACGGCTTGGTCAAATAGTCATCAGCGCCCGCATCGAGCGCGCGTATCTTGTCCTGCTCGTCGACGCGGGCCGACAGCACGATGATGGGCACAGCCGACCATTTGCGGATGTCGGCGATGAAATCGATGCCATCGCCATCGGGCAAACCCAGGTCAAGCACGATCAGGTCGGGCCGGCGCGTGCCGGCGTCGATCAAGCCGCGCTGCATGGTGGCCGATTCGAAAATCTGCCAGCCCTCTTCTTCCAGCGCAGAGCGCACGAAACGGCGGATTTGCGGTTCATCTTCAACCAGCAAGGCAGTAGCGGAAGGTTCATTCATGATCATTCTCTCGTTTGGTTTTATCAGTACCAGGACCAGTGTCTATCTCGTCGAGCTCCAGCTCCGGCAAGGCCGGCGGCGTGCCCAGCGGCAGCGTAAACACGATGGCTGCGCCCTGCCCGGGCAATTGCGCCTGCGCCCGGATGGTGCCGCCATGCGCTTCGACGATGGCGCGGCAGATGGCCAGCCCCAGCCCCACACCCGGCTTGTTCGATTCGCGTTCGCCGCGCGTGAATTTTTCAAAAATCGCTTCTTCGCGGCCAGGCGGCAAGCCGGGGCCATCATCGCTGACCGTCACCTGTAAAAGCTGGCCCAGCACCCTGGCTGCGATCGTGATGGTGCTGCCCGGCGGCGTGTACTTGGCGGCGTTTTCCAGCAGATTGCACAGCACGCGCTCGACCAGCACGGCGTCATAGCGCACCAGCGGCAGGTCAGGCGCCAGCTGCGTCTGCAAGCGATGGCCCTGCAACTGCGGGCGGCTGGCGCGCAGCGCGCTGCCGACGACTTCTTCCAGCGCCTGCCATTGCAGGTTCAGCCGCACATGGCCACTTTCGATGCGCGCCATATCGAGCAGATTGGCCACCAGGGCGCTCATGCGCACGGTTTCAGACTGCAGCGAGCGCGCCATGTCCAGCTGCGCACTCGACAAGGCAGGCTTCGACAGCGCCAGCGATTCAGCCAGCCCCACCAGCGAGGTCAAGGGCGTGCGCAAGTCATGCGACAGCGCCGCCAGCAGGGAATTGCGCAAGCGCTCCGATTCCATCTGCACCAGGGCGCCCTGCGCCACATCGATGTAATGCACGCGCTCGAGTGCAATGGCCGCCAGCGCGGCAAAGGTATCGAGGTGCTGCCGCTGTTCCGGCACCAGCAGCCAGCGGCGGTGGTTCGGTTCATCGAGCGGCAGCAGCGCCAGCAAACCGCGTGTGCGCATCGGCGCGATCAGCGGCAAATAAAAGATGTTCGAACCGGGCAAGGTATCGGTGCCCGTACCGGCCGCTTCGGCGCGATCGAACGCCCACTGCGCGATGCCCAGGTCCAGCTCCGCTACATTCGCTGGCGCCTGCAGCCTGCCCTGCTCATCAGGCAGCAGCAAGGTGGCGCGCGCGCGAAACGCCCGTTCGATGGCGCTTTTCGTGATGTCGAAAATCTGCTCCGTCTGCAGCACGCCCGACAATTCACGCGAAAATTCATACAGGGCGCGGGCACGCGATTCGCGGTGCGACGCCACCCGTGCCTGGAAGCGCAGGCCCGCCGTCAAATGGCCGGTGATCAGACCCACGGCCAGCATCACGCCAAACGTGATCACGTACTGGAAATCGCCGACCGCAAACGAATAACGGGGCGGCACGAAAACGAAATCAAAGCAGGCCACGCCTACCAGACTGGCCAGCGCCGCCGGTCCGCGGCCCAGGCGCACGGCCACCAGCACCACCGTCAGCAAGGACAGCATGGCGATATTGGCCAGGTCCAGGTAAGGCTGCAGCGGCACCGAGGCTACGGCCGTCAACAGGCTGGCGACAGCGGCAAAAATATAGCGCCAATGGCGCGAAGGACGGCGCGGTCCATCGGCCTCGTCATCGCCGCCCGCATGCCGCAGCGGCGCATCGCCCGCAGGCTGGCCCACTTCGATCAGGTCGACATCGGGCGCCAGGCTGGCCATGCGCTGCGCCGGCGGCGCGTTCCACAGCCGTGCCAGCAGGCCGGCACGGCTACGGCCGACGATGACTTTCGAGATATTCGCACCGCGCGCATACTCGACGACGGCGGCAGCGATATCGGCGGAAGCGACGATGGCGGTGCGCGCGCCCAGGTCTTGCGCCAGCTTCAGAGTTTTCAGGATGCGCTCGCGCTCGCGCGCCGGCAGCCGCTGCAAACCCGGCGTTTCCACATACAGCGCATGCCATTCCGCGTTCAATTGGCCGGCCAGGCGCGCCGCGCTGCGGATCACGTGTTCGCCACCGGCGCGCGGGCCCACGCAGGCTAACAGGGCCACGCCCGTCTTCCATACGGGATTGATCGATTTCTCCACGCGGTAAGCCTGCACGTCGTCCTGCACCCGGTCCGCCGTGCGGCGCAGGGCCAGTTCGCGCAAGGCGATCAGATTGCCCTTGCGGAAAAAATTCTGTGAAGCGCGCTCGGCCTGCTGCGGCTTGTACACCTTGCCCAGCTTCAAACGGCGCAGCAATTCATCCGCCGGAATATCGACCAGCACCACTTCATCGGCGCGGTCAAATACAGTGTCGGGCAGGGTTTCGGCCACGCGGATGCCGGTGATACCCCCCACCACATCGTTGAGGCTTTCCAGGTGTTGCACATTGACGGTCGATAGCACATCGATACCGGCGGCCAGCAATTCCTCGACGTCCTGCCAGCGCTTGGGATGGCGCGAGCCTGCCACGTTCGAGTGGGCCAGTTCATCCATCAAGATCAGGGGCGGTGCGCGCCGCAGCGCCTCGTCGAGGTCAAACTCCAGCAAGGTCTTGCCCCGGTATTCAACCGCCTTGAGCGGCAGCACAGGCAAGCCTTCAAGCTGGGCAGCCGTATCCTGGCGCCCGTGCGTCTCCACCACGCCAACCAGCAGATCCTGGCCATCGGCCAGCAATTTACGGGCCGCAGCGAGCATGGCGTAAGTCTTGCCCACGCCGGCCGACGCACCGAAATAAATGCGCAACCTGCCGCGTGCGGCCTTTTTTTCCTGCGCCTGTACTTGTGCCAGCAGGGCGTCAGGATCGGGACGTTGGCTGTCGTTGGGATGCATGGATCTCTTTAAATGTGAAAACAAGGGGCAAAGCCGGCGGCTTTGCCCCCAGCATCATCTTACTTCTGCGCCGCATCGAGCGCCAGATTCAGTTCCAGCACATTCACGCGCGGTTCGCCGAAAAAGCCGATATACGCGGTTTTCTGCAGCTTGGCGATGGTATTTTCCACCTGCGCCAGCGGCAGGCCGCGCACGCGGGCCACGCGGCGCGCCTGGTACACGGCGGCGGCCAGGCTGATTTCAGGGTCCAGGCCACTGCCCGACGCCGTCACCAGGTCAACCGGAATGGCCGTGGTGTTGTCAGGATCGGCTTCCTTCAGGGCGGCGATGCGCGCCTTGACGGCGTCCACCAGGGCTGGATTGCTCGGACCGAGGTTGGAGCCGCCCGAGCCGACGCCATTGTTGGCCATCGGCGAGGTGGCTGAAGGGCGGCCCCAGAAGTACTTGGGCGAGGTGAAGGACTGGCCGATCAGGCTCGAACCGACCGGCTTGCCATCGCGCTCGATGATGCTGCCATCGACCTGCTGGCTGAAAGCCAGCTTGCCGATACCAGTGGTGGCGATGGGATAAATCACGCCGCAAATCAAGGTCAGCGCGGCAAACAGGACGACTGCGGGGCGAACGATAGTGCTCATGATGGTACCTTTAGACGAAATTAAGTGCGGACAAAATCATGTCGATCAGCTTGATGCCGATAAAGGGCAGGATGATGCCGCCCACGCCATACACCAGCAGATTGCGGCGCAACAGGCTGGCCGCGCCGATGGCGCGGTACTGCACGCCTTTCAGGGCCAGCGGAATCAGCACCACGATAATCAGCGCATTGAAGATCACGGCCGACATGATGGCCGACGACGGACTGGCCAGATGCATGATGTCGAGCGCCTTCAGTTGTGGATAAGTCCCCACGAACGCAGCCGGGATGATGGCGAAGTACTTGGCGATGTCGTTCGAAATCGAGAACGTCGTCAGGGAACCGCGCGTCATCAGCATCTGCTTGCCGATTTCAACGATTTCCAGCAGCTTGGTCGGATTCGAATCAAGGTCGACCATATTGCCCGCCTCCTTCGCTGCCTGCGTGCCCGAATTCATGGCCACGGCCACGTCGGCCTGGGCCAGCGCAGGCGCATCGTTGGTGCCGTCGCCCGTCATCGCCACCAGGCGGCCTTCGGACTGGTAGCTGCGAATGAGTTTGAGCTTGTCTTCCGGCGTCGCTTCGGCCAGGAAGTCATCCACGCCGGCTTCAGCGGCGATGGCGGCGGCGGTCAGCTTGTTGTCGCCGGTGATCATGACCGTCTTGATGCCCATGCGGCGCAATTCGGCAAAGCGCTCCTTGATGCCGCCCTTGACGATATCCTTCAGCTCCACGGCGCCCATGATGCGGCCATCATCGACCACTACCAGCGGCGTGCTGCCACGGCGCGAGATGTCGTCGACGGCGCGCGCCACTTCTTCCGGATACGGCTGGCCCAGCGCTTCCACATACTTGCGCACGGAATCGGCCGCGCCCTTGCGCACTTCGCGCACGGTGTGCTCGTCCACGCCTGGAATATCGACGCCGCTCATGCGCGTCTGCGCCGTGAATGGCACGAAGGTCGCGTGCAGGCTGGCCATTTCGCGTTCGCGGATATTGAAACGCTGCTTGGCCAGCACCACGATGCTGCGCCCTTCCGGTGTTTCATCGGCCAAGGACGCCAGTTGCGCCGCATCGGCCAGCTGCTGTTCCGTGACACCGGGCGCAGGCATGAAGTTCGACGCCTGGCGGTTGCCCAGGGTGATGGTGCCCGTTTTATCGAGCAGCAGCACGTCCACGTCGCCAGCCGCTTCCACGGCGCGGCCGGAAGTGGCGATCACATTGGCTTGCATCATGCGGCTCATGCCAGCGACGCCAATGGCCGACAGCAGGCCGCCGATGGTGGTCGGGATCAGGCACACCAGCAGCGCGATCAGCACGGTGATGGTGACGGGCGTGCCGCTCTTGGCGGCCGCCACGGCGAACAGCGAGTAAGGCAGCAGGGTCACGGTGACGATCAGGAAGACGATGGACAGGGCCACCAGCAGGATCGTCAGGGCGATTTCATTCGGCGTCTTCTGGCGCTTGGCGCCTTCGACCATGGCGATCATGCGGTCGATGAACGCTTCGCCAGGATTGACGGACACGCGCACCAGCAGCCAGTCCGACAGCACGCGGGTGCCGCCCGTCACAGCCGAAAAGTCGCCGCCCGATTCGCGGATCACGGGAGCCGATTCGCCAGTGATAGCGCTTTCGTCGACCGAGGCCACGCCGGCGGTGACTTCACCGTCGGCAGGGATTACGTCGCCCGCTTCGACCAGCACCGTCATGCCCTTGCGCAGATCGGTGGCTGGCGTTGGCAGCCAGGCCGTGCCGTATTTAGGCGTTTGCATCTTCTTCGCCATCACGGTTTGCTTCAGGGCGCGCAGCGAGGCCGCCTGGGCCTTGCTGCGGCCTTCGGCCAGCGCTTCGGCGAAGTTCGCGAACAACACGGTAAACCACAGCCACACGGCGACGGCGGCGATGAAGCCGAATGGCGCTTCACCCTTGCCGATCAGGGCCTGGATCGCCAGCATGGTGGTGATGATGCTGCCCACATAGACCACGAACATCACGGGGCTGCGCCACTGCGTGCGGGGGTCGAGTTTTTTAAACGCATCGACGATGGCGGGGCCTATCAATGCGGAATCGAATAACGTCAGGCTTTTGCGTGACATGGTAGCCTCTTATTGGGTGAAAAGTTGCAGGTGTTCGATGACGGGGCCCAGGGCCAGCGCCGGAACATAGTTCAACACGCCGACCAGCACGACGACGCCGATCAGCAGCATGATGAACATCGGGCCATGCGTGGGCATGGTGCCCGAGTTGGCTGTCAGGCGCTGCTTGCTGGCCAGGGAACCGGCAACGGCCAGCACCGGCACGATCACGGCAAAACGGCCGAACCACATGGCGATGGCCAGCATCACGTTATAAAACGGCGTGTTGGCGGACAGGCCGGCAAACGCGCTGCCATTGTTATTGGCCGCCGAAGTGAAGGCGTACAGGATTTCCGAGAAACCGTGCGCGCCAGGATTGGCCACGCCTGCCGTGCCGGCATCGACCATGACAGCGATCGCGGTACCGGTCAGCACCAGCGCTGGCGTCACCAGAATGGCCAGCGACACCATCTTCATTTCATAAGCCTGGATTTTCTTGCCAAGGTATTCAGGCGTACGGCCTATCATCAGGCCGGCGATAAAGACGGCCAGGATGGCGAACATCAGCATGCCATACAAGCCCGTGCCCACGCCGCCGAAGATCACTTCGCCGAACTGCATCAGCAGCAGCGGCACCATACCGCCCAAGGGCATGTAGGAATCGTGCATGGAATTGACGGCGCCGCAGGAAGCCGCTGTGGTAATGGCAGCGAACAGGGTCGACGAACTGATACCGAAGCGCGTTTCCTTGCCTTCCATATTGCCACCCGATTGCAGGCTGCTCGCCTGCTGGTCCACGCCCAGCGTTTGCAGGGCTGGATTGGCTTGCTGCTCCGCGCTCATCACGCCCACCGTCAGTGCGACAAAGATCAGGGTCATGGCGGCAATCACGGCCCAACCCTGGCGCATGTCACCGACCATGCGGCCAAAGGTGAAGCACAGGCCGGCAGGGATCAGGAAGATCGCCAGCATCTGCAGGAAATTCGACATCACCGTCGGATTTTCATAAGGATGGGCGGAATTGGCGTTGAAGAAGCCGCCACCGTTCGTGCCCAGCATCTTGATCGACTCTTGCGAGGCGACCGGGCCCATGGCAATCGTCTGCGTCTTGGCCACTTGCACTTCCATTACCGGTTTGCCGGTGGCGTCGAGCACAGGCTGGCCGTCGGCCGTGGTTTTTGGCGTTTCATACGCCACCTGGTCGAGCAAAGTCACTTCCTTGTAAGGCGAAAAATTCTGGATCACGCCTTCGCCCATGAAGACCACCGACAGGGCCAGCGACAGCGGCAGCAAAATGTACAGGGTGGAGCGCACCAGGTCGACCCAGAAATTACCGATCGATTTACTAGAGCGCGAAGAAAAACCACGGATCAAGGCAAAGATCACGGCAATGCCGGTGGCAGCCGAGAAGAAGTTCTGGCAGGCCAGGCCCAGCATCTGGGTCAGGTAGCTCATGGCCTGTTCGCCGCTGTAGCCTTGCCAGTTGGTGTTGGCGACGAAGCTGACCGCCGTATTGAACGAGGAATCGGGTGTAATCGCAGGCAAACCCTGTGGATTGAACGGCAGCAGGCCTTGCAGGCGCTGCAGGCCATACACAAATAAGGCGCCCAGGGTATTGAAGACGATCAGAGCGATGGCATAGCCCTTCCAGCCCATGGCCTTGTCGTTTGATAATCCAGCCCAGCGGTACAACAGGTTTTCACATTTTTGCAGCCAGCCCAGGCCGGGCACGGGAGCGTCGCCAGCCACCTTGGCCATGTACTGGCCCAGCGGATAGGACAGGGCCAGCAGCACCACCAGGAACAGGATCAATAACAGTATTGATTGGGTCGTCATCACAGTTCCTCCGCCTTCAGCAGCGCTACCAGCAGATACACGAGCAAGCCGGCCGAGACCACGGCGCCCAGTACATAAAATGCGTTCATTTCACGCTCCCTAATTTGTCGCAGGCGATGGCGAAAGCCGCCACTACCACGCAGAACACGGCAATCAAGCCGATATAGACGATATCCATTCCCACCCTCATTCAGGTTTGTGTTGATAAAAGCAGGTTAACAAAAAGGGCATAAAAAATTGGTAAAGACTGGGGAGTGCCATGTAAACAAGATGTAAAAATCGGGGCGGCAGCAGGTGATTTGACCTACAGTAGTCCTAAAACGCCCGTACGCGGCGCACCATTGTTGCCAAGGAGTAGCGCTATTGCTCGCTGATCAAGATAGAATGCGCAAGCGTCCGCACAAGGACGCCATGCCTGCCGCCTGCCCTCCCCCAGTGACGCTGGACGGGATATACTGTATATTCATACAGCTATCGCCGCCGCTGTCATTGCGCCTGCAGCGCTCTGGCCTGGCGTTCCAACCCTTGTCTTTACTTAGCTTGAACACGTATGGCCACTAAAAAACCAGCATCCGACTACAGCGAATCATCCATCCGTGTCCTGAAAGGACTGGAACCCGTCAAGCAGCGCCCGGGGATGTACACCCGCACTGAAAATCCGCTGCATATCATCCAGGAAGTGATCGACAATGCCTCCGATGAGGCGCTGGGCGGTCATTGCACCCACATCTCCGTCACGCAAAACACCGATGGCAGCATCACCGTCGAAGACAATGGCCGCGGCATTCCGGTCGGCCTGCACCCCGAGGAAGGCGTGCCGACGGTAGAAATCGTGTTTACGCGATTGCATGCAGGCGGCAAGTTCGACAAGGGATCGGGCGGCGCCTACGCGTTCTCGGGCGGCTTGCACGGCGTCGGCGTGTCCGTCACCAATGCGCTGTCCTCGCGCCTGGAAATTACCGTCTGGCGCAAGGAAAGCGATGGCAACGGCCTGCACCACATGGTGTTTGCCGATGGCGACGTGATCGAAGCATTGCATTCGAAACCGGCGCTGCGCGATGGCAAGAAGTCGGGCACCCGCGTGACCGCCTGGCCGAATCCGAAATATTTTGACTCGCCCAATATCTCGCAAACCGAGCTGCAACGCCTGCTGCGCTCGAAAGCCGTGCTGCTGCCTGGCGTCACCGTCACCCTGACCAACGCCAAGACGGGCGACACCCAAACCTGGCTATACGCCGAAGGCTTGCGCGGTTACCTGACCGAAGCGCTGGCGCAAAGCTCCAACGGCGAAACCCTGATCCCCCTGTTCGAAGGCGCGCAATACGCCAACGGCGAGAACGACGGTTTTGCCGAAGGCGAAGGCGCGGCCTGGGTAGTGGCATGGACCGAAGAAGGCGCCATCGTGCGCGAATCGTATGTCAACCTGATTCCCACCTCGAACGGCGGCACGCATGAATCGGGCTTGCGCGAAGGCCTGTTCGGCGCCGTGAAAAACTTCGTCGAAATGCACTCGCTGCTGCCCAAGGGCGTCAAGCTGCTGCCGGAAGACGTATTTGCGCGCGCTTCCTTCGTCTTGTCGGCCAAGGTGCTGGACCCGCAATTCCAGGGCCAGATCAAGGAACGCCTCAATTCGCGCGACGCCGTGAAACTGGTCTCGACCTTTAGCAAGCCGCCGCTGGAACTGTGGCTGAACCAGCACGTCGAATACGGCAAGAAACTGGCCGAGCTGGTGATCAAGCAGGCGCAGTCGCGCCAGCGTTCGCTGCAAAAAGTGGAAAAGAAAAAATCCTCGGGCGTGGCCGTCTTGCCAGGCAAGCTGACCGACTGCGAATCGTCGGACATCACGCGCAATGAACTGTTCCTGGTCGAGGGCGACTCGGCGGGCGGTTCGGCCAAGATGGGCCGCGACAAGGAATTCCAGGCCATCCTGCCCCTGCGCGGCAAGGTGCTGAACTCCTGGGAAACCGACCGCGACCGCCTGTTTGCCAATAACGAAATCCACGACATCGCCGTGGCCATCGGCGTCGATCCGCACACGCATGGCGACACGCCCGACCTGTCCGGCCTGCGCTACGGCAAAATCTGCATTCTGTCGGATGCGGACGTGGATGGCTCGCACATCCAGGTGCTGCTGCTGACCTTGTTCTTCAAGCATTTCCCGGCACTGATCGCCAAGGGCCATATCTGCATCGCCCGTCCGCCGCTGTACCGCGTCGACGCGCCAGCGCGCGGCAAGAAACCGATCCAGAAAATCTACGCGCTCGACGATGGAGAACTGCTGGCCATCGAAGACAAGCTGCGCAAGGAAGGCGTGAAACAGGGCGCCTGGTCCATCTCGCGCTTCAAGGGTCTGGGCGAGATGAACGCCGAGCAGCTGTGGGAAACCACCATGAACCCGGACACGCGCCGCTTGCTGCCCGTGACCCTGGGCGAAATCGACCACATGGCGTCGGCTGCCCGCTTCAATATGCTGATGGGCAAAGGCGAAGCGGCAGGACGCCGCGCCTGGATCGAAGAACACGGCAATGAGGCGGAGGCAGATATCTGATGATCATCGGTATCGACCTCGGCACCACCAACAGCCTGGCCGCCATCTGGCGCGATGGCAAAGCCTCCATCATCCCCAATGCGCTCGGCGAACACCTGACTCCATCGTGCGTGAGCATCGACGAAGACGGCACCGTGCTGGTCGGGCGCGCCGCGCGCGAGCGCCTGCAAACGCACCCGCAACTGACGGCGTCCGTCTTCAAGCGCTATATGGGCAGCGAAAAGAAGATCACGCTCGGCACGCAGCAATTCCGTCCCGAGGAATTGTCGTCGATGGTGCTGCGCGCCTTGAAGGAAGATGCCGAAGCCTTTCTCGGCCACCCGGTAGAAGAAGCGATTATCACCGTGCCTGCGTATTTCAGCGATGCGCAGCGCAAGGCCACGCGCATTGCCGGCCAGCTGGCGGGCTTGCGCGTGGAGCGTTTGCTCAACGAGCCGACGGCCGCCGCACTGGCTTACGGCATCCGCGACAAGGAACAGGAAAGCAAATTTCTCGTCTTCGACCTGGGCGGCGGCACCTTCGACGTCTCGATCCTGGAACTGTTTGAAGGCGTGATGGAAGTGCGCGCTTCGGCCGGCGACAATTTCCTCGGTGGCGAGGATTTCGTCACCGTGCTGGTCGAGGCCTTCCTGGATGAGAGCGGCTTGCGCAGCGCCGCCGGCAGCCGATTGTTCGACGCGCGCCAGCAGCAGTTGCTGCGCGACGAAGCCGAACGGGTCAAGCGTTTGCTGTCAGAGCAGCCGTCGGCGCGCATGAGCACGCGTTATCAGGATAAAGACTATCACTGGGACGTCAGCGAAGACACACTGGCGCAGCTGTGCGAACCGCTGCTGGCCCGCTTGCGCGTGCCGGTGGAACGGGCGCTGCGCGACGCCACCATCCGTGCCTCGGAACTCAATGAAGTGGTGCTGGCCGGCGGCGCCACGCGCATGCCGCTGGTGCGCAAGCTCGTCTCGCGCATGTTTGGCCGCTTCCCCGCCATCCACCTGGACCCGGACGAAGCCGTGGCCCTGGGCGCGGCCGTGCAGGCGGGCCTGAAGATGCGCGACGCCGCCTTAGATGAAGTGGTGATGACGGACGTGGCGCCGTATTCGCTGGGCATCGGCATTTCGCGCCAGGTGGGGCCGAACCAGTATGAGGGCGGCCATTACATGCCCATCATCGAGCGCAACTCGGTGGTGCCCGTCTCGCGCACGGAAAACATCACCACCATCCACGACAACCAGAAAGAGATCAATGTCACGATCTACCAGGGCGAATCGCGCCTGGTGGCCGATAACGTCTTCCTGGGGAAAATCAGCTTCCCGATACCGGCCAAAAAGGCTGGTGAAGTGGGTATCGACGTGCGTTTCACCTACGATATCAGCGGCGTGCTGGAAGCGGAAGTGACGGTACTGGCCACGCAGGAACGCCACAAGATGGTCATCAGCGACAACGCAGGCGTGATGACGCCGGAACAGATCGAACAGCGCTTTCTTGAGCTGGCCGACCTGAAGATCCACCCGCGCGAGCAGATGGAAAACCGCACCCTGGTTTCACGCGCCGACCGCCTGTACGAACAGTCTCTGGGTGATGTGCGTAATTATCTGGCCACGCATACGGCCAATTTCCAGGCCGCGCTGGAGACACAGGACCCGAGCACCATCCGCAAGTCGCGGCAGGTGCTCGATGAAGCACTGCGGCAGGTTGAAAGCGAAAGTTTCCTGTAAATGAACGACGGCATGCATCAGGGACAGCGCAGCCTGTGGGATATTCTCGGCACGGAGCCCACTGGTGACGAGCGCGCCATCAAGCGCGCGTATGCGAAGCAGCTGAAAACCACGCGGCCCGACGACGATCCGGCCGCCTTCCAGCAGCTGCGCGAAGCGTATGAGTACGCGCTGCGGCATGCGCCCATGTTGAACGCGCAGTTGCTGGAGCACGAGCGCGGGCCGCAAGAAGAAACGGTCACGCTCGAAACGCCAGCAGCACCGGCCGAACTGTGGGGAGTGGTCGCTCAGGAAACGGCGCCCGCGAAGATATCGTCACCTGTACGCGAACTATGGGGCACGGTCGTCATCGATCCGGCCGAACAGGCTGCAAGCTTGTGGCATGAACTCATGACGCTGGCCCAGCATCGCAATGCGGAAGCCATGCTGCCTGCTTTCATGGCGCGCGAAGAACTGCTCAACCTGGATGTGCACGAAGAATTCGAGCTGTGCGCGCTCCGTTACTGCGCCAGCGAGGGCTATGACCTGTCGCTGCGCCTGGCCTTGTTTGAAACCATGGGCTGGAATGAAGACCATGCTTATCTGGCGCGCCGCCAGCCGGAGCTGATGCACAACGCCATGGCGCGCTACCGGGCCGACCGTTCCTACGCCCTGTTCCTGGACAACCGCGACCAGCATCGCGGTATTGCCTGCCTGCTGTCGCAACAGCCGCCATCGGCTTACGGGCGCCAGTTGTTCGACCAGGCGTTTACGGAGGAAGTCAAAGGTTTGCTGCAAACGGTACGCTGGCACCATCCGGAAATGCTGGTCTACAAGCTCGATGGAGATTTGTTTAAGCGCTGGGAGCACGCTGTCCATAGCAAGCGCTATTTCAAGGACACTGCCCTCACCTCGATAGGCCTGGGCTGCGCGTTCAATTTCATGCTGGCGACCATTGCCGGTGTCGCCCGCCTGCCGCTGTTGCAGCCGCAGTGGACCAATTTACTGTTCTGCCAGGTAGTGGCTTTTGCGCTCATGACCATGCATGCTTTCGGCTGGCCTGCACCGTTATTTTCACTCTGGCAATTGTTGAAAAAACGCAGTATCAACTACCTGCCTGTCTTGCACGAACGGCCAGAACTATTGTATCTGGCCTGGATAGTGCCGTTCCTGGTCGTAGGCGCACTGTACTTCATACCGTCACCCGACAAGGAACTGCGCATCGCCACTGCCAGCGGCTTGTGTTTTGCCACTTTGATCGCGGGTGCCTCAAGCCGCTCACTACTGACTGGCAGACAATTGCTGTACATGGTAGGACTGACCTTGTTATCCACCCTGATCATCATGGGCAACGGCACGTCTGCCATGAACGGCAACGAAGGCATGATGCTGTCATTCTGCGCGCTGATGCTGACCATCCGCGCCAAGGAAGGGCTGTATGCCGCATGCGGCGGTACTGTGGCGATGTTGCCCTGGCTGCGCATGGCATGGATTATCGGCTGCATCGGCTTGATACTGGAACTGTATCTGCACCTCCTACCCGCCGCCCTGCTCGGCGCGGCGCTGTTTGCCTGGTCTTGCATCGGCATGCTGCTCGCGTCCTGCGATTTCAGCTTGAAGGCGGGCTGGCCCGTAATACTGGCACCTGCCATCGCCTCTTTCATACTGCTCCATCAGCAGGACGCCGCGCAAATACAGCCGCTGCTGCGCCTGGCCGTCGTCCTGGCGCTGGCGGTGCTGTACTTCACCGTACGCAGTATCTATCAGTCCTACCGCATGTCCTTGTCCCAACCCGGGCTGTCATAATCAGCGCCATACGTTCAACCGCAACCATTTAAATTACTGAAACCCGCACCATGTCCACACAAACCAATTTATTTGACGATGCCCAGCCTGAGCCTACCTTGCCAGATGAACCGGTATTCGACGGCGAAGCGCTGACCCTGTCTACCTTCGCCGAGCGCGCCTATCTCGATTACGCCATTTCGGTGGTCAAGGGCCGCGCCCTGCCCGACGTGTGCGACGGCCAGAAGCCGGTGCAGCGCCGCATCCTGTATGCGATGAATGAGCTGGGCTTGAATTCCACGGCGAAGCCGCGCAAATCGGCGGCCGTGGTCGGCGACGTACTGGGCAAGCTGCATCCGCATGGCGACCAGTCCGTGTACGACGCGCTGGTGCGCATGGCGCAAGATTTTTCGCTGCGTTATCCGCTGATCGATGGCCAGGGCAACTTCGGCTCGCGCGACGGCGATGGCGCGGCGGCGATGCGCTACACGGAAGCGCGCCTGACGCCGATCGCCAAATTGCTGATGGATGAAATCGGCATGGGCACGGTGGACTTCCAGCCCAACTACGACGGCTCGACGGAAGAACCGAAGCTGCTGCCGGCGCGCCTGCCGATGGTGCTGCTCAATGGCGCGTCCGGCATCGCCGTGGGCCTGGCGACGGAAATCCCCTCGCACAATCTGACGGAAGTAGCCAGGGCGGCCGTGGCCATGATACGCGATCCAAAGATCACGCACGCCGAACTGATGGCCATCATTCCGGGTCCGGATTTCCCCGGCGGCGGCCAGATCATCACCCCGCCATCGCAAATCCAGGACATGTATGCGAGCGGCCGTGGCAGCATGAAGGTGCGCGCGCGCTGGAAAATTGAAGAGCTGGCGCGCGGCCAGTGGCAAGCTGTGGTGACGGAACTGCCACCGGGCACCTCGTCGCAAAAAGTACTCGAAGAAATCGAGGAACTGACCAATCCGAAGATCAAGCTGGGCAAGAAGGCGCTGTCGCCGGAACAGGTGGCCCTGAAAGCGCTGATCCTCAATTCGCTCGACACCATCCGCGACGAGTCGGGCCGCGCCGCGCCCGTGCGCCTGGTGTTCGAACCGAAATCGAAGAACCAGGATCAGAGCGAATTCATGCTGATGCTGCTGGCGCACACCTCGCTGGAATCGTCGACCTCGATCAACCTGGTGATGATAGGCGGCGATGGCCGTCCACGCCAGAAAGGCCTGGGCGACATCCTGCGCGAGTGGATCGACTTCCGCTTTATTACTGTCACGCGCCGTACCGGCTACAAACTGGGCAAGGTCAAGGACCGCATCCATATCCTGGAAGGGCGCGAAGCGATCCTGCTCAATATCGACAAGGTAATCCACATCATCCGCAATTCGGATGAACCGAAAGCTGCGCTGATCGAAGCGTTCAAGCTGTCCGAACGCCAGGCCGACGATATCCTGGAAATCCGTTTGCGCCAGCTGGCGCGCCTGGAAACGATCAAGATCCAGCAAGAGCTGGCCGAGTTGCGCAAGGAAGAAAAATCCCTGCAAGACCTGCTGGACAACCCGGGTTCGATGAAGCGCGCCATCATCCGCGAAATCGAAGCCGATACCAAGCAGTTTGGCGATGTGCGCCGCACCCTGATCGAAGAAGCGCAAAAAGCCGTGGCCGAACAGAAGGTCGTCGATGAGCCGGTGACCGTCATCATTTCTGAAAAAGGCTGGGTACGCGCGCGTACCGGCATCGGCCACGATGCGGCGCAATTCACCTTCAAGGCCGGCGACACGCTGCATGGCGCTTTCGAATGCCGCACGGTCGATACCCTGCTGGGCTTCGGCAACAACG
The DNA here is from genome assembly GCF_014200675.1 of Janthinobacterium saanense. GTDB lineage: Bacteria > Pseudomonadota > Gammaproteobacteria > Burkholderiales > Burkholderiaceae_D > Janthinobacterium. The sequence goes on along the minus strand of NZ_JACHCI010000005.1, from coordinate 191,839 downwards.
GCAAGATCTACTCGGTGCCGGTAGCTGCCCTGCCCAACGCGCGTGGCGACGGCGTGCCGATCACGACCCTGGTCGACCTGAGCGGCGGCACGCCCGGCAATGCCATCCGTATCCTGCATTACTTTGCAGGCAATGGCGCCACCAATTTGCTGCTGGCGTCCAACGCCGGCTATGGCTTCATCGCCAAGGCCGGCGACATGGCCAGCCGTTTGAAGGGTGGTAAATCGTTCATCACCCTGGACGATGGCGATTTGCCTTTGGCTCCCAAAGTCATTCCGGAATCAGCCAGCGCGCTGGCCTTGGCTTGCCTGACGGAGGGTGCGCGCCTGCTGGTATTTGGCATGGACGAGATGAAAACCCTGACCAAGGGCGGCACTGGCGTCAAGCTGATCGAGCTGGAAGGCAAGGACAAATTGCTGGCCGTGCAACCGATCACCCAGCGCGGCGTGGTGGTGTCGGGCATCGGCCGGGCGTCGAAACCGCAGGACGCCTCGCTGGGCGCTACCGCCCTGGGCGAACACTTCGGCAAACGTGGCAAGAAGGGCAAACCATTGGCTGCCAAACTGAAACCGGTGAAAATGACGGCTATCGGCTGAGCGATGAGTTAATACCCTCACAAAAAAAGACAGGTGCGCCTGTCTTTTTTTGTGTCTGTCGCCACCAAGACCTGCTGCGCTCAATGCCGGACCAGCCTGAGGATATCTGCCGCCGCTTCGACGATTTCAATCACGGCTTGCGGCGCTTCCGGCGTACCCCCCAGCGCATAGCGGTTCATGCCCAAGGGGATCAGCGCGGTAGCTGGCCCCGCGCGAGGTCTGTCATCGGGACCGGGCGCCATGGTCGTCACCATACCGACACCGTTGGCGGCCGCGTCGAAATCGAGCACCTTGCGCCCCTTGCGGCTGGGTGGAAAGGCAAACGTGGCCGTCGGCCGATACACCTCGATACCGGCGCCATCTTCCTCGAACGAATGCGTCCAGCTGCCGCTGGGCAGTACCCTTGTCATACCGTGCATGCCAGTCCCTCCCTTAAAAACACGATATCACGCCGCCCAGGTTTTCGTAGCCGCTCACGGAGGGCGACCAGGCCGTGCCATTCCACGCCTTGTGGAATAGCGCGCCGTTGCTACCCCTGACGAATACGTCCAGGCGATTTGCCGCCCAGGCCGTGGCGCGGGGACGCGAAGTGCAAATGCCGCCCAGGTTTTCAAAGCCTGTCAGCGAGGGCGACCAGGCCGTGCCGTTCCAGGCCTTGTGATACAGCGCACTATCCGTGCCGATGACGAACAGGTCGAGCCGATTCGCCGCCCACGACACGGCTTCCACTTCGCCTACGCAGACGCCACCCAGGCGCTCGTAGCCATCGATGGACGGTCCCCACTTCGCGCCATCCCACCACTTGTGGTACAGCGCGCCATCGGTACCTGTCACGAACACGTCAAGACGGTTCGGCCCCCAGGCCACGGCCTTCGGCGACGAGGTACAGATGCCGCCCAGCCGTTCGTAGCCCGTCACGGACGGTCCCCACGCAGTGCCATCCCACCACTTGTGATACAGCGCCCGGTCCGTGCCAATGACAAACACATCGAGCCGGTTCGGTCCCCACGCCACCGCTTCAGGCTGGCCCAGGCAGATGCCGCCCATCGCTTCGTAGCCCGTTACCGACGGTCCCCAGGCCGAGCCATTCCACCACTTGTGATACAGAGCGCGGTCGGTACCGACGACAAACACATCGAGGCGGTTTGGCCCCCAGGCCACGGCGCGCGGATCGCCCAGACACAAGCCGCCCAGCGCTTCATAGCCCGTCAGCGACGGCCCCCAGGCCGAGCCATTCCACCATTTGTGGTACAAGCCGCTGTCGCTGCCGGTAACGAAGACATCGAGCCGGTTCGGCGCCCACGACACCACTTGCGGCGCACTGGTCACGATGCCACCCTGCGCTTCATAGCCGGTGACGGACGGCGCCCACGCCGTGCCATTCCAGGCCTTGTGATACAGCGCGCTATCGGTGCCCGCCACGAAGACGTCGAGGCGATTGGCGCCCCAGGCGACCACCGGCGATGAGCTCTGGCGCGATGTCGCCCCACCGCCACCGCCCGCAGCCGTGCCGATGCTGGCGCGCGGACCATCGAGGCAAGCCTGCATGCGCGCCACCTGGCCGGCGGTGAACATGAACATGGCCGGGTCGTCCACGTAGTCCATATAATTCATGAACATGTCGCCATTCGGGCCGTTATTGCAGGACACATGCGGGAACGACGGCGTACCGGTATTCGCGCCGCCCTGATTGGGTGTATCGGCCACGTTATCGGTACCAGTACAACCGGTGCCATCGTCGCCCCAGATATGATTCAGGTTCAGCCAGTGCCCCACTTCATGCGTGGCCGTGCGGCCCAGGTGGAACGGTGGCGCCGCCGTGCCGATGGTGCCAAAGGCCGATTGCAGTATCACCACGCCGTCGGTAGCGGCCGGGCCACCGGGAAACTGCGCATAACCGAGCAAGCCGCCGCCCAGCTGGCAGACCCAGATATTGAGATAGGTATCGGCCGGCCAGGCATTCATGCCGCCCGTCGCTTGCGACTTGACGGCATCGTCAGCGCCAAATGAGGTGACAGTCGTCTGGCGCCGTTCGATGCCGCTGGTGGCCGCGCCATGAGGATCGACCGTGGCCAGCGCAAACTCCACGCGTGCATCGGCCGTCAGCGGCAGGAAAGGTGCGGGCGTATTGGCCACGTCCGTGTTGGTATGCCGATAGTCGCGGTTCAGCACATCGATCTGGCTGGCCACTTGCGCATCCGAGATATTCTGCGCAGCCATATTCCATACCACGTGCACCACCACCGGTACTGTGGTCACACCCGAGCGGGCAGCAAGACCCTGGTCCCCCTCATACAGGCCAGCCAGGTTTTCGATCTCGTCGCGCACGCGGGCATAGGAAGGGTCTTCGTTCAGCAGGCGGCGATACACCGTCATCGTGGCGCAGGTGCGCACCTGCGGCGTGCCGCCGCCCTGTCCATTGGCGCCGCCACCTCCACCGTCCATGCCGGCGCCGCCGCCTCCCATGCCGTTGCCATTACCCGTGTTCATGCAACCGGTGTTCGCCATATCCTGCGCTGCGCCAGGCATGCCGCCGGCATGGATCGCCGCCTGGTCAGCGTAGGACACTCCCATGCGTTCTTCCAGTTCGCCCTCAATGGGCATGTCAGAAATTGTCTGCCGCTCGTCAGAACCGCTGCCTGCTACTTTTTTCGTTTTGTTGGTGTTCATGATGTCTCCCTTTCAGTCTGCCTGCCAATTCACTATGGCATGCAAAAAACAGGAGCATTTGAGGCGCATCAAGACTGTCTAGCGGAGAACGGCAAAGCGCCGGGCGAAAAAAAAGACAGCCGTAGCTGTCTTTCGGGCTGCAGGCCCAAGCCTGCAGGTACACGATTACTTGGCGGCGGCCGCCTTGATGTCGGCTTCTGCCTTGGCCTTGGCCGCTTCCGTCTTGGCGGCGGCGAGGGCCTTGTCGGCATTCGCATCCACTTTTTCTTTGGCGACCTTGGCGTCCGCTTTCACGGAAGTCTTGCCGGCTTTGGCGTCTGCATTGGCAGCCGTTTTTTCGGCTTTGGCTTCTGCCTTGGCCTGGTCTTCAGGATCGGCCTTCACGACCTTGTCGTGGGCCTTGGCCTTGGTTTTAGCAGCCTTGTGATGGGCGTCAGCTTTCTTTTCGTTTGCCTTGGCTTGTGCCTTGGCGACGTCTGCGTCAGCGTTGGCGTCGACCTTGGCTTCCGAGGCGGCAGCCTTGTTGACGTCTTTTTGCGCGGAAGCCTGGGCTTTCACGACAGCTTCAGTGGCCGGCGCGGTTTGTGCAAAAGCAGCGCTGGCAAACAGGGTAGCGATCAGAGCGGCGAGTAATTTGTTCATGATGTGACCTTTCAATGTCGTTAAAATTCTTATGATGCATTCTGATTAAAGGCTGGCAAAATGTTCAAGCTTGCCTGGCATCGCCGTCGTTTTCACACCCGGCGATGGCATGACTTCATAGTAGAGCAAGAATCAAAACCACACTGTGCGTTAGCCCACGCAAGGGGAAAATATGTTCAGTTGGGCAATTTCTCTGTCCTATGCCAGTGGCACCGCCAGCGCCGCGTGCCGGGCAGCCACCCACTCCTCGTTGGCCGGTTCCACGCCCACCACGATGCGGCTGCCGGCGCTGGATATCACGCTGGCGTTGTCTGCATTGGCCTCGCTATCGAGCACGGGGCCGACGAAGCCCAGCTCCGCACAGATACGCCGGCGCAGTTCCGCACTGTGCTCGCCGATACCCGCTGTAAACACCAGCAGGTCCAGGCCTTTCAATACCGCCGTCAGCGCGCCGATTTCACGCACGATGCGGCGCACATACAGGGCCAGCGCCGCGCGTATGCGCTCGCCCGTCGCATCCTGCCGGCCTTCCTGCGCCAGCAGCACGGGCGGATCAGCCGACACGCCGGACACACCCAGCAAACCCGATTCGTGGTACAGCACATGCGCCACTTTTTCCAGCGACAGCTTCTCGATCTCCATCAGGTAAATCACCGCGCCCGGATCAAGCGCGCCGCAGCGCGTGCCCATCATCAGGCCATCGAGCGCGGAAAATCCCATGGTGGTGCCCACGCTGTGCAAGCCTTCCATCGCGCACAGGCTGGCGCCGCTGCCCAGGTGGGCCACGATGACCTTGCCGCGTGCGACAGGGCCATAACGCTGTTCCAGCACCAGCGACTGGTACTCGTAGGACAGGCCGTGGAAACCATAGCGGCGCAAGCCCCGCTCCCACGCATCGTAGGGCAAGGCCAGCATCTGTTCCACCTGCGGCACCGTGTGGTGGAAAGCCGTATCGAAACACGCCACCTGGGCGATATCGGGCCGCGATTCCAGCAGCACTTCGATCGCTTCCAGTGCGAACGGCTGGTGCAGGGGCGCGAGCGGGATAAAACTTTTCAGGTCGGCCAGCACGTCGAAATCGATGCGCACGGGAGCGAAATACTTGCTGCCGCCATGCACCACGCGATGGACCACGGCCCGCAAGGTACGCCCTGCCAGCTGCGCCACCACCCGTTCGCGGATGGTTTCCAGCGCCGCGTGATGCGGCAGTTGCGAGTCCAGCTGCAAGGGCTGCGCTGGCTGCCCAGCAACGCGGAAGGTCGCGCTTTCGCGGCCTATGCCTTCCACCTTGCCGCTCCATTCAGGCTCTTGCGGCACGGTCTCGCCGCTGGCGTCGAACAGCGCGAACTTGATGCTGGACGAGCCGCAATTGAGCACCAGGATCAGGGAGTTTTCTGTGGTGGCGCTCATGGTGGCGTGCTCCGATAGTGATAGGCCAGCATCACGGCCAGCGCGCACGAAGCGATGCGGCTGGCGCGCGAATCGGCGCGACTGGTCAAAATGATGGGCACTTTAGCGCCCAGCACGATGCCGGCACTGTCGGCGTCGCCCATGTATTCGAGCTGCTTGGCCAGCATATTGCCGCTTTCCAGATCCGGCACCAGCAAGATATCGGCGCGCCCCGCCACTTCCGACACAATGCCCTTGACGGTGGCGGCAGCGATAGAGACGGCGTTATCGAACGCCAGCGGGCCGTCCAGAATCGCGCCCGTAATTTGCCCACGGTCGGCCATCTTGCACAGGGCTGCCGCGTCCACCGTGGCAGGCATGGTCGGGTTCACCGTTTCCACGGCCGCCAGGATGGCCACGCGCGGCTGCGCCACGCCGATCACGTGCGCCAGGTCGATGGCATTGCGCACGATATCAGCCTTGATTTCCAGCGTCGGTGCGATATTGACGGCGGCGTCGGTGATGATGAAGGGACGCGGATAGGCCGGCGTCTGCATCAAAAAGCAGTGACTGACCCTGCGCTTGGTGCGCAAGCCGGCGCTGGCTGCCAGGATGGCCGACATCAATTCATCTGTATGCAGGCTGCCTTTCATCAGCGCCTCCACTTCGCCCTTGCCCGCCAGTTCGGCACCGCGCGCGGCGGCCGCATGACTATGCTCGACGTCTTCGATCTGTATGCCGTCCAGCGACAAGCCTGCTGCCGCCACCACCGCTTCCAGGCGCGCACGGGGCGCCACCAGCACGGGAATGATCAGGCCCGCCGCATGGGCGTCCAGCGCGCCGGACAAGCTCAATTCATCGCAAGGATGGACCACTGCCACCTTGATCGGCCCCAGCGTGCGCGCATGCTCGAGCAGGCGCCGCGTGCCATCGCCATTATGCAAACGTACTTCAGGCAAGGTGGCGCGCGCCCGTTCGATCTGCTCGGCCGGCGCGATCACCTCGGCTTCGCCATCGAGCACCACGGCGCCGTGCTGGTTAACGCAGCGGCAAGCCAGGGTCACATGGCGATTGAGCGGTTCGAGCGCCGTCACGGTGACGCGTATATCGAGCGTGTCGCCCACCCGCACGGGCTGCAGGAAGCGCAGGGTCTGGCTCGCATACACGGTACCGGCGCCGGGCAAACGCGTGCCCAGCACAGCTGAAATCAGTGCAGCGCCCCACATGCCGTGCGCGATCACGCCCTGGTAGCGGCTGGACGCGGCAAATTCCGGATCCAGGTGCTGCGGGTTGTCGTCGCCCGACATCACCGCAAACAGGGCGATGTCGTCGGCACTCAAGGTGCGCGTGATGCTGGCGCTGTCGCCGATGGCAATCTGTTCGAAAGTGCGGTTGCGCACGACATGCAAATCATCGTCTTTACTATTAATCATGTGAACCTTCTAGGCTGGACTACTATTTTTGACAGGTTTGGCTTTGGGCTGCGGCGCGGAAGCACGCTGCGATACTGACACAGCAGGCGCAGCTTGTGCAGTCGCGGCACGCTCGAATACGTCCAGCATCTGCTGCAGGCTGGCTTCTTCATCGGGCGTCGGCGCGTCCGGCACCAGCAGCACTTGCTGCAGCCACTCGGCCAGCGCGCGGATGGCGTCCGGCTTGGCGCGCGACAGCAGCAGCGGCAAGGCCGCCATGGCGCCGTCGAAGTCGTGCAGCATCAGACGCGACTGCTGGCGCACGGTACGGCGGAACGCTTCCATGCCCAAGCCGCCTGTGTACTGCGGCTGTATCAGTTTCAGGGCCAGGTTGACCCGGCGTTCGTCGGCGATCATGCGGAAGCGGTAGATATAAAACAGCGCGCGCACGCCCGCTTCAGCCAGTGCTCCCTGGTTCACATCATCGTCCATATGCCGGGTTTCGCAACGCACGTATTCAAGATGTTCGGGCGAGACGCTGGGGTGCGGGCGCGGCGTGACATCCTTGCCCTGGCCCGCCAGCGCCTGCAGCAGCGGCGAACCGTAGATCAGGTCGAAGGTCTGTTCCTGCACCGTGTCGCGCCAGTCGCGCCAGCTGTTCAAACCTGCCGTGACGGCGCCGGAAAATGCTTCCTGCATGGCCAGCAGCGGATTATCGGGCGATGCAGGCTGGCGATGTTCGCGCACTTTTTCCGCTTCTTTCGCCACCAGCGCGGCCAATGGATTGCGATCCGTCCAGCGCTCGTACGAGATGCGCAGCGGATGCATCAGTTGTAGCCAGCGCGCCGATTGCGGCGTCACCACGGCACGCACCCACGGCTGCACCAAGCTGCGGTACAGCGACAGATTCACTTCCGAGATGCGGGCGGCGGTGGCGAACTTGCGGTCATTTTCCACGTCCGGCTGCACGATGGCACGTACATCATCGAGGTTGCGGCGCTCGACCGACAGCACATAGTCGCCGCTGGCCAGGTCGGCGTTCGGCGTATCGGGCGTCTTTTCAACGATCAGCGCTTCGTAGATCCCGGCCGGCAGCAGGTTGATCAGGTCGATATTGCTGGCGAATTTCTGGTGCTCCTTGTGCCCTACCTTGCCGGACACGAAAATGCCCAGGTGGCCTACGCTGTCATGCACCGCATACACAATGGTCTGGTCATGCAGCAGCACGTCGTGGTCATCGCGGTACAGGTCCGTGATCCATCCCAGCGCCTGCGGTGGCGGCGTGATGTTGTCGCCTTTCGAGCAGAATACGACGATGGGCGAGCGGATATTGCGCAAGTCCAGGCGCACGCCTTCGGAGGTGATCAGTTCCGCCGTGGCCAGGCGGTTGCCGATGAACAGATTGTCGACGATGTACTGCATCTCGACGGCGTTCAGGAACACATGGCCGCCCCAGTATTTTTCAAATTCCAGGTAGCGCGGCGCTTCCGTATCGATGTTGGCGTACAGATTGTACTGCTTGCTCCACAGGGTATTGGCCGGATTGAGCTTTTCAAAATTCTGCACCAGGCTGGCGCCGTCGAACACGCCGTTCCCCAGGTCGCCCGCCAGCGCCGTGGCCCAGCTGCCGCCCATCAAGCCGCCCGCATAACGCATCGGATTGCGGCCATGCCAGCCGGCCCAATAGGACACGGGTGCGCCGGCCACGATGATGGGGCCGAACAATTCCGGGCGCATGGCGGCCGTCATCAGTATCTGCCAGCCCGCCTGGCAATTGCCGATGACGACAGGCTTGCCTTCGCTATCAGGATGCAGGGCAATGACTTTTTCCAGGAAAATCGCTTCCGCATGCATCACGTCTTCCACCGTCTGGCCCGGCACGGGATGGGGCAGGAAACCGATAAAATAACAGGGATGGCCGGCGCGCAGGGCCACGCCGATTTCGCTCTCGGCCTTGAAGCCGCCGATACCGGGGCCGTGACCGGCGCGCGGATCGACGACGACGAAAGGCCGCTTCGATGGCAGGGGATCGGGTGCGTCGGGCGTGAGGATGCGCACCAGGCCATAGTTGACGGGGCGCTCCAGCTCCAGGCCCGTCATCACCATTTCAGCGGGGAAGTCGAGCACGTTCGGTACTTTTTCAGCCATGTGCTCCTGGTACTGGTTGCCGCGCCGGCGCATCACGTCCGCGTACAGCACGATGCGCTGCCAGGAATCGCGCGCATAGTCGCCCAGCATGCCCAGGGATGGCAGGCCGCCGGTGGAGAAGGGTGCTGCAGTTTTATTCGTCATGGCTATCCTCTTTGCAGATGTCTACTTGCAGATTGCTGCGCCAGTGGGATTCAGGCACAGGATTCGAAATTACGCCATCTGGCTGATGGTCTTCCTGAACCGGGCCAGCGCGAAAGAAAACAGGGCCGTGCCGATCACCAGCAGGGCCAGGAATGGTTTCCACACCACCGAGATACCCGCGCCCCGGTACAAAATCGCCTGGCTCAATTCGACGAAGTGCGTGGTGGGCGCGATCAGCATGATGTTCTGCACCAGTTCCGGCATGCTTTCGCGCGGCGTGCTGCCGCCCGACAGCATCTGCAGCGGCAGCAGCACCAGGATCAGCAGCATGCCAAATTGCGGCATGCTGCGCGCCAGGGTGGCCAGGAAAATGCCCATCGAGGTGGTGGCAAACAAGTGCAAGGCTGCGCCGCACAGAAACAAGGCGATCGAGCCTTCGATGGGCACATGCAGCAAGCCGCGCACCACCAGGTTCAGCGACAGCGCAGCGGCGACCAGCACCACCAGCCCCATCGACCAGACCTTGGCCAGCATGATTTCGGCTGGCGTCACCGGCATCACCAGCAAATGCTCAATGGTGCCGTGTTCGCGCTCGCGTATCAGGGCCGCGCCCGTCAGGATGATGGACAGCATCGTCACCTGGTTGATGATTTCCATCAGCGAGCCAAACCAGGCCTGGCTCAGCGAAGGATTGAAGCGCGCGCGCATCACCAGGTCCACCGGCAGCGTGGTGGCAGCCCGGTAGCGTTTCGAAAATTCCGCCACTTCGCCAGCGACGATCTGCTGGATATAGCCGCTGCCGCTGAAGGCCTGGCTCATGCGCGTAGCGTCCACGTTCAGCTGCAATGTCGTCTTGCGCCCGGCCAGCACGTCGGCCTGCAGTTTCGATGGTATCGTCAGCACGAAGGTATAGCGGCCTGCGTCGAGGCCCGCATCGACTTCCTCCTGGTTGATCATGGCCGGCTGCGTGAACTGGGGTGGAAAGAAGGCCGAGGCGATGCGCGCCGACAGGGGCGAGCCATCTTCATCGACGATAGCAATCGCCGCCATGTGCAAAGTTTCCGGCTTGGCGGTAGCAGCCACGTAGATCGCCAGGGTAAAGGTGTAGGCGATCAGGATCAGCATCATCGGGTCGCGGATCAGGCTCCAGATTTCCTTCACGCCCAGGCGGTAGATATTTTCAAGGTGTCGCATAGAGTTACCCATCAGCTCTCCTGTTTCTTCAACAGCGCCACCGTCACGCCGAGGATCACGGGGATGGCGATCAAGAGCGGCAGGAACGAGGCGTGCAAGTCCGAAAAACCCAGCGCCTTGTTGAAAATGCCACGGCTGATATTGAGCATGTGCGTGGCCGGGTAGATCAGGCCGATGACCTTGCCCGTGCCTTCCATCGACGACACGGGATTGAGCAGGCCGGAAAACTGGATGGCCGGGATCATGGTGCCTATCATGGTCACGAACAGGGCTGCGATCTGGCTGCGCGTAAAAGTCGAGGCAAACAGGCCGATACCGGTGGCGCAGATATTGAAAATGAAGGTGGCGGCGGCCAGGGTCAGCAAACTACCCTTGATCGGCACGTCGAACGCCGTCACCGCCAGCAATGTCATCAGCACAAAGTTCAGCATCGCCAGCACCACATACGGCACCTGCTTGCCAAGCAAAAATTCCAGCCGCGTGACGGGGGTCACGTACAGGTTGATGATGGAACCGAGTTCCTTTTCACGTACCACCGACAGCGCCGCCAGCATGGCCGGCAGCATCAGGAGCAGCATGGGGATCACGGCCGGCACCATGGCGGGCAGGCTTTTCACGTCGGGGTTGTAGCGAAAACGCGTCTCGACAGCCACTGGGCTGCTCATCGTTACGCCATAGCGGTGCAAGGCCTGGTCGGCCAGCCAGCCCTGATGCATGCCTTGCACATAACCTTGCACGGTTTCGGCGCGCATCGGCATGGCGCCATCGATCCAGGCGCCCACTTGCGCCTGCGCGCCACGCTGCACGTCGCGCGCAAAACCAGGTGGAATTTCAATCGCCAGCGCCAGCTCGCCGCTGCGCATGCGCTTGTCCAGATCGGCGTAATCGCGCAGCGGCGGCCTTTCCACGAAATAGCGCGAACCGGCCAGATTGTTCGTGTAGTTCTGGCTCAAGCTGGTCTGGTCGTGATCAAGCACCGCATAACTCAAGTCTTCCACGTCCAGGCTGATGCCGAAACCGATCACGAACAGCAGCAGCACCGAGCCACCCAGCGCCAGGGTCAGGCGCACGGGGTCGCGGCGCAGTTCCAGCGTTTCGCGCCACATGTAGCTGAGCATGCGGCCCAGGCTAAAACTGCTGAGAGGGCTGCGCCGTTGCGGGTGTTCAGCTTCTTCCTGTTTTACTACCGGCGCCGGCGTTTCCGCCTCCTGCGATGGCGCCGTGCCACCGCCCGCCTCTTCCAGGTAGGCGATAAAGGCCGCTTCCAGGGTAGCAGCGCCCTTCTTGCGTACCAGTTCGGCCGGCGCGTCGCTGACCAGCACTTTGCCCGCATGCATCAGCGAGATGCGGTCACAGCGCTCGGCTTCGTTCATGAAATGGGTGGAAATGAAAATCGTCACGTGGTCGCGCCGCGCCAGCTCGATCATCAGACGCCAGAAATTATCGCGCGCGATCGGGTCCACGCCCGATGTCGGTTCGTCGAGTATCAGCATTTCCGGCTTGTGCACCATGGCTACCGCCAGCGACAAACGCTGGCGTATGCCCAGCGGCAGGCTGTCGGGCAGATTGTCGAGCACCTCGGCCAGGTCAAACCGCTGCACCATTTCCTCGACGCGGGCGGTTATCTCGTTTTCCGGCACGTGGAACAGGCGCGCGTGCAGCACCAGATTCTGGCGCACCGTCAGTTCGCCATACAGCGAAAAGGCCTGCGACATATAACCGACCCTGCGGCGCGTATCAATATCGCTGGAATCGACTTCATGGCCGAATAGCCAGGCCTTGCCTTCGGTGGCCGGCAGCAAACCGGTCAGCATCTTCATGGTGGTCGACTTGCCGCAGCCGTTAGAACCCAGGAAGCCGAAAATTTCGCCACGGCCGATGCGGAAATTCACATGGTCGACAGCCGTGAAATCGCCGAAACGCATGGTCAGGTCTTGCGCTTCGATGGCGATATCGGCTGCGCTGGCTGCGTCCAGCGGCGTGATCACCACCGGCTGATGGCCGGCGCGCTTGGTTTCGGGCAGCAGCTTGATAAAGGCCGCTTCCAGGTTTTCACTGTTGGTGCGCGCCAGCAGTTCGGCCGGCGTGCCCGTGTCGAGCACCTTGCCGTCATCCATGGCGACCAGCCAATCGAAGCGCTGGGCTTCGTCCATATAGGCGGTAGCCACCATCACGCTCATTTGCGGGCGCTGCACGCGAATGCCGGCGATCAGGTCCCAGAACTGGGCCCGCGCCAGCGGATCGACGCCGGTAGTCGGCTCGTCGAGTATCAGCAGGTCGGGATCGTGGATCAAAGCACAGCACAGCCCCAGCTTTTGCTTCATGCCACCCGACAGCTTGCCGGCCGGGCGTTCCAGGAAAGATTGCAAGCCCGTGCTGCGCGTGAGCTGGTCGATGCGGCGGCGGCGCTCGGCCGCGTCATGGCCGAACAGGCGCGCAAAGAACTGCAGATTTTCTTCGACCGACAAAGTCGGATACAGATTCTTGCCCAGGCCTTGCGGCATGTAAGCGATACGCGGACAGACATCGTCGCGGTGGCGGCCATCGCGCATGTCGCCGCCCAAGGCCATCACGCTGCCTTCCTGCACTGCGCGCGCGCCAGCCACCAGCGACAGCAAACTCGATTTGCCCACGCCATCGGGCCCGATCAAGCCCACCATGCAGCCGGCCGGCACGTCGAGATCGATGGCGTCCAGCGCCAGCGTCGCGCCATAGCGCTGGCTGACGCCCTTGATGCTGGCAACGAAGTTGTTGGCGACAGACGTGTTCACGGCCACGCTCACTGCGGAACCTTGGCCGTCAATTCAGCCGGCCACGCCTGTTTCGGATCGAGGCGCACCCAGGCCACGCCCGGCAAGCCCACTTTGACCAAGGCCAGGTGCTTGAGCAGTAATTCGCGGCTGATCTGCGCTTTCACGCGGAACATCAGCTTTTGCCGCTCGCTGGCCGTTTCCACCGTCTTTGGCGTGAACTGGGCGCTGGCCGCCACGAAGGAAATCGTCGCCGGGATCACATAGTTCGGCGCTGCATCGAGGATGATGCGCACCTCGCCACCCAGCGCCACCTTGCCGGCGGCCGTCTCGGGCAGGAAGAAAGTCATGTAGACGTCGGACAAATCGACCAGGTTCAAGACCTTGCCGCCGGCGCCCAGCACTTCGCCCTGCTGCGCCACCAGGTATTGCACGCGGCCGTCGCGCGGCGCCTTCAGCTGGCCATCGGCCAGGTCGGCGTCGATGCGGGCCGTAGTCGCTTCGGCGGCCGTGACGGCCGAACGCGAACCAACCACCTGCGCTTTGGCTGCATCGATGGCGGCCTGCGCGGCCGTGACCTGGGCCTTGGCGGCATTCAGGGCGGCAGCCACGCTGCGCACGCGGGCACGGTCGTCGTCGAGTTCCTGCACCGATGACGCGCCCTCTTTCGACAGGGTTTCGGAACGGGCCAGGCGGCGCCGGGCCGCATCGAGTTCGCTTTCGCGCTGCGCCACCACGGCCAGGGCAGCCGCCTTGTCGCTTTCGCGCACGGCCACTTGCGCTTGCGCGCCCACCACTGCATCGGACGCCTGCTGCTGGCGCGCGCGCGCTTCGTCGCGCTGAGCGGAAAGGGAATCGACCTGCATGGTGGCCAGCGGCTGGCCCGCCTTGACGAAATCGCCTTCGCGCACAGTGATGCTGTTGACGCGGCCGGCCAGCTTGGTGGCCACGTCGATTTCGGTCGCCTCGATGCGGCCATTGCCGCTGACGAAACCGTCGCCGGGGCCGGTGGAACGCATTTTTTGCCAGGCTACGTAGCCCAGCACGACGGCGGCCACGATCAGCGCGGCAGGGATGATTTTTTTCTTCAGTTGAGGGGTCATGGTATCGGCGCGGTCAAATTAGTTGGTGAAAGTGGCCACATTGGCGGCATCGGCGGCGGGAGCGCCACCACCCAGGGCGGCATACAGGCTGACCTGGCTGGACAGCAAGGCGCGGCGCGTCTGCACCAGCTGCTGTTCCACCGTCAGCAAGTCGCGCTGGGCGTCGAGTACTTCCAGGTAGGGTGCGGCGCCATTGTCATAGCGCAGCTTGGCCAGGCGCGCGCGTTCCGTCTGCGCGGCCAGGGTGGCCTTGCCGATCTCGACCTGCAGCGCCAGCCAGCGCCGGTTCGAAAGCGCATCGGCCACCTCGCGGAAGGCGCCCTGCACGCTTTTTTCATAATTGGCCACGGCCACATCGCGGCGCACTTCGGCCAGGTCCATATTGGCGCGCAGCCGGCCCGCATCAAAAATCGGCAAAGCCAGTTGCGGCGAAAAACTCCAGGCGCCGCTGCCCGAGTCAAACAAGCCACTCAGTTGCGCGCTGGCCGTGCCATACGAGGCCGTCAGGCTGATGCGGGGGAAGAAGGCGGCACGTGCGGCGCCGATATTGGCCTGCGCGGCGCGCAGCTGGTATTCGGCCGCCACCAGGTCGGGCCGCTGTGTCAGCAAAGATGACGGCAAGCCCGCATGCAGCGGCAACAGCACGCTGGCGTCGTCGAAACGGCGCAGGTCGGGTGTCAGGTCGACCGGGCCGCCCACCAGCTGGGCCAGTGCATGCGCTTGCGCGGCGCGCGACTGCTCCAGCTGGGCGGACAAGGCCAGCGCCTGGCTGAGCAGGGTTTCCACCTGGGTCAGGTCCAGCTTGGAAATCGAACCTACTTCAAAGCGGCGCGTAAAGATGCGCAGCGATTCGGCGCGGCTATCGACGGTAGCCCGCGCCAGCGCCACGCGCTCGTCCAGTTCACGCAAGACCAGGTAGCCATTGGCTACTTGCGCCACCAGCGCCAGACCGACGGCGCGGCGCGCCTCGTCACTGGCCAGCAGGTTTTGCAGCGCGCTGTCTTTCAGGCTGCGCACGCGGCCCCAGAAATCGAGTTCCCAGGCGCTGACATTCAAGCCCGCCTGGTACTGCGCCGAGGTCATGGGCTGGCCGGTGATACTCAAGTCACCCGGCACGCGTGTACGGCTGCCAGCAGCACCCAGGCCGATGGTGGGAAACTGGTCGGCGCGCTGTATGCCATACACGGCGCGCGCTTCTTCCACGCGCAGGGCGGCGATGCGGATATCGCGGTTATTGGCCAGCGCCAGTTCTATGGTCTGCTGCAAACGGGGATCGGCAAAATATGCGCGCCAGCCGATATCGACGGCGTTCGCGCCAGCCGGATCGGCTTCCGGATATTGCGCAGGCACCGGCAGCGCCGGCGACGTGTAGGGCGGCGCCATCGAAGCGCAGCCGGCCAGCGCCATGGCCGCAGCCAGCGCCAGCAGGGCCGCTGGCCTGGCAGGCATGCGGAAGGGGAAATCAAACAGGTGCTTGTTCATCGTCTTCCAGTCAATTCAGGATGTTGTAGCCGCCGTCGACATACAGGGTGCCGCCCGTCATCGAGCGCGCAGCATCGCCGGCCAAAAAGGCGCATAAAGCGCCCACATCATCGATAGTGGCCAGGCGGCGCATCGGCGAACGCGCTTCGGCGTCCGCCAGCAGGCGATCGAAATGGGCGATGCCGGAAGCGGCCCGCGTGGCCAGCGGCCCTGGTGAAATCGCATTGACGCGGATACCAGCCGGCCCCAGTTCGGCGGCCAGGTAGCGCACCGATGCTTCCAGCGCCGCCTTCACGGGCCCCATCACGCCGTAGTCGTTGACCACCCCTTCGGCGCCCAGATAACTCATGGTCATCAGGCTGCCACCGTCCCGCATCAGCGGCTCGGCCAGCCTGGCCATGCGCATGAAGGAGTGGCAGGAGATATCCATCGCCTGCGCAAAGCCGGCCGGCGAGGTATCCACCACGCGGCCGTGCAGGTCTTGCTGCGGCGCGAAGGCGATGGAATGGACGAGAAAATCGAGCCGGCCCCACTGCTGCGCGATCTGCGCAAACAGCGCTACACCCTGCTCCGGCAGGCTGACATCGAGCGGCAGCGCAATACCCGCCTGCACTTGCTGCGCCAGCGGTTCGACATGCGGCCTTGCCTTGTCGTTCAGCCATGTCACGGCCAGTTCGGCGCCGGCGTCGCGCAAGGCGCGCGCACAGCCCCAGGCGATGCTCTGCTCATTGGCGATGCCGATCACCAGGCCTTTCTTGCCCTGCAAACTAGTCAAACTGCTCACATTCCCATTCCTCATCTTGTCTCCATCGTGTGTACACCGTTGCTCTGCCACAACAAGACAAAGCAAAAAAGCGAGCGGCCATAGGCCAGGCTGGCGTCGCTGCGCCTTGTGACATCGCAACTATACGAGTCATTGCGGCAGCGCAACATTGATCTATATCAAATTTTGCAATATGAGCTGTTATTTAATACTGATAGCTCACAGATGCAGCGCGATACGATGGAGATAGCGCAGCATCGCCATCCGCAGCTGCAACATAAGCAAAGAAAAAATTGCAAATAAGCAATCTCAGAATATAAACCAGAGCCCGCTTTTAATGTCACACCGGAGAGCAAAGAGGTAACTGTTTGAAAGCAGCAACGCTTACCCAACAATTACCTTCTTTTTATTTGATTGAAAATCATTCTCATTTAGAATTATTTTACTTGAGATTAATTCTCATTCA
Source organism: Janthinobacterium saanense (assembly GCF_014200675.1). Classification (GTDB taxonomy): domain Bacteria; phylum Pseudomonadota; class Gammaproteobacteria; order Burkholderiales; family Burkholderiaceae_D; genus Janthinobacterium. The sequence goes on along the minus strand of NZ_JACHCI010000005.1, from coordinate 175,080 downwards.
CAACATGAGGTAAACGATGCGTATCAAGGTGATGGTGTTGGGTTTGGCGAGTGTGCTGGCAAGTTGGCAGGCACATGCGGATGGCAATGCCGCGGTAGCCCCTGGCGCGACGGCCGATGGCAGCGTAGCTGTTGAACAGGTAGTAATCAGTGGCGACAAGCTGAAACGCACGGAAATCGACAGCAGTGCCAGCGTGGGGTCACGCAATAGCCGGCAGATCAGCGAATCGGGTAACACCACCCTGGAAGACGTGGCCGGACAAATGGCCAACGTGGGCACGGCCAGCGGCCTGTCCATCCGCGGCATCAATTCCTATGGCCCGGCCGGTGGTGGTGGCGGGCGCACCATCACCATGGTCGTCGACGGCGTACCGCAAGACGGCTTCGGCCAGGACATCAGTGCGCTCAGCGTCTGGGATGCAGACCGGGTGGAAGTGCTGCGTGGGCCGCAATCGACCAACCAGGGCCGCAACTCGCTGGCCGGCGCGGTGGTGATGAAAACGCGCAATCCCTCCGATATTCCCGACTTCAGCTACCGCGTCAGCGCTGGCAACGAGAACGCGCAGCGCATCGCAGTGGCGGGCGGCGGCGCCATCATCGACCAGGTACTGGCCGGTCGCATCAGCTTCGAAGACCGCAAGCGCGACGGCGATGTGTTTGACCCGACCCGCAACGACAAACGCTTCAATCACGACGATGGCCACACCTTGCGCGCCAAATTGCGCATCACGCCCATCGGCGAAAACTATCAAGCCCTGATCACGCTGGTGGACGACAAGCAGCAGCTGGGCAGCCCAGGCGTAGAAGCCGTGACCCGCCCTATCGAAGCGCGCCAGAACCTGTCGAATGAACCGCGCAATGCCGATAACCTCACGCGTTCGGCGGCGCTCGAACAAACCTTCAAGGCAGGCGGCGCCGACATCACCTTGCTGACCACGTATTCGCACAATCTGTACTCGCGCGTGCAGGACTACGATGGCACGGAGCTCAATCAGGGCTATCGCACCGGCGAAAATATCGACCGCCAGTTTTCGCAGGAAGCGCGCGCCAATTTCGAGACCCAGCTCTTCGGCCATCAGTTGAAAGGCGTGGCCGGTGTCTATTACCAGAATGCCCATTACGGCGCGAACGATCTGTTCACGGTGCCCGTGTCATATGTACTGGGCCTGACGGGTCAATGCAAGGTACAGGCGGCGTGCGATGCGGCCTTTGGTTCCGAATTCATCAATCGCGGCAATCTGGAAGCGGACGACACGAAGACACACGCGGTATTTGGCGAATTCGATTATGTGATCGGCAAGCTGACTGCGACGGCTGGCATGCGCTACGACAGCGAACGCCAGAGCCGCGTACTGACGACAGCCACCAGCGGCACCTCGGCGCTGGCGACCAGCATCGTGGGCCAGTTAATCGGCGGCGGCATTTTTGCACCCGATGGCGTGCAAAATCTGCAGTCCGACAATGCCGTGTGGCTGCCCAAACTGGGGCTGCGCTACGCGCTGGCGCCAGCGTGGGTCGCCGGCCTGACGGCGCAGCGCGGCTACCGCACGGGCGGCGTCAATTACAGCTATGAACGCGGCTCGAACGCCTATGGCCCGGAATTCACGAAGAACTATGAAGCCTCGCTCAAGGGCGTGGTCGGCAATGGCATGGTGGTGGCGCTCAATGCCTACCGCATCGACTGGAGCAAGCAGCAAGTCGATATCGGCCGCAATACGCTCGATACTTACCTCGTCAACGCGGGCAGCTCGCGCCTGCAGGGACTGGAAGCGGAAATACGCGGCAAGGTGATGCCGCATCTGGAATTATTTGGCGCACTGGGTTTGTCGAAATCGCGCTTCATCGATTTCGATACGCCGCAGGGTAGTTATGCGGGCAAGGAGTTTGCCCGCTCGCCAAGGCAAACCCAGTCGGTGGGTTTCAGCTGGACCCCGGATCACTGGCTGTTCAATGCGAACCTGGTGCATAGCGGTAGCAACTACACCAGCCCGGACAACACCGACCGCAATGACGGCTCCACCGTCCTGGGCGCCAAGGCTGCCTACACCTTGTCCAATGGCGTGTCGCTATTCGCCTTTGGCAGCAACCTGACCAACCACACCTACATCGCGGCCAATCATCTGGACTCGGTCACCGGGCGCTATCTGGTCAACCTGGGCAATGCACGCCAGATCGGCTTTGGCGTGCAAGGTCATATCTGACGCCAGTAGTGTCAAGGTGCCGGTGGGCGCGAATACAGGTCGATGATGGTGCTGATCGCGTCCTGGCACACCGAGCAGAATTGATCGCTGCGGTCGAACATGATGCATTGCATCTCGGGCCGGTAGTAGCCGCTGGCTTCGTAATTCGCGCCTTCGAAAGCTCCCACCTGATGCTGGTGCGGGGCTTTCGAAAACAGCGCCTCGCTCTGTTTCAAGTCGCGGTGAAACAGCGCACTCATGTCCGATTCGGGCCGGTTATCCTTGCGCAGCTGGGCCCGCTCTTGCTGGTAAGCGCGTGAATCTGCTTCATATTCTTCCTTGGGCCATGGCGTGGGCATGGGCGTGCCAGCCTTGACGTGACCCTTCCATTTCACGTTGGCCGGGTCATGCAGCGCGGTGACATTCGGCTCCCATGGTTCGCGGCGCTCGCCGCTGGACTGGTAGGCCACCGGCGAGGTGTAGTACTCGTCGGCCAGGCCGGCAAAGTGGTGGCCGAATTCATGCACGAACAGATAATTGGCCCAGTCGTTATTGGCCGCCGCCGTGCTGAACTGGCCAAAGATGCCGCCACCGCCATAGGTGTCGTTATTGACCAGGATTTCGATGAATTCATACGGCGCATACTGGGCCAGGTCGCGCAGCGCGCGGTTATCCACCGCCAGCACATAACGCTCGCTGCCGAAGATATCGTAGCGCGTGCCCAACGGCGAAGCGTGGTGCACGCCCGTCGAGGGACGCGACACGCCCGACTCCTGGGTCGGTACGGCCATGGCCCACACATTGAAATCCTTGGCCCGTTCGCGGAACGGCGACACGCTGAACAGATGGTCGACCATGCGGCGCACCGTCGCTTCGAACTTGCCCATCTCGGCTGCCGTATAACCATCGCCCAGCACCAGCAGATCGACTTTTTCAGACGAAGGACCGCTGATGCGGATGGGGATGGGCTTGACAGGCGCCGGCGGCTGCTTGCGGATCACATCCTGCGCGGCCGGGTCGACGTCGGTACTCCACACAACAGAAAACAGGCCACGCTCGTCGCGCTTGAGGATGCGCACGCGCACCGGCTGCTGCGGCTGCGGGAAACGCACCGATTCCTGGAAGGCACGCGTGGTGGTTTTCGCTTCATCGGTGCTGCTCCACTCGCCGAAGACGGTGGAAAAGCCGCGCGAATACAACAGTTTTCCCGTCTTGATATCGACCACTTCCACCATATTGTTGCCACGATTGCTATCGTCGATGGTGCGCGCCATATTGCCCGGCCAGGGTAAAGGCTCGACCAGCACCCGTTCAACCGCATAGTGTTCGCCCAGCGCATTGCCGCTATGCTGGTAATCGAGGCGCATGGTGGCCGGCTGTGCCGGGCTGGCTGCTTGCGCCATCGGCAAGATGCCGATGGCCAGCGCCAGCGCGCACAGGAAGGATCGTATCGGGGTGTGCTGCATGGCGTTCCTAAAACGGTAGAAGATGAAGCTTGATTGTAGCGGCAGGACCGGCGCTTTGAAAGCGCCGGCATGCTACAGGCGGATCTTCTTACTTGTAACGGTACAAGGGCTGGCGCAGCTGGATAGGACGAATGTCGAGGCGCAGCTTCAGCACCGAATACGCTTCCGCTTCGGTGGAGCTGTAGCCCACGCTGTTGACGGTCTTGCTGAACCTGAACTCGAAACCCAGGTCCGGGTAGGGGTCGCGCGGATTGCCAAAGGCGATGCCGATGGCTTCCTGCTGGGCGTTGTCGATCAAATTGCCCATCAAATCGAGTACGGCGTTATTGCCGAGGATATCGTTGGTGAATACGGGTTCGCGCATGTCGGGCTGGTTCGGGTCGAGCTTGTTGTCGGCCTTGTCCGGCGAAGGCGTGAAAGCGCGTGTGACGAGGTTGAACTTGTCGCCCCGGTCCAGGTAGCTGATGGCGGCATTGCTGATATTGAAATTTTTCACGCCCCTATCGCTGATGGCGCCCGACAGGTCGATCAGCAGTGCGCCACTGTAGCCGATGACTTCCACGTCGCGCTTGGCGTCGACCACCATGGCGCTGTTTTCATCGATGCCCAGACCCAGGTGGTAACCCTTTTTCAGCATCACGGGGATCATGCGGGCGAAACGGCCGCGCACCAGCAAATGCTGGTCGACGAAGACATCGCTGCCGATGAAACCCAGGCCAGGCGCGATCTCCTTGCCGTCGGTGACGCCCATTTTCAGCATGTCGAGCACCGGCTTGGCGTCATAAAACATGGTGGTGCTCATGATGGCCGCGCCGGCGCTGGAGCCGGCGATCACGCCGCCATTGCGGTAGACCGACCAGATGGCTTCCAGCGCGGCCGTGCGGCTGCCATCCGGGCGCAGCAAGGCTTGCGTGATGCGGCCCTGGTCGCCGCCGGCAAAATAAATGCCGCTGGCCGACTTGATTTGCGCGACGATGGCGGGATCTTCGGCCGCCTTGCGGTAATCGCTATTGGCCAGCTTGACGCCCAGCGGCACGAAAAAAGCGTCGGCGCCATACTGGTTCAATTTGCTGATGATGCTCAGGCCCGATTTTTCCGGGTTACTCGAGGCCGACGCCAGCACGGCGATGCGGGCGCCCTTGCCGCCCGAGAGGGTCACGATGCGCTGCCAGACTTCGGCATTGTCGGCACGCAGGCCGCCGCCGATAATGACCAGTGTGCCTTGCGGCGCAGCGTTGGCAGCGTTGGTGGAGGGCGCTGCCTTGGCCGGCATGCCTGACCATGCCAGCACACAGCCGAGAATAAAGATGAAGCACAACTTGTAAAGCGAGATTGCGTTTGGTTTCATGGTGCCTTTCAGATGCATGGAAGGCGGCGCACGATAGAAGCCCAGGCGCGCCGCTGACTACGAATACACACTGCTCTTGCCGTTTGAAACTGACTACGGGTCTTGCCGTCCTGATGGACTTTATTTGAAGCTGTAATTAGCCGAGGCATAAAAGCGCCGGCCACGTGGATCCGTGTAGCTGGGATCATAACCAGAGAGGAAAAAATACGCCTGGTTCGAATACGGCGGGCTGGTATTGAACAGATTCTGTATGCCCGCGCGCAGCTTGAACTGCTTGCTGACGGCATATGCGCCCGACATGTCCCAGATGGTATAGGCCTTCACGCGGTTGGCCGCCACCACGCTGCCATCGTCAGTATTGATGGCCGAGTTCTGGTCCTGGTAGCCACTCGAATAGGTATTCGACAGGCTGGCCGAATACGGGCCATTATCCCAATCGAGCGTGATCGTATGGCGCCAGCGCTGCACCACGCCTTCGGTCACGAAGGTGTTCAAATTGCTGATGAAGGTGTCGCCCGGGCTGGTCTGGATTTTCGAGTCCAGCACATAGGTGCCGCTCAAGTGGCCGCCGAAACGCCCCCACGCCGTTTTTATGCCATGCAGGTCGGCCGTGAAGTCGATGCCCGAGGCTTTTTGCGCACCGCGGTTTTCCTTGCGCAATTCGATGTAGTCGATCAGGCCATCGGCGTCGCGGTGCACCAGGTTGCCGTATTTGGCCAAATTGCCCAGGATGATGTCGTCGCCGATTTCGCTGATCAGGTCCGTGCGCTTGATATTCCAGTAGTCGGCACTGAGGGTCCAGCGCTCGCTCGGTTCCAGCACCAGGCCGGCCGAGAACTGGCGGCTGCGTTCCGGTTTCAGCTTGTCGTTGCTGTAGCGGCGCGTGTCCCAGTTATCGGCGCAAACGGAATAGTCATTATTCTCCGCAGCGCAATACACGGGATCAGGCAAGGTCGAGGTGCTGCTGTAGACCGTGGGACGGTGCAGGTCCGACATTGACGGTGCGCGGAAACCCTTGCCTGCTGAAGCCCGCATCAGCACCTGCTTGCTGGGCATATAGGTCAGGCCGATCTTGGGACTGAGGGCGCCGCCCACCTGCTGGTAATGGTCGTAACGGCCGGACAATTGCGCCTGCCACTGCTTGGTGAATGGCAGCAGCAATTCGCTGTAGATGGCCTGCACATTGCGGCTGTCGCTGGTGGCCATGCCGCCTTCAGGCGCCGCATCGTTGTTGATATTGTCGCTCATGAGCAGCGCGGAGGGACGGAACTCCGTGCGCTCGCGGCGCACTTCGCCACCGACGGCCAGCGCCAGGTCGCCGCCGCCCAGCGGCATCAGCGCACGCGACACCTTGAAGTCCAGCGAGTCCATGGTGCCGCGCGCATGGCGTACTTCGTCATTGACCTGGATGCTGTCGAGCAGCGCCCTGCCCGCAGCACTCGATGGCCCGAACGGATTGATGCGGCCATCGGCAATCCCTGCCAGCAGCTGGTCGTACAAGACGTAGCCGTGCGTATCCCTGTCCTTGACGGTGTTGACGCTGTGGTTCAGGCCCACGTCATAATCCCAGCCGCCCATGGTGCCGTTGGCGCCCACCACGATACGCTGGCTCTCGCTGGTCAGTTCGCTGGTGCGCATGCCCGCTTCGTTCAGGCGCATGCGCAGTTCCAGTTCGCGCCCCGTCGGCGTGCCATCGTCGTCCACGATGTTATCGAGGCCGCTATTGGCCAGCTGCGGAACCTTGCTGTAATCGATGTAGCCGATCACGCGCGCCGACGACCCTACGTAATAGCTGCGCGAGCGGCTCAAGGCGACTTCCGCATACAGCTGGTTGTCGGCATTGAGTTTCAGCACGCCGCGCGTGAGCAGGTTCTGCTTGTCCGTCTTTGGATACAGCTCCGTATCGCCCATGTAATCGTAGGTACAGGCATCGACGCCGCCCGTACCCTTGGGCAGATACAGATTGGCCGGCGGGGCGCAGTTGGGAATCGAGAGATTGATCTGGCGGTTGGTGATCGGCCGGCCATTGAGCAGGAAACCGTTGTCCTGCAAATAATCGCGCTGGTCGCCGGACAAACGGATATTGGCCGGGCTGGTAAAACTCGACAGCAAGTGTCCCAGGCGCTGCGGGATCTGCAAGTTGGGAATGAACTTGCGCTGCGAGGAGCTGAGGCGGTCCGTCTTTTGCAGGTCCACCACGGCGAAGATATTGTAGCCATCCGTCTCCAGGTCGCCCTTGCCGGCCGTGATACTGGCCGTGCGCTTGCCGGCGCCGCCTTCCTGCGTGCCGCTGCCATACACATTGAGCTCCACGCCCTGGTAATCCTTGCGCGTGATGAAGTTGATGACGCCGCCGATGGCATCCGTGCCGTACAGGGCGGAGGCGCCGTCGAGCAGAATTTCCACGCGCTGCAGCGCAGCGGCCGGGATGTTATTCAAGTCCACGCCGGCGTCGTCGCCGGGCGAGGCAAAGTTGGCCATGCGCCGGCCATTGAGCAGCACCAGGGTCGATGAGGTGCCCACGCCGCGCAGGTTGGCGCTGTTGAAGCCGCGCTGGTCGCCGCCTACGTTGATGCTGCCGCCATCGCTCAGGCCACCCACGTTGGCCGACACGCGCGCCATCAGTTCGGACGCCGTCGTCACGCCAGCCTTTTCTATATCGGCGCGCGTGATGACTTGCACCGGCAGCGCCGTTTCCGATTCCAGCCGCTTGATGGCCGACCCAGTGATTTCCACGCGCTGCAGTCTGGACGGCGGCACGACCGGCGCCGCCGGATCTATGGTCTGCTCCTGCGCCAATGCAGCACTACCGAGCATGATGCTCGCGGCTCCCAGCGCCAGGCATACGGAGTACGCCAATACCGACTTGCGCGGCGGATGGATGGATCGCCTGCCTTCTTGTTTTTCTGGTTGCATTCAAACTCTCCCGGAGTGTGTTAACCCTGATTTTTATATGGACTGCTTTTTTTCACTGCTTTGTGCTGCCTCACTGCTGTTTTTCTGGGGCCCTGCACGCCATGTTCGCCGCCATACAGATAGGCGGCGATGACATCGCTCAAGCGCGCCGCTTTTTCAACGTTGTCCTTGTTGGAGACCATCAGCGCCACGGCCAGCGCCTCTATCATGGCCAGCGCCGTACTGGCGCTGCTGGGCAAGACCGGGTGCGTGCTTTGCGCATACAGCGTGTGGTCGGCCAGTTCGGCCAGCGGAGAAGCGGGGGAATCGGTCAGCGCCACGATGCGGGCGCCACGGTCGCGCGCGAAGCTGGCCAGGCCGATGCAATCGAGCGTATAGCGGGGAAACGAGATCACCACCAGCACATCGTGCGACGTCAGGTTGACCAGGTGGCCGGCCGCCACTTCCGAGCCGCCTATGCCCACCACTTCCACCACATGCGGGCAAAAGGGCTGCAGATGCTGGACCAGCATGCCGGCCAGGTTGGCGGACAGGCCAAAGCCCATCACGTAGACGACCTTGGCGCGCGTGAGACGGCGCACTACGGCCTGCATTTCAGGCAGCGACAGGGCGCCAGCCGTGGCGGCGATATTCGCGGCCGCGTATTCCAGGCTTTCGGTAACGGGCGATGTGGCGCGGGCGCGACGTTCTATGGTGTGGCGCAGCTTGTCGACAGGCTGCAACAGCGCTTGCAGGGTTTCCGCCATGGCGCCGCGCATGGCCGAGTAATTCTTTTGGCCGATGTCGCGCGCAAAGCGGCTGATGGTGGCGGTGGATACCTGGCAGCTGTCGGCCAGTTCTTCGATGCCCAGCGCGGTCACGCGCATCGGGTAACGCAGCAGATGGTCGGCGATCTGCCGGTGCGACGCCGAGCCAGTCGCCAGCACGTGCATCAGCATCTGCCCCAGCGCCGATTGCGCAAACGCGGCATCGGGAGCGGACAGCGGCGCGGCAGCGCTGACTGAATGTGCAGGTGGCTTCATGACACGGCGGCCTCTTTTTATTTTGTGTTGCTGGCAGTGGAACGATATGCAAAAAACATGCGTCGGAATCCACTCTACGCATATCAAAAAGAAAACTCAACAACTATTTGTAAAAGGATTTTCATTGATTTACTTAGTGAAAATAATGCTACATAATCGACCGAAGTCCACCAACCATGCACCACTCCGGGGCACCAGACCATGCAAGTACACCAGCATCCCATCTCCACCGAACACGCCAGCGTTGCCTATCAATTGAGCAGCTTTCACTTCGGTGTGCCTGCCGCCGGCAGCCGCAGCGGCAAGAAGGTGTATATCCAGGCGGCCCTGCACGCGGACGAAGTACCAGGCATGCTGGTGTCCCAATTCCTGCGCCGCGAACTGCTGGCGCTGGAAGCGGCGGGCAAGCTGCATGGCGAAGTGATACTGGTGCCCGCCGCCAATCCCATCGGCCTGGCGCAAGCCATCCACGGCGCGCCGTTCGGCCGCTTCGACCTGTCGACCGGCATCAACTTCAACCGCGCCTACCGCCACGTGGCCGATGAACTGAAAACCACGCTCGCAGGCAAGCTGGGACAGGATGCAAACGCCAACGTGGCCTTGATACGCAGCCATGCACGCGGCGCCATCGCCGCCTGGCAGCCGCGCACCGATGCGGAAACCCTGAAAAAAACCTTGCTGGCGATGGCCATCGACGCCGACATCGTGCTCGACCTGCATTGCGATAACGAGGCTGCCCTGCACATTTATACGGGCACGCCGCTGGCGGCACGCATCGCTCCCCTGTCGGCGCTGCTGGGCGCGCGCGCCTTGCTGCTGGAACTGGCGGCCGGCGAAGAACCATTCGATGAAGCGTGCAGCCGTGTATGGTGGGATCTCGATGCGCATTTCCAGGGCGCTTATCCCATACCCATGGCCTGCCTGTCGACCACGGTGGAATTGCGCGGCGAAGTGGAAGTGAGTTATGCGCTGGCCGAACGCGATGCGCATGCGCTGCTGCGCTTCCTGGCCATCGAAGGCGTGCTGGAACTCGATGGCGCGCACGAGGCGCTGCCGGCACCGTTATGCGAGCCGACGCCGCTGGCCGGCGTGGAGCCGATACTGGCGCCGCACGCGGGCGTGCTGGTGTATCTGCGCGAAATGGGCGAGGTGCTGGCGGCCGGCGATGCGCTGGCCGACCTGATCGACCCGGTCAGCGGCGCGACGACGACTTTGCGCTGCAGCGTCGCTGGTGTATTCTTCGCGCGCAGCGCCCACCGCCACGTCTTGCGCGGCATGAATGTGGGCAAGGTCGCAGGCGCCATCGCCTACCGCGGCGGCAGTCTGCTCAGCCAATAAAAAGACAAGAAAAATACAAGATCGACGACATGAAAAAATTCAAGCTGCCCAATACCTTCGTCCTGCTATGCGGCATCCTGGCCATGATCGCACTGGCGACCTGGCTGGTACCGGGCGGGAAATTCGATACGCAGCTGGTCAATGGCAAGCACCTGATCATTCCCGGCACCTTCCATTACGTCAACAACCAGCCACAAGGGCTGGCGGCGCTGATGATGGCGCCCATCAAGGGCTTCGTCGACGCCAGCCTGATCATCGGTTTCATACTGATCGTCGGCGGCGCCTTCGCCGTGCTGCAAAAAACGGAAGCCTTCGACTCGCTGATCAAGGCCATCGCCAAGGCCCACACCAGTTCGCGCTTCGTGCGGGCCGCCATCATCCCCGTCTTCTTCACCATGTTTTCGCTGGGCGGCGCCACCTTTGGCATGAACGAGGAAGCGATACCCTTCATCCTGATCTTCGTGCCGCTGGCGCTGGCCCTGGGCTACGACACGATTACCGGCATATCGATACCATTCATCGGCTCGCAAGTGGGTTTTTCGGCCGCCTTTCTGAATCCCTTCAATGTGGGCATCGCGCAAGGCATTGCCGGCATTCCCATCTTTTCAGGCATAGGCTACCGGCTGATCGTGTGGGCCATCGCCACGTTTGTCAGCATCGTGTTTTTGATGTGGTACGCGGCGCGCATCAAGCGCCACCCTGAAAAAAGTCCTACCTACCTGCTCGACATCGAAAAACGCCGCGAACACACGATGGACCTGGACAGCTTTGCCGGCATGACGCGCACGCACAGCGCCGTGCTGTGGATCTTCCTGGCCACCTTGCTGACCATGGTGGTGGGCGTGGTCAAGTACGACTGGTTCATCGATGAAATCGCCGCCCTGTTTCTGGTGATGGCCATCGTTGTCGGCCTGGTGGGCCGGCTCGACATGGATAGCCTGGTAGCTGCCTTCGTGCAGGGCGCCAGGGATATGGTGAGCGTGGCGCTGGTGATCGCCCTGGCGCGCGGCACCATGATACTGGCGCGCGACGCGCAAATCATCGATACCATGCTGCACGCCCTGACGCCGCTGGTGGCTTCGTCGAGCCCCGTTTTCGCCGCACAAAAAATGTTCTTCATGCAGTCGGTGATCAACTTCTTCATCCACTCGGGCAGCGGACAGGCCGCACTGACCATGCCCATCATGGCGCCGCTGGCCGACCTGGTGGGCGTGACGCGCCAGACAGCGATCCTGGCTTTCCAGTTCGGCGAATTCACTACGCCGATGATACCCACATCCGGCATTACCGTCGGCGTGCTGGCCCTGGCGCGCGTGCCCTGGATTACCTGGGCCAAGTGGATGATACCGCTGCAACTGATTTATCTGGTGCTGGCATTGCTGCTGCTGATACCGCCGTGCCTGATGCACTGGCAGTAGCCCGTTCTGATTGCTTGTGCTACTACATCGTTACTGCTTACGGCAATGGCTTCTGTTACTAACAGCTTCGATTACAGGGCTACTTTTTCTGCTGCGCTCAAACGCTTGGCGCTGACATACACAACGTGCGTGGTGACGTTGTCGGCACTGGCGACGAGCGCGGAAGCGGCTGGCGCGGCGTGGAACTTCGGCACGGAGGCAGTGGCCAGGGTGGTGGCGCCAGCGATGGCGATGATGGCGACAAAGATGGCTTCCATGTTTTTAGCGATGTTCATGATGTGTTCCTTTAAATGGTTGTGTTGTTGTCCTGCGATGATGGAACTTTAGGCCAAGGTGCCTGCCATCACCACCGGATTGCGACAAAACGCGCCATTTGCGGGACAGAATGCAAAATAGCCATACTGGCCCTGCTTATCGGGATTTTCACCATCGCCTACCCAAAGAGACTACAGATACAGCGCCATCCAATGGCGCACGATCAAGCCTTCTTTGGCTGATAAAGATCCGGCACATAGCGCTCCATCAGGGCTGCAGGCCGCAGTGGTGGCGTAAATCCATACTGCGCATACAAGCCATGCGCAGTACTGGTAGCCAACATGAAACGGCGCAGGCCCTGCACATCGGGATGCGCCATGACGGTCTCCATCAGCCGCTTGCTATAGCCTTTTCCCCGGTGCTCTTCCAGCACATACACATCAACCAGATAGGCAAACGTGGCGTAGTCGCTGACCACGCGGGCGAACGCCACCTGGTGGCCATCGATATAGCCGCCAAAACAGAGAGAATGATCGATCGCGCGCTGCACGGTTGCCAGCGGTATGCCGATGGCCCATGTCGATTGCGTGCTGAGAAAATGGTGAATTGCAGGAACGTCGAGTTCCGTCTTGTCGCTGCTGACGTTCAAGTATGCGAGATTCAGATGAGACATGATGCCGGTCCGCCTGTCGTTGAAAACACGATCATCGGCGATTTTGGCTGTGCTGTCACCAGGGCTGGAAAGAACCGGGGGCGCCGCCCGTCCTGACTGCCTGTAAGAGTGTGGTGCTGCTACGTACTACACTTACTTCTGCTGCGATTGCCTTCATCGATTACAGGGCTGCTTTTTCTGCTGGGCTCAAGCGTTTTGCGCTGACATACACGGTGTGCATGGCGACGTTGTCGGCACTGGCGATGACGTTAGCGGTGGCTGGCGCGGCGTGGAACTTCGGCACGGCGGCGGTGGCCAGGGTGGTGGCGCCGGCGATGGCGATGATGGCAACGAAGATGGCTTCCATGTTTTTAGCGATGTTCATGATGTTTTCCTTTAAGTGGTGTGTGGTTTGTGTGCTGCGATGATGAAACTTTAGGCCAGCACCCCCGCAATCGCCACCGGATTGCGACCAAACGCACAATTTGCGGGACAGAATACAAAAAGCCGGGATGGAAGGCGCGCACCACCCGCGTGGCGCCGATTTGTCGCCTGCCAGCCCCGTTCCACCCTCTTCATCGCCCCGGAAAGCCCCTAAAAGCCCTACCGCAAGCCAACCTTGTTTATAATCGCCCTACACTAAAGGACCTCTTTCTCATGACTGATCAATTCTCCAAAAAGGGCGAAGCCTGGTCGGCCCGGTTTTCCGAACCGGTCTCGGACCTCGTCAAGCGTTACACCGCATCTGTATTTTTTGACAAGCGCCTGGCGCTGTTCGATATCGAAGGTTCGCTGGCCCATGCGGAAATGCTGCATGCGCAAGCCATCATCAATGCCGCCGACTATGCTGAAATCAAGCGCGGCATGGCGCAAATTTCGCAGGAAATCGCCAGCGGCCAGTTCGAATGGCTGCTGGACCTGGAAGACGTCCACCTGAATATTGAAAAACGCCTGACCGAACTGGTAGGCGATGCAGGCAAGCGCCTGCACACTGGCCGTTCGCGCAACGACCAGGTGGCGACCGATATCCGCCTGTATGTGCGTTCGGCCATTGATGACATCACCGCCCTGCTGGCCACCCTGCGTGGCGCGCTGACGGATCTGGCGGAACAGCACGCCGACACCATCATGCCGGGCTTTACCCACATGCAAGTGGCCCAGCCGATCACCTTCGGCCACCACATGCTGGCATATGTAGAAATGTTCGGCCGCGATGCCGAGCGCATGGCCGACACCCGCAAGCGCGTCAACCGCCTGCCGCTGGGCGCCGCCGCGCTGGCCGGCACGACCTTCCCGATCGACCGCCTGCGCGTGGCCAGGACCCTGGGTTTCGACGACGTTTGCCATAATTCGCTGGACGCCGTCTCGGACCGCGATTTTGCCATCGAATTTTGCGCCGCATCGGCCGTGCTGATGATGCACGTGTCGCGCATGGCTGAAGAACTGGTGATCTGGATGAGCCCACGCATCGGCTTCATCGATATCGCCGACCGCTTCTGCACCGGCTCGTCGATCATGCCGCAAAAGAAAAACCCGGACGTGCCGGAACTGGCGCGTGGCAAGACCGGCCGCGTTTACGGCCACCTGATCGGCCTCTTGACCCTGATGAAAGGCCAGCCGCTGGCCTACAACAAGGACAATCAGGAAGACAAGGAACCGCTGTTCGACACCGTCGATACCGTGATCGACACCCTGCGCATCTTCGCCGACATGGCTGGCGGCATCACCGTCAAGCCCGAAGCGATGCGCGCGGCGGCCCTGCAAGGCTACGCCACGGCGACCGACCTGGCCGATTACCTGGTCAAGAAAGGCTTGCCCTTCCGCGACGCCCATGAAGCGGTGGCCCTGGCCGTGCGCGCCTGTGTCGATGCCGGTTGCGACCTGGCCGACCTGTCGCTGGAACAGTTGCGGACCTTCTCGCCACTGACGCAGGCAGACGTGTTCGAGGTGCTGACGCTGGAAGGCTCCGTGGCCGCGCGCGACCACGTGGGCGGCACCGCGCCCCGCCAGGTACGCACAGCGATTGCCCGCGTACGCACACAGCTGGAAAAATAAGTGGAAAAATAAGCGGAGTCCACCCCGCAAACGCCCCGCCGCAGCCATGCGGCGGGGCGTTTTTCATTGTGCGGCGATTTTAGACAGCACCGAAAAAGCGGCTCCCGTCTGCGACGCTTCCAGTAGCAGGGTCAGTTCCGTATAGGTGCAGATGATGTTGATCAGGTTGATGCGATCCCAGGCCAGGCGCCGCAAAATGGCGTGATATACGCCCGGCGTGTAGCAGGTTTCAGGCGTCAGGTGCAAGGTCACGGCCGTCACCCGTTCAAGGCGTGCCAGCTCCTGCTCCTTACCGAAAACCGCTTCGACCAGCCCATGCAAAGTTCGGCTGCAAATCACCATCACCTCGTTGACACCCTGCGTCACGGTAATAAACGTGCCCCGTTGCGGAGCGGCCAGCGCCAGCAGCTGGCGCTGGCAGGCGTAGGTCTGGTCGGAATAACGGTAGGTAAAAATCATTAATTCACTGCGCGTGCTGAGCTCTCCCGCGCGGTGCGCCAGCACGACTTCGCCGCTTTTCTGCCGCGGCATCCGTTCGGCCAAACGGCGCAGCGCCATCACCACGGCGGCCTGGCCCACTGGTTTCCATAAGTCGCTCTGCAGCTGCGGCTGCAACTGGCGCGCCAGCTCTGACAGATTCAACAAGCCACGTCCCAGCCCCTCGCTGAGAAACGCCGATTCCATCACAATTTGTTCTACTTTAGTCGCTATCGAAAGCATAGTTGATGGGGCCGCTACCACCGGCGCACGCGCCTGCAGCCGGCATCCCTTCCTGAAAAAAAAGACGCACTACGCCAACGGCCATACCTGCAGGCATGACCGCACACTTTGAAAAACCCTTACGCGAAAAAGAACTGGACGGTAAAAGCTAGGAAGGCGGATGCAGCATCAATGCCGCTCCAGAGGGGAAATGATTAAAACCCGTTGCCGAAGACAGTAAGAACGTCATGTAAAACTCCCGATTTTTTCCCGATGCGCTAACGGACGCGGTCATTGCCGCGTACGCTTTTTTATATAGCATGTTACCTACAAGCAAGTAACACGAGTAGCTAGTGTAGATCGCAACATTTAAAAAAGGCAACAGTGTTTTACGAAAACGATTTGCTAGTGTTGCAACATATCCAAAACAGAATCTGCTGCTTGTGGCAGATCAAACCTTCAGCTGTTAATTATCTGGCAAATGTTCAATTCTTAACAAAAATCGGCGCCATGACCCATTTCTTAAAAATTTTGACATGGCTATCTTGGCAAGTTTAGTGTGCGCTACCCGGTGCGATCACGGTGGTGTGCCATCCGCTCGCCGCCGGATACACCGGGGTGGCCATCCAACAATTGCGGCCAGCTCATACACCATTTTCTAACCGATACCATGGAGCAGAAATGAATTTACGTTTGACAATAGTTGCCGCATCCATCGCCGCCCTGCCGCTGATGGCCATCACCTCGGCTACTGCCGCCACACCCTTGCCACAGCCCCTGATGGCCGCGCCGGTCAGCCTGGCTTCGCCGCAGGAAAACACCAGCCTGGTCAACAAACTGACAACGCAAGCGCGCAACCAGGGTTTGAACACTGAACATGGCTTTGTCATCGGCAACCAGCATCCCGGTGTCAGCGGCACGCGTATCAGCCGTGTACAGCACACTTACAAGGGTTTGCCCGTCTTCGGTTCGGAAACGGTCGTCGTCAGCAACGCAGCCGGCGACATCGTCAGCGAATCCGTGTCGGACCGCGCGTCCGGCCTCGGTAGCGGCAACGTCAATTCCGTCACCCGCAGCGCGACCACCGATATCAACACCACGCCAGCCATCAGCGCTGCGGCGGCGATTTCCATCGCCGTGAAAAGCACCGGCGTGCAAGCCATCGATCACGTGCCGCCACATGCGCAACTGCTGATCTACCCGGTCCTCAAGACGGTGCGCGTGGCCGGCGCCGAAGCCAAAGCGGAAGCTTCCCTGAACGCGCTCGACGTAGAAGACGTCGTCGATCACTATGAGCTGGCCTATCTGGTGGAAACCCGCATGATCAGCGGCAGCACGCCGGTGTATTACGACACCGTCGTCAGCGCCAAAGATGGCAGCATCCTGCGCCAGTGGAAAGCCCTGAAAACCGTGGTCGGCGTCGGCAAAAGCCAGTACAACGGCCAGGTGCCGATCAACACCACGCTCAGCGGCAGCACCTATACGCTGAAAGATTCCACGCGCGGCACGGGCGGCAAATTCGGCGCGATGGCCATCACGAATGCCAACCATGGCACCACCGCAGGCAGCGTGTACACCAACACCAGCAATACCTGGGGCGACGGCCTGCAATACATCAGCGGCGGCAGCACCACCAATGCCAATGGCCAGACGGCAGCCGTCAACGCCATGTGGGGCTTGATGAATACCTATGACACGCACAAGAATGTGCTGGGCTGGTCCAGCCTGGATGGCAATAATACGGCCACCTACATCGCTGCCCACGTCAACACGGCCTACGACAACGCTTATTACGATAGCAGCTGCAAGTGCATGTATATCGGTGACGGCGGCAGCTCGTTCAACAACCTCGGCTCGATCGACGTGATCGGCCATGAAATGGGCCACGGCATCACGGACGCCACTTCCCGCCTGGTCTACTCGCAGGAATCGGGGGGCTTGAACGAATCGAACTCGGACATCGCCGGCGAAATGGTGGAAGCCTATGCACGCGCGGGTGGCACCGGCAGCGTCATCCCCAACACGGGCAACGATTGGGTAATGGGCAAGGAGATCGCCAAGAATGGCCAGCCGCTGCGTTGGATGTACAAGCCCAGCAAGGATGGCAGCAGCCCGAACGCGTGGAGCAGCACACTGAAAAATCTCGATGTCCACTACAGCAGCGGCCCGAATAACCGCATGTTCTACTTCCTGTCGCAAGGCTCGAACGCCACTACCAGCAGCGACTACTACAGCTCCTACCTGAACAAAAGCCCACTGGCCATGACCGGTATCGGCAGTGACAAGGCTTACCGCATCTGGTTCAAGGCAGCCACCACCAAGTTCACCTCGACGACCAACTACGCCGATGCCCGCAACAAGGTCGTGGCGGCGGCAGAGGAACTGTATGGCGTGGGTAGCAAGGAAGCGACAGCCGTCAAGCGCGCGTATGCAGCCATTAACGTGGGCGCAGACGTCGCTGAACAGTAATTGATGGTGCAGTAAGCAGTAGCCTGTGCGGGTAGCCGGTCGACGCTGGCCGGCCACCCGCACACAATGATTGATTTTTTTACAATTGCAGTCTACTCTGGGGCAGCGCATGACAGTTGCTTGCTGCCGCTACCTGCGACGAATTGAACTTTTTTGGATTGTTCTCACCGATGCCTAATTCGATCTTGAGCGTACGCGCATTTCCCCATTCCGGCCTGTCCCTTTTCGTGATCACAGCCATGCACGCCTGAGCCGGCCATGCAGTTCCACCTCCAGGTGCAGGGCCCGGCCGGCAGCCAGGCGCTGGCCATCGATGCCGCCAGCGAGGCCGAGGCGATCCGCGCGGCCGTGCGTGGCGGCTGGCGCGTGCTGGCCGTCGACGACAGCCTGGCGCACGATGCAGGTGCACCGGCGCGGCCCGGCAAGCAAGGCTTGCACCTGCTGCAATTCAGCCAGGAGCTGCTGGCCCTGCTGGAGGCTGGCCTGAACCTGGGTGAAGCCATGGCCACCTTGCACAACAAGGAAACACGCAGCAGCGCCAGGGCCACCCTGGCGGCCATCGTGCTCACGCTGCAGCAGGGCCACAGCTTTTCCGACACCCTGGCCGGCTTCCCCGACATTTTCCCCGACATTTATATCGCCACCGTGCATGCAGCTGAACGCTCGGGCAACCTGCCCGAAGCGCTGGCCCGCTTCGTGTCTTACCAGCTGCAGTTCGACGCCATCCGCAAAAAGCTGATTTCGGCCGCCATCTACCCGTGCATGCTGCTGGTGGTGGGCGGCCTGGTGACCTTGTTCCTGCTCGGCTACGTGGTGCCGAAGTTCAGCGTCGTGTATGAAAGCTCGGGCCGCGAGATTCCCTGGATGTCGCAAATGCTGCTGGGCTTTGGCCAAACCCTGGCCGCCCATCCGCTGCTGTGCGCGGGTGCGCTGGCCGCCACTGTCGCCGCCATCGTCTTCGGCATCAGCAACCGGGCCATGCGCATGGCGCTGGTGTTATGGCTGCTGCGCCTGCCCGTGCTGGCGGAAAAAGCGGCGGAATTCCGTCTGGCGCGCTTCTACCGCGCCCTGAGCTTGCTGCTGCACGCAGGCATTCCGCTGCACAAGGCGCTGGCCATGGTGGCGCCCATGCTGCTGCCGGCCCAGCAGGAACAATTGGCGCAGGCACGCCGCGCGGTACAGGAAGGCATGCCGTTTTCCAGCGCGCTGGAACAGGCCAATATGGCCACGCCGGTAGCGCAGTCGCTGCTGAAAGTAGGTGAAAACACGGGCCGCCTGGGCGACATGCTGGAACGCTCGGCGAAATTCCACGACGAGGAATTCGCCCGCTGGGTGGACTGGGCTTCGCGCCTGCTCGAACCGCTGTTGATGACCATCATCGGCGTGGTGATCGGCGGCGTGGTGGTACTGATGTATATGCCGATCTTTGAACTGGCCGGGAGTTTATCTTGAATGCGCGCGAACCGGAACGGACCGTTATCGATGCGGCCATGCTGCGCCAGGCGCATGCCAGCGCACTGGCCCAGGGACGACCGCAAATGGCCGTGCTGCAGGAGACAAGCAGCCTGCCGCCCGAAGTTTTTTTGCAGCAACTGGCTACCCTGTTCCGCTATCCCGCCTGGACGATGGCCGAACTGCAAGCGGGCCAAGCCGCCTTTGCCCTGCTGCCCTACACCGATTGCGCCCAGCGCGACTGCGTGCTGATGCAGGCAGTGGCCATGGGCGCGCCGCCCGTGCTTGTCATCGGCAATCCCTTTGCGGACGATTTGCTGCAATGGGCCGATTTCGCCCTGCGCACGCCATTTACCGTAGCCTTGGCGCACCCGGACGACCTGGCCGCCTATTTGCAGCAGCAGGAAAGCGTGCAGCAGGCGATGCAGGAAATGCAGCACGGGGATGACGTGCCAGGACTGGACCAGAGCATCGAGGATATCTCGCTGATACGCATCAGCGAAGACAGCAGCCCGGTGGTGAAACTGGTCAATTCAACCATCTACGATGCGCTGAAATTCCAGGCTAGTGACATCCACCTCGAATGCGACGTGGCCAGCCTGGTCATCAAATACCGGGTCGACGGCGTGCTGGTGCAGGCGGGCCAGGTACAGGGACTGGCGATGGCCGAACAGATCGTTTCGCGCATCAAGGTAATGGCCGACCTCGACATCGCCGAGCGGCGCATCCCGCAAGACGGCCGCTTCAAGGTGCGCGTCAAAGGCGCGGAGATCGATTTCCGCGTCTCCATCATGCCCAATATCTTTGGCGAAGACGCCGTGCTGCGCCTGCTGGACCGCCGCGCGCTCACAGAAGCGGCGCAGGCGCTGCGCCTGGAAAGCCTGGGCCTGAACGAAGACGCCATCGAACAGATACGCCGCCTGGCCGCCAAACCGCACGGCATGCTGCTAGTGACCGGTCCCACCGGTTCCGGCAAGACCACCACCCTGTACGCGGCCATCACGGAAATCAATACGGGACGCGACAAGATCGTCACCATCGAAGACCCTGTCGAGTACCGGCTGCCGCGCGTGCTGCAAATCCCTGTCAATGAAAAGAAGGGATTGACGTTTGCGCGCGGCCTGCGCTCCATCCTGCGCCACGACCCCGACAAGATCATGATAGGCGAGATCCGCGATGACGAAACGGCGCAGATCGCGGTACAGGCGGCACTGACCGGCCACCTGGTGTTTACCACCGTGCATGCGAACAATGTGTTCGACGTGGTCGGCCGATTTTTGCACATGGGCGTGGACGCCTATAGCTTTGCTGCCGCCCTGAACGGCATCGTGGCCCAGCGCCTGCTGCGCCTCAATTGCGGTCATTGCGCCGTCGATGCCAGCGCCGAAGTGCTCGCCGATACGCAGCAGCTGCGCGACAGCGGCCTGTCCGCGCATCAGGTACAGGACTGGCAGTTCATGGCTGGCAAAGGTTGCGGCCATTGCCGCGGCACCGGCTACAAGGGCCGCAAGGCAGTCGCCGAGGTACTGATGCTCAGCGACGCCATGCGCGAAATGATTTGCACGCGCGCGCCCTTGAGCCAGATGAAGGAAGAAGCGGCGCGCAACGGTTTTCGCCTGGCGCGCGAGGCGGGCCTGGACCTGGTGCGGCGCGGTGAAACCACCTTGACGGAGCTTAATCGTGTCACTTATTGACCATACCCTGTGCCTGCACCTGGCGCCACAGGAACTGCGCGGCGTGGTGCGGCGCGCCGGACGCCCGCTGGCCGATAGCGCCTTCCAGCTGCCCATTGCCAATTCAGCCGCCAGCTGGGAAGTGGCGCTGGCGACCCTGCGCCAATGGCTGGAACAAAATAGCGGCACTGCAAAAAAACTGCCGCTGGCCGTCAGCCTGGCCAGCCGCTGGTGCGCCATGCAGGTAGTGCCATGGAGTAGTGCGCTGCTGGTCCGGGCCAGCGCACAGCGTTTTTTACAAAGCCAGTTTGGCGCCGTCTACGGTGACAGCGCGCGCGCCTGGCGCATGACGGCAGACGATGCGCCCTACGGCCAGCCGCGCCTGGCCTGCGGCATCGACACAGCGCTGCTGCAAGGCGTGCAGGATGCGGCCGCTGCGCACGGCCGGCGCTGTATCTCCATCGAACCCATCGTGGGCCCCGCCTGGCGCAGCATCGCCGCTGGCAAGCCGGCCGCCTTCGCCCTGGTGGAAGCAGGACGGCTGCTGCTGGCCACCAGTGGCAAAGGGCGCATCGCCGCCATCCACAGCCAGCCCTGCGCAGCTGCATGGGGCGAGGAACTGGAGCGGGCATGGCAGCGCTGGAGCTTGCGCACGCCGCAGCTCGATGTGATCGAACAGGTGGCCCTGATCGACTTGAGCGGCATGCCGCAAGACGGCATCCCGGCACGCTTCCAGCCCATCGCCGTGGCCGGGGCCGCGCACCTGATGCGGGAGGCCGCATGGGCTTGAGCCGGCTCGAATTCCTGCCGCCCGGCGCGGCGCAAACATATAAAGGCTGGCGCCTGGCACTGTGCCTGGCGGGCATCGCCGTCCTGCTGCCGGCTGCCCTGGGCTGGCTGGTGCAGTTCCAGGAAACGCGGCGGCTGGAAGCGCAACTGGCACAGCTACAACCCACACAGCCCGTGCGCGCGCCGCTGTCCGCGACCCGGCAGCGCGAGCGCGACATCGAATTGAAGCAGGTGGCCGCCGCCGTGCGCCAGCTTAATTTACCCGTCACGCGCCTGATCAAGACGGTGCAAGCGCCGCGCGACGTGCGCGTCGCCTTGCTGGGCCTGGACCTGAACGCGCAGCAGGGACAGGATGGCGCCAGCGTGCTAAAGATCGCCGCCGAGGCGGAAACGCCGCAAGACATGCTCAATTACCTGGCCTTCCTGAACCAGCAGCCGATGTTCAGTTCCGTGTACCTGCTCAAGCACGAGATGGGCAAGGATGCGAACGCGAATGCGCCGGCACATCCGTATCGTTTTCAGCTGGAGGCGCAATGGCGGCAATAAAACCCGTGTTCAAGGCCAATACGCCTGCATCGCACCGCCTGCAGTTGCGCATGCCGCCGCGCCTGGCCTGGGAAGCGGCCCGGGTAGGGCGCAAGCTGGGCTGGCCCGGCGCCATCGGCATCGCCTGCATGGCGCTGGCCGTCTTCGCCTTGCAGCAAGCTGGCGAACTGGGCGCACGCCTGCAGCACTTGACGGCGCAACTGGCGGTAGCGGCAAAACAGGCGGCGCTGCCGCAAGCGGCCACCAGGCTCGATGCCGATGCCGACAGCCTGGCCGCCTTCCACGCCTACCTGCCTGCGCACGACACCATCCCCGAGCAGCTGAAGGAACTGCTGGAAGTGGCGCAACGCACCGGCGTCACCCTGGCCAAGGCCGACTACAAACCGCAGGAAGACGGCAACACGGCCTTTTTGCGCTACCAGATTTCCCTGCCGGTGAAAGCGGAATACGCACAGCTGCAAGCCTTCATCGTCGAGGCGCTGCAAGCCGTTCCCACCCTGACCCTCGATTCCGTGCTGTTCAAGCGCGAACAGATTGAGGCGGGCGAGATCGATGCACGTATCCAGTTCATCCTGCTGGTGAAAAAGCCTGAGGCCCGGGCATGAAAAAAATCGTGCTCGGCACCGCCGCCGTGGCGACCCTGCTGGCCGCCATCTTCGCCCCCGAAGACGAGGGCAGCATCGTGGGCGCCGCCACCGCCACCACGCGCCGGATGGAGCGGGCGCCTGCGCCGGTCGTCATCGCGGCGGCTGCACCGGCGATCAATCCCGCGCTGGCGATTCATCCGCGCCGCAATCTCGATGACGATGAGGAAGCGGCCAGCCTGTTTACCAGGCAAAGCTGGCAAACGCCGCAAAACATCATGCCCGGCCAGCAGACGGTCCAGGCGGACGCATCGCCAGTAGCAGCCGATCCAAACGCGCCGCCACCCTTGCCCTTCCAGTTCCTCGGACGCTTTGTCGATGAAGGCAAGGCCGCCTACTTCTTGCAGGCGGGCGAGCGCAATGTGGTGGCACGGCCCGGCGACCTGCTGGACGAACGCTACCGCTTCGACGGCGTGGTGCAAGGTACACTGCAATTTACTTATCTGCCGCTTAACCAGAAACAGACACTCGCCGTAGGGGACCTCAATTGAAACCACGCACACCCGGCATGATCGCCCTGCTGCCTTTGTTATCCTTGCTGGCCGCCTGCGCCAGCAACTCGGCTTACGATCAAGGCCAGGCCATGCTGGGGGCGGGCCGCACGGAACAGGGGCTGGCCTTGCTGGAGCAGGCGGCGCAAGCCGAGCCGACCAACGCCAAATACCGCATTGCCGCCACCAATGGCAAGATGCGCGCGCTGAACAATCTGAATGGCCGCGCCGACGCGCTGCGCCAGCAAGGTTTGCTGCCCGAAGCGCAAACGCTGTACCGGCAGGCGCTGGCCATCGACGCCAGCAACGACGTGGCGCTGCGGGGCCTGGATGGCGTGGTGCAGGATGAACGCCACCGCAAGCAGGTAGCGGAGGCGGAATCGGTCTACAAACGGGGCGGCGAGGCGAATCTCGCGCAGGCACAGGAAACCCTGCGCCAGGTGCTGCAAGAGCGCCCCAGCCAGCGCGCAGCCTTGAGCCTGCAAAGCCGTATCAGCGACGAGCAGGCCAGGAACCGGCCGGCCGGCGGCAAGCTCGCTGCCGCCTACCGCAAACCGGTCACCCTCGAGTTTCGCGATGCGCCCCTGCGCTCCGTGTTCGATTTCATCAGCAAGGTGTCGGGCCTGAACTTCGTCTTCGACAAGGAAGTCGATCCCGGCCTGCGCGCCACCATTTCCGTGCGCGATACCAGCATCGAAGAAGCCATCGCCATGCTGCTGGGCGCGAACCAGCTCGAGCAAAGCGTCACCAGCGACAAGTCGATCACCATTTACCCGAACACGCCGCAAAAAGTGAAGGATTACCAGCAACTGGTGGTGCGTACTT
Source organism: Janthinobacterium saanense (assembly GCF_014200675.1). Lineage (GTDB taxonomy): Bacteria > Pseudomonadota > Gammaproteobacteria > Burkholderiales > Burkholderiaceae_D > Janthinobacterium. The sequence goes on along the minus strand of NZ_JACHCI010000005.1, from coordinate 150,843 downwards.
TTTTCCTCGCCAATGCCGACGTCAAGACGGTAGCCTATTCCATCAAGACCCTGCTCAAGGCCAGGGATATCGTCACCGATGAACGGCTGGGCATCATCATGCTGCGCGATACGCCGGAAATGGTGCGCATGGCCGAGCGCATCATCAATGTGCAAGACCTGGCCGACCCGGAAGTGATGCTGGAAGTCGAGGTGCTGGAAGTCAAACGCACGCGCCTGATGGAGCTGGGCGTCCGCTGGCCGGACCAGGCCAACCTGACACTGGCCGGCATCGGCAATGGACTCGGTGGCCTGAAGGTGTCCGATCTGCGCCATATCAATGGCGACAATATCAACCTGGGCGTCGGCGGCGTGACGCTTAACGCCAACAAGACCGATAGCGACAGCAATATCCTGGCCAATCCGCGCATCCGCGTGCGCAACAAGGAAAAGGCCAAGATCCTGATCGGCGACCGGGTGCCCGTGATTACCGTCACGACCAACAATGGCGTCAGTTCGGACAGCGTCAATTACCTCGACGTGGGCTTGAAACTCGACGTGGAACCGAATGTCTACCTGGACGATGAAGTGGCCATCAAGGTCAATCTGGAAGTATCGAATGTGGTCAAGGAAGTAATCAGCAAGACCGGTACGCAGGCTTACCAGATCGGCACCCGCAGCGCTTCCACCGTGCTTCGCCTGCGCGATGGCGAGACGCAGGTACTGGCGGGCCTGATCAGCGATGAAGACCGGGGCACGGCCAACAAGGTGCCCGGCGTGGGCGAACTGCCCGTGCTGAACCGCCTGTTCGGCAGCCAGAAGGATGACGCCATGCGCAGCGAAATCGTGCTGTCGATCACGCCGCGCCTGCTGCGCAGCATCCGCCGCCCGGACCTGACGACGGCCGAATTCAATTCAGGCACCGAAACGGCCGTAGGTGGCCGGGCCAGCGTTGGCGGCGGGACTGACGCCGCCTCCGTGCCAGAGACTCCAGCGCGCGCCAGCTCGCCGATGACGGGCGGCGACGATGCGCCCGCAGCAATCCAGACCGTCACGCCGGCAGCCAATGTCAAGGGTGGCCAGTGAAACAGCGGGGATTTACCTTTATCGAGTTGATGATCACCCTGGCGATCATGGCGACCCTGGCCACGGTCGCCGTGCCGATGGCGCAGGTGGCGCTGCAAAGGGCCAAGGAACACGAGCTGCGCACGTCCCTGATCGAGATACGCGAGGCGATCGACGCCTACAAGCGGGCGTCGGACAATGGCCGCATCAAGCTGTCGCTGGGTGGTTCCGGTTATCCGAAAAAACTGGAAGAACTGGTCGAGGGCGTGCCCGACCAGCGCAGCGCCTCCAAACAAAACATGTATTTTTTGCGCCGCCTGCCGCGCGACCCGTTCCAAGCCAAAGAGAACGGCAATGCGGCTGACAGCTGGAGCCGCCGCGCCTACGCCTCGCCGCCCGATGATCCCAGCGAAGGCGAAGACGTGTTCGATGTCGCTTCACGCTCAACCAGGGTAGGCCTGAACGGCGTGCCGCTCAATCAATGGTGACTTCCATGCGTTTGTCATTCCCACGCCGCCAAGGCGGCTTTACCCTGGTCGAACTGCTGGTGGTGCTGGCGATTATCTCGCTGCTGCTGACAATCGCCATCCCCCGCTATTTCGGTTCGGTGGAAAAGTCGAAAGAAGTCGCGCTCAGGGAAAACCTGCAGGTGCTCAGGAGCGGCCTCGATAAATACTATGCCGACAAGGGGGAATATCCCTCCACGCTGGCCGACCTGGTAACCCACCATTATTTTCGCAGCGTGCCGCTCGACCCCGTCACGGAGTCCGCCACCACCTGGCAGCTGGTGACTTCGCCGAACGGCGACATCAGCGGCGTGGCCGATGTGCGCAGCGGCGCCAAGGGCAAGACGCGCGAGGGCATCCCTTTTGAACAGCTCTAGCCTCGTACGCCGCCCGAATGCACTGGGATTCGCCTATATCTGGACCCTGCTGCTGGTGGCTTTCATGGGCGTGGGCCTGGCGCTGGCCAGCGATCTGTACGCCACGGCTGCGCGGCGCGACAAGGAACGCGAACTGCTGTTCATCGGCCATGAATTTCGCAACGCGCTGGAACGCTATCATGCAGGCACGCCTGGCGATGGCCGTCCACGCTACCCATTGACCTTGCAGGAGCTGCTGCAGGATCCCCGCTCTGCAAACGCCAAACGCCATCTGCGCCGCCTGTATGCCGACCCCGTCACGGGCAAGGCGGAATGGGGCTTGCTGCTGCAGCAAGGGCGCATCGTCGGCATCCATTCCCTGTCGCCGCAACTGCCCATCAAGCAAGACAACTTCCTTGACGAAGACGCCAGCCTGCGCCACCAGCAGCACTACGCGGACTGGCAATTCACCTATCCGCACGACCTGGTGCTGGCACAGCCTGACGCGGCCGGCGGCGCGCCCAGCCTCAAACCGAAGACGCCAAACTGATATCATGCCCTCCTTACACATAGCGCATCAGGCATGAAGGAGCAGGCATGAACATAGGTGGCACTTCCATCGAACAGGCATTGGCGTCGCTGTCGGACATGACGGCCGGCATGACCCCCATCGGCAAGGACGAACACGCACAACGCATCGTCAAGGCGCAAACGTATATGCGCGAACAGGGCATCGCCGCCATCTACCTGAACGCGGGCGCCAACCTCACTTACTTCACGGGCACCAAATGGTATGCCAGCGAACGTATGGTGGGCGCCATCCTGCCTGCCAGCGGCCCGCTCGAATACATCGCTCCCGCGTTTGAAGAAAGTACCCTGCAAGGCTTCATGCTGGTAGAGGGAAAAGTCAATTGCTGGGAAGAGTATGAAAGCCCGTACCAGTTATTTGTCGATGTGCTGGCCCGCATGGGAATCCCGCAAAATACAGCCCATCGGCCACGCGTGGGCATCTGCGAAAGCGCCGCCTTCTTCATCTACGACGGCATCAAGCCGCTGGCTGCCGGTTACGCGCTGGAAAACGCGCGTACGGTAACGGCGTACTGCCGCAGCCGTAAATCAACAGCGGAAATCGCCCTGATGCAGCGCGTAATGGACATGACTCTGGCTGTACATGTGGCCACGGCCAGCATGCTGTACGAAGGCATCACGACGACCGAAGTGGAAGAATTCATCCAACGCGCACACCGCAAGGTCGGTGCGCCCCGCTCGTATTTCTGCATCGTGCTGTTCGGCGAAGCGACCGCGTATCCGCATGGCGTAAACTACGTGCAAACCCTGAAACCGGGCGACATGGTGCTGATCGATACGGGCTGCCAGGTGATGAACTACATTTCCGACATCACGCGCAGCTATGTGTACGGCACTATCAGCGAGCGCCAGCGCAGCGTGTGGAATAGTGAAAAGAAAGCGCAGGCAGCGGCGTTTGCCGCCGCCCAGCTGGGCGTGCCATGCGGCGACGTGGACCGCGCCGCCCGTACCTCCTTGGCGTCCGATGGCTTTGGTCCCGGCTACAAACTGCCTGGCCTGCCGCACCGCACGGGCCACGGCATCGGCCTGGACATCCACGAATGGCCTTACCTGGTCGGCAGCGACAGCACGCCGCTGGACGTGGGCATGTGCTTCTCGAACGAACCGATGATCTGCATCCCCGGCGAATTCGGCATCCGCCACGAAGACCATTTTTACATGACGGAAAATGGTCCCCGCTGGTTCACGCAGCCGGCGCACAGCATCGACGATCCGTTCGGCTTGAATAGCTAAGTTACTCGCGCTTCGACACCAGCGTCAGGATGTCGTAGCTGGCCACCAGTTCATCGTTCTGGTTGGTCACCTGAACATCCCATGCAACCACGCCCTGGCCGACACCGAAGACGTCCTTGCGGTTGCGGTCCACCTTGCGCTTGCAGGTGAGACGCGCGCGTATGGTGTCGCCGATGGCGACCGGGGCCACGAAGCGCAGGTTGTCCAGGCCATAGTTGGCCAGCACGGGCCCCACCCCCGGCGAGACGAACAGGCCGGCCGCGGCCGACAGCACGAAGTAGCCATGGGCGATGCGCTTGCCGAACTGCGATTCCTTGGCCGCAATTTCATCGAAGTGCATATAGAAGAAATCGCCCGAAATGCCGCCGAAGGCGACGATGTCTGCTTCGCTGACGGTGCGGCGGTGCGTGAGCAGGGAGTCACCGGTCTGCAAGTCTTCGAAGTGCTTGCGGAAGGGGTGGATAGGGCTTTCATTGACAGCCGCGCCCCGCACATATTCTCCCGTAATCGCCGCCAGCATGGTGGGCGAACCTTGCACCGCAGCGCGTTGCAGGTAATGGCGCACGGCGCGCACGCCACCCAGTTCTTCACCACCGCCGGCGCGGCCAGGACCGCCGTGTTTCAGTTGCGGCAAGGGCGAGCCATGGCCAGTCGAATCGACGGACGCTACGCGTTCCAGCACGTGCACGCGGCCGTGCGTGGCGGCCACCACCGGCACGGCGCGCGCAGCGATTTTCGGATCGCGCGTGACCAGAGTGCTGACCAGGCTACCCTTTCCGCGCGCGGCCAGGGCCAGCGCTTCGTCGAAATCGCCATAACCCATCATGGTGCTGACGGGGCCAAACGCTTCCACGTCATGCACCACGTCGTTGCCGTGCGCATCGCGGCACATCAGCAGGGTCGGCGAGAAGAAGCTGCCGTCTTGCGCGCCATCGCCCAGCGGATTAAAACCGTCGGCCGCACCGAACACTACCTCATTGCCCTGCGCAAGCATGGCCACTCTTTCAGCCACATCGCTTTGCTGCTCTTTCGACGCCAGCGCGCCCATACGCACGCCTTCGATGGACGGGTCGCCCACCACCACCTTGGCCAGGCGCTCGCGCAAGCGCGTGCCGACCGCGTCGAGCAAATGATCGGGCACGATAATGCGGCGAATCGCCGTGCACTTCTGGCCCGACTTGCCCGTCATTTCGCGCACGACTTCCTTGACGAAGAGGTCGAACTCCACATCGTCGGGCGTCACATCGGGCGCCAGGATGGCGCAGTTCAGCGAATCGGCTTCGCCGTTGAACGGCACCGACTGGGCGATCAGATTCGGGTTGGTGCGCAGCTTGGCCGCCGTGGCGGCCGATCCGGTGAAGGTGACGAAATCCTGGCCATTCAGGCGGTCCAGCAAGTCGCCGGTAGAGCCGATCACCAGCTGCAAACTGCCTTCGGGCAGCAAACCCGATTCATGCATCATGCGCACGACGGCCTGCGTCAGATAGCTGGTTGCCGTGGCCGGCTTGGCGATACAGGGCATCGCAGCCAGGAAGCTGGGAGCGAATTTTTCCAGCAAACCCCAGATAGGGAAGTTGAAGGCGTTGATATGCACGGCCAGGCCACCACGCGGCACCAGAATGTGGGTGCCGGCGAAACCGCCTTTTTTACCGAGCGCGATGGCCGGGCCTTCGTGCAGCACATTTGACGATGGCAGCTCGTTGCTGCCCATGCTGGCGTAGGCGAACAGGGTGCCCGTGCCGCCTTCGATATCGACCCAGCTATCGGCGCGCGTGGCGCCCGACAGGTGCGAGATCACATACAGTTCTTCCTTGCGCTCGACCAGGTACAGGGCCAGCGCCTTCAGGCGCGCGGCGCGCTGCTGGAAGTCGAGCGCCATCAAGCCGGGCACGCCCGTCTTGCGCGCATACGTGACGGCCTCGTCAAAATCAATTTTCTCCGCGTGCGTGTGATAAATCACGCGGTTGTTCAAGGCGCTGTGCAGCGGCACGGCGGCGCTTGCGCCCAGCCAGCGGCCGGCGATCAAGCTTTGCAGGGTGGATATATCAGCCATTCAATTCTCCGTTTGGGGGTCAGACCCGCCGGGTCTGACCCCAGCATTTAAGGTTTTGGGGTTCAATTAAGGAACGCCAGCGTTCTTATGCAGATGCAGCGGCAGCGCCGATTCAAAATTGAGGCGCTGGCGATCAGCCTCGACTTCCGTCAAGGCCTCCACCTCGCGCATCGTGTGCATGGAGCGCACGGCCAGTTCGTGATACTGGCGGGTGCCCGAGCTTTTCCATTTGATTTCATCGTCGGTCAAGGACCGCATCACCTTCGCCGGCGTGCCCACCACCATGCTGCGCGGCGCGACGATCATGCCCGCCTTGACGAAACTCATGGCCGCGACGATGGATTCCTCGCCGATGATGGCGTTATCCATCACCACGGCATTCATGCCGACCAGCGCATTGCGGCCGATGCGGCAGCCGTGCAGCACGGCGCCATGGCCGATATGGCCATCTACTTCCACTACCGTGTCGCAGCCCGGGAAACCGTGCATGACGCAGGTATCCTGCAAATTGGCGCCCTCTTCCAGGATCAGCCGGCCGAAGTCGCCGCGTATCGACGCCAAGGGGCCGATATAGCAGCGCGGACCGACGATCACGTCGCCGATCAAGACGGCCGTCGGGTGCACATAGGCCGATGGATGGACGACGGGTCTGACGCCATTGATTTCATAGACTTTGACCATGCTGTTCTCCTGTTGCGACTTTTTATACGCGTTCAATCACCACCGCAATCCCCTGCCCCACGCCGATGCACATGGTGCACAGCGCATAGCGCCCACCCGTGCGTTCCAACTGGTTCAAGGCAGCGATCACCAGGCGCGCACCCGAGGCGCCCAGCGGATGGCCGATGGCGATGGCCCCGCCGTTCGGGTTCACGTGGGCGGCATCGTCAGCCAGGCCCAGGTCGCGCGTGACGGCCAGCGCTTGCGCAGCGAATGCTTCATTGAGTTCAATCACATCCATCTGCTCGATGGTGAGTCCCGTTTGCGCCAGCACTTTGCGGGTGGCTGGCGACGGGCCGAAACCCATGATGCGCGGCGCCAGGCCGGCCGTGGCCATGCCCAGCACTTTCGCGCGCGCCTTCAGCTTGTACTTGTCCACCGCAGCGGCGGACGCCAGCAAAATGGCGCAGGCGCCGTCGTTGAGACCAGAGGCATTGCCAGCCGTGACAGTGCCATCCACTTTGACCACGCCTTTGAGCTTGGCCAGCATCTCCAGCGAGGTGTCGGGGCGCGGGTGTTCATCCTTCGTCACCATCTTCGGATCACCCTTTTTTTGCGGCACGGCGACGGGCACGATTTCGCGCTCGAACACGCCGGCAGCATGGGCAACCGCCCAGCGCTGCTGGCTGCGCAGGGCCAGGCCATCCTGGTCGGCGCGGCTGATGCCAAATTCGGCAGCCACGTTTTCCGCTGTCTCGGGCATGGTATCGATGCCGTACTGCGCTTTCATCTTGCCGTTCACGAAGCGCCAGCCCAGGGTCGTGTCTTCGATTTTCGCCGCACGCGAAAACGCGCTGTCAGCCTTGCCCATCACGAAAGGCGCGCGCGTCATGCTTTCCACGCCGCCGGCGATGATCAACTCTACTTCACCAGCCTTGATCGAGCGGGCGGCCAGGCCGACCGCATCCAGGCTGGAACCGCACAGGCGGTTGATGGTGTTGGCCGGCACGTCGACAGGCAAACCCGCCAGCAGTGCGGCCATGCGGCCCACGTTGCGGTTGTCTTCACCGGCCTGGTTGGCGCAGCCGTAATACACGTCGTCGATGGCGGCCCAGTCGACGGATGGGTTGCGCGCGATCAGCGCGGCGATCGGCAGCGCACCCAGGTCGTCGGCGCGCACGCCGGACAAGGCGCCGCCATAGCGGCCAAAGGGAGTGCGCACGGCGTCACAGATAAAAGCTTCGTTCATGGTCTATCCTGCAAAATCGTTTAAGAGAAATTCTTCGGGCGCTGGTCGATCACGCGCCTGGCCTTGCCCGTCAGGGTGCGTTCGATGCCGGACGCCGCCACCAGGCGCACCCGCGTGCTGACACCCACATGTGTCTTGATGCGGTGTTCCAGTTCGCGCGCCAGGGCGTCCGTGTCGCTGGCCGACAGGCTCGCCGTCAGGTCGAGACGCAGTTCGGCGATCACTTCCAGCTTGTCCAGGTGGCCGTCGCGCGTGACGATGAGCTGGTATTGCGGCGCCAGCTTCGGCATTTTCAGGATCAGTTCTTCGATCTGCGTGGGGAACACGTTCACGCCGCGGATGATCAGCATGTCATCCGAGCGGCCCGTGATCTTGCCGATGCGGCGCATGGAGCGCGAAGTGGGCGGCAGCAAGCGGGTCAGGTCACGCGTGCGGTAGCGGATGATGGGCAGCGCCTCTTTCGACAGCGAGGTGAATACCAGTTCGCCCTCTGCGCCGTCCGGCAGCACCTCGCCCGTTTCCGGGTCGATGATCTCCGGGTAAAAATGATCTTCCCAGATGACGGGACCGTCCTTGCTCTCTATGCATTCGGACGCCACGCCTGGTCCCATCACTTCAGACAGGCCGTAGATATCGACGGCGTCGATACCGGCGCGCACTTCGATTTCCGCGCGCATGGCGTCCGTCCACGGTTCAGCGCCAAAGATGCCCACTTTCAGCGACGATTCTGCCGGGTCCAGGCCCTGGCGCGTGAATTCCTCGATGATGTTGAGCATGTACGAAGGCGTGACCATGATGATGGACGGCTTGAAGTCCTGGATCAACTGCACCTGCTTTTCCGTCTGGCCGCCGGACATGGGAATCACCGTGCAACCCAGGCGCTCGGCGCCATAGTGCGCACCCAGGCCACCCGTGAACAGGCCGTAGCCGTAAGAGATGTGCACCATGTCGCCCGCACGGCCACCGCCGGCGCGGATAGAGCGGGCCACCACATTGGCCCAGGTGTCGATATCGTTTTGCGTGTAGCCGACCACCGTGGCCTTGCCCGTAGTGCCGCTCGATGCATGGATGCGCACCACCTGCTCGCGCGGTACGGCAAACAGGCCGAAGGGATAATTATCGCGCAAGACCTTTTTATCGGTGAAAGGGAATTTGGCCAGGTCGGCCAGCGACTTCAGGTCGTCCGGATGCACACCTGCTGCATCGAAGGCGGCGCGGTAATGGGGCACATTGTCATAGGCGTGCCTGAGCGACCATTGCATGCGTTCTAGCTGCAGCGCCTGCAGTTCATCCTTGCTGGCGCGTTCGATCGCTTCCAGTTCATTCGGTGCTGGATTGCGTTGGACCATGCTTGTCTCCTGATTGGTTCTTTAATTTTTTTCTGGTATGACGCTGCCAGCCACGCGGATCGACTTGCCGCGAAACAGGGCAATCGCGCGGCCATCCTGATTACTGACCCTGACGTCATAGATACCGCTCTTGCCGGCCAGGGACTGTTCTATCGCTTCCGCAGCCAGCACATCGCCTTTGTGCGCGGGCGCCAAATAATCGATGGTGCAAGCTGCGCCCACGGTGTTCATGTTGTAGCTGTTGCAGGCAAAGGCGAAAGCGCTATCGGCCAGCGCAAAAATGAAACCGCCATGGCAACTCAGGTGGCCATTCAACATATCAGGGCGCACTGTCATCGTCATGCGCGCATAACCGGGGCGCACCTCGGCCAGGGCCATGCCCATGGCGAGGGTGGCGCTGTCACGCGACAGCATGGCGGCGGCAGATGCTTCGGCCAGGGCTTGCGCGCCGTGCAGGGGATCTGGCTTATGCATGGAATGGCGCTCCGCTGGCGAGTTTGCGGCGCAGCAGCGGCGAGACGCGGTAGCGGTCTTCGCCATAACCTTGCGCCAGATTCTGTAGCACCGTGACGATGTGCTCTATGCCCACCTGGTCGGCCCAGGCCAGCGGTCCGCGCGGATAATTGACGCCCTTCTGCATGGCGATATCGACGGCGGCCGCCGTGCACACGCCCTGGTTGACGGCGTCGGCCGCCTCGTTGGCCAGCATGGCCACGGTGCGCATCACCGCCATGCCCGCCACGTCGTCCAGGAGGGTGACGGTAAAACCGGCTGCCTGGAACAGACCGACGGCGGCGGCGTAGGCGGCGTCGCTGCACTGGTCGGCACGGGCCAGGGCGATGCGCTTGGCAGTGGCGTAGTCCAATGCCAGGTCGAACAACACCGTGTCCGCATGTTGGTTGTCGTGCGCGCGCTGGGTCGCGCTGCGGCCATCGGTCAAGTAGATTGCGGCGCCATTGCAATGCAGGGCCGGCGCGGCATCATGCGCCTGGCCTTCCAGCAGCACGCGGCTGCTGACGGTGAAACCCGATTGTTCCAGCCGCTGCACCAGGCTGTGAACGATGCCGCTATGGCCACGGCCATCGCTACCGATGGCCGCGCTCAGGGTGACCACTTCAGGTTTCGGCTGCGCGGCTTCCGCCTGCGCCACGGGAGCGCCAGCGTTTTCACCATAGGCATAAAAGCCACGGCCCGATTTGCGCCCCAGGAAACCGGCGTTGACCATTTCCTGCTGCAGCACGGACGGCGTGAAACGCGGATCGTTGAAATAAGCGCCGAACACGGATTGGGTGACGGAGAAATTGACGTCATGGCCGATCAGGTCCATCAGTTCGAAGGGGCCCATGCGGAAACCGCCCGCTTCGCGCAGCACGGCGTCGATGGTGGCCGGGTCACCCGCCTGTTCGCTCAGCAAACGCCAGCCTTCCGCATAAAATGGACGGGCCACGCGGTTGACGATAAAGCCCGGCGTCGATTTCGCATGCACGGGGTTCTTGCCCCAGGCAGCCGCCGTATCGTAGACGGTGGCGGCGACAGCCTCGCTGGTGGCCAGGCCTTCGACCACTTCCACCAGCGCCATCAGGGGCACGGGGTTAAAGAAATGCATGCCGACCAGGCGTTCCGGGCGACGCAGCTTGGCGGCGATCGCCGTGACGGAAATCGAGGACGTATTGGTGGCCAGGATGCAGTCGTCGGCCACCAGCGCTTCGAGTTCAGCGAAAACGCTGCGCTTGACGTCGAGGTTTTCCACGATGGCTTCCACCACCAGTGCGGCGTCAGCCACGTCCGCCAGGCTGCCCGCCGCGTGCAGGCGGGCCGTGGCGGCGACCGCTTCGTCCATCGTCATGCGGCCTTTTTCAGCCAGCTTGCCATACATTTTGGCGATGTCGGCCAGCGCCTTGCTGACGGCTTCCGGGCGCGTGTCGTACAGTTTCACGCGATAGCCGGCGGCTGCCGCGACTTGCGCGATGCCCGCGCCCATGGCGCCACTGCCGATCACGGCGACGACTGAATTTTTTTCCAATGCTGCCATAGCGATTCCTTAATGTCCTGTGAATTGCGGTGCGCGCTTTTCCATGAAGGCGGCCACGCCTTCACGGTAATCGTCGCTGTTACCGAGTTCGCTCATCATGCCTGCTTCCAGCGCCAGCTGCTGCGGCAAGGTATTGGCGCCGCTGGCGGCCAGCGCCTGCTTGGTGAACGCCAGGCCCTTGGTCGGCGCGGTGGAAAAGTGCACGGCCAGCTTGCGCGTTTCCTCGGCCAGTTGCGCGTCATCGACGCATTTCCAGATCAGGCCCCAGTCTTCCGCTTTTTCCGCCGTCAGCTTTTCACCTAACATGGCCAAACCCATGGCGCGCGCCGAACCGATCAAACGCGGCAAGAAGAAAGTGCCGCCCGTGTCCGGGATCAGGCCCAGCTTGCAGAACACTTCCACGAAGCTGGCGGACTTGCCCGCAATGACGATATCGCAGGCCAGCGCCAGGTTGGCGCCCGCACCGGCTGCCACGCCGTTGACGGCGCAAATCACGGGCATGGCCAAGGCTTTCAGGGACAGCACCAGCGGTGCATAGTTTTTTGCCACCGACACGCCCAGGTCCACGCCCTTGGAACCCGGCTCCACGGCGCGGTCCGACAAATCCTGGCCCGCGCAAAAACCACGGCCCGCCCCCGTCAGCACGAAGACGCGCACGGTTTTATCGGCGTTGACTTTCGCTATGGCGTCGCGCACTTCCTCGTGCATGGCTTGCGTGAAGCTGTTGAGTTTATCGGGACGGTTCAGGGTCAGGGTGGCGATGCCCTGCTCGATGGTGAAGAGGATGTTTTGGTAGCTCATGGCGTGTCTCGAATGCGTTATTTAACCCAAGGACAAGTGCCGGGGTCGGACCCTGAGGGTCCGACCCCAGATGTTGTTTGGGGTCTGCGTTTACTCGGCCTGGTCGAAATCGACGACCACTTTGTCAGTCAATGGAAAACTCTGGCAGCTCAATACAAAACCGCGCGCCACTTCGTAGTCTTCCAGTGCGTAGTTGACGTCCATTTCGATCTTGCCTTGCGTGACCTTGCAGCGGCAGGTAGAGCACACGCCGCCCTTGCACGAATAACGCATGTCGAGCCCATAGCGCAGGCCCGCGTCGAGGATGGATTCCTTGTCGCGGTCCATGGTAAAGCTGGTGTGGTAACCGTCCATGATGACGGTCACTTCCGTTTCCTGGCGGGCGGCCTCGTCAAGCTGGGCACGCGGCTTGTGGGCGTTTTTCGGGATGCTGGCGGCGAACAGCTCGATCTTGATATTTTGCTTGGGCATGCCCGCTGCCTGCAGCGCATTCGATACGCCCAGCATCATGTCTTCCGGGCCGCAGATAAAGGCATGGTCGTAGTCTTCGACCTTGATCCAGTGCTGCAAAAACTGCTCGCATTTTTCCTGCGTGATGCGGCCATTGAATAATTCGATATCCTGCTGCTCGCGGCTCATCACATAGACCAGGTTCAAGCGCTCCAGGTACATATCCTTCAAGTCCGTCAATTCTTCCTTGAAGATGACGGAAGACGATGCGCGGTTGCCGTAAAAAAGCGTGAAGCGGCTCAGGGGTTCGGCCAGCAGCGTGGTCTTGATGATGGAGAGGATGGGCGTGATACCGCTGCCGGCCGCAAACGCCAGGTAGTGCTTGCGGTTGACGCAGTCGAGCGGCACGTTGAAGTGCCCCATGGGCGGCATCACATCGATGGTCGCTCCCGCTTTCAGGGTGTCATTCGCCCAGGTGGAAAACGCACCGCCCGGCGTGCGCTTGATGGCCACGCGCAGGGTGCCGTCCTGTACCGCCGAACAGATGGAATAGGAGCGGCGTACGTCTTCCGCATCGATATGGGTGCGCAGGGTCAGGTGCTGGCCCTGCTGGAAGCGGAACAGCTGCTGCAGTTCGTCCGGCACGGCAAAAGTGACGGCGATGGTGTCGCGCGTTTCATGGCGCACGTCGGCCACGGACAGCGGATAAAATTTACTCATGCTTCATCTCCAGTTTCTTGGCGGCGCGTGCCTGTTTTTTTCAGTGGCACTTGAAGTAGTCAAACGGTTCGCGGCAATCGAGGCACTTGTACAGGGCCTTGCACGGCGTGGAGCCGAACTGGCTGGTCAGCTGCGTGTGGCTTGAGCCACAGTTCGGGCAAATCACGTCCAGCTTCGGTATGGCGTGGCGCTTGACTCCCGCCCCTGCACCACCTCGCAAGCCGCTGATATCGATTACCTGCTGCTGCGGTGGCGCGATGCCATAGCCTTTCAGTTTGGCCTTGCCTATCTCGCTCATCCAGTCGGTGGTCCAGGCGGGCGCCAGCTGGTTCACCAGGGTGACCTTGGCCACGCCGTGGCTGCGCAAGGCATCGGTGACGGCGTCGGCAATCACCTGCATGGCCGGGCAACCGGAATACGTGGGCGTGATCGTCACCACACATTCATCGCTACTGAGCACATCGACGGCGCGCACGATGCCCAGGTCCACCACTGAAATGACGGGGATTTCCGGGTCGGGCACTTCGCCCAGCCAGGCCCAGACCTGGGCCGCGTCCAGCGCTGCTGCGGCGGTATTCATTACCACTCCGCTCCGGGATAAGCGCGCTGCAGGAACTGCATCTCGGCCAGGATAAAACCCAGGTGCTCGGTGTGGCGGCCCTGCTTGCCGCCCTTTTGCATCCAGGCGTCCGGCGCCGGCATGGCCAGGGTGGCTTCGGCAAAGATCTCGGCCACGTGTTCGAGGAAAGCTTCGCGCAATACCGCGCTCGAAGGGGCGATGCCGGCGTCAAACATCGCCTGATCAACCGCGTCATAATGGAACATCTCGCCCGTGTACATCCACAGCGCATTGGCGGCGGCCTGCGTTTTCGCATGGCTTTCCGCCGTGCCATCGCCCAGGCGCACGATCAGATCGCCGCTGCGGCGCAAGTGGTAGGTCACTTCCTTGATCGATTTTTGCGCCACTTCCACGATGCGCGGATCACCGCACTTGATGAGTTCAGCCAGCTGGAAATAATGCCAGGTGTCGAAGAAGAACTGGCGCATCATGGTGTCGGCGTAATTGCCGTTCGGCTGCTCCAGCAGCAGACAATTCTTGAAATCGTGGGCGTCGCGCATGAAGGCGATATCGTCTTCGTCGCGGCCCGTGTTTTCCAGCTCGGCCGCATAGCCGAACCACAGGCGCGTCTGGCCCAGCAGATCGAGCGCCACGTTGGTCAGCGCCATGTCTTCTTCCAGCGCCGGGCCTTTGCCGCACAGCTGCGACAGCTGCTGGCTGAGGATCAAGGCATTGTCGCCCAGGCGCAGCAGGTAGTTGACCTTATCGTCCATCACAATCTCCGCATCACAGGTTCTTGACTTCTTCCGGCATCGGGAAGAAGGTCGGGTGGCGGTACACCTTGCTGTTCGATGGTTCGAACAGGGCGCCCTTGTCACCGGGGCTGCTGGCGACGATATCGGCCGCGCGCACTACCCAGATGCTCACGCCTTCATTGCGACGCGTGTAGACGTCGCGCGCATGGTTGACCGCCATGGTGGCGTCGGACGCGTGCAGGCTGCCCACATGCTTGTGCGCCAGGCCGTGCTGGCTGCGGATGAAAACTTCCCACAATGGCCATTCTTTGCTCATGTTGATCTCCTCTATTGTGTCTGTCAGGCTGCCGCTTTTTTGTCGGCTTGCTTGTCGGCGTAGGCTACCAGCGCATCGCGGAACCACTCGCCATCGTCATACGCCTTGACCCGCGTTTGCAAGCGCTCGCGGTTGCACGGGCCATTGCCCTTCAATACATTGTTGAACTCGGCCCAGTCGATTTCGCCGAATTCGTAATGGCCGGTTTCGGCATTGAATGTCAGGTCGGGATCGGGCACGGTCAAGCCCAGATATTCGATTTGCGGCACGGTCTGGTCGACCATGCGCTGGCGCAGTTCATCGTTCGAGAACAGCTTGATGCGCCATTGCGCCGATTGCGCGCTATTGACGGAAGCGGCGTCGGACGGGCCGAACATCATCAGCGATGGCCACCACCAGCGGTTCAAGGCATCTTGCGCCATGGCTTTCTGCTCTGCTGTGCCCTTGCACAGCGACATCATGATGTCGTAGCCCTGGCGCGCATGGAAGGATTCTTCCTTGCAGACGCGCACCATGGCGCGTGCATACGGGCCATAGGAGCAGCGGCACAGCGGAATCTGGTTGATGATGGCCGAACCGTCCACCAGCCAGCCGATGGCACCCATGTCGGCCCACGACAAGGTAGGGTAATTGAAGATACTGGAATATTTGGCTTTGCCTGAATGCAAGGCGGCCAGCAGCTCATCGCGCGACACGCCCAGCGTTTCCGCCGCGCTGTACAGGTAAAGACCGTGGCCTGCTTCATCCTGTATCTTGGCCAGCAGGATCGATTTGCGTTTCAAGGTCGGTGCGCGCGTGACCCAGTTACCCTCTGGCAATTGACCAACGATTTCCGAGTGCGCGTGCTGCGAAATCTGGCGTATCAGGGTCTTGCGGTAAGCATCCGGCATCCAGTCCTTGGCCTCGATCTTGATGCCTTCGTCGATGCGTGCCTGGAAAGCACGTTCGTCTTGCCCCATGTCATCGATGGAACGGACATTTTTCAGGCCGGTTTCAACCATTTGTGCGTACATGATCTGTCTCCCATGTTCTATGCATGCGCAGTAGCGCATGGCGATAATCAGATAATACGATACAAAAATCAGTTTGCATACACTTAATTTGAATCATTTAAATATTTCGTATCCTGTGAATTTTTTATCAAGGTATGATGTGAAAAAATAGTCAGTACCTTTCCGCACGGAAAAGGCGCGGCAAAGTAAACTGTGCATCTTGTCAAATACCGCAGCAACCAGCCCAGGACCACATGAAAAACCCCGCTTGTACCGCATGGATAGCCGATTTCCTCGCCAACGACCCGCCCCGCTCCAAGTCGCTGGTGATGACCATCTTCGGCGACGCCATCGTGCCGCGCGGCGGCGCGCTCTGGCTGGGCAGCCTGATCGAATTGCTGGCGCCCTTCGGCGTCAATGACCGCTTGCTGCGCACCAGCGTGTTCCGCCTGGCCCAGGAAGGCTGGCTCAGCTCGCAACGCGACGGCCGCCGCAGCGCCTATACGATACGCCCGGAAGCATCGGCCCGCTTCGAGCGCGCCTATCGCCGCATCTATGCGCCGCTGGTGGCGCACTGGGATGGCAGCTGGACCCTGGTGATCGGCCCGGCAGGTAGCATAGACGCGGCCGAACGGGGCGCCGTGCGCAAGGAATTATTGTGGGCAGGTTATGGCTTGATTGCACCGGGCATTTTCGGCCACCCGGCCGCCGACCCGGAGGTGCTGGAAGATATCCTGGCCCGCAACGAGGTGCTGGGCAAGCTGTATGTTTGCCACGCCACGGAATTGCCGGGCGTGAGCACCCGGCCGCTGCGCGACATGGTCAGTGAGTGTTGGGACTTGTCGGAAGTGATGGCCGGCTATGCACAATTCATCGCCCGCTTCCAGCCGCTGCTGCACTTGCTGCAAGCGCAGGCAAAGGACGCCGCGATCGATGCAGAACAGGCGTTTGTCATTCGCTCACTGCTAACGCATACCTACCGCCGCGTGCAACTGCATGACCCGCAACTGCCCGTCGAACTGCTGCCTGAACCCTGGCCCGGCACGCAAGCTTACGCCCTGGCGCGCGCCCTGTACCGCCGTACCTATGCAGCTGCCGAAGACTATATCCTGGCTACCTTGCGGCGCGAGGATGAGCATGCGCCAGACGTCGAGCCGTGGTTCTTTGAGCGCTTCGGCGGCTTGTAAATGGGGTCAGACCCGGCGGGTCTGACCCCGGATTACTGCTTGCCGACCACAAGTTTCGCCCCTGCTACCAAATCCTGCCCCAGCTTTTCCAGCGCATTGGCCTGCACCAGCATGGTGTCGAGGATGGCGACGTTAAAGGCGAATTCGGCCGGCGTGGTGTAGCCGGGGAAACGGATAATGCGCAGCAACTCCTTCAAGCTGGTGCCTTGCCCCAGATGCGCCAGCGCATCGCTGAGGGCGCTGATTTTCTTGTCCAGTTCCCGGATATGCGTATCTTGTGTGCCATTCGTAGCCATGATGTTCTCCCCTGATTAAACGCCACTAGGACTTTTTACCTTAGCAAAGGAAGGGCATCGCCCTTTGCGCCAGCACAAAGTGACAAGTAAAACGGGTATCATCGCGCCATTGCACACGATGCAAACCTTATTTGTTTTTTATCAGGAAACATTCATGACCATTAAAATCAGCCAGCAATTCGACGCCGGCGCGATCGAGGTGCTGCGCGCCGACGATGCGCAATCCATCGAGCTGAACATCCGTAAAGATTCCCACGCCGACATCACGCAGTGGTTTTATTTCCGCCTGCAAGGCGCGCAAGGCGAGGCGTGCACGATCCGCTTCATGAATGCTGGCAAGTCTGCTTACCCGGACGGCTGGAAAGATTACCAGGCAGTGGCCAGCTACGACCGTGAAACGTGGTTCCGCGTGCCGACCAGCTTTGACGGCACGGTGATGACCATCGAACACACGCCCGAAGAAGAAAGCGTGTATTACGCTTATTTTGAGCCGTACCCATGGGACCGCCACCTGGCGCTGATCGACAGCGCGCAAGCCTCGCCGCTGGTGCGCTTGATCGATCTGGGCAGCACGGTGGAAGGGCGCGACATGAATTTGCTGGTAGTCGGCGATGCCGATGCCGAGAAAAAAGTCTGGGTCATCGCGCGCCAGCATCCCGGTGAAACGATGGCGGAATGGTTTGTCGAAGGCATGCTCGAAGCGCTGTTGGACCAGGCCAATCCGTTTGCCCGCCAGTGCCTGCAAGACGCCGTCTTCTATGTGGTGCCGAACATGAATCCGGACGGTTCCGTGCACGGCAACCTGCGCACCAACGCGGCCGGGGCCAACCTGAACCGCGAATGGATGACGCCGACGATGGAACGCAGCCCGGAAGTATTCCTGGTGAAACAGAAGATGCATGAAATCGGCTGCGATTTGTTCCTCGACGTGCATGGCGATGAAGGCTTGCCTTATGTCTTCGTGGCCGGCAGCGACTCGCTGGAAAACTTCACGCCTGCGCAAAAAGCCGAGCAAGACCGTTTCATCGCGGACTTCAAGGTGGCCAGCCCCGACTTCCAGGATGTGTACGGCTATGAAGATGGCCCGTTCACGCCGGAAGTGCTGACCATGGGTTCGCCCCACATCACGCACGCCTTCGGCTGCCTGGCGCTGACCCTGGAATTGCCGTTCAAGGACAATGCCAACGATCCCGACCCGCAAACGGGCTGGAGCGGTGCACGCAGCGCAGCGCTGGGTGCGGCAGTATTGCAACCGATCCTGGCGACATTGCGCGCCTGATCATCTCCGGCGCAAAAATACAACCGGCCCCTCCTTACGGATGGGGCCGGTTTTTTTATGCGCAGTTTAATCAGCTGCGCGCCACCTGCTGCAGCGCCACGATAAAGCGCTCGATATGCGCGTCTGGCGTAAAGATGCCAGGCGTGACGCGGATGCAACTGCCCGAGGCCAGGCCATCGCGCGGCACGGTAAAGATGCCGTGTTCGGCAACCAGGCGTTTCGACAGCGCCAGGTTGTCGGCAAAGCTGGTCTTGCCTTTTAGCCGGAACGAGGCAAGCGCGCTGGTCAAACGCGGGTCCGACGAGGCCAGCACTTCCACGCCATCGATGCCGCGCGCCACTTCCACCCAGCGGTTGCGCAAGCGCTGCAGCCGCGCCTGCTTGTTGGCCACGCCGATCTGGCCGTGGATATCGAAGGCCAGCGGCAAGGACAGATATGCCGCAAAGTTCAGGGTGCCCGTATGCACGCGCGTGCGGATATCGTTGCCCTGCTCCTCGCCCTGGTAAGCGTCGATATCGGCCAGCCGGCCCCGCTTGATGTAGACGGCGCCCACGCCCACCGGCGCACCTATCCATTTATGCAGATTGATGCCGACAAAGTCCGCCTGCAAGTCGGGAATGGTCATGTCCAGCTGGCCAAAACCGTGGGCCGTATCGACGATCACGTCCACCCCGCGCTGGCGCGCCATGCTGGCGATCTGCGCCACCGGCAAGACCATGCCATTGCGGTGGTTCACATGCGTGAGCAGCATCAGCTTCAGTTTCGGATGGTTTTCCAGGGCTTGCGCATAGGCAGCCACCACGCTGTCATGGCTGAACGGTTCCGGCATGGCAATCGACACCACGTCCACGCCGCGCCGCTGCTTGAGCCAGCGCGTGGTGGTGATCATATTGTCGTAATCGATGTCCGCGTACAGCACCGTGTCGCCCGGTTTGAGGCGGTTATAGCTGGCGATCAGGATTTGCAGCGCCTCCGTGGCGCCCCGCGTCAACACAATTTCGTCAAGATGCACGCCCAGCGCCTGGGCAGCGTGCGCGCGCGCCGATTCAAACGCGGCAGGAAAACGGACGCGGCCATACCAGGAATTGCCACGGTTCACCATTGCTACTTGCCGCTGATAATCTTCCAGCACGGGCAAGGCCATGGAACCCCAATAGGCATTGTCAAGCAGCACCACCTCATCGGTGATGTCGTACTGGCGCGCCACCGATGCCCAATAGCCCGTATCGGAGGCCAGGGCCAGTGGCTCGCTGCCCTTCGGTGGCGCCAGTTGCGGCACGGCGGGGGCGGCCGATGCGGCCAGTGCACTGGCCGGCAGCATCGGCAGCAAGGCGCCAAAACGCAGCATATTGCGGCGGCTCAGGCCGGTACTCAAAATTTCACCCGGTATTCGGCAAACAGGCTGCGGCCATCCGTATCGTACGGTGCGTTGCGCGAATAGATCAGGCCGCGGCTGGCCTGGAAGGTGGCTTCGTCCGGATATTTATTGAGCGCATTGTCGATGCCCACGCGCACCGTATGCATGGCGTTGATCTTGTAGCTGAGGGCCAGGTCCAGGAACTGGATGGCGCTGAAGCGCTGGAACACGTCGCCGGTGGCGTTGCCGGTGTTGTCGGTCCAGGCGCCATAATAGCGCCAGCGGGCCAGCGAGCTCCATTGGCCCAGGTCATAGGTGGCGCCCAAGGTTGCCTTCTGGCGCGGCAAGTGCTCTTCAAACACGGTGCGCTGCGCATCGTTGGTGGCGATGCTGGAATTGCCGCCATCGACCTTGGTCGTGTTGTAGTTATACGCCAGCGTCAAATTCAGACGCCCATCGCCCAGCTTGCTGGTGTGGTTACCCACGATATCGATGCCGCGCGTGGTGGTGTCGAAATCGTTGGTGAAATAACTGATCGAGGTGTAGCGCAGCGGATTGGCCACGCCGGCAGGCACGGCAAACGATGCCGAGGTGCTGAAGCGGTCGCTGACCTTGATGTTGTACACGTCCACCGAACCGGAGAAGCCAGCCGGCGTCTTCCAGGTAAAGCCCAGCGACAGGTTTTTCGATTTTTCAGGCTTCAAGGGCTTGGCGCCCAGCAAGATCGCCAGCGGATCGTTGTTGGCCAGACGGCCGCTGGTAAACAAGAGCAGGGTCTTGGTATCGAGACCCTGGTTGGTGCTGTTGGTATTCGACTGGCCCGGCGTCGGCGCGCGGAAACCGGTCGAGTAGGAACCGCGCACGGCGATATCGGGCGTGACCGTGTAGCGGGCCGACAGCTTACCGTTGACGGTGCTGCCGAACTCGGAAAAATGTTCGTAACGGGCCGCGCCGCCCAGGCTCAGGTCGCGCGTGACCGGCACTTCCACGTCCAGGTAGCCGGCGTAGCTGGTCTGGCCCCAGCTGCCCGCCTGGCGGTCGCTGAAACCGGGCGCGCCGTTGGCGTTGGCATCAAGGCCGACTGCCGCGCCCGGCCCCACCGTGTACGAGGCCAGGTCGCCCGCCTTCACGCCGTAGGTCTCATTGCGCGCCTCGGTGCCGAAAGCGATATTGACCGGCTGCGCCAGGGAAGCCACGGGCAATTCATAGTTGAAGTTTGCATTGAGGATTTTTTCTTCCTGCGACAACTGGCCCAGGTAAAACGAGGTCGGGCTGGACGGTCCCATCGAGGCATTGATGGAATTGGCCAGGTTGTAATCGATATGGTTCATGCCATACGAAGCGCTGACATCCCAGCCCAGGCGCTCATTGATGTGCCCGCGCAAACCGGCCACCACTTGCGCGTCGTTCTGCTTGTTGGAGTACTGCGGGCTGAAACCGACCGGATAGAGGTTGCGCAAATCCCAGCCAGGAAACAGTGGCGTCACCTTGAAGGCGCCCGTGCTGGTATCGGGATTGCGCCAGTTGAAGTCCGAAGTGCCGTCGCTGTGGCTGAACATGCCAAAGGAATACAGTTCCACGTCATCGGTCAGCGCGACGCTGCCGTTGTAGCCGATGTGTTCACTCGACAATTTCGGCTGGCCCCAGCGCTGCACGGGATTCGGCACATCGAGGTTCGGATGCGCAGCCTGGAAGGCAATCGCGTCGGGACGCTGGCGCGTGCGCGAGGTCGGGTCCGACTGGTTGATGGTGGCGTACAGCGACAGCTTGCCCGTCTCGCCGATGGCAAAACCGCTGCGCGCATTGAACTCATTGGCCTTGCCATCGCCTTCGGAATACTGCGAATGGCGCACCGACATTTCCGTGCCCACGCTGTCGTCCAGAATGATGTTGATCACGCCGGCAATCGCATCGGAACCGTACTGGGCCGATGCGCCATCGCGCAGCACTTCGATGCGCTTGATGGCGGACACGGGTATCTGCGCCAGGTCGGCCGCTTGCGCGCCGCGCGCGCCCAGCAAGGCGCTGCGGTGGAAACGCTTGCCGTTGACCAGCACCAGCGTCTGGTCCGGCGACAGGCCGCGCAAGGTTGCCGGGCGCACAAACACCTGGCCATCGGCCATCGGCAGGCGCTGCACCACATACGATGGCACCAGTTGCGCCAGCACATCGTTCAAGTCCGACGATTTCACGGCGCTGATATCGTCGCGGTTGAATACGTCGACCGGGGCCATGGTGTCGAATTGCGTGCGGTTGCTGCCGCGCGTGCCGGTAACGATCACGGCCTGCGGTGCGGCATCGGCCTGGGCGCTGTCAGGGGCGGGGGCAGCGGCAGCATCGCCAGCTGCATGGGCGGACGCGGCAAACAAGGCGTTCATGGCGCAAAACAGCGCGACCGCGCGGGCGATGCGGGTACGGGATAAGGTCATGGGAAGGTCTCTGGGCAGTGGTCGATCAACAACGTCGCGCTTGCTGCAAGACTCTCATCTTGCATGAAATATCACGAAGTTCGGCTTACTTACATTAAAAGCATTTAATTCACGCAATTAACGTCAGGCAGCGACATCTTACGAAGCCAATATTTCAACAGTGTGACGATCAGACAAGTGACCGAAAAACCACAGCGGGCTGGCATACCAGGGCAGACAAGGCAACAATTCGATAGATTTCCAAATGACAACATTGCCTATAATGCCGCCGCGCAACGGCACGCAGCTTTGTCGATATCCTGGTTAATACACATGAAAAAACAGCTCACGCTATACGCTTTTTTGACCTTGCTTGCTGGCTGCGGTGGCGGTGGCGGTGGCAGTAATGATGGTGGCGGCACGCAAGTTTCCCCCCCTGTCAAACCGGCACTGGCATCGATTGATGCCGCTGCTTCGCTCAAGAAATTTCTCAACACAGAACAAACAAGCGTGGAGCTGGCCTCCAATGACGGCTATCTGGGCACGGCGACGCTCAGTGTAAGCCAGGAGACAGGGCAACCAACGCCACTGATCGTCAACGGCGTAACGCAACAAGCGGCCTCGGTCAGAGTCATTTCATTGCTGCGTAGCGATGCGAATGGGAAACTGCGATATAGAAACACCTGGAAGCTGCATCTGGATGCACAAATGAAGCCCATCGGCATGGCGATGGGCTATGCCGATGCCGGATACAAACAATGCATGTCAGTCAGCAGCCAGAATGACTTGCCCAGCGCCAGCAATGCATCGGGTGTGTATTTTTCAGGTGTGCCAACGTCGAATTATGCTCAGGAATTCAGAGCTGGAAAATATGCACATTATTGCGATCCGGGCTCCAACGCCGCCTCCAACGTGGAATGGTCGGTTGTGGCAGGTTCGCCCAATCCCTATTTCTGCCTGACGATGCCCGAAGCCATCGCCTCGGCAAAGACAAGAATGTGTATTCCTGTCGATTCGACGGGCGCGCTGAACAATTCTGTGTGGGTACGACTCTACGATGCAGGCGGCCAAGTCTTGCTTGACTACAAAAATACGGCCTTGAATAAACCGGTGGAACAACTCAGTACGGCAGTCGATCCGAACAATTATTGGTACGGCGTCGTATGGCGCCCTCAGGACGGGTATGTATATCAAACCTACGAAGGGACCAAATTTGCATCGCAGCAGGCATGCCGGGACCAGACGACCATCAATTGGAAAGCAACGTGGAGTGCCTCCAATATCGCGTGGACTTGCGCAAACGTAACATCAAGATAAGGCAGTCATCAGGGCCACCGATACGCAAGGCATTACACCGCATATCGATGGCTCGAATGTAGCGGGGCCGGCCTCAGCCGCCAGCCACCACCATGCTCTCGATCAGGATGGAACCGGTCTCCTTGGTGCCGCGGCGCAGTACGTCGGCGCCGACGGCGACGATGTTGCGCAGCATGTCTTTCATATTGCCGGCGATGGTGATTTCTTCCACCGGATATTGGATCACGCCGTTTTCCACCCAGAAGCCCGATGCACCGCGCGAATAGTCGCCCGTCACGTAGTTGGTGCCCTGCCCCATCAATTCCGTCACCAGCAAGCCCGTGCCCAGCTTTTTCAGCATGGCGCTAAAATCGTCGGTGGCGGCCGTCTGCGTGGAAGTCAGGTAGAGATTGTGCGAACCGCCGGCATTGCCCGTGGTCTGCAAACCCAGCTTGCGGGCCGTGTAGGTCGACAAGAAATAGCCTTGCACCACGCCATCCTTGACGACCTCGCGGCTGACGGTTTTCACGCCCTCTTCATCGAACGGGGCGGAGCCGACGCCGCCGATCACATGCGGGTCTTCAAATATCTGCACATGCGATGGCAGCACTTGCGTACCGAGCGAGTCGAGCAGAAAGGTGGATTTGCGGTATAGCGCGCCGCCCGAGGTCGCTTGCACATACGTCCCCAGCAAACCGGCCGCCAGCGGCGCTTCGAACAGCACCGGGCAGGTGCGCGTGCCCAGCTTGCGCGCATTCAAACGCGACAGCGCGCGCTCGGCGGCATAGCGGCCGATGGCTTCCGGGCTCGACATTTTGGAGGCGTCGCGCACGGAGCTATACCAGTCGTCGCGCTGCATCCTGGCGCCCTTGCCGGCGATGGGCGCCACCGACAGGGTGTGGCGCGAAAACGGGTAGCCGCCAATAAAACCGCGCGAATTGGCCGATACAAAGTGCGATTGCTGCACGTGCACGCCAGCGCCTTCGCTATTGGTGATGCGCGGATCAACCGCAAAGGCGGCCGCTTCGGCGCGCTGCGCCAGCACCACGGCTTCTTCGGCGGAAATATGCCATGGATAAAACAATTGCAGGTCGCGCGGCGCCATTTCCAGCAGGTCGGCATCGGCCAGGCCCGCGCAATCGTCCTCGGCCGTGAAGCGGGCGATATTGTAGGCGGCGTCCACCGTGGCGCGCAGGGCGCTGGCCGAAAAGTCGGAAGTGCTGGCATTGCCGCGCTTCTTGCCGACAAACACGGTCACGCCCATGCCTTTGTCTTTATTTTGCTCTATCGTCTCGATCTTGCCTTTTCGTACAGAAACAGACAGGCCGCCGCCTTCGCTCACTTCCACTGCGGCGTCGGTGCCGCCGATTTCCCGCGCAAAAGACAACACATCACGTGCAAGTTGCTGCAATTGCTCTTGACTATGGGTAAATACGCTGTCGTTCATGTGCTGTTTTCTTCGGAAAGCCGCTAAAACGGTTATCATAGCAGTCGTTTACAGTTTACAGGTGCGGCCTACGCGGCCAATCCCGCCTTATCATGCCAAATCCAAACCGGGGAGCTTGCGGCTTCCAATCTACCGAATTCGAACAGGAATATGAACGTCCATCGAAGTCGGAACTCAAGCGCCAAATGACCGTCCTGCAAAAGATGGGAGAAGAGCTCGTCAATGAAGCACGCGACCGCGTCAAGCGCGTCCCGATGCCGGAAGACGTGCGCGACGCCATACTCGAATGCCAGATGATCAAGGATCATGAAGGCCGCCGCCGCCAGCTGCAATTCGTCGGCAAGAAGATGCGCACCCTCGATGAAGAAGAAATAGCTGCCATCCAGCGCACCATCGATAGCTGGAAAGGCCTGTCGAAAGCCGACACGGCCAATATGCACGCGATGGAGCGCCGCCGCGACAAGCTCTTGACGGATGACAAGGCGCTGACCGTCTTGCTGTCGGAAAACCCGGAACTGGACGTGCAGCACCTGCGCACCCTGATCCGCAATGCCCGCAAGGAGCAAGCCGAGAACAAGCCGCCAAAAGCCTATCGTGAAATCTTCCAGATCTTGAAAGAGATTGCCAAGAAGAAAAACAGCGGCAAGAAAGATGGCGACGAAGATGGTCTTGAGACGGACGAAGACGAGTAATACACCGTCTTGCCCTCAGATGGAAAAAAACCGGGATAATCCCGGTTTTATTGTTTTTACGCCACTTCAGATTTTTATAGGTGACCGATGAGCAACACTGACGAATTGATTATCGGCCTCGTGTCGATCTCGGACCGCGCCAGCGGCGGCGTGTATGAAGACCTGGGTATTCCTGCCCTGGAAAGCTGGCTGTCGGCGGCCATCCGCACGCCCTTCCGCCTGGAAAAACGCCTGATACCCGACGAGCGCTCGCAGATTGAACACACCCTGATCGACATGGCCGACCTGAACCGCTGCCATCTGATCTTGACGACAGGCGGCACGGGACCGGCGCGGCGCGATGTAACGCCGGACGCCACGCTGTCCGTTGGCAGCAAGGAAATGCCGGGCTTTGGCGAACAGATGCGCCAGATCAGCCTGCAATTCGTGCCCACGGCAATCTTGTCGCGCCAGGTCGCGGTGATCCGCGAGACGCCCGAGCACGCCTGCCTGATCATGAATCTGCCGGGCCAGCCCAAGGCCATCAAGGAAACCCTGGAAGGCTTGAAAGATTCCGATGGAAAACAATTGGTGAACGGCATTTTTGCCGCCGTGCCCTATTGCATCGACCTCATCGGCGGCCCCTACATGGAAACCGACACGGCCATCTGCAAGGCTTTCCGCCCCAAATCCGCGCTGCGTCCGGCGCAACCCCTACCAGAGGAAAACACATGAGCACTTTGCTGGAAACCATAGAACTCGACAGCGCGCCGAATCCGACCGTCTCCATCATCTGGATGCACGGCCTGGGCGCCGACGGCAACGATTTCGTGCCGCTGGTCAAGGAACTCGATTTGCGCGGCTGCCCAGGCATCCGCTTCATCTTCCCCAGCGCCGGCACCATGCCCGTCACCATCAACAACGGTTATGTGATGCGCGCCTGGTACGACATCCTGGTAAGCGACCTGGTGCGCCGCGAAGACGAGTCTGGCTTGCGCGCCTCGCAAGCACAGATCGAAGCACTGATCGCGCGTGAAAAAGCGCGCGGCATCCCAGCTAACCGCATCATCCTGGCCGGCTTTTCGCAAGGCTGCGCCATGGCCCTGCAAACGGGCTTGCGCCACCCGGAAAAACTGGCTGGCCTGATGTGCTTGTCCGGTTACTTGCCGCTGGCCGACAAAACGGCCGCCGAGCGCACCCCAGCCAGCCTGGAAATGCCTATCTTCATGGCCCACGGCACGGCCGACCCGGTGGTGCAACTGCCGCGTGCTCAACAGTCGCGCGACTTGCTCACTGGTCTGGGCTACCAGATCGAGTGGCATGAGTATTATATGCAGCACTCGCTGTGCCAGGAAGAGATCGACGATATCGGTACCTGGCTGAAAAAAGTCCTCGCTTAAAACAAAACAGGCGCAGCCTTGACTGCGCCTGAGCATGACCTGAAACGCCGGGGGCTTACTTGCCTGCCGGCGTTTTTTCATTCCAGATTTTCAACATGTCGGCAGAGGCTTCCGAACGGATGCCATTGTCCGTCAATATAGCCTCGGTCGCGGCCAGCATTTGCTTGCGCGGCACGACGATTGCCTCGGCATCGCGCTGTTCGAAGCGGAAAGTCAGCAAGTCGTCGGTCTGGTCGCGCAGCAGGGTGACCAGATGGGCCAGGCTGCGCACGGGTACGCCATTGACCGAATACAGCACCGAGAAGAAGCGGTTACCGTAGCCATTCATCAGCTTGTGCGGGAAGAATGGCGCGGCGATCACCACCAGTTCTTCACGCTGGGCATCAGGCTTGTCGCCGCGCCGCGTCATCAATGGATTACCGGCAAAAGCCATGCCATACAATATCTGTGGATTGCCATTCGGAACATTCATGAATTCCGACGTAGCACGCGAAAACACCATCGGGCCAAAGATGAAGTAAGACGGGTAGTTGCCCGCCAAACCAGGAATCAGCATCGGGTGCGAAGACGCCACGGGCAAGCTGACCTTCATGGCAGCGCCATTGCGCACCACCGTCAGCGGCAGCAGACCATCTTTCGCCAATTGCTGCACGCGGTACTGGAAACGCACCCGGCTGTTCGCATTGAGCTTGACCATGCCCTGATTGTCGATAGGGAAATCGCCGATATGCGTGATCACGTCGAATTCCTTGAGCGGATAATCGGCCTCCTTGCTGAACGGGGTCAAGACCACGGCGCCCTCGACATTCTTGCCCAGCTTGAGGGAGGCACGCAGGGCCGGGTTTTCCAGCGTCTGTATGGTATCGAACATGGCAGGCTTGCCCTGGGGCGTGCCGCTGGCTTCATCGCGCAGGAACAGTTCGATTTCCTCGTTGGGGATGATGTAGCCGATATTCTGCATATTGAGTGCGCCGGCAAAGGCCAGGCCTATCATCTTGTCGCCGGCGATCACGGGGCCGCCGCTATTACCCGGATTAATCGCTGCATCGATCTGGATGCGCAAGCCGGACACAGGATAGTTGTAGCGCACAAACTCGATGCGCGAAACGATGCCCTTGGTGATAGACAGCGAGGTGCCGCCCGTGGGATAACCGTAGGCCAGCACGGCGTCGCGCACGTCAGGCAACACGTTCGCGCGCGGCACCGGTTTGTGGCTGTCAAAAAAACTGTCGTCATCGATTTTCAGCAAGGCCAGGTCCATGCCCCGCGAAATGGCCAGCACGGTGGCTGGTATCTTGTCGCCCGCACCATTGGCCTGGATCTGCACCTGGCTGGCATAACCGACCACATGCGCATTGGTCAGGATGCGGTGGCCATCGATGACCACGCCAGAACCCGTCACTTCCTGCGGCCCGGCCTTGCTCCAGGGTTTGTACGGATCGGGGCCACGCAAGGTGGAAAATACCTTGACGACCGAGTTTTCCAGCCCGGAAGCGGTCTCTGCAGCAACCGCATGTCCCACGATCAATGGACAAAAAGAAAGGGCCAACGCCAGAACGGCGCGGCCCATCAGGGTAAAGCACGAACGAGTTTTCATGGAGCGTTTTCGCTGTGGAAGGGGAATTAAAGTATATATTCAGCAATGGCAATAATATATGACATTTTATCCATGTTACTTCCTAACAACACCGCCCGACACCTCAGTCCGGTAGCGGCAATGCCGCCGAGGCCGGCACGGCCGTCTGCGCCCCATTCATCACCATGGCCAGGAACGTGTAATAACCGTTGATGCCCATCAAATCGACCACGCCCTGCTCGCCGAACAGCTTCAAGGCCCGTGCATACGTCGCATCGCTGACCCGTTTATGTTGCTGCAACTCGATGCAAAAGTCGTGCACGGCTTGCTCGTCTGGCGGCAAACCACCCGGCATGCGCCGATCGGCAATGGCGTCCACCGCTGCCGGGGCGATGCCATTCTGTATCGCCAGCGGTGCGTGGATGGCCCACTCGACTTGCTGGTCCCACTGGCGCGCAGTGACCAGTATCGCCAGTTCCGACAGCCGCGTGCCGATGGCGCTGCGATAGCGCAGGTATTCACCGAGGCGCTGGGCCGCTTCCATCAGCTCCGGGCTGCGGATCAGCGGCACGAAGGGGCCGTACAGCGCCCCGCGCGGACCATCGATGATGGCTTGCGCGGCCGTTTGCTGCTCTGCACTCAATTGTTCGAAAGCAAGGGGAGGAAGGCGGTCAATCATGTAGGGGTCTGTTTTATGCTCTTGCCTGTAGTGTACAGGTGCTTGCTAGTGCTGATAACAACTCTTCAACTGAGCATAACGATAGAAATGGCTGGCCGGGGCTATCCTGGCGCTGTCGCAGACAGGCTTGAAGTCGGTTTCCTTTTCGTTGTACAACATGCGTACCAGCGTGTTGCCCTTGCCATCTGTGTACACATCCCACTGGATATTGGCCGCCATTGGCGCCACCGTGGCGCCGCGCCAGGGATTATTGGCGTAGTCGTACATGGTAGCGCGCGGCAACTGTACCGCCATGCCAGGCAGGCCGAGGATGGCCGCCATGGGAATCACGATTTCAGCGTGGGAAAAGCGCAGTTTGGCGGCATGCGACAGGTCGCCGCCGGCAACGGCGTCCACCTCGCTGAAGAAGTCACCCAGCAGCGTATCGGCCATGCGATAGTTCAGGTCGCCATTTTCAGCGATGCCCGGCCCTTTGGCATAGAAAGACTGCGCATCGTCGACAAAGGCAAACACCTGGGCCTGGGCCGGCGGCACGTAGCGCGTGAAGTCGGCTGCCACTTCCTGGCGCATGTCGGCCGCCGCCGCATACAGTTCGTACAGCGCCAGCGCGGCGTCGGTGGCGGAGGCGATCACGGTATCGCCATCGCCGATGAGCGTATTGGTAAATTTGCCGTCCGCGCTGGTGTAGCTGTAGGTGCCGGTGTTGGCGACCCGGTAGCGTCCCTGCTCCAGCGACGCAACAAAGGCTGGCGTGAACAGGCGTTCCAGCACCGTTTTTGAGGCGGCGGCAAGACCTGGCTGCGCCAGTATCGCCGCCTCGCGGGCGCGCAGCGCATCGCTCTTGAGCCAAGCCTGGTAGGACAGGCTCGCCTGGTAAGCCGGGTAGAGCGGATCGGCGGTATCGGCCACCCGATCCTGCTTGGCGCTCAGTTTATGGAAATACAGCAGGTAGCGGTCGGTGCCCCTGGGGCGGCTGTCGTGGCTGGTTTCGGCGCGCGGCGCCAGTGAGTCGGGATAGGCCAGCAGCGGCGCCAGGCTTGCTTGTTGCGCCAGCAGCGAGCGGGTAAAGAAATAGCCGCTGTCGACGGCGCGGTCCTTGCCGGAAGTGAGCACGACGATCTGGCGCGACTGAGCCGCAGCGTCGCTGAACAGTTGCGGCAAGCGCTGGTACAGGCGCTGCGCCAGTTGCGTATGCTCGGCCACGCCCTGCATGGTTTCATTGCCGTAGCCTGGCTTGCTGATGCCGGCCACGCCATAGCCAAGCAGGAAATTGGCCTTCATCAGTTGCACAATATCAGGCCCCAGTTGCTGGCCCAGCGGCGTCAAAGCACCGTCCTTGTTGGCCTGCAGCCACAGATTGTACAGCGCCAGGTCGGCCTTGAAGCTGCTCAGCCCACGCGAACCGTGGCGCGCCAGCATCTGCGTATAGACCGGACGATAGCCTGGCGGCGCCGCTTCGTAGCTAGCCATGTCCTGCTGCGGTGCATACGGCGTTTTGCTTTGATAATACTGCTCGCCGTTAGCGTTCAACAGCAGCAGGGACAGCGCGGCGCCGGCCGCAAGACGGTAGGTTTTCATACTTTAAAAGTCTACCCGTACATTCACGCTGGCGGTGCGCGGCGAACCGACGTTCAGATAATTCTCCTGGTAGAAAGTCCAGTATTTGCGGTTGGTCAGGTTGGAAATATTCGCGCGCACGCTGACCATCTTGCCGAAGTAGCGGTGACGGTAATTGAAGCCCGCATCGAACAAGGTGTAGTCCGGCAAGGTGTTGGCGTTGGCGGCGTCCATCGCCAGCTTGCCCAGGTATTGGGCGCCGGCGTGCAGTGCCAGGCCCGGCAACACTTCGCGCCAGGTCGCCTGCACCGAAGCCTGCTGGCGCGGCGCACCGACGGCGCGCTTGCCGCTGTAGCCGGGCGCCGCATCTTGCAAGGTCGCATCGAGCAGCATGATGCCGCCTTCGATCGACACATTCTTCGCCGCCTGCAGCACCGAGTTGAACTCCAGGCCCTGGTAGCGCGTCTGGCCATCCGCCACGTAGATGTTGGCGGCGTTGGTGTACTGGGCGCCGCGTTCAATCTGGAACAGCGCTGCGCTGGCGTTCCAGAAGCTGCGTTCCGTCTTGATGCCGAATTCGGTCTGCTTGCTCTTGATAGGCGCAAAAGTCTGTAGCGCGTTGACTGCGGAAGTCGGCGCGCTGGACGCTTGTTCCAGGGCTTCGACATAACTGCCATACAGCGTGGTGTCGGCACCCGGCTTGTACATCAGCGCGATGGTCGGTGTGGTTTTGTTGGCAGGATAGCTGGCAATCACGGCGCCCTTGGTGGAGTAGGCGGTATCCTGGAACTGCGTGTAGCGCAGGCCGGCCAGCACCGACCAGTGATCGCTCAGCTTGACCGTATCGCTGGCAAAGACCGCATCCTGGCGGGTTGTTTCATCCTGGTACAAGCCACCGCTGTAATTGGTGCTCGTGGCGTTGAAGATGGTCGGTGCATACAGGTTGCCCGTGCCCAGATAGGGCTTGGGCGTGACGACAGAATCGGTCGACCCCAGGTTCTGCGACATGACGCCCGCCACCACTTCATGCTGCAGGCCGAAGGTAGCGAATTTGCCAGTGAGACTGGCTTGCACCTGGTCAAAATGGTAGTCGTGGCGCTCGGAGGTCACGCGGTCCTTGTAGTTGCCGGTATTGCTAGTAATGTAGTACTGGTCCTTCTTGTAGACGCGGCTCGAATCGGAGGTCCGGTACGAGAAATTGGCGGTCCAATCCGGCGCCAAGCGGTATTCCAGGCCCGTCGTGTACAGCGAATATTCGACGTCGCTGCCGGCGCCTATGCTATTGAGTTTGCTGTCACCGGCAATCGGTGCAGGAATCTTGAAGCTGGGTGCAATCACGATATCGGTGCCGCCGACAGTGGCGCGGCGCTGGTACAGCACATCGTAGCTCAAGGTCAGATCCCTGCTCAGGCGCCAGTCGAGGTTCAGGCTGGCGGCATTGCGATTGATGGAGCCGCTTTCTTCCTTCACGCCGCCGTCTTCATGCAGCAGGTTCAAACGGTAGCCAAAGGCGCCGTCTTCGCCCAGGCGGCCGCCGGTATCGATATGCTCCTTGATCGCACCGCCTTCCTGATAGCCCAGCGCAGCGCTGAAACTCTTGTCGGTGGTCGGGCGCTTGCTGACGTAGTTGACGATGCCGCCCGGCGAGCCGAAGCCGTACATATAACCCGACAGACCTTTCAGTACTTCCACGCTTTCAAACATTTCCAGCGGCATTTCAGTACCGCGGTTGATGTTGGCCAGGCCATCGACCTTGTAGCCATTCAAGTCATCGAGACGCAGGCCGCGTATCTGGATGGTGGCCGGGTGGGTGCTGATCGGCGGGCTGATGGCGGTGACCGAGGCATCGTACTTCAGCACTTCGGAAATGCTGGTGGCCAGGCGGTCTTCGATTTCATCGCTGCTGACGGCCTTGGTCGAGAATGGCGTATCGAGTTCCGACTTGCGGCCCAAGGCGCCGCTGCTGACGCTGTCGCTGAGCTTTTTCTTTTCGACCGTGGCCTTGACCACCACCTGGGATACCGGGCCGGCATCCAGGCCAGGGCTGGACGCGGCATCAGCCGCATCGGGGGCGCTGAAGGCGGCAGTATGCAGCGCGCACAGACCGGCCGCTACCAGGGCCAGATGCAAACGGGTGACGCGGAAGTGCTTTGCGGAAGACGGGGTGGGGAACATGAAGCGCCTAATAAGAAGAGGGAGGATATTAGGTGCATCATGATAGTGAGTTTGTGTGACAATCGTATGACCTGGCTGAGGTCATACGACTTTTTAGCTGAGCTGTGACAGTTATGCCATGTCATGGCTGATAACAAGCCAGCATGGCGCACCGCGCTGGCTGCGCTATCAGCTGGCGGTCCAGGCCACCACGTCCTGCTGCTGCTCGCCCAGGCCGGCGATGCCGAGGCGCAGGCTGTCGCCTTTTTTCAGGAAGCGCTGTGGCTTGCGGCCCTGGCCCACGCCCGGTGGCGTGCCGGTAGCGATGATGTCGCCCGGTTCCAGGGTCATGAATTGCGACAAGTAGCTGACGATCTGCGCCACATTGAAAATCATGGTTTGCGTGTTGCCCGTCTGCATGCGCTTGCCGTTCAATTCCAGGTACAGGTCCAGGTCTTGCACGTCATACACCTCATCGCGCGTCACCAGCCATGGGCCGACCGGGCCGAAGGTATCGCAACCCTTGCCCTTGTCCCATTGCGGACCGCGTTCCAGCTGGAAGGAGCGCTCGGACAAATCGTTGACGACGCAGTAACCGGCCACGTATTTCAGCGCCTCTTCTTCGCTCACGTATTGCGCGCGGGTACCGATCACCACGCCCAGTTCCACTTCCCAGTCGGTCTTTTTCGAGCCTTTCGGCAAGATCACATTATCGTCCGGGCCATTCAGGCAGCTGACCGCCTTCATGAAAACGATGGGTTCGGCCGGCAAGGGCATGCCTGCTTCGGCCGCGTGATCGGCGTAATTCAGGCCGATGCCGATGAACTTGCCGACCTTGGCCAGCGGTACGCCGTAGCGCGGATTGCCGCGCACCAGGGGCAGCGTTTTTTCGTCGATCTTGGCCAGCTTGCGCAAGGCCTTGTCGGACAGTTGGGCGCAGTCAATATCGCTTATCACGCCGGACAGGTCGCGCAGTTTGCCTTCTTCATCGATCAGGCCCGGTTTTTCCTTGCCTGGACGTCCGTAACGAACGAGTTTCATAGTCTTCCTTGGAGTTAATCATTGCCGCTGAGCAGGCTGCCATTTTACCGGATGCACCGGCATGCCTGATATGCTCCATGAAAAACAACACAAGTCCCGGCAATTGCAGGGCTACCAGCATCGCGAACGCGATCCGGTAAGCCTCGGCAGGATAATGATGCTGGGCATCGACGGGCCACAGTCCCAGGATCAGGCCAAAGCCCGCCTGCACCAAAAAGGCGCCTGTAAAAATCAGCAAGTTCAAACAGGTAGCCGCCCGTCCCGTCAAACTGGCCGGCATGCTTTGCGCGACGATGGCGTATTCCAGGCCGGCCACCGTGCCCATCAAGGTGAACAGCACGGACAACAAAGGCAGGCCGGGCTGGTAATTGCTGGCCATGCCCAGTTGCACCAGCAAGAACAGGGCGATGCCGATGGCGGCCACCTGCATGGTCGTGATGCCGCGCCGTGCCGCCCATTCCGTTACCATGCCCATGGCAATGGCGCCGAAAATGACGGCAGCCATGCCCAGATACAAGAGATAAGCCACATTATCGTCGGACAAGCCGCCCACGTCGCTGAGCCAGCGCCCTACCCACAGCCCCTGGATGCCAAAAAATACGGTATGCGGCAACAGGATCAATCGGATGGTGCGGCGAAAAACTGGGTCGGCATACACGTCGCGAAGGCCGATGCGCGGAGCGGTGGGCGCCTGAGGTATGGGCATGGCCGGTGTCAGCAGGCGTATCAGCAAGGCGATGGCCAATGCCGCGACAGCCAGCCCCAGAAAGAGACCGCGCCAATCCGTGTAATGCAGGGCCAGCTTGACGGGCATGGTGGCCGTGGCAGCCCCCAAGCCGCCCACGGCGATCAGATAACCATGCATGGACGGCAGGCGCTCAGGCGCGACGGCGCCGGAAATGGCTTTCACGGCAGCCATGAAACAGCCGCCCAGGCCCGCCCCCATCACGGCGCGCGCCCACATCAGCTCAGCAAAGCCATGGGCCTGGCTGAACAGCAACACGCCGAGCGCCGCCACCAGCAGCAATAGCAGTTGCACCGTGCGGGGGCCATAACGGTCGAGTGCCAAACCAACCGGCAATTGCACCAGCGCAAACGCCAGGAAAAACGCGCTGGTCAGCAAACCCAGCTGCGTCGCCGTGAGCGGTACCGCCGCCAGCAATTCCGAGGTCAGCACGGCATTGACGCCCCGAAGCAGGCAGGACAGATAATGTCCCAGCGCATACGGCAGGAAAATCAGGCAGAACACGGCCACGCCGGAACGCGCAGGCGGCCCGGCGCGCTCCATGCTCAGGCTGCCTGCATCAGGCGGATCACACGCTGCGGCGCATGCTCCACTGCGGGCAAGGCCTGGTCCAGCTCAAAGAAGAATTTCTCCTGGCCAAACGCGGGTTTTAAATCATCGAACCAGGTCGCTTCGGCATCGAACTTCGCGTAAAACGGCCGCCGCACCCAGTCCGGATTGCGGGCCTGCAAAAATTGCAGCGCAAACACTTTTTCACCGCCGATGGTCACCACGCCATCGATGACGATCTTGCCGGGAAAGGCGCTCATGGAAGGCCCGCGCACCGTGCGCGACAAGCCAGACACCTTCTGGTAAGCGGCCTGGAAAATCTCGTGGGCCTTGAACAGCGGCACTTCGAAATAGCCGCGCGGCCCCGTGTCGCGCTCAACGAACATGTAATACGGAATCGCTCCCAGCCGGGTGCCCGTCTGCCACAGCTCGGCCCAGCTATTCGGGTCTTCATTGATGTGGCGTATCAGCGGCCCCTGCATGCGCAAGGTGGCGCCCGTCGAGACGATGCGCTTGACGGCTTGCTGGGCGATGCCCTGGCGCAATTCGACGGCGTGGCTGTAATGGCCCATGATGGCCAGGTTCTTGCCTGCCTTGACGATGCGTTCAAACAGGCGCAGCAAGTCATCCGCATCGCGGTCGGAGACAAAACGCTGGGGCCAGTAGGCTACCGACTTGGTGCCGATGCGGATATTCTGGATATGCGCCAGCGCCGGGTCCAGCAAGGGCTCCAGATACGCGGCCAGCGAACGCGTATTCATGATCATCGGATCGCCGCCCGTGATCAGCACGTCGGTCACTTCAGTATGCAGCTTCAGGTAAGCGGCCAGCTCATGCGATTCACGCGCATCAAACTTCATGTCGTCCATGCCGACAAACTGGGGCCAGCGGAAACAGAAGGTGCAATAAGCGTGGCAAGTCTGGCCGGCGCTAGGGAAAAACAGCACGGTTTGCGCATATTTGTGCTGCAAGCCCCGCACGGGTTCGTCATTCATGGTGGGAACGTTATGCGTCATCTGCCCGGCCGGATGCGGGTTCATGCCCAGGCGGATGCCGCGTACATAGGCCTCGATGGCGGGCTTGTCCTGCCGCACCAGCACCAGGTCGCGCAAATGCGCATATTGCTCGGGCGGTAGCATGTCGCGGTGCGGGAACACCAGGCGATAGATCGGATCGTCAGGAATATTGTTCCAGTCGATCAATTGATCCAGCACGTATTCATTGGTTCGAAACGGCAAAACGTGTGATACCACTTGCACCGCCTCGCGCTGTTCGGGGGGCAGCCAATCCCACTGCCTGGCCTGGCTAATCGTCTGCCGCGTATAAGGTTTGAATTTGGCGTTTGAAAGCTCGCTGCTGTAATCGGACATGTTCAGCTCCTGTACGGTAATGATAATAACTTCCATTAAGTTGAATGAAAATCAGGCCAACTTCGGCCATATTCTTTTCATGGTGAAAAATCTCCATGCTGGGAATTCATCATAGTTCTTGCCAGATAGAACCAATTGCCGCACATCAACAAGTCTTCTACTCCATGCATGGAATGAGACATGCACTTAGGCAAGACTTAAGTTTGTTCAATCGCAACTCTGTGTAGACCAGTGCGACGTAAATTACGGTTTGGCAACATCTCTCTCGATTTCACAAGGAGTCTTCATGAAACACCTCATCACGGGTAGTTTGCTATGCCTGGCACTGACCAGTTTTGCCGTTAGCGCCGCCACGGAGCCGACTGAAAAAGACGCCATCGCCATGGCGGAACGGGGCGCCGCCTTCATCAAGGCGCATGGCAAGGAAGAAATGATCAAGAAGCTCATCGCCAAGGATCCCGACTTCGTGCAAGGCTCGCTGTATGTGGACATGCGCGACATCAAGACAGGCATCGTGCTGGCCCATCCAATCAACCCGGCCATCGTCGGCAAGGACTTGACGGATGTGCCTGATGCCAACGGCAAGAAATATCGCCGTGAAATCATTGAACTGGCTCAAAAGCAGGGCAAGGGCTGGGTCGACTATCTGTACAAGAATCCCGTCAGCGGCAAGATCGAACCGAAGACCACCTACATCCTGCGCGTCAACGATGTGGTGCTGGAAGCAGGTCTTTACAAAAAATAGCCAGGCGGACAAATACCCCGCCTCAGCGCGGGGTTCCGTCACGCCCGATACAGCCACAGGCAGGAGTCTGGTAGGAGTAAAGAAAATGCTCGACAAATTACGCATCGGACCAAAATTGTTGCTGGCGCCTGCCCTCGTCTTGCTGCTGCTGATATTCAGCTCGGCCGGCGCCTGGTATGGCATGGTGCGGCAAAATGCCTCGCTGGAAAACATGGTGACGGTGCGCATCAGCCATCTGAAGGCGGCCTCGGACGTGGCGAGCGATGCAAAATATGCGCACGGAAATATGTACCAGCTGCTGGCATGGACCAACGGCAGTTTTGCCAAGGAGCGCCTCGATGCGCTGGAACAACAGATCAAGGCGCGCCACCAGGCGATCGCCGAACAACTGTCCACCTTGCGCGCTTCGGCGTCGGAAGCGGAACGCACCCTGATTGATGCGGCCGGTGTGCCCCTGGCGGCATATCGCAAGGCGGTGCTGGAAACCATGGAAATCGCGCAGATGGATCAATCGATCGCCACCAATTCCATGCTCAAGGCGGAAACACAATTTGTCCAGCTGAACGAGCAGCTGGCAAAACTGTCGACGCTGGAAACCAGCCTCAGCAGCCAGGCGCATGCCACAGCCAGCGCGGAGTTTCGCAGCCTGGGCTGGAGCTTGCTGCTGAGCGTTATCCTCTCCATCCTTGCCTCCATCGTGGTGACGATGCTGGTGCGGCGCGCCATGCTGGGAGAAATACGCGGCATTGCCGACGTAGTGCAAGACCTGGCGGCCGGCAAGCTGATCGCGGGCACGCCAAATCCTGGCCGCGACGAAATCGCCGGCACGTCGCGCGTGCTCGATCAAACCATCGCCAACCTGAACCAGACCTTGCGCACCATCATGGATGCCGTGCACTCGATCGACACGGCTGCCCGCGAAATCGCCACCGGCAATATGGATTTATCGGCGCGCACGGAAATGCAGGCCAGCTCGCTGGAAGAAACCTCGAGCGCCATGGAAACGCTGACGGAAGCCGTCAATAACAATGCTTCCAACGCCCAGCTCGCCTGCCAGTTGGCGGCCCAGGCTTCCACCCTGGCCGTACAAGGGGGCGCGGCGATGCAGCAAGCTGTGACGATGATGACGACAATACGGGCCAATTCACGCGAGATCGTGGAAATTATCGGCGTGATCGACGGCATTTCATTCCAGACTAATATCCTGGCGCTGAATGCCGCAGTGGAAGCGGCGCGCGCCGGCGAACAGGGACGCGGCTTTGCCGTAGTCGCCTCGGAAGTACGCACCCTGGCGCACCGCTCGGCCGCCGCCGCGAAAGAAATCAAGACCCTGATCGCTACTTCGGTGACCACCATCGATGGCGGCAGCGTGGCGGTACAGCAAGCGGGCGACAGCATGGGCGCCATCGTGGCCTCGGTGCAGCAAGTCAATGACATCATCCAGCGCGTGCAGGCAGCCAGCGCGGAACAGGCGTCGGGCATCAACGAAGTCAATATGGCGGTGGCGCAGATGGATGATGTGACGCAGCAAAATGCGGCCCTGGTCGAACAGGCGGCGGCCGCCGCGGCCAGCTTGCAGGATCAGGCCGTGACCCTGTCGTCGGCCGTGGCCGTGTTCACCCTGGACCAGGCGGCAGCGCCCGCCGTGGTGGTGGCGGTGCAGGAAAAGCCCAGCGAAGCCGATTCCTTCCAGCATCCGGAAGAGCATCGCGCAAGTCAGGCCGAGCGGCGCTCACTGCAAAGTCCGCTACGGGGCAAGCGCCGCGCCTAGCTTAGCTTGGCTACGCATCGGCTTGCTCAAATAGCGCGAACCGGCCTGCACGAAACGCCATGGCAGGTCCATGGCTTTCGAAATACCGATGCGCGGCCCGGCCAGCACCGCCACCTCGTCCTCGCGCGCCAGTAACTCGAAAGGCGGCGCGTTCAAATCCAGGCGATTCTGCAGATGCGTCACACCCAGCGCCTGGCAGACCTTGCCCGGCCCCGAACACAGCAGGCGGACATCATCGACGCCGCGCCGCTCGCGCATGGTCTCCAGCCCCGTGACCGGTTCTATCGCCCGTATCAGCACGCCAGCACCATGGCCAGGTTCGCGGCAGACAAAATTCAGACACCAGTGGATGCCGTAGGAGCGATAGACATACGCGTGTGCAGGCGGGCCGAACATCGCCGCATTGCGCGGCGTGATGCCTGAAAACGTGTGCGAAGCAGGGTCCAGCCCGTCATAGGCTTCCGTTTCCACGATGCGCCCGCCCACGCCATTGACCAGCACGGTGACGCCGATCAGCTGCTGCGCCACGATGAAGGAATCGTCTGCAAAATCGATACCGGCAAGTATGCTTTTCATGGCGCAATTGTAGCGCGCCCCTGCTTTCCGCCTGTGCCGCGCACAGACACATCATTCTTAAAAATCAATAAATATTATGGATATGGCCATTAAAAAATCGCGCCAACAAGATAAAAAGCATACTTTTTTGCACAATTTATTGCATAGATGAACTATTACCATCCATAAACAGCGATAATCTCCAGGCACTGCGCCGGATGCCTGTCAGCGACATCCGTCACAGGGCATGACAGACCAACCACCCAGTGATGCGAAAAGAATGATGACGATAGCAGCAACGCAAGCGAAGGCCGTTGAAGGTGATCCAGTCGATGCCTTGATGCGTTCCATCCGCATTCCACCGCGCCCCAGCCTGCTGGTTGACTTGCAGCGCGAACTGGCGCAAACCGATCCCTCGCCGCGCAAGATCGCCCGCATCATCGCTGACGATGTCGGCATGTCCGGCGCGCTGCTGAAACTGGCCAATTCGCCGTTTTATGGCGCCGCGCGCAAGGCCAAGTCGGTCGAGCAAGGCATCAACTTTCTCGGCATCAACCAGTGCAGCGCCATGATGACGGGCTTGCTGGCGCGCCAGGCGCTCGAAGCAGAAGGCGTGGAACTGAACAATTTCTGGGATGTCTCGGCCAAGCGGGCCCGTGCCGTGGTGTTTACCTCGCGCAAGCTGCGCATCGCCCCGCCCGACATCGCCCACACTTTTGGCCTGTTCTGCGATATCGGCGTGCCCCTGCTGATGAACCGTTTTCCCGATTACGTCAACACGTATGCGGCGGCGGCCAACGATGCCCGGCACTGTTTCACGCGCCTGGAAGATGCGCGCCACCAGACCAACCACGCCGCCATCGGCTGCTTGCTGGCCCGCAACTGGGGCTTGTCGTCGGACGTGGCCTGGGCCATCTTGCATCATCACGATTACAGCGTGTTGGCCGATCCGTCCACCGACGACGCCATCCGTTCGCTGGTAGCCCTGTCCTTGCTGGCCGAAAAAGGCATTCAGCGCTACCATGGCAACAGTAACTCGCTGGAGTGGGACAAGGGCGGTGATCTTGCCTGCAAGCATCTTGGATTGTCGGCCGAAGAAACCACCGACCTGCTCGATGAATTGCACGAGATGTTCGATACCGATCACTGATTGCACCGTGCGGCCTCCACGGCCTGTATCATCCCTTCCGGGCGCCAGGCGGCATCGCCGCGGCGCCCGTTTGCTTTACCTGCTTTACCTCATTAATCAACCATCACGACCACCATGCCTAAAAATAAGCGCCCTGTCCCCCGTAAATCCGCCAATACGCCTGAAGACAAGGATGAAGCCGTCACGCGCATGCTGTGCACGATGGCCCTGAACCTGGCGGAACAGGAAGACAGCGTATCGCAAAGCACGGTGCTGGCCGAACAGGCCGTCGAATTTGGCCGCATCATCCGCAAGACCCTGAACCAGAAAAACGATGAAGTGCTGTACGACGCCATCGACAGGGCGAAATATGAAGATGTGGGCGCCTACCAGTATCTGCGCCAGCAGATCGAGGAAGCCTCGTCGGTAGTGGTCATCCGCCGCGAAAATGCGCCGTCCATGGAAATCAATGCCTTCGTGGTGCCGCTGCTGGTGCAAAGCACGGGCGGCCTGCAGCAGGCGGACACTTTCCAGGACCAGCCAGCGTTCGAAGCGCTGGTGAAAAGTTTTCAGCAAGCTGAACTGGAAAGCGCCAAGGCCAAGGTAGTCTTGATGAGCCACGCCTACGACCTCGACGAAATCGACCGCATCACCTACAGCCATCTGCATGAAATGGTGCGCGACGCCTATACCTCGATGACGGACAAGAAAATCGTCGCCGCGCCTGGCCTGGAGCGCAGCATCGTGGGCTGGAGCGAGACAGCCTTCGGTCCACAGGATACGGCGGTGGAATTGCGCTTCCTGCTGGGCTTTGCCCTCAAGCGCGTGGACGATCCTTTCTACAAAGAACCGAAGGATGAAGCGGCGCTGGACGCCTGGTTCGATGCGCGCATGGCCCGCTACCAGCAATGGACGAGCGACGTGGCCGAGCTCGTCAAGCGCTGCCTGGCGCCCGCCGGCACGGCGCTGGAAGTCAGTTTCCTGTACCAGGATCTGTTCCACGGCGGCAAGGAACAAGGTATGGCCGAATACACCATGCTGCAAATGATGTCGGGCATTAACCATGCGTTGGCAGAAAACAATGCCGCCCCTGCCGATGTGTCCGTGATCGTGGGCCCCACCGACGAGCACGGCGAAATGCTGCTGCGCGTCAATGTCCATGCAGCTGGCGGCGCATTGCTGCACAGCGCAGACAAGCCGCTGGACCTGGCGGCCGACCTGCAGGATGAAGTGAACGACATCTGCGACGCACTGGCCATCATCGGCGTGAGCCAATTGTCGGTAGCCTTGCGCTTCGACGCCAAGGGCCAGCCGCTGGAAGTACAGGCTTATACGCCAGGCTGATTTTCCCGGCAGGAGATAGCCAGAAGGAAATTATCAAGTTATTATCTTCGGGCGCGTCCGTGTTGTCGGACGCATCAGCCCGGAGTCATGCATGCCCCAGCCGCACCTGATCAATATCAGCATCCACATCCTCGCGGGCAGCGCCGCCATCCTCCTGGGATTTTTCCTGCTGGCAAAAGCCAAGGGTAGCTCTGAGCACCGCCGCCGTGGCCGGCTATTCGCCGGGCTGACCTTGCTGGTCTGCACCACGGCCACCATCGGTAATGTTTTGTTTGGCTACCGCCCCGTGTTTGCCGTGCTGACGGTGCTGGTGCTGTACCAGTTACTGAGCGGCTGGCGCGCCGTGTACACGCGGGCAAGCGGCCCGCAGGCCATCGATGGCGCCATGACGGTAGCGGCGCTGGCCGCAGGGCTGCTTATCTTGCTGCGCCTGGTGGAAGATGACTCGGGCCAGCGGGCCATCGTGGTGCTGTCGTCCCTGGGCGGCCTGGCCACCATTTTGCTCTACGACAGCGCGCGCTGGCTGTTTCCCCACCGCTGGCATGCCGTATTGTGGCGCTACGAACACATCTATAAATTGCTGGCCTCGCTGTTCGCCATGCTGTCGGCCGCCGCCGGCAACCTGCTGCCTGCGGGCCAGGCCTGGACGCAGCTGGGGCCATCGGTGCTGGGCCTGCTCTGCATCGCCTGGTACTGGCGCCGCCAGTATCAGCAACAGCGGCAAGCGCGGCAAACAGTCAGCGTTCCAGCCTGAACAGGCTCACCAGTTGCGACAACTGATGCGCCTGTTCCTGCATGGCCTGCGCGGCGGCGGCGGCCTGTTCCACCAGCGCCGCATTTTGCTGCGTCACGTCGTCCATGCTGATGATGGCCTGGTTCACTTGCGCGATGCCCTCGCTCTGTTCATGCGTGGCCGCGCTGATGTCGTGCATGAAGGCCGTCACCTTGGCGATGCTCTCGACCACGTGCTGCATGGTCTCGCCGGCCTGGCTGGCCAGCGCGCCGCCCGCCTCTACCTGCGTCACCGACACGCCGATCAAGTCCTTGATTTCCTTGGCCGCACTGGCCGCCCGCTGGGCCAGGCTGCGCACTTCGCCCGCCACCACCGCGAAACCACTTCCCTGCTCGCCCGCGCGCGCCGCTTCCACGGCCGCGTTCAAGGCCAGGATATTCGTTTGAAAAGCGATGGCGTCGATCACGCCGGTGATCTCGGCGATCTTGCGTGACGACTGGCCTATCGCGCCCATGGTATCGACCATGCGCGCCACCACGGCGCCACCCTGCTGCGCCAGTTGCGAGGCATCGCCAGCCAGCGCACTCGCCTGCTGCGCATTACCTGCATTCTGGCTGACGGTGCCCGTCAGTTCCTCCATCGAGGCGGCCGTCTGCTCCAGCGAACTGGCTTGCGCCTCGGTGCGCGCCGACAGGTCCAGGTTGCCATTGGCGATTTCCTTCGAGGCCGCCGCTATCGCCGTCGCATTGCCGCGGATCTGGCGCACCGTGGTGGCCAGGTCTTGCTGCATGCGCGCGATACTGTGCAGCAGGCTGCCATCGTCGCCCGTACGCAAGGCCACCGGAGCCGATAAATCGCGCCCGGCGATGCGCCGCGTGACGTCGCCCGCATAGGCAGGTTCGCCACCGAGCACGCCCAGCACGCTGCGTATCACTTGCCAGCCCAGCGCCAGCATCACGGCCAGGGCGGCGACAAAGAACCACAGGAACTGCATGGCTGCATGCCAGAAGGCGTTCTCGATATCGTCATTGAAAAAGCCCGTGCCTATCCACCAGCCCCAGGGCTTGAAGGCGATGATGCCATTGAGCTTGGCCACCAGCTGGCCATCGCGGCGGCTCTTGACGGACACCAGTCCCACTTCATCCTTGGCCAGCGCTTCAATGTAGGCCAACGAATCGGGCCGGCCATCCATGGTTTCGCCTTCGGCGATCACGCCGATATTTTTCGGATTCGGGTGCACCAGGTTCAAGCCGTTCGGCAGGCGCGCCCAGTAATAGCTTTTGCCATCGTTATTGAGCTGGGTCAGCGCTTCCTTTGCTGCTGCCTGCGCCTGTTCGCGCGTGAGCTGGCCCGACAATTCCTGGCCGTGATAATGGGCGGCCAGGTGCGCGCCCATCTTGAGCATATTGATAATTTGCGCCTGGCGGTCATGCTGCATGGCCTGGTAAAGATTGCGCAGGCTGTAGGCGCCCAGCATGGCCATGGCCAGCAATGCGGCGCCGACCAGCAGGGTCAGACGGTGGGACACTTTCATGTGTAATCCTTTATTGATGCATATCGACAGGCGTGCCGGGTCCCGCCCGCTGCGCTGGCAGGCAGATGACGGACGGCAGGAAGGCGTTAGCGCCTGGGTTTGACGGCGAGATGCGGCATGAAGTATTCAGGCCGCAGTTTGCGGGTGATTTCCAGCACCGGCAGCACATGATCGAGATGGCTGCGCATGGCGGCGACGGCGTGCTGCGGGTCGCCCGAGGCCACCGCTTCCACCACCTTGCCATGTTCGGCCATCACGTCGCTCATGCGTCCTTCCAGAGGCAAGGTCAGCTGGCGATAACGGTCCATCTGGGTTTTCGCCTGCAAAATCATGGGCCAGACGCCGGGATACCCTGACAATTCGGCCAGGGCTGCATGAAAATTCTCATCGGTGCGGTGAAAGC
Source organism: Janthinobacterium saanense (assembly GCF_014200675.1). GTDB lineage: Bacteria > Pseudomonadota > Gammaproteobacteria > Burkholderiales > Burkholderiaceae_D > Janthinobacterium. The sequence continues at coordinate 105,955 of NZ_JACHCI010000005.1, read as the reverse complement.
CCCGTATATCGTTATTGGTGATGCAGTCGGCCTGCGCGGCGAGGATGGCGCGCAGCCTGGCGATGCCTTCCGGCGTGGCCCGCTCCGTGGCTTTTTCTATGATCGCTGTCTCCAGCGCGCAGCGCACCAGCATGGCTTCTTCCAGCGAATCGAGGGGAATGCGGGCGACAAAGGTGCCCACGCGCGGCAGCACCTCGATCAAGCCTTCCTCGGCCAGGCGCTGCACCGCTTCATGCACGGGCGTGCGGCTGGTGCCCAGTTCTTCGGCCAGTTCCTTCTCCACGATGCGGGTGCCGGGCAGCATGCTCATCTCGACAATACGCTGGCGCAGCAGGCCGTACACGCGGCGCGCGGCGCTGACGCCGGTTTCGCCATCGGCCGAAGAAAGAGTAGACGTCAGATTCATAGACTTGTTTGTAGACTTGTTTTTAGCGGAACAGCAAATTAAACGGGGAAAACGGCGTATTCGATGATACAGCTTCTACGCTCATACGGCAGGCATTTCCGTGCGCGCGATGATGGCGCCACGCTGGCCTATCACGCAGGCGGCCAGGCGGTGCCCTGCCCGCGCCGCACTGGCCGGCGGCTGGCCCGCCAGGCGCGCCGCTACATAGGCTGCGCCGAAGGAATCGCCGGCCGCCGTAGTGTCGACCACGCGCGCCACCGGCTGGGCGGCGACTTCTTGCTGCTCGCCCTCGCGCCAGACGATGCAAGGCTGGGCGCCGCGCTTGAGCACGATCTCGGGCACGCCCAGCGCCGCCGTGCGCGCCAGTACCTGCGCGATGCTGGCCGGCCCGTACAGCGCCTCTTCATCGTCCAAGGTCAGCAAGGCCAGCGACGACAGGCTCAGAATGCGGTGGTAAATCGAAGCGGCGGCATCCGCGCTTTCCCATAAACGGGGGCGGTAATTATTATCAAAGATGATCTGGCCGCCCTGCGCATGGCATTGCGCCAGGGTCGCCAGCAGCAGTTCGCGGTCGGCGGGCGGCAAAATCGCCAGGCTGATACCGGACAAAACCACATGGCGCGCGCCAGCCAGCTCACGCAAGATGTGCGGCGCCTGCAGCCCGCGCATCCAGTAGCGCGCCGCCGAATCGCTGCGCCAGTAGTGAAAGTGGCGCTCGCCCAAGGCATCGGTTTCGATCAGATACATGCCCGGCAGTTTATCGTCCAGGCGCTGCACGCAGCGGGTATCGATGCCCTCTTCCTGCCAGCTGGCGCACATATCGTCGGACAGGCCATCGCTGCCCAGCGCCGTCACATACGCCACCTGGTGCTGGCGCGCATCGAGCAGGCGGGCCATGTACAGCGCCGCATTCAGGGTGTCGCCGCCAAAGCGGTAGGCCATGGCTTGCTCCTGCTGCTGTTCCTTGCGCTGCAATTCGATCATGCATTCGCCGATCACGAATACGGTGTCTGCTGATTCCACTATGCTTCCCTTTCAATCAGGAGAACAAGCTGCCGCGCCGGCATCACGCAAGATGCATGGCGCGGCGCCTGCCGGTGTTACTTTTTATCCCAGGTCGAACCGAACAGGTTCGACTGGCCGATGGCCGGGAAGTCGACGAAAGCCTTGCTGCAATCGACTACCTTGTCCACATCGACCGCCTGCGTGGCCGTACCATTGACCGTCACGCGTTCGGCGGCATTGGCAAAGATCGGCAAATTGCTGCCCTTGATCGTCAGGTTGGCGTCGGACGAAGTCATCGTCGTGGCGTTAGGCGAGTCGGTCACCACATTATTCAGGCTCATCACCAGAGGATACTGTGGATTGTCGAAACCGCCCGTATTGGCCTTGAAGCCCTGCAGCTTGATGGCCGTGTTACCCATGATACGCACGTTATCGAGCGTGATATCGTGGAAGTTCGGGTACAGCGGGCCGGCCGCCGGCAAGGCCTTGGTGCTGTAGTAGGTGGTAAACAGCAGCGCGTTCTGCGCATCGCGGATGCAGATATTGCGGTAGTGGACATTGCTCACTTCACCGCCGCGCGCATAGTCGGACTTGATGCGCAAGCCTTCTTCCGAATGCGTGAACGAATTGTCGTAGACCTCGACGTTGGTCACGCCGGCGTTGGTTTCACTGCCCACCGAAATGCCATGGCCCCAGTAGATGTGGTTATGCGCGATCACGATGCCGTGCTTGCGGTCCGAACGCACGTCGCGCTTGCCATCGATGGCGAACAGGCCAGAACCGGCCGGCGATGGATTGGAACTGCCTTTCAGGGCCACGTCATCGTCGCCCGTGCTCACAAAATTGTAGGCAAAGACGAAGTTTTTCAGGTAGCCGTCAAACGACATGGCGCCCGCAGAAGTGGTGCTGCTGCCGGTAGCCAGCTTGCCCGAAATGGCCTTGCTGGCCGCACCCGGATCGAAGGCATCCGTATTCTTGACGTTGTCCGCATTCCAGGTTTCGCCGTTGTACAGCGGGTTGCCGTTACCGGCCGGGTTGGCAAAAGCTGCCAGCGTCGGCGTCTGCACCTTGACGCCCCACACCGTCAAGCCATCGACGCCGCTAGGCACGACGTGGAAGTTGGCGCTGTTATTGAGCGAGATGCGGTACAGGGTCAGGTTTTTCGCATAGTTAAACACCATCATGCGGAAGTTCGATTGCGAACCCGTGCCCGTGACGCCGTTCTGCACCATATTGCCCAGGAAGGCCAGGTCCCACCAGCTCATGTTGCGCGCCGACGATTTGGAATCGACAAAAGTACCGCCGTTATCGCACGACACGCCATCGGCCGCCTGCTTGCCGGCCGCGTACGAGGTATAGGTGTTCGAGCAGGTCATGTCGACCTTCATCAACGGGTACAGCTTGTTGGTGGTGACGATTTCCGAGTAGGCGCGGCTGTCGATTGAACCATCGCCCATGACGGCCGAATTGACCAGGTTGGAACCGTTGATCAGCGCCGAGCAGTTACCCGAGCTGCCAGCCTTGCTGGAGCTGACGGCCGTATTGCCGCAGTAGGGGCCGGCCGGATTCGGCGAATACGTGGTCACGTCGCGCGAGGCGTACAGGGTCACGCCCTTGTCGATCCACAGGGTCACGCCCGATGGCAGGGTCAATGGACCGCTGATGAAGCCATCGCCCACGCCGGAACGGTTGACCACCAGGCGCACGGCGAACTTGCTGGCGCGGTATTCGGGCTTGGCCAGTTCCTCGCCCGAGACGCCGGCGATATTGACGTTCTTGACGTTGGCCGTCTTTTGCGCCGCCGTGGCGGCAGCGTCGGCGGCGGCGATCTTCGCACCCACTTCAGCGTCGACGGCAGCGCCGCAAGCGTCCAGCGCGGCCTGGATACGGGCCTGGTCAGGATTGGCGGTGGCGGTAGTCACCACGGCGCCCACGCCAGGTTTCGACGGGTCGGCTTCCGGCGGCAGCGAGCCGTCGGGACGGCGCACCAGGTTGCCCGACGCTTCCAGCGTGGCGCAGACCTGCGTGTCTTTCGGCAGGCTAGGTTCAGCCGGCAGGTCCGGATCGTAGGACGTGGTGCCAACCTGATAGACACTGCCCGGGTTATAGCTGGTGGCGGTGTCGCCATTGGTGCTGCCACCACCGCCGCACGCGGCCAGCATCGCGGCCAGTGGCAGTGCCACGCAGGCTTGCGTCCAGCCTGTATTGAGTTTTTTGCTACCTGACTTCATGTTTGCATCTCCTGATGTAAGCGCCGCTCTGACGTGGCAGCGCTGTAGTCCTTAAGCCGGCTCTGGCCGGACTTGTTCATTACGAATTTAAAAACGGGCGATAAAACCGAAGCCGAAGGCGCGCGGCGAATTACCCGGTGCGAGGAAGGCGTCATCCTTGCCCGAGTTATTGCTGTGCAGCGGAGACTGGCCCAGGTTGACGTTCTGCTGCGCCTTGTTATTGATGCGCGTGAAATACACATACGGCATGAACTGCTCGTCAATCTTGTAGGTCGCGCCCAGCGACACCTGCGTGGCGCCGAAATCGTCGGGCTTGGCGAAAGTGGTGTTATCGAGCTTGCCCAGCTTGCCGGCGGCCAGCATCACGGTCACGTCGTAGCCCACTTCCTGGCTCAGCGAGGCCATCACGGAGCGCTGCTTCATGCTGCCCGTGACCAGCGAGGTGTAGATGTTGCCCGGTGTCGGCAGCGACTGCACGGCGTAGCCATAGCTGCCCGACTCAAACCCCAGGCCAACCGAGGTCCTGGTCGGGAATTTATACGTCGCCAGCAGCTTGTAGAACGAGGTGTTTACGCCGCTGACCGAGGTATTGCGCATGCCGAAACCCTTGGACAGGTTTTCCACATCGACGCCCGTATTTTGCTGGCGGTCGTAGCCGGCGCCGATGGAAAACGCACCGATGCTGTACTTGGCGGCCAGCGAGTAGCGCGCACGGTCGTCGCCCGTGCTGCGCTGTTCATCGAAGCCATACGATGCGCCAGCCTGGAAACCGCGCCATTCAGACGACAGGTAGTGGGCCGAATTCTTGTAGCGCGCTTCGCCGCGGCCGAACAGGCTGTCGGCGTTGCCGCTCAACTGGGCCGAGGTGTTGTTCCACACGTCCACGCCCTGCACTGACAATCCCAGGTTGCCGCCCAGGGCGCCGCCCGAGCCGACCAGGCTGCGGTAGACCGAATCGTTATTACCGACGATGAAACGGCCGAAACGCTTGCTGTCGATACCGACAAAGGTATTGCGCGATTCGATGGTGGCCGATTTGCCCTGGCCATTCACGCCGCCTTCGTCGAAGTTATTCAGGCTGCCTTCGATTTGCCAGATGCCGCTCACGTCGCCGCGCAGGCCGATAGAACCGGCAAAGCCGATGCGCGAATTGCCATCCGAAATACGGCCACGGCTGGCGTAAGGCGTAGCGCCGCCGACGGCTTTCACCGATTCGATTTCGCCGTTCAGGAAACCGTAGATGCGCGTTTCCACATGGCGGTTTTCCAGGATGCCGTCGGCCAGCGCGCTGCCGGACAGCGCTGCCAGCATGGCGGCCGCCAGCAGCTTGCGGGGGTAGTGATTATTCAATGGTGTCATGTGCTTCTCCTCTTCTCGCGCCTTGGTGGACGCCTATGTGTATAAACATCGTAAAAAAACAGCTCCCCGCCGCACCGCGCGGTGCAGGAAAACAGCGGGGAAAATCGGGATAGGTCTTTAGCTGCTGAAGGCTGGCTGGCCCAATGGCACACTCGGAGCGATCTTTTCGCGTATCAGCAGGCACACCACGGCAGCGGCGACCAGGTCGAATACGGCCAGCAGCATGAACAGCGGGCTGTAGCCAACCACCGTCACCAGCACGCCGAACAGCAGGGTGAAGACGGTGGCGCCCAGGTAGCCGGACATGCCGGCCAGGCCGGTGGCGGTGGCCACTTCGTTCTTGCCGAAGACGTCGGAAGTGATCGAATACAGCGCGCCGGACAGCGTCTGATGCGCGAAGCCACCCACGCATAACAGCGCGATGGCCGCATACGGACTGGCCACCAGGCCGATGCAGGCCGGGCCTATCATGCAGACGGCGCCGACGATGACGACCAGTTTGCGCGAAGTGAACAGCGACACTTTCCAGTACTTGTGGAACCACGGGCTCAAATAGCCGCCCAGCACGCAGCCGATGTCGGCGGCCAGGAATGGCAGCCAGGCGAACATGGCGATTTCCTTGATGTTCATATGGCGCTCGGTGGCCATGTAGAGGGGAATCCAGGCATTGAACGTCTGCCAGGCTGGCTCGGACAGGAAGCGCGGTATGGCGATGGCCCAGAAATTACGGCTGCGGACGATCTGGTGCCAGCGGGCCTTCTTGACCTTGTCGCTGTGGTGGCTCGCTTCCTGGCCTTCCAGGATGAAATCGCGCTCCTTGTCGGACAACAGTTTCTGGTCGCGCGGATGCTTGTAGAACAGCAGCCACAAGCCCGTCCAGACGATGCCGATGGCGCCGACGATGACGAAGGACATTTGCCAACTGCCGTGCAAAATGGTCCACACCACCAGCGGCGGTGCGCACAGGGCGCCGATAGAAGAGCCGATATTGAACCAGCCAATGGCGATCGAGCGCTCCTTGGCGGGAAACCATTCGGTGGTGGCCTTCACACCGGCTGGAATACCGGCCGCTTCAGTCAGACCCAGCATGCCACGGAACAGGGCCATGCTTTGCCAGCCTGTCGCCATCGCCGCGCAGGCGCAAGCCACGGACCAGGCCAGCGCGAAGATGGCGAAACCGATCTTGGTGCCGATGGCGTCGATCACATAACCGGCAATGGGCTGCATCAGTGCGTAGCACACCTGCCACGCCACCACGATATAGGAATACTCCTGGGTAGTGATATTGAGTTCGCTCATCATCGTCGGTGCCGCCACCGACAAGGTATTGCGCGCCAGGTAATTGACGATGAGTCCAGCCGTCACCAGCCCGACCATCCACCAGCGCATGCCGCGTATTTTAGTCATTGTGTCTCCCTCTATCCATCCATGGCGGCGCATGTGCGCCGTCTCTTTTTTGGGCCGTTCAGCCTTCCTGGGGAAGTGCCTTCGGCCTCGGTTATGCGTACTGCCTGTTACTTCTGTGCTGCCTTGATACTCTTATTGCGCCTGCAAGGCGCCCCGCATGCCCTGCTGTTCGATACGCTGCAATGCGGCGGCCACCGCTTGCGCCAGGCCCGGCACCAGGTTCATGTCGCGGCCCCATACCTTGTCGTTCGCCAGCCAGTCCTGCGCCAGTTGCAGCAAGGTTTGCCGGCCGCTATCCACCTTGTCCCAGCCCTGGCTGAACCACGCCAGGCTGGCCGCATCGTCGGACAGCACGATCACATCGCCCCGGTACAGGCGCATGGTGGCGGCCAGCGCCAGCACCAGACGCTGCGGAAAACGGCCATGCAAATCGACATAACGCAGCATTTGCGGCGCGACACGCGCGGCAAATTTGCTCCAGCTGTTCAAGGCAATCGCCGACAAGCGGTGCTGGATGTAGGGATTGCGAAAGCGCAGCAGCACGTCGCGCGCGAATTGCTGCAATTGCTCTTGCGGCAGCGGCAAGGCGGGGATGATTTCCTGCGCCAGCGTATCGGCCAGCCAGGCGCCCACCTGGGCATCGCTGACGGCCGCGCCCACCGTATCGAGGCCCGCCAGCAAGGCCACGGGTACCAGCGCCGTATGGCCGCCATTCAGGATGCCCACCTTGCGTTTCTTGTAAGGTGTGATGTCGTCGACCAGCTGGATATTCAAGCCGGCACCGGCCAGCTTCAATTCATCGGCCAGCCATGCCGGGCCTTCGATGACGAACAGATAGTAGTGTTCGGCCGCCACCAGGAACTGGTCGCGATAGCCCAGCACTTCTTCGATGGCCTCGGCCTCGCCTTGCGGATAACCGGTGACGATGCGGTCGACCAGGGTCGAGCAAAACACGCAAGTGCCAGCCAGCCAGTCGGCAAAGCCCGCGTCCAGCTGCCACAAGCGGGCAAAGTGCAGCACGGCCGCCTTCAGCGCGGGGCCATTGCGCTCGATCAATTCACACGGCAGCAGCACCACACCCCTGTTGCGGTCGCCCTCGAAATGCGTGTAGCGCTCGAACAGCAAACGCGCCAGCTTGGCGGGAAAACTCGATGGCGGCGCATCGTGATAGGCGTCGTGATCATTGACGGCGATGCCCGCCTCCGTCGTGTTCGAGACGATGAAACGCAGTTCAGGCAGGCTGGCCAGCGCCAGGTAATCGCCATACATGGTCGATGGATCGATTTCGCGCTGCACGCAGCGGATAGTGCGGCAGGTGCTGACGGCCTTGCCGTCTTCATCGAGGCCGCGCACGATGGTGGTAAACAAGCCATCCTGCACGTCAAGCAGGGGCGAGCCGCTGCCGCCGCGCGGACGCACCACCACCACGCCGCCATTCAGACCAGTGCGTTCGTTGAGCAGGTCCACTTGCCAGTCAAAAAAGCCGCGCATGAAATTACCCTGCCCGAACTGAAGAAACTTGATCGGCAGGTCGAACGGCGCGCTGCGCTGCAGTGCTGATACTGATGCTTGCATGGGAGTGTGAATCACAGTGAAATGTCGCGTTTCCAGAAGATGAAATCGTATTGCTGCAGGCGGTCGGCCTTGGCCTGGTACTGGCCGCCAGCGGTCGCCACCACCATGTCGAACAGGCCGTTGGCCACATCCGGCAGTGGCGTGCCCTCGATCACGGGACCGCAATCATAATCGATCAAATCCGACAGCTTTTTGGCCACCCGCGTATTGCTGGAAATTTTCAGCACCGGCACGATGGGGTTGCCCGTCGGCGTGCCCAGGCCCGTGGAAAACAGCACCACGTTGGCGCCCGAAGCGACGATGCCCGTGACCGACTCCACATCGCCGCCCGGCGTGCACAGTAAAGACAGGCCCGGCCTGGCGCTTTGTTCGCCATAATCGAGCACGGAAACGATGGGCGAAGTACCGCCCTTCTTGGCTGCACCGGCCGATTTCATGGCGTCGGTGATCAAGCCATCGCGGATATTTCCGGGGCTGGGATTGTCGGCGAAATGCGTGCCCACTGCTTCGGCGCGCGCTTCAAAGTCGCGCATCAGGCCCAGGAAGCGGCGCTTGTCGTCGTCGTTTTCGCAGCGCTCGATCAGGTTCGCTTCGACGCCGCACAGTTCGGGAAATTCAGCCAGGATGGACGAACCGCCCACGGCCACCACCATGTCCGACACCAAGCCCATGGCCGGGTTGGCGGAGATGCCGGAAAAACCGTCCGAGCCGCCGCACTTGACGCCGATCTTCAGGTGCGACAGCGGCACCGGCTTGCGCTGCACCTTGTTCGCTTCCTTCAGCTGGACCAGGGTATCGGTCAGCACGGCCTTCATCATCGCGTCTTCGCTATCCCACTTCTGCTGTTCATAGATCAGGCATGGCTTGTCGAAATGGGGATTCTGTTTGGCCAGCGCTTCCTGGAACATGGCGATCTGCGCGTTCTGGCAGCCGAGGCTGAAGACGGTGATGCCGGCCACGTTAGGATGGTCTGCATAGGCGGACAGGATCTTGCACAGCGAGCGCGCATCGGCGCGCGTGCCGCCGCAGCCGCCGTTGTGCGTGATGATGCGCACACCATCCAGATTCGGAAACGGCCGTACCACGGGTTTCGGCGCTTCCATGTCTTCGCCCAGCAGCGACAATGTAAATGAAGCCAGGTCGTTGCGCGTGTAGCCCAGCGGCGCTTCCAGCGCATTGCGCAAGTGTTCTACATTGCGGTTTTCACAGAACACCAGCGGGAAAATCAGCCAGTAGTTGGCCGTGCCCACGCGGCCGTCGGCGCGCACCACGCCGGGAAACGTGGCGCCTTTGAGACGCGTCACGTCCGGCGGCGTCCAGCGATACGGCGCCTGCGCTTCCAGTTCCACGTCGGCCGCGTAATGCTGCAGGTTTTCCGTGGTGACGGCTTCGCCGCGGCGTATCTGCGCCGTCGCCTTGCCGACCGGGACGCCGTACAGGCGCAGAATCTCGCCGGCCGCAAAGGCGTGGCGGGCCAGCTTGTGCTTGGTCTTCACGGGGCTGCTGATGAGGATGGATTCCGCTTCCCACTGCACCACTTCACCAGCCACCAGATCGGACAGGGCGACCAGCATGTCGTCGTCGGGATGAATGCACAATACTTTTTGCATGACAGTTCCTGGCGGCGGCTTAGAGTTGGAAGTATTTGCGGGCGTTGTCGTAGCAGATGCCGCGCACGATGGTGGCCAGCGCCTCGAAGTCAGCCGGGTATTCGCCACCCGCGACCCAATCGCCGATCTGGCGGCATACCAGGCGGCGGAAATAATCGTGGCGCGGATACGAAGCGAAGCTGCGCGAATCGGTCACCATGCCGACAAACACGCCCAGCACGCTGTGGTTGCCGAAGCCGACCAGCTGCTGCAGATTGCCTTCCTTGTGGTCGTTGAACCACCAGGCCGGGCCGAACTGCAGCTTGCCGGCGACGGTACCGTCCTGGAAGTTGCCAACCATGGTAGACAGCACTTCATTCATGTTCGGGTTCAGGCAGAACAGCATGGTCTTCGGCAGGCGGTCGTCCAGGTCGAGCGCGTTCAGCAAGGACGCCAGGCCGGCGCTGCAGCGCATGTCCGAGATCGAGTCGTAGCCCGTATCCGGGCCCAGTTTGGCCCGCATGCGGTCATTGTTGTTGCGCTGCGCGCCGATGTGCAGACACATGGTCCAGCCATAGTTGGCGTACACGCGGCCTATCGCCTCCAGCAAACCGCGCAGGTACAAACCATTTTCAGCATCGCTCAACAAAGTGCCTTGCAGACGCTTGGCAAACAGCGCTTCGAGTTCTTCCGCGCTGGCCGCCTGCACCGGCAGGGTCACGTCGACGGCGTGGTCCGAAATGCGCGCGCCACGTGCATGGAAGAATTCCACGCGCACGGCCAGTGCGGCGATCAGTGAAGCAAACGAGGTGACGGGGACATCGGCCACTTCGCCCAGGCGCTTCAGATACTCAGGGAAGCGCGGCTGGTTGATGCGCATGGCTTTGTCCGGACGGTAGGCAGGCAGCACGCGCGTTTTCAAGGCCGAGGCGGCGATTTCCGCATGCTGCAGCAAGTCGTCGGCCGGATCATCGGTGGTGCAGGCGATTTCCACGCCGGCCTGTTCCAGCAGCGACCAGGTATCCATGGACGCCAGCCTGGCGTTCGCCTGTTCCCAGATCGCATCGGCGTTTTCTTCATTGATCAGCAGATCAATGTTAAAGATGCGGCGCAGTTCCAGATGGCTCCAGTGGTGGATAGGGTTGCCGATGGCCAGTGGCAGCACCTTGCAAAAGGCGCGGAATTTTTCCTGGTCCGAGCGCTCGCCCGTGATAAATTCCTCGGCCACGCCAGCCGTGCGCATCAAGCGCCATTTGTAATGGTCGCCCGCCAGCCACAGTTCGGCGATATTGCGGAAGGTCTTGCGGCTGGCGATCTCGCCCTGCTGCAAGTGCGAGTGGTAATCGATGATAGGCAAGTCGGCTGCCACCTCGTGATACAGCTTGCGCGCCATCTCGGTGGTGAGAAGAAAATCCTGATTCATGAACTCGGTCATCGTAGCCATCTCCTTGCTGCGCACGATGAATCTGCTCTCCATCGCGCTGTGTTTTTGTCGTGGCACCACATTGGCGCACTCTGATATATCAGAATATTAAATCTAATATATCAGATCAAGCAAGCGCAAAAGTGTTACCAAGGCAATTTAACGGGCGGGGAAACAACAGCTGGGGTAGCGGCCCGGAACGGCGGGAGGCAGGGGAAGAAGGTCAGGCGCAGACAGGAATCGTCAATAACATCGCGCTTGAGCAAGCTGCCCGATCGGGTACGCTGACGATACTATTGGGGGGAGAGCAACAACAGCAAGGCGCATCGATGAAAACCAGAATCATGACCGATACGGCGACCGGTCTTCAACGATGCGTTCTACTGGATGAAGATGAAGTCCGTTCTTAATTCATCATTAATGGCGGATCACGACTTTACCAAAGAGCTTGCGTTCAGAAAAATGAACCCAGGCAGCTTTGATGTCGTCAAAAGCATACGTGCTATCGATGACAGGCCGGATATTGTGTTGGGCAATTACCCTGATCATATCTTCCAGATCCCGCCGGCTACCGACAGCGACCGGCCTGAAGCTGGCCTGGCTCATGAACATGGACATGAAGTCGATATTACCTGCCACGCCTGCAAGCACACCAACCAAAGCCACTTGTCCACCCAGCGCTACCGCCTTGATCGATTGACCCAAGGTATCTGGCCCGCCCACTTCGACCACCCTGTCCACACCCTTACCATTGCTCAATTCGCGCGCCTTGCTCCCCCAATCGGGCGTTGCACGATAATCGATGACGTGATCTGCGCCTAATGCAAGCAGCCGGTCCGCCTTTTCGGTACTCGACGTGGTGGCGATCACGCGAGCCCCGAGCGCTTTGGCCAGCTGCACCGCAAACAGCGATACACCGCCTGTGCCCTGGGTCAAAACAGTGTCACCCGCGCCTACGCCTGCCAGCGCTGACCAGGCCGTCACGCCTGCACAAGGCAAGGTAGCCGCTTCCTCGAACGAGAGATGCTCGGGCAGCGCCACCAGCGCTTCTGCATCGACAATTTTATACTCTGTCAGCCAGCCATCCTGATCGACGACATATTGCTGCGGCATGCTGTTGAAAGTGCCGCCAAACCAATTCGGGAAAAAACTGTTGACGACGCGATCACCAACCTTGAATCGACTTACGCCGGATCCTACCGCCTCGACCTCGCCAGCCGCATCGGACAGCGGTACCACACCAGGCTTGACTGGCAGCGGATACCAGCCAGCCAGGATTGCCATGTCGCGGAAGTTCATGGAGCTGGCGCGAATACGCACCAGCACTTGCCCGGCACCAGGCAAGGGAACGGGTTCCTGACCAGCAGTAAGTCCCTCAGGACCGCCGAATTGTTCAATACGATAGCTACGCATCACTGTTTCCTTAGAGTTTGGAGTGGAGTACATCAAGTGTAAGTTTCGGTCTATTGATTGACAATACTGAACATTCAGAACAGTATGATTAGATGAACTTACCAATTGATAGAACTTATCTGGACGGCCTGGTGACCTTCACTACGGTCGCTGAACAACATGGCTTCAGGGCCGCGGCAAGAATTCTCGGTGTCACGCCGTCGGCAATCAGCCAATCGATACGCACGCTCGAGCTGCGCATCGGCGCGCCCTTGTTCTTCCGCACTACCCGCAATGTCAACCTGACTGAAGCAGGAGAACATCTATTGACACATGTGCGACCAGCCATTGAACTACTGACAACTGGCTTGAACGCAGCTGCTGGCCTGGGCAGCAAGGTCAGCGGACGTTTGCGCATCAACGTGCCCCGATCAGCGCTGCCCTTGCTGTCCAAACGCCTATTGCCTGATTTTTTTGTACTGTATCCCGAGGTCGAACTCGAACTGGTTGCAGACGATGATTTGGTCAATATCATCGAGCAGGGATTCGATGCAGGAATACGTCTTGGCGAACTGGTGCAGCAAGACATGGTTGCAATCCGTCTGACGCCGCCGTTGCGTTTTGTCGTGGTGGGAGCACCGGCGCTATTCGATGTGCATGGCCAGCCAGCCGAGCCGCAGGACTTGCTGCGCTTTCCGTGTATTCGGCTGCGCCAGAAAGTCCATGCGACGCGTCCCTGGGAGTTTACGATGCGGGGGCAGCGTGTAGAAGTCGATGTGAAGGGGCCACTCATCGTCAATGACGTCGCCATGTGTGTCAGTGCCGCGCTGCGCGGCACTGGCCTGTTCCAGATGCCATTGCCAGAGGCGATGCGCCACGTGGAAAACGGCAATCTCGTGACGGTACTCGATGATTTCAGTATCGAGACTCCTGGCCTGTCGCTCTACTATCCCGGCCGCAGCCAGTCTTTGCCAAAGTTACGGGCCTTCGTCGATTTCGCCCGCGATAGAATGCGTCGCGCCTTCGAGGCCGCTGATTACTACCCTTAAAACCATTCGATGCGTTCGCACTGGGCATGGGGCATGCTGTTAGCCCTCCTTCAGGGCTGACCAAAGCGCCAATTTTTCACTGAATGGCAGCGTATGGGCTGCACTGCTCGATGGCAGCTTGACGATGCGATAGCGATTCGCCTGTTTCTGTAAAACCTTCAATCCCAGCCTCGCAGCAGTGCCCCCATTAAAGGCGATCACTTCGAGCTTGGGTAAACTGGATGCCAGCGCCACCAGGTCGTTGTCGTCGCGCTCGCGGATATTGCTGTCCAGGCTGCCGGCGCGGTGCGCCTGCGCCACCACATCCCACAGGCCCACGTCATGGGCCAGCAAGGCTGTCAGGCGCGCTTCGTAGGCCAAACTCTTTAAATCCACACCCAGTACTTCCCCCATCAGCAACCAGAATTTGTTTTGCGGATGGGCATAGTACTGGCTGTGCGCCAGCGACTTTTCGCCGGGTAGGCTGCCCAGTATCAACAGGCGCGTCCTGGCATCGACAACGGGATCGAAGCAGCGCTTGCGCGTGTCGGGCAATGCTGAAAATAAGGGCTGGTTCATGGGCTTTCCTGGCGACTGGAAGAGGCGTGTATTTTACCCGGCATGCTACCCGGCGCTGACGCGTGTATTCCGGTGTAGAATTTCCATCAAATGTAAAACAAGAGACAACTCATGCGCACCATCGATAGCCTGCTGGCACAGTATGGCGAAAGCCACCGCAATCACGTCAATGAATGGGTACACATCGTGTGCGTGCCCTTGATCGTGTTCAGCCTGCTGGGGTTGTTGTGGAGCTTGCACGCCAGCGTGGCGCTGGCCGGCAGTATTGTGGCCTTATACTATTATTACAAATTGTCGCGGCCATTTGCGGCGGGCATGCTGATGATGCTGGCCGTGATACTGGCAGTCTTGCTGATACTGCCGGGGGCAACCATCTTGCCGCTGTCGCTGGCGATCTTCGTGCTGGCGTGGATAGGCCAATTCATCGGCCACCAGATCGAGGGCAAGAAACCGTCCTTTCTCGACGATCTGCGCTTCTTGCTGATAGGCCCGCTTTTTGTGCTGGGATTTTTGTACCGGCGCTTCAAGCTGGCGTATTGAGCAGCTGAAGTACGCTATAAGCGATCTATAAGCGAGCAGTAGTAGAGTAGCGCCTTGCCGCAACATTTTATTACTATTCAAAACTAGTTATCTTGAGAAGATACTCATGATGACCAGTAATGCAGATGCTGTTCCATGCCATCAGCACTCACTATTTTTGTCCAAGGGAGTCACTCATGAAAGCACCAATTATCGCCGTCGCCTTGCTCGCCACCCTGGCCGGCTGTGCCGTCCAACCGAATTCGGCCAATGTTTACAGCGCGCGCCAGACGCAAAATGAGCAATCGGTGCGCATGGGTACCGTGGAATCGGTGCGTGACGTGACCATCGACAAGGGCGAAAGCGGCACTGGCGTACTGGCTGGCGCGGCGCTGGGCGGCGTGGCCGGTTCGGCGATTGGCGGCGGCAAGGGCGCCATTGCAACCAGCATCCTCGGCGCGGTCGCTGGCGGCCTCGCCGGTCAAAGCATCGAAGCCAATGCGTCGAACAAACGCGGCTTTGAAATCACCGTACGCCTGGACAATGGCGACCTGCGCGCCATCGTGCAAGATGCCGATGAACTGTTCCGCCCTGGCGAGCGCGTGCGCCTGCTGTCGGATGGCCGCAAGACCCGCGTGACGCACTGATCGTCGTCATTTAGCCAAAGGCGCCGGCGGCCATCAGCAAGGAAGATGGGGCCGTGCCTTCGTGCAGCCAGATGGAAATCAGCGTCATGATGATGACATAGGCAATCAGGGTCCACACTTTGAGTTGCAGAGAATTCGGCATGGCGCTACTCCTTGAAATATTTACTTAATGATAATTTAAATATTTTCAAAAATTCAACATTCCTCGCAGACACTGCGCTGCCTCAATGGCTGGCTGCCATCGCTGTTTCAAGCCGATCCGCCAGCGAATGATTCCCCCTGATAGCGCATCGCATATACTTGCGCCATGCCATCTCCTTTCCTGTTTATTATTGCCTGCCTGATCTGGGGCTCGACCTTCTGGGCCATCACCTTGCAGCTGGGCGATGTCGCCCCCGCCGTGTCCGTGGTCTACCGTTTTGGCCTCGCTTCCGCCACCCTGTTTGCCTGGTGCGCCTTGCGCGGCGACAAGCTGCGCCTGCCCTGGCGCGCGCAAAAATGGATGATGCTGCAGGGCCTGGCTTCATTCGCCCTCAGCTATGTGTGCACTTACACTTCGGAACAATATCTGGTGTCGGCCCTTGTCAGCGTATTGTTCGCCCTGATGGTGTTCTGGACGCCGCTGCTGAACCGCATCGCCTTCGGCACGCGCATCACCTTGAGCACTTGCTTTGCAGCGGCGGTGGCCATCTGCGGCATCGTGCTGCTGTTTTATCAATCGATAGGCTTGGCGCTGAAAGACTTGCTGGGTGGCGGCACGGGCCACTTCCTGCTGGGCTTTCTACTGGCCCTGGTGGCCACCATGGCCAGCACGGTGGGCAACGCCCTCGTCATGAAGGTGCGTGAGCACTCACCCAATGTGATGCTGACCATGGCCTGGACCATGCTGTGGGGCACGTCGATGGTGGCCGTGTGGGCGATTGCCACCGGCCAGTCCTGGAATTTGCCGGCGCGCTCCAGTTACTGGATGGGATTGGCTTATCTGGCCATTTTCGGTTCCGTGATCGCCTTCAGCGCCTATTTCACTTTAATCGCCCGCATCGGCACGCAAAAGACCGTGTATATCGGCGTCGTCACGCCCGTCATTTCCGTGCTGCTGTCAGTACAGTTCGAACACTACCGCCCTGCCCCCATCGAATGGCTGGGCATGGTGCTATGCCTGTCCAGCGTGGCATGGGCACTGACTTCGGGCGCGCGCAAGACACAGGCTATCGACTCCATTTCCAATCAACAGAGCGCAAAGGCAACATGAGCATTTCTACCCCCACCCTGACCATCCGCCCTGCACAGATATTTGACGTGGCCGCCATCTTTGGCATGATCCATGAGCTGGCCGTGTTTGAAAAACTCGAACACATGATGATCGCCAAGGAATCCATGCTGCACGACAGCCTGTTCGGCGACCATCCCGCTTGCGAAGCACTGGTCGGCACGGAAGATGGCGTGGTGGTGACGTTCGCCCTGTTCTTCCATAATTTTTCCACATTTTTATGCCGCAAGGGTTTGTACCTGGAAGACCTGTACGTCAAGCAGGCCGCGCGCGGCAAGGGCTATGGCAAGCAGATGCTGGCGGCGCTGGCGCAACTGGCCGTCGAACGCGATTGCGGCCGCTTCGAATGGTCGGTGCTGGACTGGAATGAAAATGCCATCAACTTCTACAAGGGCATGGGCGCCGACGTGATGCCCGACTGGCGCATCTGCAGGGTAACGGGTGATGCTTTGACGCAGTTGTCGAAAGAAGCACAATAAGATATTAAGCTTCACTCCAAAAAAAATCCCCACGGGCTAGCGGCACCGTGGGGTGAACCCATTGTCAAGTGGGAGGGGGAGAATGCAATCAACGAGTTCAATATAAACCTTGACTGTGCGGCCTGCGCCTACCTTTACATTTGCTTACTGCCCTTTACATTTACAAGGGGAGATGCTCACTAAATGTCGTCATTTCATTTCCGTGGCTCAATTAATGTGCCGTGCAAGCCAATGTGTTGTTGCGCAACACCGCTGCCGTCGCGTGATTTCTTATAGATTTGGTACACTGTCAGGCAAGCGATGCAGCCAGCAATCAGGGCGAAAATGACCATGCGACAATCTCCTTGGACGGTATCAGGATCTGCGCATCACAGTGCATGGAATCGGCACTGGACTCGACACCGAGTTGATCAGAGAGTCGGTTGATGCTTGCAGGGAAGATTCAGTGTGGCATCTTTCATCCCAAGGGCATTGCGGGAGATCAAACACGCCATTTTTCAGGCGCCGTGCTCATTGATACCTCGCAAAATGGCGGCATTGTGCTCGCACAAAATGAACGCATCTTCACGCACTGGGAGCCATTCATGAATGTTTCTGCCAAACCGCTGGTCGTCAAACTCTATCGCGCCTATTTGCGCTCCCGCCTGGAACGCTACACGCGCGACTTGCAAGCCATCGCCGAACAGCGCGAAAACGATTTCCAGGCTGAACGCATCCTGCACCAGGCGGTCGTTTCCGTCCGTTCGAAACTGCACTCGCTGTGATCCGATCAAGGCCGGCGCGCCACGGCCCAGCGTTCGACCAGTTCGAACAAGCCTTGCGTCAGCAAGGCCAGCACGGCCGCCGGAATGGCGCCGGCCAGCAGCATGTCGTTATCGTTCAGGGCCAGGCCGATGGTAATGCGTTCGCCGTAGCCGCCAGCGCCGATAAAGGCGGCGATGGTGGCCGTGCCCACGCTCATCACGGCCGCCGTTTTCACGCCCGCCAGTATCACCGGCAAGGCCAGCGGCAAGTCTACGTACAGCAGGCGGTCACGCTTGCTCAAGCCCAGCGCCAGCGCCGCCATGCGCAAGCCTTCGGGCACTTGCAAAATGCCGGTGCAGGTATTGCGCACGATGGGCAGCAAGGCGTACACGCATAAGGCCACCAGGGCTGGCACGGTGCCTATCATGCCCAGCACCGGGATCAATATCGCCAGCAGGGCCAGCGAGGGCACCGTCTGCAATACCCCCACCAGCGCCAGCACGGTTTGCCTCAGCGGCGCATAAAAAGCCGCCAGCACGCCCAAGGGAATGCCGATCAGGCAAGCCACGCCCACCGACAGCAAGACCAGCGTCAGGTGCTGGCGCGTCAGGGTCCATAAATCGTCGCCGAGGATTTTATCGGCCAGGGTAGCGCGCTGTGCCACCTTGCTTGCCTGCCCGCCTTTCGCCAACCACTGCTGCGCCACATCGGCAAAGCGTTTGCCATCGATTTCCACCGCCGCATTCATGGCGATCATGTCGCTCTCGCTGATACGCCCCTGCAGTGCTTGCAGCGCCTTCCAGGCGGTGGGGAAACGCGGCGGCAAGTCGAGCCGGTACAGCAGCATGGCGTCGTAGCGGGGGAAATACTGCTGCGTGTCGGCCAGCACGCGCAAGCCGTACTGGCGTATCTTCGCATCGGTCGAATAGATATCGATCACGTCCACCTGGCGCTGGGCCAGCGCCTCATAAGCGATGCCGTGATCGAGTCCGCGCGGGCGCTGCGGCAAGCCATAACGCGCCGCCAGGCCCGGCCAGCCATCGACGCGGCCGATGAATTCATGCGACAGGCCGAATTTCAGCGCCGGTTGCGTGGCCAGCTGATCGAGGCTGGCGATATTGGCGTCGCTGCGCATGGCCAGCGCATAGGTGTTGTTAAAGCCCAGCGGCACGGCCACGCCCAGGCCCAAGGGCGCCAGCTCGCGGCGCATCTCATCGAGGCTGATCGGCGTATCGTGCTTGAGGATTTCGCTGGCGATGGTGCCCATGTATTCGGCATACACATCGATGCTGCCCGCCTGCAGCGCAGCGAGCACGATGGCCGTGTTGCCCAGTCCCTGGCGATGCTCGGTCCTGACATGCGGCGCAGCGCTCTGCCTGACGATTTCACCAAGGATGTAGGATTCCGTGAAACGCTTGGAACCCACCTTCAGGGTGCCCCCGTCCATGGCTTGCGCAGGCGGCGCGGCGTTAAAGAAAAGGACTAGGGGCAGCAGAAAAATAAAACTCAAACGCACGCGGCGCTCCGGGACGTATCATCAATCCGGCAAGCTTACCACCGCTGTGCGCCAGACACCGCCCTGTACCACGCCCGCGCAGGGATTAAGCCCCATCGCATACGACAGGTCAGCCGGGCGCGCGATACGCCACAGGGCAAAGTCGGCCCGCTTGCCCACCGCCAGGCTGCCCCTGTCGTGCTGCAGGCCCAGCGCGCGCGCCGCGTGGCAGGTAGCACCGGCCAGCGCCTCCTGCGGCGTCAAGCGCCACAAGGTGCACGCCATATTCATCGCCAGCAGCAAGGACGTCATCGGCGAGGTGCCCGGATTGCAATCGGTGGACACGGCCATCGGCACGCCAGCCGCGCGCAAGGCCGCCACGGGAGGTTGCTGCGTCTCTCGCAAAAAATAATAAGCGCCCGGCAGCAGCACGGCCACCGTGCCATGCTGCGCCATGGCCGCGACGCCCGCATCGGACAAAAACTCCAGGTGATCGGCCGACAAACCGTCGTAGCGCGCCACCAGCGCCGCGCCGCCCAGGTCAGACAACTGCTCTGCATGCAGTTTCACGGGCAGCTTCCAGGCGCGCGCCGCCTCGAATACCTGCTCCGTTTGTGCGGGCGTAAAGCCGATACGCTCGCAAAAGGCATCGACGGCGTCGACCAGTCCTTGCGCCGCAAGCGCCGGCAGCATCTGCGCGCACAGCAGGTCGATATAGTCGTCGGCACGGCCCGCGTATTCGGGCGGCAGCGCATGCGCGCCCAGAAAGGTGGTGCGCACCGAAACGGGCAGCACCTGCCCCAGCTTGCGCGCCACGCGCAGCATCTTCGCTTCCGATTCCAGATCCAGGCCGTAGCCCGACTTGATTTCGATGGTCGTCAGACCTTCGGCCAGCAGCGCCAGCAGGCGCGGCAGGCTTAGCGCCAGCAGTTCTTCATCGCTGGCCGCCCGCGTGGCGCGCACGGTGGACATGATGCCGCCGCCGGCGCGGCTGATCTCTTCATAACTGGCGCCATTCAGTCGCGCCTCGAATTCATCGCTGCGGCTGCCCGCATGAACGATGTGCGTATGGCAGTCGATCAAGCCCGGTGTCAGCCAGCAGCCCTGGCCATCGATCAGCGGTGCGGCGCTGGCCGGCAATTCATCGCCTGGCCCAAACCAGGCGATGCGGCCATCCTTGACGGCGATGGCCGCGTCCAGCAGTTCGCCATAGCCCTGCTCCATGGTGGCCAGGTGGACGTTGTGAATCACCAGATCCCAGTCTTGCATCGCTTCTTCCTTCCTAGATAAACAGATCGACGCGGAAAATGGCGACGTCCTGTGCCGCTTCCAGCTGCCATTGCTGCGCATCGCCAGCGTCCAGCAGTAGCGCATCGTAGCGGGACAGATTGAACTGCTGTTGGCCAGCGCGCACCAGCACGTAGCCCTCGCCAGCGACAAACAGCAAGGTCTTGTCGCTGCGCCGTGCCAGCCGGCCAGGCGCGGTGATTTTTTCCAGCTGGTGGCGGCAACGGCTGCGCCGCGTCATCACATTGAAATCGGTGGTGGCGCCCGCTACCTCGGCGCTGACAGCCGCCTCGCCGGGAAACCACAACATCGGCTGGCCCGCGTTCAAGACCACTTTGCGCGCGCCGTCGAGTGTCAAGGATACGGACTCGCCATCGACCAGCATCAGGCTGCGGTCGATGCCGGGAAAGCTGGAAAACGGCCCGCTGGCCGTGATCGTTGCCAGGCTGATGCGCCAGTCGAAATCATCGAAGCCTGCCCCCTTTGGCGAGACGGCGATTTCCGTCGTGCTGCCACCGCCATTTTTCCATGGCGCGACGCGCAGGCTGGCGTGGGGTATCAAGATTGCCATCAGAGCGCCCTCAATTGCGCCAAGGTGCGTTTATACGCGGCGGCGATGGCGTCCTGCGCCAGATGGCGCCCATGACGCACCTGCCACTGGCCGCCGCACAGCACATCGCGTACGAGGTTATCGTTGCCGCAGAACAGAAAGCTGCCCAGCACATCGGCCAGCGCCACGCCGGCCAGATTGACGTGGGCATCGTCCAGCACCAGCAAGTCGGCACGTTTGCCTGGCGCCAGCGCGCCCAGCTTGCGCCCCGCCGCCTGCGCGCCGCCTTGCAAAGCTGTTCGCCACAGATAATCGCCCACCTGCCGCTGTTCAGGCGTGGCGGCGATATTGCGCTGCTGCCGCAACAGGCGCTGGCCATATTCCAGCCAGCGCAATTCCTCCACCGGCGACTGCGACACGTGGCTGTCGCTGCCGATACCGAAAGACCCGCCAGCGCTGATGAATTCAGCCAGCGGAAACAAGCCGTCGCCCAGGTTCGCTTCCGTGGTCGGGCACAGCCCTGCCACGGCGCCGCTGGCCGCCATCTGCACCACTTCGTCCGGCTGCAGATGCGTGGCATGCACCAGGCACCAGCGCCCATCGACGTCGAGCTGGTCGTACAGATACTGCACCGGGCGCCGGCCGCTGAAATCGAGGCACTGCCGCACTTCGCCCTGCTGCTCGGCGATATGGATATGCACCGGGCGTTCAGGCGGCAGCGCCGCCACTACTTCCCTGATCTGGCCCACCGAGGCGGCGCGCAAAGAGTGAGGAGCAAAACCCACTTCTGTCTGGCCATCGCGCAGCGGCGCCAAGGCCTCGATGATATGCAAGACATCATCGGCATCGGTGCGAAAGCGCGCTTGCTCGGGTTTTAAGGGCTGTTCGCCGAAACCGGCATGGCTGTACAGCACGGGCAGCATGGTGATGCCGATGCCGCTCAAGCGCGCTGCCTGTATCACTTTTTCTGCCGTCTCGGCCGGCCGGGCATACAGCGCGCCCTGCGCATCGCGCTGCAGATAATGGAATTCGCACACGGCCGTGTAGCCATGGCGCAGGCATTCGGCAAACAGCTGGGCGGCGATGCTGGCGATCTGCTCGGGCGTGATCTGGCGCGCGAAACGGTACATCAGGTCGCGCCAGGTCCAGAAACTGTCCGCCTGTTCTCCGGCCCTTTCCGTCATGCCGCCCAACGCCCGCTGAAAGGCATGCGAATGCAGGTTGACCATGCCGGGCAAGACATATTCGGCCACTTCCACGCCAGCGGGCGGCTCTGCATTCGCCGTCACAGCCGTCAGGTCGCCCGCCGCATCCCAGGCCAGCAGCACGTCGCGGCACCAGCCCTGCGGCAGCAGCGCATGGCGGGCGAACAAGGCATTCATGCCACTCACCGCTGCACCCACGTCAAGGCCGCTTCCATCATCTGGCGCAGCAGCGGCTGCACCTTGGCCGCCACCTCGGGGCGGTAGCCGAAAGGCGAAGCTTCATCCATGTACAGGCACTGGCACATCTCCAGCTGGATCGCGTGCACGCGCTTGGCCGGCTGGCCGTAATGGCGCGTGATGTGGCCGCCCTTGAAGCGACCATTCAGGGCCAAGGTAAATTGATCCTGTGCCTGCGCCACGTCCATCACGGCATGAGCCAATCCGGCATCGCAGCTGGCGCCATCGGCCGTGCCGAAGTTCAGGTCCGGCAGCTTGCCGTCGAAAAAACGCGGTACGTGGGAAGCGATGGAATGGGCGTCCCACAGCACCACGGCGCCGTGCACGCGCAGCAGACGGTCCAGTTCTGCACGCAGCTGGCGGTGATACGGCGCCCAATAGCGCTGCACGCGCTGCTGCACCTCGGCCGCATCGGGCTCCTGGCCAGACAGGTAGAGCGCTTCGCGGTGGAAGGTATCGTGCGGCAGCAAGCCTGTCGTATCCTGGCCCGGATACAGATTCGTGTCTTCCTGCGGACGGTTCAAGTCGATGGTGTAGCGCGACCAGCGCGCCGACAGCACGGACGCATCCATCTCGCGCAAAAAGCCATACAGCTCGCGCAGATGCCAGTCCGTGTCCGCCTTCTGCAAAGCCTGCGGCGTCAAACGCGCGGCGATATCGTCGGGTATATCGGTGCCCACATGGGGCATCGACACCAGCAGCGCGATGCTGCCTTCATTGAAGCGAAAATCCATGCTTGTCTCCTTGCGCCCGGCTCCTGGCAATCGCCGGCCGGGCTGCTGGTGTTCATGATTCAGGCGTACAGCGGGGCGAACAGGTTTTTGCAGCTGGTGCTCAACTCGCCTTGCAAGACCATCTGCTTGGCCGCCTCGATATCAGGTGCGAAAAAGCGGTCAGCGTCGAAGAACGGCACTTTCTGGCGCAACTGCTGGTGCACGTGTTCCAGATGCGGCGAGGTTTTCAGGGGACGGTGGAAATCGATGCCCTGTGCGGCGGCCAGCAATTCGATGCCGACGATGACCGCCGTATTGTGCGCCATGTCGTCCAGACGGCGCCCGGCAAACGTGGCCATGCTGACATGGTCTTCCTGGTTGGCGGACGTGGGCAGGCTGTCCACGCTGGCCGGATGCGCCAGCGACTTGTTTTCCGACGCCAGCGCGGCGGCAGTCACATGGGCGATCATGAAGCCGGAGTTGACACCCGGATCACGCACCAGGAATGGCGGCAAGCCTGACAGGGTGGCGTCGATCAGCAGCGCGATGCGCCGTTCGGCCAGCGCGCCGATTTCGGCGATCGCCAGCGCCAGCGTATCGGCGGCAAAGGCGACAGGTTCGGCGTGGAAATTACCGCCCGAGACGATCTCGGCGCGGCCGCCAGGACCGTCCTGGAAGATCAGCGGATTGTCGGTGACGGCGTTCGCTTCGATCAGCAGGGTGCGGCCCGCATTGACGATCAGGTCCAGGCAGGCGCCCATCACTTGCGGCTGGCAGCGCAGGCTGTAGGGGTCTTGCACGCGCTCGTCGCCTTCCAGGTGCGAGGCGCGGATCGCGCTATGCGCCACCAGTTGCCGGTACATCTGCGCCGCCAGGATTTGCCCCGGCTGGCCGCGCACCGCGTGGACGCGCGCATCGAATGGCGCATCGCTGCCCTTGGCTGCGTCGAGCGACAAGGCGCCCGTAACCATGGCCGCTTCCAGCAGGCGTTCGGCCATGAACAGACCATGCAGCGCCAGCGCGTTCGACACCTGGGTGCCGTTGATCAGCGCCAGGCCCTCTTTCGCCGCCAGCACCACCGGCGCGATGCCCGCCTGCGCCAGCGCCTCGGGCGCCGCCATCAATTGACCATTCACGCGCACGTCACCCACGCCCAGCATGGCCAGCGTCATGTGCGACAGCGGCGCCAGGTCGCCCGAAGCGCCCACCGAACCCTTGGCGGGAATGGCCGGCATGATGCCTGCGTTGTACAGCGCGATCAGGGTATCGACGATCAGCGGGCGCACGCCGGAAAAACCGCGCGCCAGGCTGCCTATCTTCATCAGCATGATCAGGCGCACCACCGCGTCGGACAGCAGTTCGCCGGTGCCGACGGAATGCGACAAAATCAGGTTGCGCTGCAATTGCTCCAGCTTTTCATCGGGAATGCGCGTCTTGGCCAGCAAGCCAAAACCCGTGTTGATGCCGTAGGCCGCATCGCCCTTGGCGACTATGGCTTGCACGGCAGCGGCCGATGCTTCGATCACAGGGTAGGCATCGGCGGCGAGTATCAATTTGGCGGGCGCAGCCCATACGGCGCGCAGGTCGGCCAGGGTCATCGCGCCCGGCTTCAAGGTCCAACTGTTGGAATGCTGTGTCATTTTTAATTCACCATAGGAAGAATCAAGCCGTTGCGCTTGGCGCAGGCGGCTGCCGTTTCATAGCCGGCATCGGCATGGCGCATCACGCCCGAGCCGCTGTCGTTGACCAGCACGCGCGCCAGGCGTTTCGCTGCGCCTTCCGTGCCATCGGCCACGATCACCATGCCCGCATGCTGCGAGTAGCCCATGCCTACCCCGCCGCCATGGTGCAGCGAAACCCAGGTGGCGCCGCCAGCCGTGTTCAGCATGGCGTTCAGCAGCGGCCAGTCGGAGACGGCGTCGGTACCATCCTTCATGCTTTCCGTTTCGCGGTTCGGACTGGCGACGGAACCCGTATCGAGGTGGTCGCGGCCGATCACGATGGGCGCCTTCAGTTCGCCCGTGCGCACCATCTCATTGAAAGCCAGGCCGGCGATATGGCGCTCGCCCAGTCCCAGCCAGCAGATGCGCGCCGGCAGGCCCTGGAAGGCAATGCGCTCGCGCGCCATGTCCAGCCAGTGGTGTACCTGCGCGTGGTGCGGGAACAGTTGCTTGATCTTGGCGTCGGTTTTATAGATGTCTTCCGGGTCGCCCGACAAAGCCACCCAGCGGAATGGCCCGCGTCCTTCGCAAAACTGCGGGCGGATATAGGCGGGCACGAAGCCGGGAAAATCAAAGGCGTTCTGCACCCCCTGGTCGAACGCCACCTGGCGGATGTTATTGCCGTAATCGACGGTGTGCACGCCCATGGCGTGGAAGTCGAGCATGGCCTGCACATGGGCGGCGCAGGAATCGGCGGCCGCCACCGTCAAACGCGCATGGCGCTGCGGGTCTTGCTGCGCCGCCTTCCAGTCCGACACGCTCCAGCCGCGCGGCAGATAACCGTTGACCAGGTCATGTGCAGATGTTTGATCCGTCACCAGGTCGGGCAGCATGCCGCCCGCCTTTGCGCGGCGCACCAGTTCGGGCAGCACTTCGGCTGCGTTACCCAACAAGCCGATGGAAATGGCTTCCTTGCGTTCGGTATGGTATTTGACCAGCTCCAAAGCTTCGTCCAGGCTGGCCGCCTGCTTGTCCAGATAGCGGGTACGCAAACGGAAATCGATGCTGCTTTGCTGGCATTCGATATTGAGCGAGACGGCGCCCGCCATGGTGGCGGCCAGCGGCTGCGCGCCGCCCATGCCGCCCAGGCCCGCCGTCAATATCCAGCGCCCCGCCCAGTCGCCGCCGAAATGCTGGCGGCCCGCTTCGGCGAAGGTTTCATAAGTGCCTTGCACGATGCCCTGCGTGCCGATGTAAATCCAGCTGCCGGCCGTCATCTGGCCATACATGAACAGGCCTTGCCGGTCGAGTTCATTGAAGTGTTCCCAGTTGGCCCATTTCGGCACCAGGTTGGAATTGGCGATCAGCACGCGCGGCGCATCCGGATGCGTGCGAAATACGCCCACCGGCTTGCCGGACTGTATCAGCAGGGTTTGATCGTCTTCCAGTTCGCGCAAGGAAGCGAGTATTTGGTCGAAACAGGCCCAGTTGCGGGCGGCGCGGCCGATGCCGCCGTAGACGACCAGGTGCTGCGGGTTTTCCGCCACTTCCGGGTCCAGGTTATTTTGCAACATGCGGTAGGCCGCTTCGGCCTGCCAGCTCTTGCAGGCCATCACCGTGCCGCGCGGCGCGCGGATGGTACGGCTGGCATCAAAGCGTGGATCTGTGTCCATAGTGCTGTTCATGCTGTCTCCTCTAGGGTGCGAGCGGGCATGCGCGACCCGCTCTGGTACTCCCAGCATAGGTTGTCTATACAACCAAGTCAACAGATTTTCTTTGGCTTTATCTTTTTTCAAACACCCGCTTGCCCGCCAGCCAGGTCTGCAGCACCTGCGTCTTGCCGATGGCGGCCGGGGCTACCTTGAACAAATCCTGGTCGACCACGATGAAGTCCGCCCACTTGCCCTTTTCCAGCGAGCCGATGATGTTTTCCTGGTGCGCCGCCCAGGCCGCATCCAGCGTAAAGCAGCGCAGCGCCTCGGTCACCGTCATGGCTTGCTGCGGATACCAGCCGCCCGCTGGCAGGCCGGCGCTATCCTGGCGCGTGACGGCGGCGTGTATGCCTTCGAACGGGTTGGGCGACTCGATGGGGAAATCCGAACCGCAGGCGATACGCGAACCCTGTTTTAAAAAGGTGCGCCAGGCATATGCGCCCTTGATGCGCTCATGGCCCACGCGTTGCTCGGCCATGTTCTGGTCCGAGGTAGCATGCGTGGGCTGCATCGACGGCACGATGCCCAGGGTCTTGAAACGGGGAATATCGCTCAATTGCACCACCTGCGCGTGCTCGATACGGTGGCGCAGGCCCACGTTGTGATATTTGCCGATCAGGGCCTGGTAGCCATCGAGGATTTGATGATTGCCCGCGTCGCCAATCGCATGCACATTGACCTGGTAGCCGGCG
This sequence comes from Janthinobacterium saanense, assembly GCF_014200675.1. Classification (GTDB taxonomy): domain Bacteria; phylum Pseudomonadota; class Gammaproteobacteria; order Burkholderiales; family Burkholderiaceae_D; genus Janthinobacterium. The sequence goes on along the minus strand of NZ_JACHCI010000005.1, from coordinate 78,750 downwards.
CGCATGGCCTTGTCCATCTTGGCCCGCATCACATCGTCCTTGTAAAACAGCAGGCCGCGGGTAGCGGGATCATCGCTGTACGGCGCCAGCAAGGCCGCGCCACGGCTGCCCAGCGCGCCATCGGACAATAGCTTGACGGCCCGCAGCGCGTACAGGTCGTGCGCATAGCTGTTCAAGGGACCGCTCCTGGACAGCGCATCGAAATCGTCGGTGGTATCCATGATCATGCCGTACACGCGCACCGTCAGCTTGCCATGGTCGGCGTAGTCGCGGAACAGCCGGTCCTGTAGTTGGCCGATGCCCGCGTCGTGCACGCTGGTCAGACCCACCTGCGACAGCTGCGCCAAGGCGCCGTCGAGCGCAGCGCGGTTTTCCGCGTCGCCCGGCTTGGGCAGCACGGCGTCCATCAGCTCCACCGCATTATCGACCAGCACGCCGGCGGCATTGCCATCGGCATCGCGGACTATCTTGCCGCCTACAGGGTCAGGCGTGTCGCGCGTGATGCCGGCCAGCGCCAGCGCGCGGCTGTTGGCCCAGCCCGCATGGCCATCGACCCGGCGCAGCCAGACAGGCCGCAAGCTTTCCGCCGCATCGAGTTCGGCGGCCGTGGGGAAACGGCCCAGTTTCCAGATTTCCTGGTTCCAGCCATTCCCCGTGATCCAGCTGCGTTCCGGGTGCGCTTTGGCGAAATCGGCTACCGTCTGCAGCGCGCCAGCCAAGGTGGGCGAACCATACAGCAGCACCCCGCTGGCGATGGTCCCCAGGCCAAACACATGGCCGTGCGCATCGATCAGGCCCGGCAACACCGTCTTGCCCTGCACATCGATCAGCGTGGCGCCCTTGGCCGCCTTGCGCTGTACTTCCGCCTTGGAGCCGACGGCGATGATCTTGCCCGCATCATCAAACGCCAGCGCCGTGAAACGGACTACCTTGCCCGCATGATTGAGCGTATAGCCATTGGCGTTGGCGATCAGCGTATCGGCGTGGGCATGGCCGAAGGCGCCCAGGCAGGCGAGCATGAGCAGGGTGCGGCGCAATGGCAGGGTAGTCATTCCATCTCCAGGTTTTTATTAAAAAGACCAGTGTATAGAAATGGGCAAAATGGTCAATCAGGCAGCTTTGATGGACGTACAGATGGACGCACCATCAGCCAGTAATCGCAGCCCGTCACCGCTTCCTTGTAGACGCCCGCCACGGTGAAACCAAGTCGGCCATAAAACGGCAGGCTGCGTTCATTGTAAGTTTCAAGGAAACAGACGGCGCCGGCCTGGTCGACGGCCGCCAAGCCCGGCGCCAGCACGGACGCGCCCAGCCCCCTGCCCTGCGCAGCCGGCGCCACGCCGGCGATCGACAGATACCACGCATCCTTCAAGTCGTGTTCAGACAGCGCCTGTTCCATGTTCTCCACGATGGCCGTGAAATGGGCAAAACCCTGTCGCCCCAGCAAGGTGCGCAACGCTGCCTCGCGCTGTGCATAAGCGGCCTGGCGCGCGGCAGCCGGCGTATCGGTGTTCCAGATAGCCGCGCCATTGCCGTCAATATCGGCCAGATCGACCCGCCCCGCCTGCCGACCTTCGGTCAGCGCCAGTTCAAAATACACCGCCAGCATCTCCAGCCGCGCCGCCTCATCATCACCGCAAGCCAGCGTGACGGTGCGGTAAAACGGATCGTCGATCAGGGCGGCAGCCAGGCTGCGGGCGGCGCGGGATTGCGGTACTGCGTTGACCATCGGTATTGCCTTTTTGATTGTGTCAATAAAGGACAAGCATCTTAACTTAGACACACCGATCTTGTGTTCAATCAATAAGGCCATGGCTGCACCGGCCTACGCTGGCGTTTTACGCTGGAGAGCATCATGGCCAGACACCATGTCATCAGTACCACCGGCTGCGACGTCTTTTTCAAGCTCGTGACCCACTACAAGGAAAAATTCGGCGCACGCTTTGACGACATGACCGTCACCTTCGGCGCCAACGGCAATCCCGTGCTGGGCGCCACCCAGCGCGACGCAAAAAGCGGCTGCGAAATGCACAGGCGCGCCGGGCAGGCAGACGAATGCTGGTGCTGCGGCTACGACGAACAACTGGAATTCGTCTCACAACACGACGTGCCGCTGGCGCATGCCGACTACCGGCTCACCTTGAGCAATGGCGAGATGTGGACGGGGACGACGAATGCAAAGGGACGTACGGAGAGGATTGGCAGCAAGCAGGAAGAACAAATCACGACAGTAGAATTCTTTCCACCAGAAGACAGTTTTCCTTGCTGCTCCACCGCACATCGTCCGGCCGCACCAACGGCAGTAATAGTGGAGCTACAAGACGTAACAACCAGGGATACCGAGGTTGGCACGTCAGTAAAACGGATCAAAGTCGATAGTAATGCCCGCCAATTGACTCAAGGTGAGATCGACATGGCATGGATGATCTTTGAAGATGCCATTGACTATAGCAAAGTGAAAATCCACAAAAGACCCTATCTATGGCTATTTCAGCCAGAGAATACTGCCATGACGCCAAATGGCGAAATGTACTTTCATGAGTCGAGATTTGTGGATGATTTTTCTAAAGAAGATCCAAGACTAAAACACTGGTTCATGCATGAAATGGTTCATGTCTGGCAGTTTCAGTTGAATTACCCAGTGAGGGTAAGAGGAGCAATACGACTAGGTCTAAGCTACGACTATGTTCTATCTAAAGAACAAAGGCTAGCGGACTACAACATGGAAGCCCAGGGCGATTTATTGGCGGACTATTTTGTATTAATGTATTTAAACTATCCGAGAGCTATGCTTCAAGAAAAGTATGCCAACTCCTTACCACTATATAAAGAGGTACTTTGTGATTTTATTAAAAATAAAAAAAATAAAAAAATCTACCTGGCTACAATATTGAGCGTAATGATATGGTCGATATACCCTGAAACTTTGGCACGATCACGCATGGCCAATGCCGAAGTTACGTCCATCAATGGCCTACCTTGCTTTAGCATTTCCGCAAAAGAGGAAGCCCGTAATGGTCAAGTTTTCCTCGGGGCTTTGAGCGTGTCAGACATTACTGAGAAACCGACCACCGAGGTGTGGGGATTTCTTATGACTGGCGGCAGGAAAGTTCCCATCTCATCGGAAGATTGCATTCCATACGGCCATATTCCACCATACGCGCAAGCCACGCCAGCGCCAGCACTGAGAACCGGCAGAATGTATGAGGTATTTCTGAACGGTAGGCCCAAAGATCCTTACGACTCTACCTACGGATATGTGGGCAAATTCTGTCTCGCTCCAGACGCTTCTGGCAATTCACTCATCATCGCCATCAAAATCGATACGCAAGCCTGGAGAGATGATGCCTGTCCAGTCAACCCAGCGTCACAATAGTTCGAAGCATGCCATGACCTGTCATCACCATCTGGCTAGCATCTTCCTGAACGGCAGACCAGATGATCCATCTGACTCGACCTACGGTTACAAGGGAAAATTTTGCATCGCGCTGAAACCTGACGACGGCCAGCAAGTCATTCCCATCCGAAGCATTACACGGGCGTGGATAGATGAAGTTTGTCCAACTGCGCCCTAAGCGAGGCCTGCCCGACCTCTCCCTCGTCTGAATAGTGTCGGGCGTTCACGTCCGGGTTGATCAACAAGCTGTTTGCGAACGGTCAAGGCGCGATATCCATTGCTAACAAAAAATATCCATCAGCGCTCCATCGATAGGGAAGCAATATGGAATATCGATATCATGGTGATATGAATCAGCTACAAGGTCATGATCCGGTTGGCACTGGTGAATGTGTCGCACTGGTACAAGCGTATGCAAAAGCACCTCGCACTGTGTATTGGCGGCCAGGAAAGCACGTTATCGATACCAGCTACATCGCACCAGGAACCGCCATCGCTACCTTTTCAAGTCCTGCCGCATCTTTCCAGCCCACTCATGGCAACCATGCAGCGCTATTCATGTATGCTGGCCCTAAAGACCCCATCTCTCATCAGGCCAAATATATCGTAGTGATGGATCAATGGAAGGGACGCAGGGTAAGATCTCGCCGTATTGACTACTATAGTCCCGAGGCAGCCAAGGCAAAACGTATATTGGACTCCGATAATGCCGCAGCCTTTTATGTCATCCGCTAACACCATGACCATGAACACGGCCGTTTTCTTCTTGCTTGGCGTGGCAGCAAGCACCTGCATGGCGCAAGTGCCACAGTGCCCGGGCGAGTTGAGCGCCAATTCCATACAGGTCCGACCCGCGCCTGGATGGACTGGCGTAGTGACAACGCGTTTGCTCTTGTCCGGCGCTGGTATCGTCAACGGGCGGCCCGATGTAGAACCCAGGGCCGAACTGCGTGGCGATACCCGGCAGATCAGCAAGCAGGTCACGCAGACGGCATATCCGGGCTTGGCGGGAACTGAAAAGTGGCTGATTTGCGCGTACGGACAAGGTGGCGAACTGGAACAGGCCTACCGGCTTCCAGCCGCCGCCGATCACTGCCTCATCCGGGTAGCGCGAAATCGAAACAAGGACATCACTATTTCGATTTCCTGCACCACGATCCAGTAAGCATAAACACGACGCCTACTTCCCATCTTCCTCAGGCCCTTTCGCCGGCGCCCTGAACCATTCCTCGCGCGGCAGCACTTGCGACTCTTCCGGGTCGGCGATGTAGTGCGGCGAGGTGATCTGCACTTCGAACTCATTAAAGACGTCGATGATGTTCTGGTGCAGGCGGTTCAGCACTTCGGCGCGCTGGCGGGGGACTTCGGCGCTGGCGTAGGCGACCAGGCGGTATTGCACGTAGTAGTCGTGCAGGGCCAGCTGCATCACATAGGGTTTGGGCGTGGCGGACAATTCCGTGGTGCGGGCGGCCGCCAGTTCCAGCATGGCGTGCACCTGGCGCCAGGGCGTGGCGTAGCCGATGGTGACGCTGGCGTCCAGCACGAAGCCGCCGCCGGGCAAGGCGCGCGAATAATTCTTGGTCGTCTGCGACATCACCCAGGCGTTCGGCAAGGCCACTTCTTCGCCCAGGCCGGTGCGCAAGCGCGTCTCGAACATGCCGACGTCGACCACCGTGCCTTCGCTCTCGCCCACGCGCACATATTCTCCCTTGCGCAAGGCGCGCGTGTACATCAGGATCAGGCCGCTGGCGCCCTGGCCGACGATGCTCGATGCGCCGATCGACACCATCAGGCCGACCAGCACCGACAAGCCCTGGAAGGCGGCCGTGTGCGATCCGGGCAGATACGGATAGGCCATGGCCAGCGCAAACAGCCAGATGACGACGCTGGCGATGCGGCGCGTGGGCATGGCCGTGTCCTTGTCCAGCCAGCCGATCTGCAATTCGCCACTCTCCACGCGCTTGAACAGCGACGATGCGGTCGCTGCCACCAGGCGCGCGATGGCGAAGATCACGCACACCAGCAGCAGCCCCGGCAAGGCGCCAATGACGGCGTGCAGCACATCGGTCGCCACGTCCAGCAGATAGCCGCTCAGGCTTTCGCCCCAGGCGCGCGTGTAAGGCAGGCGGCCCAGCACGAAAGCCACCCACACATACGTAGCCATCAAACGCAGCGCCCACAGACCCGCGCTCAGCAACTGATAGGCAAAGGCGATGTAGTGTTCGGCATCGAGCACGCGTACATTTTTCAGGCGCACATCGCGCAAACGCGAGGCCAGCAGCACGCCGCTGCGGCGCTTGGCCCAGCGGTGCAGCCGCGTCAGGCCGGCCCAGACCAGCCAGAACACCAGGGTGGCGACGGCGCACACGGCAGCGGCGATGGCCAGGTAGCGCCAGCTGCTCTGCTCGGTATAGTCGAGCAGGGATTTGCGCAATTCCCCGGCCGCCTCCTTGGCCACGCTGTCGGTGGTGTCGCCGGCCAGCTGGTTGACGTCGCCGGGGATGACGACAAACAATTGCACGCCATCGAGCAGCACTTGCGTGCCTTCCGGGATGGTGCGCGTGCCCGTTTGCAGCGGGCCATTCTTTGCCAGCACGCCTTGCAGCCGGTGCCGGGCGCCCGAGGCACGCTCATCGGGTGGATAACCGGCCAGGGCGGCGCGGAAGACGAATATCTTGCGGTTGGTAAAAGTGAATGCCGCTGTCTTTGCTGCTTCGGTGCTGGATGGCGCCACGGCTGCCGTGGCATCAGGCAATAGCGACACGGCATCGTCGGACGCATGGGCGCCAGGCAAGAGGAAGATCGTCAATAGACACAGCAGGCGAAGCAACGCGGACATGGCAAGAAGGGGAAGTGGTCAGGAGCAGCCATCATGCCATGTAATACGGGAAACTCAAGCACTACGCATAGGGCTCAGCTCGAAGCTCAGTTTGCATCGTGAAAAATGATCCCCAGCGTATGGCGCAAACCCGAGCGCAGGCGCGATACACCATGCCGCATCTGCACGCGGTAGCTGCCGCGCGTGCCGTTCACGGGGCGGTGAAACACGGGAAAGATCACCGCGTCGCCCTGCGCCAGCGGCACCACTTCGGCGCGCGACTGCATGCGCGGGCGCTGCTCCGTCAGCACGAACTCGCCACCCGTGAAATCGTCTTGCGGGCGCGACAGCAGTACGGCCAGTTGCAGCGGAAACACCTGTTCGCCATACAGATCCTGGTGCAGGCAGTTGTAATCGCCTGCGCGATAGCGCAGCAGCAAGGGCGTGGGCCGCACTTGCCCGGCGGCATGGCAGCGGGCCACAAAATCAGCATGCTCGAGCGGAAAGCGCGTTTCCAGTCCCATCTGTTCCTGCCAGCGGTTGGCAATCGCCGCCAGCGGCGAATACAGTGTCTGGCGCAACTGCGCCACCACCGGCGGCAGCGGATAGGCAAAATACTGGTATTCGCCGCGCCCGTAACCATGGCGCTCCATCACCACCCGGCTGCGGAAAAGTTGCGCCGCATCGTACTGCGCGGCCAGCGCGGCACAGGTTTCAGCGCTCAGCAAGCCGGGCACGACGGCGCAGCCATGCTGGTTCAACGCATCTTCCAGCGCTTGCCAGTCCGGTGCCCTCATTTGCCCGCCTCGCGGTCAAGCAGCACCTGCTTGCGCTCGACGCCCCAGCGGTAGCCGGACAAAGCCCCGTCGTTGCGCACCACCCGGTGGCAGGGGATCGCCACCGCCAGCGCATTGGCTGCGCAGGCGCCCGCCACGGCGCGTGCGCCCTTGGGTGCGCCTATGCGCCGGGCCAGTTCGGCGTAGCTGACGGTGCTGCCGGCGGGAATTTCACGCAGGGCTAGCCATACCCGCTGCTGGAAAGCCGTGCCGCGCACGTCGAGCGGCAGGTCCAGGCCGATTTGCGGCGCTTCCACCAGGCCGATCACCTGCGCCACCGTTTGCTCGTAGTCGGGCTCTGCTCCGCGCAATTCGGCGCGCGGAAAGCGGTCCTGCAAGTCGCGCAGCAATACTTCCGGGTCGTCATCGATAAGAATCGCGCAGATGCCCTTGTCGGTGCTGGCCACCAGGATGGCGCCCAGCGAGCAGGCGGCAAGCGCAAAACGGATCACGGCGCCGTTGCCGCCAGCGCGGTAAGCGCCCGGCGTCATGCCCAGCAAACCTGGCGTGGCGGCATAGAAACGTCCGCTGGAATTGAAGCCGGCCGCATACAACGTTTCAGTCACATTGCCAGCTCCGCTCAAACCGGCCTTGAGGCGTTCGCCGCGCCGCGCCGCAGCATAGGCCTTGGGCGTGATGCCCGTGTGCGCCTTGAAGATGCGGTGAAAATGAAAACGGCTCATGCCGGCCGCCAGCGCCAGGCTGTCGAGATCAGGCAGTTCTGCGCTGGCGCCGATCAGGCGGCAGCTTTCAGCCACCATGGCGGCGTGGCGTTCGGCCAGCGGCGGCAGGCCGGGCTTGCAGCGCAGGCAAGGGCGGAAACCGGCCGCCTCGGCCTCGGCGCAACTGGCGTGAAAGGCCACGTTCTGGCGCAAGGCGGGGCGCGCCCCGCAAGATGGCCGGCAATATACGCCGGTGCTGCGCACCGAATAATAAAAGACGCCGTCGGCCTCGGGCGCGCGCCGCTGCACTGCCGCCCAGCGCTCTTCATCGTTCAGATAAGCGGGCAAATTAATATGCTCCATGACGCACTCCGTGCCTGTGATTGATAAGTATCGAGCATAAGCGGCGCTGGCAGCAAGCGCACTCCGGCGCTTGCTTTTGAATTGCATCGGCGGGCAGTGCTAAAATTGCCATCACGCCTCCGGCCGGAGACGTGCCCCTGCCGCGCTTCGGAGAAACTGCATTGGATGACCAGATTACCCAGGAAAATACGCCCATTTTCCAGCGCATCAAGGATTTTTTGCTGGCGGGCATCGCCTCTGGCCGCTGGAAGGAAGGCGATGTGATCCCCTCCGAGCAGGCGCTGGTCAAGCAATTTGGCGTCTCGCGCATGACGGTCAACCGCGCCGTGCGCGAACTGACCAGCGAGCAGATACTGACCCGGCGCCAGGGTTCCGGCACCTATGTGGCGCAGCAAAAGTACCAGGCAACCTTGCTGGAAATTAAGAGTATCGCCGACGAAGTGCGCGCCCGCGGCCATATCCACCGCAGCAGCTTGCAGCTGCTCGAACGCAGCAAAGCTTCGGATTTGCTGGCCAAGCAGTTTGGCCTGGCGCCCGAACAGCAGCTGTTTCACTCGCTGATCGTGCACTTTGAAAACGGCGTGCCGATCCAGGTGGAAGACCGCTGGGTCAACCCTGATTGCGCGCCCGATTACATGACGCAGGATTTTTCCAGCATCACGCCGAATGAATACCTGATGGCCGCCGCCCCTTTGCAGGGAGCCACCTACAGCATCGAAGCGCTGTCGGCCCCGCGCGATATCGCTGAAATGCTGGCCATCGACACGCGGCAGGCATGCCTGGTGCTGCGCCGCCAGACGCGTTCAGGCGGCAAGGTGGCGTCGATCGCCACCATGTGGCATCCGGGACACCGCTATCAATTCGCCGGCAGCTTCAGCTGAGGCCGATATAGTTCCGCGCCCGCTTTCTCACACATACTCACAGGGCAGGCTGAAAAACCGCCATTTTCGGTGCTAAAAAAGCCGTCCTGCAGAGCAGCATCCAAGTTCGCTACTCTGGCTAAATATTCAATGCTATAGTTGCCGCCATACCGGGTAACAGCGTCCGTGTCACCATGTCAGTCAGGTTCAATCAGGGCCCAGAAAGGGAAGCATTTGTCGTATCGCAGCCACACCCGTTTCAGTGCATTGCGCCCGGCGCGCCTTGCGGTGCACAGGCTCGCGCATACGATACTGGCGGCCGGCGTAGCGCTGCCCTTGCCTGTCATGGCGCAGGCAGCCGCGCCTGAAGCCGGCACCGGCCAGCCTTGGCCGTATGTGGCGATGGCGGCCAGCGCCCTGGCCGCCATCGCATGCTGGCAAGCGTGGCGCTGGCGTGCCGCCGCAGCCAGGACCCCGGCGCAACAGCAATTTGTGCAGGCACTGCATGGCGCCGCCATGGCCAGCTGGACCTGGCAACGCCAGAACGACAGTCTGGTGATGTCCAGCCTGTATCAGGATATTCTCGGTGACAAGAACGCCAGGCTGGAGCAAAAGCTGGGCGACTGGCTGTCGCAAGTACACCGCGACGACCGCGCACGCATGAGCCAGGTATTTCGCCAGCATGTCGACGGCAAGGCGCCTGGCCCCGTCAGTTATGAGTTTCGCTTGCGCCACAGCGATGGACAATGGCGCTGGCTGCTGGCGCGCGGCTCCGTGCTGACCCGCGCTGCCGACGGCACGGCCACGCAGGCGGGCGGCATCGTTTGCGATATCAGCGAACGCAAGGCTGACGAGCAATGGCGCATGCGTTGCCTGTTGGAAGCAGCGCCTGAAGCCATGCTGGTGGCCGATATCGATGGCAGGGTGCACTACGCCAACCAGATCGGCGCACGCTGCTTCGGTTATCCGCTGGCCGAACTGATCGGCTTGTCTTTGGAGCAACTGGTGCCGGAAAGCACGGGAAGCCGCACCGTGGGCGACCCGCAAGGGCGGCACACCCTGCCTGGCAGAGTGATGATGGCGCTACGCCGCGATGGTTCGCAATTCCCGGCCAAGGTCAGCCTGTCGCCGCTGCGCATGGCGGGCCATCTGTATTCCATCGTTTCGCTGCGTGACATGACCCAGCGCCAGCGCGCCGAAGAGGCGCTGCACGCCAGCTCGGAACGCTACCGCCTGATCGTGCAGACGGCTGCCGAAGGCATCTGGATGACGGATGCGGATGGCAAGACCACCTTCGTCAATCCGAAGATGGCGCATATGCTCGGTTATGCGGTGCAGGACATGCTGGGCCGGCCCCTGCTCGACTTCATGGACCGCGACAGCCAGTTGCTGATGCAGCGGCGCCTGGCCAGCCACGGCAACAAGGCCAGCCAGCCGGACCAGGTCGATTTCCGCTTCTTCCGCAAAGACCATTCCAGCCTGTGGGGCCTGGTGTCGAGCACCGGCATCCAGTCGGAAAACGGCGAAGCCGGCGGCACCCTGGCGATGATCACCGACATCACGGAACGGCGCCAGGCCTCGATTGCGCTATCGAACTCCAGCCAGCGCATGGCCTCGGTCTTCGGCGCCGTCACGAATGGACTGGTGGTGCAGGACAGCAATGGCCTCATCCTGGAAAGCAATGCGGCCGCCGAACGCATGCTGGCCGCCAGCCTGGGCAGCCACAACAACCACAGCCTGTGGCGCGCCATTCGCGAAGACGGCTCGAGCTTCGACCAGCGCAGCCATCCCGTGCACATTACCCTGTCGACCGGGCAAGCCATGCGCGACGTGCTGATGGGCGTGCAGCAAGGCGATGGCAGCCTGTCGTGGCTATCCGTGAATACGGAAGCCATCCGCGACGAATACGGCAAGGTCAGCATGGTGGTGGCCAGCCTGACCGATATCACTTATCACAAGCGCAGCGAAAACGCCCTGCGCGAGCTCAATGAACACCTGGAAGAGCGGGTGGCGCAGCGCACCGAGCAGCTGGACCAGGCCAAGCAGGTGGCCGAGGAAGCTAGCCAGGCCAAGGGACAATTCCTGGCCAATATGAGCCATGAAATCCGCACGCCGATGAATGGCGTGATCGGCATGGCCTACCTGGCCCTGAAGACGGAACTGGAACCACGCCAGCGCGACTACCTGGAAAAAATCCGTTTTGCCGGCGAGCACTTGCTAGGCATCATCGACGATATCCTCGACATTTCCAAGATCGAAGCGGGCAAGCTGGAAATCGAACGCGTCAATTTCAGCTTTGATCACGTGCTGCAAACCCTGAGCACGGTGGTGGCGCCGCGCGCCGCCGGCAAGAATCTGGAACTGGTGTTCGAGATCGACCCGCAATTGCCGGCCGTGCTGGTGGGCGACCCGCTGCGCCTGGGGCAAGTGCTGATCAATTACACCAATAACGCCATCAAGTTCAGCGAACAGGGCAGCATCACCGTCAAGGTGCGCAAAATAGTGGGCGATGCGCGGCAGTGCGTGGTGCGCTTCGAAGTGTGCGACCACGGCATCGGCCTGTCGCAAAATGAAATGAGCAAGCTGTTCCAGTCCTTCCAGCAGGCGGACACCTCCACCACGCGCGAATATGGCGGCACCGGCCTCGGCCTGGCCATCTGCAAGCAGCTGGCCCAGCTGATGGGCGGCGACGTGGGCGTCGACAGCCAGCCCGGCGCCGGCAGCACTTTCTGGTTCACCGCCCACCTGGGCATTTCGGACCAGGCGGCCCCGGCCATGCTCGACACCATGGTGCAGACGGCAGCGGCCATGCGCGCCAGCGCCGATGCCGCCCTGGTCATGAGCACGCTCAAACATGCCCGCATCCTGCTGGTGGAAGACAATCCCTTCAATCAGCAGGTGGCGCTGGAATTGCTGGAAGAAGCGGGCGCCTCCGTCTGCCTGGCCAATAATGGCGTGGAAGCGCTGGACTTGCTGCGCCAGGCGCAGTTCGACTGCGTGCTGATGGATGTGCAGATGCCGTTGATGGATGGCCTGGAAGCAACGCGCCATATCCGCGCCGATCCGCAGCTGGCCCAGTTGCGCGTGCTGGCCATGACGGCCACCGCCACCAGCGAAGACCGGGTGCGCTGCCTCGAAGCGGGCATGGACGATTTCATTTCCAAGCCGATCCAGCCAGCCATGATGTACCGGACCATCGCCAGCTGGCTGCCCGAGCGCGATGCGCCGCCGCCCGCGCGCAGCCGCAGCGGACCCGCCTTCAAGACCACCCTGGCTGGCGATCCGCTGGTGATCGATTTGTCCATCCTGGCCAAGCTGCTGGGCTACAACCCGCAAAAGGTGCGCAAGTTTGCCTTCAAGTTTTTGCAAACCACGCAAGACGGTTTTGCCGAGATCGATGCAGCCCTGGCGCGTGGCGACGTCAACCAGGTGCGCGAACTGGGCCACCGCATCAAGTCATCGGCCCGTACCGTGGGCGCCCTGGGCCTGGCCGAGCTGTGCCACAGCCTGGAAGTACTGGCGCCAGGCGAACCGGACGATGAAGCCGAACGGGCCGGGCGCATCGTGGTGCGCCTGTGGCCATTGCTGGACCAGATTACCGAACAGATCATGAATAACACCAGCTTTGCCAATGATGATTAACGCGAAGCCATACAGCGCATAGAAAGACGACCATGAACACACTCTCCACCCAAGCCAGCAATACCGGGCTGGCGCCGCTGCGCGTGCTGCTGCTCGACGATGACGTCTTCATGCTCGACGTGCTCAGCGACATGCTGGAACACCTGGGCGAATTCGACATCCGTTGCGAATCGCACAGCGAACTGGCGCTGGCCAGCTTACGCCAGCACCAACCGGATTTGCTCATTTGCGACCTGTCCATGCCCGACGTCGACGGCATCGAATTTTTGCGCATGGCGGCCGAAAGCGGTTTCCAGGGTGGCGTGGTTTTATTGTCGGGCTTGCACTCGGCCGTGCGCCTGGCCGCCGAGCGCCTGGCCGTGGCCAACGGCCTGCATATATTAGGCACTTTCCGCAAGCCGCTGGAAAGCGCGGAATTGCTGCAGATGGTCAGTTTGCAACGCCAGCATTCGGCCCGCCTGACGGGTGGACCAGACACATGATCGCGGTCGCCAGAGCCAGCAACCATGCGGCTTTGCCGCCGGCTGGCAATGCGGCAACACAATCTGGCTCAAGTTTTTCTGCAATAATCTCCACGCTTTGAAAAAATGGGTTATTATTTCAGCCATCCCCGCCTGCATACCTCTGGTCGCACCTTCCAATCATATTGAATTCGTGCCCATTGCCCCCATCTGCTAGCTGTACTTCAGGAAGCATGGATGGCGAACCAGCGTATGGTTGTTCCAGGCATTATTGACCCCACCCTCATTTGAGGAAAATATGAGCGAAAATATCAAACACATTAGCGATGCTTCTTTCGAAGCAGACGTCCTGAATTCCGAATTGCCTGTCCTGGTTGATTTCTGGGCAGAGTGGTGCGGTCCATGCAAGGCCATCGCGCCTATCCTGGAAGAAGTTGCCAAGGAATACGCTGGCCGCATCCAGATCGCCAAGATGGACGTGGACGCGAACCAGGCAGTGCCTGCCAAGTTCGGCATCCGTGGCATCCCGACCTTGATCCTGTTCAAGAACGGTGCTGCAGCTGCTCAAAAAGTAGGCGCCTTGGCCAAAGGCCAGTTGACCGCTTTCGTCGACAGCAATATTTAATGTATGATAGGCAGCGCTGCGCCCGCAGCGCCGCCTGATTGGACACACCGGGAAGCGGCAAGACACCATACCTGTCACCCCTTGCCTGATAATTAAGCTAGCCACGTAGTTCCCTCCCCTACCTTTACATCCCGTCTCGGGACACTCAAGACATATGCATTTATCTGAACTAAAGGCCTTACACGTATCCGCCCTGCTTGAAATGGCGATCGGTCTTGACATTGACAACGCAGCCCGCTTGCGCAAACAGGAGCTGATGTTCGCTATCCTGAAAAAACGCGCCAAGTCCGGCGAACAGATTTTTGGCGATGGCGCCCTGGAAGTGCTGCCTGACGGCTTCGGCTTCCTGCGCTCGCCCGACGCCAGCTACATGGCGTCCACCGACGATATTTACATCTCCCCTTCGCAGATCCGCCGCTTCAATCTGCACACCGGCGATTCGATCGAAGGCGAGGTACGGACCCCGAAAGATGGCGAACGCTATTTCGCACTGGTCAAAGTAGACAAGGTCAACGGCGAATCGCCGGAAATGTCGAAACACCGCATCCTGTTTGAAAACCTGACGCCGCTGCACCCGAACGAGCCGCTGCGCCTGGAACGTGAAATGAATGGCCAGGAAAACATCACCGGCCGTATCATCGACCTGATCGCCCCGATCGGCAAAGGCCAGCGCGGCCTGCTGGTGGCGTCGCCGAAATCGGGTAAATCCGTGATCCTGCAGCACATCGCGCATGCGATCACCGCGAATCACCCCGACATCACCCTGATCGTGCTGCTGATCGACGAACGCCCGGAAGAAGTTACCGAGATGCAACGTTCGGTACGCGGCGAAGTGGTCGCCTCGACCTTCGACGAACCAGCCACGCGCCACGTGCAAGTGGCTGAAATGGTGCTGGAAAAAGCCAAGCGCCTGGTCGAAATGAAAAAAGATGTGGTCATCCTGCTGGATTCGATCACCCGTCTGGCACGCGCCTACAACACCGTGATCCCTGCCTCGGGCAAGGTATTGACCGGTGGTGTCGACGCCAACGCGCTGCAACGTCCAAAACGCTTCTTCGGCGCCGCGCGCAATATCGAAGAAGGCGGCTCGCTGACCATCATCGCCACCGCGCTGATCGAAACCGGTTCGCGCATGGATGACGTGATCTTTGAAGAATTCAAAGGTACCGGCAACATGGAAGTGCATCTGGAACGCCGCCTGGCTGAAAAACGCGTCTACCCGGCAATCAACCTGAACAAATCGGGTACCCGCCGCGAAGAACTGCTGATCAAGCCGAACGAACTGCAAAAAATCTGGATCCTGCGCAAGTTGTTGTACTCGATGGACGAGATCGAGGCGATGGAGTTCATTCTGGACAAGATGAAAGCCACCAAGAACAACGCCGAATTCTTCGACATGATGCGTAGAGGCGGCTAAAACCTACTGCGCGTCCCGCTCTACGGCTTCCGATGCTCGCTGTACATTCGTACAGCTCCGCTTCTCAGCCGTATATCGGGCCTGCTCGCGACGGTTTTATCTCGCCTCTGGTTGAGGTACAAGCCGCTCATTGAGCGGCTTTTTTATTGCCGCGGGGGCGAAAGCGCTATATAATCTGCGGTTGCATTATTTTAAACCCTGGCAAGTGATCGGCAATCGGGTCAAGAAGCAAGACGACCGACGAAGTGCTGTTTGGCTACCAAACTAGAGAGAATCCCATGAAAGCCGATATCCATCCAGATTACCGCGAAGTTGTTTTCCACGACCTGTCGTGCGATTTCAAATTCGTTACCCGTTCGACCATCCAAACCCGCGAAAAAATCACCCACGACGGTAAAGAATACCCACTGGTGAAGATCGAGGTTTCGGCTGAATCGCACCCATTCTTCACGGGCAAGCACAAAATCGTCGATACCGCTGGTCGCGTCGAGAAGTTCCGTCAGAAGTTCGGTTCCGTTGGTTCGAAAACGGCAATCGCAGCAGGCTGATTTTTGCCGCTGTGCGGCAAAAGAGGCAGCTTCGGCTACCAAAGAAAAGGCAGCTTCGGCTGCCTTTTTTGCCTTTGGCCACAATCCGCTGCCCCTGCGCTTTGCGCAGCAGCTACCACGCACTTTCCCTTATACTGCCGCTTACCCCGACGCGAGTTGGAATGCGTCTTACCATTTTTACTGATACCGATTCCCGATGAAGCCAGTCCGCCTTCCCGCTGCTGCCACACTCGCGCTGCCACGATGGGCCTTGTTTGCGCTCGGCCTGCTGTACATCCTGCCCGGCCTGATCGGCCGCGAACCGTGGAAGAACGATGACGCCGCCAGTTTCGGCATCATGTGGACCATGGCGCATGGCGGCCTGAATGACTGGCTATGGCCGAATATCGCCGGCATGTCCATGCCCGAGGAAGGCCCGCTGGCCTTCTGGCTGGGCGCCATCTTCATCAAACTGTTCGGCTGGATCGATGGCGAGGTGTTCGGTGCACGCACGTCCACCATTGGCATCTTCGCCATCGGCACCTTGTCCGTCTGGTACACGGCCTTCAACCTGGGCCGCCGTGGCGACGCCCAGCCGCTGCGCCTGGCCTTTGGCGGCCAGCCCGAACCGAATGACTTCGGCCGTACCCTGGCCGATGCCGCCGTCCTGATCTACCTCGGTTGCCTGGGCTTGCTGGCCCACAGCCATGACATCACGGCCGAAGCGCTGTATGTGTCGCTGCTGGCCTACCTGCTGTACCGCGCCGTACGCTATGTGGAACTGGCGTCGTTGCGCAATGCTGCCCTGCTGGGCCTGGCACTGGGTGGACTGACCCTCACGCGCGGCTGGGTCACGCCGGTGGCGCTGACCATCGCCCTGTTCCTGTGCACCCTGTTCCTGCGCCTGCCGCCGCTGCGCACCCTGCGCCACCTGGCCCTGGCCGTGCTGATCGGCGCCGCGCTGACCCTGCTCTGGCTGCTGCCGGGCGAACTGCTGCAGCCCTACGGCCATTCGCCGCTGCATGCCTGGATGCAATGGAATTACCAGCAACTGAGCTTGCCCAACGTAAAAAGCCTGCAATTCTTCTTCCGTGTCGGCATCTGGTTCTTCTGGCCCGCCTGGCCTTTCGCGGCCTGGGCCGTGTATGCCTGGCGCCGCCAGCACCACGTGCTGCACATCGTCGTGCCGCTGACTTTTGTTGCCATGCTGGCCATTCTGGCCCTGTGCCATCCCGATCCCGACCAGAGCCAGCTGCTGCCGCTGCTGCCGCCACTGGCCGTGATGGCCGCATTTGGTTTGTTGACGATGAAACGGGGCGCCATCAACGCCATCGACTGGTTCTCGGTGATGGTGCTGACCATCTGCGCCGGCGCGCTGTGGCTATTCTGGTTCGCCATCCTGACGGGCTGGCCGCCGAAACTGGCCCATAATGCCCTGAAGCTGGTGCCAGGCTTCAAACCCGAATTGGACTTGATCGGCTTCTTCGTCGCCGCCGCCGCTACCGCCGGCTGGGTAGCCCTGGTGCACTGGCGCATCTCGCGCCAGCCAGCCGTGCTGTGGCGCGCCGTGGTGCTGTCATCAGGCGGCCTGATACTGATCTGGGTATTGATGATGACGCTGTTCTTGCAGGAACTCAATTACAGCAAGAGCTACGCCGGCGTGGCGCATCAGATTTCGATGTCCTTACCGCCGGGCAATGCCTGCATCAACACCAATGCCGGCGCCGCACAACGGGCTTCGTTTGCCTATTATGGCCGCCTGCCGTTTGCCACAGTCGGCCAACGGCACTGCGAGCTGCTGCTGGTGCAAGACAGCGTCAAGGTGCACGACAACAAGGAAATCTTGCCTGATCACAATGATGCCGAGTGGACAAAATTGTGGGAAGGACGCCGCATCACGGACGATGCCGAGCGCTTCCGCCTGTATCAGCGGACCAAATAAACATTTCCTTACAGAAAAAACCGGGGCAACCCGGTTTTTTTACGCGCAAGACACATACAAAAAAGATTATCAAAAAACAATGTAAAATTGCCAAAAAAAATACTTTGTTATATTTATTGAATGAAACTTGTTTTTTATATATAATGCGTTTCTGCGTGATGGCGGTGGTCCTGCTTTCCCGCCCATCCCATCACTATTTATACTGAGTATCCATGAAATCGTTTGCCGCACGCGTCTTGCCCGTCATCAGCGCCTCCCTGCTCGCCCTCTCCTTCGCTACCCCGGCCCAGGCCGCCGTGACGACCATCGACCTCGGAGTGGCCAGCGGCTATTCCGCCTTTATCTTCGGCAATGTGGGCAGCAGCACGGCTAACAGTATCAACTCCGGTTTCCATGACGTGGAAGGCCGTCTGGCCGTCGGCGGCAACGCCTGGCTCAGCAGTTTCTCGGTAGGCCAGAAAAGCACGGCAGGCGCCAGCGCCCCCAGCATCGTCACCGGCGGCAGCCTGAACATCGGTTCCGGCGCCATCTACAATGGCGCCGGCGCGGGCAAAGCCGTG
The DNA here is from genome assembly GCF_014200675.1 of Janthinobacterium saanense. Taxonomy (GTDB): domain Bacteria; phylum Pseudomonadota; class Gammaproteobacteria; order Burkholderiales; family Burkholderiaceae_D; genus Janthinobacterium. The sequence continues at coordinate 60,640 of NZ_JACHCI010000005.1, read as the reverse complement.
TATGGCGTCAGCAACGCCAACGCCACGATCAACACCAATCAATGGTTTGACGCAGGTACTTTCAGCAAGGGCAACGCCTCCACCCTGGACTTCGGCGCTGCCAAGCAGCAACTGACGGCCTTGTCGAACGATGTGTCCAAGCTGAAACCAACCGGCACCGTGGTGATTGAAAACAGCGGCTACACCCTGCGCGGCGACATCAATGCCGACATCAACATTTTCAATATCGATTCAAGCTCGCTGCAAAACCTGAGTCTGGACCTGTCCTCGATCAAGAGCACGGCCCACATCATCATCAATGACAGCGCCACCACGATCAACCTGTCGGGCGGCTACAGCAGCTTCAGCGGCTTTGCCGACCGCACCCTGTTCAATTTCACCAATGCCACCAGCACCAGCCTGACCACGTACGCCTGGGGCAGCATTTTGGCGCCGAACAGCGATTTCTCGGGCACCGGCCACCTGGAAGGCACGCTGGTTGCCAATTCCGTCAGCGCCAAGAATGCCTGGGGTTCGCAAGTGGAAATCGGCGCTACCGGCTTTACCGCCGCCAACATTTCGGCTGTACCGGAACCAGGCACCTACGCCATGCTGCTGGCCGGCCTGTGCGTCCTGTTCCTGCGCCGCCGCAAGCCAGCGAGCACGATGCTGCAAGCCGCTTAAGTCTTTCCCTATAAAAAAACACCGGCCAGCGTGAGCTGCCCGGTGTTTTTTTATTTCCAGCTTTATTCTGCACTCAAGCCCAGATCCGTGGCCACCTGCTTGCGCAGCAGGTATTTCTGAATCTTGCCCGTCACCGTCATCGGGAATTCCTCGACAAAGCGCACGTAGCGGGGAATCTTGTAATGGGCGATCTGCCCCTGGCAGAATTCCCGCACTTCTTCCTGGCTGGCTTGCATGCCGGGACGCAAGATGATGCAGGCACACAGTTCCTCGCCATATCTGGCGTCCGGCACGCCCACGCATTGCACATCGAGCACCTTGGGATGGCGGTATAAAAATTCTTCCACTTCGCGCGGATAAATGTTTTCGCCGCCACGGATGACCATATCCTTCGAACGCCCGACGATGCTGCAAAAACCATTGTCGTCGATCACGGCCAGGTCGCCCGTGTGCATCCAGCGGGCACTATCGATGGCTTCCGCCGTCTTTTCAGGGTCCCCCCAATAACCCTGCATCACGGAATAACCACGCGTCAGCAATTCTCCCTTTTCACCGCGCGGCACGATACGCCCTTCCACATCGATGATCTTTACTTCCAGGTGGGGATGGACGCGGCCTATCGAGGCCACGCGCATTGTCCGCGGATCGTCGATGGAGGTCTGGAAACTAACGGGTGATGTTTCTGTCATGCCATAGGCAATCGTGATTTCCTCCATATGCATCAGTTCGATCACCCGCGTCATGACTTCCATCGGACATGGCGAGCCGGCCATGATGCCGGTGCGCAAGGTCGACAAATCATATTGCGGGAAGTCGGGATGGTCGAGGATGGCGATGAACATGGTGGGCACGCCATGCAAGCCCGTGCAACGCTCGGCCTGCACCGTCTCGAGCACGGCCTTCGGATCGAAGCCCTCGCCCGGATACACCATGGCCGCGCCATGCGTGACACAAGCGAGGTTGCCCAGCACCATGCCGAAGCAGTGGTACAGGGGCACCGGAATGCACAGCCGGTCTTGCTCGCTTAAACGCATGGCCTCGCCAATGAAAAAACCATTGTTCAGGATATTGTGGTGCGTCAAGGTCGCGCCCTTGGGCGCACCGGTGGTGCCGGAAGTAAATTGAATATTGACGGCATCATCAAATTGCACGGCAGCGCTGATTTCTTCCAGCTGGGCCAGGTCCGCGCTGCTGATGCCTTCCAGCAAATTATCGAAATTATGCATGCCCGGCGTGGACGCCTCCCCCAGGCGGATGATATGGCGCAATTGCGGCAAACGCGGCGATTGCAAAGCGCCGGCGCGGCTGCTGGCGATTTCCGGCACGACATCTTGCACGATGGCCAGGTAATCGCTGGACTTAAAACTGGGCGACAGAATCAGCGCGCTGCACTGTACCTTGTCGAGCACATATTCCAGTTCCGAGCGGCGGTAAGCAGGGTTGATATTGACCATGATCAAGCCAGCCTTGGCCGTGGCAAACTGGGTCAGCACCCATTCGGCGCAGTTTTGCGACCAGATGCCGACACGCTCACCCGGCTGCAAGCCCAGCTTCAGCAAGCCGGCCGCCAGACGGTGCACGCGCTGCAGGAATTCGCTGTAGGTCCAGCGCACGTTCTGGTGCGCGACGATCAGGGCGTCGTGCTGCCCATGGCGGGCGGCGATGCCGTCCAGGTAAGTGCCTATGGTTTCGCCGATCAAGGGCGTCTCGTGGGCGCCGTGTACATAACTCATTGCTTGCATGCTGTCTCCAGGTAATGGCGTCTTGCGCTCTTGTTAGCTGGATAAAATTATAGTCGCATCGCCCGCTCTGCGACGGCTTGCTGTCATGCTCGGCCGTTTCAGCAACCGCTGTCGACTATGGCAACCCTGGCCGGCGTGAGCACGGTGTTATCGACCACTGCCTCGGAATAGGTAGCCTGGCAGTTGGCTGGCGTGGGGGCGCTTTTGGAGCGGGCCATCAGGTCGCGGCCGTTGACGACGATGTTCCAGTCGTCGCCAGTCAGGCCGGCTGCGGTGGCGGTGGTGGCGGCCGACGAGGGGTAGCCGTTGACCATGGCCACACTGCTGCCTTCCATGTCGATCGCCGTGGTCGCTGAACCGGTGATCAGTGTCTTTCCATGCGTCATCGCACTGACGGCTGCCAGCGCACCGCCCGCTGCCCTGACTGTGGCCTTGCGGGCGTCGCTGCCTATATTGATAAACTTCGGCAACGCGGTCGCTGCCAGGACGCCCAGGATGACGATGACGATAATCAGTTCGACCAGCGTGAAGCCGCCCTGGGCACGTGCACGCAATTGCAATACATTCATAGGGTTTTACCAGGCAGAAGAGTCAATGGGGATTATCCATGAGGCAATTTGTTGCCAATAAAAAATTTCAATAATTCTACTGGATAAATCCCTCCAGAAAGACTCTGGGCAGATATCTTTTCGCTACCATGAGCGCCCACGCACGGATGGCAATTTGCATTACCATGCGACACCACGCAATAGCATGCAATCAAACGCTTACAACATGACATCAGCAGGGACCAAGGTGGCAATATTACAACAGGGTTTTATCCTGACCCGCCACTGGCGCGATACCAGCACCGGCACGGAAGTCGATTTCTGGCTGGCAACGGAGAGCGGGCCCCGCCACGTGCGCCTGCCGCTGCAAACCTCGGTGGCGTTCATACCGATGGAGCAGCGTGAACGGGCCGAAGAGTTGCTGCGCGGCCAGCGCCATGCCGAACTGCGGCCCTTGTCGCTGTCCGACTTTCACCATCGACCCGTGCTGGGTCTGTATTGCAAGCAATACCGGCAATTGCTGAAGCTGGAAAAACAGTTGCGCGCGCATGGCGTGGACGTGTACGAAGCCGATGTCCGCCCGCCCGAACGTTATCTGATGGAACGCTTCATCACGGCGCCCGTGAGTTTCAGCGGGGAAGCAGCAGAAGGGCAATTAAAACCGGCAACGGGCTATCGGCCCACATTAAAACTGGTGTCGCTCGACATCGAAACCACGGCCCATGGCGAGCTGTACTCGATCGCGCTGGAAGGCTGCGGCCAGCGCCAGGTATATATGCTGGGGCCGAAAAACGGTGGCGACGAGGTGCTCAATTTCGACCTGGAATACTGCGACAGCCGCCCGGCCATCCTCGAACGCCTCAATCGCTGGATGGCCGAGCATGACCCGGACGCCATCATCGGCTGGAACCTGGTGCAGTTCGACTTGCGCGTGCTGCGCGAACATGCCGAACGCTACCAGGTGCCGCTCAAGCTGGGACGCGGCGGCGCCGTGATGGAATGGCGCGAGCATGGCGGCAAGCAGGAACACTATTTTGCCGCTGCTGCCGGGCGCTTGATTATCGATGGCATCGAAGCGCTGCGTTCGGCCACCTGGAATTTCCCTTCCTTCAGCCTGGAAAACGTGGCGCAAACCCTGCTGGGCGAGGGTAAATCGATCGACAACCCTTATCAGCGCATGGCCGAGATCGACCGCCGCTTCCGCGAAGACAAGCCGGCCCTGGCCCGCTACAACCTCAAGGATTGCGAGCTGGTCACGCGCATCTTTGCCAAGACGGAACTGCTGACCTTTTTGCTGGAACGGGCCAGCGTGACGGGGCTGGCGGCCGACCGCAGCGGCGGTTCCGTGGCGGCGTTCGAACACCTGTATTTGCCGCTGATGCACCGGCAAGGGTATGTGGCGCCCAACCTGGGCGATATCTCGGGCGAAAACAGTCCGGGCGGTTTCGTGATGGATTCGCAGTCGGGGCTGTACGATTCGGTGCTGGTGCTCGACTACAAAAGCCTGTATCCCTCCATCATCCGCACCTTTTTGATCGACCCGGTCGGCCTGGTGGTGGGCACCAGCGGCGATGAAGCCGACACGGTGCCCGGCTACCGGGGCGCGCAATTTTCGCGCCTCAAACATTGTTTGCCAGCCATCGTGCAACAGGTGTGGCAAGGCCGCGAAGCAGCCAAGCGCGAACGCAACGCGCCCCTGTCGCAAGCCTTGAAAATCATCATGAATGCGTTTTATGGCGTGCTGGGCTCCAGCGGCTGCCGCTTTTTCGATCCGCGCCTGGCCTCGTCGATCACCTTGCGCGGCCACGACATCATGCACCGCACGCGCGAACTGATCACGCAGCAGGGTTACCAGGTGATTTATGGCGACACCGATTCCACTTTCGTGTGGCTGAAAACGGCGCACACGGATGAAGCCGCGGGCAAGATCGGCCGCGCCCTGGTCACGCACGTGAACCAGTGGTGGGACCGGCACCTGCGCGAAGAGTTTGGCCTAGACAATGCGCTGGAACTGGAATTTGAAACGCATTACCGGCGTTTCTTGATGCCCACCATCCGCGGCTCGGAAGAAGGCAGCAAGAAGCGTTATGCCGGCCTGGTGGGCAAGGCGGACGGCAGTGAAGAGATGGTCTACAAGGGACTGGAAACGGTGCGCAGCGACTGGACGCCATTGGCGCAGCAATTCCAGCAAGAACTGTACCGGCGCATCTTCCAGCGCGCCGCCTACCAGGATTATGTACGCGACTATGTGACGCGTACCGTGCGCGGCGAGTGCGATGCGCTGCTGGTGTACCGCAAGCGCTTGCGCCGTCCGCTGGAAGATTACCAGCGCAATGTACCGCCCCATGTGCGCGCGGCGCGCACGGCCGACGCCTACAACCTGGCGCAAGGGCGCCCGCTGCAATACCAGAATGGCGGCTGGATCAGCTATGTGATCACGGTGGCCGGGCCGGAACCGCTGGAAACCCAGCGTTCGCCCATCGATTACCACCATTACCTGACGCGCCAGCTGCAACCGGTGGCCGACGCCATCCTGCCCTTCCTGGGCGATGATTTTTCGCGCCTGGTTTCGGGGCAGCAAGACCTGTTTTAAGTTGACGCTGGCTCGATAGTGCTTATCAGCGCGGCCAAGCTGAGGTAATATCGGCGCCTGCCCACGCCTGTCTGCAAGCGGCCTGCGGCAGGTCCATGCGGCGGCAGCGTAAAATACGCCATGGCGAAAGAATAAGCGCAGTACCGAAGAAGATGTCACTCAGGACGAGAATCATTCGCAAGAAGATTCTACATCCTGAAATGGCGCATACTATATCCATGTTGAACCAGCAATCAATGCGCGCCTACCTGCCGCTTGTTTGTTAATTTTTGAATGAATTGAAACCATGACCGAGATCACGTCCTTAAGAGACATCCCGCAAAAAAATATCTTCCGCAAAGGCGATACCTTTGTCCTGTTTGGCGAGCTGTTCGGCCGGGGCTATGTCAATGGCTTGCTGGACGAAGCGCGCAAGGCGGGCATGAACATCATCGGCATGACGGTGGGCCGCCGCGATGAAAACCTGGCACTGCGTCCATTGAACGCCGAAGAACTGGCCGAAGCGGAAGCCAACCTGGGCGGCCGCATCATCAACGTGCCGCTGATGGCCGGTTTCGACCTGGACGCACCGGCCGGCGAACCGACGCCTACCGCCCTGCTGGGCGGCCTGACCCTGAAAAGCTGGCAGGAAGACAAACTGGACTGGGCGCAGGTAGAACGCTGCCGCGAAGCCGGCATCGCCCGCTTCAGCGCCTCCGTGGCGAAAGCCATGGCTGAGCTCGACAGCCTGATCCCTGACGGCAGCAATGTGTATTTCGCCCACACCATGGCCGGCGGCATCCCCAAAGTCAAAGTATTCCTGGCGATCGCCAACCGTATCTACAAAGGCCGCGGCGAGCGTTTCATGTCCTCGCGCGCCCTGCTCGACAGCGACCTGGGCAAGCTGATCCTGATGAACTTCGACGAAGTCACGGCCAACACCCTGCAACACCTGATCGACGGCAGCGCCGCCATCCGCGCCCGTATCGAACAGACGGGCGGCCAGGTGCGCTACAGCGCCTACGGCTACCACGGCACCGAGATCTTGATCGACGGCAAATACCAGTGGCAAACCTATAGCAACTACACCCAGGGTCTGGCCAAGAAGCGCCTGGAAGATGTGGCCAAGGCTGCGTGGGACAAAGGCATCAAGGCCACCGTGTTCAACTGCCCGGAAATCCGCACCAATTCCTCGGACATCTTCGTCGGCGTGGAACTGTCGCTGTTCCCGCTGTTGGATGCGCTGAAAAAAGAAAGCGGCGCCACCTGGGCGCAAGCGCAATGGGATGCTTGCCAGGCCCTGCTGGAAGACGGCACCTCGCTGCAGGACTTGCTGGACCGCATCGCCGCCTACAATGGCGACAGCACCAGCGTGCAGTTCCGCAACTTCGAAGCCTGGCCTATGGACAACACGCCAGAACTGGCTGAAGTCATGATCGGCACCTCGGACGACATCACCAAGCTGCACAAGGACCGCAAGGAACTGATCACCGACCACCTGAGCTCGCTGGTACTGGAAGGCACGGGCCCGCTGATGTTCCACGCAATGTCGGAACCGAAAGCACCGGTGATCTGGCTGAACCACGACATCATCGCGCGCCAGCTCAATCGCGTACATAACTAAGCATCAGCATGAAAAAAAAACGCCGCCCGGGTGAGCGCCCGGGCGGCGTTTTTACGTATCGGCCATCTCATCAGCCATATAGTTTGAAAAACAGGTCCACGCCGCGCTTGGCACGGGCCTGTATCGCGTCGTCCGACAGCGGGGCCGAGACCCGCAGGTTGATGCGCAAAATGGTGTTGCCGTACCACAGCGCCGTCAAGTCTTCCGCCGCGACGGCAGGATCGTCGAGTCGCAGCTGGCCCTTGCTGGCTGCCTGGCGCAAGATGAACGTCAGTAGCGTATAGCCGCGTCCTGGCCCCGCTTCGTACAGGCGCCGGGCCAGTTCCGGATAAATATCGTAGGCCGAGGCAATCAGCCTGTCCCAGCCCAGCAAACGGCGCTCGTTGGCAAAGCGTAGATAGCGCGTGCCGAACGCCAGCAGCACCTCGCGCAGGTCGGCACTGGCGGCAGCGGAAAAATCGTCATCCGATATCGTGTGCGCCGATTCGCGCAGCAGGACCGCTTCGATGAACGCCTCTTTATCCGCAAAGTAGGTATAAAACGTGGTTTTAGCGACCTCGGCCTTGGCAACGATGGCATCCACGCTCACCCGCAAGCCATGCGACAGCAGTAGGTTCTTGCCCACTTCCAATAAAGTTTCTTTGCATTCCAGCTTCCTGGGGCGCCCCCTGTCCCGTTTGACCTCGCTCATGCGCGTTTCAGGTAATACGCAGCCAGCAGCAAGCCGCCCAGCTGCAGGGCGATCGTCGCGGCAGCGGTCCAGCGCGCGTAGGGCAAGCCGATGGCGCTCACTTCCGCAACGACGGCAGAAAAATTAAACAGGCCAAAGATGCCGGCGCTCCAGAACAGCAAGGTCAACAAGGTACAAAGAAACAACTGCATGACATTCCCTTTAGGTTTAAAGTGAAGATCAATATATCGTACCTTCCAGTATGAAAAAACAGCTGGAGCAGAGACCAGGCACAGCGTAGGCGAGACAGCGCATCTCGCTGCCTTCGCTAACAAAATAAACTATTCCGGCAAAAAACTTGCCGGATTGTGACAGATCAGTGATAATACGTCTCGCGTTGCCGGGATGGCGGAATAGGTAGACGCACGGGACTCAAAATCCCGCGCTGGAAACAGCGTGCCGGTTCGATTCCGGCTCCCGGCACCACCAGACATTGCAGTAGTAAAAGAAAGCCACTAAATTCAGAGTTTAGTGGCTTTTTTTACGTCCATTGATTCTTTCACTCAACTTGCCGATAGAAAGACAATGTCACTTTCATACCCACCGAACAACATGATGAGACCTTCCCCCCCCAGAGAATAGGAAAAAAAGGAATTGCATATTGTCAAATAAATTAATTTTATAAAAATAATGTGTGGTTGGAAATTAAATTGTCTTCACATCAATCTTTCTATTTATATTTTTATGATGCATACTGATGCATCTTAGTAATAATTTCATCCTATTTCCTTTTCGTCAAGTATATGAGCGGTGCAATGTCACGCATGAGGCGTGGCAGCAGCACACTTAATAATCAGTCGATATCACACCCGGTGTTTATGAATTCCATATCCGAACTTGCTTCCTCCACGAGTCAAGGCAATCTCGCCTATTTCCGCGAACTGAATGCGCGTTTGGGCACCCTCAAGGCGGCTAATTACGATATTGTTTCGAAATGCAATTTGCGCTGTGAAGGCTGTTTGTTCTTCGAGGGCGAAGAAAACGAAGGACACGAGGATTGCCGTTCGCTCGCGGAATGGGATGCGCTGTTCGCCGCTGATGCTGCCCGCGGCGTTACGCTCGCCTATCTGGCCGGCGCAGAACCCAGCTTGGTGCCGGACCGGATACGCGCGGCCCAACGCAGCATCCCCCACGGGATAGTATTTACCAACGGCACGATACGCTTACCCGACGATATTTTTTATCGCATCCATATTTCCTCGTGGGGTGTCGATGAAATCGGCAGTTCCTTGCGCGCCGGCGATGTGCTGACCAAGGCCTTGAACAATTATCGCGATGATCCACGCGCTGTGTGCGTCTTCACGATCACGTCCCTGAATATCGGCCAGATCATGATCATGGCAGAGCTTGCCAATAACCATGGCCTGCCGCTCACCTTCAGTTATTTCAGCCCCACCACCCGCTATCTCGACAAACTGGAAAATAAGGCGGATAACGATAAGGCGTATTTCCGCATCAGCAGTGCCACGCAAAGCCTGGCGTTGACGCAAGCGAATTTCACCAAAGCACGTGCTGAAATTGTACGCGCCATGCAAGCTTATCCAGAAACGGTGCAATACTCCCTCAGTTATGACGACTGGGTCACGGGGAAGGAACTCTACGATATCGATCCGGTCAGCAAGATCGCGAAAAATTGCGGCTTTCGCATCACAAAGCAGGTGCATGTCCATGTCGACCATCAGCCCGGCAAGGGTAAATGCTGCAGTTCGAATATCGATTGCAGCAACTGCCGCGCTTACGCGATGGGTCAATCGACCTACCTGTCGCGTATCCGTGACGCCGTCAGAAAACCCGAAGAGCTGGCGAAATGGATCGAGGTAAGAGAGATCTGGGCCAAACTGTTCCTGAACACCGATAAATCGACCACCGCCGACATGTAATGTAATGAGTTTTACCTCGTACTGGTTTTCCCTGGCTTTCTTGCCGTTTTCGCTATACTTGTATCATCGCTTGATAACAAGGAAGCACGTCAATCTGCTACTACCCCTGCTCATTTCGTTGTTATTTTACCATTTCAACGATGCACATAATCTCCTGCTGTTTTGCGCATCAATGAGCTTCAACTGGCTGATGGCCCGCGCCATTGCCAACAACCGTGAGAAAACAATCTATCTGGCACTGGCCATCGCCGGAAATTTATGTTTTCTCGCCTTTTACAAGTATGCAAAATTCTTCATGGTATCGGGGACGGTGATTCCAGCATTGCCACTGGGCATCTCTTATTTCACGTTTACCCAGATAGCTTTCCTGGTCGATACGGCACGCAGACAAGCCAGAAGCACCAATCCACTGGAATATGCCTTATTTGTCGCCTGGTTTCCCCATCTCCCTGCCGGCCCCTTGTTGTCGCACAAGGATATGCTGCCGCAATTCATGGCCGCGCAGGCAAACCTATCCGCCCTGCGTCCGGCGCCGCGTGATTACGCCGTCGGCATCACCCTGTTTGCGATCGGCCTGTTTAAAAAAGCCTGTATTTCTCCCATCTTTCAGCATTTTCAAGGCAATGTCTTCCTGCGCGCAGGTCAAGGCGACCCGATTGGACTCGTCGAGACCTGGATAGCATGCCTGGGATTTCTGTTTGAAACCTATTATGACTTTTGCGGCTATTCGGAAATGGCGATGGGCATTAGCAGGATGTTCGGCATCCATCTGCCGGTCAATTTCCATGCTCCCTTCAAATCTTCCAGTCCGGTGGAGTTCTGGACCCGCTGGCATATCACGCTGGGCGCCTTCATGCGCGACTACCTGTATCGTCCCCTGACCAAAAAACGCCAGGTATGGCGCCATTATGCGGCCCTGTTCGTGGTGATGATGGCTGTCGCCATCTGGCATGGCGCCACCGTTCCGCTGCTGATTTTTGGCGTTTATCAAGGTCTGCTGGTCACGGGTAACCACGCTCTGCGGCGCCTGAATATCATTTCGCGCCGGGGAGGCAACTTACAGCATTGGGCTGGCCGTGTCTTCACACTGGCTGCCATCGCCTTTTCCGTCAGCCTATGGGCGACACCGAACTGGAACGAGGCCTGGCACGTCATCCTCGGCTTGCTCGGTGCCGGTCACGGGCCGATCATGCCGGCTGGCAGATTTGGCATCGTTATCATCATCACCGGTATCGCCTTCAACTGGCTTGCGCCTTCGCTGATCGATCTGCTCAGCAAAGAATTACCCGCCTGGAGCGTGCAACTGAAAAAATCCACCCGCAGCAAGTTTGCCTGGGAACCGAACGTTGCGTGGGCTGCTGCTGTCGGGGCCGCACTTTGCATGGCGCTTGTTTACCTGCCTGGCCTCAAAGAGTTTAAATATGCTGGATTTTAAGAAAAATATTTCCATCGCGCGCTTTTTTGCCTACATCCTGCTGGCGGTGATCGGCATGATCTTCTTCATTTCCGGCTGTATTTTCCTCATAGATCCGTATCATATCTGGCGGAAAAAAGCTCTTGGCGGCATCAATGCAATTCGTTTGGAGGTCCCGCACTTCTCCCAAAAGGGAGCTGCTCTACTCAACAGCGTATTGCATACGCCTGAAGTCCTGATTCTTGGCTCGTCAAGGGTAAGGCGTGGCTTCAATGAAACGCTCGCAACCCGGCTGTATGGCGCTAAGGTTCAAGTTACGGGTATTGATGCCTTGTCCTTATCCGCCGCAAAAGACCTGTTCTTCACCATCAGTAAAAAAACACATCTCAAAAAACTATACCTGGAAGTCAATTACATGACGTCCAATGATTGCAAGGCGTCGGATGACGCCCAAACAGGCGAAAAAAATCGCGCTTATCAGTTTTATCAGTTTTATCAGTTTTCTCCCAGAGATGCTGCCATGCAAAGCGTAGAAACATTACGGGTGAATTTATTTGGTCTCCGCGGCTTCGATAAGTATGTTGACCAACAGGGCAGATATCATGACGATCCAAGCGGCGCTGCCTCTCGAGCCAAAAACATGGAGAAAGAAGAAATCAACTACAACGGTTTTTTTCAAGAAACGGCAAGCCATTGCAAATACAATCCAGGCAATGCGGCCGATATCCAGGACTTGACAGACATTTTCAAGCTGGCTCAAGCCAACAACACTGAGGTCGTTTTGTTACTGCTTCCCGCAGCTACCACATGGCAGGCTCGGATACGGAAGGCAGGATTAGCGTCAACGATAGCGCAATGGAATATCAATGTATCTCAACTGGCGATGCAATTTCATGCAACGCTGCTCGATTACGAGCAACGCAACGATTTTCCTGCGACAGCTCAGGCAATGCCACTCTTTTGGGACGACACCCACTTCTCCAACCGTATTGGCGACCACTTGCTGGCAGATATGCTGATAAGGTAGTAGCGGAAAGGCGGCGGCCGTCACAATGAAATGCAGCTATCGCAGATAGCTACTGATCTGGCGTGCAAACCTGATATTTCAGTCGTTTTTCAAGACCAGCCTTCACCTCCGGCCACTCCGTATCGATGATGCTGAAACGCAGCGAGTTGCACTTGCGGCCGTCGGGCATGATGCGCTTGTGGCGTACGATGTCTTCCTGGGTGGCGCCCAGACGCAGGATGGCGGCGCGCGACTTTTCGTTCAGTTCATCGGTGGTGAACTGCACGCGCACGGCGTCCATCGTTTCAAATGCGTGCGTCAGCAGCAATAATTTCGCTTCCGTGTTGACACTGGAACGCTGCACCGAGGCGCTGAGCCAGGTGTGGCCGATTTCCATCTTGCGGTTGGTCCGGTCGATCTTCCAGCGCGGTGGCAATATACTGGTCCATGGTGGCGAGGCCGGGCACCACCGTCACGGTCATGGCCCACAGTTCACCATCGGCGGCGGCTTGCAGCAATTGCAGCGCATGGTCCACCGACAGGGGGATCAGGCCGACCGTCTTGCCGGTCAGGCTGGCTTGTTGGTGCATGGTTTTCCAGTCAACGGGCTATCCAGATCAGCGTTCTTCGCGATAATACTCGCAGCCTTCGAAGGTGGTGCGCAGCGCCTGCTGCAACTGGGCAAACTGTTCCGGCGTGAAATTAAAACGCACGTCGAGCTGGCCGTCGTCATCCATTTGCATGGCCGCTTCCGCATCGAGCTGCACCGATAAGCGGTTCGGATGCAGGATGACCGCGTGCATATGGCCATACCAGGCAAATTCCTGGCCGCCGAATTCGATATACGGCTCATCCATGCCCAGCGCGGCATCCTGCTCGTCGCAGGCCTCGGCGCGCTGCAGCATCAGGTAAATGGGTTCGCTGCCGGCCGTCGCTGCGGCCAGGGTGGTGATCAGGGCATCATCCTGATTGAGGATGGACAAGTTGGTGGCGGTAAATCCTGCGGACATGGCGTGCTTTCATTCTGAGATCAATGGCGCCACCATAACGCAAACGGCACCTGCCTTGCCAGCCCTGCCCGCTATAATCGCCAAATACAACCCTGGAGACTGTCTTGTCCAACGATAATCCCTACACCACCTTGCTGGAAACGCCGAACATCGCCACCTACCAGCATTTGCGCGTGGCAGCTGGCCTGAGCGCCAAATCGATGGAGGCGGCAGCCCGCGGTTTGCCCAATTCCCTGTTCGCAGTGCAAATCCTGCACGGCAAGGATGTGGTCGGCATGGGCCGTGTGATCGGCGATGATGGCTGTTTTTACCAGGTGGTCGATATTGCCGTGCTGCCCGCCCATCAAGGCAAGGGGCTGGGCAAGCTGATCATGCAAGAGATACGCCGCTATATCGATACCAGCGTCCCTCAAAGCGCGTATATCAGCCTGATTGCCGATGGCCAGGCGCAAGACTTGTACGCCCAGTTCGGTTTTAGCCACACGGCGCCTGCCTCGGTCGGCATGGCGCTGAAACGCTAGGCCATGCCAGCCTGGCTGCAGTCACGCCGCCGCTGGCTGTGGTTCTCGGCCATGGCAGTCTGGGTTCCGCTGTCATTGACGCTATTGCCTGCCCTGCCGGCGCAATGGAAACTGGGCTGTGCCGTGTTGGTGGTGGCAATGTTGCTGACGCTGGCGGTGCGCAGCGTGCAACTGATGCTGCACCGCCGGCGCTGGCAAGCAACCATGTTGCTGGGCAGACCCGTGTATTTGAGCGCCTTTCTCGGCCCCTGCGTGGCGGGCTGGCTGCGGCCCTGCATCGTGATGCCAGCCTGGCTGAGCGTTATTCCAGCGCAAGAACAGGCTTTGCTGCTGGCGCATGCACAGTGCCGGCTACGCGCGCGCGATCCGCAATTGCTGGCTGCAGCCTATGCCTTGATCGTCGTGATGCCCTGGAATCTGCCGCTATGGTGGCTGCTGCACCGGTTGCGCTTTGCCATCGAAGTCGATTGCGATGCGCGCATGCTGGCGCTAGGCCATGGCTTGAAGGATTATGTTGCCGTACTGCGCCGGCATGGCCAGTATTATTCGGGCCTGACGGGCGCCGCCCCATTTGCGCAGGACGATCCGCGTACGCTGCGCCAGCGCCGCAGCATCATGGCCAGGCAGGCCCAAGCCCGTACAGTGGCGGCGAACTTGCTATAGTAGCGGCGGCGCAGCAGCTTGTTTGTTCGCCATCGACTCATCCTACCCAGAAATCAGAGAGATACCATGCTTTACCTGCTCGCCTTCGCGATTGTCATCGGTCTGTTGTATTACGTTTTCAGCGGCCGCACGCCCGTCCAGCCGCTGGAACGGGCGCTGATCTCGGTGCGCCAGTATGTGCCGGAAATTCCGCCGGGCCCGCCTGCCCATCACTGGAGCGATGAGGGGCGTTATGCTTCGGAAGTGGAAAACGATTCGATCTACCAACCCGCCATCGCCAGGCTGGCCGGCGACCATGGCCCCGGCAATGCCGATGAAAAATGCCTGGCGCTGCTGGTCTGCGACGACGCCAACCCTTTCCAGGACAAGGCCATCGCCGTCTTTATCGACGGCCAGCTGGTCGGCTACCTGGCGCACAACGATGCGCTGCGCCTGCGCCGCAACCTGGGCCGCCAGGACCTGGTGGGCCAGCTGACCTCGTGCGACGCCGTGATACGCGGTGGTGGCTTGTGGAATGGCAAGCGGCTGTCATACGCCGTGTGGCTGGACTTGCAGCCATATAACTAAAACCGCCGGCGGGGAGTGAACAGGGAGTGAAGTGCAATGAAGTGAACTCCCGCCACAGCCCATGTTGTTGCGTCACACAAAGAAGAGTCAACACGATGGGGTTGACGCCGATGAAGACCACGGGCAGAGCAAGGAGTTCCCGACTAGCTTAACGCTAACAGGCAAGAGAGAATTTGATCAATATCAAATTGTGCTCAATGAACTGTCCACGCCATATAAAAAAAGCCGCCCCTCCTTTCGGATAGGGCGGCTTTTATCGTTTGGCGGCCACCGCCGCCGTGATCACACTTTACGCTGGGCGACAGCGTCCACCACGCACAGTGCCGTCATGTTGACGATACGGCGCACGGTAGCCGATGGGGTCAGGATGTGCACAGGCTTGGCGCAGCCCAGCAGGATAGGACCCACGGCCACGCCGTTGCCTGCCGCTGTTTTCAGCAGGTTGTAAGCGATGTTGGCGGACTCGATGTTTGGCATGACCAGCAGGTTGGCGTCGTTTTTCAATGACGAGTTCGGCATCATTTTTTGACGCAGCTTGCTGTCCAGGGCCGTATCGCCATGCATTTCGCCGTCGATTTCCAGTTCCGGTGCGCGCTCCTGGATGATGGCCAGGGCGGCGCGCATCTTTTGCGCCGAAGCGCTGTCGCTGGAACCGAAGTTCGAGTGCGACAGCAGCGCTGCGCGTGGCGACAGGCCGAAACGGGTCATTTCTTCGGCAGCCATGATGGTGATCTCGGCCAATTGATCGGCGTCCGGGTTTTCATTGACGTGCGTGTCGACCATCACCAACTGGCGTTCAGGCAATACCAGCACGTTCATGGCGGCGTAGACATTGCTGCCGGCGCGCTTGCCCAGTACCTGGTCGATATATTTCAGGTGCAACTGGGTGGTGCCAAAGGTGCCGCAGATCATGCCGTCGGCGTCGCCCTTGTGTATCATCATCGAGCCGATCAGGGTATGGCGGCGGCGCATTTCCAGCTTCGCGTATTCCTCGGTGACGCCCTTGCGGCTGGTCATGTCGTAATACGTGTGCCAGTAATCGCGATAACGCTCGTCGGAATCCGGATTGATGACGTCGAAATCGACGCCTTGTTTCAGGCGCAGGCCGAATTTGGCGATGCGCGCGTCGAGCACGGCAGGACGGCCCACCAGGATAGGACGCGCCAGTTTCTCATCGACCACCACTTGCACGGCGCGCAGCACGCGCTCTTCTTCGCCTTCGGCGTAGACGATGCGTTTCAGGTCGGCCGGCGTCGATTTTGCCATCAGGAACAGCGGCTTCATGAAAGTGCCGCTGCGGTAGACGAATTGCTGCAGGCTGTCTGCGTAGGCTTGCAGATCCTTGATCGGACGCGTTGCCACGCCGGAATCTTCCGCTGCCTTGGCGACGGCTGGCGCGATCTTGATCAGCAAACGCGGGTCAAACGGCATCGGGATCAGGTATTCAGGACCGAAGGACAGGTTGCTGATGCCGTAGGTGGTGGCCACGATGTCGGACTGCTCGGCGTGCGCCAGGTCGGCAATCGCGTGCACCACGGCAATTTCCATTTCACGCGTGATCGTCGTTGCGCCGCAATCGAGGGCGCCACGGAAGATGTACGGGAAGCACAATACGTTGTTGACCTGGTTCGGGTAATCCGAACGGCCGGTGGCGATGATGGCGTCGCTGCGCACGGCCTTGACTTCTTCCGGCAGGATTTCCGGGTTCGGATTGGCCAGCGCCAGTATCAATGGATTCGGCGCCATCTTGCGCACCATGTCTTGTTTCAGCACGCCGCCGGCGGAGACGCCGAGGAAAATGTCGGCGTCAGGGATGATCTCGGCCAGGGTACGCAACGGCGTATCTTGCGCGAAACGTTCCTTGTCCGGGTCCATCAATTCCGTGCGGCCCTTGTAGACCACGCCAGCCAGGTCGGTGACGTAGATGTTTTTCAACGGGAAACCCAGGTCGACGATCAGGTCCAGGCAGGCCAGCGCCGCAGCGCCCGCGCCCGAGACCACCAGTTTGCAGTCTTCGATTTTCTTGCCGACCGCTTTCAGGCCGTTCAGGATGGCCGCGCCCACGATGATGGCGGTGCCGTGCTGGTCGTCATGGAAGACAGGAATCTTCATGCGGTCGCGCAGCTGGCGCTCGATATAGAAACACTCGGGGGCCTTGATGTCTTCCAGGTTCACGCCGCCGAAGGTCGGTTCCAGCGCGGCGATGATGTCGACCAGCTTGTCCGGGTCCATCTCGTTGATTTCAATATCGAACACATCGATGCCGGCAAACTTCTTGAACAACACGCCCTTGCCTTCCATCACAGGCTTGGCGGCCAGTGGGCCGATGTTGCCCAAACCCAACACTGCCGTACCGTTGGTGATCACGGCGACCAGGTTGCCGCGCGCCGTATATTTATAGGCATTGGCCGGATCGATGACGATTTCTTCGCATGGCGCAGCCACGCCTGGCGAGTACGCCAGCGCCAGATCGCGCTGGTTGGTCAGTTGCTTGGTGGGCGTCACGCTGATCTTGCCGGGGCGCGGGCACTCGTGATATTCGAGTGCGGCCTGGCGCAATTGTTGACGCAATTCTTCTTTTTGGTCAGATGACGAATCCATGCTGTGCTGCCTTCCTGTTTGGTCGATCGGGTAGTCTTTGATTTTATCAGACCGATTCTTTCAATTAGCTAGGTATTTTCCGCTAGCCACAGTCTGATATCACTAAAACGTATAACCCCACATTGTAAGCTTCCCTGTGGACGCCAACGGACACAGCAGCAAAAACTATCAAATTCAATTATTTGATAAATTTAAACAATAGACATTATGACACAAGGCGGGCGCCAGGCCGGAAGCGCAAGGCGATCACCAGGAGGATCAGCACGCCTGCCGCCATCACCATCCACGCCTGCGCCAGGCTCGACGAATGTTCGCGGATCAGGCCGGCGATGAAGGGCATGGCGCTGGCCAGCATATAACCGCCGCCCTGCACGAAACCGAGCAGCGCACCGGCGCTGGCAGGGTCGCGTACATGGTCCATGCTGACGATCAGCGACAGCGGGAACAGCGAACCGATGCCGATGCCAAGCAAGACCATCGCAGGGATTGCCAGCTGTGCGGGCGCCAGGATCAGACAAGCCAGGCCAGCCAGCACGCTCAGCAGTACCGTCAGCAGCAGGATGCGGCGGTCGGGAAAACGGTTGATGATGCTCGACACGACCAGGCCCGCCAGTACTTCCACCAGGGTCAGCCCGCCCAGCAGCAAGCCGCTTTCGGCCGCGCTCCAGCCCAGTTCCGTATAAAACGGCGGCAACCAGGCCAGCACCAGGGTATAAGCGCCGGTACCGATGCCGAAAAACACCATCAGCAGCCAGGCGCGCGGCGCCTTCACGGGCAGGCTGGCGCCCACGCCACTGGATACATCGATCCGCGATGCACTGGCGCGGCGCCACAGCAGCGCCGCCGCCACGGCCGGCAGCGCCCACAAGGCCAGCAGCACTTGCCAGCCCAGCGCTTGCGCCAGCGGCGAGGCGCTGGCGGCGGCAATCGCCGCGCCGCCCATGATGCCGGTGGTATAAAAACCCATCAACTGGCCAGCCCGCTCGGGGAAGTGGCGCTTGATGAATGCCGGCAACAAGGCTTGCACCAGCGCGATGCCCAGGCCGCCCAGCGCCGCCGTGGCGATCAGGCCGGCGCTGTCATGCAAGGGCCAGCGCAAGGCGCAGGCCAGGCTAATGATGGCGATGCCCAGGCCGATGCCGCGCACCACGCCCAGGCGCTTTTGCAATTGAGCGCCGGCCAGGGCGCACAGTCCCATGGCGAACACGGGCACGGTGGTCAGCAAGCCCGCATCGGCGCTGCTGATGCCGGTAGCGGCCTGTATGCTGTCGAGCAGGGGGCCGATGGCGGCCAGGATGGGGCGCAGGTTCAGGCCCAGCAAAATGATGGCGGCCACCAGCAGCGCCGTCGATGCCGCATGCGGGGCCGCGCCTGCCGGCGTTACTGTTGCAGAAGAAGAATCAGTGCTCATGGATAGTCCTTGCCTCGCACGGAGGCGCATGGTTTAATGCTTTACGCAGAATTAACTTGATGGAAAGTATCTTAACACAGAGATTAAAAACTCTCTCGACGTGAAGATAAATGCAAAAATGACAGATACCCCGCTGCAACACAACCGCGCCCGTTACGCCGCCGAACAATGGCAGCGCGAATTACCTGGCATGGATACGGCCGCCATGCAATTAGTCGGCCAGCTGGGCACGGTGGCGCAACTGATGTCGCGCGACTGGCTCAATCCCCTGTTTGCGGAACACGGCTTGCAGCAGGGAGAATTCGATGTGCTGGCCACCCTGCGCCGCTCGGGCGCGCCGTATGCGCTGACGCCCACCGCCCTGTACGAAGCAGCCATGCTGTCTTCGGGCGGCATGACCAACCGCATCGACCGCCTGGAAACGGCAGGCCTGATCGAGCGCCAAAAGCACCCGAGCGACCGGCGCGGCGTGCTGGTGGCCTTGACGGCAAAGGGACTGGAGCTGATAGAAAAACTGGTGCGCCTGCATGTGGACAACGAGCGCAGCATGCTGGCCTCGCTGAGCGCGGACGAACAGCAGCAGCTGGACCAGTTGCTGGGCAAGCTGCTGCAAGGCATGGCGCAGGCGCGGCCAGGCAGCTAGCCACCACCTCTATAATAGGCAGTCGCGACCACCTCACTGCACATCCTACCCATGCCCCAACACGACGCGCTCTCTGAATTTGACCTGATCAAACACTATTTCGTGCGCCAGCGCCCTGGCCGCGCCACCCTGGGCATCGGCGATGATTGCGCGCTGCTGACGCCCACGGCCGGCAGGCAGATCGCGATTTCCTCAGACATGCTGGTCGAGGACCGGCATTTTTTTGCCGGCGCCGATGCGCGCATGCTGGGGCATAAAAGCCTGGCCGTGAATCTGTCGGACCTGGCCGCCATGGGCGCGCGCCCGGTGGCGTTTACCCTGGCCTTGTCGCTGCCGCAGGCCGAGCGCCACTGGCTGGCCGGCTTTGCCGAAGGCCTGTTTGCGCTGGCCGACGAGCACGGCTGCGAATTGATCGGTGGCGACACCACCAAGGGCCCTTTGAATATCTGCATCACCGTATTTGGCGAACTGGCGCCTGGCCAGGCTTTGCGCCGCAGCGCGGCCCGGGCGGGCGACGATATCTGGATCAGCGGCAGCCTGGGCGACGCGCGCCTGGCGCTGGCAGGTTACCGCATGGAGCACAAGCTGCCGCCGGCCGACCTGGCCACGGCAGCGGCGCGCCTGCACACGCCCACGCCAAGGGTCGCGCTGGGCTGCGCGCTGGCCGAAGCGGGCATCGCCCACGCCGCCATCGACATCTCGGACGGCCTGGTGGGCGATTTGGGCCACATCTTAAAAGCCTCGCAGGTGGGCGCCACGCTGGATGTCGACGCCCTGCCGGCCGGCCCGGTACTGGCCCGGCAAGACACGGCGCTGCGCCGCCGCTACACGGCCGCCGGTGGCGACGATTATGAATTGTGTTTTACCGCCCCGGCGTCATCGCGTGACGCCATCGGCGCGCTGGCGATCAGCTGCGGCACACCGGCCACGCGCGTGGGCCGTATCGACGCAGAAGCAGGTTTGCGCCTGGTCGATGCGGCCGGCTTGCCGCTCGATCTGTCACTGACGTCGTTTGACCATTTCAGTGAATAAGCAGGACTAGCGCACCCGCGCCAGCCCCGGCGGATTGACCATCCAGTAATGCTGGAAGGCCAAACGGATGTTGTCGCGCAGTTCGGTGTCGTCCCAGGGCTTGGTGTAAAACCGGTAGATGGCGCCCCGGTTGATCGAGTCGAGCACCGCTTCGAGGCCCGTGTAGCCAGACAGGATGATGCGGATGGTTTCCGGGTACAGCTCCTTGACCTTGCTGAGAAACTCGGTGCCGCTCATGCCCGGCATGCGCTGGTCGCAGACGATCACGTGCACGCGGTGCAGCGCCAGCATCTCAAAACCTTCCGAGGGCGTACTGGCCGTCAGGATCTGGTAGCCGTCCGGGCGGAACAATCGGTGCAGGGATGACAGCACATTGACGTCGTCATCGACAATCAGCAAGGTCTGCGCCGGTTGCGCGGCGGGATCATGGCCAGGCGGCAGGCCGGCGCCGGCGGCGATCATTTGCCCCAGTTCCAGCGCAGGCAGGGCGCGGCTGAAATAAAAGCCCTGGATTTCATCGCAGCGGTTGCGCCGCAGGTATTCCAGTTGCGGGCGCGATTCCACGCCCTCGGCCACCACGCTCAGCTTCAGGCTGTGCGCCATGCTGATGATGGCCAGCGCGATGGCGGCATCGTTCGGATTATTCGTGATATTGCGCACGAAGGCGATGTCGATCTTCAGCTTGTCGATCGGGAAGCGCTGCAGATAGGCCAGGCTGGAATAGCCGGTGCCGAAATCGTCGATGGTCACCTTCACGCCGATTTTTTTCAGTTTGCCCAGCACCACGATGGTGCGCTCGGCATTCGACATCAGCGCCGTTTCCGTCAGTTCCAGTTCCAGTAAATCAGCCGGCACCTGGTGCAGCGTCAGTGCGCGCGTCACCTCGCCTTCCAGGTCGCCTTCGGCAAACTGGCGGCTCGACACATTCACGGCCACGTGCACGGGGCCCACTTCGCTATCGCGCCATTGCGCTATCTGGCGGCAGGCGGCCTGGATCACCCAGGCGCCCACGCGCACGATCAAGCCCGTGTCTTCCAGCACCGGCACGAATTCAGCGGGCGCCACCAGGCCATAACCGGGACGCCGCCAGCGCAGCAGCGCTTCCACGCCGCTGATGCGGCCCGTGCGCAAATCCACCTTGGGCTGGTAGTACAGGATGAACTGCTCATGTTCCAGCGCGTGGCGCAGGGCCAGTTCCAGGTCCAGCCGCGCCAGCACCTGCACATTCATGCCGGCCGTGAAGAAGCGGTAGCCATCGCGCCCCGCCTGCTTGGCGCCGCCCATGGCCGTATTGGCGTATTTGATCAGGGTTTCAGGATCCGTTGCGTCGTCGGGATACATGGCAATGCCGATGCTGGCCGTCAGGGTGGCCGGATGGCCATGCAGGTCGAAAGGCGCGCGCAAGGCTTCGCGCACCTGGTTGGCCACCATCACCGCTTCCTGCTGGTTGCGGCCCATGGTCAGGATCAGCGCAAATTCATCATTGCCCAGACGCCCCACCGTATCGCGCAGGCGCACGCATTCGACCAGGCGGTTGCTGAACTGGCGCAGCAATTCATCACCGAGCGCAGCGCCCAGGGTGTCGTTGATGCTCTTGAAGCGGTCAAGCGCAATGAACAGCACCACGATGCGCCAGGCTTTTTCCTGCGCCAGCTCGACCGCCTGGCGCAAGGTCTGGTAAAACAGGCCCCGGTTCGGCAACCCCGTCAGGCTGTCGTAGTGGGCCAGCTGTTTGAGCCGCTCCTGCGTCTGGCGCCGCTCGCTGATATCGCGCGCCACGGCGATCAGCAGCAGGCTGTGGGAGCCGGCCAAGCCCGCCTCCACCGGACCTTGCGCATGCCAGTGCCAGCCCAGTTCCACCGGCACCATGCCCAGGTCGCGCCGCAGCAGTTCGCACTCGATCAGCTCGGGCGCCTGGTGAAACAGGCCGTCGAGCGGTGCTGGCGGCGGCGTGGGCAGCAAGTCGCCCGGCGACAGCGACAGCAATTCGGTCCGCGTATAGCCGAGCAAACGGCAAGCGCCATCGTTGACGTCGACCAGCGTCATGCCGACGGCATCGATCAGGAAGATGGCGTCGGCAGTGGCGTCCATGGCGCCGCGAAAGCGCTGCAATTCGGCCGTGCGCTGGGTCACGGTGCGTTCGAGCAGCGCATTGTAATGGCGCGCGGTCCGGTGCAGCAGCCGCACTTCGAGCATATTGCGGATGCGCGTGAGCACTTCCAGCGCGTCAAAAGGCTTGCTGAGAAAATCGCGCGCGCCCGCCTCCAGCGCGGCCAGCTTGGCATCGGGATCGGCGGCGATCACCAGCACCGGCAGATAGCCTTCCTGCTCCAGTGGCCGCAGCGCATCCATGACTTCATAGCCGCTCATGCCCGGCATCGCCAGGTCGAGGATGATCAAGTCATATTGATGGTGCTGGTGCAGCGCCGCCACGGCGCGCGGGTCCTGCGTACTGGTGACGGCCGTATAGCCGCCGCTTGCCAGCAAATGCTCGAGCAGGCGCAGATTGACTTCCTGGTCGTCGACCAGCAGGATCCTGGCGCCATAGAGGTCGGCCTGGCTGATCATGGCGCACGCCCGCTTTTTTGCTGGCGCTGGCGGGCCATCTGCGCAACATAGGCCAGCGCGCTATTGATCGTCTCGCTGAATTCCTCAAGATTGATCGGCTTGGTCAGATAGCGGTAAAAGCCCAGCGCCATGCTGCGTTCCACCTCGCTGGGCATGGCGTTGGCCGTCAGCGCAATCACGGGGATATGCGCCGTGCGCGCATCGGCGCGCAGCAGCTGCAGCACCTCGGTGCCGCTCACATCGGGCAGATTGATATCCATCAGTATCAACTGCGGCATATGGGTTCGCGCCATCTCCACGCCCTGGCGGCCATCTTGCGCCGTCAGCAGCTGCAAGCGCGGACAATAGCGGATGATTTCCTCGATCAGTGTCAGGTTGGCCGGGTTGTCTTCCACATACAGCAAGGTCACCGGGCCGCTGTTGTCGAGCAGCGCGCCAGCCAGGTCTGGCGACGGGCTGCTCGACGATGGCCCGGGCAGCGCATCGACGGCGCGCAAGCTGATCCAGAAGGTGCTGCCCTCGCCCGGCTCGCTCGTTACGCCGATGCTGCCATCCATCAGTTCCACCAGCCGCTTGGTCACCACCAGGCCGATGCCGCTGCCCTCTTCCGTGCCGCCTTCCTGGCCCAGGCGGTTAAACGGCTGGAACAATTGCGCCTGCTGCTCTGCGCTCAAGCCATTGCCCGTGTCGCGTACGCTGATGCGCACGCGGCCACCGGAGAGTCCCTCGCCATCCCAGGCGCAATCGACTTCCACCTGCCCTTGTTCGCGGTTGTACTTGAGGGCATTCGACAGCAGGTTCAGCAAGATCTGCTTGAGGCGCGTGCGGTCGGCCAGCACCGTCAGCGCACTCACATCGGGAAACACCATGGAGATGCCGCGCCCGCTGGCCAGCGGCGTGATCATGTCGCGGCATTCGTCGAGGATGACGTGCAGGGCCACCGGTTCCAGCGACAGGCTGACGGTGCCCGACTCGACCTTGGCCAGGTCGAGGATTTCATTGATCAAGGTCAGCAGGTGGCGGCCGGATTTGAGGATATGCCCGGCGAATTCCTTCTTTTGCGCCAAGGTTGACGGCAGGCGGTCGGAACTGAGGATTTGCGCAAAGCCGAGGATGGCGTTGAGCGGCGTGCGCAATTCATGGCTCATCGAGGAGAGGAAAGCCGACTTGGCATAATTGGCGCTGCGCGCCTCTTCCATCGCCATCGCCAGTTCGCCATTGGTGAGTTCAAGCTGCATCGTGCGTTCATGCACGCGCACTTCCAGCTGCTGGTTCAGGCGCATGATTTCCTGCTGCGCCTGGGCGCGCTGGCCCGCTTCGCGCGCCAGTTCCGCGTTCGAACTTTCCAGCGCATGCGTGCGGTGCTGTATCTCGGCCAGCATTTTATTGAAGGAATCGACCAACTGGGCCACCTCGTCCGAACTGAGCTTGCGCGCGCGGCGCGAATAGTCGCGCGTCTCGATCACTTCACGGGCCACGTCGGCGATATTGAGTATGGGCTGGGTAATCATGTAATCGAGGCGGCGCAGCAGCAGCAAGGCCACCAGCAGCGCCAGCACCGTCACGCCCAGCGCGATGGCCAGGTAGTCGGCCGTGCGGCCAGCCAGTTCATAATCGGCGCGCAGGTACACAGTACCCAGCAATTCGCCATTATCGACGATGGACTTGAACAGTTCGACCGAATTGGCATCGATGCGTTCCCCTTCGAGGCCGGCCCGCGCCGGCAGCGCCCCGGTATGCTTATTGGCCTGGTAGCTGGCAAACAGGCTGCCATCGGCACGGTACAGGGCGCCAGCCGTGACGCGCGGACGGATGCGCATCAGGTTCAGGTTTTCCAGCGCCAGGCGCTGGTCGTCGAAGGCCAGCGCGGCCGAACTCATATGCCCCAGCAGTTCGGCCTGGGTGCTGATGTCGGCCATCAGATTGCGGTGATAGGCGCGCAAATCGAAGATGACGATGGTGCCCAGCGAAATGACGAGCGCCACCAGGGTGGTCAGGAAAACCACCGACATCAGCTTGTGGCGGATGGAGCGCAGGCGCAGCATGCTCAGGCGCCCTCCGTCTGCACGCGGTAGGCGGCCAGCAGCATGCGCGCACTGATGCGGATATGCGCCTGCGCCACCGGTTTCAAGGCGACGTCGAAGCGCATCCTGTCGCGGGCCATCACAAAATTGATCATGCTGCCCATGGCATGGACCTCGTCCGAATCGGACACCGTCAACAGCGCCAGGCCGCGGCTGGCGACCAGCATCTCTTGCGCCAGCGCCTTGTCCAGCCCTCCCAGGTAGAGCACATGCAAGCCGGCCAGCGGTTCGCCGCGCCGCACTTTTTTCACCTGCACCACACGCCCGTTGACGCTATGCCCGGCCACGCTGAGCTCCAGCTGCTCGGCCAGCGCCGTGTCGCCAGCCACGCCGATCAGCAGCGGACTGTCGGGCCGCTCGAAACTGCCATCGGGCCAATCGACGAATCCGGCAAACTTGTACAGATAGGCGGCCTTGACCTGGCGCTCCTGCTCAGGCGCTTGCGCCCGCACCACGGCACAGGCCATCAGCAACAGAAAGAATAACCCGCCCAGGAACATGGGTATACGCAGACGGATGTGCATGCGCACCTGGCCGTCCAGATGATCAGACAATTGCCGGCAGGTCCAGTCCAGAAGTGCCATGACAAACGCATAAAGGTCGTACGTTCAGGGGCCCAGGGCCAACCAGCCAGTTAGCCTGATGGGGCGGTCAAACCTTATATATTCTGCTGCCAAATGCATAAAAGAGTGTACGCATTTTCGCTGTTAGCGGGGAAAGTTTCTTTTACCGCGCTCAAGCGGGTGCATCGGCCGTGATACAGTCCCCAATTCCCCTTTTCCGCGTCAGGAGCCAAGCATGCACAACGATATATTCAGCCTGTCCAGCCAGGCAGGCCTGGCCTTGCAGGCGAAACAATGGCTACTGGCAACAGCGGAATCATGCACGGGCGGCGGCGTGGCGCAAGCCGTCACCGACATCGCCGGTTCATCTGCCTGGTTCGAACGTGGCTTCGTTACCTACAGCAATGCCGCCAAGACCGACTTGCTGAACGTGCCGGCCGCCCTGATTGCCGAAGCAGGCGCCGTCAGCGAGGAAGTGGCCGCCGCCATGGCCGAAGGCGCGCTGGCCAATAGCGACGCCCAGGTGGCGGTATCGACCACCGGCATCGCCGGCCCCGGCGGCGCCGTGCCCGGCAAACCGGTCGGCACCGTGTGTTTCGGCTGGGCCCATGGCGCCGTCGTCCACACGGAACGGCGGGTGTTTGCCGGCGACCGCCAGGCCGTGCGCGAACAGGCCATCGCCCATGCCCTGCAAGGTTTGCTGCGGTTTATCCAATAGCTTTATTGCGCCGCCAGCGCCCGGTCGCGGCCGGCCAGTTTGGCGGCATACAGGGCGCCGTCGGCGCACGCCAGCAAGCTATGACGGTCAACGCCGTGGCGCGGATATTCGGCGATGCCCGCTGAAAAGGTGCAGCCAGACAGGCTGTGCGGCGCCTGCCGTATCTGCAGCCGGCGGTACAGCGCGGCGATTGCATCGATCTTGTGCATGGCGATCAGACTGTCGGCGTCGCGCAACAACAGGCAGAATTCTTCGCCGCCATAACGGCACAGCATGTCGCTGCCGCGCAACTGGCTTTCCACCAGGCGCGCAAACTGGATCAGCACTTCATCGCCAAAGTTATGCCCATAGGTATCGTTGACGCGTTTGAAGAAATCGAGGTCGATCAGCACGATGGCCAGCGGCGCCTGCGCGCCGGTTTCCTGCAGGATCGCGTTCAGGCTGTTTTCAAAGTGGCGGCGGTTGTACAAGCCCGTCAGGTGATCGCGCATGGCCTGCTCCTTCAGGCTGTCTTGCAGCGCACTGACATGCATGATCTGGTGCGCCAGCTCGCGGTTCAAATGTTCCAGCTTGGCATTTTCCGATTCGCGCGCGGCCTGCAGTTCCAGCGCCGTGTCGCGCTCGGCCTTGAGGCTGCACATTTCCTTTTCCAGGTTGCGCATCAGGATGCGCGAGGCGCGCGCCGACTTGCTGCTGGCCTCATATGCCGCCTGGTATTGCTGCAGAAAGCCGTAGGCCAGCTCCCACTGCCCCAGGCGGGCATTGATATCGGCCAGGCCCCGCAAGATCTGCTGCTGGTGAAACGGGTTGCGCGTCCAGCTCAGCAAGTCGTGCGCCTGCGTCAGCGAGACCAGCGCGCGCGCCAGCGCGCCGCCCTGCAAGTCGAGCTTGCCGCGCACCAGCCAGGCATGCATCTGTTCTTCCAGGTCCTGGCCCTGGCGCGCATACTGTTCCGCGCGCAGCAGCAGTTGCTGGGCCTGTTCCGGCCGCTGCAACAAAATCGTGGCATGGGCCGCGATGCAAAATAAAAAAGCGCGGATGGCCAGGTCTTCTTCCGGCCACTCATAAAACGGTTCGATCACGGCCAGCGCTTCGGCCGGCTTGCCGGTGGTCAATAAACACATGGCCAGGTTGGCCGAGACGATGGTTTGCTGGTATTTCAGCTTTTGCGTGCCAATGATGTCGAGCGCTTCGTACAACAGGGGAATGGCGTCTTCATCATTGCCCAGGTCGTGCTGCGACGAGGCCAGGTTCGACAGGCTGTTGACCCGGTGCGCGGGCGTGCCATAGCGTTCGGCAATATCGAGCGCCAGCAAAAAATTGCGCGGCCCTTCCTGCGTGTCGCCACGGTTCAGCGCATCGACGCCCAGGCGGCCATACAGCATGAATTTATGCAGGGAATCGGGAATTTGCGCGGCCAGTTCGCGCGCCAGCAGAAAATGCTGCTCGGCGATGGCAAACTCGCCGCGCCGGCTGGCATACGCGCCTTGCAAGGTGGCCACGCCCATCGCGCCTTCCAGGTCGCCGCACTGCAAAAAATGCGTTTGCACCACATCGCACGACGGTTCTGCCTCGCCGCCGTAATAGGCCAACCAGCAGTGATTGAGTTCGGCGTAGGCGCTGCCGCGCGCATATTGCCGCTGGCGCGCTGCCGCCAGCGCCATCTGCACCAGGCGCCGCGCCTGGCGGCGATTACCGACCAGGCAAGACAATCCCTGCAAATTCAAGCGGTCTATATCGGCTTTATCGAGACTGGATATCGGCACTGCATCCCCGTTCAAACGCTGGACTCTACTTCACGCAAAAAATTGCCCTGCAACAATGGTATCCTCACTACCATCATAACCAGATTCACTGGCATCCATGGCAACTTTGCAAATTATTGTGGTAAAAAAGCACGCCATGCCGGGCATCGACGGTGATGCCGCCATCATTGCTGCGGTTGCCTAACAGATAAAAAAGACTTATTCTCAACAATCGCCAGCCGCCCCGCCTTTCCTATTCATGCCCCCTACGCTTTTGCTTCCGCCTTGCCTGCCTGCCCTGCTTGCCAGCCCGTGTGCGGAGATGGCAGGAACGGCGCCGCTGGTACAGAACTTTTGACGCAACAACTTGGAGTAGTCGCAATGCAAAACACGGTACATTTCATCCTGCAGGGCAAGGGCGGCATCGGCAAGACGCTGGTCTCTACCCTGCTGGCGCAATGGATAGGCGGCAAGGATGGCACGCCTTTGCGCTGCTATGACACCGACCAGGAAAACGCCACCTTCTCGCGCTACAAGGCGATGAACGTCAAGCATGTGCCGGTGATGACCGATACGCGCAATATCGACCCGAAACGTTTCGATGCGCTGATGATCGATATCCTGGAAGAAGACGGCAACTGCGTGGTCGACAATGGCGCCAACACCTTTTCGCCGCTGATGGGCTATCTGCTGGAAAACGATTGCTTCTCGCTGCTGGAAGAATCGGGCCGCAAAGTGTATATCCACACCATCGTGGGCGGCGGCGACACCCTGCACGACACGGCCACCGGCTTTGTCGCCACGGCCAGGTCCACCAATGTGCCGCTGGTGCTGTGGCAAAACGAACACTTCGGCCTGCTGCAATCGGCGTCGGGCAAGCAATTCATGGAATCGCAGTCGTATGCCGACAACCGCGCGCGCGTCAAGGGCAGCATTACCCTGAGCCAGCGCAATCCCGACACCTTCGGCGCCGATGTGAAGAAGATGAATACGGCGCGCCTGACGATGCAGGAAGTGCTGCAAAATGAAAAGTTCAACATCATGGAAAAGCAGCGCATCAAGGTCGTTTACCGCGACATCTTTGAACAACTCGACAAGGTGCAATGGTAGTGGACCAGCATAAACTGCGCAGCCATGTATTCGACAAGACGGGCATCAAGATCGATGTTGACGACCCGATATTTGCGCTGGTGGCGCTGAACGAAGCCGTGCTGGCCGAAACCGTGCAGCGCCAGTTGGCTCAGCTTGATGCAGCCACGCAAGCACTGGCGGCGCAGGCGCGCGCGGCGGGGGGCTTGTCGCCGCTGATAGATACGCCAGCGCCAGCGCCAGCCGCCACACCCACGCCAGCGTCCACGGCCTGGTTCACGCCGCGCGAATGGCGTCTGCTGGGTGCGGCCGCCATCGTTGCCATCAGCTGCGCGCTGCTGGTGCTGGGCGGCGCAGCCCTGCTGTACCAGCCAGCCCCGGCATCGCCGGCGACACAAGTAAACAATACCTCCTCCTAACCCCACCTGGAAGCACGCATGAAATCGACGAAATTGCTGGCCATTCCCGCCCTGATCCTGTCGCTGTACGGCGCCCCGCTATCGCTCAGCTACGCCGCCGACGCGGCAGCGTCCGCGACAGTCGTGCCGAATATTGCCTACGAAAAATACACCCTGCCGAATGGCCTGGAAGTGATCCTGGTGGAAAACCACAAGCTGCCGGTGACCGCCGTCAATATCTGGTACCACGTGGGACCGGCCAATGAAGCGCCTGGCCTGACCGGTTTTGCCCATTTGTTCGAGCACATGATGTTCGCCGCCACCAAGCACGTGCCGCGCGGCCTGGCCGACCAGTTGCTCGAAGGCGCGGGCGCCACCGATTCAAACGGCAGCACCGATTTCGACCGCACCAATTATTTCGATACAGTCCCGGCTAACCAGCTGGAATTGGCGCTGTGGGCCCATTCCGACCGCATGGGTTATCTGCTCGACGTGCTGGACCAGACGGCGCTGACCAACCAGCAGGACGTGGTGCGCAACGAGCGCCGCCAAAGTGTGGAAAACCGCCCTTACGGCATCGTCGAAGAAGCCTTGTACCACCAGCTGTTTCCCAAGACCCACCCGTATTACGCCAGCGTGATCGGTTCGCATGCCGACATCCAGAATGCCAAGCTGGCCGATATCCGCGAATTCTTTACCAAATACTATGGCCCCAACAATGCCAGCCTGGTGATCGCCGGCGACATCGACAAGGCCAGGACCAAGGAACTGGTCAACAAATACTTTGGCAGCTTCAAGAGCAGCCCGGCCGTGGCCAAGCCGAATGTGGTGACGCCGCCGATCACGCAGGAACGCCGCGTGGTGGTGCAAGACCATGTGGAATTGCCACGCGTCTTCATGGCCTGGCTGACGCCACCGGCTTTCCAGCCTGACGATGCAGAATTGTCGATCGCCGCGCAAATCCTGGCCGGCGGCAAGTCCAGCCGCCTGTACAAATCGCTGGTGTACGACAAGCAGATCGCGCAGGACGTGGGCGCCAACCAGAGCTCGAACGCCTTGACTTCCGTGTTTTCGGTCGACGTGACGGCGCGCCCCGGCCACAAGCCCGAAGAAATCGAACTAGCCATGAATGCCGAGCTGGAGCAATTGCGTACCCAGGGGCCCACCGAGAAGGAAATCGAACGGGCCCGCAACGGCATCGAAACGGGCATGCTGGGCCAGGTGGAAAAAGTCGGCAGCAACGCCAACATGATGAACCAGTACAACCAGTACACGGGCGACCCTGGCTATCTGGCGAAAGATATCGAGCGCTACCGCAAAGTGACGGCGGCCGGCGTGCAGCGCGCCGTCGACACTTACCTGAAAAACCAGGCCCGCGTGGTGGTCTATGGCGTGCCCGGCACGCCGGACTTGGGCCCTGAAGTGCCGACACCGGCGCCAGGCAAGCTCAAGGCTGCACCGGGCACGGCCATCAATGCCGATGAAGCCTGGCGCAACAAGGTGCCGCTGGCCGGCCCCGCACCGGCCATCCATTTGCCACAAGGCAAGTCGTTCACCCTGGCCAATGGCTTGACCGTGATCTACAACAGCAATCCGGGCGTGCCGCTGGTATCGACCCAGCTGGTGATCAAGAGCGGCTCGGGCGCCAATCCGCTGGCCCAGCCCGGCTTGTCCAGCTTTACGGCGCAATTGCTGCAGGAAGGCACGGCCACGCGCAGCGCGCCGCAGATCGCCGATGAAGTGGCGCAACTGGGCGCCTTCCTGGGCACCGGTTCCGGCGCGGATGCCTCGTTCGCCCAGCTGACATCGCTGAAAGCCACCTTCCCGCAAGCGCTGGACCTGCTGGCCGACGTGGTGCAGCACCCGCAATTCCCGCAAGAAGAAGTCGAGCGCCAGCGCGCCAGCCGCATCGGCGAACTGGCGCAGCAGCGCGAAAACGCCGGCGCGGTTGCGGCCCGCGTGGAAGCGGCCGCCCTGTATGGTCCGAAACATCCGTATGGCAATATCCAGCTGGGCACGGAAGCAGCGCTGAAAGCCACTACCCGCGCCGACCTGCAAGCGTTCTGGCAGCAGCACTATGTGCCGAACAATGCGGCGCTGATCGTCTCGGGCGATATCGGCGAGGCGGAATTGAAAACGCTGGCTGAAGCGAAATTCGGCGCCTGGAAAGCCGGCACGGTGGCGCCATCGGTGAACGCCACGCCGCAAACCACCAAGGCCAGGCTGATCCTGGTCGACAAGCCGGGCGCGCCGCAAACGGCCGTGCGCCTGTCGACGATTGCCGTGGACCGCAAGACGCCTGATTATGCTCCGCTGCAAGTGATGAACGCGGCGCTGGGTGGCTTGTTTACCAGCCGCCTGAGCAATAACTTGCGCGAAGAAAAGGGCTATACCTATGGCGTGCGCTCGCAATTCCAGTACCGCAGCCAGCCAGGTCCATTCTCGATCGCCGCTGGCGTGCGTACCGATGTGACGGGCCCGGCGGTATCGGAAACGTTCAAGGAAATCCGCGCCATGATCGCCAAACCGTTGACGGCCAAGGAGTTGTCGAATGCGCGCAATTCGCAAGTACTGTCGCTGCCGGGCCAGTTCGAAACGAATGCCAGCATCAGCGCCAGCATGGCCAATACGTATATCTACGGCCTGGGCCTGGACTACTACAGCAGCTTGCCGCAACGTTTCTCCAGCGTAACGGGCAAGCAGGTGCAGGAGGTGGTCAAGAAATACCTGCAGCCTGAAAAGCTGATCGTCATCGGCGTGGGCGACCAAGCGAAGATCGCGCCACAACTGTCCAGGCTGAAACTGGCGCCGGTGGAAGTGCGCGATACGGAAGGGAACGTAAAGTAATTCCTGGGGTCAGTCCTTCAGGCCTGCCCCCCCATATCAAACCTTAGCAAAACTTAGCGGCGCTGGAACAAGATTCCCTTGTCCACCAGCGCCGCGATGGCCACGCCTACCGTGTAGGCGATCAGGTCGACCCAGCCGAAAAAGGAACCCAGTACCAGATGCCCCAGGGTATGCGCGCGGATCGCATTGATCCACGGCGCCTGGTACAACTGGCTGAATTCGACGGCAAAGCAGACCAGCAGCGCCCAGGCTGCCAGCTTCCATGTCAGCAAACGCGTGGCCACGGCGCCCAGCGCGAAGAAGATCATCATGGCCCACAGGGCGTCGCCCGGATACTTGCCCAGCACCTCAGGCACGAAAGAGGGATAAGCACGCGAGGCCAGGCCCAGCGCGATGACGGCCACGGTCGCGCCCGCCTGCAGCAGGCGGCGGCGTTCAGGTTTTACCAGGAACATATTTTCACTTAAAGAGACGGGGCCGAACGATTGCGGCGCGTTCCCCTATTGTACTGCGCCTGCCGGGCTTGCCAGAACTGCCGCGGCTTATTCCCTTGGCGCATCAAAGACCACCTGTTCGGCCAGGAAATCCAGCAAGGCGCGCACGCGCAGCGGCACTTGTCCGCCCGGACCGACGAAGACGGCATGGACTTCTTCCAGATCACCGGGATTAAACGCTTCCAGCACGGCTTGCAAGCGGCCCGCCGCAATATCGTCGCGTACCTGGAATTGCGCCAGCCGGGCCAGGCCCAGGCCGGCCAGCGCCAGGCGCCGCAAGGCTTCGCCATCGCTGGCCTGGACATTGCCCGTGACGGGCACGGCGATCTGCGTGCCGTCGGCCTGCCGCAGCGGCCAGCCGGCCTGGGCACGCGCATAGTTGGCGCCCAGGCGGTTGTGCTGTTCCAGCTCGGCAGGCAGGAGCGGCGTGCCGTGGCGCGCCAGATAGGCCGGTGACGCCACCAGCACCATGCGCGTCTGGCCCAGCTTGCGCGCCACCAGGCTCGAACTTTTCAAGGGCCCCGCCCGCACCGCCACATCGGTGCGCTGCTCCAGGATATCGACCACTTCATCGGTCAGCACGATGTCCAGCGTCACCTCGGGATAACGTTCGAGAAAAGCCGGCACTAGCGGCAACAAGAAATGCTGGCCGAACGGCACGTTGGTATTCACACGCAAGCGCCCGCGCGGCACGCCCTGGATGCCGGCGCAACGTTCCGCCTCGTCGAGGGCAGCCAGCACGCGCACGCCCCGCTCATACAACCCGCAACCTTCCGGCGTCAGTTTCAGCTGCCGCGTGGAACGGTTCAGCAACCGCGCGCCCAGGCGCTGCTCGAGCCGAGCCACCAGCTTGCTGACAGCCGATGGCGTCATGCCGCAGGCGCGCGCGGCGGCTGAAAATCCCCCCAGCTCGATCACCCGCACGAAGATTTCCAGCTCGCCGGAGCGGTTCACTTCCAGTCTGGCCATTGTGAATTCAATTCATAAATGTTCTTAGATGAGACAGTCTAGTACATAAATGGTTTTGAATTGATCATGGGGCATTCCCCACGATGAAGTTGATACCATGAAACGATTACCCACCCTCGCTGCCAGCGCCCTGCTGGCCTGCTCCCTGAGCGGCGCAGCCCACGCCGATCCGGCACCAGCCTGGCTTGCCAGCTGGACAGCCAGCCCGCAAGCCGTCTGGGGACAGGATTTCCTGTTTCCCAGCAATGTGCCAGCCACACTGGATGAACAAACCGTGCGCCAGGTGGCCCGCATCAGCCTGGGCGGCAAGCGCGTGCGCATCGTGCTGTCGAATGCCTATGGGCGCACGCCGTTGACCATTCAGGCGGCCACCGTGGCGCTGGCCGGCGAAGCGTCGGCCATACGTCCGGGCAGCTTGCGCACCATCACCTTTGGCGGGCGGGCGTCGGCCACCATCGCCCCGGGCGCACCACTGCTCAGCGATCCCATCGCCCTAACCGTACCGGACCTGGCGCGGCTGACGGTCAGCCTGCACCTGCCGCCGCACAGTGCGATGAACACCTTTCATTGGGATGGCCGCGCCACCGCCTGGATAGCACCAAACGACCAGACCCGCGCCACCCGCATCGACACCAGCCAGCCTGGCGTGCGCACCAGCACCGCGCGCCTGATACTGAGCGCCATCGAAGTGGAAGTACCGGCGGCGGCGTCCGTGGTGGCGGTGATCGGCGATTCGATCACCGATGGCGCCAGCGCCAGCCTGGATGCAGACACCCGCTGGCCCGACGTGCTGGCGGCCCGCCTGGCGCCGCATGGCGTGGCCGTCATCAACGCCGGCATTTCCGGCGGCCGTTTGTTGTCCGATGGCATGGGAGACAATGCGCTGGCGCGCTTCGAGCGCGACGTGCTGGCGCAGCCGGGCGTGCGCGCCGTCGTCGTGTTGATAGGCATCAATGACATCAGCTGGCCCGGCACCGCCTTCGAGGCCCATGCCGCACGCCCCACGCTGAAAGCATTAATCGCGGGCTACACGCAATTGATTGCGCGGGCGCACAGCCGCGGTGTGCGCGTGATCGGCGCCACCCTGACGCCGTTCGAAGGGGCGCTGCCCGGCACGCCACTGAGCGACTATTACCAGCCGGGAAAAGATACGCTGCGCCAGCAACTCAATGCCTGGATACGGGGCAGCGGCAACTACGATGCGGTGCTGGACTTCGACGCCTGGGCGCGCGATCCGGCGCACCCGCTGCGCCTGCGGGCCGCCTATGATTCCGGCGACCATTTGCATCCGGGCGATGCCGGCAACCAGGCGCTGGCCGATCAAATCGCGCTGTCGCTGCTGCTGCCGGCGCCGGCCAAACCTTAGTCGCCCAGGCCGGCGTACAAGGCCGTGCTCAGGTAGCGCTCGCCGAACGAGGGGATGATGGTGACGATAGTCTTGCCGGCATTTTCAGGACGGCGCGCCACTTGCACGGCAGCCCACAGGGCGGCGCCCGAAGAAATGCCGACCAGCAAGCCTTCGCTGCTGGCGGCCAGGCGCGCCGTGGCAAACGCGTCGTCATTCTTGACACAGATGACTTCATCGTAAATGGCCGTGTTCAGGATCTGCGGCACGAAACCGGCGCCTATGCCCTGGATAGGATGCGGCCCTTTGGTCCCTTTCGACAGCATGGGCGACGCTTCCGGTTCCACGGCAATCACTTGCAGGCCGGGCTTGCGTTCCTTCAACACTTCGCCCACGCCCGTGATGGTGCCGCCGGTGCCCACGCCGGCCACGATGATGTCCACTTGTCCATCCGTGTCGCGCCAGATTTCCTCGGCCGTCGTCTGGCGGTGAATGGCAGGGTTGGCGGGATTGTTGAATTGCTGCAGTATCAGATAGCGCGGGTCGGTGGCCGCCAGTTCCTCGGCCTTGCGGATCGCACCCAGCATGCCTTCGCTGCCTGGCGTCAATATCAGTTCCGCGCCATACGCGCGCAGCAGGATGCGCCGTTCGCGGCTCATGGTGTCGGGCATGACCAAAGTGCAGCGGTAGCCGCGCGCCGCGCAGACCATGGCCAGCGCAATGCCGGTGTTGCCGCTGGTCGGTTCAACGATGATGGTGTCGGGATGAATCTTGCCTGCGCTTTCGGCGGCCGCAATCATCGACAGGCCGATGCGGTCTTTGACACTGTGGGCAGGATTGTAGAATTCGAGTTTGGCCAGGATGGTGGCCACACTGCCATCAGCGATGCGATTGATGCGCACCAGGGGGGTGTTACCGATCAGTTCAGTAACGTCGTTCGCGATCTTCATGAGGGGTCTCCACTGCAATGCCAGAAGACCCCAGTCTACCCTTTTAACAGTGGCGCAACAATGCGCCACTGTTAAATGGTCAATTACTTTACATCGAGCAATTCGACATCGAAGATCAATGCCGAGTTTGGCGGAATATCGCCATTGCCGGCGCCGCGCGGGCCGTAAGCGAGTTCGCCAGGAATGATCAGGGTGCGCTTGCCGCCCACTTTCATGCCAGCCACGCCTTGATCCCAACCCTTGATGACCATGCCTTTACCCAGCGGGAAGTCAAACGGGCCACGGCCGACGGAGCTGTCGAACTGCTTGCCGCGCGAATTTTTCGCCAGTGGACGGTACAGCCAGCCCGTGTAGTGCACGGTCACGTTATTGCCAGCAACGGCTTCCTTGCCCGTACCAACCTTGTTGTCGATGATGATGAACTTATCGGCGGCAGGGCCTGGGCTCAGCGAGACTGCCGAAGCAGGCACGGGAGCCGGTACAGCGACCTGTGCCTGCGCCAGCGACGCGGCGACGGAGCAGATCAGGGCAAACAAAACGGAGCTACGCGTCATGATGTATTCTTTCTGTGAGTTTCGATAAGTGCCTGCCATGCCAAACGGGCAGGCAATCCACGAATAATAGCAAACCGCCGCGACGATAGGCTTAAGAGCGCCTATCAAAACCTACTGCGCGTCGGTATTTGCGGCCTGCGATGCTCACTGTACCTCCGTACAGTTGCGCTTCTCAGCCACAACTCCCTTCCGCTCGCTACGGTTTTGTTAGGCGTTGTAAATGCCCTGTCAGGCTGTCACCTCAAGCGGCGGCGGACTCGGCCATCTCGCTAGCGGCGGGCTGGCGCAAGGTTTTCAGCACATGGGACGCGGCCACCATGCCGAAGCTGGCCGTGACCACCACGCTGGAACCGAAACCGGCGCAGTTCAAGCCGGTCACGCCGGCGGCAGCGCCATCGATGTCGCAAGCTTCGGGATTCTCCGGCGTCGTCAACGGTTCCATCGAAAACACGGCGTCGACATTGAATTTGTTTTTCACGCCACGGGGGAAACCATATTCGGTGCGCAACAGCTTGCGCACGCGCTTGAGCAAGGGCTCCTGTTCCGTCTTCGACAGGTCGCGCACGGCGATCAGGGTCGGGTCGGTCTGGCCACCCGCGCTGCCGATGGTCAGCATGGGCAGTTGGTGCGCGCGGCAATAGGCGATCAGCGCCGCCTTGGCCTTGGCATTGTCGATGGCGTCGACCACGTAGTCAAAGTCGCGGCCCTTCAAAAGTTGCTCCAGGTTATCGGGCGCGATGAAATCCTCGACCTCGGTCACCGCGCAAAACGGATTGATCAGCGCGATGCGTTCGGCCAGGGCCGTGATCTTGGCCTGGCCTATGGTGTCGCTCATGGCCTGGATCTGGCGATTGATATTCGATTCGGCAACATTGTCCAGGTCGATCAGGGTCAGCCGGCCCACGGCGCTGCGCGCCAGCGCTTCGACGATCCACGAGCCGACGCCGCCCACGCCGATCACGCACACGTGCGCCGCGCGGAAGCGCTCCAGCGCCGGTGCGCCATACAGACGGGCAATACCGCCAAAACGGCGGTCAAAATCGATCTCGGTCAAGTCCGAAGAAATAAGTTCATTGGTGGAAGTATGCATACCGCCATTTTAACGGACAAGGCGCTTCGAGATATTCTAAAATAGGCCCAGCCCCCACACCGCCTACCAAGAGAGCTACACCATGACCGCCCCCCTGTTCGACACCGTTCCCGGCTTTGACCAGCCGATTGCCGTCCTCAAGCATTGCCACGACAAGATCCGCAAGCAGCTGAGTACCATGCAAAACCTGCTGGTGCATCTGCTGCAGCAAGGCAACACGGCCGAGGCGCAACAGGCGGCCAAGGCAGTGTTGCAATATTTCAATAAAGCCGCGCATTTGCACCACGATGACGAAGAGCAAGACTTGATGCCCATGCTGCAAGCGACAGCGACTGGCGATGATGCCACCCTGCTGACCACCCTGGTGCCGGAAATCCTGGCCGACCATCAGCGCATGGACGCGGCCTGGGCCAGCTTGCGCCCGGAACTGGAAGCCATCGCCGCCGGCACGGGCAAGCAATTATCGGCCCATGGCGTGCGCGATTACGTGGCCGCTTACCAGGCCCATATGAGCAAGGAAGAAAGCCAGCTGGCGCCCATGGCCAAGCGTTTGTTCAGCGCACAGCAGATGGAGCAACTGGGCACGGCCATGCAGCGCCGCCGCGGCATCGCGCCTGACGCCACCTTGGCTCCCGAAGCACCCGATGCCGCCGCCTTGCTCGCTGCCATGCGCACCGATTACGCTCATTCCAGCCTCAGCGAGTCCGATGTGCTGGCCGATCCCATTGCCCAGTTCCAGAAATGGTTTGGCGAAGCCGTCAACGCGCAAGTGGGCGAACCGAACGCCATGAGCCTGGCCACCGTCACGCCTGATGGCAAGCCCAGCTCGCGCATCGTGCTGATCAAGCAGTTCGACGAGCGCGGTTTCACCTGGTACACGAATTATGATAGTGACAAGGGTCAGCAACTGGCGCACAACCCGCATGCCGCGCTGCTGTTCTTCTGGCGCGAACTGGAACGCCAGGTGCGTATCGAAGGCACGGTGGTGAAAACCACGGCGGCCGAGAGCGACGAGTATTTCAATGTACGCCCCCTGCTTAGCCGGCTGGCAGCCATCGCATCCCAGCAAAGCGCGCCAATCAGCGACCGCGCCACGCTGGAAGCCAACTACGCCGCCGTGGCGGCCACCGTCGGCGAAGAGGCCAGTCCGCCGCGCCCGGAACACTGGGGCGGCTACCGCCTGCAGCCCGAGCGCATCGAATTCTGGCAAGGCCGGCGCTCGCGCTTCCACGACCGCATCGTGTTTACGCGCGATGCCGAAGGGCAATGGAGCATGCAACGTTTACAACCTTAGCAGAAACGATACACGGCGGCGCGCAGCAAGCAAGGCAATATAGGTGTAGGCTATCACGGTAGAGTGTTAATGACATGTTACTCAATTTGCGGCCGTCATGACGGTCGCTGCATTGGAGGCCATTTTGTTTGTACAAAACCAACTCAAGTCCTGGATTGCCGGCATGCGCAGCAAGACTGCCTTGCCACTGCGTATAGAACTGTGGAACGGTCAGCATATCGACCTGTCCAGCGAAGCACCCCGCGTCACCATCCGCCTGCCGACGGTGGCGTCGGCACGCTACCTGCTCAACCCGTCGCTGGCCAATCTGGGCTCGGCCTATGTCGAGGGCAATATCGAAGTCAAGGGGTCTGCCAACGACATGATTTCGATCGGCAATGCGCTGGCGCGCAACACCCTCAAGCAGGAGGGCAAGCTGGCACGCATCGTGCGCAGCTTTACGCATGACAAGCGCAAGGATGCCGAAGCCATCCGTTACCACTACGATGTGTCCAACGCGTTTTACCAGCAATTTCTCGACCCCGCCCTGGTGTATTCCTGCGCCTATTTTGAGAACGGCGATGAAACCCTGGAACAGGCGCAAGTCAAGAAGATCGACCATATCCTGCGCAAGATCCAGTTGCAGCCTGGCCAGACCCTGCTCGACATCGGCTGCGGCTGGGGCGCGCTAGTGATACGGGCGGCGCAGCAATATGGCGCCCGCTGCGTGGGCGTGACCTTGTCGGAAAACCAGTTTGCGCTGGCACGCGAGCGCGTTGCGGCGGCCGGCCTGGAACACCTGATTGAAATCCGTTTGCAAGACTACCGCGACGTGACGGGCCAGTTCGACCGCATCACCAGCGTGGGCATGTTTGAACATGTGGGCCTGAAACATTTGCCTGACTATTTCGGCATCATCAACAAACTGCTGGCGCCGGACGGCATGGCGATGAACCACGGCATCACGTCGACCGATCCCGACAATGGCGAAACGCCGTATGGCGGCGGTGAATTCATCGAAAAGTACGTGTTTCCGCACGGCGAGCTGGCGCATATCGGCAATGTGCTGAAAACCATGCAGCAAGGGGGACTGGAAGTGCTGGACGTGGAAAACCTGCGCCGCCACTATGCGCGTACCTGTCAATTGTGGACGGAAAACTTCGAAGCCAATGCCGAGCAGATCCGTCCGTTGGCCGGCGAACGGCGCTTCCGCATCTGGCATGTCTACCTGGCAGGTTGCAGTTACGCGTTTGAGCAGGATCTGATCAGCCTGTACCAGATCGTCTGCGTGAAGGCCGGGCGGCGTTCCTCCACGCTACCCTGGTCGCGCAACTATATGTACGACAAACAGCAGCCCGCAACGCCGGCGCTGGCTAACTGAGCGCGCTGATGCCCGATGCGGACCATCGGGCATCACGCTTATTTCAGGCGGTTTGCATGCATGGCGCAGAACTTCTCCAGCTTGGCCGCCACCACGCAGGCGCAATAGCTCTGCAAGGGATGCCGCTCGAAATAACGCTGGTGTTCATCCTCGGCCTTGAAGTAAGGCTGGGCAGGCGCCAGTTCCGTGACGATGGGCGCATCCCACACATTGGCCATCTCGGCGATCACCTTGCGCGCCACTTTTTCCTGCTCGGCTGACTGGAAATAAATCACGGAACGGTATTGCGTTCCCACATCGTTGCCCTGGCGATTCAGGGTGGTGGGATCGTGGATGGTGAAAAACATTTCCAGCAGATCGTGGTAAGTGATGACGGCCGGATCGAATTCCAGGCGCACCACTTCCGCGTGTCCCGTGTCGCCGGCACACACTTGCGCATAGCTGGGAGCGGCCACCGTGCCGCCCGCGTAACCGGACTCGACATGCGTGACGCCGCCCACTTCCAGGAATACCGCTTCCAGGCACCAGAAACAGCCACCGCCCAATAGCGCGACTTCCGTCCGTCCATTCATGATGCTCTCCCGCAGAGGTCCAAGCAAAACAGCGACTAGATTCCAGTGCAACTACCCTGTCGTTACACCACTGTAACGCAAAGCGGCATGCGCTGCATCAACGCTTGAAACGGAGCGCGTGACGCACCATCTACAGGGTCTGCCAGCCATGATTACGCTGGCCTGGCCGATTTTTGGCATAATGTCAGCAAATAAGACAGGTCCCCCATGAACACACGCTCTCCCCGCGCACCAGCGCAGACATTCGATACGACGCATTTCCGACAAGCATTGTCACAGTTTGCCACCGGCGTCACGGTGATCACCACGCGCCTGGCGGACGGCAGTTTCCGCGGCCTGACGGCCAGCTCTTTCAATTCCGTCTCGCTATCGCCGCCTTTGGTGCTGTGGAGCCTGGGCTCGGTGGCCAACAGCATGCCCATCTTCAGCGGCAATTCCCATTACGTGATCAATGTGCTGGGCGTCGACCAGGCAGAGCTGGCGCAGCGCTTTGCGCGCCGCACGGAAAACCCCTTCGAGGGTGTCGAGTACGAACTGTCGCGCACCGGCCAGCCTATCCTGAAAGGCGCGTCGGCCTGGTTCGAATGCCACAACCGCAGCCGCTACCCGGAAGGCGACCATGTCATCTTCGTCGGTGAAGTCGAAGAATGCGCCTACAACCCGCAAGCGCCGCTGATTTTCCACAACGGCCAGTTCAACACGCCGCAGGTTTGATACAGCCGGGACGAAAAAAAATCCGCCGAGGCGGATTTTTTTATGACTGGGCTAATTAAAACTTGTAGCCGATACCGAGGCTGACTGCCAGTGGATTGAGCTTGATCTCCTGCGTCTGGCCGGTCGTGAAATGGGCCGTGGTTTTCAGCGGCGTCTTGACCACGGCAACGTCGGCAAACCAGCGTTCATTGAAGGCCCAGGTGGCGCCGACCTGGAAGCTGACCGTCAATTTATTATCCAGCTTGTACGTCTCGCCCGAGCCGCCCGTATTGAGCAAGGCGGTCATCTGGCCGGAACCAGTTTCCTTTTGGAAATAGGCATACGTGAGGCCGATACCAGCATACGGACGTATCATCGCGTTAGGCTGGAAGAAGCGGTATTGGATGAACGCGGTCGGTGGCAAGACTTCGGCAGAACCCAGCTTGCCGGTGCCGGCGATCGCGCCAGCGCCAACCAGGTCATGTTTATACGGTACGCCCAGGTCCAGCTCAGCCGAAACATTGTCCGTGATCATGTAGGCAATGGTGAAGATAGGCTTGGTGTCGGCTTTGACATCGGCCTTGGTGCCTGGCAATGCCGGCGCCGACAGGTCGCCACTGTCTACTTTCGGTGTGATCTTGTTCATGCCGACCTTGGCCGTCCAAGTGCCTGCGCTTTGCGCCGAGGCACCCGATGCCGCCACCATCGCGGCGGCCAGCGCCACCACTTTTAATGCACTGTTCAAACGAATTTTCATTATGTCTCCTGATTCATGATGTCGGCGATACGCCGTGAGTACTCTTTAGCGTGGGACCGGCAAAGCGGCCCCACGCGCGATGTCTTACAGCCAGCCCTTCACGACCATGGCTTTGGACACATAACGCGCCAGCAACAGGTTGTTGAACGGGGTAGGATGCACATCATCGGCATACGAGTAGTGGCTCACGTCACCGGCTTTCAGGTTGCTGCCATTGCAAACCAGCGAGCTGCCCAGGGGATTCTTGGCCGGGGTCAGGTCGCAAGCAGTTTCGCTCACATTGGTCAAGCCATACGGGGCTGGATTGGTGGCCTGGTCGTGGCTGACGGCAAACACATCAACGATCAGCACTTTCGGCTCGCTAGCCAACGGGGTCAGCGCGCCGTTGTAGGCGCTGACCATGGCGTTGATCAAGGCCTTGGTCGGCGCGTCCTTGCTCAGGCCGGAAGGCGTGTTGGCGATATCGGGCAGGTTATTGACCACCACGCGGGTCGCGCCATTCGCGATGATCTGGTTTTTCACCAGCGCAACCAGATCGTTGCCTGCCGTTGCCATGGCGGCTACCAGTGCCGGTCCCTGGGCAGCGGCGTAAGCCGCGCCAGCAGCGGCGCCAGCGGCATTGCCGGTGGCGGTGGCAGCGGCCTGCGCCTGGGCGACCAGCGGAAGATACACGGCCTGCGAACCAACCGCCGTATTGCCGGCGATGACGGCGGCTTGCACGGCAGCACCCACAATCGATGCTGATGTCGCACCTGGCGCCGCACTGGCGGCGGCCACTGCGGCGCCGATGGATTGCGCAGCCGTCGCTGGATTAGGTGCGCCGGCAGCGAAGGCCGCGACCAGATTGGCGCCAAAAGCTTGCGCGCCTGCC
Organism: Janthinobacterium saanense; assembly: GCF_014200675.1. GTDB lineage: Bacteria > Pseudomonadota > Gammaproteobacteria > Burkholderiales > Burkholderiaceae_D > Janthinobacterium. Next base: position 17,052 of record NZ_JACHCI010000005.1, on the reverse strand, counting down.
GCCGCACCGGCAGCGGTACCGGCAGCGGTGGCGCCACTTTGCAAGGCGCCCAGCTGGAACAAGGCGTCATTGCCGCCTGCCATCACGAAAATGATTTCATCGCCCTTGAACTTGCCGCCAATAGCTGCCAGGTGGTTGCTGATCTGGGTCACTACCGGCACGGTCAAGGCGCCCAGCGCGCTACCGGTCAGTTTATTGTTCGGGCCAATCGGATTGGTCACGCGCGAACCGCCCATGGCGTAGCCATAGCAGCCGGTATTGAATTTGATGGGAACCGAGAAACCCTGGCTGGCGTCGCCGTCGAGACCGGTTTCCGCCGCGCACGGCGCTGGCAGGCTGAATTGCGCCGCCATCAATTCGGTCCAGTTCTTGCCCGTCAGTTCAGGATTGATGGCCCGGTTATCGCCATTGATGGTGAATTTACCGCCTTTTAATGCAGCGACCGTGCCAACGGCATAGGAACCCACGTCGGACAGGCTGTCGCCAAACGATACCTGGGCGCTGTATTTTACTTTCAGTGTCTGGTCACCGGCAGTCGAACCACCGCAACCGGCCAGAACAGCCGCAGCCAACACGGCCAGCGCGAATTTTGTTTGATGCATTTTGTCTCCTTGGGTCTTTTTCTGGTTTCTAAACGAACGGGCGTGCTATTCGCTACCCACCTAATATGCCATCGTTCTGTAGTCTTGTATAGAAATTATGTTTCAAAAATCTGCCAATTTACAACAATGTTGCCACCCATCGCCGCGGGAGTTTGGGGCAGATTATGGCTGATTAACCATGTTTCGGGGCAAGCACTTCTATTGCGCTGCATCAAGAAAAAGCCCCGTGAGGGGCTTTGATCAGGCGTCGAGGAATTGCTGCAAGATACCACTTGAGCCGAAAGCGGCACGCCGCAGACGGTCATTGATGCCCAGCCAGTCCGGGCCGGTAGGCGGTGCTTCCACCAGTATCAGCTCGGCGCCGACCTGGTCCATCGTGCGCAGCGAGGCGTACAGCGCATGTGCGTAACCTTGCGGATCGGCAGTCAGGCGCACGCTGGCGCTGGCGGCTGGCAAATCCGAGTAATGGATCAGGGCCACGCGGCGGCCATCGTTCAGCAAGCGGTTCAGCGTTTCGCCCAACTCATCACTGTGCTGCATCGCAACAGGCGTATGCGGTGCGTAATGCGATTCCAGCGTGCCGGACGCGCGCGGCGCAGCAGCATCGGCCACCGCCGGTGCGCGGCCAATCACGGCCGCAATCTGCGCGCTGCTGATATGGCCAGGGCGCAACAGCACCGGGCCATGCGTGGCCAGGCGTGACAAATCGACGATGGTCGACTCGATGCCGACCGCGCTTTGCCCGCCATCGAGCACCGCGCCCAGCAAGCCGCTGGCTAGTTCATCAGCAAACTCATCGCGTACATGCTGCGCCGTCGTCGGGCTGACATTGCCGAATTTATTGGCCGACGGCGCCGCCAGGCCGCCCTTGCCACCCTTGAATTCTTGCAACAAGGCGATCGCTACCGGATGCGAGGGGCAGCGCAAGCCCACCGTATCTTGCCCACCGGAAACAGCATCGGGGATATGCGCGGCGCGCCTGACGATCAGGGTCAGCGGACCGGGCCAGAAAGCCGCCACCAGTTGTCGTGCTTCTACCGGTAAATCATCGGACCAGTGGCTCAAATCCGCACCCGGCGCCACGTGCACGATCACCGGATGATCGGACGGACGGCCCTTGGCTTGATAGATGCGCGCCACGGCAGCCGGGTTTTCAGCATCGGCGCCCAGGCCGTACACGGTTTCCGTGGGGAAGGCCACCAGCGCCCCCGTTTCCAGCAGACGCGCCGCCGCTGCAATCGCAGCCAGTTCCAGTGTTGCGTTAGGCACACTCACGGCGCAATTCCCAGTATCAGGCAGGCGGCGTGCAGATGTTCCTGCGCCTCTGGCAAGCTGGCAGCGATCAAGGTCAGATGGCCCATCTTGCGGCCCCGGCGCGGATCATTCTTGCCATACAGATGCAAACACGCGCCTGGCAAGGCCAGGATGCGGTCCCAGGCCGGTTCGCGCGCCGCCTCGCTGTCGCCATCAAACCAGACATCGCCGAGAATATTGAGCATCACGGCCGGCGAATGCTGGCGCACGTCGCCCAGCGGCAAGCGCGCCATGGCCCGCACCTGCTGCGCAAACTGGCTGGTGACGCAGGCGTCCATGGTGTAGTGGCCGCTGTTATGCGGACGGGGCGCCATTTCATTGACCACCAGGCTGCCATCGGTCAGCACGAAAAATTCGATGCACAGCACGCCCACATAACCGAGTTCGGCCACGATGACTTGCGCTGCATGCTGCGCCTTGAGCGCGCTGTCGCCAGACACATTCGGCCCCGGCACGGTGGTGGTAAACAGAATGCCATCGCGGTGCACGTTTTCAGCAATCGGATACACCACCGACTGGCCATCGACACCGCGCGCCGTCAGCACCGAGACTTCATAGGCCAGCGGCAACATTTTTTCCAGCAAGCAAACGACTTGCCCCATTTCTTCGAAGGCGGCCCGCACGTCGTCGCGTGTGCGCACGCGGTACTGGCCCTTGCCGTCGTAACCCATGCGCACGGTTTTCAAGATGCCAGGCAACAAGTCGTCGCCGATGTCGGCAATATCTTGCAGGGTGGCAATCACCTTGTGCGGCGCCGGCAACACGCCCGACTTGGCGGAACAATCGACAAAGAAACGTTTTTCAGCGATGCGGTCTTGCGCCACCGACACGCCGTGGGCGTTGGGGGCCACAAACACCGTCTCGGCCAGGCGCGACAGGCTGTCGGCGGGAACGTTTTCAAATTCGGTGGTGATGGCCAGGCACTGCGCAGCCAGCGCAGCCAGGCCGGCTGCATCGCTGTAGCCGGCTTCGACCACGCGCTGGGCGATCTGCCCGGCAGGACAGTCGCGGGCCGGTTCCAGCACCGCCACCTGATAACCCATGCCTTGTGCGGCCTGGGCAAACATGCGGCCCAGCTGGCCGCCGCCCATCACGCCCAGCCAGGCTGGCGGCGTGGCGGCTGGCAAAATAGGACTGAACTTCGAATGATTCATTATGCTAAGGGCAGTGTCATGGCCTTGGCGGCCTCGGTTTGCGTGACGCGGAAAGCTTCGAGTTGCTCGGCCAGCGCGTCATCGGTGGAGGCGATCATGGCGACCGCCGTCAATGCCGCATTGGCAGCGCCCGCTTCGCCGATGGCAAAGGTGGCTACCGGCACGCCCTTGGGCATTTGCACGATGGACAGCAGCGAATCTTCGCCACGCAAATATTTCGATGGCACGGGCACGCCCAGCACCGGCACGATGGTCATCGCGGCCACCATGCCAGGCAAATGGGCCGCCCCACCGGCGCCGGCGATGATGGCGCGCAAGCCACGCGCGCGGGCGCTCTTGGCGTAGGCATACATTTCGTCCGGCATACGGTGCGCGGAAATGACTTGCGCTTCAAATGGCACACCAAACTGTTTCAAAATGGCCACCGCGTTTTGCATCACGTCCCAGTCCGAAGACGAGCCCATGATGATGCCGACCAGCGGCTGTTGTTGCAGATCGCTCATTCTTACGCCTTCAGCTTCTCGCCCGTCAGGCGCTCGATGGCTTCGAAATACTTGGCCTGGGTTTTATCGATCACGTCGGCTGGCAGCGCAGGCGCCGGTGCGGTTTTGCCCCAGGTCAAGGTTTCCAGGTAATCACGCACGAATTGCTTGTCGAACGATGGTGGCGACATGCCAGGCTGATACGAATCAGCAGGCCAGAAGCGCGACGAATCAGCCGTCAGCACTTCATCCATCAAATGCATCACGCCATTGTCGTCCAGGCCAAATTCAAACTTGGTGTCGGCGATGATGATGCCGCGCGTGGCCGCGTAATCGGCCGCAGCCTTGTACAGTGCAATGCTGACATCGCGCATCTTGGCGGCCAGTTCGGCACCAATGCGGCTTTCCATGTCGGCAAAGCTGATGTTTTCATCATGCTCGCCCAGATCGGCCTTGGCCGCCGGGGTGAACAATGGCTCAGGCAGCTTTTCAGCTTGCTGCAAGCCGGCTGGCAGCTTGATGCCGCAGATGCTGCCCGTGTCCTGGTAATCTTTCCAGCCCGAACCGATGATGTAACCGCGCACCACCGCCTCGACCATGATGGGTTTCAAGCGCTTGGCCACCACGGCACGGCCTTGCACTTGTTCCACTTCCTCTGGCGCCACCACCGATTCCGGCGCCACGCCGGTCAAATGATTCGGCACGATATGGCCCAGTTTCTCGAACCAGAAGTCGCTCATCTGATTGAGGACCTTGCCCTTGCCGGGAATCGGCTCGTTCATGACGACATCGAAGGCCGACAGACGGTCGGTGGTGACGATCAGGATCTTGTCGTCGCCGACGGCATAGTTGTCGCGAACCTTGCCGTGGCCCAGCAATGGCAGGGAATGGATGGAAGTCTGATAGAGGCTGTTCATAGCGGAGGAGGAATGATTTGATGAAACAAAACCGGCAGGCAGGGGCTTGCCTGCCGGTCAAGAATATCGGGCACGGGCTGCGTTTGCGGCCCGTGCCAGACAGAATTTTACTTCACAATCTGCGACAGCTCGCCGGCCTTGTAGCGCTCAGCCATTTTTTCCAGCGGAATCACCTTGATTTTCGACGCCTGGCCTTCGCAGCCAAACGCCTGGAAGCGGGCGCGCACGATCTGCTCGGCAGCGGCACGGGCTGGCTTGAGGAAGTCGCGCGGATCGAATTTCGATGGGTTTTCAAACAGGAATTTACGGGTCGCTGCCGTCATCGCCAGGCGGATGTCGGTATCGATATTGATCTTGCGCACGCCGTGACGGATGCCTTCCTGGATTTCTTCTACCGGCACGCCGTAGGTTTCTTTCATGTCACCGCCGAATTCACGGATGATGGCCAGCAATTCCTGTGGCACCGACGAAGAACCGTGCATCACCAGATGGGTGTTCGGGATGCGCGTGTGGATTTCCTTGATGCGGTCGATGGCCAGGATATCGCCAGTCGGCTTGCGGGTGAACTTGTAGGCGCCGTGCGAGGTGCCGATGGCGATTGCCAGCGCGTCGCACTGGGTGCGCTGCACGAAGTCGGCAGCTTGCGCTACATCGGTCAGCAATTGCTCGCGCGTCATGGTGCCGTCGGCGCCGTGGCCGTCTTCCTTGTCGCCCTTCATGGTTTCCAGCGAACCGAGCACACCCAGTTCGGCTTCCACCGTCACGCCGATGGCGTGCGAGAATTTCACCACTTCACGCGATACTTCCACGTTGTATTCGTAGGAAGCGACCGACTTGCCATCGGCTTCCAGCGAACCGTCCATCATGACGGACGTGAAGCCCGAGCGGATGGCGCCCATGCAGACGGCTGGCGACTGGCCATGGTCTTGATGCATGACAACAGGAATGTGTGGGTAGGCTTCGACGGCAGCGTCGATCAGGTGGCGCAGGAAGGCTTCGCCTGCGTACTTGCGCGCGCCAGCGGACGCTTGCATGATCACCGGGCTGTTGAGCGCATCGGCGGCAGCCATGATGGCTTGCACTTGCTCCAGGTTATTGACGTTGAAAGCAGGGATGCCATAACCGTTTTCGGCGGCATGGTCCAGCAATTGACGCATGGATACGAGAGACATGGTAATACTCCAGAGAACAATAGAACCGTTGCGGCGCTTCGCGGTCATCAACCGCGCCGGCGCCTGAAATCTTAGCTATTAACAATCAAACTCGCCGACCTTCACAATCTTGAGGGCGTTGGTGCCGCCCACTTGCCCCATCGGTTCGCCCCAGGTGACGACGATCAAATCCCCCTTTTTCGCGGTACCGTTGGCCACCAGCAAATCTTCGGCCTGTTTCAGCACTTGCGCGCTCGGGGCATTCTGCAGCAGATGATACGCCCGCACATTGCGGTACAGCGCCGCTTTGCGCAAAGTCGTCACACTCGGCGTCAGTGCAAAGATCGGCGTATCGATGCTGTGGCGGCTCATCCAGAGAGCCGTGGAACCCGATTCCGTCAGCGCCACGATGGCTTTCACGCGCAAATGGTGGGCAGTAAACAGCGCGCCATAGGCGATCGACTGGTCGATGCGGGTAAACGTGACGTTGAGGAAATCGGCGTCGAGCTTGTTGTATTCGGACTGTTCCGCTTCCACGCAGATGGCGGCCATCATTTCCACCGTCTCGATCGGGTATTTACCGGAAGCTGTTTCAGCCGAGGTCATCACGGCGTCGGTGCCATCGAGCACGGCATTGGCCACGTCGGACACTTCGGCGCGGGTCGGCACGGCGTTGACGATCATCGATTCCATCATTTGCGTGGCCGTGATCGCCAGCTTGTTGGAGGCGCGCGCCATCTTGATCATGCGCTTTTGCAAGGCCGGCACGGCCGCATTGCCCACTTCCACGGCCAGGTCGCCGCGCGCCACCATGATGCCGTCGGAGGCATCCAGAATTTCCTGCAGCGCAGGAATCGCTTCGGCGCGCTCGATCTTGGCGATCATCATCGGCTTGTGGTGGAACGGTTCGCCGGCGATATTGGCCAGCTGGCGCGCCATTTCCATGTCGGTCGCACTTTTCGGGAAGGAAATGGCCAGGTAGTCGGCCTGGAAACTCATGGCCGTCTTGATGTCTTCCATGTCCTTGGCTGTCAGCGCCGGCGCCGTCAAGCCACCGCCCTGGCGGTTGATACCCTTGTTGTTCGACAACTCGCCGCCGATCTTGACGACCGTATGGATTTCGCTGCCGTGGATGCGCTCGACGATCAGCACGATCAGGCCGTCGTTCAGCAGCAGCACGTCATGCTTGTGCAAATCGCGCGGCAAGGCCTTGTAGTCGAGACCCACGCGCTCCTGGTTGCCCAGTTCGCCATTCTCGCCCCACTTGGCGTCGAGGATGAACTTGTCGCCCGCCTCCAGCTGGATGCGGTTGTTTTCAAACTTGCCGACACGAATCTTCGGCCCTTGCATATCGGCCATGATGGCCACTTCGCGGCCGCACTCGGCTGCTGCCTGGCGCACCAGCGCCGCGCGGTCGATATGGTCTTGCGCCTTGCCGTGGGAAAAATTGAGCCGCACCACATCGACACCCGCTCGTATCATCTTGACCAGGATATCGAAATTGGTCGAGGCGGGGCCGATGGTTGCTACGATTTTTGTACCGCGTGGCATAGGATTCCTTATGCGTCGACAAGACGCTAACTCAGCAAGGCCAGACGGCGACACCGCCCGGCAAGGTAAAAGCGCAGCGGTCAGGCTGCGCTTGGTACTGTTCTGTGACGTCGTGCGCTTTAGCCAGCGCGCTGCATCAGTATTTCTACTGCAGGCAAGGTCTTGCCTTCCAGGAACTCCAAAAAGGCGCCGCCGCCGGTCGAGATATAGCTGATCTTGTCGGTAATATCGTATTTGGCAATCGCCGCCAGGGTGTCGCCACCGCCAGCAATCGAGAAAGCGCTCGATTCGGCAATTGCCAGCGCCAGGGTCTTGGTGCCGTTGCCAAACTGGTCGAATTCGAACACGCCCACCGGGCCGTTCCAGACGATGGTGCCGGCAGCCTTGATCTGCTGCGCCAGCAGGGCCGAGGTTTTCGGGCCGATATCGAGGATCATGTCGTCGTCAGCCACGTCGGCCACATCTTTCACCGTTGCCACTGCGGTTGGCGAGAATTCCTTGGCGCACACCACATCGACCGGAATCGGCACTTGCGCGCCGCGCTTGGCCATGATGTCGATGATGGCCTTGGCTTCATCGACCAGTTCGGCTTCCACCAAGGATTTGCCGATATTCAAGCCAACGGCTTTCATGAAGGTATTGGCGATGCCGCCGCCGACGATCAGGTTATCGACCTTGTCGGACAGCGCTTTCAGGATGGTCAGCTTGCTCGATACTTTCGAGCCGGCAACGATGGCCAGCAAAGGACGGGCCGGGGCGTGCAGCGCTTTGCCCAGGGCATCGAGTTCGGCAGCCAGCAGCGGGCCGGCGCAGGCGACCGGCGCGAACTTGGCGATGCCGTGGGTGGACGCTTCAGCGCGGTGGGCGGTGCCGAAGGCATCGTTGACGTAGATATCGCACAGCTTGGCCATTTTTTGCGCCAGTTCATCGCTGTTTTTCTTTTCGCCCTTGTTCACGCGCACGTTTTCGAGCAATACCACTTGGCCGGCAGCCAGGTTTTCCAGGCCTGCGCCATCGACCCAATTCTGTTTCAATTCCACCGGCTGTCCCAGCAGTTCGGACAGGCGGGCGGCGACGGGCGCCAGGCTGTCTTCCGGCTTGAATTCGCCTTCCGTCGGACGGCCCAGATGCGAAGTCACCATCACGGCAGCGCCAGCAGCGGCGGCCGCACGAATGGCGGGCACCGAAGCGCGGATGCGCGTGTCTTCGGTAATCTTGCCACTGTCATCTTGCGGAACATTCAGGTCGGCGCGGATAAAGACGCGCTTGCCTTGCAGTGCATTTTGGGCGATCAAATCTTGCAGACGGACGAAGTTGAGAACAGCTGACATGGCGATCCAGATGACGAGTGGAAGGAAGTGCGCTATTTTACCGCAAGCACCAGACCAAATCGCCGATTTGTCCGGGATTACTGAAAAACATACAACAAAGATAATTTCACAAAAAACGCCTGAGCGCGCGCTATCGTTTGCAACATGTCATCAGGCGTCATGCTGCTCGTGATGCTCATGGACCAGGCCATGCGCCCACTGTGGTACGGGCACAACAGTGCCGCGCAGAACAGCTATGGACAGGAAAGCGGCCCCGTCATCGGACAATCGGGTTTTTCGGCGCCACCGATGGCGTATAGTCAGGCCCAGCCGCCTGCCAGCGGAAGCTTATCAAAGCTGCCATTTCAGCCATGATTTTTGCTGCCTGCCCGAATCCGTTAAAATCTAGCCCTGGCAGTAGCCGATTCTTCCTAACGATACCCCAACACAGCCTCACGGAGCATGACAAGATGACACACACCACCCAGCCAGCGGTCGAACTCGACGGTAAAGACCTGCCTGCCCACTGCCCTAACCCGGCCATGCCGCTGTGGTCGTCGCATCCGCGCGTGTTTCTAGAATTCAACAAAGATGGCGTGGCCAAGTGCCCTTACTGCGGCACGGCCTACACCCTGAAGGAAGGCGCCAGCGCCGGCCATCATTAATCGCCAGACGGCGCGCCCACTCAAACTGGCGCGCCGTTTTTATTTGCAGCCCAGCAAAGTCCAGCAATACAGCAGCGAGAGCGGAGTCACCATGAAAAGTCTGAAGGAATTAAATGGCAGCGCCGCCGAAGTGGAAGCGGCCTTTTACGATGCGCTCAACCGCGCCGATCTCGAAGCGCTGATGGCGCTGTGGGCCGATGACGAAGAAATCGTCTGCATCCATCCGGGCGGCGTGCGCCTGATCGGACATGCCGCCATCCGCGCTTCATGGACCAGCATCCTGACTGGTGGCGGCCTGCACATCGTGCCGGTGCAACTGCATGAAACACACAATCTGATGAGTTCCATACACACCGTCATCGAAGGCGTCACGGCCAGCGACAAGGGACCAGCGCATTTACTGGCCAGCAATGTGTACATCAAGACACCGCGCGGCTGGCGCATCGTGCTGCACCACGCGTCGATCGCACCGGGCGGCGCGCCAACAGACAATGTGGGAACGCAGATACTGCATTAAGCCTTGCCCATGAATTACATTTCCCCGCTCTGGTTGCCCAACGGCCACTTGCAAACGATATATCCGGCCATGTGCATCGCCAAGCCCAAGGTAGCCTTCCGGCGCGAACGCTGGACGGCGCCCGATGGCGACTTTGTCGATGTCGACCTGGTCGACGGCCAGCCGGGATTACCGTTTGTGGTGCTGTTCCACGGCCTGGAAGGCTCGTCGGACAGCCATTATGCACGGGCCTTGATGGCCGAAGTGGCGGCGCGCGGCTGGTCTGGCGCCGTGCCGCATTTTCGCGGCTGCTCGGGCGAGGCCAATCTGGCGCCCCGTTTCTATCATTCTGGCGATGCGCAGGAAGTGGACTGGGTGCTGCGCAAGCTGCATCCGCGTGCCACGGGGAAATTTTACGCAGCCGGCGTCTCGCTGGGCGGCAACGCCCTGCTGTGCTGGCTGGGCCAGTCGCAGCATGCGGCGGAAATCGTCGATGCGGCGGGCGCCGTTTCCGCTCCGCTGGACCTGGCGCAAGGCGGCAAGGCCCTCTCCACGGGGGCCAACCGGCTATACACGCGCATGTTCTTGCGCACCCTGAAACCGAAATGCCTGGCCAAGCTGGAACAGTTTCCCGGCCTGTTTGCGCGTGAAACCATGCTGGCTGCGCGCAATTTGCATGATTTCGACAATGTCGTCACGGCGCCCCTGCATGGCTACCGCGACGCCGATGATTACTGGGACCGCGCCAGCGCCAAACACGTGTTGCACGACATCACTGTGCCCACGCTGGTGCTGAACGCCCGCAACGACCCCTTCTTGCCCGGGCGCTACCTGCCGGGCAGCGCCTCGCCTGCCGTACAGCTCGACTATCCACGCCATGGCGGCCACGTTGGTTTTGTGTTCGGCAGCTTGCCGGGACGCCTGGACTGGCTGCCGCAGCGGCTGATGCGCTTTTTTGAAGAGAGCAACGGCGCGCCGCCCGCAAGCGCAAGCTGTCAGGCTGACGCCCGACAAACCAACACGGAACACACTTTACATGGATGAGCTCGTCAAACAGGCGCTGGCCAAATGGCCCAATGTGCCCCACTGCTACGGCTGGCTGGGCCTGGACGCGCGCGGCCACTGGCGCATGCGCGACCAGCACGCGCAGCAATTGCAACTGCCCGGCGACAAGATTGTCCACGCAGCCCTGCTGGGCTTTATCAACCACAATTACACTCACGATGAACGCGGCTGCTGGTTTTTCCAGAATGGTCCGCAGCGCGTCTACCTGAACCTGGAGGCGACGCCCTACATCGCCCGCAGCGACCCGCAGCACGGTTTTTTGCTGCAAACGGGCGCGCCGCTGGACAATATCGACGCAGCCTATCTGTGCGACAACGGCGCCCTGGTCTTGCATGGTGGCGAGATCGTCGCCCAGCTCGATGACCGCGATCTGGCCCAGGTGCTGCCAGCGCTGCGCCTGGCCGGCCAGAGCGTCACGGATGATGGTTTGCTGGCCTGGCTGGAAGATGGCCAGCCAGCGCTGACACTATTACACGCTGGCAAGGAGATCAGCGTGCAGCCGCTGGCCCATGCCACGATGGCCCAGCATTTCGGCTTTCAGCAGGCGCCGCAAGCCTAAGCCACAGCCATCATGACTTCTGATCTTTGATCTGTTCTCGGCGTTTTTCTTGCAATTCCCGCTCGCGCGCATCGATCACGGCCTGGTCATAAAAGGTGGCGTCGGTGGATTTGCGGGCGATCGTCAACTGGTCCAGCGCGGACATGGTGGCGCCCTGCAACACATACGATTCGGCCAGGGCCATGTGCTGCAAGGTCATCTTGCCCTGGCCCGCATAGGCTTTTGCCAGCAAGTCGTACAGTGCCGGCTCTTCCCGGTACAACTGCACCTGGTCGCGCAGATACAGGATTGCCTGCTCCAGCTTGCCGGCAGCGATCTGCGCTTCCGCATACTGGTAGGCAATGCCGCGCGACAGGGGAAACTTCTGGCGCGCCGCGTCGGCCTCTTTCATCGCCTGCTCCGCCACTTCCGGCTTTTGTCCCGGCATCAACAACACTTCCAGCGCCATCGCCGCCAGCAGCGAATTGGGCGCCTGCGTGCCGGCCGAGGTAAATACATTGGACGCGGCCGGCTTGTACAGGGCGGCATTGGCCGCGTCGAGTTCAGCCTGGGCTTCGGCGACCTTGCCCTGCTTGATGGCCACAAACGCCAGGCCATAGTGGGCGGCCGTCAGCTGGAAGCGGCTTTGCAGTTCCAGCTGCGTCTTGAAATAAGCTTGCGCATTGAGCAGCCCCTGCATGCTTTCATCTTGCAGCACGCGCGCGCGGGCACGCGCCAGGTGAAAATTGAGGCTGTCGGGCCGCTGCTTGTAGGGCTGCTCGCGGATACGCGCCTGGATGTCGGCTATCCTTTCCGTTGTCAGCGGATGGGTTTGCAAATAGGCGGGCACCAGGTCGCTATAGGAACGGCTGGCCGCCTGCATGCGGCCAAAAAAAGCCACCATGCCGGTGGTATCGAAACCGGCCTCGCCCATGATCTGGAAACCGATGCGGTCAGCCTCGCGTTCAGCATCGCGGCCAAAGTTGAGCTGGCGCTGGATGGCCAGGCCTTGCCCTGCAGCAAACACGCCGATGGCCGCATCGCCGCCCGCGCGCGACGCCAGCGCCGCCAGCAGGATGGCGGCCAGCGGCAGCAAGGCATCCTGGCGCTGCTGGCCCAGCATGCGTGCAATGTGCCGCTGGGCAACGTGGCCGATTTCATGCGACAGCACGGAAGCCAGCTCCGCCTCGCTTTGCGCAGCCAGCAACAGTGCCGAGTGCACGCCGATAAAGCCGCCCGGCAAGGCGAAGGCATTCAATTGCGGATCGCGGACGACGAAAAAATAATAGTCGTAACTGGTCTCGCCCCGCACGCTGGGGCGCGCCGCCACCAGCGCATTGCCGAAGGTATTCATATATTCGAGCAAGGGCGCGTCATCGAGATAATCGCGGTCCCCTCGCAAGTCGCGCATGATCTCTTCGCCCACCTTGCGCTCCATCGCCGGCGACAAGTCTTCACGCGAGGTATCGCCCAGATTGGGCAAATTCGGCGCCGGCGGCACGGCCAAGGGCGTCCAGCTGCTGGCCGGTTTAACGGGCACAGTTGCCGGAGCATCTGCATGGACCAGCGGCGCGGCCAGCAGCGCAGCTAATAGCGGCGCCAGCACGCTCACGCTCAGGCGGAAATGGCAGGAATGAGAGGTGGGTTTTGATTTCACGGGTGATATGATACCTCGTAAGCATAGGTGTTTCTCACATGCAAATGCCTGATGCGTTTGCATGATGCCCCTTCACCAGCTCTTTTTCACCCTGACCCGACGCCATGACACCATCCGACAAGCAAGCCCCCGCCGGGGAACTGAGCCACTTCGACGCCGCCGGCCAGGCCCATATGGTCGACGTGGGCGGCAAGGACGACACGCGCCGCAGCGCCGTGGCGGCCGGCACCATCCGCATGCAGCCAGCCACCCTGGCCCTGATCGTTTCCGGCAACGCCAGCAAAGGCGACGTGCTGGGCATCGCCCGCATCGCCGCCATCATGGCCGCCAAGCGCACCAGCGATTTGATCCCCCTGTGCCACCCGCTGGCATTGACGCGCGTCACGGTCGACTTCGAAGTGGATGAGACCACCAACAGCGTGCACTGCCGCGCCCAAGTCGACACCACAGGCAAGACCGGCGTGGAAATGGAAGCGCTGACATCCGTGCAGATCGGGCTACTGACCATCTACGACATGTGCAAGGCAGTCGACCGGGGCATGGTTATGACCAATGTGCGGGTGCTGGAAAAGCAAGGGGGGAAGTCGGGGGATTGGACGGCGGCTTGACTAGATTGACGTCTTCACACAAAACCACCACCTGTGGCATACGCTGGCCTCGGCATGGCAGCGTAGACACCATCCAGCCCCTTGAAGTTTCGCGTGTACTCGTTGACGCCGCTTGACGCCGTACTTCTCGGACAGACTGGCGACAGATTTTTAGAGCTCCGTCTTAAGTCTTGAAATAGAACAGAAGTGATTCTTTCTGATATTTTCTGTCTCCTATCTCTGCCTCATTTATCGCCCGTAACCAAAGCTGTGTCATCTTCCTATTTCCAAGCTCATTGAATTCACACTGATCGGTATAAGATTGACTGCCAAGTTCACTAATAATAGGACCTGAAAAACGCTTTAAAAGCGGATCCCATCTATAACCTGTATGATTTTTATTTATTTTCCCAGAACAATTTACACTTCCAGAAATAATAAATTTCCCAGCCCTCGCATTCAACTTCACGAGCTTAAGTACTTTTTGAACTTTCATCTGATAATTCTGTTCGGAAAATGAATGATCAATCAATCCACCTTGCCAAAAAACATAATCGAAATTAATTTTTTTCTCATTAGCCTTTACCAACGCTAATTGTAATTTTTCTCGAGCACGCCCCCCTTCCAGCCAGTCATCTATGGCGGTCCGCTCTGCTCCAACCAGCATAAAAATTACGCGGCTAGCCTTAGCTGATTTGATCATCTCCTGGCCCAGCGAGATCCAAATTCCGCTCTCCATGCAATTCCCAGAAAAAGATGAAGAACGTACTGGTATTTCTTGCCCATCCAAGCCAAGTTGGTACACCCCTTGAACACCGTCCAACATCTCAACTTTACAAATGGATGAAGTCTTTTCCTGGAGTAATAAAACATAAATATCTTTGGAAATTGCGGAAGTCGAAAACGACAACAACAAGATCGTAATGAAAAATTTAACAACCAATAACATACCTGCTCCACCTTCCAAATACACGTTTCAATAAAACAACAACAGCAATGGAAAAGAAAATAACTACAACTATCTCACAAAGAAATTTTATAAATGAATTGGGGTAAAAAAAACCATATAAAAACTTAGAAAAAAACAACATCATGAAACCATGAATGAAAAACAAACCAAAACTTATTTTCGCCAAAAAGCCAAGAAACACATTTTTCACATTGAAGAATTTTTCAAAAATAAAGAATATGAAAATCAACAAAGCTAATTTGCCTAAAATTATGTAATTCAATTCTCCATACGCCCCCAAAAAACCCATGGGCTCATTTTCCATACCTGGATAGAAAACACCTACCAAAAGAAAAACAGAAAAAGAAACCAAAATAATGATCGTTTTAAAAGAATTACTCATTGCATCCAAGGATGATGTATATTTTGCCGTAGCCATACCTAAAAAATAAAATCCCGAAAAATGCAAAAAAGAGAAAAATGGATTCGTATTATAAATAGATCTAAACGAAAAAATACCAAAAAACAAACTAACAATGGTTACAAAAAGTATTAATTTTGTTCTAGAAATAACATTAAATACTGGCGTCAGCAAGAAGAAAATAGCTATCATCGGTATAAACCACATAGGCGCAACTACTATTCCACCGACAAACAAAGACCAGAGTGCATACATACCTGGCGTTAGATCATGCATAATATTTCTAGAATAATACAATCCCAACAATATAGCTGGGATAGATAGTAATAAATATGGAAAGATGACGTATTTTATTTTTTTATACAAATAATTTCCATACTTAAACCGATCTATTTCAAGATAGAAAAAAAGATATCCAGAAATAAAAATAAACCATGCTGTGGCATCAACAAAAAAGAAATGAAAATAATTACCGGTGGTACCCATATCCATAAATGATGACATGTGACCTAACATGACAAAAATTATTGCAACACCTCTAAAATTTTCCAACGAATATCTGAACTTCAATTTCATTTAAAATCCCAATTAACCTTTTATTGTTTAACAGCATAATTTATTGAATCTACCCACATAGATGCCATCTTTTCCTGACCGATTTTATTAAGATGACATCCATCAAAACGATATTCATCACCTAATAAATTATTATTTGCCCCCGGATATCGATGAAGATTGGAAGCAGCAGCGAGAGCTAACTGAGCAGCCTCGACATTTTTATCATACAGACCAGAACAGCGAGAATGAATCGCAATCAACCAACGACTTATTTTCACCTTTCCGTTTACATAATTAAGTACCGAATTCAATTTTTCAGAATACACCTTTTGATCTATACCATAATCGGAAGAACCTTGATGCCAAAATGCAAAATCAAAATTGAGCCCGTTTGCCTGGATTAGTGCAATTGCATCATCCAACTTACCGAACGCTGCTCCTCCTGCTTGCCAATCTCCCACTTTGCTGCCTGCAACACCAATTGGCATAAATATTACTTTTTGCGCAATACCAGCCTCGATTAAATTTCGTCCAAGTGGCATCCACATACTTCCACGAGCACAGTCTGCCCATTCAAAAGGATCTGCAGCGGCTTTTATTGCACCGTTTTTCCCTATTTGAAGTACATTATTAACAGGTCCGTAAACAGATTCATTACAATTCGAAGATATCGATTGACCGAGAACAAGAATACGAAGTTCTGGAAATAAAAATTTGGCAACTGGAGGCGTAACCGCCGCAGGAGTAGCACTAGCACCCCCTCCCCCACAAGCAGAAATGGCCGAACAAAAAATAAAAACGATGATATATCTAATTACAAAAAAAATTTTCATGTACTTTACCCGATATATACGATTAATAAATATAACTATTAAATCAATAAAAACAAAAAAGCATAATAAATATTAAATTAATTATATTGAAAATATTTAAATTTAAATTTAAATATTTTAAAAATTGACAAATTATAACATATCATCTAATAAATCACATTTCCATGCGAGAGTTATCGCCAAGTCATGCATAAAGAACATCTAAATATAGAGTTTGTTACTATTAGTTACTAATTAAAGTTGCGCAACATTGTCAATTATTTATTTAATTTGAAATTTAATTAACGTTCGAAAATCGCTGTTTTTCGAAAAGTAACATCATATGAAAAGCTGAAAAAATGAAACACTCGCCCCTTGATGAGGGTACGCTACTGTATTTGACGAGCACGGATTCGGTTCGATCCCACCGAATCAGGCAGACTGAACGACGCCAGGCAAACGCCACAAAGTGCCGCTCATAACTAGCGAACCGCATGTTTAAATGCGCGGCCATTCATCATTTCATACGGGAAAGTAGATCGAAAAATGACGTCGAGGATGCATGATGCAGAAGCTTTTTCCCGACATGGCACCATATAGCCACGGACCGATAGATTCTTTAGCAGCGCCTGACAAGACCGTCGCGAGAAACCGTGAGTTACGGCCAAGGCGCGAAACATGCGCTACCGAGGCAGTGGCCATCGCCGCGGTAAATCGCGACACACCTTAGAACCTGTTTAACATTTTGATGTCTAAGGCTCCATGAGTTGATCCACGGAGCGGCAAAGAAATGGCCAGAAAGATTTACCCGAGCGATATCAGC
>NZ_JACHCI010000004.1 GCF_014200675.1 Janthinobacterium saanense | reverse complement strand
TACGGCTTCCCGCCCCGCTTGCGCAGGCATCTGACGCTGTGCTTTCTGCATCGACATATCGGATTGACTCCTATTCGTTCGGTCCTTCGCCTAAGGGGTCGAGCCTTCCCGGCGCTACCTTCGGCTACTATGACCTCTGCTGAGACCCCGCTCCGGCTTTCACCGTCGCCCTTTCAGGCACAAGGCGGGGCGTCCCCAGGTAAGGGCCGCACTCCTTCATCACACAACCGCTGCATTTACGCCACCTCTCCTTGACCACAAGAGCTTCGCGGTTTATGGCCCGCTCGCCCTGATCGGCAGCGCCTTCTATGCAGTTCTTGTTCATCGGCTCATGATTTATGCTCCACGCTTCCTTCCCACGGTCAGTTACCCTCCCGCAGTTGCGCTTCACTTCGCTCACTGTGGTCAGCTCGCGGCGGGACTTGCACCCGCAGGAGTGCGCCCATGCTGGGCGCACCATAAAAAAACGGCGCAAGCTCAAGCTTGCGCCGTTTTTAATGCAGGTTAGCGGTTAAACCGCCGATACGTCCAGCTCGGCGCCCGTGGCTTCCTGGATCTGCTCTTTCGTCACGCCAGGCGCCAGCTCCACCAGTTTCAAGCCTTGCGGCGTGACATCGATCACGCCCAGGTCGCTGATGATGACGTCGACCACGCCCACGCCCGTCAGCGGCAAGTCGCATTGTTTCAGCAACTTGTGCGAGGTCGTGCCATCCTTGGCCGTGGCCACGTGTTCCATCAGCACCACCACGCGCTTGACGCCGGCCACCAGGTCCATCGCGCCGCCCATGCCCTTGACCATCTTGCCTGGAATCATCCAGTTCGCCAGGTCGCCTTTTTCCGACACTTGCATGGCGCCCAGGATGGCCAGGTTGATCTTCCCACCACGAATCATGCCAAACGAGTCGGCCGAGCTGAAGTAAGCAGAACCGGGCAAGGCCGTCACCGTCTGCTTGCCGGCGTTGATCAAGTCGGCATCGACTTCATCGTCGGTGGGAAACGGACCGATGCCCAGCAAGCCGTTTTCCGACTGCAGGAACACTTCGATATTGTCCGGCACATAGTTGGCCACCAGGGTAGGCAAGCCTATGCCCAGGTTCACATAAAAGCCGTCCTGCAGCTCTTTTGCCGCGCGTGCGGCCATTTGATCTCTCGTCCAAGCCATGATAATTATCTCCGTCTGTTCTATTTAGTCGGCGCGCACGGTGCGCTGCTCGATGCGTTTTTCCGGGTTCGCATTGACCACGATGCGGTGCACGAAGATGCTCGGGGTGTGGACGTGGTCGGGGTCGATCTCGCCCACTTCGACCAGCTTTTCCACTTCCACGATGGTGATCTTGCCGGCCATGGCCACGTTCGGATTGAAGTTGCGCGCCGTCTTGCGGTACACCAGGTTACCGGCGCGGTCGGCCATATAGGCTTTCACCAGGGCTACATCGGCCACCAGGCTGCGTTCCATCACGTATTGCTCGCCGTCGAATTCGCGAATTTCCTTGCCATCGGCAACGATGGTGCCCACGCCCGTCTTGGTGAAGAAGGCGGGAATACCGGCGCCGCCGGCGCGCAGCTTCTCGGCCAGGGTGCCTTGCGGCGTGAATTCCAGTTCCAGTTCGCCGGCCAGGTACTGGCGCGCGAATTCCTTGTTTTCGCCCACGTAGGAAGCGATCATCTTCTTGATCTGGCGCGTGGTGAGCAATTGACCGAGGCCAAAGCCGTCCACGCCCGCGTTATTTGAAATGGCCGTCAAACCCGTCACGCCGGAATCGCGCAAGGCGGCGATCAGGGCTTCGGGTATGCCGCACAGGCCGAAGCCGCCGACGGCGATGGTCTGGCCATCTTGGACGATACCGGCCAGCGCCGAGGCGGCGTCAGGATAAACTTTATTCATGGGTGTCCCTCTATTCGTTAAGCGCGCTATTGTTAAGCACGCTATTTTGCGGTTCTATGACAGTTCTATGCATGAGTCTGCGACTCTTGCCGCAAGTGAGCATAAAATACGCCAGTCGAAAGTACAATACCGTAGAACTACCGGCGCCGGGCCGGCTATCCACCTGTGAGAGTGACGTACATCAGATGATGAATGTGAATGCAGCGCCAGCAGCCATCGATTATGAAAGCATCTTCCTGCACGCACCGGTCGGCATGTGCATGTCGGAGCAACGCATCATACGCAGCTGCAACGAGGCGCTGGCCGCCATGTTCGGTTATGCACGCACCGAACTGGTGGGCCAGTCCTTCCAGGTACTCTACCCTACGCTCGATGAATTCCTGCGCACGGGTGACCGCATCATCCCCATCATGAACGCCAAGGGGCGCTATTCAGATGAGCGCATCATGCGCCGCAGCAACGATGAATTATTCTGGTGCCACGTCACGGGCCACGCCATGCTGCCCACGGACCCGCTGGGGCCAGGCATCTGGACGTTTGAAGATGTCAGCGAAAAGCGGCCGGTGACGGCGGAACTGACGCCGCGCGAACGCGAAATCGCCGCGCTGCTGGTGGAAGGCAAGACCAGCAAGCTGATCGCCCGCCAGATCGACCTCAGCCCCCGCACGGTAGAAATGCACCGCGCCAGGCTGATGCGCAAGTTCTCGGCTGCTACCTCGTCAGAACTGGTGCACAAGCTGGCGGGCGTGCAACTGTAAAGTGCGGCGTTAAAACGTGCTCATGCCGCCATCGGCGGAGATAATGGCGCCATTGATAAAGTGCGAATCCTCGCCTGCCAGCAATAACAACAGGCCATCGAGGTCTTCCGGCTTGCCCGGGCGTTTATTGGGCAACATCTCGATCAGCTTCTTGCCCTGCTCGCTGGCAAAGTAATCTTCATTGATTTCGGTTGAAATATAGCCTGGGCAAATCGCATTCGTGTTGATGCCGTACTTGCCCCACTCCACCGCCATGGCGCGCGTCATGTGCACCATGCCGGCCTTGCTCATGCAATACACGCCGATTTGCGGCAGCACTTGCAAGCCCGCCATCGAAGCGATATTGATGATGCGGTGCTGTTTTTTTGGGTCGCCCTTGGCGCGCGCGATCATCCGCTTGGCCGTTTGCTGGGCCACGAAGAACGATCCGCGCAGATTGGTGTCCATCACAAAGGAGTAATCCTCGGGTGTGACGTCAACCAGACGCTGGGTGGTCGAGACGCCGGAATTGTTTACCAGGATATCGATCGGACCGGCTTCCGTTTCCGCATGCGCAATGGCTGACTTGATGCTGGCGTAATCGGTCACGTCCAGCGCCACCACATGCGCGGCACCGCCATCGGCTTCGATCTCGGCGCGCAATTCCTTCAGGCGTTCGGTGCGGCGCGAGGCCAGCACGACTTGGGCGCCGGCTTGCGCCAGCACTTTCGCAAAGCGCGCGCCGAGGCCGCTCGATGCACCGGTAATCAGGGCGATCTTGCCCTCGAAGTTGACTTCTATGCCCACGAGCTACTCCTGTTTTGTTTTAGATAACACCCTGCACGCTGTCCATGGAAAACGGCCAGAAACCGGCACGCCACAGCTGGGCATGAGTAAACGCCATCATTACACAAAATGCCCGGATTTAGATTGCGGCGTGGGGCAATGTCACGCAAAATGGCGCCAAAGTTGCAATCCTCGCCAAAAACAAGCACACTCGTGCTTAAATTTTCCACGAAGATGCTCCACTCACTAATTTAGTCACTATAAAACGAGACCATGACACAACCCAATAACTTAGTTGAACAATACGGACCGCGCGAGGCCATGGAGTATGACGTCGTCATCGTCGGCGGCGGTCCGGCCGGCCTGGCGGCGGCGATCCGCTTGAAACAGCTGGCGGCTGAAAAAAATCAGGAAGTATCCGTTTGCGTGCTGGAAAAAGGCGGCGAACTGGGCGCGCACATTTTGTCGGGCGCCATCATGGACCCGAAAGCGCTGACCGAACTGATCCCGAACTGGAAAGAACTGGGCGCCCCGCTCAATACGCCGGTGACGGAAGACCGCATCCTGTTCCTGACCGAAACCAAAGCCTATAAAACCCCGAACTTCGCCGTGCCGGCCTGCTTTGAAAACCATGGCAACTACATCGTCTCGCTGGGCAATGTGGTGCGCTGGATGGGCCAGCAGGCGGAAAACCTGGGCGTGGAAATTTTCCCCGGTTTCCCTGCCGCTGAAATCCTGTACAACGACGATGGTTCCGTGAAAGGCGTGGCGACCGGCAATATGGGCGTCAAGCGCGATGGCGAGCCTGGCCCCGACTTCCAGCTGGGCATGGAATTGCACGCCAAGTACACCCTGTTCGCCGAAGGCGCGCGTGGCCACCTGGGCAAGCAATTGATGGCCAAATACGACTTGAACGCTGGCAAGGACCCGCAATCGTATGGCATCGGCATCAAGGAACTGTGGGAAATCGACCCTGCCCTGCACCAGCCTGGCCTGGTGATCCACTCAACCGGCTGGCCGCTGGATGCCAAAACCTATGGCGGCTCCTTCCTGTATCACCTGGAAAACAACCAGGTGATGGTCGGCTACGTGGTCGGCCTGGCCTATGAAAACCCGTATCTGTCGCCGTACGAGGAATTCCAGCGCTATAAAACGCATCCGGAAATCCGCAAATTCTTTGAAGGCGGCAAGCGCGTATCGTATGGCGCGCGCGCCATCACGGCCGGCGGCCTGCAGTCCCTGCCGAAACTGGTGTTTGCCGGCGGCGCGCTGGTCGGCTGCGACGCGGGCTTTTTGAACATGAGCCGCATCAAGGGCAGCCACGCCGCCATCAAGAGCGGCATGCTGGCGGCCGAAGCGGCGTTTGGCGCGCTGGGCGAACAGCGCCAGCACGATGAACTGGCCAGCTACCCTGAGGCTTTCGAAAAATCGTGGCTGCATGAAGAACTGCACGTGGCGCGCAACGTCAAGCCATGGCTGTCGAAAGGCCTGTACCTGGGCAGCCTGATGACGGGCATCGACCAGATCATCTTCCGCGGCAAGGCGCCTTGGACCCTGCACCACACGCATGGCGACCACGAATGCCTGAAGCCGGCCGCCCAGTCGAAACAGATCGTGTATCCGAAACCGGACGGCAAGCTGACCTTCGACAAGATGTCGTCGGTGTTCATCTCGAACACCAACCACGCCGAAGACCAGCCCATCCACCTGACGTTGAAAAACGCCAGCGTGCCGGTCGACGTCAACCTGGCGACCTATGCGGGCCCGGAAGCGCGCTACTGTCCGGCAGGCGTGTATGAATTCGTGAAAAACGACGACGGCGCCGAACGCCTGCAGATCAATGCGCAGAACTGCGTGCACTGTAAAACCTGCGACATCAAGGACCCGACGCAAAACATCGTCTGGATCACGCCGGAAGGTGGCGGTGGACCGAATTATCCGAATATGTAATTTGCAATATTCTCATAACGCCAGCTGATCTGCACACGGCGCGCCACTTTCCAGTGGCGCGCTGTTTTTTCATCACGACAGCATGCCTGGCCCTGCTGACAGGTATTAGCAACATAAAGTTTGCATTGAAACAGCATTTGGCATAAAAATTCCGACAGGAAAGTTTCTCATAAGCACTGTCAACAGTTACAATTCCTGTTGATCAACATTTCAGTGCCTCCCCATGACAGCGAATGCTCCGCCCGTAGCGCCACTAGAAACCGAATTACAGCAGGCGATCGCTGAACACCAGGCCGGACGCTACGCAGAGGCGGAAGAACTTTACCTATCCATTCTACAAGTGCAGCCGTATCACGCCATCGCCAACCACAACCTGGGTTTGCTTGCTGGGCAAGTAGGCCAATACGAAGCCGGCTTGCCGTATTTGCACAAGGCGCTGTCGGTCGAACCGGACGAGGGCCAATTCTGGCTGTCCTATGCGAATGGTCTTTTGCAGGCAGGACAGGCTGCCGAGGCGCTCGACATTATCGATACGGCGATCGGCCGGGGCCTGGACAATGACAGCTCGCAACTCCTGCGCCAACGCGTGATGCAGGCTATTGCAGAGGCTGCCCTCTCGCCCTCCCAGGAAGACAAGGAACACATCGTCAAGCTGTATCACAGCGGCGATTTCGCACAGATGGAAAGCGCTTGCCGCGATTTGCTGGAGAAATTTCCCGAGTCTTCCTTTGGCTGGAGCGTGTTAGGAACGGCCTTGCAGGTTCAGGGCAAAGATGCGCTCGCGGCCCTGCACAAGACGGTGAAACTCACGCCATACGATGCCCAGGCGCATGGCAATCTGGGCAATGCATTGCAAGACATCAGCCACATGGATGCCGCCATCGACAGCTATCTGCGGGCGCTGGAGATCGATCCGGAATTTGCCGAGGCACACAGCAATCTGGGTAGCGCCCTGCAGTCGCAAGGACGCCATCAGGAAGCATCGGCCAGCTACCAGCGCGCGCTGGCCATACGCCCGGATTATGCCAAGGCGCATTTCAACCTGGCGAACACCTTGAAGACACAAGGCAAGCTTGAGCAGGCGGCCAATAGCTACCGCAGCGCACTGGAATTCATGCCGCACGATACAGAGGCGCACTTCCAGCTCGGGGAAATCTCGCATGCGCTTGGCCATTTCGACGAAGCCGCCAGCAGTTTCCGCGCCCAATTGCAGATAACGCCGCTCGACGCCAGGGCCCATGCTGGCCTGGGTGCAGCGCTGCAGGGCACGGGGCAGCTGGAAAATGCCGTCGCCAGCTACCGTCGTGCGGCAGAACTCGATCCGGCAATCGACATGCTGTATCACAATATGGCGTTGGCCCTGCACTCGCTGGAGCAATATGACGCCGCGGTAGACGCCTACCGGCAGGCATTGGCCACCGCAGCCGATTGCGCGCCATTGCATACGCGCCTGGCCGAAGCCTACCGGGCCCTGGGCCAGACTGAGGCAGCGGTGGCTTGCTACCGCGAGGCAGCCAGGCTGCATTCGGATGATATCAATATCCATATCAATCTCGGCGTCTGCCTGAATAACCTCGGGCATGCCGGGCAGGCAATCGACAGCTATCGCCGGGCCCTGCACATCGATGGCAATTCCATCATCACCCTGAACAATCTGGGCGTTGCACTACTGGACCTGCATCAGTTCGAAGAAGCCATCACGCTCCAGCAGCACGCAATCAGGATCAGCCCCGATTCGGAGATCGCCCATTGCAACCTTGGTGCTTGCCTGCAAGCATTGGGGAAATTTGAAGAAGCCGAAGCCAGCTACCGCCAGGCCCTGGCCCTGCGACCCGATTACATCATCGCCCATAACAATCTGTGCACCACCCTGCAACACCTGGGCCGGCACGAGGAAGCGCTGCAAGTGTGCCTACGCGTGCAGGAACTGGGACTGGACACTGCAGAGTTCCATTTTAATATTGCCAATTCCCTGCAGGCGCTCAGTCAGACGGATGCAGCAAAAACGCATTACCTGATGGCACTGGAGCGCAATCCAGATTTTGCCGAAGCCCATGTTAACCTGGGCGCTTTGCTGCAACAGCAAGGCCAGGGCGAACAGGGCATGGCCCATATCCGGCAAGCTTTGCAAGCCAAACATGGCCACTATACGATGGCGCACAGCAATCTGCTGTTTAGCCTCAGCCATAGTGACACGGCAGATGCCGACACGCTGTTTGCCGAACACTGCCGTTATGGCGCACTGATTGAAGCCAGTCTCGATGGTACAGCCGCCAGCCGGCCATTTTCGAATACGCAAGAACCTGAACGGCGCCTGCGCATCGGCCTGGTTTCTGGCGACTTCAACAACCACGCCCTCGCCAGCTTTCTCGCTCCCGTGCTCACAGTGCTGGCAGGCAACCCGAATCTGGCACTGTACGCCTATTACAACAAGATCATGGAGGATGCCGATACGGAGAAACTGCGCGCCTGCATGGATGAGTGGCGCAATGTGACCGCCCTGAGCGACGACGCCCTGGAAAAGCTGATACGCACGGACGCCATCGACATTCTGATCGACCTCTCGGGCCATTCGGCAGCCAACCGCTTGCCCGTCTTTGCGCGCAAGCCGGCACCTGTCCAGGTCAGCTGGATGGGCTACCCGGGCACGACTGGCTTGCGGGCCATGGATTACTTTCTGAGCGACAACAAAATCTTGCCAGCGGGTCAGTTCGATCATCAGTTTCTTGAAAAAATCGTCCACTTGCCCATCAGCGCCCCGTTTACGCCCTATGGCGGCAGCGCCGGCATCAGCCCTTTGCCAGCACTGGCCAACGGCCATGTGACGTTTGGCAGCTTCAACCGTGCCAACAAGCTCAATCGCAAGGTGATCGCCCTATGGGCGCAAGTGCTGCGGGCCTTGCCAAATTCAGTCATGCTGCTGGCCGGACTCAATGGCGATGAACGCGACGATTATCTGCGCGCATGGTTTGCCGAAGAAGGCATCGACAATACGCGGCTGCGCTTCCACGCACGTGGCAACATGGACGAGTATATGCAATTGCACCATCAGGTGGACGTGTGTCTGAATACCTTCCCCTACACGGGCACCACCACGTTATGCCACGCCCTGTGGATGGGCGTGCCAACCCTGAGCCTCAGCGGCAGCACCATCCCTACCCGCGCGGCGGCAGCTTACCTGGGGCATCTGGGCCTGGAAGCGTTTGCGGCCGACGATGAGGAAAATTTCGTCAACAAGGGCATTTTCCTGTCGCAAAATATTTCCGCGCTAGCCCACCTGCGCGCCACCCTGCGCGAACGCCTCCTGCAAGCGCCGATCACCAAGCCGGCGCTGGTGACGCAAGGTCTCGAGCGCTCCTTGCGCATCATGTGGCGCCGCTGGTGCGCGCAATTACCCCCTCTCTCCTTTGATGCCATGCATCATGATCAGCAACCAGGAACAGCCAAGGAATCCACGCCATGAGCACACACGACACCCTGCAAGAAAAAGGCTACCCCGTACTCGATCATGATCAGTATGCACGTAGCCAGCCAGCCGATGATTTCTGGGCGCAGATCAAGCGTACGGTCAATGGCAAGCCTGTCACTGAAGAACAAATCGCACTGATCGTGACGACAATCAAGAACAATCTCGGCTTGCACGCCGACGATGTACTGCTCGACTTAGCTTGCGGCAACGGCGCATTGTCGACCCGCTTGTTCGATCGCTGCCAGGAATTTGTTGGCGTGGACTTGTCCAGCTATCTGATTTCCGTCGCCAGGCAGCACCATGAAATCGCGCCACGCTATACCTTCCAGGAACAAAGCGCGGATGATTATGTGCGGACAGAGCCTCAACCAGAGCGCTTTTCAAAAGTCCTGTGCTATGGCAGCTTCTCGTATTTTTCCGCTGAGGCGGCGCAGGCGGTTCTGCAATTGCTGTTCCAGCGTTTCAGCCAGGTCGAAAAAATCTACCTGGGCAACTTGCCAGACCGCGACCGGCTCGACCTGTTTTACAAGGAAAATCGCCCCAGCGATGCTGAACTGTCCGACCATGCTTCGCGTATCGGCATCTGGCGCAGCAAGGACGAATTTGCCGCACTGGCCCACGCCGCTGGCTGGCACACCCAGTTTGTCTCTGCCGATCCCCGGTTTTATGCGGCGCACTACCGCTACGACGTCATCCTGAGCCGCTAACACGGCACCTTGTCCATGAAAAACTCCATCGCCGACCTGGCGCTGTTTGGTGGCAACAGCCTCTTTGCCACGCCAAAATCGACCTCCAATCTGGTGCGCCCCGATATCGAGCATTTTCTCGCGTATTCGAAGCAGTTCCACGCACAGCGCCAATACACCAACAATGGCCCGCTGGTGCGGCAATTGGAAAAACGCCTGGCGGCATTTCACCAGACCGAGTATTGCGTCACCTTCTGCAGCGGCTTCTGGGCCCTGGTGCTGGCCATTTCCAGCCTGGCGCGCAAGGGCAAGAGCGAAATCGTCATGCCTTCGCTGACATATCGCCGCATGGCCGACATCGCGGCCTGGAACAACTTGAAACCGCGCTTTTGCGAGGTCGATCCGCACACCCTGGCCATGGACAGGGCCAGCGCCGAAGCGTGCATCAATGATGATACGGCGCTGATCCTGTGCGTGCATCCCATCGTCAACTGCTGCGACACCGAAGGCGTGGCCGCACTCGCGCGTGAAAGGCAAATCCCGCTGCTGTTCGACGCGGTGGAATCGGTCTACGAAAGCCAGGCGGCAGGCAAGGTGGGACAGTTTGGCGATGCAGAAATTTTTTCCCTGCATGCAAGCAAACTAATCAATGGATTTGAGGGTGGCTACCTGACCACCAATCACCGGCAGTTGGCCGAGGATCTGGCCCTGATGCGCGGCTTTGGCTTCAAACAAGTCGACCATATCGCCGTAGCGGGCGGCATGAATGCCAAGCTGAACGAAGTCCATGCAGCCATGGCCTTGGCCAGTCTGGATGACCTGGAACAACAAGTGGCCCGCAATCGCGCGCGCTACCGCCTATATCAATCGCTGCTGCAGCCGATTCCAGGCCTGCAATTGCTTGAATTTGATGAAACACAGGCTACCAGCTATAAGAATATCGTGGTCCGTCTGGAGGCCAGCTGGCCACTGAGCCGCGCAGATACCTTGCGCATCCTGCATGCCGAGAAAATCGTCGCTCGTCCTTATTACTCACCTGCGCTGCACCAGAAAGCCATGGCCTATGCGCACATCCCTGCAGACCTGCCCGATACAGACAAGTTGTCCGGCGAATTCATGCTGCTGCCTTGCGGCCACCATGTGGATGAGCACGACATTCGGCAAATTGCAGCACTGCTCACCATGCTGCAGCAGCACGCGGCATCGATCAACCAAGAGCTGGAGGCGGCATGAGCCCATCGACGTTTGCCCTGCTGGGCGCAGCACCGGCATTTGAAAAACAATTGCCCGTTGGGCAACTATATTTCCCTGCGTGGGAGCGTTATGAAGCCGCCTTCCGTGACATCTTCGAACGCCAGTACTATACCAACCAGGGTCCGCTGACGGTCGAACTGGAAAACCGGCTGCAAGACTTCCTCGGCGTACGCCATGTCATTTGCGTCAGTAATGCCACGATCGGCCTGATGATGGCAGCCGAAGCCATGCAGCTGCGCGGCAAGGTGATACTGCCCGCGTTCACCTTTGTCGCCTCGGCCCAGTCGCTCAGCTGGACCGGCATCGAGCCCGTATTCTGCGACGCTGACCCGGTCACCGGCCAGATCGCACTGGAGCAGATCGAAGCGCTGATCGACGACGACGTCACTGCCATCATGGGTGTCAACCTGTGGGGCGGCGCCTGTGACCCGGTAGCGCTGGAAGCCCTGGCGCACAAACACGGCATCCAGCTCTATTTCGACTCCGCACATGCGTTCGGCTGTGTCGTGGGCGAGCGGAAAATTGGCAATTTTGGCCAGCTTGAAGTATTTTCCTTCCACGCAACGAAGATCCTCAGTGCCAGCGAAGGCGGCTGCGTGTGCACCAATGACGACACACTGGCTGCGCGCCTGCGCAATATACGCAGCAGCTATGGCGCCGGCCACGCGGTACCGGTCATCAAGACCTCGAATGGCCGCATGTCCGAGGCACAGGCAGCCATTGCACTGATGAGCCTGGAAGACTTCCCGCGCAACCAGCAAAACAATCTGGCGCAATTCCAGGCCTATACGGAAGGCTTGCGCGACATTCCCGGCATCACCGTGACGCCGCCCAGCGGCGTAAGTTTTTCCAACTATCAATACCTGGTATGCAGCGTCGATGCCGCCGGCTTTGGCCTGTCGCGCGACCAGCTGGTGGCACTGCTCAAGGCGGAAAACGTCTTGGCCCGCCGTTATTTTTATCCAGGCATCCATCGCTGCATTCCATATGCGCAGCAGTTCCCCGCGTATCAGGAGCGCCTGCCGCAAACCGACGAACTGTGCGCCAGCAGCATGCAACTGCCGATAGGGGCGCTGCTGACCCTTGATGATATCGCGCGCATCTGCCAATTGCTGGCGCGGGCGCAACAGCACGCGGGCGAAATCAGCCTGCATATGCGGACATAATATGCTGGAGAAAGTCACGCTCGGCATCATGCAGCCGTATTTTTTCCCCTATCTCGGTTACTTCGATTTGATCAACCGCAGCGACCGCTGGATCGTTTTCGATGTGGTACGTTACGCGCCCAAGAGCTGGATGAACCGGAACCGCATCCTGCATCCCTCGGAGGGCTGGCAGTATGTCAGCGCACCGGTCGACCGGCATGCCGGCACTGGCCTCATCAAGGACGTGACGCTCATTACGCCACAAGCGGCGCATGACAAGATCCAGGGCCAGATTCTGCACTACCGCGTAGCAGGTGCACCGTATTTCGACGCCGTCTCGGCCTTGATCAGCCAGAGTTTCGCCGGCACCGCCAGCGGCCTGCTGCGCGACTTGAACGTGGCAACGCTGGCGGCTACCTGCGCCTATCTTGAAATCCCGTTCCAACCGCAAAACCTGTCGGATCTAGACCTGCACCTGCCAGAGATAGCACATGCCGGAGCCTGGGCGCTGGAAATTTCTGATGCGCTCGGCGCCCAGGCTTACCTTAATCCGCCCGGCGGCAAGGATATTTTCCACCCCGCCGAATGGGAACAGCGTGGCATCGAACTGGGCTTCACGGAACTGGTCTCGTTCACCTACCCCACGCGGCGCTATCAATTTATCGAGCATCTGTCGATTATCGATGTACTGATGTGGAATCCCCCCGCCACAGTGAAAGCCTATCTGGACAGCCGCAAATCCGCAAAAACGGCATAGCTCCTGCCGCACTGGCGGCAGGAATGCGTAAGCGCCGCGCGCATAAAGAAATAAAAAATTTCTATAAAGCATTTAATAAAGACATGCATGCAGTCGTCTTGTACTGAAGAGAGCACAGTGCATCGTTGCTCCGGAACCAACCCATCCTTAGGAGCCATACCATGCTGAGCCTTCACACTAACAACGCATCCCTGTCCGCACAAAATTCGATCGCCAAGACCCAATCGCAATTGTCGACCTCGATGACCCGCCTGAGCACCGGCTTCCGCATCAACTCGGCAATGGACGACGCTGCCGGCCTGCAAATCGCAACCCGCCTTAAAGCACAAACCAGCGGCATGACCGTTGCCATGAGCAACACCCAAAACAGCACCTCGATGCTGCAAACGGCTGAAGGCGCTTTCAACGAAGTGACCAACATGCTGGTCCGCATGAAAGACCTGGCCACCCAGGCAGCTGACGTTTCGTCGAACCAGGACGACAAAAACGCCATGCAAGCAGAATTCGATGCTCTGGGTAAAGAACTGTACAACGTCATGAACAAAACCACGTTCGGCGGCAGCAGCCTGCTGAGCGGCGGCACTCTGGCATCGAGCATGACGTTCCAGATCGGCGCCAGCGCCGGCGAAACGATGAACCTCGACGTATCGACCAAAATGGCATCGCTGGCCAGCGCACTGGGTACCGCCGTCGGTACTTACGCTGCAACCGCACCATCGGCCGCCGGTACCGAAATCGCTTCGGGCACCGCTGCCAACGGCGCGATCACCGCACTGTCGGGCCTGATCGACAACGTTGGTGAAATCCGCTCGGCACTGGGCGCTGCCGCCAACCGCCTGGACCACGTCAACAACAACCTGTCGAACATCTCGACCAACACCAAAGCTGCTACCGGCCGTATCATGGATACCGACTACGCTACGGAAAGCTCGAACATGACTTCGTCGCAAATGTTGCTGCAAGCTGGCACCGCGATGCTGAAACAATCGAACAGCATGTCGCAAATGGTTATGTCCTTGCTGCAATAACCATCCGCATCCAGGCCTGATCGGCCTCGATACAACAAAGCCAGCTGCATATGCAGTTGGCTTTTTTTGTAGCAATTCACCTTGCAAAAAAATATCGATATAACAAGCGCAAAAAAATAATCATAAAAATTTCCATAAAGCATTTAATAAACAGATGAACATGGTCGTCTTGTACTGAGGAGAGCACGATGCATCGCTGCTCCAGAATTAATTTACCCTTAGGAGCTACACCATGCTGAGCCTTCACACCAACAACGCCTCCCTGTCCGCACAAAATTCGATCGCCAAGACCCAATCCCAGCTGTCGACTTCGATGACGCGCCTGAGCACCGGCTTCCGCATCAACTCGGCAATGGACGACGCTGCTGGTCTGCAAATCGCAACCCGCCTGAAAGCACAGACGAGCGGCATGACCGTTGCCATGAGCAACACCCAAAACAGCACCTCGATGCTGCAAACGGCTGAAGGCGCTTTCAACGAAGTGACCAACATGCTGGTCCGCATGAAAGACCTGGCCACCCAGGCAGCTGACGTTTCGTCGAACCAGGACGACAAAAACGCCATGCAAGCAGAATTCGATGCCCTGGGCAAAGAACTGTACAACGTCATGAACAAAACCACGTTCGGCGGCAGCAGCCTGCTGACCGGCGGCACGCTGGCATCGAGCATGACGTTCCAGATCGGCGCCAGCGCCGGCGAAACGATGAACCTCGACGTATCGACCAAAATGGCATCGCTGGCCAGCGCACTGGGCGCCGCCGTCGGTAGCTACGCTGCAACCGCACCATCGGCCGCTGGCACCGAAATCGCTACGGGCGGCACTGCCAACACCGCGATCACCGCGCTGTCGAACCTGATCGACAACGTTGGTGAAATCCGCTCGGCACTGGGCGCTGCTGCCAACCGCCTGGATCACGTCAACAACAACCTGTCGAACATCTCGACCAACACCAAAGCTGCTACCGGCCGTATCATGGATACCGACTACGCTACGGAAAGCTCGAACATGACCTCGTCGCAAATGTTGCTGCAAGCTGGTACCGCGATGCTGAAACAATCGAACAGCATGTCGCAAATGGTTATGTCCCTGCTGCAATAATTATTGCTTGCCTGGCCGCTTGCGGCCAGTCATCGAAAGCCAGACTCCGGTCTGGCTTTTTTTTCGCCTGCATCTTGATGAAACTATATTGCTCCGCCATTTAACGATGTTGTCCACCTAGTCGCTTATACAAGATAGACCCTTTCCACCGGAGCCGCCAAGTGCTGAGCCTCTACACGAATATCGCCGCACTGGCTGCACAAAGCGCCGCCGCCCGCGCGCAAGCCATGCTTTCGACCTCGATGACGCGCCTGGCCACGGGCTTTCGCATCAATTCGGCGATGGATGATGCGGCCGGCCTGCAGATCGCCACGCGCCTGCGGGCCCAGGCCAGCGGCATGCAGGTGGCCATGCGCAATACGCAAAACAGCACCTCGATGCTGCAAACGGCGGAAGGCGCGTTTGGCGAAGTCACCAGCATGCTGATGCGCATGAAAGACCTGGCCACGCAGGCGGCCGATGCTTCGTCCAACCAGCAAGACCGCGACGCCATGCAAGGCGAATACGATGCGCTGGGCGCGGAGCTGTATAACATCATGCGCAACACCAGCTTTGGCGGCAGCAAGCTGCTGGGCAATGGCAACGCCGGCACGGGCACCCTGTCGGCCGCGATGGTCTTCCAGATCGGCGCGTCGGGCAGCGAAACCATGGGCTTCGATGTATCGGGCAAGATGGCAACGCTGAACACGGCACTGCAAAGCCTGTCCGCCCACTTCGCCGCCACGGCGGCGGCCGGCAACGAGATCAGCAGCAATGGTGGCGCGAATGGCATGATCGATCTGCTGGCCGACGCGATCAATCAAGTCGCTGGCGTGCGCTCGGCACTGGGCGCGGCTGGCAGCCGTCTCGATCACGTCAACAATAATTTGGGTAATATGGTGACCAACACCAGAATCGCGATAGGCCGCATCATGGATGTCGATTACGCCGCCGAAAGCGCAAACATGACCTCGGCGCAAATGCTGTTGCAGGCCAGCACGGCCATGATCAGGCAAAGCCAGGGCATGGCGAAACTGATCCTGTCGCTGCTGCAGCCATGATGGCGGTCAAACGCCTGTTTTTTAAATACTTTTATGTGAAAGCAGTGGCATGGCGATAGACCGTATTTCGGCAGGCAATCCCCTGCCCCTGATCACACAGCGCCTCGACGTCAGCATGGCTACGCCGATGACGCCAGGCGTGGTGCAGCCGCTAGTACCCGTCGGCCCGTATATGGCGCCTGCGCCCGATGCGGGCACCCTGCCCGCGCAATTACAGCAAGGACAAGACAGCCTGGCTGCCCTGATCAAGCCCAACGCCGATGGCAGCGGCGCCACCGCGCGCGACAGCAGCGCCATGCAAGTCAATCAACTGTTCTTTACGCGCCAGTTGGTGTGGCAGCCGCCCGACCCGGCGCAACTGGCCGCGTCCTGGCGCGTGATGGTGAAAACCTATGGCGAACAATATGCCGCCATGCAAGAACAGGCGCGCGGCCAGCATGTGCCCGGCAACCTGTTCATGGCGGAGCAACAGCCGGCGCTGCTGCGCGAAGGCCCCCGTCCGCCATTGATGCTCGATAGCGAAGCATGGCGTTTTGCCGTCTACGGCTGGGGCGGACAGCGGCTGATGCTGCGCGTGCTGGCCAGCGATGAAGATGAAGAGCACGCCCCGCCCCGGCGCCGGGCCAAGGTCGCCTTGCGCGTGGAATTGATGATTGCCGGCATAGGCCGTGTGCTGATCCAGATGGAACCCGTGGGCGACGGCGTGCTGCTGGAACTGGCGACCGAAGAAGAAGCAGCCATCCGCCATCTGCGCCTGGCCCTGCCCGAGATTGCCGAAGCCATACGGCGCGCCGGCCTGCACGTGGTGCGCTGCCGCCTGAACCGCCAGCTGCATGCGCAGCGCGTGCACGGCAATTTCCCCATGCAGGCGGCAGCCGCCTCGCTATCGCTGCCGCTGTTCCGCGCCATGGCCGAAGTGGCGCTGCTGCTGACCCAGCCTGTAGCGGAAGCGGCGGCACAGCCCGAAGAGCCAGCGCCCTTCCCCACGCCAGAACCAGAAATCATCGCCTCGAAAGAAGTGGCGGCGCCGCTGGGCTATGACTACGGGGATGGGGAAGATGGCGCGGCGCCAGGCGGGGAATTCCTGCTGCTGGCCGAGGCAAAGACAGAAGACTTGCTGCCGCCGATAGACGAACAGGACTGATCCAATAAAAAACCGGCGCATGCGCCGGTTTTTTATTTATCCCACCGTACCGATGATGCTGACTTCGCGGTTTTCCGGGATTTCGTTATACGACAGCACATGCAGCCCTGGCGCAAACAGGCGCGCGTAGCGGGCCAGCAGCGGGCGGATCTGCGGCAGCACCAGCAGCAGGGGCGGCGTGGCCTGCTGCTTCATCTGTTCGCGCGCCACCGGCATGTTCACTTGCAGTTGCGACAGCAGATGCGGGTCGATCGGGTAGTTGTCCAAGGTAATCTTGCCCGACTGGCGCGCCTGGTTCAAGGAACCGAGCAGCATGTTTTCCAGCTCGCCACCGAGGTTAAACGCCTGCATTTCCATCTTTTGGCCAAACAGGCCGGTCACGATCTGGCGCCGCAGCGCGCAGCGCACTTCGGCCGCCAGCAAGATCGGGTCCTTGGTCGTCTCGGCACTGTCGACCAGGGTGGTGGCGATCGGCACGATATCTTTCAGCGACACGTTTTCCGTCAGCAACACGCGAAATACGCGCAGCAGCTGCGTATGGGTGAGCGTCTTGTCCAGGGTGGACGCCAGCTTGGGCGACAGCGCCGTCAACCGGTCCATCATGGCCGACACGTCTTCGTGGCGGAACAATTCAGGCAGATACTCGCGCACCATCTTCGACAAGTGGGTGGCGATCACGCTAGGCGCCTCGATCACCTGGTAACCCAGGCCCAGCGCATGGGCTTTCGCGGCCGGCTCGATCCACGTCACCGGCATGCCATAGGCGGGCTCGATGCCAGGGATGCCATCGAGCTGCCCATACACATTGGGCGATGGAATCGCCATCAGCCTGTCGGCCTGCACTTCGGCCTGGGCCACCACCGTGCCTGACAGCACGATGGAATACTGTGAGGGTTTCAGCCCCAGGTCATCACGCACGCCGATAGGCGGCAACAGCAAGCCCAAGGCTTCAGACAGGCTCTGGCGCACGCCCCGCACACGTTTGTTCAGCGGTTCGCCCTGGGTTTTATCCACCATCCCAACCAGCTTGTAGCCGAGCATGACCATCAAGGGCTGGACGGCAGGCAGTTGCTGCCATTCCATCTCGGCCGGGCGGTCGTCGCGCAAGGCTGCCTCGATGGCCGCCAGGCCGGCCTGGTCCGGCTTCTTCACGCGCTGCGTCAAACGCCAGGCGACATACGCCAGCACGGCGGCAAACGTCATGAACATAAACCACGGCATGCCCGGAATCAGGGCCAGCGCCACCATCATGCCGGAGGCGCTGAAAAGCACCGTCGGCGAGGTCAGCACCTGGCCAGCCACTTGCTGTTCGAAGTCGCCCGAATCGCTGATACGGGTTACCAGGATGGCGGCCGCGGCCGACAGCAGCAGCGCCGGCACCTGCGCCACCAGGCCATCACCGATGGTCAGCAGTGCGTACTGGCGGAAAGCGTCGCCGAACGACAGGTCGTGCATCAGCGCACCGATGGCCACGCCGCCGACCATATTGATGATCAAAATCAAAATACTGGCGACGGCATCGCCGCGCACGAACTTCGACGCGCCATCCATGGCGCCATAAAAATCCGCTTCGGCTGCCACGTCCTTGCGGCGGGCCTGGGCTTTTTCCTGGTTGATCAGGCCGGCGTTCAAATCGGCGTCAATCGCCATCTGTTTACCGGGCAAGGCGTCCAGCGTGAAGCGGGCGGACACTTCCGAAATACGCTCGGCGCCCTTGGTGACGACCACGAAGTTGATGATCATCAAGATCACGAAGACCACGATACCGACCACGTAGTTGCCGCCGATCACGACATTACCGAAGGCCTCGATCACCTTACCGGCTGCGTCCGCCCCCGTGTGGCCATGCAGCAGCACCACGCGCGTGGACGCCACGTTCAGGGTCAGCCTGAGCATGGTGGTGGCCAGGATCACCGTCGGGAACACCGAGAAGTCCAGCGGCCGCTTGGCCGAAACGCTGACCAGGATGACGATCAGTGCCAGCACGATATTGAAAGTGAACAAGATATCGAGCAGCACCGGCGGCAGCGGCAAGATGATCATGGCCAGTATCACCAGCAGGAACAGCGGCGTGGCGAACTTGTGGCGGCGCATTTCAGCAACCACGCGGTTCAGGAAATTCATGTCGGTACAACCTCGCTCAGATGAGATGGCACAAGCACCTCGTTAGGAAATGGGGGCTGGGCAGCACGCTGCCCAGAACGGAATGCTTTCAGTTGCAAGATGTAGTTCAGCACTTGCGAGACAGCCTGGTACAGCTGCACGGGAATCTGCTGCTGCACCTGGCTGGTGTTATAGATGGCGCGCGCCAGCGGCGGCAATTCCAGTGTCTCGATATCATGTTCCCTGGCCACCTGCTTGATATACAGCGCCATTTCGTCGACACCCTTGGCGACGACAAACGGCGCCTCTGCG
Organism: Janthinobacterium saanense; assembly: GCF_014200675.1. Taxonomy (GTDB): domain Bacteria; phylum Pseudomonadota; class Gammaproteobacteria; order Burkholderiales; family Burkholderiaceae_D; genus Janthinobacterium. The sequence continues at coordinate 416,277 of NZ_JACHCI010000004.1, read as the reverse complement.
CGGTCCTGGTCATACTTGAGCGCCACGGCGTAATGCTCGGGATTGACGATCACCACGTCGGCGCCAGGAACGGTTTTGCGCACGCTGCGCCGGCCCAGCTGCTGCTGCAACTGGCGGATGCGCTGGCGCACTTCAGGCCGGCCTTCGCTGGTCTTGTGTTCTTCCTTTACATCCTTCTTGCTCATGCGCTGGTTGCGGGCAAAGAAAAATGCCTGCGCCGGCACGTCGATGATGGCAAACAGGACAAACACAAAGATCAGCGCCATCAGGCTGTCGAGCATCAGGCCGGAGCCATCGAGCATGGCTTGCTGCAAGGGCCGGTGCTGCAAATCGACGTATTGCGACAGGCTGGAGCGGCTGACATGCACCAGCACCATGCACAGCACCACCGCCTTGGCGATGGAAATCAGGAATTCGAAACCATGCTTGGGCGTAATGAGCCGCCCCAGGTTCTTGGCCGGGCTCATGCGTTCCAGCTTGGGCATCCAGTTCTTGGTGCTGATGACCCAGCCGCCTGGAATCAGGGAGCCGAGCACGACGAACAAGGGCACGCAAAACAGCGGCACGATCATCTTGATCAGCAAGCCTACCGAGGTGGTAAACGCCATCGACATGGCGTTGTCGAGCGCACCGGTACTATCGAGCGGCATGAAGGACATGGCAAACAATTCACGGAATGTTTCCAGATAGCCAGGCAACAAATAGACGAACAACTTCATGCTGATCAAAATGCCCAGCGCCGTCGACAGGTCGCGCGAACGCACCACCTGCCCTTCCTGGCGCGACTTCTTCAGCTTCTGCTGTGACGCCTTTTCTGTTTTATCACCCGTGCTGCTATCCGCCATGCGCGATCCTCATCTGTTCGGTGATCATGTCCAGCACGCGGTTGGTCATGGCGATATAGTGTTCCGGTATGAATTTCACGATCTGCGACAGCATCAGCAGGCCGAACATGGTAATCATGGAAAAACCCAGCGAAAACAGGTTCAGCGACGGCGCCACGCGGTTGAGGAAACCAAACCCCAGCTGCACCACCATGGTAGAAAATACGATCGGCAAGGCCAGCAGCATGGCGGCGGCGAAGATCCACGCCACGTTGTAGGCGACCGTCTGCAGCAGTAGCGGCCCATAGCCCTGCCCCACCGGCCAGGCATTGAAACTGGCGCCGATCACGCCCGTCAGCACCAGGTGGCCATCGACGGCAAAGAAGACGATCATGCACATGATGCTGAGCAAGCCGGAAATCACGTCCGAGGACGTACCGTTCAGCGGATCGTTCATGATGGCCATGGAAAAGCCCACCTGGCTCGATATCATATAACCGAGCACCGACATGACGGACATCGCAAAGTGAAACGCCAACCCCAGGATGAAGCCGATCACGGCCTGCTCCAGGGTGGCCACCACGGCGTACAGCGAAAACGGATCGATCTTCAGCAATTCCTGCGAGGCGCCCGAGGCCTGCATCACCGGCAGCATCAAGATCGCCAGTATCAATGACAGCAGCACGCGCACCGGCGTCGGCACCATTGCGTCACCGATCACCGGCGAGGCGCTGAGCATGGCCAGGATGCGGCAGAACGGCCACCACACAGCCAGCAGAAACGGCAGTACCTGATTGAAAATCTGATCCATGGCGCGCCGCGCTATCCGACCAGGGTGGCCGCGCGCTGAAAAATGGAAACGCAATAATCCATCAGATAGCCAGACATCCAGCGTCCGGCCAGTATCAGGGCCAGCAAGGTCACCAGCAGGCGCGGCAAAAAGCTCAGGGTTTGCTCGTTGATCTGCGTGGCGGCCTGCACCAGCGCCACCACCAGGCCCGTCAGCAAACCGGGAACGACCAAAATCACCACCAGCAGCATGACGATGCGCAGCGCTTCAATAATCAGGTCAACGGCAACTTCAGGGGTCAGCATTCAATACGCCTGTATGCTGGTGACCAGCGTGTTGACGGTCAGGGTCCAGCCATCGACCAGCACGAACAGCAGCAGCTTGAACGGCAGCGAGATGACCAGCGGCGAGAGCATCATCATCCCCATCGCCATCAAGACGGACGCCACCACCAGGTCGATGATCAAAAAGGGAATGAACAGCATGCAGCCTATCTGGAAAGCCGTCTTGAGTTCGGACAAGACAAACGCCGCCAGCTTGACCGTGAAGCTATGGTCTTGCGGGCGCATGGTCGACGGCTCGCCGGCCAGGTGGGCGATCTGCGCCAGCGCAGCCTTGCTGGTCTGCGCCAGCATGAAGCGCGAAATCGGCACTTCGGCGATCTTCAAGGCTTCCTGCATGCCGATCTGGTCGCGGTCGTAAGGCACGAAGGCGTCTTTCCACACCTGGTCGCCAACCGGGCGCATCACCAGCAAGGTGAGGATCAGGGCGATGCCGGTAACGATACGGTTGGGCAAGCCCTGCTGCAGGCCCAGGGCCTGGCGCAGCAAGGACAATACGATCACGAAACGGGTAAAACTGGTCATCATCATGACCATCACCGGCAGCAAGCCGAGCAAGGTCATGACGACCAGCACTTGCGTCTTGACAGTCAGGTCGGTCTTCGCGCCGGGCACGATACCGCCCAATAAATCCTGCGCGCCAGCCGAGGCGCAGCACAGCATCAGCACAGGCGCGAGCAAGCCCGCCGCCAGCACTGCGCGGCGCCGGGTCACACCGGGTACCGCCAGCTTCATGCTGTCATCATGTCGAGATTGAGGCCGTCCAGGTCGATTACCTTCAGGCCGTAATTTTCGCCGGCCACTACCACTTCGGCACGGCCGATCGGCGTGCCATTGACCTTGATCACCAGCGGCTCGCCAGCCAGCATGTCGAGCTCGATCACGCTCTCGGGGCCGATGGCCATCAGCTCTTCGAGTGAAATGCGGGCCGAGCCCACTTCCAGCGTCAGGGTGACGGGAATCTTGCGCATCATTTGCGGAATGTCGCGCCGCGCACGGGTGCTGGAGACGTCGGCAACGTCGCCCTGGTCGATGATCATGTCATCGCCCAGGTCTTCCAGCAGGGTTTCGCTCTGGTTGGTATCGGTCATATTCATATTATTCGACATCTTCAAATGAGGTTAAACAGAGCTTGCCCTTGTGTTCGGAAACAGCGGCAGTAAATAAACGGGAATCATCGAGCATCACGTCGGTGCGGCTCAGGCTGACGGGTATCACGTCGCCCACGCGCAAATCAAACAAGGCGCCCAGTTGCACCTGCTTGCTGACCAAACGTCCTTCCAGCGTCACCTGCAGGCGCGACGCCAGCGGGCGCACGCTGCCGCGCAAGGCTTTCTTGGCCTGCGCGCGTTCAGGCAGCAAGCCACGCAGCACATCGGCCATCAGGCGTTTATCAAGCGAAAACCAGAAGGAACCGCTCTGCCCGGCATCGACGTCGCTCACGGACACCGTGACGATCCAGCTGCCGCGCGCCGGATGCACGCCCGACTGCGCCGTGCTGTCACTGGCGGCATCGCTGCCGGCCTTGCCGACGGCGTGCAGATTTTTGCTGATACGGCCAAACAGGCTGCTCACCAGTTGTTGCCCGAGCACCACAGCCAAACGCTCTTCGGTCGCCGTCACGCGCACCAGCGCAGGATCGGGCAGCGCACTCTTGGCGCCGGCAGCGCCACTACTACCATAGCGATAGTTGAGTACGCTTAAAAGTATTTGCCGCTCAAGGCTGAATCCCGCCTGGCCTGCGGACGAGGCAAAGCTCAGCCAGCGGTTGCTGCTGTCTTCCTGCTCAACGCGCGACAAGGTCACTGCGTCGATCTGGAAACTACCCCAGTAACGGCGGCTCATCGGCTGGCGCAGGGCCGCCGCCAAGTCATCGCGCAACTGCGCGCCGAACACATGCAGCAAATGGACAGGACGTCCAAGCAGACAGGAATCGAGGACTTGATGGCGTAAGGTTTGATCTGTCTTGGTAAGGGTTGTCATGTAATGGTCATGTCGGTATTGCGTTGGCAGAACAAATTATACGGATCGCCCGAAATTAAATACAGTAAATACATCATCTCCCGCCATTGCCGCCAGCTGAAAGCAGCTTGGAGCAAACGATTGCGCATCATGCAGCATGCTAGATGACTACGGTGCTGAACAATACAGGAAATCCTTAAATATTGCCATGTATCAATAGTCCTTGAGACAATACTCTCTTTACTTTATAGTTGCTTCGAGGTAAGCTTACAGCGACAAAATTCAGATTTGCAGTGCGCCATTCCACTTACCTGATTACCGTTTTTTATGGCAGTTTTTAAGTCCCGATAATTGCCACCTGTAGAACCCTCATCAGTTAATTATTCCTGGCCCTGGCCTTGCAAATAGTCTGTGCAATCGATCGCGTGATTTGCTTGAAAGACGTTCTCGCATAGTGTGGCGTGGCAATTAATAAAACTGATGGGTTCGGCATTGGACCAGGCATGGCGGCACGGTAATACTTGCGGCACGCTGGAACTGCAACACCAGTAATTCTGATTGATACGGCATCGCATATACATAGAGGGCAAGATGAGCAATGAACTCGCAGGTCTGATCAAGGCCGATCTGGCGGCATTAAGCAATGATGCGCGCGCACTCGGCAACAGTATCGCGCCGGCAGCCACCTTCGGCGCAGGAGAGCCATCGGGCTTCTCCTTTTCGCAAAGCATGAAAGACGCCGTCAACAAGGTCAACAACGATGACCGTCTGGCAGCGCAAAAAATGAGTGATGTCGATAGCGGCAAGAGCGACGACCTGGTCGGCGCCATGATGGCCAGCCAGGAAGCCAGTCTGTCCTTTTCCATGTTGATGCAAGTGCGCAACAAAGTCATGGGCGCCGTCGACGAATTGATCAAGCTGCCTTTGTAAGTAATATCCACAAGCGCCACGCCCAGATCCACGCCCAGCCTCACAGCGAAAGTTACCCCAAGTGATAACCACCATGAAGTCCGCCTTTGCGCGCTGGCGCCCTGGCGCCCAGCCCACCATCCCGCCCGCCTTGCTGAAGAACCTGGTTCCTATCGTCGTGCTCGCCATTGGCATCACCGCCATGGTGACCATGTATTTCTGGCGCGACCAGGCCAATTACAAGCCAGTGTTCGGCGCGCGCGAAAAAGTGGCGGTGACGGACATGATGGCAACCCTGGACGCCGAACATATTCCGTATCGTCTGCACCCCGATAGTGGCCAGGTACTGGTGCCCGACGCCATGCTGGGCCGCGTGCGCATGCTGCTGGCCTCGAAAGGCGTGACGGCGCAATTGCCGGCCGGCCTGGAATTGATGGACAAGAATGACCCGCTGGGCGTGTCGCAATTCGTGCAGGACGTGCGCTTCCGCCGCGGCCTGGAAGGCGAGCTGGCGCAAAGCATCATGACCATGGACGCGATCGCCTCGGCGCGCGTGCATCTGTCGATCGCCAAGTCGACCTCCTTCGTGGCCAGCGATGGCGACAAGTCGTCCGCCTCGATCGTGGTGGCGCTGAAACCGGGCCGTACCCTGGCGCCGGAACAGATCGCCGCCGTGATCAATATGGTGGCCGGCAGCGTGGCCAGCCTGGCGCCGACGCGCGTCAGCCTGGTCGACCAGGCCGGCAACCTGCTCTCTTCGCATATCGACCTCACCGATGGCTTCGACGCCTCGGCCGCCGGCAATGAAGCCGCCAAGCGCGTGCAGGATGAGATCCGCCGCAACGTCACCGGCTTGCTGGGACCCGTCCTCGGCGAAGACAATTTCAAATTGAGCGTGACGGCCGCCGTCGATAACGACCGGGTCGAAGAAACACTGGAAAAATACGGCGAAGCACCAAAGGTGACCAGCGAAGCGATGCGTGAAGAGCAGGAACGCAACCGCACCGTGGCCGGCATCCCGGGCAGCCTGTCGAACCGCCCTCCCGCAGCGGCCGTACCGGCCCCGACCGGCGCGCCTGCGGCCGCTGGCGACGCACCGAAGCCACCCGAAGATGGCAGCGCCCGCAAGAACGCCACCACGCGCCAGTACGCTTACGACCGCAGCATCACGCAAATCAAGCGCAGCCGTGGCCGCCTGGAAAAACTCAGCGTGGCCGTGGTGCTCAACAGCGCCGCCGCACCAAATCCAAAAACCGGCTGGACCGCGGCCGAGCTGGCAAATATCGAAAAGATGTTGCGCAGCGGCCTGGGCATCAACACCCAGCGCGGCGATAGCCTGAGCCTGACGGCACTGGCCTTCCCTGCCAAGCCGCCTGTGGCGCAATGGTGGGAAGAGCGCGATACCGTCGTCGATTTCAGCAGCTGGCTGCTGTATGCACTGGGCGCCGTACTCGGCTACTTCCTGATCCTGCGTCCCTTGATGCGCCTGCTGACGACGCGCCTGGCGCCGCCGGCCCTGAAACAGCTGGACCCAGCCCTGGCGCTGGCCGGCAATGGTGCGGCAGCGGGCGCCGATGGCGCAACCGCGCTGGGCGCCAATGGCTTGCCGGCACTGGAAAGTGCCGCTACCGCCGGCAGCATGCCGGTGGTGCCGCTGCTGGAAAACTACAACTTGCCGCCGCCCGGTTCGGACGTCGACGTGATGGTCGACCACCTGAAAGTGCTGGCGGAAAAAGAACCCGAGCGTGTCGCCGAAGTCGTCAAACAATGGATGCAGAAAAATGGCCGAACTCAACAACAATAATTTCCCTGACGCGCCTGAGTACGAAAGCGTCAGCCTGACCCCGGTCGAACAGGCGGCCATCGTGCTACTGAGCATAGGCGAGGAACAGGCGGCCGGCGTGCTGCGCTGCCTGTCGCGCGAAGAACTGCTGGAAGTGACGCAAGTGATGTCGCGCATGAGCGGCATCAAGGTCGAGGCCGTGAAAACGGCCATGCAAACCTTCTTCGACGATTACCGCCAGCAAAGCGGCGTGCACGGCGCCTCGCGCAGCTACCTGAAGCGCTCGCTGGACATGGCGCTGGGCAGCGACATCGCCAACAGCGTGCTGAACAATATTTATGGCGACGCCATCCGTCCGAAAATGGCGCGTTTGCAATGGGCTTCGCCAAAATGGCTGGCCGAATACATCGTCAACGAACACATACAGATGCAAGCGGTGTTCCTGGCCTTTTTGCCGCCAGCGCTGGCCGGCCAGATCCTCGACGCCCTGCCCGTCGAAGGCCGCGACCTGGTCTTGCTGAACCTGGCGCGCCTGGACGAGATCGACCGCGACCTGCTGATCGAACTCGATGAGCTGGTGGGCCGCTGCCTGGGCACGCTGGACACGCAAAGCACCAGCGTGGAAGGCATACGCCAGGCGGCCGAGATCCTGAACCGCATGCCGGGCAACCGCACCGCGCTGGTGGAACTGCTGCGCGCCCACGATCCGGACGTGGTGTCGGAAATCGAACTGAGCATGTACGACTTCCTGATCCTGGCCACGCAAAGCGATGTCACGCTCACGCGCATCCTGGAAGACGTGCCGATGGAACAGTGGGCGATTGCCCTCAAGGGTGCCGAACCGGCCGTGCGCGACGCCGTGCTGAAAACCATGCCGCGCCGCCAGGCGCAAAGCTTCGAAGACATGATGCGCCGCTCCGGCCCCGTGCCGCTGTCGCGCATCGAGCAGACGCGCCAGGAAATCATGGCCACCGTCAAGGGCCTGGCCGACGCCGGCGAAATCGAAGTACAACTGTTTGCCGAAGCGGTGATCGAATGAAGCACTTCCGCTCCTACCGTTTTCCGCCGCTGTCGCAATTCATCGCCGCCGGCCAGCGCACGGCCTCCGACGATACGGACGGCCAGTGGCAGGCGTCCGTCTCGGAAGGTTTTGAGCAAGGCCAGCGCGACGGCTATGAAGTGGGCCTGGTGCAAGGCCAGCAGGACGGCTATGACTCTGGCCACGGCGACGGCGTAGTACAAGGCCGCGAAGAAGGCCGCAATGAAACCCTGGTGGCGCTGGACAAGCTGGCGCGCCCGGTCGATGCGATTCTGCGCGACCTGAAAAAAGTGCGCGCCGATTACCGCGCCGCCCAGCGCAAGGAAGTGGTCGACCTGGTGGCCAAGGTGGCGCGCCAGGTGATCCGCGCCGAACTGGCGCTGCAACCGGTGCAACTGCTGGCACTGGTCGATGAAACCCTGGCCTCGATGCCGCCCACCCGCGAAGAAATCGACGTCTACCTCAATCCCGAAGAACTCAAACGCATCAGCGAACTCGATCCCAAGCGCGCCAAGCGCTGGAACCTGATCGCCGACGCGCGCCTGGACGCTGGCGAATGCCGCATCAAGGCGGGCGACAATGAAGTCGATGCAGGCTGCCACCAACGTTTGTCCGCCTGCATGGACCAGGTCAGCAGCCATCTGGCGCTGGCGGCCGAACACGCTGACCAGGGCGCGCCTGCATGATCGCCGACACGCTGCGCAGTTTCGAGATCGGTGAAATACCGGTCGCGACCCCCACCGGCCGCCTGGTCGGCGCTTCCGGCCTGCTGCTGGAAAGCGCCGGCTGCCGGCTGCACACGGGCCAGCGTTGCCAGATTGAAACAGTGAATGGCGAATGGCTCGATGCGCAAGTCGTGGGCTTCCGCGACAAGCTGTCCTACCTGATGCCGTTCAAAAAGGCCAGCGGCCTGACCACCGGCGCCAGAGTGCTGCCGCTGCCCGACAAGGCCAGCCTGCAGATCGGCCCGTCCTGGCTGGGCCGCATGGTCAATGGCCTGGGCGAACCGATCGATGAGCTGGGCCGCCTCGGTGGCGAGCACATCCTCGAGGTGACGCCGCCAAAAATCAATCCCCTGAAGAAACAGCCAGTGGTCGAAGCGCTGGACGTGGGCGTGCGGGCGATCAACAGCATGCTGACCCTGGGCAAAGGACAACGCGTGGGCCTGATGGCCGGTTCGGGCGTGGGAAAAAGCGTGCTGCTGGGCCTGATCACGCGCCAGACGGTGGCCGATGTGGTGGTGGTCGGCCTGATCGGCGAACGGGGTCGCGAAGTGCGCGAATTCGTGGAAAAATCGCTGGGCGAGGAAGGCTTGAAAAAAGCCGTGCTGGTGATTGCCCCGGCCGATGAATCGCCCCTGATGCGCATCATGGCCACCGAATTATGCCATTCGATCGCCGCCCATTACCGCGACCAGGGCAAGCACGTGCTGTTGCTGGTCGATTCGCTGACGCGCTACGCGATGGCCCTGCGCGAAGTGGCGCTGGCCCTGGGCGAACCGCCGGCCACGCGCGGTTATCCGCCATCGGTCTTTTCGAATTTGCCGCAACTGGTGGAAAGCGCCGGCAATGGCGCCCACCAGGATGGCAGCATGAGCGCCATTTATACCGTGCTGGCCGAGGGAGATGACCAGCAGGATCCGGTGGTCGATACGGCGCGGGCGATTCTTGACGGTCACATCGTGCTCACGCGCGAACTGGCCGAACGGGGCCACTACCCCGCCATCGATATCGCCGCCTCGATCAGCCGCTGCATGGCGCAAGTGATCACGCCCGAACACCAGCAGTCAGCGCGCGCATTGAAGGCCTCGATGGCCCGCCATGCGCGCGTGCGCGACCTGATCCCGCTGGGCGCCTACGTGCCTGGCGCGGACCCCGTCACCGACAAGGCGGTGCAACTGCATCCGCATATCGAGGCATTTTTGTGCCAGGGCACCAAGGAAGCGGCGCCGATGGCGCCGTGCATCGCACAACTTGAACAAATGATGGCGTAGACCACTCCATGAGCGATTCGCATACCATCCGCAACCTGACCACCCTGGTGGGCCTGCGCAGCACCGAGCTCGAACGCCTGCAAAGCGATATGGCGGCGCAAACGGCCGTGCGCGACCGCTACCAGAAAAACCTGGAGCGCCTGACAGGACTGTACACCGGTAGCGGCGCCAGCGGCGCCCTGCCGCTGGCCCTGTCTGTCAATTGCGGCGACTTCAAGCAAGCGGTAATGCAGCTGGCCGACCAGCATCGCACGGACTTGCATTTGCACGTAGCCAATATGGCTGTATCGCAGCGGGCCCTGAACACGGCCTGGGCCAAGCGCGAGGTGCTGGACCAGGTGCTGACGCAAAAACAGCAGCATGTTGCAAATGAGCAACGTCGGACTGATGCCAAGCGGCAGGATGAGCTGGCGACCCAATTCTGGTTCCGCGGGCAGGTAAAATGAGCTTTGTGTAAGTTTCTTCACGGAAAATTTCACAAAACGGGAATGGGGGTCGCCTTGTACCGGTATATCCCTTTCTTCTGGAGTCTGGCATGGCAAACGTAATTACTTCACCGACCTACGATCCAATCACCACGGCCAAGAATCTGGCGACCAATCTGGTCGCCGCGCAAAAGGCCGCGTTGACGGCGCAAAGCACGGACGCCACCAGTACTTCCGCCGCGCTGAACAGCCTGAAGTCGGCCATTTCGACATTCCAGTCGGCGATGTCGACCATGACATCGAATAAAAGCGTACTGAGCCAGGCAGCCACCTTCAGCAATACGGCGTATGGCACGGGCACGGCCGGTCCCAAGGCCCAGCCAGGTACGTATTCCTTTTTTGTCGAACAACTGGCCTCCGCTGCCCAGAATTCGTATGGCGGCCTGAACAACCTGGACGGCGCCAGCAACACCGGCACCCTGAAGATCCAGTTCGGGGGCACTGATACAGATGCACTCAATATCGATCTGTCCACCGTCGCCAAGAACCCGGATGGCACGCTGTCGCCGCAGGCAATCGCGGCGGCCATCAATGGCGACAGCAAGAACAACTCGCGCGTGACGGCGTCCATCATCACCATCGACGGCGAGACGCAACTGGTGCTGACATCGAATCTGACCGGCAAGGCTAACGCCGCCACCTTCGATACCAGCGGCCTGGCCGATGGCACGCTCAAATCAGCGCTGAGCAACAATGTCAAACCGCTGGTGGCGGCCGCTGACGCCGTAGTCTGGCTGGGCGGCCAGGGCACTGGCACCAAGATCACCCAGGCATCGAATACCTTCACCAACGTGACCGACGTGAAGATGACGTTCACCAAGGCCATGGCGGCCGGTGACGCACCGGTGACCGTCACGGTCGCCACGGACAGCACGACCACCATCGCCAATGTGCAAGCCTTCGTCGACGCTTATAACAAATTGAAGGGTTTGATGGATAGCCTGGCCGACCCTGGCGACCCGACCAAAAATGTGGCCCCAGGTATTTTCGCCCACGATTCCGGTCTCAATGCCTTGCGCTCGAGCATGAACGATGCATTGCGCGTGGGCATAGGCGGCGTATCGCTGGTGTCGTATGGCATCACGGCCCAGCGCGACGGCAGCATCGCCCTCGACAGCAAAAAACTGACGGCCAAGCTGGCGGCGGACCCTGCCAGCCTGGACAAAATCCTGGGCAATAACAACCTGGTCAACTCGTCTGGCGTGTTGGGCAAGCTCGATGCCGTGCTGGGCCAATGGAGCAATATCACCAACGGCCAGATCACGCAGCGACTGGCCGCAACGGATAATCTGCAGAAAACCTTAAGCAAAAGCATGGACAGGCTCAATGCACAGTACGACAACGCCTACAGCCGCTTTCTCGATCAATTCACGCGCCTGCAAGTGCTGCAAGAGCAAATGAGCAAGACTGCGGACATGTTCGACGCCATGTTCAGCAACGATAAATCCTAAGGCGGACTCGCCCGCAGCGCAGCCGCCTTTCAATAGCGACCATAGTGAGAAAAGAAACATGTTGAACAATGAAGCTTACGGCAGTTACCACGCCATCAATCTCGATGCCCAGACGGCCAGCGCCTCGCCGGTCGAACTGGTACTCGTGTTGACCGATGGTTTGCTGGAAGAACTGGCGCGCGCGCGCGGGCATATCGTCGGCAAACGCTATGAGCAAAAGGCCATCAGCCTGGACAAATGCACGCAAATCATCAATGGCTTGTCGAGCTCGCTCGATTTCGACAACGGCGGCGAAGTCGTCGTCAACCTGGCGCGCCTGTACGACTATTGCGTGGCGCGCCTGTACACGGCCGGCATCAAGCTCGACCCGGCCCTGATCGATGAAGTCACGACCCTGATGACCACCATCAAGCGCGGTTGGGTCGGCGTCCAGGCCAACAATGCCTAGGCGCGCCGCACTGCAGCAACTGAGCCGTCAATTCGCCCAGGCCAGTGCACAGGCGGATTGGGATGCACTGGGAAAACTGACGGCCATCCTGGCAAAAAACCTGCCTTTATTGGCCGCGCGCGGTGCGTGGAATGAAATAGAACAAACAGAATTGTTGCAATTGCGCAAAAATTACGCGCAAGCGGTTAAAATTTGCTCTGAAGAAAAAGAACGCCTGGGTCTGCACCTGGGCGCATTACAGGCAAATAAAGAAGGTTGGGTCGCTTACGCCGTTGTGGGCGAACTCGATCCGGACGGGAATCGAGCATGATAATTAACTTTAGCGCGGCCAGTTTCAGCGCAGCCAATTTTAGCGCGGCCAGTTCCAGCACCACGCCGGCTGCTCCTGCCGTCAACGCCAGTACGCCAGCGGCGCCGGTGGCGCCAGTGCCTGGCACATCCGGCAGTCCGGTGGCCGCCAGCCCTACCCCATCCAGGCCATCAGCCCCTGCCACGCTGTCGCTGTTTGCCCAGGTAATGAACCAGGCAACGGCGGGCAGCCAGGCCGGCGCTGCCACGAACGTGGTGGCCAATGTAGCGCCGGAGACGGACAAGGCGGCCAATGATGCGCACAAAGCCGATGACAAGACCGATGGCGTGCCAGCCGATATCGCGGCGGCGCTGGCAACCCAGACCGACAGCAGCCTGCCGGCCATGGCCGCGCCCGTGATCGCCCTGCCACTGCCCGTGCCGGCAGAAACGTCCGCGCCCGCCCCGGCGCAGTCACAAACGCAGTCGCAAACACCGACCCAGCTCAGCCTGGCGCAAACGAATCCCGCCCTCGTGCTCAGCATGCATCCGGCCGCAGTCACGCTCAATGCGGCTGCCGCGCCGGCAGGGCGCGACACGCGTGAGCCGCTGGCCGCCGCCAATCCGATTCCGTCGGACAAGAGTAGCGCGCCCTTCGACAGCTACGCGCTGCAGGGCAACGCCCGGTCGGCCGCAACGCCAACGCCAGCCGCCACTGCTCCCATCGCCGCAGCCACTCCCGGTGCACCTGCCGCACGCGATGGCGAGCGCGCCGCTGAGCCGGTCGCCTCCGCCACACCGAGCCAGGGTGTGACGGGCGCAGTAGCGAATGGCACACCGGCTAGCGACACGATCAAGCTGAACGGACCAGCACAGCAGTGGCAAGCGCCGCTGCGCGAAGCGCTGGGCGACCGCCTGCAGACGCAAGTGGGACGCAACGGTGAAACAGCCGTGATCCGCCTCGACCCGCCCATGCTGGGCCGCATCGATATTTCGATACGCCATATGGCAGGCAGCTTGCAGGTGAGTGTGACAGCCTCGAACACGGAAGTGCTGCGCCAGTTGCAAAACATTGGCGACAGCCTGCGCAGCGACCTGGCACAGCGCCAGTACACCGATGTGTCGGTCAATATCAGCGCCACGCCGCGCAGCCCCGCCGCACAGGCCTTTGCCGAAAACGATGCGCGCGGCCAGCGTCAGCCGGGCCGCCAGCAAGACGATAACGAACCGGGCCGCGCCCTCTCCGACGACGCCCCTGACAGTGCCACCTTCGCCATGCATGAGCGGGAACAATACTGATGAATATGAAAATCAAATTGATCGGCGGTTTCCTGCTGGTGGCCGTACTGGCCGCTGGCGCGGCTGGCGGCGCCATGTGGTATCTGGCCAAACCGGTGGGACCGCACGTCCCCGAGACGGCCGAAGCCAAGGCTCCGCCACCGCCGGCGACCGGCAAGAAAGCCCGCAAATTCTTGACGCTCGACAAGATCATCGTGATGCTGCGGCGCGCGCCCGGCGATGCCGAAACGCATTATCTGTCGGCCGACCTGGTGATTGCCACCACCGAAGAAAAAGAAAAGCTGACCAAGGACCACTTGCCGTTGATGCGTTCGATCGCCGTCAGCACCTTGTCGAGCTTTCCAGTGGACAAGGCGCAAAACATGACGGTGGAAGAGTACGCCGCACAGATCAACAAGGCCTTCAATGTCAGCTATGAGCGCGAACAGATGGAAAAGCCGTTTACCGAAGTCATGGTAGGCAAGCTGATCATTGAATAAGTCCACGCCAACACGCCAGCCGACCTAGTGGGAGACCCCGTGGCCTATGTAGAGCAATACCAGGAGGCGTATGGCGCGGATGAGTACGCCGCAACCAGCGCTGCCACGGCCATTTTCACCGTTGCAGAAGAGCAGCAGCATTTGCTGGCCTACTCGCCGTTGGTCAAACGCATCGTACGCCAGCTCAATTCGCAGGTGTCGGGCGCCATCGACCGCGACGACATGGAGCAGATCGGCTTGATGGGCCTGCTTGAAGCCCTGCGCCGTTACGGTGTGCCCGACCAGTCCTTCGGCAGCTACGCCAGCCTGCGCATCCGCGGCGCCATCCTCGATGAGCTGCGGCGCCAGGATTGGCGTCCGCGCGCGGTGCGCCAGGAAAGCCATCGCTTGCGCGACAACGTGCGGGCCCTGACGCGGCGCCTGGGGCGCGAGCCGCAGGAAGCGGAAATCATGGCGGCCCTGAAGCTGACGCCGGAAGCCTACCAGGAATACCAGCTGGCGGAAAACGCCGAGCTGATCGCCAGTTTCGACGAAGTGCTGCAAGAAAGCCTGGGCCAGGCCGATAGCGCACCGAGTCCGGAAGAACAGCTGATGGTGCGGCGCAGCCTGGAGCAAGCCCTGCGCGCACTCGATGAACGGGAACAGCGCGTGGTGCAGATGTATTACGAGTTTGAACTGAGCTACAAAGAAATTGCCGCCGTCCTGGACCTGAGCGACGCCCGCGTCTGCCAGTTGAACAAGACGGCGCTGGGCAAAATGAAAGCCATGCTGCAGGACGCATAAGGCGGACGCTAAAGCAGGCACCATCCATAAATTGATGCAGCACCACAATGACGCAGAAAGGCAGTTGACATGGTAATTATCGGTATCTTAATCGTGATGGGATGTGTATTCGGAGGCTTCGCCCTGATGGGCGGCACCGTCCACGCGATCTGGCAACCGGTCGAGTTGATCATCATCATCGGCGCCGCCGTCGGCGCCCTGGTGCTGGGCAATCCCAAGCATGTGCTGGCAGAAATGCTGCACCAGATGCGCAAGATCGTCACGCACAAGAAGCAAGGCTCGGAATTCCAGCGCCAGTTGCTGCTGCTGATGTACGAATTGCTGCAAACGGCGGCCGGCGGCCTGAAGGCGCTCGACGCCCACGTCGAGGCGCCGCGTGAAAGCACCCTCTTCCAGCGCTACCCGCTGGTGCTGGAAGAGCCGAAACTGCTGGCCTTCATCGTCGACAATTTCCGTTTGATGGCGATGGGCAAGATCAACGCGCATGAACTCGAAGGCGTGCTGGAACAGGAACTCGAAGCCATCCATGACGAATTGCTGCAACCGTCCAAATCCTTGCACAAGATCGCCGAAGCGATGCCTGGCTTCGGTATTCTGGCAGCCGTGCTCGGTATCGTGATGGCCATGAATTCGGTGGCCGATGGCGCCGATGCGGCGGAAATTTCGGAAAAAGTGGGCGCCGCCATGGTCGGTACCTTTATCGGCATCTTCTTTTGCTACGGCGTGCTCGATCCGATGTGCAATATGATGAAACAGCTGGTCGGCGAAGAAGGGTCGACCATGGAATGCGTGAAAGTGGTACTGGTCACGCACGTGGCAGGCAAACCGCCCCTGCTGGCGATCGATGCCGGCCGCCGCCTGGTACAGCTGAACATCAAGCCTAGCTTCGCCCAGCTCGAAAGCTGGATCAATGCGCTCGAAGACGGTGGCGCGGAACAAGAGCAAGGCCAAGGCCGGGGAGGCCGCCGTGCTAAAGCCGCATGAGAAACATGAACAGGCCATCATCAAGCGCGCCGGACGCAAGCACGACGACGATGGTCATGGCGGCGCCTGGAAAGTAGCGTTTGCCGACTTTTGCCTGGCCCTGCTGTCGCTATTCCTGGTGCTGTGGCTGATGGCGGCGCGCGAGCAACAGGCGATGAAGGAAATCATGATGGACGCCACGGCCGGCAGCCGCCAGGGCGAAGGCCAGGGCGTCATGCCGGAACAGAAAGGCGGCCCGCGCGGCAGCCTGATCGAACGTTTCCCGATGCCACGCAAAGGCATGGGCGACACGCGTACGGAAGGCAACAAGTCACAGGATGGCAAGGCCGGCACGGCGCAAGCGCAGCCAAAAAAGAATTACCAGACGCCAGAAGACCTGTTAACACTGTCGCGTGCGCTCGACAAGCTCAGCGAAGAAGCTGGCTTGAAAAGCAATCTGCAATCGGTAATCACGCCGTATGGCTTGCGCGTCATGCTGCACGACACGGACAAGCAAGGCATGTTCGTGCGCGGCAGCGCCGTGCCGACCGACCGCTTCCGCAAATTGCTGCGTGAAATGGGCCCCGTGTTTGCGCAAATGGAAAACCAGATGCTTATCGTTGGCCATACGGATTCCATGCAATACGCCAACACCGGCTATGAAGGCTATTCGAACTGGACCCTGTCGGCCAACCGCGCCATGTCGGCGCGCGCGCAGTTGTTGATCGGCAGCATGAATCCGGACAGCGTGCTGCAAGTGGTGGGCATGGCCGACCGCGCGCCGCTGGACGTGAAAAATGCCGGCGCCGGCATCAACCGCCGCATCGAACTGTTAATATTGACGCGCGGCCAGGCCGACAGCATCGCCGCCATGTTCGGCATGGCAGGCCAGAAAGGCCACGGCGACGACCTTGAAGTGGCCGAGCCCGACTCGGCAACCCTGCAGCGCCTGCGCGACAAGCTGGGCCTGCCGGCCAGGAAGGATCGGGGCGAAAATGCAAATTAAAGGCAAGGGACAACGTATGAAAATTTCCACTGCAGCCAGCGGCGCCAGCTTGCGCAGCGGCGCCGTGGCGCCCGCCGAGGCGATCGCGGAAAACGCTGCCGCCGGCGCCGTCACGCCCGGCTCCTCGGCTGGCGAGCAAATGCAGTCTGCCGTGCTGCAGCCTGCCATGGCTGCGCTGCGCGCCATGCCGGAGATCGATCATGAGCGCGTGGCCATGCTGCGCGATGCGCTGGCCAAGGGTGAACTGCCGTTTGACCCGTCGAAACTGGCTGGCTTGATCCAGCGCTTTCACGGCGGTGAATCGTGAACGCCATCGTGAACACACCACGCAAGGGCATCACGCGCCAGCAGGCGCTGCAGCGCGTAGTGCAAGGCATCACGGACGATGGCCAGGCTTATGGGGAATTGCGTGCCTTGCTTGAGGAACAGTTTCAATCGATCTTGCGCCACCAGAACACGCATTTGGCCGTGCTGGCCGAACAGATCGTCGCCGCCGTCGAGCGTCTCGATGGCCGGCGCCGCCAACGGGTCAGCCTGGCCACTGCCCTGCTGGGAGCGAAGCCGGACATGCAGCAACTGTTCGCGCTGCTACCGGCCGAAAGCGGCGCGGCAGCCGCCGGCAACTGGACGGCACTGGAACAGATGGTGCTGGAGTGCAAGCGCCTGAGCGCACGCAACAGCGAATTTCTAACGGAACAGTACAGCACCATGCAACGCGTGCTGCACGGCGAGGATCATACTTATGCGCCAGGCTGATTTTTTCACCAGCAGCACCATGGCGACGCAGGCAACGACCGCCACGTCCGCCATCCAGAGCAATGTGCGCGCCACCGCAGCGACCGCTTCCACGGGCAGCTTCAACAGCGTGTTCCAGCAGGTGCAGGGCGAAGTGGCACGTTTCATAGAACAGGGTGGCGGCAGCGCCGCTACCACGCTCAGTCCGCAAGGGCGCGCCTATCTGGACCAGACTCAGTCCAGCAATGTATTGGGTAATATCAACCAGGGCGGCGAGATCGGCGAGGTGCAGCAGCAGTTTCTCGCCTCCATCAAACCGTGGGCCGAGGAAGCTGGTGCACGCCTGGGCGTGGCGCCGGAAGTCGTGGCCGCCCATGCGGCGCTGGAATCGGGCTGGGGCCAGCATCCGCTACGCCAAAGCTCGGGTTCCAATCCGGGCGCGGATACCAATAATCTGTTCGGCATCAAGGCTGGCGGCAAATGGCAAGGCGACGTGACCACTGCCCTGACCACGGAATATGAAGGCAATAGCGGCACGGCCCTGAAAAAAACCGAACACTTCCGCAGCTATCCCGACCAGGCCAGCGCCTTCCGCGATTACACGCAAGTGCTGCTCGATAATCCGCGCTACCGCACTGCCCTCAATACAGGCAGCAATGCGGGTGCGTTTGCGCAAGGTTTGGCGCGCGGCGGTTATGCCACCGATCCCAACTATGCCGCCAAGCTGACCCAGCTGGCCACGCGTTTGCAGCGCAGCGCGCTGACCGGCAACTGATCAGCGGCCGGGAATCTCGGCCGGCTCGACCACGCCGGCATCGAGCACCCTGGCGCGTATCTGCGTGCCGCTGGTGGTATTACGCACGCGAATGATTTCGCCTAATGCACCAGGATCCATGGCCTCGCCGGCCATGCTCACTTCCACCTGCTCCTTGCGCGCGACGATGCTGACCGCACTGCCCCGCTTGATCAGCACGGCCGACGCCAGCTGCCCCTGACGCAATACTTCGCCGGCGCGCAAGCTGCGTTTGCTGGTCAGGCCCACCACGCCAGACAAAGAAGAAACACTGTCCGGTATCAAGGTCACATCGTGACGCGCCAGGCTGATATCGGCAGCCTGCAAGGGCGTATTGGCTATTACTGGAACACTGGTGACAGCGACCTTGGCCGTGATGCTGCTACGCACCAGGATGTCATAGCGCCAGCCGCCAGCACCAGGACAGCTGGCCACAAAACGCATGCGCTGCGGCACGCGGCTGTCGGCCAGTTCCAGCGTGACTGGCACGGCGCAGGCCGGCATGATGCGTGACGTTTTGACGACAGCGACCTGGAATTGCGGTTCCAGCAGACCGGCAGCATCCGCTTGTTGCGTCAATTGCTCACGCGCCATGCTTTCTGTTCTTAAAAATATATTGTCGGCTGGCAATTCTGCGCGTCCTGCACTACTATAGAGGCTGGTCAGTAAAAACAGGCTTGGGATCAGTATGTGCAGACGCCGCGCCTGGTTGGATGTCACGACAGAGTTGTCGAAATGAGTCATTGCTAACCTTAATCAAAGATACTGAAGCGGCATGACCTTACCATGTGTCAATACGGCCTGGCAGGCATTTTACTCCGCCTCAGCTATTTTTAAGCCCAAACTGCAACAGCGCGATCACATTCAACACAAAGGAAGACCATGGGGATTAATTTCAAGGAAGCACTGGGTGTGCACAGCGATGCACTGCACTTGCGCGCCGACCGTACGCGCGTGCTGGCGGCCAATATCGCCAATGAAAATACACCGGGTTTCCAGGCCATGGATATGGATTTTGGCAGCGCCCTGCAGCAACTGCAGGACAATAGCGCCGGCCTGCTGTCGACCGACGACGACGCCAGCGCCCTGTACCGTGTTCCCTACCACCCCAGCCGCGACGGCAACACCGTCGAGATCGGCGTCGAACAGGCGGCGTTTTCACAGAATGCCACCGACTTCCAGACCAGCCTGACTTTCGTCAATATGAAAATCAAAGGTCTGGCCAAGGCCATCGCCGGACAATAAGGACAGCCATGAGTTTCCAGGACATTTCCAAGATCGCCGGTTCGGCGATGGCGGCGCAAACCGTGCGCCTCAATACTGTTGCCAGTAACCTGGCCAATGCCGATTCCGTGGCCGGTTCCGAAGGCGAAACCTACCGTGCGCGCAAACCCGTGTTTACGACCGTCATGGATGGCAGCGGCAATGCCGGTGGCCAGGTACAGGTGATGGACGTGGTCGAAAGCGACGAACCGCTGCGCAGGGTCTATGAACCGGGCCATCCGATGGCCAATGCCGACGGCATGGTGTTTTACCCGAATGTCAATCAGGTGGCAGAGATGACCGACATGATGTCGGCCTCGCGCGCATTTGAAACGAATGTCGAAGTTCTGGGCCGCATCAAGTCGATGCAGCAATCTCTCCTCAAATTAGGTGACTCGTAAGCCATGGAAACCAACCTCTTCACGAATAACAACAACAGCAGTGGCAGCAGCAGCGATGCCGTCAAGTCGCAAAACAATGCGACCCAGGACATGTTTACCAAGTTGCTGGTGGCACAGATCAAGAACCAGGATCCGCTCGCCCCTACCGATCCCAGCCAGTTCGTCAATCAACTGACGCAGCAGGCGCAAACCGAGGCGATCCAGAATATGGCTGCGCTGACCAGCTCCAATGCCAGCGTGCTGCAATCGATGCAGGTGCTGGCCCTGGGCGCCCAGGTCGGTTCCGAAGTCACGGTCAACAGCCCCACCGTGCAACTCGATAGCAGCAAGGTCAACGCCAGCATTGCGCTGACCGCCAACAGCAACAAAACCACCGTCACGCTCAAGGGCAGCGACGACAAGGAATACACGATAGAACTGGGCTCGAAGGCCGCCGGCACCGTGCCCTTCAGCATCGATCCGGTCGCGCTGGGTATCCCTGCAGGCAACTACACGATGACGGTCACCACCAGCAGCGGCGACAAGCCCACGGTCGACATCACCGGCAAGCTCAACAACGTACGCCTGTCATCGACCGGCACCATGGTGTTGAATGTCGCCAACGTCGGCGACATCAATCCTGGCGCCATCACCGGCTTCAACGGTAAAACAAGCTGATCTGCGGCTACCTGCCCCTCCTAATCCCGTCCTCCATTAAAGGAAGTCAACATGAGTTTCGACATCGCACTGTCCGGCATCCAGGCCATCAACCAGCAGCTCAACAGCACCAGTAACAATATCGCCAACGCCGGCACCTATGGCTTCAAGAGCAGCCGCGCCAACTTTTCCTCGATGTATGCCGGTTCGCGTCCGACGGGAACGGAAATCGGTTCGGTCACGCAAAACATGTCGCTCAACGGCGGCGTACTGAACACGGGCCGCGCGCTCGACGCCGCCATCGACGGCCGCGGCTACTTCGTCTCGCGCGATGGACAAAACACCCTCAGCTACAGCCGTGTCGGCATTTTCTCGGCCAGCAACGACGGCTACCTGGTCGATTCGAGTGGCAAAAAAGTGCAAGGTTATGGCGCAATTCCTGGCTCGAGCGCCCTGGGCCCGATGGGCGACTTGAAGATTCCAACCGGTCAGATTCCGGCACAGGCCAGCGACAAGCTGACCTATACCTCCAATATGTCGGCCGACTGGGTCGCCAAGACTGGCACCTTCAGCGCAACCGACAATCAAACCTATAACAGCCTGAAAACCTCGGTGCTGTACGATTCGCTGGGCAGCAAGCATGCCTTGAGCCAGTACTTCGTCAAAACCGGCCCCAGCACCGTCGAGGTGCATTACACGCTCGACAATGGCGCGCTGGCGGCGGGTACGCCCAACCCGACCACGCTGACCTTCGACGCCAAGGGCCAGCTGGCCACGGTGAATGGCGCGGGCCCGACCAATGCCCCGCCGGCAGGCACCACGCCGCCGAGCGACTACGTCCCCACGTTCGCCAACGTCGGCCTGACCAGCAACGCCATTCCTGGCGCAGCGGTGCTTGCCTTTGGCATCGACTACAACGGCACCACGCAATTCGCCGGTGAAGCGACCACCTCGACAGACCAGCCGAACGGCTACGCTTCGGGCACTTACATGGGCGTGGAACTGGCCAATGACGGCTCGCTGGTGGCAAAGTACTCGAACGGTTCGAAACAGAACATCGGCACCATCGCCCTGGCCAACTTCGCCGACGAAGGCGCGCTGACGCCGGTCAACGACACCAGCTGGATTGCCTCGACCACCTCCGGCACGCCGCTGTACGACCGTCCGGGTGTCGGCATGTCCGGCAAACTGGCGACCAGCTCGCTGGAACAGTCGAACGTCGACATCACTTCCGAACTGGTGGGCCTGATGACCTCGCAACGTAACTACCAGGCAAACTCGAAGGTCATCTCGACCGAAAGCGCGATGCTGCAGTCGCTGATGCAAGCGCTTTAATGCCCGCCACCCAAGGATAAAGCACGATGGATGCGCTGATTTACACCGCCATGAGCGGGGCCGACCGAGCCCTGCGGGCACAGCAGGTACACGCCAACAATCTGGCCAATATCGAAACGAGCGGCTTTCGCGCCAATCTGGAGGTATCGACCGCCCAGCCCTTGCAGAACGGCTACGGTTACGACGACCGCCACATGGCGCAAACGCAGTCGAGCGCGATTACCACGCGCAGCGGCACCCTGAAGGAAACCGGGCGCGATCTCGATGTGGCGATTGTCGGCAACGGCTTTCTGACGGTGCAATGGCAAAACGGCGAAGCCTACACGCGCGCCGGCGCCATGAATCTCGATGAGAATGGCACCTTGAGCATCAATGGCCGTGCCGTGCTGGGCGAAGGCGGCCCGATCACCTTGCCTGAGAACAGCAGCGTCTCCATCGGCGTCGACGGCACGATTTCCGTGCAGGTGCCAGGTAGTGCGCAAATGCAAATCATCGACAAGCTCAAACTGGTCAACGCCGAAACGGGTGAACTGACCAAGAACGAGGCGGGTCTGGTGGTGGCGCGCAATGGCGAAGACTTGCAGGCAGACCCGACGGTACGCGTCAGCGACCGCCACCTGGAAGGCAGCAACGTTTCCGCCGTTGAAGAAATGGTGGCCACCATGAGCCTGAACCGCAGTTTTGAAATGCAGATGAAGGTTTTCAAGGCCAGCGATGACATGACCCAATCGGGCAACCGCCTGCTTGGCGCCTGATCCACCTGACGAATGTAAAGGAAGAAACCATGAATCCAGCAATGTGGATCAGCAAGACCGGCGTGCAGGCACAAGATGCAAAACTGCAAGCGATCGCCAACAACCTGGCCAACGTCAACACGGTAGGCTTCAAGCGCGACCGCGTCGTCTTCGAAGACCTGTTTTACCAGGTCGATCAGCAGCCGGGCACGCAGCGCGCCGACAATACCCTGTCGCCATCGGGCGTACAACTGGGTAACGGTACGCACATGGTCGGCACGCAAAAGGTATTTACCACCGGCAGTCTGCAAACGACCAGCCGCGATATGGACGTCGCCATCACCGGCAACGGTTTCCTGCAAGTGCTGCGCCCGAACGGCGAAGCGGCCTACACGCGCGCCGGCCAGCTGACGATGAATGAAAATGGCGTACTGGTCAACGCCCAGGGCTTGCCGCTGGTGCCGCAAATCACCGTCCCGAACAATGCCACCGGCATCACCATCGGCGAAAACGGCCTGGTCTCGGCCACCGTGCCCGGCAACGTCGCCGCCACGCCACTGGGCCAGCTGACCCTGACCAACTTTATCAATCCGACCGGCCTGCAGGCACTGGGTGAAAACCTGTTCCAGGAAACTGCCGCCAGTGGCGCACCGACCGAAGGCGTGCCCGGCGAAGGCGCGCTGGGCAAGATCAAGCAGTTTGCGCTGGAAGGCTCGAACGTGCAGGTGGTCGAAGAAATGGTCGACATGATCGCGGCGCAACGCACCTATGAAATGAATACCAAGGTGCTGTCGGCCGCAGATAACATGCTGCAATACCTGTCGCAAGCGGCACGCTGATGAAACCTGCACTGAACACTGCGGCAGTGCTGCTGGTGTTGATGGCTGGCTGCGCCAGCCGTCCGCCGGCGCCGGTGCCGCCCAGCTTTGCCGACGAACCCCTGCCGCTGGCGCAGCGCAGCACGGCGCGAGGCGGCGTGGCGGGCGGCGTCTTCAATCCCGATGCCGGCCTGGCCCTGACCTCGGACAGCCGCGCCTTCCGCGTGGGCGATGTGGTTACCGTAGCCCTGCAGGAAACCACGCAGGCCAGCAAAAAGGCGGGCACCTCGTTCAACAAGGGTTCAAGCGTGGGCATCCAGGCCGCCAACGTGCTGGGCAAGACCTTGCCGAAGACCGGGCTGGACCTGGGCGCCAACCGCAATTTTGCCGGCGACTCCACCAGCACCCAGCAAAATGCCCTGTCTGGCGCGATCACCGTGATCGTGCAGGAAGTATTGCCGAACGGCTTGCTGCGGGTACAGGGTGAAAAAACACTGACCCTGAACCAGGGCGAGGAATTCGTGCGCCTGCGCGGCTATTTGCGCTCGGCCGACATCGATTCAAATAACCAGGTGTCATCCTTGCGCATCGCCAATGCGCGGATCGCCTATTCCGGTCAGGGCACCCTGGCCGAAGCCAATACACCAGGCTGGCTGACACGTTTCTTCGTCGGTCCATGGATGCCGTTTTAAGGTGACATCATGAAATTTCGCTCCGCCCTGCCTCTGGCAGCCCTGCTGGCCGCCTTGAGCGGCCTGTCCCTGCCGGCCACGGCTGCGCAAGTGCTGCGCAACCTGGTCAGCATCGAAGGCGTACGCGACAATCCCCTGGTCGGCTACGGCCTGGTCGTTGGCCTCAACGGCAGCGGCGACAGTACCCAGGTGAAGTTTTCCAGCCAGTCCGTGCTCAATATGCTCAAGCAATTCGGCGTGAAAATGCCGGACGGTATCGATTCAAAAAGCAAGAACGTAGCCACCGTCATGGTCAGCGCCGTGTTTCCTCCCGGCTACCGCCGCGGCCAGGCCATCGACGTCACCGTGTCGTCGCTGGGCGATGCGAAAAGCTTGCGTGGCGGTACCTTGCTGCTGACACAGCTACGCGCGGCCGACAATGAAGTCTATGCGCTGGCACAGGGCAACGTGGTGGTCGGTGGCCTGAACGCTACCGGCAAGAGCGGTTCTTCCGTCACTGTCAACACGCCCACCTCGGGCCGCATTCCCAACGGCGGCAACGTCGAACGCGAAATCATCAGCGATTTTTCGACCAAGCCCACGGTGACCCTCAATTTGCGCCACCCGCATTTTGAAACGGCGACCAATATCGTCGAAGCCGTCAACCGCCGCTTCGGCGCCGTCGCCACCACCAGCGACGCCACCAGCGTGGAAGTGCTGGCGCCAGAAAACCCGACTCAGCGCGTGGCCTTCATGGCCAAGCTGGAAGCCCTGTCCATCGACGTGGGCGTGGAGACACCCAAGGTGGTCTTCAATTCGCGCACCGGCACCGTGGTCATCGCCGAAGGCTTGCGCGTGAAAGCAGCCGCCGTCACGCATGGCTCGCTGAAAGTCGTCATTTCCGAAAACTCGGCCGTCAGCCAGCCGGCGCCATTTGGCCGCGGCCAGACTACCGTCACGCCACAATCGAAAGTCTCGGTCGACCAGGGCAACGGCAATATGTTCAACTGGCCTGCCGGCGCCAAGCTGCAATCGATCATCGATGTCGTCAACAGCCTGGGTGCCTCGCCCGACGATGTCATGGCCATCCTGCAGGCACTCGACCAGGCTGGCGCCATCGAAGGAGAATTGGTAGTCATATGATCAATATCAACGACAGCAACGGCGCCCTGCCTTCGTCGCTCGACGACACATCCATCGCTGCCGCCACACCGGCCGATCCGCGCTACGCGGCCAAGGCTACCGAGGCGGCCGTGAAGTTTGAAGCTTTTTTCATCTCGCACATGTTGCGCCAGATGCGTTCGGGCACGCGCGAGATGGCCGGCGAAGACAGCGTCTACAAGGACCCTGTCAACAGCGACATGCTGGAGATGGCCGATAACCTGGTCGCCGACAAGATGGCCGGCCAGCGCGCCTTCGGCATCGCCGACGCGATACTGCGCCAATTGCTGCCAGCCTCCAACAAGGTGGCTACGCCAGTCAAATCCGACAATATTGCATCTCCGCTTAATAAATCCGTCTGATACGTCGCCTGTACTCAGTAACGAGGACACCAGGCCGGGCGCAGCTTCCAGCGCGCCGCCTACCACACGAAAGATTGCCACATGAGCATCATCAGCAACGCGCTGTCAGGCAGCATTGCCGCCCAGGCCGCACTCGGCGCGGCCAGCCAAAATATTGCAAACTTACAGACTCCCGGCTATACGCGCCAGGGTGTACTGCTGACTTCGCTGGGGGCTGGCGTGGGCGTACGTTCGGCCGGCAATGGCGTGCAAGTATCGGCCCTGCTACGCTTTGCCGACGACTACAAGACCCAGCAGATGTGGCGTGCCGCTTCCGATCTGGGCGCGCGCACCCAGACCCAGCCTTACCTGACGCAGCTCGAGCGCGTCATGGGAGATAACTCGTCGAGTATCAGCAATGGCATCGATGGTTTCTTCACGGCCCTGAATGCAGCCGCCGTCGATCCGACCTCGACGCCTTTGCGCCAGCAGATCATCACCTCCGCCGATGCCATGGCGCAGCATTTCAACAGCATCAGCAATGTCATGAACAACCAGCTGCTGTCGGTACGCCAGCAGCGCGATGCGATCATGCCGCAAGCCAATACCGCACTGGCGGGTATTGCCGCCTTGAATCAGACCATCAGCAGCTCTATCGCCGCCGGCACCAACGTCTCGGCGCTGATCGATGCACGCGACCAGTTGATCGATGGCCTGGCGTCGCAAATGTCGATCTCGGTGACAGATCAGGCCGATGGCTCGCGCAACATTTCGCTCAAGACGGGACAGCCGCTGGTGATCGGCTCCATCCCCGCCACCATGAGCAGCAACATGAGCAGTACGGGCGAGCCGGTACTGAGCGTCAAATTCGCCAACGCCAGTTTTACGCTCGACAAGGTCGCCGTGGGCGGCCAATTGGGCGGATTGGGCGACTTTGAACAAAATACCCTGCAACCGTTGATACAGTCCGTCGCCGATCTGGCACAAAGCCTGACCGACAAGGTCAATGCCCAGCTGCAAGCCGGCCAGACCATCGGCACGCCCGGCGTACCCGGCACGCCAGGCAAGCCGCTGCTGGTGTATGCGAATGGCAAAATGAGCATCGCTGACAACTACACGACAGCGGATCTGGCGCTCGCCACGAGCGGCGGCGCCGCCGGTGACAGCGGCAATTTGCAAAAGCTGATCGATATCAAGAATCAACCGACCAATGTCACCTGGGTGGGTTCGGCCTTGATCGGTGATGCGGACACGCAACTGGTCGGCAAGCTGGGCATCAACAGCCAGCAAAACCAGGCATTGCAAAAGACGGCCAGCACCGTGCGCGATCAGGCCGTCAATGACTGGAAATCGACCAGCGGCGTGAACAAGGATGAAGAGGCGATGAATCTGGTCGAATTCCAGAATATGTATCAAGCCAATATGAAAGTCATTTCAGTGGCCAATAGCCTGTTTGACGCCACTTTGCAAATGATGGGTTAAGGAGAAGAATATGCGCGTCGCCACTGGCCAGTATCAACAACTGATCAATAACTCATTGCAACAGAACCAGGATCGCATCAACCAGCTGACCTTGCAACTGGCATCCGGTTCGCGTATCCAGCTGCCATCGGATGATCCGATCGGCAACGTGCGTATTTCGCGCCTGAACCGCGAACAAGCCATGGTAACCCAGTACAAGGACAATATCGCCACGGTCAAGGTGCGCCTGCTGAAGAATGAAAACTATCTGTCGAGCATGGTTACCGACATGGGCCAGGCGCGCGACCTGCTGGTCTGGGCGGCCGACGGCAGCAATACCAGCGATGACTTGAAATCGATGTCGCAGTCGCTGGTCGCCATGCGCGACAGTGTGATGTACACGGCCAATATGAAAGACCAGGAAGGCCGCTACATGTTTTCCGGCACGGCAACCGACCAGCCGGCGATCCAGTTCGACCCCAATGCTGCCCCTGGCGCGCGCTACACCTATATTGGCAATACCGACAGCCAGATGGTCGTCGTAGGCAATGGCATCACGCAGGCGGCCAACGTCGACGTGAAAGGCGTGCAGGACTGGCTCAACAAGATCGACCAGGTCATCAGCGCCCTCGACGTGCCGGGCGCCACCGCCAACGATCCGGCGACACACGCCGCGATCGTGGCCGGCCTGGACGGCACCGACGACGGCATGGACCTGGTGTCGAACAAGATCGCCGTTTTTGGCGGCGCGCAAAATATCCTGAGCACGCTCGACACTAACCTGTCGAATGTGTCGCTGTCGAACGATAGCGCCCTGAATGACTTGCAACAGACCGATGTGGCTGCCGCCACCATCGATTTGAACGGCTATCAGCTTGCCTTGCAAGCCACTTACAAAGCCTATGCCAAGGTGGGTAACCTCTCCCTGTTTGACGTACTCTGACCATCATGCAAATCGCCCAGCTCCCCACCTCTTCCGGCATTTCCGCCAAGGGCGCCGGTACGGCCCGCGTCGTCGATGAAGCCTCGGGTGCCAGCAACGCCAGTACCGGCGCGCGCGCTGGCAGCGCGGCGGCGAAGAGCACGCCCGCGCCGCTACAGCGCGGGCTGAGCAACTGGGATCACCAGTTGCAGGGCGAGATTTCCAACGCACAGCAAACCCTCGACTACCTGGACCGCAGCAGCAGCCAGTTGCAGGCGCTGAAAAGCGAACTGGCGGCCAAGCTGGCGGCGCGCCAGGGCCGCGATGGCCAGGTGGAAGCGCGCGTGCGCCAGTTCAGCAATACCTGGCGCCAACGCAGTAATGCGTCGGGTGGCACGCTCGATGCGCAGCTGGGCTACAGCAGTCCGCAAGCGGCGCAGCAAAATTTTACGATCCGCGGCCTGACCCTGACCAGCCTGCAAGATGGCCCGCCGGAAGTACTGGCGTTTTCCGTGGGCGGCGCCAACCAGGCCCTGCGTTCGGTGAATATCGAACCTGGCCTGAGCGATGATCAGATCGTCGCCCGTTTCAGCCAGGCGCTACTGCCGTCGAATATCCGCGTCAAGCGCGGCGACAATGGCGAGCTGATGTTCAGCACGCCGGAAAGCTCCTGGGCCTCCGTGCGTGACAGCCTGTCGGTGCGCGGCAATGGCATCCGTTTCCCTACCGGCCAGATGAGCCGCGTCAAGACCGATGCCGAACCGGCCGCCATTGCTCCCGAAGAATGGAATACGGGCGACGTGGAAGCCTTGCGCACCACCTTGCAGCAAGTGGTGCAGGCGCTGGCGCATTTGCAGCAGGCGCGCAGTTCGGTCAGCCTGGCGCTGTCGCAGGCAAGCAGCCGCGTCGCCGATGCCCAGCCGGTGCAAGGCCCGGTACGCATGGAGTCGCTGGCGCAAAACTTCAGCGACAAGGCGAGCAAACCCGGCTACGAATCGCTGCTGGCCATCAGCTCGGCGCTGGTCGGCATCAGCCGCGATCGCGTGATCGCCCTGCTGGGATTGAGCTAGTTTTAGTTTCCCCTATCAGTGCAAGGCGGAAATCCGTAAGATGTTGCTTGCGCACCAGTGCACGTACTCATCCACATTCGGAGTTTCCTTGATAAAGCTCGCCGCCAGGCTCATTAGTCACGCCCTGCTGGGCAAACGCTATAAACAGCCGCTCGATCTTGCCAGTGTGCGCAAGGTGCTGATCTTGCGCAACGACAAGATCGGCGACATGATCGTCTCCACGCCATTGCTGCGTGAATTGAAGCGCCGCTATCCGCACTGGCAGATCGACGTCGCCGCCAGCAGCGCCAACCGGGCCATCATAGACGCCTGCCCGCACGTCAACGACATCATCATCTGGGACAAGCAGCCGCTGCTGCGCGATTTGCGCACCAGCATCGCCGACCTGCGCCAACGCCGCTATGACGTCATCTTCAATCCCTACAACCGCTTTTCGATTCCGCTGCTGTTGCGTATCAAATGGCTGGGCGCGCGCTATCTGACGGGTTTTGCGATTCCCAAGTACGGCAGTTCGACCGCCAGGCTGGGCATGTTCGACCATACCGTGCCCTGCGACCGCAGCCGCCATATTCTCGACAGCTACTTTGCCACCTTTGCCGAGTTCAAGCTGGGTCAGGTCGACCAGCGCTATGAACTGTTTGGCGTCGACGCCCACGCGGCGCGCATCGATGCGGCCTGCGACACCCTGCTGGAAAAATATACCGGCCTGTTTTGCCTCAATTTCCAGGGCAGCAACTTGCAGCGCACGGTTAGCGTGGCCGATGCCCAGCGCTGCTGCGCGGCGATGGCAAAGCGCTATCCGCAACATGCACTGCTGGTGATTGCCGCCCCAGGCACCGAGGCGCGCGCACAGGAAATCGTCAGTGGCGCCGGCCACGCCAATGTCATGCTGGCGCCACCGACCGGCCATATCCTGGAACTGGCGGCCCTGATACGGCGTTGCGAACTGGTGGTCTCGCCCGATACCTCGGTGATACACCTGGCGTCCGTCTACGACAAGAAGATCGTCGGCTATTACATCCGCACCGACAATTACCGCTGGTTCTATCCGGCCAGCAGCCATTACCGCGTACTCCTGGCGCCAGGCTTGACGCTGGAATCGGTCAGCGCCGACGAGACGCTGGCCGCTGTCGAGCAGTTGATGCAGGGCGCAAGCCAGCGTCAAGCGGCGCTCTGAGCGGCCAGCCAGGCATCGAGTTCGCTGGCCGGCACGGCGCGGGAAAAGAAATGCCCCTGCGCCAGGTCGCAGCCGGCCGATATCAGCGCCTCGCGCTGCGCCGCCGTTTCCACGCCCTCGCCCACCACTTTCAAGCCCAGCCGGTGGGCCAGCGCGATGATGGCGTCACACAAGGCCTGTTCGGCATCGCCCTGCTCCAAGGCGCCCACCAGCGACTGGGCGAGCTTGAGGAAAGCAATATCGAATTTCTTCAGGCACGCCAGCGAACCATAGGCACTACCGAAATCGTCCAGCGCCAGGGACATGCCCATGGCACGGAACTGGCGCAGCCTTTCAAGCACCTGGCGCGTCTCGTCGAGCAAGATGCCTTCCGTGACCTCGACCACGATACTGCCCGCAGGCAAGCCCTCGCGCGCCAGCAGCTCGGCCCAGCCCTCATACAAGCCCGCATCGCAGCGCAACTCGGACGGCGATTTGTTGATGCAGATCTGAAACCCTGTTCCATGCCGTGCCTGCCATAATTTTGCCTGGCGCACCACCTGGCGAAAAGCCCAGTCGCCTATCTCGAGCAGCAAGCCATTCGCCTCGGCAAACGGCAGGAAATCGCCGGGCAGCAGCAAGCCACGCTGTGGATGGCGCCAGCGCAACAAGGCTTCGACGCACTGAACGCGCCCGCCGGGCAAGTCGACGATGGGCTGGTAATGCAGCTCGAATTCATGCTGCACCAATCCGGCGCGCATTTCACGCGCCATATTGCGGCGCAATTCGGCCGCCTGCTGCAAGGCCGGCGTGAAATAACTGTAGCTGTTGCGGCCCGCACTCTTGGCCGCGTACATGGCCTGGTCCGCGTGCCGCAGCAAGGTATCGGTGTCATCCGTATCGGCCGGATACAGAGCCACGCCGATACTGGCCGACACCTGCACGCTATCGCCATCGAGCATGAAGGGCGTGGCCAGCGCCGTGATCAATTGCTGCACCACCCGCTCGATGCCGCCCATCTGGCCCACGCCGGCCAGGATCACCGTGAATTCATCGCCGCCCAGACGCGCCACCGTGTCCGTGGCGCGCACCCGCTCAACGATGCGGCGGGCAGCCTGGCGCAGCAGCTGGTCGCCCTTGGCATGGCCCAGGCTGTCATTGATTTCCTTGAAATGATCGAGATCGATGAACAGCAGCGCCAGATAAGCGCCCTCCCGCTTGGCGCGGCGCGCTTCGTTCTGCAAGCGGTCGAGAAACATATGCCGGTTCGGCAAGCCCGTCAGCTGATCAAAATTGGCTTGCTGCCAGATACGCTCGGAAGCCGCGCGTTGCGCCGTGATATCGCTGACCAGCGCCAGCGCGCCCAGATAGGCGCCACTGGAATCGAAGATGGGATTGGTCGCCAGGGTGGCCCACAGCGGCTCGCCGTCGCGGCGCAGGAACTTGAATTCGTGGCGTTCGGCTATACCCTCCTGGCGGCGCGCGATATTGCGCTCCAACAAGGTACGCCCTTCGGCATCCATGAACGACGCCAGCGGTTTGCCGAGCATGTCTTCGATCTGGTAACCCAGCATCAACGCCATCTTCGGATTGACAAAGCTGGTCAGCGCTTGCGCATCGATTTCCCAGATACCCTCTTCGGCGCTGTGAACGATGCGCCGGAAACGCTCTTCGCTGCGTTCGAGCGCCGCCATCTTGCCCTCGGCCTGCTCCAGCACCAGGCGCAGCATCTGCCCGCCCGGATCGGTGCTGCCCAGCAAGCTGACCGGCAATCCCGGCGCCTGTGATGCCGGACGCAATTGCACTTGCAGCTGGATGCGTTCCGGTTCATTGCTATTGAGCACACGTTCGACGAACTGCGCAAAATCGCGGTGGAACGGCGGACTGACAAAGGTACGGAACAGGACAGGGCCGGGCCGTTCGCGCTGCAGGCCGAACAGTTCGGCGGCCACCAGGTTCATTTGCAATATCATGCCATCGAGACCGAGCACGAAATAGGCAAGCGGCGCCAGCAGATACAAATCGTTGAAATAAGCCTGTTCGCGCTCGACACGCATACGCCCGGGGCTGAAGACGCCATCGTCGAGCAAGGGCTCGGCAACAGGCACGGAAGCGGGCACGATGCCCTCTTCATGCCCGGCTGCCTCTTGCTCCCCCTGCCCTGCGCGCGGTATCTCGTCCATGGCTATCCTTTGCAGTCCCGCCCTGGCCCTCAGGCGCCCTTGGGCACGAGACTAGCATGCAAGGCGCACAGTGTCGAGATATGTGCAGCCTGATGCTGATCTGACCACGTGGGCCAGTAAAAATACCGCCTAGCGCCCCATGCCGCGCCGGCGCAGGCCGAAATCGTGGCCGACCACCAATAAAGTGCTGGCCACCAGGCTGGACAGCCCCACCAGCAACTGGATCAATTTATCGTCAGGCAAGATCCACAGTGTCGATGCCGGCGTCTCGCAGCCGGTGGCCGCGCTGATCAGGGGCGCCACCCAGGCTGCGTCGGGCCTCACGTCGAGCACGACGGCGCCATCGGCGCTGGTCTGCATATAGATATCGCCGCCCTCGGCCAGGGTAAAACAGATGCCCACGCCCGTTTCGGTGGCGCGGATATTGTCCTGCATGCTGCGGTTATGTTCTTCTATCCACACTTCCACGTCATACGGCGTTTCCAGGTGTTCCCACGGACGGGGACGGAAACGGGGACGGACATCGTTATCGGTATTATCCATATTGCTATCTACTGGGCCTGACATGCTTGCTCCATCTACGGTGATGCGGCGGACCAGTCGCCCGCCATCCGCCATTATCCACCGTTCATGGCCAATCCGGTATGCAAGCGTCATCACCCATCAAAAAAACTGACAGCTATTAACTTTTTACATCAAACTACCTGACTTACAATGGCGGCCACTTCATTTTTACAGGTCATCCATGCAAGGCATCAAGCGCAAAATCGTCTACGTCACCGCTTTTGAAATCATCGGCATGGCCATTTCCACCGCCTGGCTGACGCTGCTCTCGGGCGAGTCGCCCACCAGCACCGGGCCGCTGGCGCTGATGATCACCAGCATCGCCGTGGTCTGGAACCTGCTTTACAACACGGCCTTCGAATACTGGGAAATCCGCCAGGTATCGCGCACGCGCACCGTGAAACGCCGCATCCTGCACGCGATCGGCTTCCAGATCACGCTGGTGATGTATTTGATCCCCTTGATCGCGTGGTGGTTGCACATCAGCCTGTGGCAAGCCTTCGTGCTCGACTTCGCCTTGATGCTGATCATTCCCTGCTACAGCTTCATCTTCAATTACATCTTCGATGGCTTGTTCGACGTGCCGCTGTCGGCGCAGCAGCCGGTAGAAAACGACACACTTCAGGGCAGCGCGGGGCGTGCTTCGGCCAGCAACTGAAGAAAGGACCGCGCCGCCAGCCCCAGCGGCCGGTCCTTGGTCCACACCAGGTGGATCGGCAGTGCCAGCCCATTGCCCGTATTCTTGAACGCCACCTGGCGCACCCGGCCAGCCGCCAGCGAGTGCGCGATGGCCGACGCGGCGAAATTGCCCCAGCCCAGTCCCGCTTCCACCATCGCCAGGGCCACCGGCAAGCTGTCCGTACGCCAATGCGACAGGCCCACCACGGGCCGCGCATCGGCCATATCCAGCTCACGGCTGGCGACGATGATCTGCCGCAAGTTGACCAATTCCTCGATGAACAAGGGCCGCTCCACATCGCTGGAGGGATGCTGCGCCGAGACGATCGCCAGCAAGGCGTCGCTGCCCACCAGCTGGAATTGTTCCGCATGATTGATGCGTCCGCCGCCAAACACCATGCAGGCGCTGATGCGGCCCCGTTGCAGCATCTCGTGCAAATCATCCTGCGGCGCCGTCAGGACTTCGATATCGAGCAGCGGATGGCGCTGCGACAGCGCCTGCACGGCGCGCAGAAAGGGTGCGGGATCGAGCTCGGCTGCGATACCCAGCGAAATGCGGCTTTCCAGCCCCTGCGACAATTCCTTGACATGCACATGCAACTGTTTTAATTGTTCGGTAATCAGGCGTGCATGCGGCAGCAGCGCCAGCGCGGCCGGCGTAGGCACAGCCTCGCGCGCACCGCGGTCAAACAGGGTAATGCCCAGTTCAGCCTCGATATTGGCAATCGCCATGCTGACGGCCGATGGCGCCCGCCGCAAGGTGCGCGCGGCGTTGGAAAACGAACCGCCGTCGACGACGGCCAGGAACAGTTCGATGTTATTACTGGAGAGTTTCATTGGGGGGCCA
Source organism: Janthinobacterium saanense (assembly GCF_014200675.1). Taxonomy (GTDB): domain Bacteria; phylum Pseudomonadota; class Gammaproteobacteria; order Burkholderiales; family Burkholderiaceae_D; genus Janthinobacterium. The sequence continues at coordinate 381,665 of NZ_JACHCI010000004.1, read as the reverse complement.
GAAAAATGCGGCACTTTCTGTGCGCGAACGGTCTAATATGGAATGACAGGAACAGGAGCAGCGATGAACACTACAGCACCCTACCGGCCCGGCCACGGCGGCTATGTCTCGGAATTTGGCCGTTTTATCGACGGCTATCTGCAAGCGCACCCTGAGGTGCAAGCCAGCCAGCGCCAGGGTTGGCGCATCTGGTGGGAAAGGCCGCTCAATGTTGATGAGCTGAAGCGCTCCGGCAAGGATGCCGTGCCAGAGCCGCCGTATCACTACCGCTAAACCTGCGACAAGCCGCAGGCTCGGGCAGGTATCAACCTTTCCAGGTTCTTTGCAGGCCTGTGTCTGCATGAATCCAGCCGCCGCGCGGGCCGGAGCGGTAATAAAAGCCCACGCCGCCCTGCTTGAAGCTGCGTACCAGCGAGCCCAGCACTTCCGAATTCAGGCTGGCCACGCGGATGTCGGCAGCACGTCCCTTGATATGCAGCGACTGGCGCGCCGCTGGCACACCGGCTTCGCGCAATTTGCTGTTCGATTCTGCCGTACGGTAGCCCGACAGGATTTCCAGCGGCTGTTCGATGCCGTAGCGGGCCACGAAAGCTTGCGTGCCCCACAGGGTTTCCAGCAGCTTGGGATCGATGGCCATGGTTTTCTTGCCGTTCACGTCGCGCAGCAAATGGCACAGTTCCTGATATGCCGAATCGATGACTTCGCCATCTTTCCAGTACAAGAGCTTGGCTTTTTCATTGCTGGCCGGTCGCACCACTTCCAGGGTGCGGGGCTTGAGCCAGAAGTCCAGGTCCAGCGCCTGCGCATCAAAGATGTCGGGCGGTGGTTCCATCTCCGCCGCCTGCTGGCGCGTCTGCACGCTGGTGTAACGGTCAATGCTGGCCAGTTGCTGCGGCTGCGGCGGCACGCCGGTACGCGGTGGAGTGGGCCTGGCGCTGGCACTGGCCGAGGCGGGAGCAGCCGTGCGCGAGGCACAGCCGATAAGTGGCGTGGCTACCAGGCCCAAGGCGGCCAGGCCCATGCCATGATGGAGAAAATTTCTGCGCGATGCCATAGTCAGTCCAATGTAACGATGGGATTACTATAGCCTATTGTGCCGCGAAGAAAAACCCTCAACCTTATCGTGCAAGCACCATTTTGCACTTTTTTCTGCTCGTGTCCGCCTCAGGCAGCGACCGCAACAGCAACCGTTGCCAGCCTGGCATGGGCCAGGCTGCTCAAAGGTTTATCAAACAAATAACCTTGGCCGACGATGGGCAAACCCGTGGCAGCGCCTATACGTTGCAGCGTTTGCAAGGCGCCCGGCGTTTCCAGGCGCTTGAACACCACGCGGATATCTGCCGCATGGCAGAGCGTGACAAAATTGGCCACCGCCGATTCATCGCTGAGGTTGCCCGCATCGAGTTTAAAGGTATGCGGATGCAAACGCTCGAGCAAGCCGATGGCTTCGTTCACGCTGGTCACGTTGATCGCCAGGCGGAAACCGTTGCGGCGGTAATTATCCGCCACGTAATTCAGGAGCCAGCCCTGGTTGGGGGTCACGGTCGGCAGTTGCAGCACGATGCGTTCGATCGGCAGCCCCAGCGCGTCAAGGATGCGCTGGAAGGCGTGGCCGTGATTGCTGCTGACGGCGCTGAGCAGGCGGTCATGCACATTCAGGTACAGATCGGATTCTTCCGCCTCTGGCTGGCGAAAGAAATTGATGGCGTGCAGCATGCGGCACAGCCGGTCCAGCTCCACCGATTCATCGTCGCTGGCCGCGTGGTCGAGCAAACGCCACAAGGAAAGCCCCTCGTCGGCCTTCGAGACGCTGCGCGCCAGGCCCTCGAAGGCGACCAGCTTGCCGCTGTTGATTTCACGCAAGGGCTGGAAGCCGCTGGTCATGGTGCAATTGAAAAAGCGCCCCAGCGCCCTGCCTTCCTCATCGAGCCAGACGCTGGTGCCAGCCTGGGTGACATGTGACAAACGGGCCAGATAGTTTTTCAGGACGGGAAATGGCATGGTGACTCCTCTGCATAGCTGCAACGCGGCGCCCTCGTGGGGGACAACGTTGCCAAAGTGTGCAGAATAAGCGCGCCCCCTGGAAAGGAGAACGAATGCTTTCGCCATTTGATATGCGTTTCACGAATAAGCCACCGCCTCGCATGGCAATGCAGCGCATATGGATATGCGCAAACATTCCTTCCTGCGCCCCGCCCCAGCCATTACTGTTGCCCTGTACCGCAATCTTCATGAAGGCCACGCACCATGTGCCAGTTACTCGCAATGAACAGCAGCAAGCCCGCCACCCTCGATTTCTCGTTTGCCGGCTTCAAGGAACGCGGTGGGCGCACCGATGAACACCGCGACGGCTGGGGCATTGCCTTTCATTCCAGTAGTGGCTGCACCCTGCTGACCGACCATCTGGCCGCCATCGATTCCCCGCTGGCGGCGCAATTGCACGACCGCTCCATCAAGGCAAAAAACATCGTGGCGCATATCCGCAAAGCCACCCAGGGCCGTATCGCGCCAGAAAATACCCATCCGTTCGCCCGCGAGCTATGGGGCAAGACCTGGTCCTTCGCCCACAACGGCGACTTGAAAACATGGAATGCCCCCGCCAACGCGTATTACCAGGCAGCGGGCGACACGGACAGCGAGCAGGCTTTTTGCTATCTGCTGGCCAGCTTGCGCACGCGCTTTCCTGCCGGCGAACCAGCCCTGGGCGAGTTGCGCACGGCCATCGCCGCCATCGCCGCTGAGATTGCGGTGCACGGCAGCTTCAATTTCATTGTGTCCGATGGCAACGTTTTGTTTGCCCACTGCTCCACGCATCTGCACTATGTGATACGCGAATACCCGTTTTCCGTGGCGCATCTGATCGACTGCGAGCGCAGCATCGATTTTCGCCAGCACAACCACCTCGATGACCGCATCGCCGTCATCGCCACCCATCCGCTGACGCAAGACGAGCCATGGACCGCGTTTGGACCAGGGGAACTGAAACTGTTCGTGGGAGGAGCATTGCAGGAAGAGCTTGCTGAATCAAAGGCAGCGGCGCCGCCACGCGCCGTGTATATACAGATCAGTTACTGAAACAGCTTACGCCGAGTTGCAATTGCAAAAACGCTTGCGCTTGGGGTCGCCGGTAACCATGCCGGCAGGATCGAGCTGTTTCCAGCAAAAAACGGTTTCCACACCATAGGGCGAGCGCACATTGCCCGCCTCAACATAACCCTGCTTGACGAAAAAAGATTCACTGCTGGCCGTGCTATGCAATTGCAGGGCCTTGATGCCCCATTCGCGCGCCTGCACTTCCATGCGTTCGACCAGCGCCTTGCCGGCGCCCCTGCCTTGCGCTTCCGGCAGCAGATAGCACAGGGCCAGTTTGCCGGCGCGCGTCAGCAGGCCGACGCCGACGACGGCGCCCGCATCGATGGCGACCAGCGAAAAATTGGTGGGCGATGCAAACCAGCACGCCACCATCTGCGGTGTTTTATTGCCCAGCCAGGCTTCAAGAATGGCTGGATCGTTCCGATGATCGAGGCTGCAGCATTCGACGATAGAGCGCCGTAATACATTGCACGCTTCGAAAGCGTCGGTTGACGTTGCAATACGAATTTCAAGACTCATGTACGCTCACAAAATATTCCGGTTGCCGATGCAGGCGGGTTGCCCCTGTATCGCGCGATTCCGACTATACACCAAGCGGCGCTTTCGGGTTTCTTCACGCCGTGCCGCAAGGCGCTTTCACCTGTCATTATGCCTATGCGCGCCACTGCGTGCCATTGCAGGCTAAGCCCTGAGTAGCGCCTTGCCCACGAATGTTTACAAAAATCGATATCTGTTTTTTAGCGAAAACCGTGGTTTGATCTAAGCATATTACGAAAAATTCGTTTCTTTTCCGGCCAGAATTTTAGACTATGTCTGTCTGTTTTCACAACAAGAGTTGAATATGTCCAAACAAAACGCACTGTCGAGCCGTACCCGCCGCTGGTTTCTCGCCAGCTCCCTGGCCCTGGGCGCCGCAGCCAGCCTGCCTTTGATGGCCAGCGCTGCCGAGCCGGTGGTCTTGCTGAACGTCTCTTACGATGTCATGCGCGAATTGTTCAAGGATATCAACCCTGCGTTTGTTGCCGAATGGAAGGCAAAAACCGGTGAAACCGTGACCGTCAAGCAATCGCACGGCGGCTCGAGCAAACAGGCGCGTTCCGTCGCCGATGGCCTGGAAGCGTCGGTCGTGACGATGAATCAGGCCAACGACATCGACCTGCTGGTTGACCGTGGACTGGTGGCCCCGGACTGGGCCAGGAAATTCCCGAATAACGCGGCGCCCTTCTATTCGACCATGGTGTACCTGGTGCGCAAGGGCAATCCGAAACAGATCAAGGACTGGGACGACCTGGCCAAGCCTGGCATCAAGGTCATCGTGCCGAATCCCAAGACTTCCGGCAATGGCCGCTACACCTATCTGGCGGCCTGGGGTTATGCCATCAAAAAAGGCGGCAGCGAAGCGCAGGCGCGCGACCTGGTGACGCGTCTGTTCAAGAACGTGCCGGTGCTGGACGGCGGCGGCCGTGGCGCCACCACCACTTTTACCCAGCGTGAAATCGGCGACGTGCTGGTGACGTTTGAAAACGAAGTGCAACTGGTGCGCAAGGAATTCGGCGACAACTTCGAAGTGGTCTACCCGAGCATCTCCATCCTGGCCGAATCGCCGGTGGCGGTGGTCGACAAGGTGGTCGACCGCCAGGGCATCCGCAAGGAAGCCACGGCCTACCTGCAATACCTGTACTCGGAACCGGGCCAGGAAATTGCCGCCAAACACTTCCTGCGCCCCCGCTCGGCTGCAGTGGCCAAGAAATACGCAGCCAGCTTCAAGCCGATCAGCCTGTTCACGGTGGACGACGTCTTCGGCGGCTGGAAGCAGGCGCAAAAGAAACACTTTGATGATGGTGGTGAATTCGACAAGATTTATCAGAAGTAAGCGTCTGCAGCGTCAGCAAACAAACCGGGGTGTTGTTCAGCCCCGGTTTTTTCATGTCCGCCTGATCCAGATCGAATACGGCGCGCATAACCATATGCGCATCGATTCGTAGTCAAAAGCGGGCGCGGGCCGTACTCTGGCCATATCGCGCCACACGGCGTATCACGAGCAAAAAGGACGCACCATGGCTATCTCGGAAGTGAATGTACGCAACCAGTTTCGCGGCAAGATCAAGGAAATCATCTTCGGGCCCGTGGTCTCGGAAGTGGATGTGGAAACGCCGCATGGCATCGTCACCTCCGTGATCACCTCGCGCTCGATCAAGGACCTGGACTTGAAAGTGGGCAGCGAAGTCATCGCCCTGGTGAAATCGACGGAAGTGTCGATCGCCAAGATCCAGTAAATATTTCTGTACCACAACTAACAGCGCCCCGCCATGTGCGGGGCGTTTGCATGGTCGGATTACTCGCGGAACAGATGCGTAAACGTGCGGCTCACCGGCAACTTTTCCGTGCTGCCACGCACCAGCACCTGCATGCGTTCGGCATCGATGCGTTCAGCCGCTTCGATGGCTTTCACGTTGACCATGGTGCCACGGTGGATTTGCCAGAATTGCTCCGGGTCCAGGCCACCCAGCAAATCCTTCAGCGGCGTGCGCACCAGCGCTTCGTAGTCCGCCAGCACCACGCGCGTGTACTTGGTGTCGGCCTGGAAGAACAGCACATCGTTGATATCGATCAAACGTATCTGCTTGCCCACGCTGGCCTTGATCCATTTCATTTTTTCGCGCGGTGCTGCCGGCAGCGCAGCCCGCAAGGATTGCAGCAAATGCGCCATATCGGCCGGCGCCGCGCCCAGCTTGTCGCGCAAACGGGCCAAGGCACGTTGCAGGCGTTCGGCTTGCACCGGCTTCAACAGATAATCCACCGCACCGGCGTCAAAGGCGTCGACGGCGTACTGGTCGTAGGCGGTGACGAACACCACGTGCGCCCGCTTGCCGATGCGCTCGGCCACTTCCGGGCCGGACAGGCCAGGCATGCGGATATCGAGAAACACCACCTGCGGCTCGTGCTCGAGAAAACCATCCCAGGCGTCATTGCCGTTTTCCGCCACCAGCACGACCTGCGCCTCGGGCCAGCACCGTTCCAGCATGGCAAGCAGGCGCTCGCGCATCAGCGGTTCGTCTTCGGCGATCATGACCGTGGTTTTCATGCCATCCCTTCCATCAGTGCCGCTGTCTTCCCTGTCACTCCCGCCTGAAACGGCAGCACAATATCGGCGATCACGCCACCCGCGTCGCCATTACGCACTTCCAGGCTGCCCGCTGCAACGCCGTCCTGCTGTGCCACCAGCTGCAGCCGGCTGCGCACATTCTCCAGTCCCAGGCCACTGCCGGCCACCGGTGCCGCATGTTCGCTCAAGCCCACGCCCGTATCCTCTACCCGCAGACGCAGCATGGCGCCGGCGAGCTGCGCCGAAATATGGATGTCGCCACCGCGCAGCGCCGGTTCGATGCCGTGCTTGATGGCATTTTCCGCCAGGGTCAGCACGATCATGCTGGGCACCATGGTATGCGCCAGCTCAGGCGGCAAGGCCAGGCTGAAGTCCAGCCGTTGCCCCATGCGCGCCTGCATGACGCGCAAATACGCTTCCACCATGTCGAACTCGCTTTGCAGCGGCACTTGTTCGCTGCGCATCTCGGCCAGGCTGGCGCGCAGGAACGCAATCAGGTCGGCCGTCAGCGCAGCAGCCCTGGGCGCACCCTGCTCGGCCAGTTGCTGCACCGCGCCCAAGGTGTTGAACAGGAAATGCGGTTCGATTTGCGCCCGCAACAGGCGCAGCTGCGAATCGCTCAGTTCACGGGCCATGCGTTCGCGTTCGGCAGCCTGCTGCAGACGCAATGTCGTGGCATCGTGCTGCTGGTTGCGCCAGATCGCCACGATGCCGACCGGTATGATGTACAGCAAGCCCGCGACCAGCCAGGCGATACCGACAATGCGCAAGAGCCGCTCACTATCAAAGACATACGGTTTATCATTGACCATGGCCGCCATACCCATGCCGATGAGCAGGCCAAACAGGCACGCAAACAGCATGATCAGCACACTCTTGACCAACTTGCCGCCAACCAGCTTGCGATAGTTGAACCATGCACCCATCAAGCCCATTGCCATTGAAATACCCACCAGATTACTCAATACCAGGCCTTCAATCCAGCTGGTCTTTTCTGGCTGAAACAAGTGCAGTGCCAAGCCGAACAGACTAAAAACGGCAAGCAGCTTGAGCACCATCCGATTGAAGCGTGCGCCGCCATACCGCACGATGAAATCACGCAGCTCCATGCGCTCGATCGGCGTCATGGCGGCCAGGCGGGCCGCGATAAAGTGGCGATGGCCGGCCGGAATCGCGGCAAGGGCGTCCGGATTGTCGAGCACCAGGATCGCGTCCTGGTCCATTTGTTTCTGCCATTGCGTGAATAGTCGCCACATCGTGCTTCTCCTTGTCTGGTGAATCATGCATGAACGCAGTATGGAGCGGCGTTGCCATGCCGCCTATCGGCGGGCGACGAAACACGACTTTGCAAGCATCAGCGACGATCTTCGCCGCCATCCGCTAAATTACATGGCAAGATTGCTGGAATATTACGAAGTTTCCATAACGAAATCAATAAATCCAAAACAATTTTCACTCAAGCAATAGTTACACGCCTAATGCAGATTTATTTTACGATTCAAGGCGCAAAGCGGCCTGTAAAGCCCTTGTAGCGTAGACATCGGCCAAACTTTAATGGTATCGTCTACGCTTGGCAACTATTGCCCCGAAGACATATGCTGCGCTGCGGCAGGCGTATGTCGCGGTATTGTGCGCAGCGCCCTGGTGGCGCCCCAAAACTGCTTTTCCAAATACGATCCCATGCTCAAAAAAATTATCGCCACGGTGCTGATGACGCTCTCCACAGCGGCCATCGCCGTGCCCTTCGGTTCCCAGTCCGTACTGGTAGTCGAAGATGGCACGGGTAAAGTCCTGCTTGAAAAAAATGCCAACATGGTGGTGCCGATCGCCTCACTGACCAAGCTGATGACAGCCATGGTCGTGCTCGATTCCAAGCCGAACATGAAGGAAGAAATCAGTATCGACCGCGAGGACGTCGATATGCTGAAACACAGTACCTCGCGCGTGCCCGTGGGCGCCACCCTGAGCCGCCACGATGTGCTGCAACTGGCGCTGATGTCGTCCGACAACCGCGCCGCGGCTGCACTGGCGCGCAACTATCCGGGTGGCCTGACGGCGTTTTCGGTGGCCGTGAATGCCAAGATCAAGGCGCTGGGCATGCAACAGACCGTGATGGAAGAGCCGACAGGCTTGTCGCCGAACAACCAATCGACCGCGTCGGACCTGGTCAAGATGGCTGTCGCCGCTTCGCGCTACCCGGACATCAGCCGCATCACGACCGATCAGAAAGACGTGATCCAGATCAAGGGCCGCGATGTGGAATACCACAACACCAACCGCCTGGTAGGCGCCAAGGGCTGGGATATCGGCCTGTCGAAAACCGGCTTCACGAATGAAGCAGGCCGCTGCCTGATCATGCGCTTGAAGTCGGCCGGCAAGTTCGCCACCATGATCCTGCTCAACGCCCGCGCCAATTCCGTACGCTCGATGGACGCCGTCAACGTGCGCCGCATGCTGGCGATTGAAAACGGCGAAGCAGAACCGAAGGTGATGCGCGCCTCGGCCAGCCGCCATAAAAAGGCCAAAGCACACAAGCGCCGCCACGCGCATTAAACTGCTTGCAACCCCAGGCAAGCGCCTGGGGTTAATTTTTCCGGTTCGTCAGCACCACGCCCGCAATCGTCACCATCCCTCCCACCAGCATCGACAGCAGCACGGGTTCGCCCAGCAGCACCGCGGCCAGCAAAATGCCGAACACCGGCACCAGATTATTGAACACGGCCGTGCGCGATGGTCCCAGCGCTTTCACGCCTTCGTAGTACCAGACAAAACCGATCACCGTGCCGAACAGTCCCATGTAGGCGATGGAGACCCACACCTGCCAGCCAAAGCTGCGCCAGGCCACCGTTGGAAATTCAAACGCCGCGCCCACCAGCAAGAAAGCCAGTCCCCACATGGCGGCATAGGTGGTGGCGGCCACTGGCGAGAGCCCCTTCAAGGCCACGCGGCCGATCAGGGTGTAGGCAGCCCAGCTGGAAATGCCGCAAAACATGAAGACTTCGCCGGCACCGATGCCGCCTCCCGTGCCATGCAGCAAACCGGCCAGGTCGCCATGCGTGATGACGATGGCCGTGCCGCAGAACGCCAGCATGATGCCCAGCCATTTGATGGAAGCCAGGCGCTCGCGCAGCAGCACTGCCGAGGCCAGCGCCGTGACGATGGGGTTCAGTGCGACAAACAGGGCCGTGCGGCCAGCCGGCATGCGCGCCAGCGCGGCCAGGAAGAACAGGTTGTACAGGAAGAAACCCGTCAAGCCCAGCGCGGCCGTCGTCAGCACCTGCTTGCGGTCCAGGCGCGGCAAGCCGCCTTCGAACTTCCAGGCCAGCAGCAACAGGAATACCACGGCCACGCTGAAGCGCCCGCTGGCGGCCGTCATCGGTGGCATCTGCTGCGCCAGCACGCGGCCGGCAATAAAAGTGCCGCCCCAGAACAGGGCAACGAAGATCAGTTTGATATACACGAGCGATGCTGGCGCGGTGGAGAGTGAGGCAGGTGATACGGTGCTGGAACGCATAGATTTTCCTGTGATGCAGTCTGTCATGCCGCTTGCGCGGCGGGCTGTCAGCCTATATATTAATACTAATGTCAGCTCATGAAATAATGAGCTTTTACTCATACATCAACCTGCCATGACCTTCACGCAACTGGAAATTTTTACCCTGGTGGCCGAACTGCACGGTTTCTCGGCGGCCGCCGCGCGGCTGGGCATCAGCCAGTCGGCCGTCTCGCACGCCTTGAAAGCGCTGGAAAAAGAAATGGGCGTGGACTTGATCGTGCGCCACCAGGCCTCGGCAGAACTGACGGAAGTGGGCCGCCACTTGCTGCTGCGCGCGCGCGAAATCCTGGGACTGTCCGAAGCGATGCGCCAGGAAGCGGCCGACGTGCTGGGCCAGCACCAGGGCTCCTTGCGCATCGGCTCCTTCGGCCCGACCGCCTCGTTGAATCTGCTGCCGGCCATCATGGCGCAATTTCGGCATAGTTACCCAGGCATCGTCCTGCGCATCGACGAAGGCGGCGACCATGAAGTCATACAATGGATACGCGAACGCCGCGTCGACGTGGGTTTCGTGGTGCTGCCCGACGAACGGTTCGACACCGTGCCGCTGGTGGAAGACCAGCTGATGGCGCTGGTGCCGCGCAGCCATCCGCTGGCGCAACTGCCCGCCATCACCCTGGCACAGCTATGCGAAGGGCCGTTCATCATGTCCGAGGCGGGCTGCGCGATCCTGATCGAACCGCTGTTCGCCAACGCCGGCCTGCAACCGCAAGTGCCCTACCATATCAGCCAGATCATCACCATCCTCGACATGGTCAACCGCGGCGATGGCGTGTCCATCGTGGCCGAACTGGCGTTGCCCCAGCGCCTGCAGCAGCAATATCCCGACCTGGTCGCCGTGCCGCTAGCCCCGCCCGTCAGCCGCAAGGTCGGCCTGGCCGTGCGCGACCGGCGCCAGAACACGCCGGCCACGAATGCCTTCCTGGAAGTGGCCAGGCTGGTGGCGCCCACGCTGGCGCCGCAGCGATAACAAGCCAGCTACAGCGGCCGCGCATCGAAAGCCAGCTGCGCCTGTTCGATGCTGCCGCCATGTTCGGCAGCCCACGCCACCAGCGCCACGAACGGTTGCTGCAAGGTGCGGCCCAGCGGCGTGATCGAATACACCACGGCCACTTGCGACGTGGGGATGACGCGCCGGTGCACCAGCCCGTTTCTTTCCAGGCGGCGCAAGGCCTCCGTCAGCGCCTTGTGCGTGATGGGGTCCAGTCGCCGCTTGATGGCATTGAAGCGCGAAGGTTCGGTACACAGCACGGTCAAAATCAGCACCGACCACTTGTTGGCGACCTGCTCCAGCACCGGCCGCGTGCTGCTGATTTCGGCGAGGTCCATCGCGACATTCGAGCTCATCTCGGTTTCCTTTCGTATATCTGATTCATAGTTGGTGCGTAATTGACACCAGATATACGAAATGTATCATGAACCATTCCCCCCCACAGCAAGGAATGCACCATGTTGAAACTTGAAGGAAAAACCGCCCTCGTTACCGGAGGCAGCAGCGGCATCGGGCTGGCCATCGCCCGCCGCTTTGCCAACGAAGGCGCGCAGGTGTTCATCACAGGCCGCCGCCAGGCGCAGCTCGATGCAGCCGTCGCCCTGATCGGCGAGCGGGCAAGGGCTGTGCAGGGCGACGTCACCAGCAGCGGCGACCTTGAGCGCCTGTTCGAGATCGTCAGGCAAACTGGAAAGCCACTCGACATTCTCGTCACTTCGTCCGGCGTGTCGGAATTTTCCACCCTGGACGGTACCACTGAAGCACACTTCGACCAGGCTTTCGACCTGAATGTGCGCGGCATGGTGCTGACGGTGCAGCGGGCCGTCCTGCAAATGGGCAGCGGCGGCGCCATCGTGTTGGTCGGTTCGATTGCCGGCAATATCGGCAACCCTGGTTACGGCACCTATTCCGCCACCAAGGCGGCCGTGCGCTCGTATGCGCGCACCTGGACGCATGAACTGGCAGGCCTGGGCATCCGCGTCAATACGCTGAGCCCCGGCCCCACCGACACGCCGATGTTCGACAACGCCAGCGCAGAAGTGCGGCGCTTTTTAACCGATAAAATTCCCTTGAAACGCCTGGGCCGCGCCGAGGAAGTGGCCGCCGCCGCGCTGTTCCTGGCCAGTAACGACAGCAGCTTCGTGGCCGGCGTGGAGCTGTGCGTCGATGGCGGCATGACCGCCTGATGGGAACCATGCCATGAGCAATACGATAATGAGCAATCCGGCACAGACCACCCTGCCCCTGGTTGACCCGGCCGCGCGCCCGCTTGCGCAGGCGTTCGCCGCATTCGACCCGGCAAAGCAAGGCATCACGCAATACCGCGCCAGCCTGGCCCAGCTCTTCCCTGCCGATGCACAGGCAACTGACGCGCCATGGGAAGAGCGCATGATTGCAGGCGGCCCCGATGGCAAGCAGTTGCGGCTGCTGATCCATCGCCCGCAACAGGCCGTGGATCACCCCTTGCCCGCGATTTTGTTCCTGCATGCGAGCGGTTTCATTTCCGGCACGCCCGACATGTTTTCAAGGGCGAACCAGGCCATGGCGCAGCAGCATCAGGCACTGGTGCTCAGCGTGCAGTACCGGCTGGCTCCCGAGTCGCCATTCCCCGCACCCTTGCACGATGCGTATGCGGCGCTGGCCTGGCTGGTCAAGCATGCGCATGAACTGGGTCTCGATCCGGCCCGCATCATCGTCATGGGCGAGAGCGCGGGCGGCGGCCTGGCGGCCATGCTTGCGCTGCTGGCGCGCGACCGGGCAGAATATCGGCTGGCTGGCCAGGTGCTGATTTATCCGATGCTCGATCCCAGGACGGGCAGTGTTGCTGCCCCCGTGCAGAACCCGAGCACGGGCGAATTCGTCTGGACCGCCAGCCACAACCAGTTTGCCTGGTCGGCCTTGCGGGGCGTAACGTTCAAGGACGAATGGCAGCCATATTTTGCGCCTGCCCTCGTCCCGGACCTGGCAGCGCTGCCACCCACCTTCATCGCCGTCGGCGCGCTCGACCTGTTTCTCGAAGAAGACGTGACCTATGCGCTACGCCTGTCGCGCGCCAGCGTGCCCGTGGAAACGCATGTCTACCCGGGCGCCATCCACGGCTTCGATTTCGTGGACAGCGCGATAGCCACGCAATACCATGCCGACCTGGCGGCGGCGCTGGGCAGGATGCTGGCTACGCCACCGGGCGACTGATGCGCTAGGTGCCGATCAGCCCCCGCAAGCCGCTGGCGCGCTGGGTGCGGCGCAGAATAGCGTCGAACAGCACCGCCTGCGTGGGCGACACCAGGGTGAAGAAATCGCGAGCGCGCGTGATGCCGGTGTAGACCAGTTCGCGCGCCAGCATGGCGCCGCCTTCCTGCGGCAGCACCAGCACCGTGTGGCGAAATTCCGAGCCCTGCGATTTATGCACCGTCATGGCGAACGCCGTTTCCACGTGGCGCAAACGCGTCGCCAGCACGCTGCGCACCGTCTCGCCTTCCAGGAAATACACGCGCAAGGACCCCGGCCGGGCAGGGTCGCGCAAGGTCAGGCCGATGTCGCCATTGAATACGCCGGTGGCGTAGTCGTTGCGCGTGACCATCACGGGGCGCCCCACATACCATTCGCTGCGGCGTATCAGCCCTTCTTTTTCCAGCCGCAGTTCTATCGCCGTATTCAAGCCGGCCACGCCCCACTCGCCTTCGCGCACGGCGCACAGGATGCGGAAGGCTTCAAAGCTGTGCAGCACCTTGCGCACCCAGTCGTCATGCTGCGCATATTCACCATCCGGGCCCGCATTGACCAGCGCCAGATAAGGCTGATAACCACCGGGCGCATCGGCACGCCCGCGCAGGGCCAGGCGCAGCACGTCGTCCGGCTGCGCCGCAGCCAGCCACGCCACTTGTCCACCGCTGTCACTGGCCAGGCATTGCTGCGCCAGCCGTGGCTGGCCCGCGTTGACGGCAAGCGCCAGTTCGCCGATCGGCCCGCTGAAACGGTGGCTGTGGCGCAGCATGACCGTCTGCTGCGCCAGCGCGCCGGCGCTACCTGCAAACTGCGCCGGAATCTGCACGCCGCTGGCCGCCTGCACATAGGCGATGGTGTCGGCCGTATAGCCGCCCGCCTGCGCATCGTGGCACAGGTCGCCCAGCACGGCGCCCGCTTCCACAGACGCCAGCTGATCCTTGTCGCCCAGCAGGACCAGCAGCGCGGTGGATGGCAGGGCATCGAGCAGGGAGGCCATCATTTCCAGGTGCACCATCGACGCTTCGTCGACGATGAGCACATCGACATCGAGTGGATTGCCCGCGTGATGCTGGAAGGCGCGCGTATCGGGCCGCGCGCCGAGCAGGCTATGCAGGGTACGCGCGGGCCCCATGCGTTTGGCCAGTTCCAGCAGCGGCAAGCTGTCGCCCGTCTTTGCCGCCAGCCCCGTCAAGGCCTTGTCTATCGATTGCTTCAGCCGCGCCGCCGCCTTGCCGGTCGGCGCGGCCAGCGCGATGCGCAGCTGCTCCGGCTGCGCCGACACGGCAAACAGCAAGGTCAGCAAACTGGCCACCGTATAAGTCTTGCCCGTGCCCGGGCCGCCCGTGATGATGGCCACCTTGCCGCGCATGGCAATCGCGCACGCCGTTTTTTGCCAGTCCGGGCCGCCGTCGGGCGTGGGCTGGTCGAACAGGATATCGAGCCAGCGGCGCACCTGCGCCAAAGGCGGTGTCACGGTGATGCCCGCCCGCTCGGCGATGCGCTGGCCAACCAAGGTTTCATCGCGCCAGTAGCGGCGCAGATACAGGCGTGCGCCATCGAGCACCAGCGGCTGCTGCAGGTCGTCGTCCCTCACCGGCCACACTTGCGGCGCGCGGGCCAGCAGCGCGTGCCAGGCCTCAAGCGTCTCGGGCAGCGGGCCGGAAATAGCCAGCAAGTCCTGCCACAATTCTTCCTGCCAGCCCATCAGCTGCGATGGGCCATCGGCCAGCTCGTCGAGCATCAGACAGCTATGCCCGCGCCCTTCGAGTTCGGACAGCACCATGCAGGCCACGCCCAGCGCTGGTGCATCGGATGCGTCTTGCTCCAGGCTGGCGATAAAGCGGGCAAACGCCGCGCTCAAACGGCGCACATGGCCGGCCTCGGCGAGGCCATCGAAATGGGAAAACAAGGCGTCCAGCGCCACGTCATGCTTCATGGGTTTCTTCCAGCAGTTGATCCAGACCGTCCAGCAGTTCGGCTTGCGGCGCCAGCCAGTAGCAGCCGCGCGTTTGCGTATTGGCGATGCCGCGCAAAAATAAAAAGATGGCGCCGCCCAGATGCTCTGCCGGGTCATAGGCTTCCCCCAGGCGACTGCGCAACAGCCGGTGCAAGGCCAGCATATAGATGGCGCCCTGGATATCGTAGCGGTGCTGCGCCATGCCGGCCGCCAGCGCCTGCGTGTGATAGGCCGCGTCGTTGACGCCCAGCGCATTCGATTTGTAGTCGAGCACCCAGTAGCGGCCATCGCGTTCGATGACCAGGTCGGCAAAACCTTTCAGCATGCCGTGCAGCTGGCGCCGCGGCAGCACGGGACGCGGCGCGCCATCGAGCAGCAAGCGCGTGCACAGGCTATCCAACGCTTCGGTCGACAAATGCTCGCTGGGGAACCAGAACTCCATCTCGGACAGCGTGCTGTCCAACTCGGACAAGGAGGCAGCCAGCAGCGGCAGCGGAGTAAGCGCCACCTCGCGCAGCCAGGCGATGGCGTCTTCCTGGCGATGGCCCCAGCCTGCCCGCTCGCAGCGCGCAGCCAATCGCGTATCGAAACTGGCTTCATGGACGCAGTCAAAGCCTTCACCACCCATCCATTCGAGCTGCTCATGCAGGAAATTGCCGGGCATGGAACCACGCGGGAAGCGGTGCCACGGCGTGTCCTGGGCTTGCGGCGTTGGCGATAAGACTGCTGCACCCGTACCATCTTCCAGCAAGGTCTCTTCCTGCGCCCGCTGCGGCACATGGGCAGCCGTGACGGCGCCGATCTGGCGCGTCAGCGAGGTAAAACTGCCCACCGTCCAGTCGCGTTCGAAACTGCCCGTGAACTGCGGCGCCTCCTTCAGTTCCGGGCGCAGCTCCTTGCGCGCCAGTACGGTGACCGTATCGGGCTGGGCCAGGCTGTTGATCGCAATGGCGTCGCAGTCGCCGCGCAACTGCTGCCAGCGCGTTTGCAAATGCTCGGCCGGCAGCTTCTCGCCGCCCGTCAGCAAGTAGCCGAGCGCCGATTCATGCAAGGTGTTTTCGCCCGCCTTGCGGGCCGCCAGCGCGGCCACGCCCAGCCACAAAAAATGGCGCGCCCGCGTCAGCGCCACGTACAGCAGGCGCAAATCTTCCTCGATGCGCGCCTCTTCCACAGCAGCCATGGCCTCGTCGGACAGCGACAGGTCGATATGGCGCTCGCCTTCGGCGTCGGCATACTCGACAAAGCTGCGGTTGCGCTTGTCGACCTTGCGCGCCGTGACGGCAAACGGCAAATACACCAGCGGGTATTCCAGGCCCTTGGATTTATGCACCGTAATGACTTTCACCAGTTCGGCATCGCTTTCCAGGCGCAGCACGCGCTCGTCGCCGCTCTCGCCTTCACCGGCGATCTGCTCGGCCAGCCAGCGTATCAGCGCCTGTTCGCCATCGAGCTGGCGGCTGGCCGATTGCAGCAGTTCGGCCAGGTGCAACAGATTCGTCAAACGCCGCTCGCCACCCGTCTGCTGCAGCAGCATGGCGGGCAACTGCAGCTCGTGGATGAAGCGGCGCAGCATGGCCAGCACGCCCTGGCGCTGCCAGATCAGGTGCAGCGCCTTCAGTTGCTCAACCCTGCGTTCCCACTCCAACTCTTCGTTCGACAGGCGCGCCAGTTCGCCCAGCGACAAACCGATGGTGCGCGTGGCAAACGCGGCGCGCGCCAGGCCGCCATCGAGCGGATTGGCCAGCGCCGTCAGCCAGCGCAGCACGTCGGCCGCCTCTTCGCTGTCGATCACGGAATCCTTGTCGGACAAATACACGCTGGCCACCCTGCGCCGGGCCAGCGCGCGGCGGATCGCGGCAGCTTCCTTGCGGTCGCGCACCAGCACGGCGATATCGGCTGGCTGCAAGCGTTTGTATCCGTCCGGGCCATCGAAACCGGCCTGTTCATCGCCCAGCATGGCCACGATATGCTCGGCGCAATGAGCAGCAAAGTACTCGCGGTAGCTGTCGCCGCGTAGCGATTCGTCGCTGGCGCACGCCACTTGCAATGCAGGTAGTGGACCGTCGGCCGACACCAGCCGTTCAGCGCGGCCCTTGGCGCCGACCGCCTCGAAGGGCAGCGGATTTTCGCCATTTTTACGGTAGCGGAAAGCCCCTTTCGGCACTTCCTCGCGCTCGGCGTGCAGGAATAACTGGTTGACGGCGGCCACCAGCGGCGCCGTCGAGCGGAAGTTGGTGCCCAGCTGGTAATGGCGGCCATCGGTGGCGCGCCGCGCCGCCAGGTAACTCTGGATATCGGCGCCGCGAAAACCATAGATCGACTGTTTCGGGTCGCCGATCAGGAACAGGCCCAGCGAAGGTGCATTGTCGGCAATCCGGTACAGCAGATTGAAAATCTGGTACTGGCCGGGCGCCGTATCCTGGAATTCATCGACCATGGCCAGCGGATACTGGTCGACGATGCGCTGGCGCAGGGCCGCGCCATTTTCGCCGGCCAGCGCATCGTGCAGGCGCTGCAGCATGTCGGCAAAACCGAACTGGCGCGACTGTCGCTTCAGTTGCTGCATGCGCCGGGCGATCGAGGCGGCTGCATGCAAATGCAGCGCATGGGCCAGCGGCGTGAGGGCTGCCAGCGCGCGCCCCAATCCTTCCGTATGGTCGAAACACTCGGGCACCACGGCCGTAAAGTTTTTCGCATAGGCGTCTTCGATACCGGCCGGCGTCAGCCTTTCCCAGGCCTTGGCCGTGATATTCGGCATCAGCAGCATCGGATCAAAAGCCCAGGCCCGCAAGCCATCGAACCATTTGGCCACATTCTCGGGCTTCATCTTGACGCCGTTAAAACACTTGGGCGACGCTTCCCGGTGGGTGCGTATCCATTGTTCCATCTGCGTGGCGCGCTCGGCCCAGCCCTGTTTCAGCTGCGCCAGCTGCGCTGCCAGCGCGCGCTGTTCGCGCGTGATCAGGGTGGACAGCGGTTCATCCTGCGCCATGGCCATGATATCGCTGCGGCGCGCCAGTTCGCGCACGCCTTTTTTCAGCGCCTCGACGTCACCCCAGCAATCCTGCAGCGCCTGCAGGGGCTGCGGCGACAAGGGATAGACTTGCTGGCGCCAGTAATCGTGGGCCGCGTCCTCGAACAGGGCCTGCTCGTCGCTGACCAGCTCTTCATCGAACAGGCTGCCGCTATCAAACGCATGCTCGCGCAGCATGCGCTGGCACCAGGCGTCGATGGTAAAAATAGCCGCTTCATCCATCGTCTCGGCGGCCAGCATCAGCCGGTGCGCCGCCTTCTGGCGTTCGCTGTCATCCGGGTAGGAGTCCAGCAAGGCATCGAGATACGGGTCGCTGCTATCGGACTCGTGGCGGAAATACGCGGCCGCTTCGATCAGCCGTTCGCGCACGCGGTTCGACAGTTCGCGCGTGGCGGCGCGGGTAAAGGTCATCACGAGGATGTCGGCCGGCAGCAGCGGACGCACAAAGCGGCTGCCGTCGTCGCCATGGCCCAGCACCAGGCGCACGTACAGCGCGGCGATGGTCCAGGTCTTGCCGGTGCCGGCCGATGCCTCGATCAGGCGCGAGCCGTGCAGCGGAAACTCCAGGGGATTGAGCAGATGGCTGGTCATGGTTGTTCTTCTCCTGCGCCGTCATCCTGCGCGGTTATCGGGTCCAGCGTGACATGCTCGCGCAGCCAGTCGGCCAGCGGGCCATACAACTCACGCGTGCAGTCTTCCCAGGCTTCTTCAGCGGCCAGCGCGGAAAACTCGGGCCACAAACGGGCCAGGCACAATTCCTCGCGCTCGCCCGACAATTCAAAACCGCCGTCGTAGATGGCGCGCGGGTCGCCCTGCTGCACCAGTGCCAAACCGGTCTTGCAGGCCGTCGGCAGCGGGTGGTTCATGCCTTCGCGCCACAGCGCCAGCAAGGTGGCCAGGGCGTCGCGCGAAGCTTGCTGTTCCAACGGCGCCATGCTGACGATGGCGTCGCGCGCCACCAGGTAGCCCGTAACGGGAAAACCCAGGGCAGCGGCGGCCAGCTGGCGCAACCACATCAGCATCAATTTATCGCCACGCGCCTGGCCCTGCTTGTCCATCACCTTCGATGAAATCTGCATCAGCCAGGCCGTGCCGCTATCGTTGCGGCGCAGTTTATCGAGCCAGTCGTCGATGCGCACTTCGCCGAAAGCCAGGCTGATGGCGCGCTTGTCGGCCGCCAGCGGATACGAGGCGCGCAAGGATAGCCAGGCGCTGCGCACGGGCACCAGTGCCTCGACCAGCTGCGCCTGCACCTGCTGGCCGATCAGGCCGATCGGCAGCACGCCTTCGCGCGCCAGCCGGTCCGCGCGCGCCTGCAGGCTCACGCGCACATCAAGCAGGTCTTCCACCGCACCGCCATCGTCCAGCAAGGTATCTTCCAGCAGATAACGCTCCAAAGCATTCAGGCTGAACGGTTCCTCGTCTTCGCCCAGGGTGGCGGCGTCGATAAAGTTCACGCTGAGGCGCTGGCGGAAAAAATACTTGACGGGCTGGCGCAAGAAGCTGGCCAGTTCGCCCAGTTTCAAACGCCGGTCCGGATCGGGTTCATACGGCCCAAGCGAAAGCTGCTCCGCCTGCTGCGCCGCTTCCGTATGCGCCACCCGCCATTCGCCGGCATAGGTCAGCAAGCCGCCATCTTCGAAATAGCGGCGGCTGAACGGCTGCAGCGCGTGTTCCGTCGTCAGCGTGTGCAGATGGCGGTCCAGCGACCAGCCGGCGGCCAGGTAGTCGCGCAATTGCGACACCAGCACCGAAGGCGGCTGCTCGGCGTTGTCGCGCACATTGCGCCCGACCCAGCTGATATACAGCTTGTCGCGCGCGGCCAGCAAGGCTTCGAGCATCAGGTAGCGGTCATCGTCGCGGCGCGAACGGTCGCCGGGGCGCGCCATGCCGGGCAAGGCCAGCAAGTCGAAATCGGCTTTCGGCGCGCGGCGCGGGAAGTCGCCATCGTTCATGCCCAGCAGGCAGACCACGCGGAACGGCACCGCGCGCATCGGCATCAGGGTACAAAAGGTCACGCCACCGGAGACGAATTGATGATTCAGGGTCGGTTCGTCGAGCGCGCCCAGCCAGGCTACGCGCAGCACCGACAGCGGCACTGCTTCGACATAGCCCGCATGCTCGCAGGTTTCCAGCCAGCCCTGCAAAGCGCCTTCCAGCTGGGCCAGGGTCAAACGGTCGCCTTCGTCGCCGGCGTCGAAAAACGCCGCCAGCAGCGCGCGCGCCTGGGTGCCCCATTCGGCCGGCGTGCGCGCCCCGGCCAGCACCTCACGCCAGTGCAGCAGCGCTTCGACCAGCTGCGCCAGCGAACCGGCCAGCGCCGCATCGAGGCCGCCCACTTCCGCATACGGCTCGATGCCGTGGAAGCTGGCGCCGGCGCCACTGGCGTAACCGAGCAGCATGCGCCGCAAGCCGAAGATCCACGCATTCTGTTCGCCTGCCGCACCCAGCCCCAAGCCGCTGCGGTGTTCCTGATCCAGGCCCCAGCGCACGCCGGCGCCTTCGATCCAGGCGCCCAGGGTGGCCAGGTCGTCGGCCTGCAAGCCGAAGCGGGCCGCCAGCGCGGGTACGTCGAGCAAGTCGCGCACTTCGCTCTGGCGGCAGCGCTGCTGCGGCAAATGCAGCAGCCACTCCAGCGCGACCAGCAGCGGATTGACGCTGCGGTCCTTGACGTCGCCGATCTCGAACGGAATGAAACGCGCATCCGTGCGACGGTGCTGGCCGAACACGGCGTGGATCGCGGCAGTAAAAGTGTCGATATCGGGCACCATCACCACCACGTCGCGCGGTCGCAAGCCTGTCGTGCTGCTCCTGGCAAACATGGCCAGCAACTGGTCGTGCAGCACTTCGACTTCGCGCTGCACGCTGTGCGCCACATGAAATTCGATCGAACGGTCCTGCGGCGCAGGCGGCAGTTTTTCATGTTCGGCCAGCGGGCGCAGTTCGCGGATGGCGACCTGCACCTGCTGCAGCAGGGTTTCGCCCGCTTCCTCGCCAAACAGGTCGATGCGCAGGCTGTCGTCGCGCCCTTCGGCTGCCGCGCTTTCATCGAATTCATCGAGCATGCGGATAAAGTCGCGCCCTTGCCGGCCCCAGCTGGCCAGCAGCGGATGGCTGTGCGCATGCAGTTCTTCGAGCGGGATCTGCGCCAGGTCGGCGCCGTTGCGCTGCTGCTGGCGTTTATACGCGGCGCGCAGCAAGTCGCGCCCTTCGATGATATCGCCCCAGTAAAACTGGCAGGGATTGGGCACGGCCAGCACCACTTGCGTGTAGCGCGCCAGCGCGGCCAGCGCTTGCAGGGTTTGATACGGCAGGGCCGAGACGCCGAACAGCACCACCCGGCGCGGCAGCTTGCCGGCCGGTGCTTCGCCAGCGTCAATCGCGGCCAAAAAGGCGTCGTGGATGTCGGCCCGGCCCGTGCGGCGTTCGTTTTCAGCGACGTCTGCCGCCACCGCCCGCCACAACTGCGCCTGCCAGCGCTGGTCTTCTTTCAAGGGAATGGCGTCATTGCGCGCCGTGCGCAGCTGGTCGCGCCCGGCCGCCCAGTCGGCCAGCCAGTCGGCCCGATACACCTGGTACTGGTCGAACAAGTCGGCCAGGCGCTCGGCCAGCTGCAGCCGGCGTTCGGCATCGCCATCGGCCAGAAAATAGCGCAGCGGCGCAAACACGGCATCGTCCAGCAAGGACGGCAGCAAACGCATCAGGCGCCAGGTCAATGGCGATTTATCGAAGGGCGACACGCGCGGCACGCGCTCGCGGCCCAGCATGCCCCGGTAGCTTTCCCATAGCAGGCGCGCCGGCAAGGCGATGCGGGTAGCGGCACAAATACCCATTTCCTCGGCCAGGGCGATTTTCAGCCATTCGGCCACGCCATTCGACTGCACCAGGAAGATGTCGGTCTCGAGCGGCGCCAGCGGATGGCTGCGCAGCCACTGAAAGACGGCGGCGCGCAGTTGTTCCAGCTGGTTGCCGTGCAAGATGAGCAGGCCGGGCGTGACGTTAGTTTGCATGCGGTTCCGATGAGTGCGTTGGGGCGACTAGCGCGACAAAGTCATATTATCGCCTCTGCAAGCATCATCGTGCACTCAACGCGCATCGTGCAGCGCAAATTCCAGCATGATTTGTTCAGCTACCTGCTCCAGCGCCGGCGCCATCGCGGCCACCAGCGCGCGTGCCTGCGGCAAGTCGCCGCCACGGCGCAAGCCTTCGATGGACAGGCATAAGGCGGCGATGGCATTCGCGCCCACCGCGCGTGCCGATGACTTGCTGCGATGGCCCAGGTCCGCCAGGCGGCCCAGGTCTTCCAGCGCCAGCGCCTGCTCCATCTCGGCGATGCTATCGCGCGCCGTGTCCAGGAAAAGCTGCGCGTACTTGCGCATCTTGGCCGTATCGTGGCTGAAGGTAAGCGCCAAGGTAGCCAGGTCGAGGATGGCCGTGTCGCGCCAGTCGCTGCCCTGGCTCAGCGATGCCAATGACTGCAAGTTTGCCGTGGGTGCGGCAGCGGATGCAGCAGACGGCGCGGCGTGGCCGATGCCGCCGCGCAGGCGGAACCATTTCGCCAGCAGGTGGAACAGCAAATTGGGCGCGATCGGCTTGGTCACGAATTCATCCATGCCCGCTTCCAGGCAGCGGGCGCGGTCTTCGCTGCCCGCATTGGCCGTCATGGCGATCACCAGCACGCCGGACAGGCGCCGGTCGGCGCGGATGCGGCGGGTGGCCTCGAAGCCATCCATCTCCGGCATCTGCACATCCATCAGCACGCAGTCATAGCGCTGCCTTGCCAGCAGTTCCAGCGCTTCGCGGCCATTGTTGGCGATGGTGACGGTGGCGCCCGCGTCTTCCAGCAATTCGCAGCCCACCTGCTGGCTGAAGACATTGTCTTCCACCAGCAGGATGGAAGCGCCGCGGATCACGCCCAGCACTTCAGGCTCCACCTCGTTCATGCTGTCGTCATGCATGCCCACGTATTTTTCCAGACGCGCCGTAAACCAGAAGGTGCTGCCATGCCCGGGCTGGCTGGTGACGCCCACCGTGCCTTTCATCAGTTCAGCGAGCTGCTTGCTGATCACCAGACCCAGGCCGCTGCCGCCGTATTTGCGCGTCGTCGACGGGTCGGCCTGGTGAAATGAGCGAAATAGCTGCGCCACTTCCACTTCGCTCATGCCGATGCCCCGGTCCTGCACTTCGAAATGCAGCGTGCTGTGCTGGTCGCGTTCTTCGGACTGGCGTACCCGCACAAAGATATTGCCGTTTTCGGAAAACTTGATGGCGTTGCTGGCCAGGTTCAGCAAGACCTGTTCCAGCCGCAGCGGATCGCCGCGCCAGCGCTGCGGCAAAGCAGGAGGGATATCGAAACGGAAAACCAGGCCACGCGCGGCGGCCGCATCGCCAAGCTGGCTGGCGATATTGGCCAGCAGGGTATCGAGCCGGAAGTCCAGCACTTCCAGTTCCAGCTTGCCCGCCTCGATCTTGGAAAAATCGAGGATATCGTTGATCAGTCCCAGCAAGTGCTGGCCCGAGTGGTAGATTTTTTGCAGGTAATCGCGCTGGCGGACATCGGTCACCGACTTCAGCGCCAGGTGGGCCATGCCGATAATGCTGTTCATCGGCGTGCGGATCTCATGGCTCATGTTCGACAAAAAATCGCTCTTGGCCTGGCTGGCCGCATCGGCCTGCTCTTTCAGGCGATGCAGCTCCGTCACATCGGTGGACAGGCCGATCAGGCCCGTCACGGCATCGGGCGTGCCCAACGGCACTTTCACGCTCCACAAATGATGGACTTGCCCCTGCGCGTCGACGAAACGCTCTTCGCCGATAAACTTGACGCCGTTGTCAAACAGCTGGCGATCGGTGCCATGCACTGCCTGCGCCGCCTCAGCACTCATCAGTTCATTGTCGTGACGGCCGATGATCTGTTCTGGAGTACGCCCCAGCATGAAAGCCGCCCGGGCGTTCACATAACGGTAACGCAAGTCGGCATCCTTCATGTAGACGTAGGCATCGACGCTGTCGAGCACGGTATCGAGCAAGGCGCGCTGGGCGATGGCGTAGCGGCGCGAACGGTACAAGGTGTAGATGTAACCATAGGCCAGCAGGGTGCCGGCCACGCCGACCAGCAGCGCCAGCCACGGGAAGTAATGATCGAAATTGCTGTACAACTCAGTCTTGCGCATGCGGAAATGCGCTTTCCACACGCCGCCCTGATACTCGACCGGCACCACATGGTCGAAATACGCATCGTCGCTGCCGGGCTTTGGCGGCGCCAGCGCCAGATCCTGGCCATCGTTGTACAGCAAACGGTCCTGCGGCGTGAGACGGAAATCGGCATCTGACGCCAGTTCCACTGGCCTCACGTCGTGTGGCAAGGCATACAGGGACAGATGCAGCGATTCCAGGACGCTGTTCTGGAATGCGCTGTGCACCAGCTGGGCCACACCAAAACCGATGCCTACCGAGCCCTGATAGGCGGCGCGCCGCTCGCTGGCGTTCGATAGCGGCATGCCGTTGCGGTACACGGGCAGCCGCAGCCCCAGGCCCACGTGCGCGGGCGGCCCCTTGATCATGATCACCTGCCCCGAGGCATTCGCCTGGCCACTGTCGCGCGCCAGCGCCAGCGATTGCGCCACCAGGGGATTGGCGGCGATATCGACGCCGTGGCGTTCGGACAGCAAAGGGTCCGGCTCCAGATACGTCAGCACCGTATAGTCAGGCCGTTCACCCTCGGGCTGTATCGTAAAGCCGGGATAGCCTTGGGGATGCAAACTGGTGTCGGCGCGCACGGAGGCGATAAAGGCGGCGCGCTGGCGGGCGGTGATGGCCGCCGCATAGTTGATCGATTCGATGGCAGGAAACTGGCGCTCCAGGTCCAGGCCAGCCACATAATCGTGAAATTGCCGACGCGACAATGGATCGCTGGTACGGAATAGCGCCTCGAGTCCATGCAACAAGTCGGAATAGCTTTTTACGCGAGCCGTCAGGCTATGCTGGGCGCCGTGGGTCAGATTGTCGAAGCGCTGCCAGGCATCTTCATTGACGGTGCGCGCCGCATCGGCGTACAAAGCACCACCTATCGCCAGCGCCAGCAGTGCGCCCCCCGCCCAAATCTTGAAACCTGATACCGTCCAGCTCCTGTTCAGAGTGTGCATTGTCGATCGCTTATTCGGGTTCCTCAAGTAACGGGTGCGCAACCCCGCCTGACTAACGCCAGCATACTATCAAAGCCCCCGTGCGAGACGACCACCCACGAAAAAAAGTGCAATATGGCAAACGTTGCCATATTGCATTAACCCCTAATCAAGATGGCAACAAGACCGCTGAAAGCAGCTACAGCGCTGCAGCCAGGAAGTCGCAGAAGGCGCGCACCTTCTGCGGCACGTGGCGGCCGTCGGGTGTCAGCGCGTACACGCCGCGCCTGTCCATGGCGTGCGACGGCAGCACGCGCACCAGGACGCCGCTGGCCAGCAGCGGCGCGGCAATGAAGGACGGCAGCGCGCCCACCCCCACGCCAGCGACCAGCATGTCGGCCAGCAGCAGGCTGTTGTCGGCCGAAAAACGCACCGGCAGCACGATGCTGCTGGCCCCTTCCGGGCCGTCGAGCTGCCAGATGCCGGGGCTGTCGGCCAGCCGGTACGGCAGGCAATCGTGGCCGTGCAGGTCCAGCGCCTGCATCGGCGTGCCGCGCCGCGCCAGGTAGGCGGGCGCGGCACAGATCATCTGCTCGACTTCGCCCAGGCGGCGCGCCACCAGAGTCGAATCGGCCAGTGCGGCGCGGATGCGCAGCGAGACGTCATAACCCTCGCCCACCACGTCGCGCAAACGGTCGTCCAGGGTCAGCTCCAGCTTCACCTCCGGGTAGCGCTGCATGAAGGCGGGCAGCAGCGGCGAGAGCACCTTCAGGCCGAAGGACAGCGGCACGTTCACGCGCAAGCGCCCCGCCACCTTGCTGGCGGAACCACGTGTGGCCAGCTCCAGCGCGGCGATCTCGTCGAGCAGGCGGCAGCATTCAATATAGTAGGCACGGCCGCCGTCCGACAAGCTCATGCGCCGCGTGGTGCGCAGCAGCAGCAAGGTGCCCAGCCGCTCCTCCAGCTGGCGCACCTGCTTGCTGATGGCCGCCGCCGACTGGTTCAGCTCCAGCGCGGCCTTGCCGAAGCTGTCGCGCTCGACCACCGTGCGAAATACGCGCATGAGCGCCAATACATCCATGATTCTTTCCCTGCAGTGAAATATATTATTATTTTATCGCTGATTATCATTGAAATAGAAAACAATATGATGGCGGCTTCTTTCTTCACCTGACACCAGGAGCCCTCTCATGTTGACCTTCCCTAGCCCATTGAAAACCCTGCCCCTGCTGCTGGCCCTGCTGGGAGGCGCAGCACAGGCGGCCCCGGCCACCGCCGCCCTGCCCGAAGTGGGCGTCAGCCCCTGGGGGCCGAAAGACGAGATCGGCCGTTTGAACCTGATGACCGCCGCCTCGCGCGCGGCCATCCTCGCCCGCATAGCCGGCGGCAAGAGCTATGACCTGGCCGTCGATTTCTATATCGGCATGCCCAGCTGGCAGGCAGCCGGCGACCCGCCCTACCAGATGTGGATGACGCACACGCCGAAAGGCAATCTGGTAGCCGATTCCATGAACGTGGGCGACGCCATGAACCGCCACGTCAGTTACACGGGCTCGGCCGTTTCCATGTATGCCCACATGGGCACGCATATCGACGCGCTCAATCATTTCGGCCTGAACGGCAAGATCTGGAACGGCTTTACGGAAGAGCAGTATCTGGGCGACCGGGGCTGGACGGTGACGGGCGCGGAAAAGCTGCCGCCCATCGTCGCGCGCGGCGTGCTGATCGACGTGGCCGTCGCCAAGGGACTCCAGCAACTGCCCGACAATTACCGGGTCACACGGCAGGACTTGCGCGCGGCGCTGGCGCAGCAGAAGGTAACGCTGGAAAAGGGCGACGTGGTGCTGATACGCACGGGCCGCATGCAGCACTATGAGCAGGCGCAAGCCTATATGGCCAATCCGCCCGGCCTGTCGCTGGACGCGGCGAAATTCCTGGTGGAAGACGGCGGCGCCATGGTGGTGGGCGCGGACAACCTCAGTTTCGAGGCCTTCCCCTCCGAAGTGGCGGGCAATTACCTGCCCGTGCACACCTATCTGCTGGCGCAGCAGGGCACGCCCATCATGGAACTGGTCGACCTGGAAGCGCTATCGCGCGACAAAGTCTACCAGTTCGCCTTCATCGGCGCTTCCTTGAAGTTCCGTGGCGGCGACGCGGCGCCCATCCGCCCCGTGGCGCTGCCGATACGCTAGTGGCTAGATGGTTTTACTTCAGTGTCGGCATCGCAAACTCGGCCCCGGCCTGGGTCGAGGCGGGCCAGCGCTGGGTGACGGCCTTCTGTTTCGTGTAGAAACGCACCGCTTCCGGGCCATGCGCATGGTGGTCGCCGAACAGGCTGCGTTTCCAGCCGCCGAAGCTGTGGAAGGCCATCGGCACGGGAATCGGCACGTTGACGCCCACCATGCCCACCTGCACGCGGTGCGTGTATTCGCGCGCCGTGTTGCCGTCACGGGTGTAAATGGCCGTTCCGTTGCCGTATTCGTGGGCGTTGACCAGCTCCAGCGCGGCCGTGAAATCGGGCACGCGCACGATGCACAGCACCGGGCCGAAGATTTCTTCCTTGTAGATCGTCATGTCGGGCGTGACATGGTCGAACAGGCTGCCGCCCAGGAAAAAACCTTTTTCATGGCCAGGCAGCACGAAACCACGGCCATCGCTGACCAGCGATGCACCTTCCTTGACGCCGGTGGCGATGTAGCCGGCAATCTTGTCCTTGTGAGCCTGCGTCACCACCGGGCCCATCTCGGCCTGCAAATCCATGCCCTGGGTGATTTTCAGGGCCGCGATACGCGGTCTCAGGGCGGCCACCAGTTGATCGGCCACATTGCCCACCGCCACCACCACGGAAATGGCCATGCAGCGCTCGCCAGCCGAACCGTAGGCTGCGCCCATCAAGGCGTCCACCGTCTGCTCGATATCGGCGTCGGGCATCACCACCATATGGTTTTTTGCGCCGCCCAGCGCCTGCACGCGCTTGCCCTGCGCGCAGCCGGTGGCGTAGATATATTCGGCAATCGGCGTGGAACCGACAAAACTGACTGCACGCACATCGGGATGATGCAGCAAGCCATCGACGGCTTCTTTATCGCCCTGCACCACGTTGAACACGCCATCGGGCAAGCCCGCGTCCGTCAGCAATTGCGCCAGCAGCAAGCTGGCCGATGGGTCGCGCTCGGACGGTTTCAACACAAAGGTGTTGCCGCAGGCAATCGCCATCGGGAACATCCACATCGGCACCATCACCGGGAAATTGAATGGCGTAATGCCCACGCACACGCCCAGCGACTGGCGGATCGACCATGCGTCGATGCCGCCGGCGACTTGCTCGCTGTATTCTCCCTTCATCATTTGCGGGATGCCGCAGGCAAACTCCACCACTTCGATGCCGCGCGTCACTTCGCCTTTCGCATCCGTGAACACTTTACCGTGCTCGGCCGTGATCAGGGCGGCCAGCTGGTCCGAATGTTCTTCCAGCAATTCCTTGAACTTGAACATGATGCGCGCGCGGCGCAGCGGCGAGGTTTGCGACCAGGCGGGAAACGCCGCATGGGCAGCGGCCACGGCGGCATTGAGTTCTGCAGCGGTGGCCAGCGCCACTTTGGCGGCCACCGCGCCGGTGGCAGGGTTGAACACGTCGCTCGTGCGCTCCGAGCGCGAAGTCATCGGGTTGCCACCGATATAGTGGCCAATTGTCGGGGTAGTCATATCGTCTCTCACTTAGCTTTCACTTTGTCATCAGCCATTCATGGGCCGGGTCATTTTTAAAGTGCCAGACCCGTTTCGGGCCGGCCATCACATTGAGGTAATAGCCATCGTAGCCATAGGGCACGGTGACAGGATGGTAGCCGCGCGGCACCATCACCACGTCGTGGTTTTCCACCGCCATCGCTTCATCCAGCGAACGGTCATCCGTATAGACTCTTTGGTAGGCAAACCCCTGCTCGGGATTGAGGCGGTGGTAATAGGTTTCTTCCAGAGAACTTTCCGCCGGCACATTGTCGTTATCGTGCTTGTGCGGCGGATAGCTCGACGAGTGGCCAGAAGGCGTCAGCACTTCCACCACCAGCAAGCCATCGGCCTCGGCCGTCTGCGGCAGGATGTCGCAGACATACCGCGTATTGGCGCCCTTGCCGCGCACCGAGCGCGTCATCGTTTCAGGCGCGATCAGACGGGCCAGACGGTGGGTAGTGGCCGGCGCGCTGCACAGGGCCACCTCGGCTGCATTGCTTGCCGTGATGCTGACTTGCGTTTCCAAGGGCACATACACGGCATACGGCGAGCGTGCTTCAAACACGCTGGCCCGCCCGCCGATATCGGCCCAGGTCTGCTCGCCGGCCCGCACCGTCACCGTGCCGGTCAGCACCACGATGCACAGTTCGCGCGATCCTGTGCCCAGGGAAAGCTGTTCACCGGCGGCCAGGCGGTGGGCGGCAAAGCCCACGTGGGTCCAGCCGGCCGATTCGGGTGTGACTTGCACGATCTGCTGACCATGCTTGCTGGCTTTGACGAGCAGGCTCATGCTGCCTCCTGGCCCGCTTGGGGGCTAAGTTCAGGAATCTGGCGCACCAGTTGCGCCAGATAGTCGTAACCCATCTTGGCATATTGATAGCTGGGCGCCACGGCCGGGTCTTGCTCGGCTTCCACCACCAGCCAGCCTTCGTAGCCATTGCGGTACAAGCTCGTCAAAATCGCCGGGAAATCGATGCTGCCGTCGCCCGGCACGCTGAACGTACCGTTAATGACGGACTGCAAGAAACTCCAATGGCCGTTGCGTGCCAGTTTCATCACCTTGGGCCGCACATCCTTGCAATGCACATGGCACACGCGGTGGATGTGTTTATTGAGTATCGTCAAGGCATCGCCGCCACCAAAAGTGATGTGCCCCGTGTCAAACAGCAAGCCCACCTCCGGCCCCGTCAAGGCCATCAATTGATCGACGTCGGCCGGTGTTTCCACGTAAGCGCCCATATGATGGTGATAGGCCAGGCGCACGCCATGCGACAAACAATGGCTGGCAAAGGCGGTCAGCTTGCCGGCATAGTCTTGCCATTGCTGCTGCGACTGGAAACGCGGGCGCTTATACAGCGGGCGCGGTTCACCCTGGATGGCGTCGGCCACTTCGCCATATACCATCACGCTGGCGCCACTGTCGGCCAGCAAGCGCAAATGCGAGTCCACGGCAATAATTTCTTCTTCGACAGAGCGGTGGGCCAGCCGCCCCGAATACCAGCCCGACACGCAAGCCAGATCATACTTGCCCAGCACGGCCCGCAAAGCCGGCGCGTCCTTGGGAAACTTGTTGCCCAATTCAAAACCGGCGTAGCCGATTTCCGCGCCTTCCTTCAAGGCCGTTTCCAGCGGCGTTTCGCCGCCCAGCGAGGGCAAATCATCATTCATCCACGAGATCGGGTTGATGCCGATACGTACATTCCATGTGTTCATTTCAATTCCTTTGCTTCAGGCGCTCGGTTTCATAACGGGCACGCGCGGCGCGCACGCCTTCCTGGTTTGATACGGCCGGCACGGCCACTTCCCACCAGCAGCCGCCCTCTTCGGTAGTGCGCGTGTCGTCGGTATTGATGCAGATCAAATACGTTCGCGTGGCGGCGCGGGCGCGCAGCATGGCTTGCTCCAGGCCGGCGATGTCGGCCACGTGTTCGCTCAAGGCGCCCAGGGAGCGCGCATGCAGGGCAAAGTCGATCTGCGGCGCGCCCTCGCCCGCCTGCAGGCAATCGGCCAGCATATTGTTGAACGGCGCATTGCCACACGCCTGCTGCAGGCGGTTGATGCAGCCATAACCACGGTTGTCGAGCACCACGATGATGAGTTTTTTGTCCAGCATGACGGAGGTGGCGATTTCCGAATTCATCATCAGGTAACTGCCGTCGCCCACCATGACGATGACTTCGGCGTCCGGTTTCGCCATCTTGACGCCGAGGCCGCCGGCAATTTCATAACCCATGCAGGAATAGCCATATTCCATGTGATAACCGCCCGGCGTGCTGGTGCGCCACAGCTTGTGCAGCTCGGCCGGCAAGGTGCCCGCAGCGCAGACGACGATATCGCGCGCGGTGGAGTCCGGCGACGAGCGCTGCACGGCGCCGATCACTTCGCCGTCATATGGCAAACCAGCCACTTCGCGTTTGCCGGTGATGGCCGCCACCGTCTCGCGCCACGCCGTGCCCGCCTGCTGTGCCCGTTCATTCCACTGGCCGGCGCTATTCCAGCCTTCCAGCTGGCGCGACAAGCCCTGCAAGGCCAGGCTTGCATCGGCCTGCACGGCCAGGCCACGGCGTTTCAAGGCATCGAAAGCGTTGACGTTCAGGCTGACCATCTCAGCGTCACCAAACAGCGCGTTCGATCCCGTCGTAAAGTCTTGCAGGCGCGTGCCCACCGCCAGTACCAGGTCGGCGTCGGCGGCCAGGCTGTTGGCGGCCGGCGAGCCGGTCACGCCGATGGCGCCCAGTTGCAGCGGATGATCCCAGGGCAAGGCGCCCTTGCCTGCCTGGGTTTCGGCCACGGGCAGACCATGGCGCTCGGCAAAGGCACGCAAGGCGGCGCCCGCTTCGCCATACAGCACGCCGCCACCGGTCACGATCAACGGTTGTTTCGCTTTTTTCAAGAGTGCGGCCGCTTCTTCCAGTTCCGCCTCCACAGGAGGGATAGCGCGGAAACGCACGATGCGCGGCTCGAAAAATTCCTCGGGGTAATCGTAAGCCATGGTTTGCACGTCTTGCGGCAAGGACAGGGTCACGGGGCCGCAGGCGGCCGGGTCGGTCAGGACAGCAATCGCCCTCGGCAAGGCCGTCAGCAATTGCTCGGGATAAATGATGCGGTCGAAATAACGCGACAAGGGTTTGAAGGCGTCGTTGACGGACACGCTGCCATCGCCGCCATCTTCCAGTTGCTGCAGCACGGGGTCGGGCGCGCGCGAAACAAACACGTCGCCCGGCAACAGCAATACCGGCAAGCGGTTCACGTGGGCCAGCGCGGCGGCCGTCAGCAGATTGGTGGCGCCCGGACCGATGGAACTGGTGACCGCCATCATGCGCCGGCGCATATGCGCCTTGGCGTAAGCAATCGCCGCATGCGCCATGGCCTGTTCATTGTGGGCGCGGTAGGTAGGGAGGTGCTCGCGGTACTGGTACAGCGCTTCGCCCAGACCCGCCACATTGCCGTGGCCAAAGATCGCAAAGGCGCCGCCGAACAGCGGCTGCTGGTCTTGCGTGCGCAGCGCCGCCAGATAGCGCACCAGCGCCTGCGCCATCGTCAAACGTATCGTGTTTTTGCGTGCAATATTCATGCGGCACGCTCCATTTGCTTGCGGCTACCTTGCCACAGCGAAATCAGCTGCTCGAAGTTGGCCCGCACGGCGCAAATCAGGCCTGCATCATCGATCTCGCCAGCCAGCCAGCGGCGGCCCGGTTCATGGAAGATGGTGCGGCCGACCATGAAGCCACGGCAGGTCGTACTGTTGCGGGCGGCCTCGAAACCATCGGCCAGCGCATCGATAGGCGCGTTCAAGCCCAGCAGTACGACGCCTCTGCAGTAGGGGTCGCGCTCATGCACCAGCGCATCGATGGCTTGCCATTGCTGGGCGCTCATGCTTTCCAGCTTCCACCATTCCGGATAAATACCCAGGTTATACAGGCGTTTCACGGCGCGGTAGACCGTATCTGGATGTTGCGGCAAGCTATCGGACGGTATGACTTCGAGCAACAGTTCGTGACCACTCACTTGCGCCGCATCGTACAAGGCCTTGATCTGCGCTTCCTGTTCCAGCCGGTTTTCCACCGTATCGTCGGGATGCAATTGCACCAGGCATTTGATGACATGTTCTTTCGGCCAGCTGTTCAGGTGCGAACCGATAGAACGGCCCCAGTCGAATTGCAGGGGATTGGAACCGGGCAATTCGACCGGACGGCCTATCCACCAGCCGCGCCCGGTGGCGTCGTTCAGCGCGTCAAGACCGTAGCGGCCATCGATCAGCACGCCGGTCTTGCCGGACAAACCCAGCGCTGTTTCCGTTTGCGCCACGGCTTGCACCATCAATTGTTTTAAAGCGGAAATCGCCGATTCCGGTGCACCCGTCTGTTGCGCCAGTTCAAAAAATTGCGTGCGATGGTCAAAAGCAAACACGCACACTTCGTCCCATTGCTTGCGGGCCACCGTGCTGCGGTGCAAGCGCGCCAGGGTGGCGTCCTGGTCGGGGTGCGTGAGTCTGGCGGCATGGGCCAGGAAATAATCAAGCTCTACCGGTGACGGCATGGCGGGCGCGCAGGCGTGGCGCGAGACCACCAGCGCGCCGCAGGCATTGGCGTAGCGGCTGCACGCCGCATAGTCTTCGCCGCGCAGCCAGCCTTTCAGGAAACCGGAAATAAAGGCGTCGCCCGCGCCCAGCACATTGAGCACATCGACCCGCACGCCGGCATAATTGAAGGCCTCGTCCAGGCTGGCGGGAATCGCCGCGTCAATC
Organism: Janthinobacterium saanense; assembly: GCF_014200675.1. Lineage (GTDB taxonomy): Bacteria > Pseudomonadota > Gammaproteobacteria > Burkholderiales > Burkholderiaceae_D > Janthinobacterium. The sequence continues at coordinate 348,102 of NZ_JACHCI010000004.1, read as the reverse complement.
ACGGCGCAACCCAGGGGGCCACGCTTGACCACCAGGGTCGCGGCGCTAAGAGCCCGCACGGCGCGCAAGGAAGCCAGGATATCGACACCGCCGCCGGCGATCATGAATTCTTCTTCCGTGCCCACGATCAAGTCGAACTGCGGCAAGATGCCTTGCAGGTGGCGGGTCACGCCCTCGCTGGAAACAAAGCGCGTTTCGCCATCGGCCTTGCCCGACAAGCCCCACAGCACGGGCCGGTAATCGATATCGAGCACGGTGCGCACATTGCTGGCCCGGGCCAGCGCCAGCGCCTGGGTGCTGACGCCATGCATGGCCTCGGTGGAAAAATGCGTGCCGGTAATCAATAAAGCCTTGCTCGACGCGATAAAGCCGGCGTCCACCGAGGCGGGTGCTATCGCCATGTCGGCGCAGTTTTCGCGGTAAAAGATCAGCGGAAACGTGTGTTTATCCTTGATGCCCAGCATCACCAGCGCCGTCAGCCTTTCATGGTCGATGCCCACGTGGCTGATATCGCAGCCTTCACGGGCCAGGGTGTCGGTGAGGAAACGGCCCATATGGTCGTCGCCCACTTTCGACAGCATGGCCGATTTCAAGCCCAGCCGGGCCGTGCCGAAAGCCACGTTGGCCGATGAGCCGCCCAGGTATTTGGCAAAACTGCTGACGTCTTCCAGCGGGCTGCCGATTTGCTGCGCGTACAGGTCTACGGCCAGGCGGCCCAGGCAGATCACGTCCAGCGCGCGGCCGGGGGCAAATTGTGTCGTATTTTTCATGGCTATCCTTAGATCGTGACACCATCGAGTTCATTCATCAGCGTCTGCATTTCTGCACCGCCGGCCATCATGTCCAGCACTTCATCCTTGGTAACGGTTTCCTTGGTGTAAGTGCCCAGGGACTTGCCCCGGTTCAGCAAGGTGAAGGAATCGCCCACCGGGTAGGCGTGGTGCACATTGTGGGTAATGAAAATCACGGACAAGCCCCGCTCGCGCGCCTTGTAGATCAGTTTCAGGACGTTGAACGATTGCTTGACGCCCAGCGCGGCCGTCGGCTCGTCGAGGATCAGCACTCTGGCGCCGAAGTGAATTGCGCGGGCAATCGCCAGACACTGGCGTTCGCCGCCCGACATGGTGCCCACGGCCTGGTGCGGGTCGCGCACCATGATGCCCATTTCGGCCAGCTTGTCGCGCGCCGTGGTGGCCGCGTATTCCATGTCCATCACGGGCAGGACGCCAAACATTTTCCTGATCGGTTCGCGGCCCATGAAGAAATTGCGCGCCACCGACAACAGCGGCACCAGCGCCAGGTCCTGGTAGACGGTGGCCACGCCCAGGTCCAGCGCTTCTTTGGGCGAGTTGAAGCTGACGGGCTGGCCATCGACCAGATATTGCCCCGTGGTTGGCCGGTGCACGCCGGCCAGGGTCTTGATCAGGGTCGACTTGCCGGCGCCGTTGTCACCCAGCAAGCAATGCACTTCACCGGGTTTCAAGCGCAAAGTGACGTTTTGCAGGGCGATCACGGAGCCGAAACGTTTGCTGATATTTTCCAGCGCAAGGATGTAGTCGCTCATGGCTTATCTCGCTTCCGTGACGCGGGCACGGATAAAGTTGTTGAACAGCACCGCAATCAGCAGCATCACGCCGAGGAAGACGCGGAACCAGTCCGAATTGATATTCGTGTAAGTGATGCCGATCTGCACCACGCCGAAGATCAGCGCGCCGAAGCAGGCGCCGACCACGGAACCATAGCCGCCCGTCAACAAGGCGCCGCCGATGACGGCTGCAATAATCGCTTCGAATTCCTTTTGCAAGCCACGGTCGGCAGCAGCCGAGCCCACGTCAAACACTTGCAAGGTGGCAAACAGGCAGGCACAAAACGCCGTGAAGACAAACAGCGAGACCTTGATGGTTTTCACGGGCACGCCCACATTCTTGGCCGCGTTGGCGTCGCCGCCGACAGCGAAAATCCAGTTGCCGATGCGGGTACGGGCCAGCACGAAGCCGGACACCAGCGCCAGCGCGCCCCACCAGACGATGACCTTGGGTATGCCCTTGACCAGCGGCGCGCCATTGTCGAGCGCGGTGATCCAGCCCGCTTTCGCCATCCAGGCAAACAAGGAGGTACCCACTTCGCCATGGAACAGGGTCATGGCCAGCCAGTCGTTGGCCGCCAGGTCGCCGATGCCGCTGACGATGGTGCGGTTGGCAAACATGATCGACAAAGCCAGGGTCAGGCCGCGCAAGATGAACAGGAAAGCCAGGGTGACGATGAAGGAAGGCAAGCGCGTCTTGATGACCAGGTAGCCATTGAGCCAGCCCAGCGCCATCGAACCGGCAAACGCAAACAAAACCGCGGCCCACACGGGCCAGTGGAAATACACGGACGGGATGGCGATCATCATGCCGGCAAAGCCGATCATGGAGCCGATCGACAGGTCGAATTCACCGGCGATCATCAGTACGCAAGCGCCGATGGCGATGATGCCCAGGTAGGCGGCCACTTGCGCCCAGTTGATGATGCCGTCCAGATTGAACATGCCGGAATCGCCGGCCGTCAGGATGAAGAAAGCGAAGACCAGGATGGCGCCCGAGATCGAGGCAAACTCTGGCCGGCTGAACAGGCGTTTGATCCAGCTGACCTGGCCTACGCGCTCGTCCGTGACGGACTGGACTGGCGGCGTGCCGGCTGCGGCCACGCCGCCCTGCTCCACGCTTAATTTCACGGTACTCATGCTATGTCTCCCTTGTTTTATAGCAAGCTGCCAGCCTGGTGAGTAGGAAATCGCGGGCGGCAGCACCCGCGCGCCGGCAGAACTGGCCTGCGCGCGGGGACAACGTCGTTACTGCAATGAATGGAAAGTTGCTGCTTGGCCGATTAGCGGAATTGGCCGGCGTACTTCTCGACCTTGGCAATATTGTCCTTGGTCACGTAACCAGGACCGGAACCGATATGGCGCGGGCCATACGATGGCGTCAAACCGTATTCCGCCAGGCGTGCCTTGAACTTGGGATTATTCATCAGTTTTTCGCGCACCTTGGCCAGGTCGGTAGTCTTGTCCTGCTTCATGATGGCCAGCACGGCGACCGGGATATAGCCTTGCAGATAGGGCTGCTGGTCGATGGCAAACTGGATGCTGCCATCCTTGATGCCCTTGGAAATGTCATCGGACAAGTCAAAGGTGGCAAACCAGATCTTGCCTTTCAGTCCCATTTTTTCCAGCGCTTTCAACGAGGAATGGGCCGAGGTGGGGCCCAGCGCCAGCACGGCCTGGGTTTTCGGGTTGTTGCGCAGATAAGCGCTGAGTTTACTTTCGATGGTGGTCGGATCTTCGCCCACATCCAGGGTGGCCGCCTTGAAATCGACGCCGATCGCTTCGGCAAAGCCACGGCAGCGCTCGAACGACGATGGGTTGGTGGCGTAGTGATTGACGCACACAAACGATTTGATGCCAGCCGCCCTGGCTTTTTCGCCGGCGCCCTTGCCCGCCTCGTATTCAGGCTGGCCCACGTGCATCACGGCGCCCAGCTGCTCGCTTTGCGCCAGGGTGCCCGAGTTGATGGTAATAAAAGGGATTTTCTTGGCGGCCACCAGGCCCAGCGGTTTTTGCAGCACGCTGAAGTCGGCAATGCTGACGATTACGCCATCGTAGTTGCGCGCTGCTGCCTGCTCGACCAGGCGCGCCATGTCGGCCAGGTCGCCATTCGGTGGATTGCGGTAGTCAACGGTGACATTGAAATCTTCACCTGCTTGCTTGACGGCATTTTTGATGGTGTTCCACCAGGAATCGGAGTCGGGCGCATGGCTGATCAGCACGAATTTCTCACCGGCCGCCTGGCTGGCCCCCATGCCCAGAGTCAGGCCCAGACCCAGGCTCAGGATGGCTAGACTCTTGAGTATTCCCTTACGCTTATTGCTTTGCATGAATGTCTCCTTGAAGGATTAATTTTTATAGTTGCCAGCTTTATAGCGTGTCACCGGAGGCGCCAAAAAACCGGCAAGACCGATGCACTGCGCACAGCTTAGGCCACAAAAAAAACAAATGCAATGGAATTTTCAAAAAAAAATTAAATAGAAAATCGTTTCTATTTTTAAAATTCGCTCCTATAATTCTCGCCAGAACCGGCCGCATCCCACCATCCATCGCGGCCACGCAAGCACAAAGGAAGAACCATGGCAGCAACCGCCCCCATCGAACAATTGATGCAGCATATCGCCGCCGAGTACGACAGCCTGTCGCGCCAATTGAAGGTCATCGCGCAATACATCGAGAAACACCGCGCCAGCCTGATGCTCGAACGCATCAGCGACATCGCCGCCGCCTGCGACGTGCAGCCGTCGGCCATCGTGCGCTTCGCGCAGCGCTTCGGTTATTCGGGATTTTCCGAAATGCAAGATGTGTTCCGCCAGGCTTACACCGACCAGGCTGGCGCCACGCCCGATTACCAGCAGCGCATCCGCAAACTCATTTCCACCCGCGACGCCGCCCTGAGCGTAGGCGATTTGACGCGCGAGTTCATCGCCGCCAGCAGTACCGGCCTCGATGACCTGGGCGCGAGCCTGGACGATGCGCAGCTGGAAGCGGCCGTCAACCTGCTGCTGAAAGCAGAAAATATTTATGTGATCGGCGTGCGCCGCTCATTTCCGATCGCCTCCTACATCGCTTACGCCCTCGAACACACGGACAAGCGCGCCCACCTGGTTTCCGGACTGGGCGGCATGCACCGCGAGCAGATGCGCAGCATCCGCCCCCGCGATGTGGCGATCGCCATCAGTTTCTCGCCTTACGGCAAGGAAACCCAGCAGTGCATCAAGGTGGCGCAAGACAAGGGCGCCAAAGTCCTGGTGATTACCGACAGCAAGCTCGCGCCACTGGCGCGCAGCGCCGACGCGCTGTTGACCGTCACCGAGGGCAGCGCTTTCGCCTTCCGTTCGCTGACCAGCACCATCTGCCTGTGCCAGGCGCTATTCATCGCGCTGGCCTACAAACTAGAGCTCGACATCGAAGAAATCCATCACCCAGGAGAACATGATGATTGAAGTAGCATTGTTTGGCGCCGGACGTATCGGCAAGATCCACGCAGCCAACCTGGCCGCGCAGCCCGGCGTCCGGTTCAAGTACGTGGTTGACGTCAACGCGGAAGCAGCGGGCGCGCTGGTCGCCCAGCATGGCGGCAGCAGCGCCAGCATTGAAACGGCGCTGGCCGACTCGGCCGTCAAAGCGGTGGTGATCGCGTCGAGCACCGACACGCATGCCGACCTGATTTTGCGCTCGGCGGCCGCCGGCAAAGCCATCTTTTGCGAAAAACCGGTCGACCTGACACTGGACCGCGCACGCGCCTGCGCCGCCGCCGTCAAGGAAGCTGGCGTGCTGTGCATGCTGGGCTTCCAGCGCCGCTACGATCCGACCTTTGCCGCTGTCAAGCGCCGCATCGAGGCCGGCGAAATCGGCACGCCGGAAATGCTGGTCGTCACCAGCCGCGACCCGGGTCCACCGCCCGTCAGCTACATCAAGGTATCGGGCGGCATCTTCAAGGATATGCTGATACACGATTTCGATATCTTCCGCTGGATACTCGACGATGAAGCCGTCAGCGTGCACGCCACCGGCAGTTGCCTGGTGGACCCGGCGATTGCCGAAGCGGGCGACTTGGACAGCACGGTGGTGACCATCCGCACGGCCAAGGGCCGCTTGTGCCAGATCAATACCACCCGCCGCGCCGCCTATGGCTACGACCAGCGCTTCGAAGTGCTGGGCAGCAAAGGCATGCTGCAAGCGGGCAACCACAAGCCGACCGAAGTGACCGCCTACGGCGTCGAGAACGTCAGCGTGGACAAGCCGGAAGATTTTTTCCTGGAACGCTACCGTGTCGCCTACGCGCAGGAAATGGCGCACTTTTTCGATGCCCTGACGAATGGCACGCCACTGCGCACCACCGTGCACGATGGCTTGAAAGCGCTGGAACTGGCGGAAGCGGCCACGATTTCATGGCGTGAACAACGCGTAGTGAATCTGTAAAAACACAATAAAAAATACTGGAGACACACCATGTCATCACCGAAATTACGCGTGGGCATCGCCGGCCTGGGCCGGCTGGGCCAGCGCCATGCCATCAACCTGGTACAGCGCGTGCCGAACGCCGAAGTGGTCGCCGCCTGCAGCCCCGTACCCGCTGAACTGGACTGGGCCGCCAGCACCCTGGGCATCGCCAGTGGCTATGCCGATTACACCACCCTGCTGGCCCACCCGGGCCTGGACGCCGTCTTCCTCGTCACGCCCACTTCCCTGCATGCGGAGCAAATCATCGCCGCCTTGCGCGCCGGCAAGCATGTATTTTGCGAAAAGCCATTGTCACTGGACCTGGCCGACTGCCTGAAGGTGGAAGCGGAAGCGGCGCGCCACCCGCAGCTGGCCACCATGATCGGTTTCGTGCGCCGCTTTGACGCCAGCTACCACGATGCGCAGCAAAAAATTACCCAGGGGCTGATCGGCAAACCGTATCTGGTGCGTTCGCAAACCTGCGACCAGAACGACCCCAGCGGCGCCTTCATGCGTTTTGCGCCTACCAGCGGCGGCATTTTCCTCGATTGCAGCGTGCACGATATCGACCTGGCGCGCTGGCTGCTGGGCAATCCCGTGCCGAGCCGCATCTATGCCAGCGGCACGAATGCCATCCACACGGGCTTGCAAGCTTTTGGCGACGTGGACAATGGCCTGGCCACGGTGGAGTTTAGCGATGGCAGCATGGCCACCTTCATGGCCTCGCGCACCATGGCGCATGGCCATGAAACCTTGACGGAAGTATTCGGCACGGCAGGACGCTTGACAGTCGGCAGCAATCCACGCCTGAACCGGGTAGACATTTCAGATGCGCATGGCGTGCGTAATGAGTGCACGCCCGACTTCTACGCCCGCTTCGCCGACGCCTTTTTAATCGAGGCGCAGGAATTCACGGACGCGGCCCTGGGCAAGCGCCAGCTATCGCTGACCTTGCACGACGCCACGCAAGCGACACGCATCGGCCTGGCCATGACGCAGGCCATGCGCGAGCGGCGTGTCATTGAGTTTTGATCGAGTTTTAAGCCACTGAAGCCGCCTGGGTGTGCGCTGGCTGCACGGCCAGGCGCAGCCCCATGGCGCGCAGGACTGCCGTGATGGTGCTCAAGGAGGGATTGCCCTCGCTCGATAAGGTGCGGTAGAGCTGGGTGGAATTGAGCCCGGCTGCTTCCGCCACCGCTTGCACACCGCCAAAGGCGGTGGTGAGCTGGCGCAGCACGATCAGCAGTTCGGCGTGTTCGCCATCCATCAGGATGTTGTTGATCAGTTCGACGGCGAATGTAGGATCGTCGTGATACAGCTCAGCCATCGCCTCGTCATGCCCTCTGTCTCTCATGTTCTCTCTCCTTCCAGTCCCGCCAGTACAGGCAAGCCTGATCAATATCGTGTGATTGCGTACGCTTGTCGCCAGCGCACAGCAGTAAAATCAGGTGTGGACCGGACAAGGCGTAATACACGCGATAACCGGGCCCCACATCGATGCGCAATTCCCAGACGCCATCGCGGCAAAACTGATGATCCCCCAGGTTGCCCGTTGCCACCCGCAATACGCGGCGGATAACGGCCAGTCGGGCAGTGTTGTCGCGTTGCCGCCGCAGCCAGTCCGTGTACATGTCCTTGCCGCTGTGATTCAGATAATGACGGAGCTGATACACAATATTCGTCCATAAACGAGAAAACATCAAGGAAAAAATATAGAAATCAGATGCAGTCCCCATCTTGCAGCCAAATAGCTCGCCACGGCAGAGAAGACGGCGCACAGCTGATCCATATCAAGGTGCTTTGGCACAATATCTGCATGGCAAGCACAGTCCGGTTCCACAGTGTTCTATACTGTCTGCGCCAACAGCGCCAGCATGGCCCTGGCTACCTCAAAGGACACCGCATTGAACGCAATCGCTGATATAGCCGACGTAGCCGAACGCTACGTCAAACTGGTACTGGCCATGGGCCAGCATGACGCTTCCTATGTCGACGCCTATTACGGCCCGCCCGACTGGCAAGCCGAGGCCACAGCGCAGCAACTGACTCTGGCAGACCTCGCCACCAAGGCGCAGGCAGCGCTGGCATATCTACCATCACGTGACGGCTTGCCACAGGAACTGGCCCTGCGTGCCTTGAACCTTTCCAAGCAATTGCTTGCGCTGCTGGCCCGGGTAGAAATGCTTCAAGGTAATCAACTGGGTTTTGACGAGGAGAGCGCGCGCCTGTACGACGCCGTCTCTCCCCACCACGAGCGCGCCTACTATGCAGACCTGGTGACCGAGATCGACGCCCTGCTGCCGGGCGCAGGCACTGTCAGCGAGCGTGTCAACACTTTCCGCGCCCAGCTCATCATTCCTGCAGACAAGCTGCGCGCCGTGATGGACGCCGCCATCCGCGCCGGACGCGAACGCAGCTTGCAGCATATCGCCTTGCCGGAAGAAGAAGATTTTGTGCTGGAATTCGTCAGCGACAAGCCATGGAGCGGCTATAACTGGTACAAGGGCAACTATCAAAGCGTGATCCAGATCAACACGGATCTGCCCGTGTACATCGACCGTGCCGTCGACCTGGGCTGCCACGAAGCTTATCCCGGCCACCACGTCTACAATGTGCTGCTGGAACGCGATCTGGTGCGCGGCAAGGGCTGGGTAGAATATTGCATCTATCCTCTGTATTCGCCGCAATCGCTGATCGCCGAAGGCACGGCCAATTACGGTATCGAACTGAGTTTTACGGATGAGGAAAGACTGGCTTTCGAGCAGCAGGTGCTGTATCCGCTGGCCGGCCTGGAGCCGGCGCTGGCGCCCCGCTACGCGCAACTGAACCGCTTGCTGGCCAAACTCAGTTATGCGGACAACGATATCGCACGCCAGTATCTGCAAGGCACACTGACTCGTGAAGAGGCGCTGGAATGGCTGGTCAACGTGCGTTTGTATCCAGCCGAAAAATCGGCCCAGCGCTTGCAGTTCTACGATGCAATGGGCGCCTACGTCATCAATTACAATCTGGGGCAAGACATGGCAAAAGCCTATGTCGAGCGCCAGGGCAATACGCGTGCAGCACATTGGGCGGCCTTTCGCGACCTGATGTCCTCGCCGCGCGTACCCAGCGATCTCTTGACCTGATCACCTGATAAAGGGGCACCGCATGAGCATGTACCAGCGAGCAAGCCTTACCCTGCTGTTCACCCTGGCATGCCAGGCGGCCTTGCTGGCGCCGGCAGCCGCCCGCGACGATACGCCGCTGAGCGCGCGCCAGCAGGCGCTGATGGCCACCGTGGTCGGCAACGCGGCCCATCCGCGCATCCTGCAAGTGAGCCTGGCTGAACTGCACCCCACGCAGCCAGCCATCGGCTACGACCAGGTGTATTACAAGCTGGGCCGTTATGCGACCGAAGAAAAACACATCGCCGACATCGAAAAACCCAAGAAATTTTCCGACCTGTGCGTAGCCAATGGCCAGGGCGATGTGTTGCCCGGCACGGCCAACGTGGCGGGCGCCACCCTGAGCGCGCCACCGCCCGGCTACCGCTGCAAGGCAGCGGTCGGCAGCCGTCCCAAGGATATGAAAACCGTCGTCATCGGCCCGCAGGGCAAACTCTATCTGACCGATGGCCACCACACGCTGTCGACCTTCTGGGATGCGGACAATGGCCGCAACCACCAACTGAAGGTATGGGTCAAGGTCAGCGACAATTACAGCCAGCTCAGCGAGCCGGCCTTCTGGTCCCGCATGGAGCAGGAAAACAAGGTCTGGCTGAAAGATGGCAAGAACCGCCCCATCACGCCACAGCAATTACCAGCCAGCATAGGCCTGGGCTCACTGGGTGACGATCCCTACCGCGCCCTCGTGTATTTCACGCGCGAGATCGGCTACGAGCCGCCGTCGCAAGCGGCGGAATTCCTCGAATTTTACTGGGCCGACTGGCTGCGCAAGGTGGTGAGCCTGAGCGACTATCAGTTGAACGATGGCGCCAGCTATAGCGCGGCCATCCTTGCGGCCGCGCAGGCGATGGTAGCGCTCGACAAGAACGCCATCGTCAGCAATGGCAAGAGCGCCGCCACCCTGGGTGCCATGGACAAGGTCGACCACGAAGAACTCGATGAGCTGACGGGCAAGAAAGGCAAGTTGAACTACGCCATCGCCTGGCGCCGTGGACTGGCACGCTGAAGGCCGGCGCTGATTGCAGGCCTGACTGCCCCGTCAAACAATAGCGGCGGCGTCCAGCGCGCTGGCAATAAAGGCCACGCTGCTCTGTAGCGCCGCCTGCGATTCGGGCTGATGCGCGGCCAGGAAATGCCAGGCGTGGAACATGCCTGGCCAGGATTCCAGGGTCACCCGCACGCCGCTTTCGGCCAGGTGGGTCGCCAGGCGCAAGGCGTCGCTGAGCATGACTTCCGATTCGCCGATCTGTATCATGATGGGCGGCAGCCCTGTTACATCGGCAAACACGGGCGAGGCCAGCGGTGCATCGGCCGCCGCGCCAGCCAGGAAAAAGCCCGCCATGATAGCTAGCCCCGCTTTTGACACGGTTGGATCGACGCCATCGCGCGTCACCATCGATGCCCCCGTATGCTGCAAATTGGCCCACGGCGAAATCGCCACGCCAGCAGCCGGCAGCGGCAAGCCTTGCTGCCTGGCCGCCACCATGGCCGTCACCGTCAGCGCGCCACCGGCCGACTCGCCAATCAGCACGATTTTATGCGCAGCGATACCGGACTCCAGCAAGCCCGCATAAAACTGCAGCGTGTCATCTATCGCGGCAGGAAAAGGATGTTCGGGCGCCAGCCGGTACGCCGGCAAATACACCCTGGTCCCCAGCGCCTTGGCATAGTTGCCGCCTATGCCCAGATACGACGACGGGTCACCCACCAGGTACGCACCGCCATGAATGTAGACGGCCACCGCGTCGCTGGTGATGTGTTCCGGTACTATCAGCAGACCCGGCACGCCGCCGAGCGTGACCGCTTCCACCGTGACACCCTCTGGCGGCAGGTTTTGCGCCAGCACCGCGTTATACGCCGCGCGCACCGCCGCCATGGCGCCGGCATCCGCCGGGTTCACCAGGGCCATTCCCACCTGATTGGAAATGGCGTTCCATTGATCGATAAATTGCCGGGTTTGTATTGTCAACATACTGTATTCCATTCATTTCAAAGTGTCCGACGCCTGATTGGCGGCCAGGAACATCGTAGCGAAATGAATGGGGAATCGGCTTCTGCACTGAGGCGACGAGCTGTATCCGTATCGCGATGGGATGGCCCAAGAACCGAGCCTATCCCAGGTAGACATCGCTCTTGAAACGCCAGGCATGACTCTGGCTCACTTTCAGCTGCTCCGGGTGTCCGCGCAACTGGATCGTGAGATTACCCAGCTCGTCCCGCTGTGCGTCGGCGATGGCGCGCACGGCCACCAGCGTGCTGCGGTGGATTTTCCAGAACAGGGCCGGATCCAGGCCTTGCTGCAACTGTTTGAGCGTGGTGCGTACCAGGCCTTCATCGCTGGCGCTGACGACCCGCGTGTAGCGGCTGTCGCAATCAAAAAACAGCACTTCTTCAATCGGGAAAATCTTGATGGTGCTGCCGGCATTGGTGCTGATCCAGCGTATGCGCTCGGCTTGCGCACCCGCGCGCAAGTGCCGGTCCACCTCGCTCATCATGCGCAGCAAATCGGGCATCGAGGCGCCGCTCGCCAGTTGTCCGCGCAGGCGCTCCACGGTCTGGGCCAGGCGCTGTGGCGTGATGGGTTTGAGCAGATAGTCGAGCGCGCCCAAGTCGAAGGCTTCGATCGCATGCACGTCGTAGGCCGTGGTAAACACCACGCGGCAGCGCCCTGCACTGGCGCGCGCCACATCGAGACCGCTCAGTTCGGGCATGCGGATATCGAGAAAGGCAATATCCGGCCGGTGTTCGGCGATGGCGGCCAGCGCATCGCTGCCATCCTCACACTCGGCGATAACCGTCAGTTCGGGCCAGGCTTGCGCCAGCAGGCGGCGCAAGTCGCCACGCTGCAGGTCTTCATCGTCGGCGATGATAGCGGTCGGCATCTAATGATCCTTTCCTGGCAAGGCTTGCAGCGGCAAGACGATACCGGCTTGCAGTCCGCCACCGTCGCGGGTAGTCAAGCTAAGACTGGCCTGGCCGCCATACAAATGCTGTAGCCGCTCGCGGATATTACTGAGACCTATGCCACTGCCGCTGGTATTGCCGCCCGTGCTGCCACCAAAGCCGACACCATCGTCGGCCACCGTCAGCAGCAATTGCTGCTGCCCTTCGGACTGGCGCCGGGCCACGTTCACGACTATCTCCACCGCCCCCTTCTTCGGTTCGATGCCGTGGGTGACAGCGTTTTCCACCAGCGAGATCAGCATCAGCGGTGGTATCGCGCAGTGCCGCAAGTCGTCGGCGCAGTCGACGCGAAAAGCCAGGCGCGGCAAGCGGCTATGGATCACGCCCAGGTAGGCGCGCACGCCATACAGTGTATTGAACAGGAAGTGCGGCTCCACCTGGCTGGCCAGCAGCGACAGCCGCATCGCCACCTGGTTGCGCTCATATCACGCCGGCGATAATCAGCACAATTACCGTGAAGATGGCCATCGGCCACAGGAAGGAGCGTACCCGGCAGCTAAACCAGCTGCGGCTGAATACCGGGTATTGCTGCGCCTTCAGCGACCATCCCGCCAGTTGTCCGGCCAGGCTGGCTGGCAGTACCTGGTCTTTTGCCGCATGCTGCGGCGGCATCTTGTTCATGCGCATACTAATGAACCTGGCCGCTTATCCAGTCGCCGATCAAGGCCAGTGCCGATGGCGCCAGCGTTTCCTCGATCTGCGCGTATTCAAGCGCCGCGCCCGTGGTGGCGGTCTGGAACAAATGGTTCAGTTTCGGCAGTTCCTTGATCACCGCGTGCGGGTTGCTGGCCAATGCCGTGCGGATCGCGTCCAGATCAAGCCTGGACGGCACCTGGCGATCGAGCTCGCCATTAAGCACAAGCACCGGCTGGTCCAGGGCCCGCAAGGCCGCGCCAGGTTCGAGCGTGAAGAAAGTACGGAACCATGGACTGGTGAACTGTTTCACCATCGGCGCCGCCACGCCGGAGGGCATCACGGCATCGCGTTCTCCCTGTTCCAGGATAGCCGTCGCCTTGCGCCTGGCCTGCTCTGCATCAGGTTCGGCAACGATGGCGGCAAACAGCGCCTGGTACAGCTTGCGCTGCCTGGCGACCCTGTCTGCAGCGATGCCCGCCGATTCGGCACTCAGGGCCATCTGCTCGACCATCAATAATTCGCCGCGCACGCCAGGGCCGGCCATCATCACGACAAAGCCAAGCTGCGGATCGCGCGCCGCCACCATAGGCGCGATCAGGCCGCCTTCGGAATGGCCCACCATGCCGATACGGCGGGTCTTGATCTCGGGCCGGGTGCGCAGAAAAGCCACGGCCGCTTGCGCGTCGTCTGCAAAATCGAGCGTCGTGGCCGAGGCATAATCACCGGTGGAGGCCCCCACGCCGCGCTTGTCATAGCGCAGCACGGCGATGCCGCGCTTCGTCAAGTAATCGGCCAGTATCAGGAATATCTTGTGTCCAAAGACGTCCTGGTCGCGCGTATTGGGCCCGGAGCCATGCACCAGCACCACCGCCGGCCATGGGCCTGGCCCCTTTGGCAGCGTCAGGCTGCCTGCCAAGGTGGCGCCAGCGCTGACAAAGCGGACTTCCCGGCTGTCATACGGCGGCGCTGTTGCTGCTATCGACTCTTCCTGCGGCCGCCGCGGCTGCAGCCTGGCCACGCTAGCGGTGGTAGCACGCTGTAAATTGAGCGGTGCTGTGCGGCCCTGGGTCCAGCTGCCGGTCCAGGCCTTGGCCTGTTCATCCCAGGTCGCCTTGTAACTGGCATTTAGCCTGGCGATGGAAAAACTGAGATGCGCGGCGTCCGAGGCAAACTGCTCCACCTTGGTCGAGAAACCCTGGCTGGGACTGGCCAAAGTCGCTTGCCAACTACCGTTATCCACCTTGCTCACGTTCAGAACCACGTTCAATTCGCCGCCTATCGCGCCGCTCCACTGCCCTTGCGCATCCTCGGCGCAGACGGGTACGGCCGTACTGATTGCCATCATGGCTAGCAGGCCGCCTGCATGTTTTTTCAACTTCAATTTCATCGTCAAACACTTTCTGAAAGGAGGAAGGCTCAACGTTAGCCTGGCGCATCCCGACGCGCAGCAACAAGCAGCGAAAGGTGTTCCAGCTGTCATGAACGGCTTATTTGGGGTCATGAGTACTGGCCACGTGCTGCAGTTTTGCCAGGCATTGTAAACGCCAGTTGCAATCCAAACAATACAGCAGATGTCATCAAGCCGACATATTTCCCCGTTAGCATACCGGCACTTTTATGCCGACACCAACGGGAGAACCATGTTTCAGCCTCACAGCGCCTTGCGCCGCACGACCTTATCGATTTCTCTGGCCCTGGCGCTGGGTGCAGGACTGATGGCTTGCGGTGGCAACAATACGCCAGGCACCACAGCTGATCCCGTCGCATCGGCACGCATCGTCAGCATCGTGGCCGCCACCGGCAAGCCGCTGGCCGGCAGTGTCGTCAATGTGTACGACGCCACTCAGACCAAGGTCGGCTTCAGCGCAACCGACGTCAATGGCAAGATCAACGTGGCCATCAGCGCGACGGCGAAAGCGCCCTTCCTGATCACCGGCACCACGCCCGCCGGCGCCACCTTGTACTCGGTGTCGCTCACGGAAAAAAACATCAACCTGACACCGCTGACCTCCGTGATCGCCATGCAATTGCTGGGCGCCACGCCAACGAGCGCACCGGCCGCCACCCTGGCCGCCATCGATGCAGGCAAGCTGCAAACAGCGCAAACCCAGCTGGCCACGGCACTGGCTGCGCCGCTGCAAACCCTGGGCATGGCGGCCAACTATGACTTCGTCAACGGTCCTTTGACGCCAGGCAGCAAAGATCCGGCCGACGTTTTGCTCGACAATCTACAAGTCAAGCAAAATGGCAGCGACATCGACATCCTTAATGCCAGCGGCAGCATCGTGGCGCAGATCGTCGGCGGCGGCGCACCGATCGCCACCGGCAAGAGCGTGCTGGAAACGCCGCCCGTGCTCAACACGCGCCAGCAAACCCTGGCCGCCACGGCTGCCGGCACCGATGCCGCGCCCGTCTTCCTGCAAGTGTCGCTCGATGAATTGCACCCGACGCAGCCCGCCATCGGCTACGACCAGATTTACTACAAGCTGGGCCGCTACGGCGCGGAAGACCTGGTCATGGCCAAGACCAACAAGCCGAAAAAATTCGCCGACCTGTGCGAAGCGAACGGCCAGAGCGACGTGCTGACCAAAACGGCCAACGTGGCCGGCGCCACCCTGTCCAATCCACCGGCCAGCTTCCAGTGCAAATCGGCTGTGGGCAGCAGCCCCGCCGACATGAAGACGGTCGTCATCGGCCCGAACGGCACTCTTTACCTGACCGATGGCCACCACACCTTCACCAGCTTCTGGGATGCGGACAATGGCCAGAACCACCAGCTGAAAGTATGGGTCAAGGTGACGGATAACTTCAGCAAGCTCAATGAATACGATTTCTGGGCGCAGATGAAGAAGGCCAACAAGGTCTGGCTGAAAGATGGCAGTAACAAGGCCATCGCCACCAGCCAGCTGCCGGCCGCCATCGGTTTGAAATCGCTGGGCAACGATGCCTACCGTTCGCTGGTGTATTTCACGCGTGACGCCGGTTACATCGTGCCGACGCCATCGACGGAATTTTTGGAGTTCTACTGGGGCGGCTGGCTGCGCAACAAGCCCGTGGTCGATATGTCGAAAGTCGACACCAGCGACGTGAACAGCTATATGGCCGCCATTACGACGGCGTCGAAAGCCATGGTGGCGCTGCAAAGCACGGACATCGTCAGCGGCGGCATGACAGCGGCCAGCCTGGGCTGGAGCGGCGTGTTCAACCAGGCCGCGCTGGACGACCTGGTCACGCCGACAGGCAAGCTGACTTACGCGATCGCGTATAAAAAATCGCTGGCGAAGTAAAAACCAGGAACTTCAGTACAAACAAAAACGGCCCGCTTATCTTCTCGATAAGCGGGCCGTTCTCATTGCATCAAAAACATCAGGCGATACGTTCGCCAGTGGCCGGATCAAACATGGCCGCTTTCGACAGGTTGAACGACAGCTGCATGGACTGGCCAGGCTTGACGGCTTCGCGCGGGTGCGTGCGGCAGGTCACGGCAGCGCCGTTCAAGCGCGTCGTCAGCAAGGTATCCGGGCCGGTCGGCTCGACCAGGTCGACCAGGCAGTTCAGTTCCTGGCCCACGTCGCCATGCGCGCTGCTGGTGTCGGTGATCTGTTCCGGACGCACGCCCAGGACCACGTCGCGGCCCACATAGGCACGCAGCTTCTCGGCTTCGAACGGCAGTTTCAAGCGCAGGTTCTGGCCCGCGTTCTCGATGCCGACAAACACCTCGCTGCCTTCGATCACGGGCTTGACGGTGATGAAATTCATCGATGGCGAGCCAATGAAGCCTGCCACAAAGAGATTGGCCGGATTGTCGTAGATTTCCTGCGGCGTGCCCAGTTGCTGCACGATGCCATCCTTCATGACCGCAATCAGGTCGCCCATGGTCATCGCTTCGATCTGGTCATGCGTGACGTAGACGATGGTGGCCTTCAGGCGCTGATGCAGCCGCTTGATCTCGGCGCGCATTTCCACGCGCAGCTTGGCGTCCAGGTTCGACAGCGGTTCATCGAACAGGAACAGCGAAGGCTTGCGCGAAATGGCGCGGCCCATGGCCACGCGCTGACGCTGGCCGCCCGACAATTGCGCCGGACGGCGGTCCAGCAAATGCGTGATCTGCAGCGTTTCGGCGACGCGGGCGACGATCTCTTCCTGCTCGTGCTTGGGCACCTTTTTCACGTTCAGGCCGAAGGCGATATTCTCGCGCACCGTCATCGATGGATACAGGGCGTAGGACTGGAACACCATGGCGATGTCGCGGTCCTTCGGTGGCAAGTCATTGACGACTTTGCCGTCGATCAGGATCTCGCCCGAAGTGACGCTTTCCAGACCTGCCACCATATTGAGCAGGGTCGATTTGCCGGAGCCGGAGCCGCCGACGAGGATCAGAAACTGGCCATCCTTGATCTCGATGTCGATGCCTTTCAAGACTTCGACGCCATTGGTGTACACCTTGCGGATGCTGCGTATCGATAAACTGGACATGTAGTATTTCCTTAACCTTTGACTGCGCCCGCGGTCAGGCCGCGCACAAAATAACGGCCTGCGACCAGATAGACCAGCAGGGTAGGCAGCGCGGCAATCACCGCGGCCGCCATGTTGACGTTGTATTCCTTCACGCCCGTGGACGTGTTGACCAGGTTGTTCAAGCCCACCGTGATCGGCTGCGAATCGCCGCTGGCGAACACGATACCGAACAGGAAGTCATTCCAGATCTGCGTGAACTGCCAGATGATGCAGACGACGAAAATCGGGCCCGAGATCGGCAGCACGATCTTGCGGAAGATCAGGAAGAAGCCGGCGCCGTCGATGCGGGCCGCCTTGATCAGTTCTTCAGGCACGCCGATATAGTAGTTACGGAAAAACAGCGTGGTGAACGCCGTACCGTACACCACGTGCACGAATACCAGGCCGGTGGTGGTATTGGCCAGGCCGAACTCGCCCAGCAACTGGGCCATCGGCAGGATCACCACCTGGAAGGGAATGAAGCAGCCCACCAGCAAGCCGGCGAACAGCACTTCGGAGCCGCGAAAACGCCAGTGCGCAAACACATAGCCGTTGAAGGCGCCCAGGAAGGTCGAGATCAGCACGGCGGGGATCACCATCTTGATCGAGTTCCAGAAGAAGGGCTGCATGCCGTTGCAGGTCACGCCGGTGCAAGCCGAATCCCAGGCCTTGGCCCAGGAGTCAAATTGCCACACTTGCGGCAGGGCCAGCAGGTTGCCGCTGCGGATTTCGTCGAGCGACTTGAACGACGTCGATAACGTTACGTACAGGGGCACGATGTAGTACACAGCGAACAAAATCAGCAGCAGGTATAAAACCACCCGTCCCAGGGTGAGTCGGTTGTTGGTACGTGTAGGTGTCATCTCATTGCCTTTGCGCTGCGCGTTTCCAGATACATCAGCGGCACCAGCACGGCCACGATGGTGGCCAGCATCATCATTGCCGATGCCGAGCCCAGGCCCAGCTGGCCACGGGTGAAGGAAAACTGGTACATGAAAATGGCGGGGACGGAAGACGAGTTGCCAGGTCCGCCGGCCGTCAGTGCGATGACCAGGTCAAAACTCTTGATGGCGATATGCGCCAGGATCAGCAGCACGCTGAAGAACACGGGCCGCATGGCCGGGATCACGATGCGCCAGTAGATGGTCGGCAAAGATGCGCCATCGACTTGCGCCGCCTTGATGATTTCGTCATCGATACCGCGCAGGCCAGCCAGGAACAGCGCCATGACGAAGCCTGACGATTGCCATACGCCGGCGATCACCACCGTGTAGATGGCCATGTCGGAGTTGACCAGCCAGTCAAAGGTAAACGAAGTCCAGCCCCAGTCATGCATGACTTTTTCCAGCCCCAGGCTGGGGTTCAGCATCCACTTCCAGGCAGTACCGGTGACGATGAAGGAAAGCGCCATCGGATATAGATAGATGGCGCGCAGCGCGCCTTCGGCGCGGATTTTCTGGTCCAGCAAGATGGCCAGGAACAGGCCGATCACAATGCTGCAACCGATGAACAGGAAACCGAAGATGCCCAGGTTCTTGAGCGAGGTCCACCAGCGCTCATTGCCGAACAGTTCGTAGTATTGCACCAGGCCGGCGAACTCGTAGTTCGGCAACAGCCGCGATTCGGTCAGCGACAGCCAACCGGTCAAAATAATAAAACCATAGACGAATATCAGGCTGGCGATGAGCGTCGGGCCCAGCACCATCTGTGGTATCCATCGGTCAAAATGCTTGCGTAGGGACATAAGACAGCCGTAGAAGTAGAACTGCGTGTGGCTATCGCGCTGGCAGGCGCCGGGCGATAGCCTGCGGTGATGCAGAAAGCGCCGGCGGTCAGGCCGGCGCCGTCGTGATTACTTCACTTTTGCCGCTTTGGCCAGTTCGGCAACCGCGTCTTTCGAGCTCATGTTGGTATTCATGAACTTGGCGATCACGTCAAAGATCGCGCCCTGGGTAGCCGATGGCAGAGCCATGCCGTGGGCGAACGATGGCACCAGCGCGCCAGTCTTGTTGGTCGCGTCCATGTCGTCCATCGACTTGATGGCGCAAGCATCGAACTTGTCACGCGACACACCCGAACGCACAGGGATGGAACCCTTGTTCAAGTTGAAGATCGACTGGAACTTCGGATTCATGATGGCGTTGGCCAGGGCGATCTGCCCTTTCTTCGCATCCGCATCCTTTTGCGTGAACATGGCAAACGAATCGATGTTGAAGGTGTAGGCTTTATCGGTACCTGGCGCAGCGACGCACTGGTAATCCTTGCCTGGTACTTTGCCCGCGGCGGTGAACTCGCCCTTGGCCCAGTCACCCATGAACTGGAAGGCTGCCTTGTTGTTGATGACCATGGCGGTGGCCAGGTTCCAGTCGCGGCCTGGCGCATCCTTGTCGATGTAGGTCTTGACTTTGCCCAGGGTGTCGAACACCTTGATCATGGTCGGGCTGGTCAGCTCTTTCTGATCCAGCTTGAGAATGGCTTTTTTGTAGAATTCGGTGCCGCCCACGCCCAGCGCGACCGATTCAAACACGGTCGCGTCCTGCCAAGGCTGGCCGCCGTGGGCAATCGCGATGGCGCCCGACTTCTTGACCTTGTCAGCCGCTTCGAAGAAGGCTGGCCAGGTGGTCGGGATGGTGGTCACGCCAGCTTTTTTCAATACTTCCGGATTGACCCACATCCAGTTCACGCGGTGAACGTTGACCGGTGCAGCGACGTAATGGCCTTTGTATTTCATGATGTCGGCGACTACTTTCGGCAGCACGGCATCCCATTTGCCTGGAATGGCGGCGTCGTCGATATTGGCCAGCACGCCTTCAGCGCCCCATTCCTGGATCGACGGGCCCTTGATCTGGGCGGCGGTCGGAGGATTGCCGGAAATGACGCGGGTTTTCAGTGCGGTCGCGGCGTTTTCGCCAGCGCCGCCAGCCACGGCGAAGTCTTTCCAGCCGAAGCCGCTTTCCTTGACCATCTGTTGCAACTGGCCGACGGACTTGGCTTCGCCGCCCGAGGTCCAGTAGTGCAGCACTTCGACGTCGGTCGCGAACGCGTTACCGGCGAATGCCAGGGTGGTCAGTGCTGCCAGTTGGGTGATCTTGAATTTCAGTTTCATCTCCACATTCCTTTTTTGATCAAGCTTTTAGGGGCTTCGGCACAGCAGGCCGAACAAGGTGAAAAATGCGCCTGTATCGGCGCTCTTGCGCACCTGCCCGTACGCAAACGGGCAGGCGCATCAGTCGTAAGCTGGCACCGCAATCCATGACAGAGTTGCATAATAATTCATATCATGGGGCGACGCCAAAAAGCGCATCCATCAGGATGCGCCCAGGTACTTAGAACCAGGTTTCGACCTGGAAGCCGTACGAGGTACCGCTGGTATTGTTGTTGTACACCGGGCCCGAATTGTTGTTGGCGTTGACCGAGGCGGTCGCTGCATCGTTCCATTTGCCGTAGGTGACAAAGGCGCGCAATTCAGGACGCGACCACAGGCCAGGACCGGCCGAGATGGTCGGTGCAAAGGTGATTTTGGTCAGGCGTTTGGCCGGGCCATTCTCTTGCGTGACACGGTCCGTACCCAGTTCGGCAACCAGCTTGAAGTTGTTGGTCAGCGCGTACACTGGGCGCACACCGACCGTGGTCCAGACCGACGAACCAGTGGCGTTCGACTGGTCTTTTTGCCACAGGGCCACGAATTCCATGCCGAAATGGTCCAGCGGCTGGATCGCCATATCATTGAACACGCGGGTACGTTTCACGTCCGAACCGAACAAGGTGCTGCCCGATGCGCCAAACTGGCCGTTGCTGGCGCCACCGATGCCAGGACCGACGCCGTATTGCACGCCGAAGGTGTTGCCGCCGCCCCAGACTTTCGATTGACGGTGGAAGGCCGACAATTGCCAGCCATTGTGGCGCTCGCCCAGACCATCGTTGTTTTTACCCTGACCGCTGATGAAGGTGCCGGCGATGTCCAGCGTACCATTCACGTTGACAGGAATTTCACCGTAGATCAAGTTCTGGCGCACGGCGGACTGGGTACTGACGGTGGTCTTGCCCGTGACCGGGTCGGTGAAGGTATTGGTGACGTCGTTGTCCTTGAAGAAGGCGTACGACAGCTTGCCGGGACCGAAGTTGCCGATACGGTCCAGACCAGCACCGGTACCGTTCATGTTGATGTACTGCGTATCGAGCATATGGATGTCAGGACGGTAGTAGAAACGCTTGCCGACCCAGGCCGTGCCGCCAGCCAGGAAGTCCAGGCCTTGTGCTTCGACGTAAGCCTTGACGATGCCGACCTTGCGGTCGCCGAAGTCGGAAGTCGGCGCAAAAGCGTTGACCCACAGAGTGGCCATATAAGTGACGTCGCCGGACTTGGCGATGGCCTTGGTGTAACCGAATTCCGTGTAGGCATCGCACTCATTGCCGAGGCGATATTTCGTGGTGTTGCCGCCCAGGCCGTAGCAGCTTTGTGGGCCGCCGCCGTCAGCGGTCGTGCTGCCGGCGCCAGCGCGCAGGTAGCCGTGGAAACCTTCGGTGTCACTTGGGAACATAGGGTCGGCAGCAACGGTACCGCTGGCGATGGCTAAAACGATGGCAGCAGGCAGCGATTTCAACGCGGCCTTTAACATGGTGCGATGCAGCATGGTAAGTCTCCTCAGTAATTTATTTTTTATCTAGTAATTCGTGGCCGAATTGACTGGCCAGAATTCTTTCCAGCAGGGACATAGTAACTATACTACGAACAAATATCAACATATTATGTTGTAATCCTACGACTACTCTGCGACACTTTATTTGTGCCTTGATTTCTCCTTTTTTCAGCCCTGCCGTTCTTCGCAGACAAGCAGGCAGCACGTTTGAAACAGGGGGCAATTTTTGGCACGCCCGCCGTATTCGCATTAGAATCCTTGGTTTTCGCCGATAACGACAGTTGCGCCGCAACGACAGCGCACGCATACGAGACAAAAGCAACGCCATGAGAATTGATGAAAAAATAGAGGTAGGCGGCAGCGACCCGTCAGAACGCTTCAGTGATGGACCGCGCCTGCTGGCCGACATAGGCGGCACCAATGCCCGCTTCGTGCTTGAAACGCGGCAAGGCCACCTGGAAGCAGTCGCCGTGCTGCCCTGCGATGACTACGCTTCGCTGCGGGACGCCATCAACGCTTATATGATGAGCGCCGAAGCGCGCGCCGCCGGCTCGGCGCGCGTGCGCCACGCGGCCATCGCCATCGCCAATCCGATCGACGACGACACCATCCGCATGATGAACCACCACTGGTTCTTCTCGATCGAAGCGATGCGCTCCGCGCTGGGCCTCGACACGTTGCTGGTAGTGAACGACTTCACGGCGCTGGCCATGGCCCTGCCCTATCTGCGCGCCGACCAGCGCCTGCAGATCGGCGGCGGCATGGCCCGCGCCGACAGCGTGATCGGCTTGCTCGGTTCGGGCACGGGCCTGGGCGTGTCGGGCATGATCCCCGCCGAAGACCGCTGGATCGCACTGGGCAGCGAAGGCGGCCATGTCAGCTTCGCGCCTTGTGACCAGCGCGAGATGGATGTGCTGTCGTATGCCTGGCGCGAACTGCCGCACGTTTCGGCCGAACGCCTCGCATCGGGCCGGGGCCTGGAACTGATTTACCGCGCCCTGTCCGAACGGGCCGGCCTGCAAGACGTGCAGCCGCTGCCGGCCGCTGAAATCACCAGCCGCGCCCTGGGCAATGAGGACGATATCTGCCTCGAAGCGGTGGACTGTTTTTGCGCGATTCTCGGCTCCATCGCCGGCAACGTGGCCATGACTCTGGGTGCGCTGGGCGGCATCTATATCGGCGGCGGCATCGTGCCGCGCCTGGGCCCCTTGTTCGAGCAGTCGCAGTTCCGCGCGCGCTTCGAACAAAAAGGCCGGCTGAATGAATACCTGGCGCAGATCCCCACCTTTTTGATCACGGCCGAGCTGCCCA
This sequence comes from Janthinobacterium saanense, assembly GCF_014200675.1. GTDB lineage: Bacteria > Pseudomonadota > Gammaproteobacteria > Burkholderiales > Burkholderiaceae_D > Janthinobacterium. The sequence goes on along the minus strand of NZ_JACHCI010000004.1, from coordinate 324,856 downwards.
CTTTCCTGGGCATTGCCGCCATCCTGGCGCAAAAACTCAAGCGCGCCAACTCCGGTTCGCCCGTGCTGGAATCGGTACGCCAGGCGCGCGGCCGCATGAGCCCATCGGAGTGCAAGGTGGCTGACTGGGTGCTGAAGGAACCGAACGCCATGCTGACCTTGCCGATCGCTGAAATCGCCCAGCGCGTGGGCGTGAGCCAGCCGACCGTGATGCGTTTTTGCCGCTCGATCGGCGTGCAGGGCCTAGCCGACTTCAAGCTCAAGCTGGCGTCAGGATTGACGGGCGGCGCCATCACGGTATCGCACTGCCACGTGGAAATCTCGGATTCCGACGCTGAACTGGCGCGCAAGGTGCTGGGCAATAACGCCTCGGCCGCGCTGGGCTTGCGCGACATGCTCGACGTGAAGGCGCTGACCACCGCCATCGACTTGCTGCGCAGCGCGCAGCGCGTGGAATTGCTGGCCGTGGGCAGTGCCCGCGTGGTGGCCGACGACATGCAGCAAAAGCTGCTCAACCTGGGCATCATCAGCAATTTCTTTGCCGATCAGCAGGCGCAGGAAATGAGCGCCGCCATGCTCAAGCCGGGCGACGTGGCGCTGGTCATTTCACGCTCGGGCGCCCTGCCCGACCTGCTGCGCACGGTGAAAGTGGCGCAAGGCTGCGGCGCCAGCGTGCTGGCGATCACGGCCAGCGGTTCGCCACTGGCCAAGCTGGCCGACGTGCTGCTGACCCTGAACCACCCCGAGGGAAATCTGAACTTCGTGCCGATGATCGTGCGCCTGCTGCAATTGATGGTGCTCGATATACTGTCGGTGGGCCTGGCGCGGCGCGATACGGCGCAACGCACCAGCGCCACCCAGCTGGAAGAAGGCCAGCTGCACGGCATGCGCATCAGCGGCAAGCTGAAATTCGGCGGCCACCTCGAATAAGATGAGCGCCACCACTCCCCCACGCCTCGATACCGCCAGTGACGCCACCGTGCATGACGTGGCGCGCATGGCTGGCGTGTCAGCCATGACGGTATCGCGCGTGATCAATGGGCGCGCCAGCGTCAGCGCCGTCACGCGCGACAAGGTCGAAGCGGCGATCACCGCACTGCGCTACCAGCCCAACCTGGCGGCTCGGGCGGCCCGCACGGGCACCTTGCGCATCGGCCTTTTATACAGCAATCCCAGCGCCGCCTTTCTCAGCGAATTTTTGGTCGGCGCCATGGACCAGTGCCGCCAGGGCGGCGGCCAGCTGCTGCTCGAGCGCTGCGACGACCTGGCCAGCCAGCGCAGCGCCATCGCCTGCCTGGTGGAAGCGGGCGTGGACGGCATCCTGGTGCCGCCGCCGCTGTGCGATTCAACCGAAGTACTGGCGCAATTGAACCAGATGGGCGTGCCGGCCATCGCCGTGGCCACCGCCCGCCCCGCTCCCGGCGTGTCGGCCGTGCGCATCGACGATTACCAGGGCGCGCTGGCCATGACACAGTATCTGATCGCCCAGGGCCACCGCGACATCGGCTTTATCGAAGGCGATCCGGCCCACACGCCGGCCCTGCTGCGCCGCCAGGCCTTCGAAGACGCCATGCGCGACGCCGGGCTGAAAGTAGACGCCCAGCGCGTGGCGCAAGGCTATTTCACCTACCGTTCAGGACTCGACGCGGCGCGAGAATTGCTCAGCGCGGACACCCTGCCGACTGCCATCTTCGCCAGCAATGACGACATGGCCGCCGCCACCCTGGCCGTTGCGCACGGCATGGGCTTGCAAGTTCCGCAACAGTTAAGCGTCTGCGGCTTCGACAACACGCCCGTGGCCACCACCGTCTGGCCCGAACTGACCACCATCCACCAGCCCATCGCCGACATGGCGCGCGCCGCCGTACAGCTGGTGATCGATGAAATACGCCAGCGCCGCGCTGGTGAAACAACCGCCGCCACGCATCAGCTGATGGAATTTACGCTGATGGTGCGGGCCTCGTCAGGCGTGGCACGCTAGCTTTGCTGCGCTTATCAAGGCCTGTGCGTGCGCTCGCGCACAGACCGCCATGGCCACAGGGCGCATGGTGATTTCTTCAGCCAGCTGCGGAGATACACGCCATGCAATTTGCAATGATAGGTCTGGGGCGCATGGGCGCCAATATGCTGCGCCGCCTGTGCGCTGGCGGCCACGAATGTGTGGCGTACGACACGCATGAACAAGCGCGGGCTGCCATCGCCGGGCCTGGCGTCAGCACGGCGGCCACACCGGAAGAATTGATCGGCATGCTGGTGCAGCCGCGCGTGCTATGGCTGATGGTGCCAGCAGGCGCGGTCGATGCGGCGCTGGCGTCCTTGACACCGCTGCTGGCACCCGGCGATATCATCATCGATGGCGGCAATTCCTACTACCGCGACGACATCCGCCGCGCCGCAGAATTACGCTCGCGCCAGCTGCGCCACGTCGACGTTGGCACCAGCGGCGGCGTGGCCGGCTTCGAGCGGGGCTATTGCTTGATGATCGGTGGCGAAGCGGAGGTAGTCGAGCACCTGAAGCCCCTGTTCGCCACCCTGGCGCCCGATAGCGCCTCGGCCCCGCGCACGCCGGGCCGGCGCGAAGCCAGTCCGGGAGGCGCCGAACAGGGCTTCCTGCATTGCGGCCCGCACGGGGCCGGCCACTTCGTCAAGATGGTCCATAACGGCATCGAATACGGCATCATGGGCGCCTTTGCCGAAGGCTTCAATATCCTGCGCCACGCCGACGCGGGCATACACCACGACAGTGCCCACGCCGATGCCGAGACGGCGCCGCTCGAACATCCCGAGTTTTACCAATACACGCTGGACTTGCCCGAGATCGCGGAACTGTGGCGGCGCGGCAGCGTCGTCAGCTCGTGGCTGCTGGACCTGGCCGCCGCCGCCCTGCTGCGCGATCCCGCGCTGGATGCTTATGCGGGGCGCGTGGCCGATTCCGGCGAAGGGCGCTGGACCCTCAACGCCGCCATCGATGAAGCAGTCCCTGCCCCGATCTTGAGCGCGGCGCTGTTTGCGCGCTTCGGCTCGCGCGGCCAGGCCGACTATGCCGACAAACTGCTGTCGGCCATGCGCCAGGGTTTCGGCGGCCACCTGGAACAGGGCGCCGCGCCGCCCAAAGCAAATACCTAAACAGCGGGGACGCGCACGCGGCCCCACCAACAGGAGTACATCACCATGAACGCAGCGATCAATTTGCATGAACTGGGCCAGAGCCTGTGGCTGGACAACATCACACGCGGCCTGCTCGACGACGGCACGCTGGCGCGCTACCGGCGCGAACTGGCCATCACCGGCCTGACCTCGAATCCCACGATTTACCAGCATGCGCTGGCCGATACGGCCTTCTACGATGCGGCCATCGCCAGCAACAAGGCCGAATCTGGCGAAGCGCTGTTCTTCGACCTGGCGCTGGATGACTTGCGCCGCGCCGCCGACCTGTTCCGGCCCGACTTCGATGCCAGCGATGGCGCCGATGGCTGGGTCTCGCTGGAAGTATCGCCACTGCTGGTGCACGACGCGCAAGCCACCATACGCATCGCCGCCGAACTCCATGCGCGGGCAGATCGCCCCAATCTGTTCATCAAGATTCCCGGCACGCCGGCCGGCCTGCTGGCGATTGAAGAATCGATCTTCGCCGGCGTGCCCGTCAATGTGACCCTGCTGTTTTCTTGCGCGCAATACCAGGCGGCCGCCGAAGCGTATCTGCGTGGGATCGAGCGCCGCCTCGAAGCGGGGCTCGATCCCGCCATCGCTTCCGTGGCCTCGCTATTCGTCAGCCGCTGGGATGCGGCGGTGGCCGAAAAAGTGCCGGCAGCGTTGCGCAACCATCTAGGCATCGCCGTTGCGCGGCAAACCTACCGCGCCTACCGCGAATTGCTGGCCTCACGGCGCTGGCGCCATCTGGCCGAAACCGGTGCGCGGCCACAGCGTTTGCTATGGGCCTCGACCGGCACCAAGGATAAAAACGCCTCCGACGTGCTTTACTTGCAGGCGCTGGCCGCCCCCAACACCATCACCACCATCCCGGAAAAAACCCTGCTGGCCTTTGCCGACCATGGCGTCGTCAGCGGCAGCATGCCGGCCGACGGCGGCGATGCCGAGCAGACCCTGGCAGCCTACAAAACCGCCGGCATCGACCTCGATGCACTGGCACAGCAACTGCAGCACGAGGGCGCCGAAGCGTTCGCCACTTCCTGGCGCGCCTTACTGCAAGTGCTAGACAGCAAACGCAGCAAGCCAGGCAAATAACTGCATCAGCCGCCCAGCAATGCCTGGGCGCGCTGGCAGACATTCTCCACCGTGTAGCCATAGTGCTGCATCAGCACATCACCAGGGGCCGAGGCGCCGAAGGTGTCGATAGCCATCACATCACCGTGGTCGCCGACATAGCGGTGCCAACCCTGCGAGACACCCGCCTCGATTGCCAGACGCGCCGTCAACGCTGGCGGCAGCACTGTGTCGCGATAGTCCTGCGACTGCGCATCGAACAATTCCCAGCTCGGCATCGACACCACGCTGGCGAACACCTTGCGCAGCGCCAGCGCCTCTTGCACGGCCAGCGCCAGGGTTACTTCAGAGCCGCTGGCGATCAACAGCAGCTGTGCCTCGCCGCCCGCCGCCGCAGACAGCAGATAAGCACCGCGCAGCAAGCCATCAGCTGGCGCATATTTGCTGCGGTCCAGGGTCGGCAAATGCTGGCGCGTCAGGGCCAGCGCCACCGGCTGCTCGCGTGACTGCAGCGCCACCCGCCAGGCATACGCCGTTTCATTGGCGTCGGCTGGCCGTAGCACGATCAGACGCGGAATCGCGCGCAAGCTGGCCAGTTGCTCCACCGGCTGGTGCGTCGGACCATCTTCGCCCAGGGCGATGCTGTCGTGCGTAAAGACGAACACCACGCGCAAATCCATCAGTGCGGCCAGCCGTATCGACGGGCGCATGTAATCGGAAAAAATCAAAAAGGTGGCGCAGAACGGGATCGCGCCACCATGCGCAGCGATGCCGTTCGAGATCGCCGCCATCGCATGTTCGCGCACGCCGAAGTGCAGGTTGCGGCCCGCATAACTCCAGTCGCCGCCGTTCGATCCCTGGCGGTCGGGTGCAAGCAGGGCCGGCGGCTGGAAGTCGCCCGTATCTTTCAGCGCCGTATAAGTGGACGGATCGAGGTCGGCCGAGCCGCCTATCAGCGCCGGCAAATGTGCGGCGATGGCATTCATCACCAGGCCGGAAGCGCTGCGCGTGGCCATGCCCTTGGCATCGGCGGGAAACGCGGGTATGCCGGCATCCCAGCCTTCGGGCAAGGCGCAGCCGCCAGGCTGCATCAGCTGCCGCAATTCCAGCGCCAGTGCGGGATAGGCACGCTCGTAATCGTCCAGTCGTTGTTGCCATGCAGCATGTTCACGCCGGCCACCCTGGCCCAGCGCAAGAAAATGCTCGCGCGCGGCGTCTGGCACATAAAACGGCGGCGCTTCCGGCCAGCCCAGCTTGCGCTTGGTAAGTCTCACGTTTTCCTCGCCCAGCGGCGAGCCGTGGGCCTCGAAACTGTCCTGCTTGGGCGATCCGTATCCCAGATGGGTACGCACCAGTATCAGCGATGGGCGCGAGGTTTCGGCGCGCGCGGCGCGCAGCGCCTGCTCCAGCGCTGCCAGGTCATTGCCATCGTCCACGGTCTGCGTGTGCCAGCCATAGGCAGCGAAACGGGCGGCGCGGTCTTCGCTGAAGGTCATGTCGGTGCCGGCCGACAAAGTGACATTGTTGTCGTCGTAGAGATAAATCAGCTTGCCGAGCTGCAAGTGACCGGCCAGCGACGCAGCTTCCGCCGCCACGCCCTCCATCAAGTCGCCATCGCTGACCAGGCCATAGGTGCAATGATCGATCACCGTGTGGCCATCGCGGTTGAAGCGTGCCGCCAGATGGGCTTCAACCATCGCCATGCCGACGCCGTTGGCGAAACCCTGGCCCAGCGGCCCGGTGGTGAGTTCAACGCCGGGCGTCAAGCCCCGTTCGGGGTGGCCGGGCGTGATGCTGCCCCATTGGCGAAACTGGCGCATCTGCGCCATGGGCAGCGCGTAGCCAGTCAGGTGCAGCAGGCTGTATAACAAGGCCGAGCCGTGGCCGGCCGACAGCACGAAGCGGTCACGGTCGAACCATTGCGGGTCGTCCGGATCATGCTTGAGCAAGCGGGTCCACAAAGTGTAGGCCATCGGTGCGGCATCGAGCGGCAAGCCCGGATGGCCGCTATTTGCTTGCTGGACGGTATCGATCGCCAGAAAACGCAGGGCGTCGACACAGAGTTGATCAAGCGCTGAAGCGGAAAGCGGTGCATTCATCTGGTACTCCCGGGTGGCGCCGCCATGCGTTGCCGACGACAAGGCATGGCTGGCAAGCTACCCAGTGTAGCCGCGGCCAGCGCCGAACTCCGTGCGCTGATCCACATAAGACCATTGCGTACAAGACTCAGGCCTGCATCTCCGGCAAGGTGATTTCTGCTTTGCGCGCCGCGATCTGCTGCCCCAGGGCAGGCAAATCGAGTTGTGCGGCCCGCGCTTTGGGGAACATGTCTTGCTCTTCTTCCTGCACGTGATGCTCAATCTGTTCGGAGAGCACCTTGACCTTGGCGTCATACAAGTCCTCGCCAGGCTGCATAGCGACGATTTGTGCGATCAACTCCTTGGCGGACGCGTGTTCGACGACGGCTTCATCGATCAGATCTTGATTATTTTTGTTCGCCTCGCGCACGGCAGGGTAAAAAATCTCTTCTTCCGCCGTTGCGTGCTTGCTCAATTCCAGGCAGATTTTCAGGGCCAGCTTGCGCTTGCTGGCGAGCGACCGGTCGCTCAGCGCCTCGTACTGTTCGAACAGCTCCTTGACGTTTTGATGGTCTTGCGTGAGCAGCTCGATTGCATCCATCTCGGGCATGCCGGTGATTTTTCGGGAAACGGGAGCTGCCTGATGTGATTGGGTGGCCATTTCGTGTCTCCATGTGGTGTGAAGGGACGATACCGCTGGCGGGTATCGGAACTCACATTGTAGACACGACGACGACAAGGCCATGTAGGACATTCACTTATGACAAGGTAGGCAAACTGAGCCTGCTCAGGTTCTTATTGCAGGGAAACCAATCCGCCCCATGATGGCGGCGGACTGGAATAATTTCTTATAAACAATCAAGCCAGCACGGTGCGGGCTACCAGCTTTTCTACCAGCTCCACCGATGGCGGCGAACCGCCGGCGGCCAGGCAGGCGCCTGCGCCAGCCGCGACGGCAAAGCGCAGATGCTGGCCGCCATCGACATCGGGGCGGTACATCAGGCTGTACAGCAAGCCGCCTATGCTGGCGTCGCCCGCCCCCACCGAATCGACCACCTCGATCACCGGGGGCGCGGCCCGCCATGATGCGTCGCCCTGGTACAGGGCTGCGCCTTGCGCGCCGCGCGTGTACAGATAGGTGGCGTGCGGATTCCAGCTGCGCAGGGTGGCAAACGCGGCGTCGATATCGGCGTGGCGGAACAAGCCTTCCAGGTCTTCATCGGACACTTTGACGACATCGGCCAGTTCGGTCATGCGGCGCAAGGTGGCGTCGTAGCGTTCATCCATCATCACGCGGAAATTCGGGTCATAGCTGATCTTCACGCCGGCCGCCTTCAATTCGGCCGCCAGCGCCACCAGCTTGCTGCCCAGCGGTTCGCGCGCCAGGCTGATGCCGCCGAAATGCACCCACTGGACCTGCTGCTGCCAGGTCGGCGGCAGCTGCGCCGCATCGAAATGCAGGTCGGCGCTGTCGTCGCCGATAAAGTAATAGGTGGGCGGGTGCAGTTCATGCACGATGGCCAGCAACGGTGATTTGGCATAACGCTGCAAAAAGCGCATGTCCAGGCCAGCGACTTCGGTCGCTTGCGCCAGCGCATCGCCAAACACGTCGCGGCTGACGGCACCCGCGAACGCGCTGGGCACGCCCAGGCGCGCCATCACGCGCGCCACGTTCCAGGTCGAGCCGCCGACCTGGCTGCTCCACTGGTCTGGGCCCGTGCGCAGCATGTCGGTCAGGGCCTCGCCAGCCGAAACAAAACGGGGAAACTGGGCGCTCATGCTGCACCGCCGATCACGTTCAGCACTTCATAGCAAGCGCCCATAGTGTGGTAATCGACCTTGCCGGCCGGGCTTTTTTCGGCGCTGATTTTTTGATTATCGGGCGTCAGGATGCGGTACCAGGCGCCGTGGTCATGGTCGACAAAATGCTGCCAGCTGTAGTCCCAGATCTTGTCGTAGCTTTTCCAGTAGCCTTCTTCACCGGTGCGCACGGCCAGCACGGCGGCGGCGGCAAAACTCTCGGCCTGCACCCAGAAGTATTTGTCGCCATCGCAGATTTCATCTTGCGGACCGAAGCCGTAATGGATGCCGCCATGCTGGCCATCCCAGGCCTTGGTCAGCGCCGTATCGAACAACGCGCGCGCGCGCGGCAGCAGCCAGTCGGACGGGCCGGCCATGAATTTGGCGTGGCGCTCCATGATCAGCAGCAGCTTGGCCCATTCGGTAAAATGGCCGGGCTGGTAGCCCCAGGGGCGGAAGATATTGCTCTTGTCATGCAAGTTGTAGTCCCAGTCGATGGACCAGTCAGGGCGGTAGTGTTCCCAGATCATGCCATCGGCCAGCGCCGCCTGGCGTACGGTGACATTGTGCGCCAGCGTTTCGGCGCGATGCAGATAGCGCGCCTCGCCGGTCGCTTCAAACGCGGCCAGCATCGCTTCGCAGGCATGCATATTGGCGTTCTGGCCACGATAGCCATCGAGGGTGGCCCAGTCGGCGCTGGCCACGTCTGCATACAGGCCGTGTTCAGGCAGCCAGAAACGCTGCTCCATCAATTCAAAGGTTTCGTCCAGGTAGGCGCGTGCTTCCTGCATGCCGGCGGCAAGCGCATGCGCATAGGCCAGCAGCACGAAGGCCAGGCCGTAGCAGTGGTTGGCGCCATCTTCCACCGTCTTGACGCCATCTTTCCAGTTCAGTTGCCAGGCATAGCCGCCCGTGGCGGGATCGCGGTGCACCTCGCGCAAAAAGGCCACGCCATGGCGCAGCGCGGCCTGGTAATCGTCGTCGCCAAACTGGCGATAGGCCATGGCGTAATTGAAGATAAAGCGCGTGCTGCTGACCAGGTGGCGCGTCTGGCTATCGTAGATGCTGCCGTCGTCGAGGAAGAAATGATAGAAGCCACCGGTCGGGTCGATGGCGCGCGGGTGATAAAAACGCATGGTGTGGGCGATATGCTCGACGAGCATGCGCTTGGAGCGAAAATCTGGGGTCATGGTGGCGACTGTCTCATTAATTTGTTATCGATAACAAATATCATAGCATGCCGCATAAAGGCCGTCTCGCCAAATAAAGGCGCAGGAGTCTGGGCCAGCAGCGCACGGGCACACTGCACAGCAGGCATTTGACAGCCCAAGGGGCGCAGCTTACATTGCACTTTTCTACATAGCCCCGGGACTACCATGAAGCACTTATCGAAAACTGCCCTGATCCTGTTGCTCGCCGTCGGCGCCAGCAGCAGCGCTTACGCCGACGCACCGCTCGCGGGCTGCGCCGCCAAGCGCGACAGCATCAGCACCGAACTGCGGCTGGCCAGGGAAAAAGGCTATGCCGACAAGGTCACGGGCTTGCAGCGTGCGCTCGATGAAGTCAACGCCCACTGCCGCGACGATGCGCTGAGCGAGCGACGCAAGCAAAAGCTGATCCAGGCGCAGGCCAAAGTAAGCCAGACGGAGCGTTCGCTGCGCCTGGCCCAGGAAGCCAACAAGGAACCGAAGAAAATCGCCAAGCTGCAAGGCCGGCTGCAAAAAGCCCAGTCCGACTTGGCCGCACTGCAAGCCAAGCAGCCTTGATCACGCGACGTTAGCTATTACAGGCTGCGCGCTTCCTCCAGGCGCGCCAGCCACAGCGCTGCCTGCTGTGCATCGGGCGCCTGTCCCAGGCCGCCATCCATATAGATGGTCCGCATGCGCTCCAATGCTGACAGTTCATACTGTTGCGCGGCCAGGCGATACCAGTTCAGCGCGGCCGCAGCATCGACGGTTTGCCCTACGCCATGTTCAGCCATGCCTGCCAGGGCAGCCATCGCTGTAGCGTCGTTTTCCGACGCCGCCAGTTCGTACCACAGGCGCGCGCGCTGTATATCCTGCACCCAGCCCTTGCCCACCATGAAGCAGTGCGCCAGCCTGGCCTGCGCTGGCGCATACCCGCGTTCAGCCGCCCGGCGATACAAGCTGCACGCATCGCCAATTTCTGTCGCGGCGCTGGCGGATGACATGCGCTGATCACCACGCATCATGGCCGCACGCGGGTCCCTGGCCTTGAAGGCTTCCTCCAACCACTTTTCCGATAACTCCAGATTAGCAACCACGCCCACGCCACCAGTATACAAGGCTGACAAAGCCGACATGGCGCGTGGGTCGCCATCATCCGCCGCTACCTTGTACAACGCCGCCGCCTGCTCAGGGTCACGCTGCGCCTTGGGCAAGTCCAACAGCATACGGGCCAAGGCTATCCGGGCATCGGGGTCCTTGCCTTCCTGCGCCTGGCGATACAGGCTACGCGCCTGGATCAGGTCGCGCTCGGGATTATCCGAGCGCTCATACCAGCGGGCCAATTGATTGCGCGCGCCAGGATTACCCTTGTCGGCCGCCAGCCGCAGCCAGCGCAGACCCTCTACCTTATCCAGCGGCAGAGTGATACCAAACAGATAGTGATAAGCAAGCCAGGCCTGTGCACGCGCATCGCCTGCTTCTGCAGCCTTGAAATACAAGGCCTTCGCAACATCGACATCCGAGTTCTTCCCCGTACCCTGGCCTCTCTCCGTCATTTCCGCCACGCGGAACATGGCTCCGGCATTGCCCTTGGCCGCCTGTCGTTTGAAATTCCAATAGGCGCTGACATAACGTTCAGCAAACATATAGCGCTCATCAAGCCAGACCTGACTGATCATCCTCCATCCCTCACCTGCAACGAGCTGAGCTGCTGGAAACTTGCAAGTCTTCCTCCAGGCGAGTGTTGCGTCTTCCACTACCGCATGGTTGGCCGAATTGACGATGGCAATATCCTGGACCAGGCCTTGTTGATTCAGGTGTATCAACATCACCACCTTGCCACTGCTCTGCGCAGGAGTTAATCTTTCCGGATAAAACGGTTTATCACAAACGACACCATCAGCCCCTCCCTGATCTTCGGAAAAATTGGCGTGGCTGCTGCCACTCGCGCAGCTAGCTGCAAAGAAAAACACCATCGCACACACATCCAGAGTTCGCATTATTCATCCCATAAAAATATGCACAAATACTAACATGGTGAATTTTACAATGCAAAATAAGACATGTTTTAATGAAAATTTCATGGCGTGTGCGCTGGCGAATGCCACTGCAGACCAGCGTGGTAATCATCCTCGCCCTCGTCTACTTCATGGCGATAGTCGTGTTCACGCCGCTGCCGCCATCGTCCGGCGCGAACCAGCGGGCCGTAACGGTCTTGGTCTGCGTCCAGAAGTACAGCGCCTGCTTGCCGTTCGGGCCCAGGTCGCCCAGTTTTGAAGCGCGCGAACCCGTAAAACTGAAATAGGCGACGGGCACGGGGATGGCCACGTTGATGCCGACCTGGCCCACATCGATCTCGTTCTGGAATTTGCGCCCTGCCCAGCCCGACGAAGTAAAAATCGAGGTGCCATTGCCGTTCGGGTTGGCGTTGATGAAGGCAATCGCTTCATCGAGCGTGTCGGCTTCCACCACGCACATGGCGGGGCCGAAGATCTCTTGTGTGTAGATCGAATGCGTGGCCTCGACGCCGGAAAAGATCGTCGGCCCCATGAAGTTGCCGCCTTCGTAGCCAGCCACCTGGTGGCCACGGCCATCGAGCAGCAATTGCGCGCCTTCGTCGACACCAGCCTGTATCAGCTTTTCTGCGCGCTGCAAGGCGGCTTTCGAGACCATCGGCCCCAGGTCCGCATCGCGGTCGCTGCCCGGCCCCACCTTCAGTTTTTTGGAACGGGCGACGATTTCCGGCAGCCAGGCACGCGCAGCACCCACCAGCACCACCACGGAATTGGCCATGCAGCGCTGACCGGCCGCGCCAAACGCGGCGCCGATCAGGTTATTGATGGCTTGTTCCTTGTTCGCATCGGCCAGCACCACGCAATGGTTTTTTGCGCCCATCATGGCTTGCGCGCGCTTGCCGGCTTCACTGGCGCGGCGGTACACATGCGTGCCCACATGGGTCGAACCAATGAAGGAGACAGCCTTGATGTCGGGATGGTCGCACAGCAGGTTGACGACATCGGCGCCGCCATGCACCACATTGAGCACACCGGCCGGCAAGCCCGCCTGGTATAGCAGTTCGACCAGGTACATCGACGACGATGGGTCTTGCTCGGACGGTTTCAGCACGAAGGTATTACCGCAAGCAATCGCGATCGGGAACATGAAACACGGCAGCATGACGGGAAAATTAAACGCCGTGATGCCGGCGCCCACGCCCAGCGGCTGGTAGATATTGTAGACATCGACGCCAGTGGCTGCGTTTTCCGCAATCTCGCCCAGCTGCAGGGTGGCGATCGAGCACGCGTGTTCCACCACTTCCAGGCCCCGCATCACTTCCCCTTCCGCGTCGGGCAAGGTCTTGCCATGTTCACGCGTGATCAGTTCGGCCAGCGCGCCGATATTGTCGCGCATCAGTTGCTGGTACTTGAGCATGATGCGCATGCGCGCCGCCAGCGGCGTATTGCGCCAGGTCTTGAACGCTTCTTTGGCGGTGGCGACGGCCAGTTCGACTTCCTCGCGCGTGGAAAACGGCACCCTGGCGACGATCTCCTGCGTGGCCGGATTGATCACCTCGCGCCAGTCGGTGCTGGAGGATGCATGCGGCTTGCCGCCGATATGCAGGGGGATGGCGGGGACTGGTTTCATGGTCTGCTCCTTATTTTTTCACCAGATTGCAGGCCGCCGCATCCATGGGCTTGAATGCCTGCTCGGCCGGGATGGTGGACAGCACTTTCAGGTAGTCCCACGGGCCTTTCGATTCGGCCGGGGTTTTGACCTGCACCAGATACATATCGTGGATCACCCGGCCGTCGGGGCGTATCGAGGCGTTGTGCATGACGGCGTCCTGGATAGGCAGCTGGCGCATTTTTTCGGCGACGATTTTCGAGTCGTCGCTCTTCGCAGCCGCCACCGATTTCAGGTAGTGGTAAACGCTGGAATACACGCCAGCCTGCACCATGGTCGGCTTGGCGCCCTTGTTCAGCGCCTCGAAGCGCTTGGCAAACGCGCGGCTGCGGTCGTCATAATCCCAGTAAAAGCCATCGGCATACACCAGGCCCTGGGCCGTTTCCAGTCCCAGCGCGTGCACGTCGGACAGGAATACCAGCAAGGCGGCCAGGCGCTGGTCCTTGCCGCTGCCGATACGGAATTCGCGCGCCTGCTTGATGGCCGATACCGTGTCGGCGCCGCCATTGGCCAGGCCGATTACCTGCGCCTTGGACGCTTGCGCCTGTACCAGGAATGATGAAAAGTCGGAGGCGTTGAGCGGATGGCGCACGGCGCCCAGCACCGTGCCGCCATTGCGCTTGACGACGTCGCTGGCGTCTTTTTCCAGCGAATGGCCGAAGGCATAATCGACGGTGACGAAGTACCACGATTTCTGTCCCAGTCTGGTCAATGCCGCCGCCGTGCCGGCCGCCTGCGAATAGGTGTCGAACATCCAGTGGAAGCCGTTCGGCGAGCAGTCTTCATTGGTCAGCCGTCCCGTGGCCGGGCCGCTGAACATGGCGATGCCGCCCTTCTCTTTCATCAGCTTTTGCACGGCCAGCGCCACCGAAGAATTGGTCAGGTCGACGATGGCGTCCACCTTGTCGCGGTCCAGCCATTCGCGCGCCTTGGAGGCGGCGACATCGGCCTTGTTCAAATGGTCGGCCGAGACGATCTCGATCTTCATGCCCTTGCATTCGGCCTTCAGGCAATCCTCGACCGCCATCTGGCTGGCGACGACCGAGCCGCGCCCGCCCATGGCCGAATACGGCCCGGACATATCGGTCAGCACGCCGATCTTGACGATACCGTCAGAAATCTGCGCCTGCGCGCCATTGAAAGATACAGCCAGCGCCAGCGCGCCCATGGCCAGGATGGTTTTTTTCATGCAGGTCTCCTTATGTCATTCTCTTATAGGTATGAACGTATTTTGCATGTGTAAAAATATCTGTTCAATCAGAATTAGCGCATAAGTCCTTTGCAAAAATGCACAAGAAAGCCATTTCCCCCCTTCAGCGCCATTGCCTTAAAAAAAATAGTTTCTTATGTCGCATATTGTGCGCCGGACGCTGTAAATTCTGGTTATGATTCCATTCGCAACATTTCCGTACGGCAATATGAAAACAGTGACGCAGGGCAGCGCTGAACAGCTGCGTGGTAGCCGTCGCCACCACAAATCAATCTGAAAACATGACCATGAATCTACAGACATCAAGTTACAGGCCAGGCCTGGCCGCTGTGGCCAGTTCGGCCATACTCGCTACCCTGTTGGGCGGCTGCGGCAGCGGCGGCGGCGCCGATACGCCAGCGCAAAGCACCAGCTTGAGGGCCGACGTCACGGCCAGCACCGTGACGCCGGGCCACTATACGGTGAAGAGCGTATCCAGCGGCCTGTGCCTGGCCCTTGCCGGCGATAGCACGGCGGACGGTGCGGCGCTGCAGCAAGCCACTTGCAACGGCGCGAAGGCGCAGCAGTTCGACGTGCAGCTGACGGACAACGGCAGCTACAGCATCATTAACCTGAACAGCGGCAAGAGCCTGGACGTGGCCGGCATTTCCCTGCTGAACGGTGCGCTGCTCCAGCAATGGAGTTACGGCGGCGGCCCCAACCAGCGTTTTAACATCGTCCCGAAAAACCAGGCCTACACCATCAGCGCTCAAAACAGCGGCAAGTGCCTGGACGTGCAAAACTTCAGCACTGCGCCGGGCGGCGTCATCCAGCAATGGGAATGCGGCAACAACAGCAACCAGCAATGGACGTTCACCTCGACCGACCCGGTGCTGCCCGCCGACCCCACGCCAAGCGGCCCGGTGGTCGATTCCAGCACGCTCGATAACAAGCTGATCTTCGGCTACCAGGGCTGGTTTGCCTGCGCAGGCGACGGTTCGCCTATCGACGTGGCCGGCAATGGCTGGCGTCACTGGGCGCCAGGCGCCACGCCCGTGGCCAGCAATGTCACGGTCGACATGTGGCCGGACATGCGCGACGTGCCCGCCGCCGAACAATGCAAGACGGGCTTCACCATGCCGGACGGCTCGCCTGCCGTGGTCTACAGCTCGTGGAACCGCGCCACCGTCAACCGCCATTTCGAATGGATGCAAAACTATGGCATCGATGGCGTGCTGCTGCAGGAATTCGTCACCGAGCTCGCGCCAGGTTCCGTCAACCGCCGTTTCCGCGATGGCGTGACGGCCAACGTGCGCGCGGGCGCGTCGGCTAATGGCCGTACCTGGGCCGTCGAATATGACACCAGCAACGCGCAGGACGCCGATATCGTCAAGAACGTCAAGGATCACTGGGCCGCGCTGGCCGCCAACGGTTCACTGTCGGCGCCATCGTATCTGCACCAGAATGGCTTGCCGGTGGTGGAACTGTGGGGACTGGGTTTTAACGGCCAGCCCGCCACGCCTGCTGCGGCCAACGCCTTGCTGGACTGGTTCTTGCGCGATGCGCCTGCCAACCAGCGCGCTTATGTGATCGGCGGCGTGCCGTCGCAATGGCGTACCCAGGGCTCCGATTCGTCGCAAGACCCGGCCTGGGCGGCCGTGTACCGCCGTTTCGATGCGCTCAATCCATGGCTGGTGGGCCGTTTCGGCGACCAGCAGGGCGTGCGCAACTTCCGCCAGAACGTGATGGCGGCCGATATCGCCGAAACCACGCGCCTGGGCAAGCGCTATATGCCGATGCTGTTCCCTGGCGGCCATAACGAACACCGCATCGGCGGGCGTTTCTGGTGGACCCAGTTCTACGAAGCCCGCTCGGCTGGCGCGACTACCTTCTTTGGCGCCATGTTCGATGAAGTCGATGAAGCGACCGCGATGTACAAGGTGGCGCCTAGCAAAGCCTTCCTGCCGGTGGAAATTCCCACCAGCCCCAGCCCGTATGAACCGGGCAAGCCGCGCGGCCCCTTCGTCACCCTGGACGCCGATGGCGAAAACCTGAGCAGCGACTTTTATCTGCGCCTGGCAGGCGAAGCGAGCAAGGTATTGCAAGGCAAGAGCACCCTGGGGCCGGATCGTCCGATCAGCCAGTGATGTCCTAGCAAGCAGTGTAAACATACCCGTGCCGTCAAAAGCCATGCATAATCCTTGGCAAAAATGCACAAGGATACAAGCATGCTCGATTGGGACAATGTACGGGTATTTCTGGAACTGACGCGTAGCCAGGGCCTGGTCGATGCCGCAAAGAAGCTGGGCATCGACCATTCCACCGTCTCGCGGCGCATGCGCAAGTTTGAAGAGCAGGTGGGCACGCAGCTGTTCGACCGCAATTACGTGGGTTACCAGCTGACACCGGAAGGCCATCGCCTGATGGAATACGCGGAAACCATGGAAAGCACGGTGTACGCGGCCACCGAGGAACTGGGCGAACATAACCGGCTGCTGTCCGGCCAGGTACGCCTGGGCGCCACGGAAGGTTTTGGCGCCGTGGTGCTGGCGCCCCACCTGGCGCACTTTTGCGGCCGCAACCCGCACATCAGCGTGGACCTGATCGCCGTGCCGCGCTTTGTCAGCCTGTCCAAGCGCGAAGCGGACGTGGCGATTTCCATCGAACGGCCCCAGTCCGGCCCCTACGTCGTCACCAAGCTATCCGACTACCGTTTGAAACTCTATGCTACGCCCGCCTACCTGGCGCGCCATGCGACTATCAGCAGCGTGGCCGAACTGGCCCGCCACCCCATCATCGGCTACGTGGACGACCTGGTGTTCAGCGCCGAGCTGCGCTATATGGACCACGTGGCGCCCGATTCCCTGCGCGCCTTTCGCAGCACCAGCGTGCTGGCCCAGTACCATGCAGCACGCGCGGGCCAGGCACTGGCCATCCTGCCCTGCTTCGTGGCTCAGCAATCAAACGAACTGGTGCCCGTGCTCGACGATCAGATCGATTTGCTGCGCGCCTTCTGGATGGTCTCGCCCAGCGAACGGCGCAATATCGCCCGCGTCAGCGCGCTGTGGAATTATTTGCGTGTAGTGATCGATCTCAACCATGGCTACCTGATGGGCGAAGAGAGCACGCCCCGCTGGCTGCCTTGACACGCTAACGGAGACAAACATGCTGATGGATGCCAAACAAGCAGTACTCGTGATCGTCGATTTGCAGGGCCGTTTGATGCCGGCCATCCACGATGCCGACAACGTACTGGTCCAGAACCTGCGCCTGGCGCGCATCGCGCAGCTGCTGGAGATTCCCGTGCTGGGCACGGAACAGAACCGCCAGGGCCTGGGGCCGAACCTGGAAGAAATCGCCGCCCTATGCCAGCAGACTTTGCACAAGACGCATTTCGGCGCCTGCTTTGACGGCTTGCAAGCGATCTTGCCGCCAGGACGCAAGCAGATCGTCGTCACTGGCTGCGAAGCCCATGTGTGCATGCTGCAGACAGCGATCGGTTTGCTGGAACTCGGTTACGACGTCATCATCGCCATCGACGCGGTCGGCTCGCGCCAGCCGGCCAGCCGCGAGGCAGCCTTGCAGCGGCTGGACAAGCTGGGCGCACAATTGCTGACGGTGGAAATGCTGGCCTTCGAATGGTTGCGCGATTGCAAGCACCCGCGCTTCCGCGAAGTACTGGCATTGATTAAATAGCTAAATTAAATAGACTGCAGCGTTTAATCCAGATCAAGTCCATCGCCGTCCCATTTGCTAGCTTGATAACAGCGCCGCCATCCGAGCGGCGCACATTCACAACAGCAAGGGGACTATCATGGCCTACATCTTACGCGGCAAGCTGTGCGGCTTGATCTGTGCCGAATGTCCCGAACCGCTGTCGCACCTCATCGTGCGCCTGTACCGCACGCGCGACACGCAAAACGTGACCGCCCTGGCCGTGGCCAGCGCCAAGGAAACCTTCGCCATCCTCGGCAATGAAGAGCTACAAGCCAAGGGGCCGTTCCTGCTGGCCGAGGCACGCACGGATGCCGACGGCAACTACAGTTTTAGCCTGGGCGAAAACGACGACTACCAGGGCGAGGCGGTCGAAGTGGACGTGTTCTGCCCCAGCGTGCCCCATTTGAAGCCGGGCGGCAAGGAGCCGGTGCCGCTGCAGTTTTCCATCACCACCATCCAGCCCCGCTGGCGCCAGGCCGGCGACGATTTCCTCGCCGTCTGGGATTATTGCCTGCCGCAGCGTTTCTGGTGCCTGGTGCGCGCCCGCTTCGGCGCCTGGACTATCTGCGGCCGTTTGCGCACCTGCGTGGCGCCACAAACGCCTATCGCCGGCGCCACCGTGCACGCCTTCGATGCCGACTGGCTGCAGGACGATGCACTGGGCGACGCCGTGACCGATGCGACGGGCCGCTTCCGCATCGATTATCTGACCTCCGACTTCACGCTCACACCCTTTTCTCCCTTCATCAACGTGGAATTTGCCAGCGGACCCGACGTGTATTTCACGGCGCAGCTGGGCAGCGCAAGCATCCTGTCGGAAACCCAGGCGAATGGCCGCCAGCCGGGCCGCGAAAACGTGGGCCATTGCTTTTGCGTGGAACTGTGTTCAAGCGCCGTCCTGCCGCCCGACGTGGAAGGTGTGCCGCACTGGCAGCAGGTGGAAATCTTCGATATCCACCCCTTCCCTTCCGCAGCTGGCTTTTCACCAGAAGGGTATGCAGGTGGCCCGGCCGCGTCCTGCGTCTTCGCGGGCGGCGTCACGCTGAAAGGCAATTGCCCCTTGCGCAATAGCGCAATTCCCGCCAACTCGCTCGAATACCGCTTTTTGATCGGTGAATGGCGCTGGAGCGGCGCCGCCGACGATCCCAGCACACTGCCCACGGTGGCGCCCGCCAGCCTGGCGCCGCTCACGCAAATCCTCGGCACCCTGGTCGGTTATGTGTTTTATACGAATGGACTGGGTTTGCCCGACTCGGCCCAAGTCATCATCGACACGGGCGATGTGTTGGCGGGCGGCTGGATACGGATCGACAACAAGGCCCTCACCGTCGACATGCGCAATGGCGGCATGGCCGTCGTCAACGTCAGCAGCAGCAATTTCCTGCGCACTTTCGACTTGTTCACCGTCAATACGCCAGCCATCACCAGCCTGCATCCGGCCAAGCTGCCGGGCGGCTTGCCGATACTCGATGCCGGCCGCAGCCTGACGACAGCGGAAAGCGAACCGGTGCGCCGCTACCGCCTGGGTTTCGAGGTGCGCGACGGCACAACCTTGGCCCTGGTAGCCACCGACGGCCTCGATTCCATCGTCTTCGACAACTCGCCCGTCATCGTCGCGCTGGACCTGGAAGAATTGCGCAGCAATGCCTGCAACCCCATCGCGGGCGGCGTGGTGCACATCCTGTACACGCTAGACCATCCGCATCTGCGCTTTTTCAATCTGACGATATCGAACAACAATGGCATCACCCACCCGCCGCCGCCGCTGCCGGCAGCCAGCTTCACGCCACCGCCGCCGCCCGCCAACTATTTGTTCCGCGGCGGCGCAGGTGGGCCTCATTTATCAAGCAACAATGGCGGTTTTCCCGTCAATGTAGCGCTCGACCCGCCCTGCGCCTACCGGGTGGCCATCAGTTGGCAAACGCGGCATTACCTGGCCTCGTCGCATAGCATCGACCGGCTGTATTGCAAGTGAATCCGCTCAACCCTGTTCCTGGAACAGCTGCGCCAGGAAGTCCACGAACACTTGCACCTTGGCCGCGCGCAGCTGGCGCGGGTGGAACAGGGCCCATACGTCGGGGCCGGCCGTACGGTAGGGTTGCAGCAGCGGCAGCAGGCTGCCTTCACGCAAGGGTTGCATGACGGACACTGACAGCGCCTGCACGATGCCGCAGCCGGCTTGCGCGGCGGCGATCATCGATTCGATATGGTCGAACGATAACTTGCTTGCCGGCGTGTGCGCATACGGCTCGGTGCCTTGCCCATCCTGGAATAGCCAGGGCCGCACCTGGCGCGATTTCGGGTACAGGAAATTGAGGCAGGCAAACTGCTCGAGTTCTTGCGGTGTTTGCGGCTGGCCGTGCCGGGCCAGAAACTCGGGCGAGGCACAGCACAGATACTCCATCTTGAACAGGCTGCGCGCCACGAGAAAGCAATCCTGCGGCTCGCCTATGCGCAGCATCACGTCGATACCTTCTTCCACCATGTCGACCAAACGGTCGCTGACGGTCATGCGCAAGTCGATCTCGGGATAGGCGGCGATAAAACGCGGCAAGGCCGGCGCCACTATGTTACGGCTGATGCTGCTCGGCATGTCGGCGCGCAAGCTGCCCGACGGACGCTGACCGGCCTGCTGCAAGCTCGCTTCCAGTACGGCCATGTCAGCCAGCAACTGGCGCGCCTGCGCATGGCAGTGCAAACCTTCGGCCGTCAGCGACATGCTGCGCGTGGTGCGCTGCAAGAGCCGCACGCCGAAATGCTTTTCCAGCGCCGCCACCTGGTTCGTCACGGACGAGGTAGAAATGCCCAGGCGCTGCGCGGCCTTGCTGAAGCCGCCCGCCTCGACCACCGCGCAAAACACTTGCATCGATTCCAGCCTGTCCATGGATACTCCTTTTTTGGGCGATTATCCACGATTCTGAAATAGTGCATCGTGCCGCGCCCTGTTTTTCTTTCCGCCCTGCCCGCCTAGACTGGCCATATCAACTTTCTGGAGCACACCATGCAAGCCCTCCTACTGAATACCTTTGCCGTTCCCATGACCCTGACCGAGCTGCCCGTGCCGCAAGCAGGGCCGGGACAAGTCCTCGTGCGTATCGCCGCCAGCGGCGTCAATCCGCTCGATACCAAAATCGCCGCCGGCCAGGCGCCACATGCACAGCCGCGCCTGCCCGCCATCCTCGGCATTGACATGGCCGGCACGGTGGCCGCCGTGGGTGATGGTGTGACCACCTTTGCCGTCGGCGACCGGGTGTATGGCATGGCGGGCGGCATTGCCGGCATCCCCGGTTCGCTGGCTGAATATGGGGTATTCGAGACCGCCCTGCTGGCGCCCGTACCGGAAAAGCTGAGCCTGCGCGAAGCTGCCGCCCTGCCCCTGGTCTTCATCACGGCCTGGGAAGGCCTGGTCGACCGCGCCCAGATCAAGGCGGGCGATAGCGTACTGGTGCATGGCGGCGCAGGCGGCGTGGGCCATATGGTCGTGCAGATCGCCGTGTCCATGGGCGCCACCGTCTACGCGACCGGCAGCGCGGCCAGCCGCGAGACCATCGAAGCGCTGGGCGCGCGCTTTATCGATTACCGGACCAGCACGGTGGATGACTATGTGGCCGAACACACGGCGGGAGCGGGGTTTGATATCGTCTATGACACGGTGGGCGGGTCCACCCTGGACGCCAGTTTCAAGGCAGCAAGAATCTATGGCGGCCATGTCGTCAGCTGCCTGGGCTGGGGCACGTTTGCGCTGACGCCCTTGACGGCGCGCGCAGCCAGCTATTCAGGCGTGTTCACCCTGCTGCCCTTATTGAGCGGCAAGGATCATGCGCG
Source organism: Janthinobacterium saanense (assembly GCF_014200675.1). GTDB lineage: Bacteria > Pseudomonadota > Gammaproteobacteria > Burkholderiales > Burkholderiaceae_D > Janthinobacterium. The sequence goes on along the minus strand of NZ_JACHCI010000004.1, from coordinate 303,153 downwards.
CCACGGCGCCATTTTGCGCCAGGCCAACCGTTTGATCGCGGCGGGGCAATTGCGCGTGCGCGTCGACCCACGCGGTTTCACCCTGGAAACGGTGCAGCAGGCACACGCGGCGCAAGCCGATGGCAGCGCGCGCGGCAAGCTGGTGGTCACGATCAGGGAATAATAGCTATTTTTTCGGCGCCGTGTTGAAAGCCACTGCGGCGCGTATCAGCGCCGTCAAGGCCGCCTCGTCAACGATGTCGCCTTCATGGAAATCGATGGCGCGCCGGGTATTGCCGTCCAGGCTGGCATTGAACAGGCCGGCCGGATCGGCCAGCGCAGCACCCTTGGCGAAGGTCATCTTCACGGCACGCTGATAAGTTTCACCCGTGCAAATGATGCCCGCATGCGACCACACGGGCACGCCGCGCCACTTGATTTCTTCCAGCACCTCGGGATCCGCCTGCAAGATGACTTGCCGGATGGCCGCCAGGGTCTGTCCACGCCAATCGTCCAGTTCACGGATCTTGGCATCGATCAGCCGCGACGGCGTCTCGCCGCCGTTCTGCGTGCTTGTCATGACAGCCCCTTTCGGTCACAGTGTCTGGCGATTGTACCGCGACTGCACGACGTTTCAAGGATGTTGCGCAGCCATGCGCCAGGTGCACACCACAAAAATCAGAAAGCAGACTTGCGCCAGAAACGCGGCCAGGTCGATGCCGTAGGTCAACCCCACCCAGGCATTGATAGCGACATCGACGACAATAATAGCCAGCGTCACGATCACGCCAGCCTTCGGCCGCAAAAACAGCAGCACGATGGCCAGCGGGTCGATCAGGGTCAGCGCCGTCCAGAAGGTGGTGACAAGGACCGGCAGCCCGCCGTAATTCCAGCCCCAGTCATACTCGGCAACAATCAGCAGATGGTTGTAGGTGGCGCCCAGCAGGCACAGGGCATAAATCATCCGCAGCCAGAGCGAGCGGCGGGATACGCTCATCATTGCGCGGTTTTCGTGGCGGTATCATGGCCTAGCGATTTCCATTGTTCAGGCGTATGCGCGTAGTTCGTGATATTCCAGCGTGAAGCGATACCAATGTTATAGCCTGACCTCAGACTGACGATAATCCATGGCTGGCGGCTCGCCCCGGGATAACTGTCCAGTACCGTCTGCACCAGACCTTGCGCAAATGCCCCGGTATCTGGCAATGATGCATCGACGATGGCATTGATCGACAAGTGCTCGCTGGTCTGATTTCCCGTGTGCATGGTCATCAGGAAAATACTGGCCCCCTGCACGCCCGGAGTCGCCTGAAGTTGCGTGAGCGCAGCATTCAAAGCGCCGAGTTCAGCCTTGATGGCAGACTGCCTCAATACCAGCGCCACTCCAGCAAACACGATGATGACCGCAGCGATGAAAGCAGCATGGCCACGCCAGATCGCTTTCGAGGGCAAACTCAGCTTGCCGGGACCGGCCCTGACGACAAAAGCGCCAACGGCCAGGTCATGCGTGGCTTGCCGCGTCCGGCGGTTAAATACCAGCAGATAAAAAATGCTGAAAACCAGTCCGAAAAGCAATAGCAGCAAGCCCATGCTCAGCAATTCCCTGTCCGCGCCCAAGTCGATAACGACGCCATTGAGGAAGAACACCAGGCAAAAAAGAGCGGCGCGGACACACGCAGCGGGAAAGCCCAGCATCTCGCCAGTACGCGACACCACTTTCAATCCCAGCAGCCGCATGCCTGCCGACTGTCCACCGCCCAGGCGGCTTTGTGTCACGCCAAAATAGAGCAGCGTAATGAACGCGCCAACTAACACTCCCCAGCCGCCCAGCGAGGAAAATTGCTGGTACAAAACAAGGCCCGCAGCCTGGCCGATCAGAAACAGGAGCATGCCATCGATCAGGCAGGCGACTATCCTGCGCCACACGCCCGCCATCACTACATCGGGGGCGTCAGCTGCGACTGCTTCGGTTTTGACCGGCGCAGGCGCTAAAGCCAGGCTGGCCAGGCGCGCTTCGATTTCCTGCACGCGTTCAGGGAAACGGGCCGCGTCGATGCGGCCCAATATCTGCCGCAATTGCTGTTCTGTATGCTGGCTATAGTCCGGTGTGTCCATTCTTTTCCCTATGCTATGCGAGTCGGAAACGCACAAGTCAGTATTGCTCTATGTGCAACTCCATAGTATATGAGGAAACATGTATAAATGTCTATTGGCAACTTCCCTTGATTTAAGCCACTGTCGCCGCCTTGCCTCTGCTATGCGCCGTGGTGTTCTGACCAGCCAGCCACCAGAAGAACGAGGCCAGCAGCACCGCCGACATCTGGCCCAGCGCCAGCTTGATGCTGCTGTCGAACAGCAAGGGCGCGATGAAACCGGACACCAGCGCGAACAGCAGCATTTGCACGAAGTTTTGCAAGGATGCGGCCAGGCCGCGCATATGCGGGAAGATATCCAGGGTGGAGAGGGTCATGCCCGGCAAGGCCAGCGACATGCCAAACGCATACAGCATGATGGGGATGATGGCCCAGGGTATGCTGGGCACAAACCAGTGGTTGTACGCAATATTGCAGACACCCGTGGCCGCCATGATCAGCAAGCCCCGCTGCACCAGTTGCGGCATCGGCACCGTATGCGCCAGCTTGCCATTCAAGGCCGAGCCTGCCACCAGGCCACCCACCATGGGCACGAACATCCAGCCAAACGCCGTCTCGGGCAAATGCAGCAATTCCATGACGAAATGCGGCGCCGAAGCGATATACAGGGCGAAACCGCCATACGCGCAAGCCACGGCCAGCGAGCGCAGCTGAAAGCCCCGGTGGCGCAGCGCCTGCCAGTAGTTGGCCGCGATGGTCGCCGGATGAAAGGGTTGGCGTTGGGCGACCGGCAAACTTTCCGGCAAGCCGCGCCAGCTGATCAGCAACAGCAGCACGGTCGCCATAAAGGTGAACACAAACGTCGATTGCCAGCCGTAGGCCACATGCAGCCAGCCGCCGATAATCGGCGCGATGGCGGGCGCGATGCCGAACACCATCATGATATTGGCCAGCATCTTTTGCGCGGCAGCGCCCGTCAAGGTATCGCGCACGATGGCTTGCCCGATGACCCGGCCTGCCCCTACTGACGCACCTTGCACGCCGCGGAAAAACAGCAGCCAGCCAAAGCTGGGCGCGAAGGCGGCGCCGATGGAGCCTGCGGCAAACACAAACATGGAATACAGGATCACGGGACGGCGGCCGAAAGAATCGGACAAAGTGCCATAAAACAGGGTCATGAAAGCGTACGCCGCCAGATATACGCTCAGGGTCTGCTGCACCAGCAGGTAGCTGACATTGAAATGGGTGGAAATGGCGTGAAACGAGGGTAAAAAGGTGTCGGTGGCGAAAGGCCCCAGCATGGCCAGGCCGGCCAGCATGATGGTCAGGGTCCAGGATTTCATACTGGCTCTCCTGCACACATATTCGCCAGCGCCGCCAAAGTAAAGCGGGAAATATGTGCGGCGATGGCGGCGATGCCCGCCTCGTCATAGCTGATTTCCGGCGCCACCAGCTCGTGCACGGAGCGCGAACGCGCATAAAACACCACCTGGCCGATGACGCTGAAGACGCATTTCTGCACCACATCGTCGGGCCAGCACGGGCCAACGACGCCGCGTATCAGCCGCGTAAATTGTGCGTGCTGCGGCAACACATGGCGCTCGGCCAGGCGATGAATCGCAGCCGTCGGCTCGATCAATTCGCGCGCCACCAGGCGCACAAACAGGGACGACGGCCCCGAACGCAACATGGTGCAGACCAGCTCTTCGATAGCCAGGCGCAATTGCTCGGCCGGCGGCAAAGCTGTGGCAGCAGCAGCGTTATCGGCTACATGGGCCAATTCCCTGGCGTAGTCAAAAGCAGCCAGGTGCAGCTCTTCCTTGCTATGGAAGTAATAATTGACCATCGCCACATTCACTTGCGCAGCCTCGCATATCTTGCGCACCGACGTCGCCTTGTAGCCATGCTCGACAAACATCTCCACGGCCGTCTGCAAGATGCGCAGCCGGGCTGGTTCCTGCGTATTTTCCTCAGTCATTCCAGTGCCATTATTTAAACAGATGTTTAATTATATCAAACAGCCGTTTAATTTTCTTTCAGACATAAAAAATCCCGACGAACCAAAATTAAAAGATCACCATGTGAGAATTCACTATTTTTCCTTTTAAGCAACATGCTATGCTTTTATATTGCAGGATACCGGATGAAATCTCAGTGACTACCAAAACTGCAGTGATCGACCATGTGGTCGATTCACGCCTAGACCGCCAAGATGTACAGGAGCAGGAAAGTAATGACAGAAATTAAGAATCAGGCTTTGGCCGTTGTACGGCTGGTCACCTTGCAGAAAAAGGGGAGTGTGGACAAGCTGCTATTTACCACGATAACCGAACTGGCACACGGTAGACCAGCACCAAGAGCGCTTACGCGCCCGGAGCACTTCAAGCTTAAAGGAACTGAGAATCGTTTGTGCTTTCACCGGATCGTCATTCCAAAGGAGGTGGCAATCGATTGGTACACCTCACTTAGTGAAAGCGAAACATGTTTTCCCTTCCCAGCAACTAACGAACAAGGTGATTCCTCGAGACCGCGCATTCAGGTGCCTCGACTGGAGGATCCTCAACCCTGGCCGGTATTCGGTCTGCCTGTTCCAGAGGAACTGTTTTCCCACCAGCGCACGCCGACGATTAATCCGGCTCCCTTCATTGGTAGCGTGCCGGCTAGGCTGCACCGCCGTTTCGGTAATCCCGTAGGCCTAAATGCCTTCCTTGACGATGCCGACGCCCATACGTTCGTGGCCCGGCGCATGCACATAAATCTATTTAACTATAAAGAATATCTTGGCAGCGCGGTGTATATCTCGCCGGACCCAATCGTCCGCCAGATCGACCATTTCATGGTACCGGCCAGTAATGGACAAGGGGAACGAATCGTCTACCGTATGGTCCCGCGTCCGGGTCAGAGTCTGGATGAGTTACGCGTCACCACATTTGACAAGGAGGCCAATCTACTGACTCACTTTGAAACGTACCAGATACCCTCCGATGGCATCCTTGAGGTGGATAAAGGACGCTGCATGGGACAGTACGGCTTCGTGGTGAGTCACAACAAGCTCGGTGTGCTGGCCTACAGTCCACCGACAAGTTTTCTGCGGCAGATAAATCTCAACGTGCGAGTCAACTCCGGTAACACCTTGAATATCAAAGTACCCACGGGCAGCGCTCCGGACGCGCCGATAACAGAGTACAAGGCGGCGAGCTCCACCGAGTGGGATACCACGTCGGTCTTGGGAGCTGTGGTCGACGCCGAGCCTAGTGTGCGTATGGCGGCAGAGGTCAGGAAACGGGAAATGCAGGCCCATGCCAAGCATTATGGGCAACGATGGTTTCCCGCTGGCTCCCGCGAGGACGCGATGCATTTTGTTCGGGAACTGCTACGCGCGGCACGTTTCAGGGTAATGATAGCGGACCCTTACCTAGGCACCTTGCAACTGGGGCAGTTTCTCTATGCGATACACGGCGAGCAGGTTAACACTACCCTGTTGACCACTAAGCTCGCCTTCAATCCACCGTCCCATTCGCATGAAACCCGACTGGCCTTGCTGGAGTCGTTCAAAAACAGTCTTGACGAACTCAACAAACACCAACAGTTGCAACCCCAAGTGGCCATCATTTCGGCGGCCGAGTTGCATGACCGTTTTCTTGTAGTGGATGATGATGTGTGGTTTGTCGGCAACTCGCTTAGCGGCTTTGGAGAGAAAGCCTCAATGATCGTGCGACTGCCCGACCCCACCCAAGTCATCAAGCAGCTGCAATCCCTAGCCTGCACGGCGCCGGATCTGGATCGCTACATCAAACTAGTGAAAAAAGCGTACGTGAAATCAAGCAAGCAATGAAAGACTTCGGCCTTGCCCCAAAGCGTCCCCCTTTGCACTCATCCCCAACCTTAAAAGCTGAAATTATGTGGGGCTGTGAGCGCGGCGGGAGCACGCACTTCCCACGCGATATAGATACCATCGGTGCACGCAAACGTGCACCTGCGCCGCAACCCTTGTATGCATTCCGCTATGCCGTGATGAACGCAGTGAAGCGAATATGGGTCATGGATAAATATTTTCTGGCGCCAGAGGAAAAGCGTAAACCAGACGAGCGCATCATTACAGTTCTGGATTGGTTGCATGCCAAACTTGTAGCCAGTGATATCAGAATTCTCACCGCACAACACGATGAAATAACGGCGGAATTCTTACAGCTGTTCAAGGATAAGGAAAACTATATCAATACCATGCAAGCTCGGCGCGACACACGCTGCCTGATTGAGATTAACACCTGCCTCACGCGAGGCCCGATTGATGTGCATGACCGATTTGCCATTGTCGATGACGAACTTTGGCATTTCGGTGCGACAGTGGGCGGTTTCCACGCCAGCGTCAGTGCAGCCAGCCGTGGCTGGAGCGCAGAGGATGTGGGGGCGGTCAATTTTTTTGAGCTGGTATGGGAAAAGTGCAAGGAAACACGATGATGCAATGGATTGACGAACGGAAGACGAAACCTGAACCCTTTCAGGATAACGGCAATTTCAGAAGCCGAGAAGAGTTTCTCACATTCCTCGCCAGAACCGCACCAAATGTCATCGAAACTCTGGTTAAGCATCTGATGGTGTCAGATATCTCGCCAGAAATTAATGCGTTGCGCGAACATGCCCAGCAACAGGCCGATGCCACGAGTGATCCCGATATGCTATTAACAGTGGCCTGTGCCACGGCGCTTGCCAAATATCCGCAGTTGGAGACCTGGAAAAAAGTTAGGAAGATCGCTTATCATTCATGGCAAATCGAACATTGGTTGGCAAACGCGATGTCGGCTCAGGCACATCGCGACACTCATGCAAGCCAAGCTTATGTGGATTTGGCTATCCTCCTGTTCAAGCAGCTTGAAAACAACACACTAAATTCAGAATCAGAGCGTCGAAATAAGCAACGAGAAGGGGCTTGCTCCTACTGGAAGACCTCCATACGACAGCTCGAGGAGTTGTGGTGGGGACTCAGGGGCTCGGACTTCATGAACTATGAAGAGGAGATGCGCTTCTTTGGTCTACTCCATGAAATTGCGCCAGAAAAGTTCCATCAATTGATTGCGCAGTCACACAATCCCTTCCTGCTGGATGCTGCGCTAATGGATGCGCAAGTGACTGGCTTTCAGTCGCGCTATGTGCATTGGGAAGCAGCTGTCAAAGCAGCACCGCTTGCATTTGAGCAAGATGGCCGATGGACGGGCGCGGTCTTGTTGCCCTTACTGCTAGTGCACGCCAGAGCCGAGCTGTTGGTTCCCGGCAGGCAGATTCCGCGTTTCGGTGCCGACCTGGATGAAGTTGTCGCGCTATCCTCCCAAGTCAGCGAATTGGTCGATGCCGTGGTAGCTACTCTTGCAACGCGAAGCGATGCCATTCCGATGTTACTGCGTTGGGCAAACTGGTTGATGCGCGCGCGACTGGGGCAAAGTGACGACGAATTTGACGATATCAGGTCCCCTTATTTCGTCGACATTGCACTGATCAAAGCCATCGGTAAAGCCTTGCTCGGCCAAGCACTTATCTCGCACATTCCAGGCGATGCCGCAGCTTGGGAAGACTGGTGCTATCGTTGCGTACGATCCTTTTTTGCACACAACGAAAACACCCCCCAGCCATCCTTCGAAGAGTTCGCCAGTCAATGGCGTATCACGCCTGAAACCTGGTTTCAGGCAGAGGGCCGTAATTTGATTGAGCGCGCCAGCCCGCATCTTTCAAGCAATAATAACGCACCGGACTTGTTGTCGCATTTGCTCGCGCTGCCCCTGACATCGGAGAACGACTATGCACTTCGATGGCAGCAACTATGGGATAGCGCCTGTTACTTGCGTGAAGTACTGGAATTTGGCGCCGAGGACGCGGGGCCTGAACGCTACGCCGACCAAACGAACGCGAGTCGTTTGTTACTAGCACTAGCTTATCTGGGCCTGGCCTGCTTCGACCAGGTGGCAGGTCATCTTGCGACTACCCTCGACAGCCCGACCAGCGAGATTGTTCGATTACATGAATCACTATCCTTAGCGGCGATGGAAGTATTGCACATTGATGATACGATTAACCGAGATCGGTGGAAAGCATACCTGCATCACTTGGCATTGCGGCGCGCATTTTGGGACACAAAATATCGGGATGACTTGCGTCACCCAATATTTTCTGATGAACAGCAACCCACCATCACGGATTTCATGGCTTACATCAAGGCGGAGCCCAATGACCTACTGGAGTTTCTGCACGCCTGCATACTGAATCAATTGAATCCGTCTATATTAGGTGAGGAACTAAAGCGCGCAAATATCGACGTGGATGCTGTAATAGATGAGCTAAAACGATTGCATACATTCCACGCTCACCGCTATCCCATGAACAACAAGGCCATCGAAGTTATCAAGCCTCTGCTGCAAGGAGGTGGACGTCAATCGGGGATAAGTGCCTGAAAAAAACGCGAAATAGCCAAGGGAGTGGGGTTGCCGCGGAAGATTATTTTCGACTTTATTTACGTAGATTAACTGCAGAAAACGTGCAGCGGGCTGGCAGCAGTATCCTGCCATCAGCCCACAATCACTTTTAGACAAGCATCAGCCTTCGATCAGTGCGACATCGCCGCGCCACCCAGCGGACGGGCCACGGCCGTCACTTCGATGGTTTCACGGTGCTTGTCCTCGCCTTCCACCACCAGGGTCAGCGGGATCTTGTCGCCTACCTTGACCTGGTTTTTCAATTGCAGCAGCATCACGTGGTAGCCGCCAGGTTGCAATTCCACCGCCTTGCCGGCCGGCAGCGGCACTTCCTTGACCTGGCGCATGCGCATCATATTGTCGACGGTGCTCATTTCATGGATTTCCGCCACGCCAGCGACAGTGGAACGCACTTCCAGCAAGCGCATGTTTTTCGGCGCGGTAATTTGCATGAAGGCGCCCGTGGCCTTTTGCTGCGGCACGGTGGCGCGTACCCAGGCGTCCGTCACTTTCACGGTGTTTTGCGCGATGGCGGAAAAGGACAATACGGTCAGGGCGGTTGCCAGCAGGGTTTTCAGATGGGTCATGATCAATCCTTTGAGTGTGTTTATAAAGTGTATTTCGATTTCATCAGGGTCTTGATGTCCTGCACGCACTCGTCGCCCGTCAGTGTGTGCTTCAGGCCCAAACGCATGCGGCCCTCCGGGTCGAGCACATAGCTGATGGCCGTGTGATCCATGGTGTAGGAACTGCCGCTAGGCACGCGGCGGTAAAACACCTTGTAATTAAATGCGGTCTGGGCCGTGTTTTGCGGGTCCGTGCGTAAACCCAGGAAGCTGGGGTCGAAGGCGCGCATGTATTCACCGAGCAAGGCCGGCGTGTCGCGCTCAGGGTCGATGCTGATGAAGATGACTTGCAGTTTGTCGCCGTCGGCGCCCAGCTTCTGGCGAATTTCCACGGCGCGCGACAAGGCCGTCGGGCACACGTCCGGGCATTGCGTAAAGCCAAAGAAGACCATCACGTACTTGCCCTTGAAGTCGGCCAGGGTGTAGACGCGGCCGTCCGGGCCGCTGAGCTTGAAGTCGGGCTTGTAATCGCCACCGGTCAGGTCGAGGCCGTTGTAATGGGGTTTAGGTTCTTGCTCGCAGGCGGCGAGCGTCAGCAATCCCGCCGTACCGGCGAGAAGGAAAAGACGACGTTTCATGGTATGCAGGCCCAATGGGCGTAGTAAAACACGTAAGGAAGCCACCGTAGCGGCAGAGGAAACAGTATGCTCAGGAAAGCTGTGGCGGTCCGCGCGGCTGGGCGCCCATCCAGACAAACTGGGGCTGGGGCGCCTGGTAGAACAGCGGCGGATACTGGTCGTGCCCCGTGATCAGGGCCAACGGCGATGATGAGGGCGGCGGCAAGCCAAAACTGCCCGCATGACTCATGCAGAATGGGCAATGCTGGATATGGTGCAGCACGGAATCCGTGGTGGATTTGCTCTTGGGCGCCAGGTCCGCCTGCGTGTAGACGACGCCGCTGGCCGAGCAGATTTCGATGGCGGCTGCGTTCATATTCGCGTGCTGCGCAGCAACGGCATACGATAGTGACGGCGACAGCACATTGAGCAGTATCGCCAGGCAGGCGAACCACCATTGCCAGCGCTTGCGCGCCGCTGTGTGTGTCATGAAATATCCCATGGCCCGATTATAACGCGGACTCCGGCCCGGCGCCGCCCTGCCCGCGCAGGAACAGGGCCGGGCGCACGCCCGCCACATCGACACAGGCATCGCAAAAAGCGGGCACCGAAGCAAAACCGGAACCGGCCGCCACTTCGGCCAGGCCCCGTTCATCATCGCCATCGGCTTGCGCGGCAGTATGCAAGGCATGCGCCAGACGCTGCTCGCGCACCAGGCTCAGCAAGGCTTCGCCTTCGGCAAACAGCCGCGCCCGCGCCTTGTGCGGCGTCACTTGCCATAGCGCCGCCAGGCGGGCTGCCGTCCACTGGCCTTGCGGCGAATGAAAGATGTGCTGCGCCAGCGCGCGGCTCCAGCGCTTGCCGCCGCCCGCCGCCTCCGTGTCGTCGTGCTCCAGCGCCAGGGTGAACACGGCCGGCTTGCCCCGGCCCGGCATCACGTCGCAGGCAAAACGCAAAAAGGCCGGCACGACAAAACTGTCGCCACTGCCCAGTTTTTTGGTGGCGATTTCATTGTGCAAGGTCACGTAGCCCTGGCGCACGCTCACGCGCAGCTTCAAGGGAAAACGCAGACCCAGCAGATACAGAGGATGATCGGAAACGAGGGCCATCGTGGTCAGTATGAAAAGCGCCAGGCATCAGCATGCCATGGCTGGCGTGGGCAGTCTGTCATCACAGCGACGCCACGCCATACCGGCGCAAGCCGTCCAGGTCCACCACGCGGATGGCCTGATAGGCAATGCTGATCAAATTCAATTCGGCCAGGCGGCCCAGCGCCAGGTTGACGCGCTGGCGCGAAATGCCGCTCAGCATGCCGATTTCTTCCTGCGACAGCGCAAGCACGTGCGAGGTGCGCGGATATAGCATCGGGTGGAATAACTGCGCGATCGCCTGCGCCACTTGCGCATCGACGGCCAGCAGGCGCTGGTTCTGGATGGTGGCGATGAATTGCCCCATGCGCTCGTTGAGCTGGCGTATCACGAAAGCATTGAAAGACAGGCTTTCAGCCAGCAAACGGTGGAACAGCTCGACGGGTACGAGGATCAGGCTGGACGCGCGCACGGCCACCACGTCGTAGCGGCGCAATTCGCGCTTGATGACGCTGCCTTCGCCGAACCAGCCGCCGGCCGGCACGCCTGAAAAAGTAGCGCCACGGCCCTCGGCGTCATACACGGCCAGCTTGATCAAGCCGGTATGCACGCCAAACCAGTGCAGGCTGGGTTCGCCGCGCGGGGCAATGCAGGCGCCTGCTTCGTAAGCGCACACGCTGGCGCCTGCACGCAGCAGGGCCTGGTGCGCAGGATCCAGCGCCAGGAACCAAGCGTGTTCCAGCAATGCCATACCAATATCGCAGGGCAGGTCGCGGGGTAAATCCCTAAGGTTCATTCCATCCTTGCATTGTTGCACTCAGTTGTCACCAGGATGACAGTGAAATATCACCACCGATGCTATGCTAACTTAAAAACATCACCCGACAGGGCGCCACGCATCTTCAGGAGACAACCATGAGCACCGATTTCAATACCGGCCTGGGCAAAAACAGCGCCAATTACGCCGCCCTCACCCCGCTCGACTATATTGCCAGGGCAGCCGAAGTATATGGCAAGCGCCTGGCGATTGCCCATGGCGAGTTGCGCCAGAACTGGGCCGTCACCTATGAACGCACGCGCCGCCTGGCCTCAAGCCTGATCAAGCTGGGTCTGGGCAAAGGCGATGTGGTGGCCGCCATGCTGCCGAACACGCCAGCCATGGTGGAGGCCAGCTTTGGCGTGCCGATGGCGGGCGCCGTGCTCAATGCCTTGAATATCCGCCTGGACCTGGCCTCGCTGGTATTCATGCTGCGCCATGGCGAGGCGAAAGTCTTGCTGGCCGATACTGAATTTGCGGAGCTGGCGCGCCAGATGGCGGCGCAGATTCCCGGCTTGCGCGTGATCCAGGTCAATGATCTGCTGGGGCCGCAAGTCGATGCCTTTGCCGAAATCGACTACGAAAGCCTGCTGGCCAGCGGCGACCCGGACTACGCCTGGCAGCCGCCTGCCGATGAATGGGATGCGATTGCCCTCAACTACACCTCGGGCACCACCGGCGACCCGAAAGGCGTGGTATATCACCACCGGGGCGCGGCCCTGAACGCGCTGTCGAATCTGCTGGAATGGGATATGCCCAAGCACGCCGTCTACCTGTGGACCTTGCCCATGTTCCACTGCAACGGCTGGTGCTTTCCGTGGAGCATAGCCGCGCGCGCCGGCGTGAACGTGTGCCTGCGCAAGTTCGAACCGAAACTGGTGTTCGACCTGATGCGCGAGCTGCACATCACCCATTATTGCGCGGCGCCCATCGTGCATGCGGCACTGGCCAACGCGCCCGCCAACTGGCGCGCAGGCATCACCTGGACCGTGCGCGGCATGGTCGCGGGCGCCCCGCCACCGGCCGCCATGCTGGCCAAGATCGACGCCATGGGTTTTGATCTGATCCATTCCTATGGCTTGACGGAAGTGTATGGCCCGGCCGCCATCTGCGCCGAGCAAGATGAGTGGGCCGCGCTGTCGCAGGAAGAACGGGCCGTGCTGAAATCGCGCCAGGGCGTGCGCTACCATTTGCAAAGCGCCGTCGCCGTACTGGACCCGGACACCATGCAGCCGGTGGCGGCCAACGGCGAGCAGATCGGCGAGATCATGTTCCGTGGCAATATCTGCATGAAAGGTTATCTGAAGAATGAAAAGGCGACGCAGGAAGCGTTTGCCGGCGGCTGGTTCCACACGGGCGACCTGGGCGTGATGTATCCGGACGGCTATCTGAAACTGAAAGACCGCAGCAAGGACATCATCATCTCGGGCGGCGAAAACATTTCAAGCGTGGAAGTGGAAGACGCGCTCTACCACCACCCGCAAGTGCTGGCCGCCGCCGTGATCGCCCAGCCCGACGAAAAATGGGGTGAAACGCCGTGCGCCTTCGTGGAACTACGCGAAGACGCCACCGTCACGGAAGCCGAACTGATCGCCTTTTGCAAGACCAATCTGGCCAGCTTCAAGGTGCCGAAAGCGATTTATTTCGGCCCCCTGCCCCGCACCTCGACTGGCAAGATTCAGAAATTCGAACTGCGCAAACGCATGCAGTCGGACAAGGCCATCGACGTCTGAAGCACGCTACAAATCAGCCGTGCTTGCCATTGAGCCCGCTAGCCTGCGTTACCACCAGGCGTGAAAAACTGGCGATGCTGGCCATGGCGGCAAAACCGGCCGCCAGGCACAGCGCATACGTCGTGCCACGGGTGGCGGAAACCGTGAAGCAATACGCTACCAGCGCCGCGCCGCTGGCCTGGCCGATCAGGCGCGAGGTGGCGACCACGCCGCTGGCGCCGCCGCTGCGTTCCGGCGGCGCGCTGCCCATGATGGCTTTCAGGTTAGGCGCCTGGAAGAAACCGAAGCCGACGCCGCACAGCGCCATGCGCCAGCCGATATCGAACGCGCTCGGGTGCGCCGGTATCCAGATCAAGGTCAGCAAACCGGAAGCGAGGGCCGCCAGGCCGATGCCGCCCAGCACGCCCGGCGAATAACGGTCACTGAGGCGGCCGGCAACCGGCGCCATGACGGCCACCAGCAACGCCCACGGCGTCATCAAAAAGCCCGTCTCGACCGGCGAGCGGCCCAGGGTGACTTCAAAATAAAACGGCAGCGACACAAACGCCAGGCCTTGCGCGGCAAAGGTACAGATCGCTGTCAGGGATGACAGTAAAAACAGCGGGCGGCGAAACAGGTCGATAGGAAACATCGGTGCCTGATGCCCGGCCTGGCGGCGCAGCAGCAAGACAAAGAAAATCACCACCGCCACCACTTCCGGCAGCAAGGTGGAAAGCGCTTCATGATGGGCGGCGTCGCCAAACAGCAAAATCAGCAAGCCAAACGCACCCACGTTGTACAGCGCCGTGCGGGTATCCAGGGTATGTCCGGACAACTTGGTAGCTGGCAAGAAACGGCGCGCCAGGAAAAAGCCGATCACGCCCAGCGGCACATTGATGGCGAACAGCCATGGCCAGGAAGACGTGGCCAGGATCAGCGAGGCCGCCGTGGGGCCGACGGCGAACGCTACCGCCACCACCAGGGAATTATTGCCGAATGCCCGGCCCAGCAAATGCTTGGGATAGATGGCGCGCAATAGCGCCGTATTGACGCCCATCACGGCGCTGGCGCCTACGCCCTGGAAAAATCGCGCAACCACCAGCGAGGGCAAGGACCAGGCCATGGCGCAAGCGAGTGAGGCGATGGTAAACAGGCACAGGCCGGCAATCGACACGCGGCGATAGCCGACGATTTCACCGAGCGCCGACAGCGGCAGCAAGGTGGCGACCATGGCCAGCTGATAGACATTGACGATCCAGACGGAGGCCGCTGGCGTGGTGTGCAGCTCGCTGGCGATAGCCGGCAAGGCGGTATTGGCGATGGCGGTATCGAGCGAGGCCATACCGACGCCGAGGGCCAGTGCGAACATGGCCCAGATGCGTGCATTGGGCGGCAAGCCCTCTTCCCCTACCAGGATGGGCTGCGTTTGCTGCTTGAACATTCTTCTATCCGATACGAAAGACCATGCCGCATCGCCAAAAAGCCGCCGTTGACGGTGAGCATCTTATTGTTTTACTGCAGGCGCTAGAGTATCACGGATAGCACTGGCCTGCCGAGCAGGCAACCAAATAATGCATGGCCAATTACCTGATCAACAAGACTAAATATCAACAAATAGGCGTATTCATAACATTACTGCTTGCAGTCGATGACCTTGTAGTCTTTCGAGTAGCAGATGCGCAATTCGCCCGAGTGCTTTTCATAACCGAGCCAGCGGCCTTTCAGTTGCGGATTATGCTGTTTCATCCACTGGAACAACTGATTCTTGGGCAGGCTGGTGGCCGGCAATTTCAAGGCCTGG
This sequence comes from Janthinobacterium saanense, assembly GCF_014200675.1. GTDB lineage: Bacteria > Pseudomonadota > Gammaproteobacteria > Burkholderiales > Burkholderiaceae_D > Janthinobacterium. The sequence continues at coordinate 288,016 of NZ_JACHCI010000004.1, read as the reverse complement.
TACAGCTCGCGCTCTTTTTCAAAATATTCCTTGGCCGTATCGAAATCGCAAGCGCCATGCTTTTCCCATTCGCCTTGCAGCAAGGCTTCGCCCGGTTGCATGCACATATAGGGCAGAATTTCCGCTGGCGACAATTTTGGCAAATCGCCCTTGCAATAGCGCGGATGCAGATCCGTCTTGCGTGGCGGCGTCACGGAAATATCTTCGCAACTAGCGGGATTATCGGACTGGGCCCACAAGCCATGCACAATCCAGCCGAAATGATTGCTTTCCGAACACTGAAAGGCAGCCTTTTTCGAGATTTCGCCACGCCGGCGCTGGCTGTCGCAAAAGCCGGGCGACCAGGACAGCGCCAGCACAAAGGAATCGGTGGGCACATTCGTGCTTTTCTTGTAGCAAGTGTTTTTCTCGTCCGACGGTTTTACGTCGTAATCGTAATAACTGACATTGCGCGGCACGCTGCAGGTGGCGCCTTGCACGGCAGCATCGGGCGCGGCGGCAAAGGCGGTGGCGGGCAAACTCAGCAAAGGTAAGCTCACTACAGCAGCGGACAGCAGGGACAGGAGCAGGCGCATGGGTTTTCCTCTCTCAAAGTAAAAACGCCGGCAAGACAGTGCCGGCGCGGTGGCTCACATCATTTCACTTCAGCAAACCTTGTGCATCCAGCCGTGCTTGTCTTCGGCCGTGCCGTGTTGCAGACCCAGCAAAGCTTCGCGCAGCGCCAGGGTAACGGCGCCGTTTTCGTTGTTGTTGATGGTCATTTCAAAACCATTGGCCTTGGCCAGACCCACCGGCGTGATCACGGCAGCCGTGCCGCAGGCAAACACTTCGATCATGCGGCCCGAAGCGATATCGTCGCGCCATTGCTGGACCGACAATTTCAGTTCTTGCGTTGCATAACCGAGTTCACGCGCCATTTCCAGCAAGCTACGGCGGGTGATGCCTGGCAACAAGGTGCCCGTCAGTTCCGGCGTGGCCACGGTGATCTTGTCGCCATCCTTGTAGACGAAGAACAAGTTCATGCCGCCCATTTCTTCGATGAATTCGCGGTGCACGGCATCGAGCCATACCACCTGGTCGCAGCCTTTTTCCTGCGCTTGCGCTTGCGCCATCAGGCTGGCCGCATAGTTGCCCGCGCACTTGGCTTCACCGGTGCCGCCAGGTGCGGCGCGCACGAAATCTTCGCTGATCCACACGGTAACCGGCTTCACGCCTTTCGGGAAATACGCGCCCGCTGGCGAAGCAAACAGCACGAACAGGTATTCATCCGATGGACGCACGCCCAGGTAAGGGTCGGTAGCGATCATCAGCGGACGCATGTACAGGCTCTCGCCGGTGTTTTTCGGTACCCAGTTGCGGTCTTGCGAAATCAGCGCGTCGCCTGCTTCCAGGAACAGTTCCACGGGAATCGCCGGCATGGCCAGGCGCGCGGCGCTGCGGTTGAAACGCTCGGCATTTTGTTCTGGACGGAAAGTCTTGATGCTGCCATCAGGCTGGGCAAAGGCCTTGTAGCCTTCAAAGATGGCCTGGCCGTAGTGCAGCGAGGAAGCCGATGGGTCCAGGCTCAGCGGGCCGTAGGCCTTCAGTTCGCCTTGCTGCCACTTGCCGTCGCGGTAAGGTATCACCACCATGTGGTCGGTAAATATGCGGCCGAAAGCCGGGCTGGTCATGCGCTCGGCGCGCTGGGCGTCGGACAAGGGATGAGCGGACGGGGTAACAACGATATTCGGTGTGGAAGTGGTCATGTCGGCTTGGTAACAAGTAAAGAGTGTCCCCTATTGTAGCGCCTAAACTACGCTGCGAGCCAGCCTGTCGGTCCGGCGGATTCCCGACGCCACATCACTGCAATGGCTGCAGCGCATTTGCATGGACACCAGGTTGCCGCCCGCCTGCATGCCATGGACCTGCGCCACCTGGCGCAACTGTTGCATCAGCGCCTCGTCCTGCACCAGCACCTTGCGCTCGCAGACGCGGCAAACAAAATAGCAACTGCCCTCTTCCGCATGCTCGGGCTTGATCCAGTAACGCGCCTTGTTGCCGCTCGCACTATCTTCCCGCTCACGCAACAGCAAACCCACCGCCTCCAGTTCCCTCAGTACGCGGTAGATCGTGCCCAGGCTGACGGCAATGCCGCTATCTTGCAGCTGCTGGTAAACATCTTCTGCGTTCAGGCTGGCCTGCCCACCGCCAGTCAATAATTGTAAAATGCCGATGCGGGCGCTGGTGGGCCGCAGCTGCACGGCGCGCAAGCGTTCAACGATGCGGACTTCGCCCTGGACTACGGTATTCGGTATGGCCATGTGCATGTCATTCTCCCTATGCCGTTCGGCGCATGTTTCTCTTATCTACCTTGCCAATCGAAAAGACAAAAAGGGAACCGCCCATAAAAAACACCGCCCTTTTTGAAGGGGCGGTGTTGTCAGGCTACATGATTAAAACTTCATGTTGGCCGTCAAGGTTGCCGTGCGGCCTGGCGCCACGCCGGCGTAATGCGGCGAGGAAACCTTGTCAAAGTACAGCTTGTCCGTCAGGTTCTGGATATTCAGCTGCAGGGTGACATTGCGGCTGAGCACATAGCTGGCCATGGCGTCGAAACGCGTGTAGGCCGGCGCGAACTTGTTATTGGCGACCGAAGCGTAGACCTTGTCGACATAGTTGATGCCGCCGCCGATGGTGATCGCTGGCGTCACCGTGTAAGCCGTCCACAAGGAAGCGCTGTTTTTCGGGGTGGTCGGGAACTGGTTGCCGTTGTACGGCGATGGACCATATTGCGTCACGCCATTGACCACGCCGGTGCTGACAAAGCCATTGTTTTCCACCACAGCGTTCAAATGCGTATAGCCGCCGAAGACGGACCATTCCTTGGTAAAGTTGCCGCTGATACCCAGTTCGACACCTTTGACTTGCTTGCTGCCCACGTTTTGCGTGGTGCCATCCGGCGCCGTGACCCTGGCATTGTTCATGTCGCTCTGGAAGTACGCACCACTGAGCGACAAGCGGCCGCCCGGCAAGACTTCCCATTTCGTGCCCAGCTCAAAACTCTTGCTGTCTTGTGGCTGCAAGTTTTGCACGGCGCCCGACAAGCCATCGAGGCCATCGCCGCCGTCATTGCCCGGTGGCGTGGACGATGTGCCATAGGAAATATACACGCTGCTATTGCTTGATGGCTTGTAGACCAGTCCCGCCTGGTAGCTGGCGAAGGTGGAATGCACATTCAGGCTGCTGGCGGCGGTGGTGGTGTTATTCAGCGTGTATTGCGGCACGTTCAAGGAACTCTTGTAGTCATCCCAGCGCACGCCCACGTTCAACAGCCATTGCGGCGTGAATTCGATGGTATCGAAGCCGTACACGGAACGCGTGTTGGTGACTACCGTGGTGCGCGCCGGCGACACCGTGCGCGTGTAGACCCACGGGTCGTTGGCGTTCGGGTTGAGCAAGGGCGCGCAGTTGTACAGGGTGGTGGCGCCCGAGGTCGGACAGGTAAAAGTCTTGGTCAGCGGATTATTCGTGCCTGGCGTAAAGATGTACGAGCTGCGGTTGGTTTCTTCGCGGCTCAGTTCCAGCCCCAGCGTGTAGGTGTTTTTCAGACCACCGGCCAGGAATTCGCCGCCCAGGCTGGTCGCATTGGCCACGGCCGAGGTGTCCGTCACGCGCGTGTTGGCGCGGCGCCAGACGGTGCCGTACAACATGGTGTTGCCTTTGGAATCGTCGGGCTGGGTCCAGACGTAATCGTTGCCCGACTTGCCGTAGCGCGTCACATTGCGCAAGACCAAGTTATTGCCGAAGTCGTGGCGCACATCGATGGTGCCGATATCGGTCTTGGTGTCGCGGAAATCGCGGTTCACCAGGCCATAAAAAGTGCTGCGCGGCACATCGACCGGCGTGCCATTGCCATTCTTGGCCACGTTGGCGCCGGACGAGAATGGGTTATTGAACGGCAAGCCCGTATCGGGCAATTCGCTCGATTGCATGTGGTAGTAGCTGAGCGTGGCCTGCGTGGCCGACTTCAGGCCAAAGGTGATCGACGGCGCGATGCCCCAGCGGTCGCCATGGATGAAGTCGCGGCCCGCCACGTGGGCGTCGTGAAACATCAGGTTCAGGCGCACGGCCACGTCGTCGCTGATGACACGGTTCACGTCAGCCGTGGCGCGGCGGTACTTGGCATTGCCCAGGCCCACCGTGGCGTTGGTGAAATCTTCCGCTTTCGGGCTTTTGCTGATCAGATTGATGCCGCCGCCCGCCGAGGAACGTCCACCGTAGGCCGAGTTCGGGCCCTTGATCACTTCGATCTGTTCCAGATCAAAGATTTCACGCGATTGCGAACCGGTGTCGCGGATGCCGTCGATATAGGTATCGGTTTGCGCGTTGTAGCCACGGATAAACAGATTGTCGCCCACAGGATTGCCGCCTTCGCCGGCGCCGATGGTGATGCCTGGCACGGTGCGCAGCGCATCGGTCAGCGACACCGCGCCCGTTTGCGCAATGATTTCCGCAGGAATCACCGTCACCGATTTCGGCGTATCGAGCAAGGGCGCGGTCAGCTTGTCATTGGCCGAGCGCACGGGCGCTTGCACCAGACGTTCGGTGCTGGTGGTGGCCGTGACCTTGACTTCAGGCAATTGCGGCGCCTTGTCGGCCGTTTGCGCGTGCAGCGCCAACGGCATGGCCAGGGTGGCAAAAGCGGCCAGGGCCGTGCCGCCATGCAGGCGCGGTGCGGACGATGGCGTATGTTTGCGGCTCTGGATGGCGCCGGCCGGCGCACTGTTCTTCTGTTTCATCTCTTCTCTTTCAGTCGTTTGGATGGAGGCAATCGGCTGGCTTGCTGCTCCTAGTCGAGAGGAGCGGCTGGCTGGCTAAGTTGAGGTCAAAAAATTAAAAATGCCACCCGGCCGATACGCGCAAAAAACGCGGCGTGCCGGGAGCAATGTTGTCGTTGCTATGTGCCGAGGCGTAATACTGTTGGTTGAGCAGGTTGTCCAGATTCAGCTGCAGCGCAAAGCGCGGGCTGGGGCGGTAATACAGGGCGCCATCGAGCCGGCCGTAACCGGGCAGGCTGACCGTGTTCGACACGGCCGCAAACACGGGACTGCGCAAGATCAATCCCAGCGCCGCGCCCCATTCTGGCGTGAAGTCGTAGCGGTTCCACAGCGACAGGCTGTGACGCGGCACATGGGCCACGCTGGCGCCCGCCGACTGGGTGGCCGTCAACACCGCTTGCTGCCAGGCATAGCCACCGGCGATCTGCCAGGACGGCGTCAACTTGCCGTTCAATTCCAGCTCCATGCCCCGGCTGCGCTGGCCATCGACCAGCAGCGAGCGCTGGCTATCGGCCGGGTCGATCACGGCGACATTGCTGCGTTCCAGCTGATACAGGGCAGCACTGGCAGACAAGGCAGGTGTCGCTTCCCATTTCGCGCCCAGTTCCACGTTGCGGAAACGCTCGGGCTCGAATGCCTGGTTGTCGGGCGTGAGCGAAGCGAGCTGTTCACCGGCGCGCGGCAGGAAAGCCTGGCTGAGACTGGCGTATAGCGACACGGCCTCGATCGGCTTGTAGACCAGCGCGGCGCGCGGCGACCAAGGTTGATCGCTGCGTTTGAGACGCTCGCCCGTGCGGCGATTCAAAAAATCCACGCTGAAACGTTCGTGGCGCAGGCCCACGATGGCTTGCCAGTGCGGCGAGAAAATGATCTGGTCTTGCAGGTAGACGGCAGCCGTGTCCGCCACGCCATGGTTGTTCGCATCGGTGGCGCTGGGACGAAACGTGATCGGCAAGTCGGTGACCGGGCGCGACGTGGGCAGGCTGATGCGGGTGACGCTATCTCCCAAACTCGCAAAATAACCGGTGTTGCGCAGATTATCCGTGCGCTGGCGCCCCAGTTCCAGGCCCGCGCCCAGCTGGTGGCGCAGGCCGGCGCCCTGCACTGCCCAAGTCAAATCCGTCTGGTTGAACAAATTGCGCCGCAGGGTAGCGCTGTTGTAGGCCAGCACCGTCACGCTACTCCCATCGGCGCTGACGGCCGAGGGAAAGGCATTCTGGTAAAACTTGTCGTAATCGGCGTAGCGCGTGCGGTTGCGCACGGTTGCGCCGCTACCCAGATCGTGTTCGACCAGGGCGCTGAACGCGTCGATGCGTACCCAGGACGGGCTGGCGCCCGCGTTGCCAAAAAAAGTAGACGCGGCGGTGGCGAAGGGCCGGCCCCGGTACGAAGGCACGCCCCGGTCCGTCGTCCGGTCATCGCGAAAATGTTCGTAGCCGATCGCCACGCGGGTGGCCGGCCCGGCTTTCCAGGCGAAGGTAGGATTGATACCAGCCCGGCGCAGCTGCACGCCCTGACGAAACGAGGCAGAGTCTTCCAGCATGGCATTGAGCCGCACGGCCGCATTCTCGCCGACTGTGTTTTGTACATCCACCGTCGCGCGGCGTGCCTGCCAGGCGCCCAGGCTGACGGTGGCGGACGCTGCATCGGTCCATAAAGGTTGTCTGGTCACGCGGTTGATGACGCCGCCCGCCCCGCCCCGGCCAAAGATCATGGCGTTCGGTCCCTTGACGGCTTCGACGCTGTCGACGTTGTAAAAGTCGCGGTAGTACTGCACGTCGTCGCGCATGCCATCGATATAAAAGTCGGAGGTGCTGCTATTGCCGCGAAAGATGGCCGTGTCGCGGTTGCCTTCACCGGCCGCCGTGCCCACGCCCGGCATATAGCGCATGGCGTCGGCCATGCTGGCCATGGCCTGGTCGCGTATCAGCTGGCCGGTGACGATGCTGACCGCTTGCGGCGTGTTGTGCAAAGCCAGCTCGCTGCGGGTGGCCGTACTGGAACTTGCGCGGCGATAGCCATCGTCGGCCACGCCCGCCACCAGCACGGGGGCCAGGGTTTGCCACTGGCCTTCCACGGTCGCGACTGTGGGCGCCAGGCGCACGATATAACTGCCATCGGCCAGTTGCACGGCGATCAAGCCGGTTCCAGCCAGCAGTTGCTGCAAACCGGCGCTGATCGAGACGCTGGCGCGCAAGCCGCTGCTGGTCTTGCCTTGCGTCAAACGCCCTTCTGCCGACAACAGTATTCCCGCCTGCCCCGCGAACTGGCGCAGCGCCTGGCCCAGCGGCGCGGCGGCGACCTGGAAACTGCGCGCAGTCTCGGCAGACTGCGCCGTCACCGGCACGGCCAGCAGCACAGACGCCGCCAGGCACAGGGCCAGCGGGCGCAAACATGGCGGCAAAACAAGGTTAAAAGGCACGGCGGTCATCTGTCCTGTTCGAATAAGCAGCAAGGTGTATCTCTCCTTGCCAAGCGAGATGTCAAAAAGGGAACCGCAAACTGAAAATAAGTTAAAAATGAGTTGACTTATTTTTCCAGAGGCGCCGCTTCCACCGTCACCCACCAGTCGTGGAGACGGCGCACGCGCACCGGCAAAGTGGCTGCCAAAGCGGCCAGGATGCGGTCGGTGTCAGCCAGCGGATAACTGCCAACCAGGCGCAGATGAGCAACTTCGGGTGCGCAGCCCAGGTGGCCGCGCCGGTAGCGTGATAGTTCAGCGAGGAAATCATCGAGCCGCATCTGGTCCGGCATCAAGCGGTGTTCGGTCCAGGCCGTGGCATTGTCGTCAAGCGGATAGGGCTGGCCGATGGAAGCGGCATCGAAACGCAGTTGCGCGCCGGCCGCCACGATGCGCGTGCCGCCGCCTTCACGCGGCTCGACTTGCACCTTGCCCTCGTAGACGGAAAGCAAGGTGGCGTCTGCACTGGTGCGCACGGTAAAGCGCGTACCCAGTGCGCGCAAGCGGCCATGCAGCACGTCGACCACCAGCGGACGGGCTGGCTGCTGGCTGTCTTGCGCCGTCGTGATCAGGATTTCGCCCGAGTACAGGGCGATGCGGCGCAGGGCCGGCGTGTAATCGATGTCGAGGGAAGTGTTCGTGTTGAGCCACAAGGCGCCGCCATCGGCCAGGACCAACTGGCGGATATCGCCCACCCTGGTGCCCTGCTGCGCGTTCAGGCCGGCGAGCCAGTTGCGTGTATCGCGCCGTCCAAATACCGCGCCGCCCAGGCCGGCCGTCAAACACAGCAGCATCACGCCCTTGATGGCAGCGCGTCGGCCATCATTGCGTGCGCGCGGCCCCACTTCATCGAGCGCGATACGGGCCGGTTCGCCGGGCAGCAATTGAAATTCGGCGCTGACGGCTTCTACCCGGCGCCAGGCGGCGCGGTGGCTGGGCGAGGCGTCGTGCCAGCGCTGCCATTCCAGCTGGTCGGCCAACGCCGCATCGTCTGCGCGCAACACGGCAAACCACTCCGCCGCTTCCTGCAAGACCAGATACTCGCTCTCTGCGTCGGCCCGGCGCGCGCTGTTCACCCGGCGTCATCCATGCTCAGCATGCATTGCAACATCGCTTGCGCCATGTATTTCTTGACCATCCGCTCCGACACGTCCAGCTGCGTGGCGATCTGGGCGTAGGTCAGGCCATCGATCTGCGCCAGCAAAAAAGCCTGGCGCGCGCGCGGCGACAAGGTGTGGAGCATAGCGTCGATGCGGGTCAAGGTTTCCACCACCAGCGCCCGCTCTTCGGGCGACGGCGCCGTCAGCTCGGGACGGCTGGCCAGCGCGGCCAGAAAGCTGCGTTCCAGGCTGAGCCGGCGCCAGTGATTGACCAGCAAGCCATTGGCTACCGTGCTCAGATAGGCGCGCGGTTCGCGCAAGCTGTCGGCCGACTGCGTGGCCAGCATGCGCACGAAGGTGTCTTGCGCCAGGTCGGCCGCGCCATCGCGGCAACCGAGTTTACGCCACAGCCATTGATACAGCCAGCCATGGTGGCTGCTATACAAATTGGCAAACGCGGCGTTGGGAGACAGGGCGATGGACACGGACAGGGCAGATAAAAAAAGTGTACGGATGAGAATGATTTTCATTTTCACACATAATTGGCGGATTGTAAATTGTCCCTGATTGAGAATGAGAGATTGTTTGCGAATGGTTCTCATTTGCGATACTATGCGCGACTCAGCCTGGCCTGCGCCGTGGCAGCTTCAAATAGAACTCTTGAAAGCCGATCGATGAACACCGCCTCCACCGCCGCCAGCCTGCGCTCCGCCCGCGCCAGCGATACCGTCCCCTTGGCCGCCGTCCAGACAGAAACGCGCCAGTTGAAAGCGCGCTGGGGCGGAAACTGGAGCTGGAAGCAGCTGTGGTTTCAGCTGCACTGGTTTATCGGCATCACGGCCGGCACGGTGCTGGTCATCATCGGCCTGAGCGGCGCCACCCTGGCGTTCAAGGATGAAATCCTCGATGCATTGAATCCTGGCGTACGCCATGTCGCGGTGGAAAACCATGCCGTGTTGACACCAGCCCAACTGAGCCAGATTGCCGAGCGCGAGCATGGCCAGAAAGTGGCCTCCATCACCATGTATGCGCAAGCGGGCGCCGCGCCGCGCCTGTTCTTTGCCCCCAAAGAGGGCCAGCGCCGCGGCGAGTCGATTTATATCCACCCTTACACGGGAGCAACCCAGCCAGATTTGCAGGGCGCAGGCTTCTTTGAATGGACCGAGTCCTTGCACCGCTGGCTGCTGCTGCCGCGCGAACCGGGCCGCAAGGTGGCTGGCGCGCTGGCCCTGTGCCTGCTGGGCCTGGCGTTGTCGGGACTGTATCTGCGCTGGCCGCGCCGTCCGCTGGACTGGCGCACCTGGCTCACTTTCGATCCGGCATTGAAAGGCCGCTCCTTTTTGTGGAATCTGCACGCCGTGGCCGGCACCTGGTGCTTGCTGGTGTATCTGGCGCTGACCACCACCGGCATTTACTGGAGCTACGACGTGGTGCGCGACAATATCGACGCCTGGGCCGGCAAGCCGCCACGCGAAGCGCCGGCGCAAACGAAAAAAGGCCCGCCCAAAGTGAAGAAAGCGGCGGAAGCGGTCGATGTCAGCGTGGCCTGGAACGCCTTCCAGCACCAGGCCGGCGCCTGGACTTTGGCCACCGTGCGCATGCCGGCCCGTGCCGGCGACGCCGTGCAAATGAGCTGGCTGGCCGCCGACGCACCGCATGAGCGCGCCCGCAATACCATGGCGCTCATGGCGCAGGATGGCCGCATCACGAAAGACGAACGCTACGGGCAGCAGGCGCTCGGCTCCCGCCTGGTCAGCATTATTTATCCGCTGCACATGGGCACGTATTTTGGCTTGCCGGGCCGCATCATTATGATGCTGGCCGCCCTGGGCCTGCCCCTGTTCGCCATCACCGGCTGGCTGTTATACCTGGGCCGCCGCAAGGCCAAACGGGCTGTTCAGTCGCAGCGCGCCATGCTGGGCGCCGCCGCACCAGGCTGCGCGGGAGCGGGCTTGCCGACCCTGGTGGCCTACGCCAGCCAGTCGGGCCAGGCCGAACGCCTGGCGCTGGAAAGCGCGCGCGCCCTGCAGCAAGCTGGCGTGCCGGTGGACGTGCGTGCCCTCGATCAATTGACCCCGGCGCAACTGCGCCAGTATGAACGGGCGCTGATCGTCGCCAGCACCTTTGGCGAAGGCGAAGCACCGGACGGCACGCGCCGTTTCGCGCGCCTGCTGCAAACAGGCAAGGACACGCTGGCTGGCCTGGAGTTTGGCTTGCTGGCCCTGGGCGACCGCCATTACAGCCAGTTCTGCGGTTTTGGCCACGCGCTCAATGCGCAGTTGATTCATTTGGGCGCCAGGCCGCTGTTCCCGCTGATCGAAGTGGACAAGCACGACCCGGCCGCACTGGCGCAGTGGTCGCAAGCGCTGGCGCAATGCAGCGGCAGCCCCATCGACGCCATAGGCGTGCAGGAAGTAGCCTCGTATGCGAACTGGCGTTTGACTCGCCGCGTGCTGCTCAATCCGGGCAGCCAGGGCGGCCAGCTGTATGAAATCGCCTTGCAAGGCCCTGCCGATGCCACCTGGGAAGCCGGTGCGCTGGCCGAAATCGTGCCGCCTGGCGACAAGGAAACACCGCATGCGCCGCGCAGCTACTCGCTGGCCTCGCTGCCCGGCGATGGTGAAATCCAGTTGCTGGTGCGCCAGCAGCGCCATGACGGTCTTGAAAACGGCGGTTATGGCATCGCCTCGGGCTGGCTCACGCATTACGCCACTATCGGCAGCGAGCTGGCATTGCGCCTGCAAGCCAATCCCGCCTTCGCCCCTGCGCTGGACGATGTACCGTGCATTTATCTGGGCAACGGCTCCGGCCTGGCCGGCCTGCGTTCGCACTTGCGCGCCCGCAAGGAAGCGGGTTTGGCCCGCAACTGGCTGATCTTCGGCGAGCGCCAGCAAGCGGTGGACAGCATCTGTGCGGCGGAACTGGAAGGCTGGCTGGCAGAGGGCCACCTGGCGCGCCTGGACCGCGTCTTTTCACGCGACGGCGCAGCACAAAAATACGTGCAGGATTGCCTGCGCGCCAACGCCGGCGAACTGCACGCCTGGCTGGCGGACGGCGCCATCGTGTATGTCTGTGGCAGCCTGCAAGGCATGGCGGCCGGCGTCGATGGCGTCCTGCTGGAACTGCTGGGTCAGGTAGGCCTGGACACTCTGATGGCGGAGGGGCGCTATCGCCGCGACGTCTATTAAGCTGCAGCATCACAGATGCATGTATCTTGCGGCAGCGCAACACAGCATTTTGTTGACGTTTACATCAGGCGCACTACACTGAAGACGTGATAAGTAGTTGGAATGACCGGCAAGCGCCGCACCCCGCGCCGCCGCCGGCAAACCAGGAGACGATCATGTTGACGCTCAAAGTGCTGGCCTGCCTTGCCCTGTCTGCGCTGATGCTGTTGCCCGTGATAGTGCGCGCCCCCCTGCAAGGCCAGATCGTTCAAAACATCCATATCCCGAATGTCGATGCCCAAGCCATGTGGAGCCGCTGGCCACAGCGCTAGCATCGTCAGGCGTGGAAATGGACGCAGGCTGAATACACATCAGCCTGCACAGAATCGTCCACACTTTTGATATAGATCATCGTTTTATGTGTACGCGAGACGCACACTGGCGTGGCTCAGTCAGCATCATGATGAACCCAAGCAGGAGCCTGTCATGGACACATGGAACGAAGAGATGGCGCTGGGAATTCCAGCGATTGATGAAGCGCACGCGGCGCTGTTTTCTGCCATTGCACGCCTGGCGCCACTGGAAGACCCGCAATTTTCCGCAGCGTTTCGCGAGCTGATCGCCGCCGTCGAGCGTGATTTCCGCGAGGAAGAAGACTTGATGGAGGAAATCGGTTTTCCTTCCTTGCCCCATCACCGCGAGCAGCATGCACGCGTGCTGTGCGGCTTGCATCATGCCTGGGCCGCTGTCGATGAAGGGGATCTGGCGCAAGGCCGCCATGCGCTGAGCCTGCTGCCGCAATGGCTGCTGTTTCATCAGGGCACGATGGACATGGCCCTGGCCGCCGCGCTGGAACTGGCACAGCAGCATAGCAACTGATCTGACTATAGCAGCAAGACCGTGGTGTGCTCCGGCAATACCATGCGGTAATGGCCAGGATACTTATCCTCGCCATCGAATATCTTGCAAAACACGGGCATATTGATATCGTTGACGGCTGGCTCGTTCATCGGCAAGGTGGCGATCAGCTGTTCGCCCTCCACCAGTTGCAGGGCACTGCCCTGCTCGGCCGCGCAAAACGCCAGCGATTCCACATCCTTGGCGAACGGCTTTTTGTACCACGGGGTGATGGCCCGCACGGCGCGCTTGGCGTCATGCAAGACTTGCGCAATCCGCGTGACGTTCCACGCATCTTGCGCGACGGCCGGCTGGATCACCATGCTTGCCGTCAATTCACCCTTTTCCTTGTTCACCAGAAAGATTCCATCTTGCGCCGCAACATCGGCGTTCAGCGGCACGACAAACACGCCACCTTCAGACACCTTGACCGGGATAGCCGCGCCATTGCCCTTCAAGGCCACGCGCACATCGGCTATGGTGGCGTTCAATTTGGCAGGAATCAGGCGCAAGGCCATCACCACGCTGCCCTTCGACACTTCCCATACTTTCTTGGCCGTCTGGTAACTTTCCTCATACGCCGTGAAACGCACGCGCGGCGGCCTGGCGTCGCTGGTCGCCGTGACCGTCACGGTTTGCGGCGCCGCTTCCGTCAGCTCTTGCTGCGGCGCTTGCACTGCGGCAGGCGGCACGGGCAGCGGCGCCGCGTGCTCCTGGGCATGGCCCAGCAACACGACACAGCACAAACCGGCACCCGCTATCCATGTACGCATGCATTTCTTTCTCTGTAAGAATATTTTTACTTGCCAGCATTATGGCAGAAGCACAAAAAACCCGTTCAGCGATACCTCTGCCAGCAGTCATCCCAGAGGCAGGCACGCTTGCTTAATGAAAAAATAAGAAGTATATTGATAATGATTCTTATTCGCATAATTTAAACATCACCATAGCCCACGTCATTCCAAGCCAGACTTCAGGGCGGCACAGCCCTCCAGCAAACGAGACAGGAAATCACCATAGAAAACAGCCAGGAAAATAATGCCTTCAACGTCAACATCCACCCCGCATTTCAACACTCCCGCGTTTCGCCTCCACCTGCGTCCCCTGCCCCGTTTGCTGCATCTGGCCTTGCTGGCCATCGCCGCCAGCAGCCTGTCCGTGCACGCCGCCGACACCGATAGCGACGTGACCATGCCAGCCATCACTGTCACCGGCCAGGGGCCATCGACCACCGAAGGCACGGGCTCCTACACGGCCGGCGAAATGCGCAGCGCCACGCGCATGGACTTGTCGCTGCGCGAAACGCCGCAATCGGTCAGCATCATCACGCGCCAGCTGCTCGACGACCTGGGCGCCATACGCCTGGATCAGGCGCTGGCGCAAACGACCGGCATCCAGGTGGGCCAGAATGACACGGAACGCACGACTTTTTATGCACGCGGTTTCGGCATCAATAACATCCAGATCGATGGCATGCCGCGCGGCGGCAATGCGCCGCTGCAAGACACTATTCTGTATGACCGCATCGAAGTGATACGCGGCGCAAGCGGCTTGATGGGTGGCAAGGGCGACCCGTCTGCCACCATCAATATGGTGCGCAAGCGCCCCACCAAAACCTTCCAGGCCAGCGCCGGCCTCATCATAAGCCGCTGGGACGACCAGCGCGTGGAAGCCGACATTTCCACGCCTTTGAACCAGGATGGCAGCGTGCGCGGCCGTGCCGCCCTGGCCAAGCAGCGGCGCGATTCCTATCTGGACATGTACCATGAGCGCAAGACCGTCGGCATGGCCATCGTCGAAGCGGACTTGCGCCCAGGCACCTTGCTGACGTTTGGCTTTGACTTCCAGGACAACACGCCGACCGGCGCCACCTGGGGCGCCGTACCCTACTGGAATGCCGATGGCAGCCTGGCCCATATGCCGCGCAACACCAGTTTCACGACACCCTGGAGCACCTGGGCCAACAAACAGCACACGGTGTTCACTTCGCTTGACCAGCGCCTGCCCGGCAACTGGACGCTGCACCTCGGCTATGCGCGCACGGAAAGCAGCAACCGCACCACCGTCGCCTATGCGGGCGCAGGCTATCCCAACCCTGCCACCGGGGCCGGCATGCGCTTGTGGACGGGCGCCTGGGGCGAGGGTAAAACGACGGCAGACAATTTCGACGCCTATGCCAGTGGGCCATTCACCTTGCTGGGGCGCAAACATACGGCCATCATCGGCTGGAACGGCGGCAAGCAGCGCGCGCGCTCGCTCGGCGGCGAGGCCGAGATCAATTACCCGGTACAGATCCCCGACTACCGCAGCTGGACCGGCAATATCCCGCGCCCCATCTTCCATCCAGACGGCTCCCACAGCGAAACGGTAACGCGCCTGGCGGGCGGCTATGTGGCCACCCGCCTGAGCCTGGCAGACCCCTTGCACGTCATCGTCGGCGCGCGCAGCAGCACCTACCGCACGGACACGCGCAACTACGACACGCAAGGCAGATTCATCGATACCAGCGACTTTGCCGAGACGCGCAATGAAATCACGCCCTATGCGGGCGTGGTATTCGATATCAACAAACAGTATTCCATCTATGCCAGCTTCACCCAGCTGTTCAATCCGCAAACCAGCAAGGACCGCAACAACAAGTTCTTGCCGCCGGAAACGGGCGACAATGCCGAGCTGGGCATCAAGGGCGAATTCTATGAAGGCAAGCTGAACGCATCAGCCGCCCTGTTCCACACGAAGAAAAAGAACCTGGCTGAACTGGACCGCACGGTGCCGCCCGGCTTTCTCTTGCCCGATGGCGGCCAGGCCATGGTGGCCAATGGCGACGGCATCACGGCCAAGGGCGTCGAGCTCGACCTGTCCGGCCAGATCACGCCCGCCTGGGAAGCGAACGGCGGCTACACCTATCTGCACGCGGCCGAAGCCGATGGGCAGCGCGCCGCCACCAACCAGCCACGCCATTTGCTGCGCCTGGCCACCAGCTACCGTTTTGATGGCGCATTGAATGGCTTGCGGGCGGGCGCCAGCATGACGGCACAAAGCGCCACCTACAGCGTAGCGTGGTATGGCCGGCCACCGGCAGGTGCGACGACGAATATTCCGCAAGGCGCGTATGCATTGTTCAACCTGATGGGCAGCTACGCCATCGGCAAGCACGCCAGCGTGCAACTGAACGTCAATAACCTGCTGGACAAGAAGTATTACCGCAACGTGGGCTTCTTTGACGGCGTGTTCTGGGGCGAACCGCGCAACATCAGTCTGGCGGTACGCAGCGCATTCTAATCATTCCACCTCGCTGCGCCAGTGCGCCGGCGCCGGCAGGCTGTGTCCATGAAGCAAGGGACCACCGACCGGCGCCAGCACGCTGGCAACCAGTTGCACATACGCCTGCTGGCCGGCAGCAAGATCACTCGCTAGCAGGCGCAGCGCAGCATCGAGCTGTTCAGCAACAACCGCATCAAACGCGTGCAACCGGCGGTACAAATGCTTGCCGCCGCCACTCCACTGGTCCGCCGCCCGCAAATGCAGGTCGGCCAGCAATTCATACAGACGGCAGGCCACGGCCAGCGCCTCGCCCGGGTGGCGGCTATCGACCAGGTCTTCCAGCAAAGTGGTGATTTCATAGCGGCGCATCTGCAAGTTCACTGCCGTCAAGGCGGGCGGACCCGCCGCATGGATGGACTGGGCCAGCGCCTGCAGCCTGGCGTAGTGTGCGCCCGAGGCAACGATGTTTTCACCTTCGACCACCATCATGGCCAGCGGCACCTTGCCGCCGGGCGCATCGAGTTCACGGCAAAAGTAGGCATAGGTCGCCAGGTCATGCGCGAACAGTTCGACCGTGCGTCCTTCGGCAACGATGGTGGAGCGCCAGGCGTGCTCTACGTAATCGAACAACAGCAGCAAGTCGATATCGGAGCTGGCCGTTTGCCGGCCAGTGGCGAACGAGCCGCCGATAATGGCCGCCACGGCGCCCGGGTAATGTTCGTGCACCAGCCGCGCGGCTATGCTGCGGATCTCGTCATAGGTAGCAAGCGTCGTCATCGATACATCCCGCACGGTAAAGTAGTATGGAGCGCTCAAGTATTACACGATAGCCAACTGAGCAGCAAATCCCAGCGCCCATTGCCTCGCGATCTCTGCCAGCCTGATAAACTAGCTGTCATTGCGGTCCAATCAATGGCAGAGTCCACGAGGTGCGACATGGAATACCGGTATATGGTGGTGCCCTCGCCCGTCGGCGAATTGACGCTGGTGGCGCGCGTGGCGGCGCACAAGGCGGGCCTGGCAGCGATCCTGTGGCATAACGACAAGCCCAACCGCGTGCGCCTGGGCGAAATGCTGGAAGACAAAACTCATCCCTTGCTGCTGGAAACGGCGCGCCAATTAAGCGAGTATTTTGCCGGCATGCGCCAGCAATTCGACGTGGCGCTGGATTTTGCCGGCACACCATTCCAGCAGCAAGTGTGGCAGGCGCTGCTGACCATTCCGTTTGGCCAGACGCGCAGCTATGGCGAGATCGCGCGCCAGATCGGCCGCCCTGCCGCCGTGCGCGCCGTTGGCGCCGCGAATGGCAAGAATCCCATTTCCATCATCGCCCCCTGCCACAGGGTAATTGGCGCCACAGGCGAACTGACGGGTTTTGCGGGCGGCTTGCAGGCCAAGGAAACCTTGCTGGCGCTGGAAGGCATTTCCCTGTCGAGCGACAGGGAAGCTCAAAAGACGGGCCATGCCCGGCGCCGCGCCGTGCATGTGGACACTGCGCAGGGCTGTTTGTTTTAGGTCGCTTGATACAGACTCCCGATACGCTATGATGCTGTTCGTCTCCGTCAAACCAAGCAAGCACATCGAATCAATCATGGCCTATCTTTCCATCCTGTTTTTTATCCTGCTATATCTGGCAGCAACCTTCTTTTTTCATATTCCGCCCTTTGTCGCCCTCATCTATGGCGCCTTGAGCCTGGGCTGTTTCGCCGCCTACGCGCTCGACAAGCGCGCCGCCAAGGCAGGCAACTGGCGTACCTCGGAACGCACCTTGCTGCTGTTGGGCTTGCTGTGCGGCTGGCCCGGCGCGCTGCTGGCGCAACAATGGCTGCGCCACAAGTCCAGCAAGCGCTCATTCCGCATCCTGTTCTGGATCACCGTCGCCATCAACATCGCCGCCTTCATCTATTTCTGCCTGCACTACTCGGCCCCCGATATCGGCACCGACGTGGCCCCGATCGAGATATAAACCGAGCAACTTGCCAGAACGACAGAAGCTGCCTATAATAGCGGCCTTTCCCTGATAGCTCAGTTGGTAGAGCGACGGACTGTTAATCCGCAGGTCCCTGGTTCGAGTCCAGGTCGGGGAGCCAGAATTCTTCAAGCAAAAAGCCCAGCCTTACGGTTGGGCTTTTTGCGTTCCAGGGCGGAGTGACTCACGATAGCAGCCGGACATTAATGGACATTCACGACTGATGGCTTCAAGAGTGTTTCTTAAAGAGAAATATGAAAAATCTCACTAACCGACTGTCATGCTGTTCAGTTAGCGTTTTACCCCAAAAGCAAACTCTGGGGTCGGACCCTGCAGGGTCCGACCCCGGCACTTTTCGATTTCTATTCGGTGCCTGATGACGAAAGGCCTGACTTGCTTCAGGTTTTAGCTGCCCTGATTTCAATACCTGTCATTCAGTTTGGGGGGCAGGTCGATGCCTCAGGATTGCAGGGATTATGCGCTGCAAACTTGTTGCAAATAGTCAATTTGCTGTGAATGTATTTCTCGAAGCCGCGCTCTGCCAGAACCTGCCAAAACAAATACCTGACAGATCAAAGGAAAATTGCCGTACGGCACTTTTCTAGGCAGCATCCCAAACAAGCATGTTATAGTCAAGCCGCTGCGTCTCGCACCCTGTGCGACAACGCGGCACGTTCTCAGGGCGGGGTGCAATTCCCCACCGGCGGTAATGGCTTCAATGCCTAGCCCGCGAGCGCTTGTTGCTGATGTCGCAGACATGGGTGGCAAGGTCAGCAGACCTGGTGAGATTCCGGGGCCGACGGTATAGTCCGGATAAAGAGAGAGCGGGATGGAATCGACGTTTGATGCATGTTTCATGCAGATGATGTCGTGCGCGTATCGACCGCGTCCTGGATCAGCCTATGCCAGGCCAGGATCGGTGTGCTCGCACCCTGTGGCTAGTCACGCCTGTCACGGCAGATTGCATCCTTATCTATCCACGCCCTGTTTTTTGTTATTTCTAAAAACAGGAGTCATACCATGTCACAACAAGCTTTTCTCACCTCCCCATCCGATCAGGCAGGCGGGCGTATCGCCTTTATTCAAGCCAGCTGGCACCGCACTATCGTCGAGCAGTGCCGTCTGTCTTTCATCGCCGAAATCCGTGAGCTGGGCTATCTTGAGTCAGACATCGATTTCTTCGACGTCGCTGGCGCCTTTGAAATTCCCCTGCAAGCACAACGATTGGCCCAGACCGGCCAGTATGCGGCCGTGGTGGCAGCGGCGCTGGTGGTCGATGGCGGCATTTACCGGATGGAATTCGTCGCCGAGGCTGTCATTTCAGGCTTGATGCAGGTGCAGCTTGCTACGGGCGTGCCCGTGCTGTCGGCGGTGCTGACACCGCACCACTTCCACTCGGGAGAAGAACATCAGCAATTCTTCTTCCAGCATTTCCAGGTCAAGGGAGCGGAAGTGGCGCGAGCGTGCGCTTCGACCATACGTGCATTACGCCAGATCCCGGCGCTACCGGGCGTGGGCGTTAGCAAACAGGTAGAAATGCTCACCACTAGCTAAGCTTGGCAACATCGTCAAGTTGCACGTAACATCGCAGCTTGCCGATGTTTCCTACACACACTTTGAACGAGTACAGCATGCAAGATTCCCCCTCCTTCCAGTCCCGCGTACAACCATGGATGACTGCCTGTTTTGGCGCAAAACTGGCCGCTGACCACGCAGAGCGTAATCACCGTTTCATGGAAGAATCGCTGGAACTGGTGCAAGCCTGCGGCGCCACGGCCGGGGAAGCCCATCAACTGGTTGATTATGTGTTTGGCCGCGCAGCGGGCGACAAGAAACAGGAAGTGGGCGGCGTGATGGTAACCCTGGCCGCACTGTGCCTGGCACATGAGCTCGACATGCATGGCGCCGGCGAGGAAGAACTAGCCCTGATCTGGGAAAAAATCGATGCTATCCGGACCAAGCGGGCGGCAAAACCCGCTTTTGGTAGCGGCAAGTAATATTACTCGCCCAGCAAGGCCAGCGATTCCAGCCAGTCCGCCTTCCAGTCGCGCAGCAGCGGCTGGGTGGCAAACGCTTTTTTCAGGTGCGCCATCGGCACGCGGTGTACATCGTGCAAACCGAAGGCCAGGGTGACGGGATGCCACAAATGGCTGTTCTTGCCGCCGCGCGAATTCTTGCGCACGCGGGCGCCATCGTCGCCAAAGATGCCTACGCCGCCTGCCATGCCCTGGTCCAGGTCAACCTTGCCCACGCCGGCAAAGGCGATCAATATCTGCTCGCGGCTCAAACCTTTCAAGGCGCTGGGCAGGACCACGGGCACAGCTTCTGTTTCGGCTGGCGGCGGCTGCAGAAAATCTTGCAGCAGGCGCTGCAGGTCGCGCTCCTGGAAATGCAAGGTTTCCTTGGACACAAGCATGCCCTCGCCCGGCAACTGGATAGGCAAATTGCCCGCATCGCGCGTCAGGCGCAGGCGCACGTCGGCGCCACCGGCAGCCAGGTGCTGTCTATCTTCGATAAACACGATGGGGGCCGCATAACGTTTCACGCCGTCGGCAAACAAATGCGCCCATTCTGCCGAATAATCGAGCCACACGTACGCCTGCCCGCCCTGCTCCAGCAAACGCGCCAGGGTCCAGGGCGTACCCGTATGAAAAGTCAGCCAGGCACAGGCTTCGTCGGCGGTGGCGCGGTAGGGCAAGGAAATGGTGGTCATGGAGCGTTTCTGACAATAAGAATGGGCGCAGTGTAGCAGAGAGCCGGATGCCAACTGCGGCGCGCGCCTTTTCTGCGCCGTGTGCTAAGCTGAAATCATCATCAGAGCGAGGAGTGCCAGCAATGAACTCAGCCATGAATTCGGCAACCAATGCCGCCGCCACACCATCGCCACCACCGGAACGCGATTCCCCCACCCCGGCGCGGGAAAGCCATGCGGAAGAAGCGCTGGACGAGGCATTGAAAGAAAGCTTTCCTGCCAGCGACCCGATTGCCGTGTCCACGCCCAAGCTGCCCGGCAAGTCCAAAGGTTAGCTTTGTCACTGGCAATCCCATAGCCACCCATGCGGTGGCTTTTTTTGCGCCCGCTGAATCCGAACTCAGCTGCCTTGCGTACATGGCTGTAGCGCCATGCACACCGCGGGCCGCAGCAGGGACAGAAAGGATAGCCATGCGCCACTACAGCAAACAAGCCGATCCCATCGATCAGCGCCTGTATCTTGCCTCTCGAATTGACCTGGCCTGCGAACGCATGCGCCAGCGCGGCGATGCCCTGGCCCGTGCACGCTGCGCCTTGTGGGTGACAGCCTGGTCGGTCGCGGCCGGCGCCGATATGCCACGCGGCATGAAGTTACGCATCCGCGGCGAATTCATCTTGCTCTGATAAAGAAAAAGCCTCGCCAAAGGCGGACGCAAACGCGTACGCCGGGCGAGGCCAGAGCGCCATGCCGGGATCGGCATGGCGTGCAGCTTGTTACTATTCCTTGCGGTACTTTTCAGGCGTCGTGTCGCCGTCGACCATTTCGTACCACATCGCATTGAGCACGGCGAAAGTCGCCGCCAGCGGAAGGCCCAGTATCCAGGCGAAATACCACATAGTTAATTCCTTTCGTTAAATAATTCGGGCGCCATCAATAGGCGTGGCCGTTACCGTCTTCGATGGCCTTGCCATCAACCTTGCCCCACAGCACTTTATAGACCCAGCTCGTGTACGCCACGATCAGGGGAATAAAGATGGCCGTGACCACCAGCATGATGAACAAGGTCATGTGGCTGGACGAGGAATCCCACACCGTCAGGCTGGCGCGCGGGTCGATAGACGATGGCAAAATGAAGGGGAACATGGTCGCGCCCACGCTGAGGATGATGCCGGCGATACTGACCGCGCTGGCCAGCAGGGCCGGCACTTCGCGGCGTGCGCGCTGGAAGGCAAACGCCAGCAGCGGCGCTGCCAGGCCCAGCACGGGTGCGGTCCAGATCCACGGATGGGCAGCGAAATTGAGGAACCAGGCGCCGGCATGCAGCTCGGCCGTTTTCAGCATGGGGTTCGACGGGCCATCGACCACCACCGTGCTGGTGATGCGGTAGCCATCGACCCAGAACCACAGGGCCACGCCGGCCAGCGCATACAGCACGATGGTGGCAATCGCGGCCACGCTGCCGTAGCGGCGCGCGCGCTCAGCCACCACGCCATCGGTCTTCAATTGCAGCCAGGTGGCGCCATGCATGACCAGCATGGCAACCGAAACCAGGCCGCACAGCACGGCAAACGGATTCAGCAGGGCAAAGAAGCTGCCGTCATAAAAGATGTGCATGTCGGACGAGAAACGGAACGGCACGCCTTGCAGCACGTTGCCGATTGCCACGCCGCAGATCAGGGCCGGTACGAAGCCGCCGATGAACAGTACCGCATCCCAGCGGGTGCGCCAGCGCGGATCTTCACGCTTGCTGCGGAACTTGAAGGCTACCGGGCGCAAGATCAGCGCCACCAGAATGACGAACATGGCCAGGTAAAAGCCCGAGAACGACACCGCGTACAGCTGCGGCCAGGCGGCGAAGATGGCGCCGCCGCCCAGTATCAGCCACACCTGGTTGCCTTCCCACACGGGGCCGATGCTGTTGATGATGACGCGGCGTTCCAGGTCGGTCTTGCCGGCGAACGGCAGCAAAATGCCTGTGCCCAGGTCGAAGCCGTCCGTGATGGCAAAGCCGACCAGCAGCACGCCGATCAGCAGCCACCAGATCAGGCGCAGGGTTTCGTAAGAAATCATTTCATGCAGGATCATGGTATGGTCCTCCTTAAGCGAGTTGAGTGCGGGTGACGGAAGGCGCGGCGGCGGGCACCGTTTCGTCGGGACCCTTGCGGATCGCCTTCAGCATCAGCTTCATCTCGATAATCAGCAGCACGGTGTAGATTGCGGCAAAGCCGGCAATCGTGATCAACAGGGTCGTGATGCCCAGGTTCGATACCGCCACGGCCGTCGGCAACACGCCTTCGATCACCCACGGCTGGCGACCTACTTCGGCCACGATCCAGCCCGCTTCGGCGGCAATCCACGGCAGTGGAATGGCGAACACGGCCACTTTCAAGAGCCAGCGGTGGGCGTCCAGGGTGCGGCGCACCGACAAAATAAAGAAGGTGGCGGTCAGCGCAATGAAGAACATGCCCAGGCCCACCATCACGCGGAAGGACCAGAACAGCGGCGCCACGGCAGGCACGGTGTCTTGCGCCGCCTTGCTGATCTGCTCGGGCGTGGCCAGGCGCGGATCGTCGACATAACGTTTCAGCAGCAGCGCATACCCCAGCGAATTGCCTTTCGATTCAAAGATATCCTTGGCCTCTTGCGGCACCGCGCCACCGGGCGGCACGCTGCGGATGGTTTGCAGCGCATCATAGGCCTTGATGCCATCCTGTATCAGCAACTCGCCGCGTTCGACCAGTTCATTGATGCCGGGAATCTCGGTCGACAGCGAACGCGTGCCGATCAGGCCCATCACCATCGGCACATGAATCGCGTAATGCGTTTCGCGCGCCTTCTGGTCGGGGAAACCGAAGGCCGTGAAGGCGGCAGGCGCCGGCTCCGTGTGCCACATGGCTTCAATCGCGGCCAGCTTCATCTTTTGATGTTCCGACGACAGATAACCGCTTTCATCGCCGAGCACCACCACCGACAGCGAGGCGGCCAGGCCGAACGAGGCCGCCACCGTCATCGAGCGCTTGGCCAGCTGCACGTGGCGCCCCTTGAGCAGATACCAGGCCGACACGCCCAGCACGAAAATGGCGGCCACCGTGTAGCCGGCAGAGACCGTATGCACGAATTTGGCCTGCGCCACCGGATTGGTCAGCACGGCGCCAAAGTCAGTCACTTCCATGCGCATGGTTTGCGGATTGAAGGCGGCGCCGACCGGGTTTTGCATCCAGCCGTTGGCGATCAAAATCCACAGGGCCGAGAAGTTCGAGCCGATGGCCACCAGCCAGGTCGTGGCCAGATGGCCGCGCGCCGACAATTTATCCCAGCCAAAG
Source organism: Janthinobacterium saanense (assembly GCF_014200675.1). GTDB lineage: Bacteria > Pseudomonadota > Gammaproteobacteria > Burkholderiales > Burkholderiaceae_D > Janthinobacterium. The sequence continues at coordinate 264,325 of NZ_JACHCI010000004.1, read as the reverse complement.
AAGAAGATGCCGACAAAGGTCGCTTCCAGGAAGAAGGCCATCAAGCCCTCGATGGCCAGCGGCGCGCCGAAAATATCGCCCACATAATGGCTGTAATAGCTCCAGTTCATGCCGAACTGAAATTCCATGACGATGCCGGTGGCTACGCCCATGGCAAAGTTAATGCCGAACAGCACGCCCCAGAACTTGGTCATGTCGCGCCAGATGGTGCGCCCCGTCATCACGTAGACCGTCTCCATGATGGCCAGCATCACGGACAGGCCAATGGTCAGCGGAACGAAAATAAAGTGGTACAGGGCGGTCAGCCCAAATTGCAGTCTTGATAATGCAACAATGTCGAGGTCCATTTGCTTTTCCTTGGTATTTCTATTTCTTAAGTGTAAACTTTTTATTAAGACAAGGCCGTACGTTTATTTCTTTAGTGCACCATCTTTAGCGCACCACTTCATTCAATCGGCCCGCAAGCTCTGCAAAGCCGCTTCAAACCCCACCGTACCGCGCCGCACATCAGCGACTATGCGGCCATGGCGGATGCTGATCAGGCGATCCGCCAGCGCAGCTTCGCGCCGCAAGTGCGTTGCGATCAGCAAGGTACGCCCTTCGCAACGGGCGGCGAGGCGCAGCAGCACGTCATGCGCGATAAGCGCATTGAGCGCCTCGGTGGCTTCATCGAGCAGCCACAGCGGCGACTCGTGCAAAAACAGCCGCGCCAGCGCCAAGCGGCGCGACTGCCCGCCCGACAGGCCCAGCCCGCCCTCGCCCAAGCGCGTGTCCAGGCCGCCCGTCATGGCCTGCACTTCCGCCTCCAGGCCCGCCGCCCGCAGCGCTTCCCACAGCCGACCGTCGTCGGCCTGCGGGTCTGCCAGGCGCAGGTTGTCGCGCACGCTGTCCTGGAACAGCTCGGTACGCTGTGTGAACAGGCAGGCGCGCGGCCCAGTGTAACTACCGGCCAGCGCAGCGATTTCACGCGCCGCCACCGCCAGCAAGGTGGATTTACCTGCGCCGCTGGGGCCGATCAAGGCCACCCGCTCGCCAGCGGCTACCGTCAGCGACACGCCATGCACGATGGCAATATCACTGCCGGCGTGGGCGGCGCTCACTTGCTCGAAGCGCACGTCCTCTGTCACCCCTGTATCAGGCGCCGCAGAACCAGCTGGGGCCACGCGCGGCCCCAGGCGGCGGATCGCCAGCAACATGCGCCCTGCTTCCAGCGCGCCACGGCGCAAGCCGGCAAACGGTTCGACGGCGGTGAGGGCAATGAGCACGCCCAGCGCCGCCACCGGCACCGTGATGGCCTGGTTGTCTACCAGCGCAGCCACGGCCAGCAGCACAGCCGCCAGGGTGATCGCGCCGGCCACGCTGTAGGCCGCGCCAGCGCCCGTTTCCAGCCGGTTCAGTTCCAAATCAGCCTGGGCCAGCGCGCCATCGATGCCGGCCAACACATCGCGTTGAGCATCGATGCGGCCCGCCATCACCAGGTCGGTCTGGCCTGCTACCAGGTCGATGGTGGCTGAACGCAATTGCTCGGTGGCGCGTGAACGCACGATGGCGTGGCGCTGCGCGCGGCGCATCAGCAGAACGCTGATGCCACCGCCGCTCAGCAGCAACCAGGCGGCAAACACGATGCCCATGCCGGCATGCATGAAACCGAGGGCCACACCGGCCAGCAAGGCGGCGCACAGGGCCGTAAAGGCAGGCACGATCAGGCGCAGATACAGCGATTCCAGCGCATCGATATCGGCAGTCAGGCGAAACAGCAGCCTGGCAGGCTGGCGCAGCAAACGATTGCCCGCTTCCGGCAGCGACCAGCCACGGAACAGGTCCACGCGGATATTCGCCAACGCGGCAAAAGTGGCGTCGTGCGTCACCAGCCGCTCGGCGTAGCGCGAGCCGGTGCGGCCGATGGCCAGCAAACGGATGCCGGCCGAAGGACCGAATACATCAAACATCAGGGCGGTGGAAGTGTGCAGGCCGGCAATCGAAGTGGCCGTGATGAACCAGCCCGACAAGCCCAGCAAGGCCATGCCGGCGATCACCGTCAAGGCCGCCAGCACGGCGCCGGCAACCAGCTTGCCGGGCTGGGCAAGCAGCAACTGGCGCAGCACGGGATTGAGAGGAAAGAACAAGGATTTCATGCGCGCAAGGCCTCCAGCATTGCCAGCTCCGGGCCGATGGCGATGCTGCGCTGCAAGCGGCTGGCCAATACGGGATCATGCGTGGCAACAATCATGGTCTTGCCCTTGGCCAGGGCCAGCAAGGCGTCGGTGACGCGGCTAGCCGTTTCGCTGTCGAGGTGGGCGGTCGGCTCATCGACCAACAGCAAGTCGGCATGCGCCGTCTGCACGGCAACGGCAACGCGGGCCAAGGCCAGCCGCACCGCTTCGCCACCCGATAGTCCCTGGCCGCCATCGCTGAGCATCACGCCTGGCCGTGCCTGGGTTACGGCAGACAAGTCGGCCAGGTGCAGCGCGGCAGCCACGCTTGCCGGGTCGGCATCGGCGCGGCCCAGGGTCACGTTCTGGCTGACGGAAGCGGCAAATACGTGCGGACGCTGGCCCATCCACGCCATGCGCTGGCGCAAGGTCGCCACGCTGGCATCGCTCATCAGCACGCCGCCGATGCGGATTTCTCCGCCGTTCGCTGGCAGCAAGCCAGCCAGCAAGGAAAGCAAGCTGGTCTTGCCAGCGCCGCTGGCGCCCAGCAAGGCCACGTGTTCGCCGCCACGCACATGCAGGTCAAACTGGCTAAACAACGGCGCTTCGTCCAACTGGGCAAACTGCAGCTGGCGAATCTCGATGGAGGGTGGCGCTGAAAAAACAGCCGGTGCAACAGAACGAGTTGCGCCGCCAGGCAAGGCCAGGCCTTCGGCGGCCAGGTCGTGCAAACCGGCCAGGGCCGCCTCGCCGGCCGCCTTGTCATGCCAGACGGCGGCCAGTTCACGCAGCGGTTCAAAAAAGGCAGGCGCCAGCAAGAGGATGAACATGCCCTCGCCCAGGGTCAAGACATGGCCCCAGCTGCCGAAGTGGAATGTGCCCAGCAGTGAAAAACCGATATAGGCCGCCACCATGGCTACGCCCAGCGCGGAAAACAGTTCCAGCACGGCGGAAGACAAAAAGGCGATGCGCAGCACCATCATCGTGCGCTGGCGCAAGGATTGCGCCGTTTCATCGAGGCGGCTGGCCGTGGCGTCGACGGCGTCGAGCGCACGCAAGGTGGCCAGGCCACGCAGGCGGTCCAGCAAGAAGGCATTCATGCCGCCCATTTCCACCATCTGCGCACGGCTGGCCGCCTGCGCACCCATGCCGACCAGGGCCATGAAAACAGGAATCAAGGGCGCGGCAATCAGCAGAATCAGCGCGGCGACCCAGGAGAATGACAGAACTACCGCCAGTATCACTAACGGCACCAGCAAAACTTTCCAGCGCGTGGGTTTGTAGCGCACCAGATAAGGCACGATGGCTTCGGCCTGTTCGGCCATCACGCTGGCAGCCTGGCCCGACTGCGCACGCTGGCGGTCCAGCGGCGAACGCTGCGCCAGGGAAAGCGCCACTTGCGCACGCAAGCTGGACAGGTGGACACGGGCCGCCGCATACATGGTGCGCGCACCCCAGGCTTCCGCCCAGGCGCGCAGCAGGCCCAGCAGCAATACGCCTGCGGCCGGCGCCAGCGCGGCTTGCCAAGGGGAACCCGTCAACATGGCGTCGATGGCCCAGGCCAGCAAGGCCGCCTGCGGCAACCACAGCAAGGCGGCGCCGCCCTGCACCAGGCTGGCAAAACGGGGAAGGTCGAACTGCGGTAAAGAAAGTGGCGTCTTGGACATTAGATACTTCTTGAGTTTTCAGAAATCTCTGTAAATTCGATATTTTGTATAATACTGCGAAACGTGCCAGATATCAATTGACCCAGCCTCCACTGCATGCAAAAATTTCAGTTAATTATGAAAACTCACCATATCAACATGACTCCGCTGATCCTGACCTTCGTCAGCCACTTCGGCGAGATGGGCAGCCGCTGGGGTTTTAACCGGACGGTTGGGCAAGTGTACGCCTTATTGTTTGTATCTGAGCAACCTTTGCATGCAGACGAAATCGCAGAACAGCTGAGTTTTTCGCGCTCGAACGTGAGCATCGGCCTGAAGGAATTGCAGAGCTGGGGATTGATACGGTTGACGCGCATTCCGGGTGACCGGCGCGAGTATTTTTCATCGCTGGGCGATGTATGGCAAATCTTCCGCGTAGTGGCCGCCGAGCGCCGCCGCCGCGAAGTGGCGCCCACCCTCACGGTGCTGCGCGAATCGCTGATGACGCCGGCCACGGAACCCGTGGACCAGTATGCGCAGGAGCGCATGCGTGAAATGTATGAACTGGTCGACCTGGCCAATACCTGGTTCGACGATTTGCAGCGTCTGTCGCCTGAATCGATGGCGCAGCTGATGAAGATGGGCGCCAAGGTGCACAAGCTGCTCAATGCCAAGGATCGCCTGTTTGGCAATAACAAGAATGGGGACAGCAAGGACGACTAGCGCCGGCGCTTTTACACCTTCACTACAGGCCAGGGCACGCTATTTACACGGTTTTTAGGCCTCTCTCGCTATGCTGGACAGCATCAGTATTGTCCACGCGAGGAGCCTTCCATGCACTATCAACATTTGTCCCAATCAAGCACACACCGCACAGCCCGCCATGACTTGCCCACGCGCGAACGGCTGCGCCTGGCGCATGTATTTACGCGCAAGACGTATTCGCTGGTGGCAACTCTTTTGTGTGCGGTGCCGCTGGTCTATCTGCTCGCTGCCGTGCTGTACACACAGCCATAAACAAGGGGGAAAAACGGGAAAGAGAAAACGCCTGCAGATGGCGTCCGAGACCGGCATATGGAAGCATATACTGGTCCGCCCAGAGGGAATCGAACCCCCATTCACGGTTTAGAAGACCGTTGTCCTATCCGTTGAACGATGGGCGGAAAGGTGCAGCATTGTAACTAATGCTCGATGACAGCGGAATTGCTCCTTGCCAAACAGCGTCACAATGAAAAGCGGGCTGTCATTTCTGACAGCCCGCTTATATTTTGGTCGGAGTACAAGGATTCGAACCTTGGACCCCCTGGTCCCAAACCAGGTGCGCTACCGGGCTGCGCCACACTCCGAAGACAAGATAATAGCGCTTCCCCACAATTTCGTCAATTGCCATAGACAAAATAAGGGGAAATAAAATCGATTCCTGCCTTAAACCCCGGCTTTAAACAGGGACGTGCGCTGCAATTCTACGGGCCATGCTTTCCGCCTTGTCCTTGTCCTTCGCTTCCACCATCACGCGTATCAGCGGCTCGGTGCCGGAAGCGCGTATCAGCACGCGGCCGCTATCGCCCAACTCCTCTTCCACCCTGGCTTTTTCGGCCACCATCGCGGCGTTTTGCTGCCAGTCGAAACCGGGCGCCACGCGCAGGTTGATCAGGGTTTGCGGGAACAGCACCAGGTCGGCCAGGCATTCCTGCAGGCTCAGGCCGCTGCGCTTGAGCGCCGACAGCACTTGCAGCGACGAGACGATGCCATCGCCCGTCGTATGCTTGTCCAGGCACAGCAAGTGGCCGGAGCCTTCGCCGCCCAGCAGCCAGCCGCGCTCTTTCATGATTTCCAGCACGTAGCGGTCACCCACCTTGGCACGCGCGAAACCGATGCCTTTTTCCTTGAGCAACACTTCCAGCGCCATATTCGTCATCAAGGTGCCGACTGCACCGTCCACGGGGCCGCTGGCCAGGCGGTCCTTTACCATCAGATACAGCAACTCGTCGCCGTTATACAAACGGCCGGTGGCGTCGCACATGATCAAGCGGTCCGCATCACCATCGAGCGCAATGCCCAGGTCGGCGCCATGTTCGACCACCGCCGCCGCCATGGCCTTGGGCGCCGTGGCGCCAAAACCCGCATTGATGTTCAAGCCATCGGGCTTGTTGCCGATGGCGATCACTTCCGCGCCCAGTTCGTGGAAGACATGCGGCGCGATATGGTAGGCGGCGCCATGCGCGCAATCGACGACGATCTTCAAGCCATGCAAGTCCAGCTCGTTAGGGAAAGTGCTTTTGCAAAACTCGATATAACGGCCTTGCGCATCATCAAGTCGCTTGGCACGGCCCAGCTTGTCCGATGCCACGCATTCCATGGCTACGTCCAGCGCCAGTTCGATCTCGCTCTCCACGCTGTCGGGCAGCTTGGTGCCCTGGCCCGAGAAAAACTTGATGCCATTGTCGTGGAAAGGATTGTGCGACGCGGAAATCACCACGCCAGCCGTCAGGCGCAGCGCGCGCGTCAGGTAGGCAATCGCCGGCGTCGGCATGGGGCCGGCCAGCATCACATCGACACCGGCAGCCGAAAATCCCGCCTCCAGCGCCGCTTCCAGCATATAGCCGGAAATGCGCGTGTCCTTGCCGATCAACACGGTAGGACGCACCTTGGCGCCATGCGACTTGGCCAACACCTTGCCGGCTGCATAGCCGAGGCGCATGACAAAGTCGGGGGTGATCGGTGCCGTGCCCACCAGGCCACGGATGCCATCGGTACCAAAATATTTGCGGCTCATAGATACTCTCTTCTTTTTATAGCTAATAGTAATTTTCAGACCGGTGCATGCGCCATGCGCCAGACCTTCAGTGCATCGACTGTCTCCGCAACATCATGCACACGTACAATTTCCGCGCCTTGCGCTACAGCAACAAGTGCCCCAGCCAGACTGCCCGCCAGGCGCTGCTCGACGGGCCGGCCCGTGACGGCACCTATCATGGACTTGCGCGACAGGCCGGCCAATACAGGCAAGCCCAGTTCGCTGCGCAAATGGCGCGTGGCGCGCAGCAAGGCGTAATTCTGTTCCACCGTCTTGCCGAAGCCAAAGCCGGGATCGATACACAGGCGTTCACGGTCGATGCCGGCCGCCGTCATGGTCTCCACGCGCTCGCGTAAAAAGTCGATGACTTCGCGCACCACGTCTTCGTATTCGGGCTGGTCCTGCATGGTGGCAGGCACGCTCTGCATATGCATGATACACAGCGCACAATCGCTGTCGCGCACGGCAGCGATGGCGCCTGGCGCGCGAAAAGCGTTGATATCGTTGATCATGTCGGCGCCAGCCAGGATGGCTTCGCGCATGACTTGCGGCTTATATGTGTCGACGGACAAGGGCTTGCCGCAATCGCGCAAGGCATACAGCACCGGCATCACCCTTTGCAATTCCTCTTGCAAGGGCAATGGCGGCGCGCCGGGCCGGCTCGATTCACCGCCGATATCGATGATGTCGACGCCGTCGGCGATCATCTGTTCGGCCCGCGACAGGGCAAACTCCAGGCTGTGAAACTGGCCCGCATCGGAAAACGAATCAGGGGTGATATTCAGGATGCCCATCACCAGCGCCTGCGCGCCCTGCCCGTGCAGCTGAAAGCCGAAACGGCCAACTTGAAAATAATGTCGCATGTGCATCTAATAACTCGGTAAAAAAGCGTATGCAGATTGTAGCGGCAAAGAAAAAGGGCAAGGATCACTCCTTACCCTTTGTTACTTTAACCAGAGACTGGCAGCGCTGGAATCAGGCTGGCGCCGTCACGTTCGGCGAAATGCCACCGGTGCCGCTGTCGCCCGCATTGCGGCGTGGCGGAATGACTTTAGGTGGACGTGGCTCCAGGCCAGCCATGATGTCATTGATCTGCTCTGCATCGATGGTTTCCCATTCCAGCAAGGCGCGGGTCATCACTTCCACCTTGTCACGGTTTTCTTCCAGCAGCTTGCGCGACAACGCATATTGCGTGTCGAGGATGCTGCGGATTTCAGCGTCCACCTTTTGCTGGGTCGCTTCCGAAATCGTTTTGGTCGCGCCGCCGAAGAAGCCTTCGTTTTCGCTGTCTTCGTAGACCATCACGCCCATGCTGTCGGACATGCCGAAGCGCGTGACCATGGAACGGGCCAGCTTGGTGGCGCGCGAGAAGTCATTCGAAGCGCCGGTGGACATCTGGCCGACGAAAATTTCTTCAGCGATACGGCCACCGAACAGGATGGAAATTTCTTCCAGCATCTTGTCCTTGTAAGCGGACAAGTTATCGTGTTCCGGCAACTGCCAGGTCAGGCCCAGGGCCCAGCCGCGCGGCATGATCGTCACTTTATGCACAGGATCAGCTTTCGGCAGCAATTTCGCCACCACCGCGTGACCGGACTCATGGTAAGCCGTATTGCGACGTTCTTCCTCGCGGATGATCATCGATTTACGTTCAGGACCCATGTAGATCTTGTCTTTCGCATCTTCGAAGTCCGCCATTTCCACCAGGCGCTTGCTGCGGCGCGCGGCGAACAGGGCAGCTTCGTTGACCAGGTTGGCCAGGTCGGCGCCCGAGAAGCCAGGCGTGCCACGGGCCAGGATATCGGCCTTGACATCGGTGGCGATAGGCACTTTGCGCATGTGCACGTTCAAGATCTGTTCGCGGCCGCGGATATCCGGCAAGCCAACCGATACCTGGCGGTCGAAACGGCCTGGACGCAACAGCGCCTTGTCGAGCACGTCGGCGCGGTTGGTGGCGGCCACGACGATCACGCCGGAGTTCGCTTCAAAACCGTCCATCTCGACCAGCAACTGGTTCAAGGTTTGTTCGCGCTCATCATTACCACCGCCCGTGCCGGCGCCACGATGACGGCCGACAGCGTCGATCTCATCGATGAAGATGATGCAAGGCGAGTGTTTCTTGGCGTTTTCAAACATGTCGCGCACGCGGGACGCACCCACGCCGACGAACATTTCAACGAAGTCCGAACCGGAGATCGAGAAGAATGGCACTTTGGCTTCACCGGCGATGGCGCGCGCCAGCAGGGTTTTACCCGTGCCTGGAGGACCTACCATCAGCACGCCGCGTGGAATGCGGCCGCCCAGTTTCTGGAATTTGCTCGGATCCTTGAGGAAGTCGACCACTTCGTTGACTTCTTCTTTCGCCTCGTCGCAACCGGCGACGTCAGCGAAGGTCACTGTGTTGCTGGCTTCATCCATCATGCGGGCTTTCGACTTGCCGAACGAGAATGCCCCGCCCTTGCCGCCGCCCTGCATCTGACGCATGAAGAAAATCCAGACGCCGATCAACAGCAGCATCGGGAACCAGTTCATGAAAATTTGTTGCAGGAAACCTACTTCCTCTGGTGGACGCACATCGAAGTGCACGCCATTGTCACGCAGATCGCCGATCAGGCCCTTGTCGAGCATGGTCGCGGTAGTGCGGACCTTGGTATCGTCCATCATCTTGGCGGTAATCGCCGAACCCTCGATCACCACATCCTTGACACGCTTGGCTTTGACTTCATCCAGCAAATCGGAATAAGCGATGGATTTGCTGCCGCCCGAGCTGCCGTGGCTGTCGAACTGTTTGAACAGCATGAACAACAGCAGCAAGACGACTACCCAGATGGCAGATTTGGAAAACATGTTATTCACGAAGACTCCTTGGATGCAGTGCGCATCTTTTACTTATAGCAGAAACACGATTTTACTCGCAATAAGCGGGCCGTGCCAAAGCCCGCCGATCCGTGCGCGCGTAACGAAACCAACCGAAACGCGCCCACGTCAACAAATGCAGTATAAACAATTTAGGTGCTTGCACCATTATTCACTACGGCACTTCTCGTTCCCATGTGCGGATTCTGCCTTAAATATCAAGAGTGGAATCATCTTCTTCAATGGTATTTTTTACAGGATTCTTGATCCCGCGCCCCATCAGGAAGATTTCCGACGACTTGTCGCGGCTGGCCTTGGGCTTTTTCTGCACCACGACCTTGAATTCTGCCCGGAATTTTTCCACGATCTGGCTGAAACCCATGTCTTTAAAACATTTCACCAGCAATACGCCAGATGGTTTCAGATGCAACTGCGAAAATTCCATCGCCAGGTCGATCAAATGCTCCATGCGCGCAGCGTCCGCCGTGGCGATGCCCGACAGATTGGGCGCCATATCCGACAGCACCAGGTCCACTTTGCGTCCTTGCAACACCACTTCCAGCTGGCGCAGCACGCGCGCTTCGCGGAAATCGCCCTGGATGAAGTGGAAATCGGCAATCGGCTCCATTTCGAGCATGTCCAGCCCGATCAGGGTACCATTGACGCCACCGCCGTCCTTGCCGGCCAGCTTGCGCCGCGTGTACTGGGCCCAGCTGCCAGGTGTGCAACCGAGGTCGACAATCACCTGCCCTGGCTTGATCAGTTTCTCGTCTTCGTCGATTTCTTTGAGCTTGTAAGCGGCCCGGGCGCGGTAGCCCTCTTTCTGTGCCAACTTCACATAAGGATCATTTATGTGGTCGTGCAACCAGTTTTTGTTTAATTTCTTCTTTGCCATTCGCGTAGAATACTGCTTTTAAGGGAATTACTAAAAATTATTATGCTAAAACTTACACCCGTAGAGCGCAGCGCACTGCGCGCTGAAGCACACGCGCTGAAGCCTATCGTCATCATTGGCGAAGCGGGCTTGACACCTGCTGTCCTCAAAGAGATCGATCTGGGCCTCGATTCACATGGTCTGATTAAAGTCCGCGTGTTCGGCGATGACCGTGAAGCCCGCGTTGGAATGTACGATACGATTTGCGGCAATCTCGGCGCCGCCCCGGTACAACATATTGGCAAGCTGCTGGTACTTTACCGTCCGAAAAAAGAAGTGGTTAAGGAAAAGATCAGCTCCGGCAAAGGTATGCGCGAAGTCACGATCGTCAAAGCCAGCGCCAGCGGCACCAAGCGCCCGAGCGTGACCAAGGTCATGATCAAAGGCAATGAACGCGTCACCGAAGGCGGCTCCATCAAACGCGCAAAACCGCGTCAAAAGAGTGCCAAGAAAAGCGCACTGGGCAGCAAATAAGCTTGCACAGCGACAGCGTCCAGGCTGTTGAAACAAGAAGCGGAGCAAGGATTCATCCCTGCTCCGCTTTTTTTGTTCAGTCAATTACTGTTGTTTCCAGATCAGCATACCCGCCAGCAGGCTCTGCACGGCGAAGATCAGGGTCGACACGCCATGCAACATGCCAAAACGGCTACGCATGGCTTCATCCATGACACCGGACGGCGCTTGTGCGCGCAGCTCGGCCATCAAGGGCGTGATGCCGACATAGCTGACCAGCGTACACACCAGCATAGCCAGCACCAGCGCACCCAGCAGGCGGCGGCGCTTCGCTTCCAGGCCAGCAGCGCCCCATTGCAGCAGCGCCAGCAATATCAGCGCGCACGCGATCGACAGCCACGCTTCGACGCGGAACAGGCTGCCGGCTATCGTGCCGGCCAGCATGCGGTCGCTCAGGGTGGCAAACAGGGTCGGTGCGACCACAAAGCCGACCGTCCACAGACTGCCCGCCCATAGCGTGGCGACGAGGAAACGTACGCGGCTCAGCATCAGATGTACAGTACTTCCAGGATTTCGTATTCGCGCGGGCCGGACGGCGCCTGCACTTCCACCACGTCGCCGGCGTACTTGCCGATCAGTGCGCGGGCGATCGGCGACGTTACGGAAACCTTGTTCAGTTTCAAGTCCGCTTCATCGAGGCCGACGATCTGGTAAGTGACTTTCTGGCCCGATTCCAGGTCTTCCAGGTTCACGGTAGCGGCAAACACGACGCGGCCTTCCGCGTCCAGCGTGGTCGGGTCGATAATTTGCGCTGCACCCAGTTTGCCTTCCAGCTCGGCGATACGGCCTTCCACGAACGCCTGGCGCTCCTTGGCGGCGTCATATTCGGCGTTTTCCGACAGGTCGCCGTGCGAACGCGCTTCGGCGATCGCATCGATGACGATGCGGCGTTCCTTGGTCTTCAGGTGATGCAACTCTTCTTTCAGGAGTTCGGCGCCGTATTTGGTCAGTGGGACTGTGGTCATGTTATCTCTACTATCTGCTAAATGTGATCGGTGATCGCTGCAACCGATCTAACAAGTGAAAACCACAGAGGCCGCGCATTATTTTGCGCGAAACTCTGTGGTTCGTGTTCCTACAGTGTACTGCATTAACAGCAGCAACTGCAATCAGCTTAGCCTAGTGTGCGATGCAAACCTTGCAAATCGTACACGCGCAGTTCATCGAGGTGACGGATGCCTTCAACCGCCGCTTCCGCGCCGGCGATGGTGGTGTAGGTCGTCACGCGCGACGCCAGGGCCGAGGTGCGGATGGCCCGCGAATCGACGATGGCGCTGCGTTTTTCTTCCACGGTGTTGATCACCAGTACGATTTCGTGGTTCTTGATCATGTCGACCACGTGCGGACGGCCTTCGATCACCTTGTTCACTGGCGTGACGGCAATGCCGGCGGCAGCGATGACGGCAGCCGTGCCCTTGGTGGCGCACACGCTGAAACCGGACTCGACCAGGTCGCGCGCCACTTGCACGGCGCGCGGCTTGTCCGACGCTTTCACGCTGATGAAGACCTTGCCCGACTTCGGCAGGTTCACGCCGGCGCCCAGCTGCGACTTGACGAAGGCTTCGCCGAAAGTCTGGCCCACGCCCATCACTTCGCCGGTCGACTTCATTTCAGGGCCCAGGATGGTATCCACGCCAGGGAACTTGACGAACGGGAACACGGCTTCCTTGACGCTAAAGTAAGGCGGCACGACTTCCCTGGTGATGCCTTGCGACGCCAGCGATTGGCCGACCATGCAGCGGGCAGCAATCTTCGCCAGTTGCAGACCGGTGGCTTTCGAGACGAAAGGCACGGTACGCGAAGCGCGCGGGTTCACTTCCAGCACGTAGACGACATCTTTGCCGTCTTGTTTCTGGATCGCGAACTGCACGTTCATCAGGCCGACCACATTCAAGCCCTTGGCCATCAGTGCGGTCTGGCGCTTCAGTTCTTCGATGGTTTCAGCGGCCAGCGAGTATGGCGGCAGCGAGCAAGCCGAGTCGCCCGAGTGCACGCCTGCCTGTTCGATATGTTCCATCACGCCACCGATGAAGGTGGTTTCGCCGTCGGAGATGCAATCGACGTCGCACTCGATGGCGTCGTTCAGGAAGCGGTCCAGCAGCACTGGCGAATCGTGCGATACCTTGACCGCTTCGCGCATATAGCGTTCCAGGTCGCGCTGTTCGTGGACGATTTCCATCGCGCGCCCGCCCAGCACGTAGGAAGGACGCACCACCAGCGGGTAGCCGATTTCCTGCGCCAGCGCCAGGGCGTCGGCTTCGGTGCGCGCGGTGCGGTTAGGTGGCTGGCGCAATGCCAGCTTGTGCAGCATTTGCTGGAAACGCTCGCGGTCTTCAGCGGCGTCGATCATGTCCGGAGAGGTGCCGATGATGGGCACGCCGTTCGCTTCCAGGTCCAGCGCCAGTTTTAATGGGGTCTGGCCGCCGTACTGCACGATCACGCCCACCGGTTTTTCGATGGCGACGATTTCCAGCACGTCTTCCAGCGTCAAGGACTCGAAATACAAACGGTCCGAGGTATCGTAGTCGGTCGATACGGTTTCCGGGTTGCAATTGACCATGATGGTTTCGTAGCCGTCTTCGCGCATGGCGAGGGCCGCGTGCACGCAGCAATAGTCGAATTCGATACCCTGGCCGATACGGTTCGGGCCACCGCCCAGCACCATGATCTTTTTCTTGTCGGTCGGATTCGATTCGCACTCTTCGTCATACGTGGAATACATGTATGCCGTGTCGGTCGAGAATTCAGCCGCGCAAGTATCGACGCGTTTGTAGACAGGACGAATGTTCAGGGCATGGCGTTGCTGGCGCACGGCGGTATCCGTGGTTTGCAGCAGGAAGCCCAGACGGCGGTCCGAGAAACCTTTTTGCTTCAACTTGTACAGGGTGTTCTTGTCCAGGTTTTCCAGCTTTTGCGTATCGAGCCACAGTTCCAGGTCGACGATTTCCTTGATCTGTATCAAGAACCATGGATCGATCTTGGTCAGGTTGTGCACTTCTTCCAAAGTAAAACCTTGGGCAAACGCATCGCCCACGTACCAGATGCGCTCAGGACCAGGCTCGCCCAGTTCTTCTTCGATCTTTTCGCGGTCCTTGGTTTTCTCGTTCATGCCATCCACGCCCACTTCCAGGCCGCGCAAGGCTTTCTGGAACGATTCCTGGAAAGTACGGCCGATTGCCATCACTTCACCAACCGATTTCATCTGCGTCGTCAGGTGGTGGTCGGCGGTCGGGAATTTCTCGAACGTGAAACGCGGGATCTTGGTGACGACGTAATCGATCGATGGCTCGAACGATGCCGGCGTGGCGCCGCCCGTGATTTCATTGCGCAGCTCGTCCAGGGTGAAACCCACGGCCAGCTTGGCGGCGATCTTGGCGATCGGGAAGCCGGTGGCTTTCGATGCCAGCGCCGACGAACGCGAGACGCGCGGATTCATTTCGATCACGATCATGCGGCCATCAGCCGGGTTGATCGAGAATTGCACGTTCGAACCACCGGTGTCGACACCGATCTCGCGCAGCACTGCCAGGGAGGCATTGCGCATGATCTGGTATTCCTTGTCGGTCAGGGTTTGCGCTGGCGCAACCGTGATCGAGTCGCCCGTGTGCACGCCCATCGGGTCCAGGTTTTCAATCGAGCAGATGATGATGCAGTTGTCCGCCTTGTCGCGCACCACTTCCATCTCGTACTCTTTCCAGCCGAGCAAGGATTCTTCGATCAGCAATTCTTTGGTCGGCGATGCTTCCAGGCCACGTTTGCATATCGTTTCGAATTCTTCTTCGTTGTAGGCAATACCGCCGCCGCTGCCGCCCATGGTGAACGATGGGCGGATGATGGTCGGGAAACCTACCGTGCGCTGGACAGCCCACGATTCTTCCATCGAGTGCGCTACGCCGGAACGGGCCGAACCGAGGCCGATCTTGGTCATCGCGTCCTTGAACTTGGAACGGTCTTCGGCCTTGTCGATGGCTTCCGGCGATGCGCCGATCAGCTCGACGTTGTATTTTGCCAGCACGCCATGGTTGAACAGGTCCAGCGCGCAGTTCAGCGCGGTCTGGCCGCCCATCGTCGGCAGGATCGCGTCAGGACGCTCCTTGGCGATGATGCGCTCGACTACCGACCAGGTGATCGGTTCGATGTAGGTGACGTCGGCCATTTCCGGGTCGGTCATGATGGTCGCAGGGTTGCTGTTGACCAGGATGACTTTATAGCCCTCTTCGCGCAGGGCCTTGCACGCTTGCGCGCCGGAATAATCGAATTCGCAGGCCTGGCCGATCACGATCGGGCCAGCGCCAATAATCAGAATACTTTTAATATCTAAACGTTTAGGCATTTTTCTTTTTCTCCTCCGCAGCCATCAGGTTGATGAAGCGGTCAAACAGGTAAGCAACATCCATCGGGCCCGGCGATGCTTCAGGGTGGCCCTGGAAGCAGAAGGCCGGCTTGTCCGTGCGGGCAAAGCCCTGCAGGGAACCGTCGAACAGCGATTCATGGGTAACGCGGCAGTTGGCAGGCAAGGTGGCTGCATCAACGGCGAAACCGTGGTTTTGCGAGGTAATCAAAACCTGTTTCGTTTCCAGGTCTTGCACCGGGTGGTTGGCGCCATGGTGGCCAAACTTCATTTTCAGCGTTTTTGCGCCGGAAGCGAGCGCCATGATCTGGTGGCCGAGGCAGATACCGAAAGTCGGAATGCCTTTTTCGATCAGTTCTTTGGTCGCGGCGATGGCGTAATCACATGGTTCCGGATCGCCAGGACCGTTCGACAGGAAGATGCCGTCCGGATTCAAGGCCAGCGCATCGGCAGCCGTCGCTTGCGCCGGCAGCACGGTGACTTTGCAGCCGCGCGCCGTCAGCATGCGCAAGATATTGCGCTTGACGCCATAGTCGAAGGCCACCACGTGATATTTCGCGTCGGCGTCAGCCAGCTGGCCGTAGCCTTCACCGAGAGTCCACTCGGTTTCGCGGTATTCGTACGCGTCCTTGCTCGACACCACCTTGGCCAGGTCCATGCCGGCCAGGCCAGGGAAGGAACGGGCCAGTTCCAGCGCTTGCGCGCTAGATGGCTCATTGCCTTGCGTGCCGACCAGGATGGCGCCGCCCTGCGCACCTTTTTCACGCAGGATACGCGTGAGCTTGCGTGTATCGATACCGGCGATGGCAACGATATTTTCAGCTTTGAGGTAGTCGGACAGGGAAAGGGTGGAGCGGAAATTGGATGCCAGCAATGGCAGATCGCGGATGATAAGGCCGGCGGCGTGTACTTTGGAAGATTCGACGTCTTCCGGATTGACACCCGTATTGCCGATATGCGGATAGGTCAGGGTGACCATCTGGCGGCAATAACTAGGGTCGGTAAGGATTTCCTGATACCCGGTCATGGAGGTGTTGAAAACAACCTCACCCGTGGTATGACCGGCGGCACCGATCGAAAAACCTTTGAAAATCGTTCCATCAGCAAGCGCTAATATGGCTGGAACGGCAGGGCCAGAAAAAAATGGCGGCAAGGGCAACTCCTGATAAAGTTACCGTAGCTGCGCCACGTCAGACCGACCGCCAGGAAACCCGAACGCATGTGTTCATGGGCTTTTGACGATCATTTTGAATGAGGGGATGGGTAGTCGCTACGGTATATGTGTGATTGGCTAAACCTTTGAATTATAACCAAAAGGAAGCTTTTCCACAAGGAAGAAAATTCAAAGGTGCGGCGATTTTTTTGCAACGCAACATCCGCTGCTGCCGCCATAAAAAAAAGCCGCCCGGCATGCGCGGAGCGGCTTTCAAATCAATATCGCTTAGTACTTACACCAACTCCTCACACTACTGCAGCAATACCGGCTTTGGCAATTTGTGCATCTTCGGTCGATTTCACGCCCGACACACCAACCGCGCCCACGCAATGGCCTTCGACGATGATGGGTACGCCGCCTTCCAGCATGCCTTCGATTTCCGGCGCGCTCAGGAAGGATACGCGGCCGCCGTTGATCAGTTCTTCGTAGATGCGCGATTCGCGGCGGCCCAGGGCAGCCGTCTTGGCTTTCGCCGGAGCAATATGCGAGGAAATCGGCGCCACGCCGTCCAGGCGCTGCAGCCACAGCAGGTGGCCGCCGTCATCGACGATGGCGATCGTCACCGCCCAGTTATGCTTGAGCGCTTCCGCTTCGGCGGCGGCAGCGATTTTCTTTACGTCATCCAGGGTCAAAACCGGTTTCGATTGCATGAGACATCCTTATTATGTTGAAGCAAAATTGTAGCTGAAACGGGAGCATTGCTCATACTGCCCGGCAACTAGCGACTATTTACTGCTCGCGCTTGGCCTTCAGCTTTTGTTTTAACTGCGCCATCACCGCAAACGTCGCCTGCTCGCCCGCCAGAATGGCCTGGTTGCGGCTATTGAAATCATTGCCCTTCATCGTGCCCAGGCTGGGCTGTATCACCACATCCGCATCTTTCAGTTCAAACTGGTTGATGCGCTGGCCCATGATGGCGAAGGTTTGCATGATCACCTCCATCGAACTGATGGCTTTTTGCGTATCGGTTTGCGAGGAAATATTGACGGCAATAATAAAGTCGGCGCCCATGTCGCGCGCAGCTTTCACGGGCACCGGCGCCACCAGGCCGCCATCGACATAGGTGCGGCCCGAGATCACCACCGGCTGGAACACGCCAGGCACGGCCGAGGAAGCGCGCACGGCCATGCCGGTATTGCCGCGCTGGAAGAGAATCGGCTGGCCATTTTTCAAGTCGGTCGCCACCACACCAAACGGAATCTTGAGTTTTTCCAGCGGCAAGCCACCCACCGCCTTGTTGACATAGGCTTGCAGCGCCTCGCCTTTCAGCACGCCCGAGGACTTGCCGAACAGCGGCAAAGCCCAGTCGGAAATGGCCGCCTCATCCATATCGAACGCCATCTTTTGCAAGGCGAAACCGGAATTGCCCGCCGCATACAAGGCGCCCACCACGCTGCCCGCGCTGGTGCCCGTGACAATATCGGCATCGATGCCCTGCGATTCGAGCGCCTTGATCACACCGATATGCGCAAAACCACGCGCCGCACCACCACCGAGCGCCAGGCCGATCTTGATCTTGCGTGGGACCACTACCACCGGCTCAGGCGGCGTCAATACGGGGGCGGGTTTCGGCGCGGAAGTTTCGCAGCCAGCCAGGGCAAAGGCGGCCAGGGCAAGCAGGGTCAGGCGTTTAGGGTGCATAGTGAAAAGAAAGGCGCCGCAATCGGCAGTGGCAAGGAAGCGCCGATTGTAGCGCAAGCGCAGCGGCCAGGACTGAAGGCAATCTTAAAAGTTTCCAAATAACAAATCGTGCGCATGGGCGGGCTGCCAGACTATGACCGCACCCATCTCCTGCGTTTATATGCCAGAACAATACCGCTACGCAGACCGCCGCGAGCTGAGCGCCTGCCATAGACCACAGCTTAAACCATCGTCTCCGTTTCGGGATCCACTTTAGCCAGCCTGTAGCACCCATGATGTGTAGCAACACCCGCTCTCATCGAGCATCGACTGTCAACGCAACCAGCCTGGGCAGACCAAGCAAGATACCGCCAGGAAACGCTTGACAGTCCGACACAAACTCCCGTACATTAAACACATGTCCTCCTTCAAACTTCCATCTCCTTCCCTGCTGTCGCTATCGCGACTACTACTAGCACGCGCTTAAGTTTGCCGCTTTGCTACGCCTGGCCACACGCCGGCGTGTTTTAAAAACCCTGGAAGGTTTGATGATGTTTGCACCAATCCCCGCACCAACTGCAATGTCCGACGCGAACGCCGATGTGGGCTTCGCTGCCTGCCTGCTAAACCTAGCGATCGCTTGCCTGGCCTAGTGTCCCGTGGCCGCCCGGCAAGCTTGCGCCGCAACCATTGATTTCCCCTATTTTCAGGAGTACCCGATCATGATGTTGAAAAACCCCGCTTCCAAATACCGCGCCTTTCCTCCAGTCAAATTGACCGACCGTCAATGGCCTAACCAGATCATCAGCAAACCGCCTATCTGGATGAGCACCGACTTGCGCGACGGCAATCAGTCCCTGATCGAGCCCATGAGCGCGGAAAAGAAGCTGCGGTTTTTCGAAATGCTGATCGCCATCGGCCTGAAGGAAATCGAAGTCGGTTTCCCATCGGCGTCGCAAACGGACTTCGATTTCGTGCGCAAGCTGGTCGATGAGAACCGCATCCCGGACGACGTCACCATCATCGTACTGACGCAGTCGCGTGAAGAGCTGATACGCCGCACGGTGGAATCGGTGGTTGGCGCCAAGCGCGCCATCGTCCACCTGTACAATTCGGTGGCGCCCGTATTCCGCAAGGTGGTGTTCGGCATGTCGCGCGAAGAAATCACGCAGATCGCCACCACCGGCACCACCCTGGTCAAACAACTGGTGGCCCAGCACCCGGAAACGGAATGGGGTTTTGAATACACGCCGGAATCGTTCTCGACCACCGAACTCGATTTCTCCAAGCATATCTGCGACGCAGTCAGCGCCATCTGGAAGCCGACCCCGGCCAACAAGATGATCATCAACCTGCCGTCGACCGTGGAATGCAGCACGCCTAACGTGTATGCCGACCAGATCGAATGGATGTCGCGCAAGCTGGCGCGCCGCGATTCCATCATCATCAGCGTGCACCCGCATAATGACCGCGGCACCGCCGTCGCTTCGGCAGAACTGGCCGTGATGGCCGGTGCCGACCGCGTGGAAGGCTGCCTGTTCGGCAATGGCGAACGCACCGGCAACGTCGATCTGGTCACCCTGGCGATGAATCTGTACACGCAAGGCGTGCAT
Organism: Janthinobacterium saanense; assembly: GCF_014200675.1. Taxonomy (GTDB): domain Bacteria; phylum Pseudomonadota; class Gammaproteobacteria; order Burkholderiales; family Burkholderiaceae_D; genus Janthinobacterium. The sequence continues at coordinate 244,626 of NZ_JACHCI010000004.1, read as the reverse complement.
CCTGGCCTCGATTTCTCGGACATCGATACGGTGCGCAAGTGCGTGGAAGAGTGCAACCAGTTGCCCGTCCACCCACGCCACCCGTATGCGGGCGACTTGGTGTTTACGGCGTTTTCCGGTTCGCACCAGGATGCGATCAAAAAAGGTTTTGCCAAACAGCAACCTGACAGTATCTGGGAAGTGCCTTATTTGCCTATCGATCCGGCCGACCTGGGCCGCAGCTACGACGCCGTGATCCGCGTCAACAGCCAGTCCGGCAAGGGCGGCATGGCTTATTTGCTGGAACAGGAATATGGCCTGGTCTTGCCGCGCCGTTTGCAGATCGAGTTTTCGCGCGCCGTGCAAGCGGTAGCCGACGCCACGGGCCGCGAAATTGCCGCCCAGGATATCCATGAAATCTTCCAGCGCGAATACCTGGAGCAAACCACGCCTTACGCCTACGCTGCGCACCGCATGGTGGAAGACAGCAACAACGAAGAATCGGTGCAAATCGATATCAGCCTGCACCATCGCCAGGCGCCGCTGGCCCTGCAAGGCGGCGGCAACGGCCCCATCGATGCCTTCGTCAATGCGCTGGGCCTCGATATCAAGCTGATGGATTACCATGAGCACTCGATCGGCTCGGGCGCCAATGCACAGGCCGCTTGCTATGTGGAACTGCGCCTGGACAACGGCCCTACCCTGTTCGGCGCCGGCATCGACAGCAATATCGTCACCGCCTCGTTCAAGGCCGTATTGTCGGCCGTGAACCGCCGTATCAAGCAGACGGAAGTGGAAAGCGCTGCCAAGGCGGCTGTAACGGCCTGAAAATAGCAGTACCGCAATCATCAAAGGGCAGCCACACGGCTGCCCTTTTTCTTTGCGGCTATATGGCAATGTCGCCGCGCCTTCAGAAACCGTAGCGAGCAAGCCCAATATCGGGTTGAGTAGCGGAGCCATACATTCGGTATGGCGAGCAACGGATACCCGAGAGTGGGCTGCGCAGTAGGTTTATGAAGGTGTGCTCAACGAGCGAGTCGTATGCCGGCAAACTGCCAGCGTGCACCGGCAGGAAAGAAATTGCGGTAGCTGGCACGCGCGTGGCCAGCCGGCGTGGCGCAGGAAGAACCGCGCAGCACATACTGGTTCAGCATGAATTTGCCATTGTATTCGCCGAGGGCGCCTGCCGCCGGGCGATAGCCGGGATACGGCGCGTAGCTGCTGCTGGTCCATTGCCAGCAGTGTCCAAACATTTGCTGCAAGCCATTACCTGGGGTTGCCATGGCTGGGTGCAAGCTTCCGGTCTGCACGGGCAAGCCTTGTGCGGCGACTTCCCATTCGGCTTCCGTCGGCAGGCGCGCGCCCGCCCAGTGCGCGTAGGCGTCCGCTTCGAACAGCGACAAATGGGTGGCCGGTTGTCGCAGATCAAGTGCTTGCAAGCCATATAAAGTGAATTCCAGCCAGCGTCCATCGTCGTCCTGCTGCCAGTACAGCGGACAGCTGAGTTTCTGGTTGCGCACCCAGTCCCAGCCCTCGGACAGCCACAGACTGGCCGTGCGGTAGCCGCCCGCCTCGATGAAGGCCAGATAATCGCCATTCGTCACCAGGCAGGAAGCGAGCTCAAATGGGGCCACATATTGCCGGTGGCGCGGTAATTCATTGTCGAAGCAAAAGCCATCGCTGACATGGCCGATTTCCGTCAGGCCGCCGTCAAACGCTACCCAGCCTGCGTTGACGCTGCCAGACTGGAGCTCGGCATCAACAGAAGCAGCTGCGTCCAGATAGGCCGGAAACAAGGGACTTTGCGCCAGCAGATGCTTGACGTCGGTCAACAGCAATTCCTGGTGCTGCTGCTCGTGCTGCAGGCCCAGCGCCAGCAGCATGCTCAAACGTTCGCGCTCGCTGCGCGGCAGCTCACTGGCCAGCAGACGGACGATGCGCGCATCGACATCGTGGCGGTAAGCACGCACCTGCGCCATGTCGGGACGGGTCAGCAAGCCCCGCTGCGCGCGCGGGTGCTTGTCGCCCACGCCGTTGTAATAGGAATTGAACAGCACCCGAAAGGCCGGGTGGAATGGCGCAAAGCCAGGCTCCAGCGCTTCCAGGATAAAGGTTTCGAAAAACCAGGTGGTATGCGCCAGATGCCACTTCACGGGGCTGGCGTCCGGCATGGACTGGGCGCCGCAATCCTCGTCGGACAGGGGCTCGGCCAGGCGCAAGGAATGCTGGCGTACTTGTTTGAAATGGTCGATCAAGATCATTTTCCCGTTGAATTTTTCATGTCAATCCGGCATCGCGCGTGCATGGATGACGGCAAACCATTCCCGCTCATCCATCCAGACGCGGGCCGTGCGATAACCGGCCTGTTCCAGCAAGCCCACGAAACCGGCCCGCGTGTATTTATAACTGTCTTCCGTGTGGATGCGTTCGCCTTTGGCAAAGCGCCGCTGGCCACCCTGCCAGTGCACCACTTGCTCGCAGCGCGCTTCCAGATGCATTTCTACCCGGCCCAGGTCGGCATTGAAGAAACCGTGATGGCGCCACTGACGCACATCAAAGTCGGCGCCCAGCAACAGATTCAGGTGGCGCAGCAGGTTCAGATTGAAGGCGGCCGTGACGCCCAGCGCATCGTCGTAGGCAGCATCGAGCACGGCACTGTCCTTGATCAGGTCCACGCCGATCAGCAAGCCGCCATCGCTGTCTGAATTGGCGCGCAAGCGGCGCAGGAAAGCAATCGCCTGCTCCGGCGCAAAGTTGCCGATCGAGGAACCGGGATAAAAGAACAGGCGCTGCGCATCGCGCACGCTGGCCGGCAAGGTCAGGCCGCTGGAAAAATCCAGGCCCAGGCCCGTCATCTCGATATGCGGGAAACGCTGGCGCAAGCTGGCCAGAGATTCGCTGAGGAAATCATAGGAAATATCCACCGCCACGTATTGCGCCGGATGCAGCAGCGGGAACAGGCTGGCGGCCTTGGCGCAATTGCCCGCGCCCAGGTCGATCAGGGTGCTGCCCGGCCCTACCGCATGGGCGATATCGGCACCGTGGCGGGCAAAGATGGCTGCCTCGGTGCGTGTCGGATAGTACTCATCGAGGCCACAGATGGCTTCAAAGAGTTTGGAACCGAGTGCATCGTACAGGTATTTGGGCGAGGTCCAGGCTTGCGGCGCCAGCAAGCCTTTTGCGACCTCGGCTATCGTGGCGGGAGTCGCACTGGTCTTGCCGCCAGCCTTGTCAGTGACTGCAGGAACGTCGCTTGAACGGATGGCCTGGTGAGGGCTGGATGACTGCTGCTGGGTAGTTGACATGGTCATGTATTCGCATCATGGTGAGGACTTGCACGGGCATACGCAGGAAAAAACCAAACGGTAACGATTTTTTATCATAGCGGAATCTATAAAACCCAGCTGTACGGCAGTTCACTTAAAGGCGATGGCAATTGTATGCCAGCAGGGCCGCGCACGCTAAATTGGTATTGCCAAGCAAAAAGCATAAGCCTGTCGTATACTCCACATTGTCGGCCAAACAATCCGCGCGCCATTGCATTCCCAGGCCCCCCTCTCCCCCGCGTGCCTTCCCTTACGAAACTCATACTCGACATGCTTGAATTGCGCCATCTGTCCAAGTCTTATGCCAACGCGCGTCCCGTGCTGGCCAATCTCTCATGCCGCTTCGAGGCGGGCGAGTTCATTGCCATCATGGGCGATTCCGGCGTCGGCAAGTCGACCCTGCTCAATCTGATCGCCGGCCTCGACACGCCCGATGCGGGCGAAAGCCAGCCCATCCTGGTCGACGGCATTGCCATGTCCAGCCTGGACGACGCGGCAGCTACCCGGCTGCGGCGCTCGCGCATGGGCTTTATCTTCCAGGCTTTCCACGTCTTGCCGCACCTGACCCTGCTGCAAAACGTGGCCCTGCCGCTGCTGCTCAACGGCCTGCCGCAGGAGCGCGCCGCCAGCATGCTGGAAGCGGTTGGACTAGGCGGGCGCGGCGGCGATTTTCCGCAGCAATTGTCGGGCGGCGAAATGCAGCGCGTGGCGATCGCCCGCGCGCTGGTGCACAAGCCGGCCCTGGTGCTGGCCGATGAACCCACCGGCAACCTGGATCCGGACACGGCGCACAGCATCCTGCAATTGCTGCGCGCTGAAATCAAGGCCAACGGCAGTTGCGCCATCATGGTGACGCACTCGCTGGCCGCTGCGGAAATGGCGGACCGGACCATGATACTGACGAAGAGCGGCTTACAAAATGCAACAAATTTCGCGCAAAACACCGCGACATTCAGTTAATTTTAATAACCATGTGTCACCGTATTTGTTATCGTAGTATTATTTAAATCACTTGCTTGCTTATCAATGTTGTATCCGTACCGTCAATGTTGCACTACGTCATACGCAGATAGCCGCGCTGCAGTGACGAACACCCGCCAGTACCAGCCATGGTCCTGGCCCTTGCCAAGCTAAAGGAGAAGTATATGAACGTCCGGCAAAAAAAACTGGAATTGATAGAAGCGATGAACCGGGCCCGCGCGCTCGAACCATCGACCTTCGTGCCCAACAAGCTGCTCGATACCCTGATCGAAAAGCTGAACCTGAAAAATGATGCGGAACTGTGCCGTGTACTGGAAGTGCAGCCACCCATCATCAGCAAGATACGGCACGGAAAGTTATCAGTCGGTGCGACAATTTTATTGCGCATGCATGAAAAATCGGAAATCGCCATCCGTGACTTGAAGGAATTATCGGCCTCGCCCGTGCATTAAAACGTTTTACCGTAGGTCTATCCTGCCAGGCACCCAGGTCCCCGGCGCCATGAACTTTTGCCCTACATTTCGCGCAGTTCGTCCAGCATAAAAGCACGAACACCCTGCCGAAGAAGCCCAGCCCAAAACATGCTGTCCGTTTCTCCCGCACACCTCTCGCGCTCTACTTCCTTTAGACAGCCAGACGCAGCCGCCAACCACACGGCCGCAGCCCGATTACGATAGATATCAGCCCGGCGTCACGCCATAATGGCGCGCATAGCGCTCGTCCAGATTCGCCAGTGGCATCATCATGAACATGTCCGCGCTTTCAAAATCAGGATCCCAGGCCGGTTCGCCGCAGATCCAGGCGCCAGAACGCAGATAACCCTTGATCAGTGGCGGCACTTGCGGCTTTTGCGCCGCTTCCACCTGGTGGATGGGGAAAGGCAGGTGCGGCGTGACGCGGTATTCCGACGGCGCCAGGTGTTTTTCCGCCAGCGCCTGATACACGGCAACGGCGTTGTGGCCGCCATCGGCCAGGCTGATGCTGGCGCAGCCGACCAGATAATCGCAGCGTTCACGGCGCATGTATTCGGCCAGGCCCGACCACAGCAGCATGATCACGCTGCCGCCGCGGTATTTGGGATGGATGCAGGCGCGCCCCGCTTCGACCATGCGGCCGCGCAGATTGTTGAGGCGGCTCAGGTCGAACTCGTTTTCCGAGTACAGGCGGCCTATCTTGGCGGACCTGGCCGCGCTCAGCACGCGGTAAGTGCCCACCACTTTCAGGGTATCGGCGTCGCGCACGATCAAATGATCGCAATGGGCGTCGAACTCATCGCGGTCCAGACCATCGGCATTGGCCAGCGACGCCAGGCCCATGCCTTCAATAAACACCTTGTAACGCAGACGCTGCACTTCGCGCAACTCCTTGGCCGTGCTGGCCACGCTCAGTACCAGTTGAACCGGCCGGGCCTTGGCTTCGTTGGCCGCGATTATGTTTTGCATGGTTTCATCCTTTGTGATCAAGACCACTCCAGCGTACTTGTCTAATATGTCAGGAAAATGACCGTCTAATGTCATTTCCATGACGCATGTCAAAGCAGCGAGCTGATCAGGCATAATCACCACACTCCCTCCCTTACCTGACAGGCAGGCACGCCATGGATGAAAAAGACAGCAGCCACATCAAGCCCTACACCCGGCCAGCCGCGGGCTGGGGCGCCCTGAAACATGTGGCCATTACGCTGCACCAGGAAAGGGTGGCGCCCGCCAATCTGAAGGCCTTGCTGGCGCAAAACCAGCCCGACGGTTTCGATTGCCCCGGCTGCGCCTGGCCCGACAGCAACCACCAGTCCACCTTTGCCTTTTGCGAAAACGGCGCCAAGGCGGTGGCCGCCGAAGCGACCAGCCGCCGCGCCGGCCCCGAACTGTTTGCCAGCCAGACTGTCACAGAGCTGATGGCGCAATCGGACTACACGCTGGAGCAATATGGGCGCCTGACCGAACCGATGGTCTACGACGCGGCCAGCGACCGCTATGTGCCGATCAGTTGGAGTGACGCCTACGCCCTCGTCGGCCGCCATCTGCGCGCCCTGCCCGCCCCTGATCAGGCGGCCTTTTATACCTCGGGCCGCGCCAGCAATGAGGCGGCTTTTTTGTACCAGCTGATGGCCCGCCTGTACGGCACCAACAATTTTCCGGACTGCTCGAACATGTGCCACGAAGCGACCAGCCGCGGCTTGCCGGCCACCGTCGGCATCGGCAAGGGCACGGTCACGCTGGACGATTTCGCACTGGCCGACACCATCATCATCTTTGGCCAGAATCCCGCCACCAACCACCCGCGCATGCTGGGCGAACTGCGTGCGTGTTCACGCCGTGGCGGCAGCATCGTGTCCGTCAATCCGCTGCGCGAACGGGGACTACAACGCTTCATGGACCCGCAAAGTGCGCTGGAAATGGCGACATTGGGCAGTACGCGCATCGCCGGCCTGTTCGTGCAGCCCACCCTGGGCGGCGACCTGGCCCTGATCAAGGCGGTCGCCAAGCGCGTACTGGAACGCGACGACGAAACCGCTGGCATCATCGACCACGCTTTCGTGCAAGAGCATTGCAGCGGTTTCGAGGCTTTTTGCGCCGACCTGCGCGCCGAAAGCTGGCAACTGCTGGTGGCCGAATCGGGCGTGGCCCGCGAGCAGGTCGAGGCCCTGAGCGATGTGTTTATCGCCGGCCAGCGCATCATCGCCACCTGGGGCATGGGTTTGACGCAGCACAAGCAGAGCGTGGCCGCCATCCGCATGCTGTCGAACCTGATGATGTTGCGCGGCCAGATAGGCAAGCCGGGCGCCGGCCTGTGCCCCGTGCGCGGCCACTCGAATGTGCAGGGCGACCGCACCATGGGCATCGAAGAGCAGCCGACCGGCGCCTTTCTCGACCGCCTGGGCCAGGTGTATGGCTTCACGCCGCCGCGCGAGCACGGCCACGACGTGGTGGCAACCATAGCGGCCATGCAGCGCGGCGAGGTCAAGGTGTTCATCGCCCTGGGCGGCAACTTCGCCGCCGCCACGCCCGATACACCACTCACCTATGTGGCGTTACGCAAATGCGGCCTGACAGTGCAGATCGCCACCAAACTCAATCGCAGCCATCTGGTGATCGGCAAGGAAGCGCTGCTGCTACCCACCCTGGGACGCACGGAAATCGATCTGCAGCAAGGCGTGCCCCAGGGCGTGACGGTGGAAGATTCGATGAGCATGGTGCATATCTCGTTCGGCCGCAATGCACCCGCCTCGCCGCAGCTGCGCTCGGAAATCGCCATCGTGGCCGGCATGGCGGCCGCCACGGTGGGTTCTAAGCTGGTCGACTGGGCTGCCTATGCGGCAGACTATGCACGCATCCGCGACGATATCGAAAAAGTCTTTGACGATTTTTACGATTACAACGCCAGGGTGGCCAAGCCGGGCGGCTTTCATTTGCGCGTAGCCTCGCGTGAGCGCGACTGGAAAACCGCCAGCGGCAAGGCCAGCTTCATTGTCGCACCGATTTCCCTGGACACGCCGCTGCACCGCGCCAGAAAGCAGCATGGCAAGCGATTGATGGTGCTCATGTCCACCCGCTCGCATGACCAGTACAACACCACTATCTATGGCATGGACGACCGCTACCGGGGCGTGTACGGCACGCGCCGCGTGGTGTTCGCCAACCAGGCGGATATCGACATGCTGGGACTGGAAGATGGCGCCAAGGTCAACCTGATCGGCGCCTGGGACGATGGCGTGGCACGGCGTGCCGATGACTTTTTACTGGTCGCCTACGACATTCCGCGTGGCTGCCTGGGCGCCTATTATCCGGAAACGAATGCGCTGGTGCCCTTGGCCAGCACGGCCGATGGCGCCGGCACGCCGACTTCAAAATCAGTGCCGGTGCTGCTGGAGCGGACAGTTATTTAAAGCGTAATGCCGGGCGTGTAGTCGACAAAGGCGTCCTGGCGGCAAAAGCCCACCAGCTTCATGCCAGCCTGCGTGGCGATGCTGATCGCCAGCGAACTGGGGGCGGAAATCGTTGCCAGCAGGGGTATCTGCATGCGGGCGGCCTTGCGCGCCAGCTCGTAACTGCCACGACTGGACAGGAACACGAAACCGCGCCGCATGTCGATGCCGTTCAGTGCCAGGTGGCCGATCAGTTTATCGAGCCCGTTATGGCGGCCGATATCTTCGAAGGCGTACAGAATCGCGCCATCGGGCGCGCACCATGCGGCGGCGTGCACGCCGCCGGTTGCCTGCATCAGCACCTGGTGCTCGCGCAAGCCGTTCGAAGCGCGCGCCAGGGCGGCTGGCAGGTCGATGTGTATGGAAGATGGCGGCATGGGCGCAGGCTGCAGGTCCAGCATTTCCAGGCTGTCGATGCCGCACACGCCGCAGCCGCTGCGGCCCGTCAGCGCACGCCGACGGTCTTTCAGGCGCACGAAATCCTCTTGTGCGATGGTCATCGCCACTTCGGCAGAATCAAGGCGTAAAAAGACGTCACAATCGAAAATGGCGGCGGCTGAAGCTACGATGCCTTCCGTCAGCGCGAAACCATAGGCAAACGCTTCCAGGTCGCGCGGCGTGGCCATCATCACGGCATGGGAAATACCGTTGAATACCAGGGCGACGGGGATTTCTTCGGCCACATGGTCGATGGCGTGCGCAGTCGACTCGCCGCGATGGCGGACGATGGCGCGCTCGACGAAGCCGGCACGTTCAATTTCTGCTTCTTCAGACATGGCAGGCACGGTGGGAGCTATCACAAGCCCCCATGGTAAACCAGAATCGGAAAAAACGTGGCGGGGAGACGCACAGCCTCCCCTGCCCCGGACATCAATCCTTCTTCGGACGGCCCGTTTTCAGTTGTGGCAAACCGGCCAGCACATTTTGCAGGGTCGCCAGGTCGATCTGGCTGATCAGCGCCACGCCGATGCGCAGCAACTCGCTTTTCTTGATCTCGAAGCCAGCCTTCAGGCAAGCCTTCTTGACCTGGCCCAGCACCTCATACTCGGCTTCCGGCATGGTGAAGCTGTCGCGCACCAGTTTCGGCTTGCGGGCTTTTTCCTTGGCGACGGCGACAGGTTTGGCTACGGCCTTGGCCACAGGTTTTGCCACAGCTTTGGCGGCCGGTTTGGCCGCTGCCTTGACAGCCGGTTTGGCGGCAGCCGCTTTTGCAGCTGGCTTGGCCACTACCTTGGCAGCTGGCTTTGCAGCTACTTTGGCGACCGGCTTTGCCGCTGGTTTGGCTGCAACCTTGGCAACTGCCTTCACTGGCGCCTTGGCAGCCGGCTTGACCGCAGCCTTGGCGACCGGCTTGGCGGCGGCTGGCTTGGCCGCGTTGATCGATGCGCTGGTTGGGAAGATCGAGACGGGAGCCGACGCAGCAGCCGCCGTAGGGCTCGATGCAGGCTTGGCAGCGGCTTTTTTCACTGGCACAGTTTTAGTCATGGTTTCTCCAATTTAAAGAATATAAACAATATATACCGTTTCTAGAAAATTTGCTTGCAAAACATGAATTGTTACACAAGCCGCTACACCTTACGCACTGGCGCGTATGGTGAAATCGACGCCTACTTCATCCCAGAATTCCTGCTCTTTCTCGATCCAGAATGACACTGTCGGGTGATGCGCCACCCAGCTGCGCTTGATATCGAGTTCGATGCGGCTCTTCATGCGCAAGCGCAGTTCACTGAAGTCGGCCTCAATACGTGCGTGCATCAGCAAAATCGACAGGCGCAGCGCCAGCACCGCTTTGGCGAAATCAGGGTCGGCCAGCACCTCGCCGATCTTGCGCAGATTGCCCTTCTGCGCCAGGATCAAGCGACTCATGGTTTTTTGCTCACGCGTGGTAAAACCGGGCAAGTCCGCATTCTCGACGATATACGCCGCATGCTTATGGTAACCCGTCTGCGACACGGCCAGCCCCACTTCATGCAGCAGGCTGCCCCAGCGCAGGCATTTGACCAGCGCATCGGAACTGGGCTTGAGCTGCGCATACATGGCCAGCGCCTGTTCGGCCACCCGGCCCGCGCGGCGCTGGTCGATATGAAATTTCTCCATGCAGCCCTGCACCGACTGTTCGCGGCGGTCGCGCTTGGTCGAACGCAGGTACAAATCCCACATCACGCCCATGCGCAAGCCGGCCTCGATCGGCGTCATGACGGGAATCGCCAGTTCGCGGAACAGGCCGATCAAAATCGCCAGGCCGCCGACGATGGTGCTGGCGCGGTCCGGGCGCAGGCCCGGCATGTCGATCTTGCTGGTGTGGCCGATTTCAATGAAGCGGCGCGCCAGCGCGTCGAGGCTGGGGCCGGTCAGCAATCCATCGCCCAGCTTGTTGCGGGCGATGATGTCGGCAATCGTGCGCATGGTGCCCGACGAGCCGTAGGCCGTCTTCCAGTGCTGCGGGCGATATGGTGGCGCGGCATCCTCGAAATGACTGCGCGCCGAGAGGATCGCCGCTTCGAACGACGGCGCGTCGATGCGCCCGCCGATAAAGAAAGACAGGCTTTGCTTGACGGTGCCCAGGCTGAACGACTCGACCCGTTCCGTATCCTGGCCACGGCCCAGTATCAATTCGGTGGAGCCACCGCCGATGTCCATCACCAGGCGCCGCTCGGCAGGAATCGCCAGCGCATTGGCCACGCCCATATAGATCAGGCGCGCCTCTTCTTCACCGGAGATGATTTCAATCGGATAGCCGATGGCCTGTTCGGCCAGCGGTAAAAAGACGGCGCCATTGTGCGCCACGCGCATGGCCGAGGTGGCCACCACGCGCACGGCGTCGAGCTCATAATCGGCCAGCACGGCGCGAAAACGCCGCAAACAGGCCAGCGCTGCCTGCATCGCCGCCTCGGTCAGGTCGCCGTCGGCGTCCAGGCCGGCGGCCAGGCGGATCGGATCGCGTACGCTTTTGAGCACGCGTATCGCCTCGCCATCATGTTTGCCTATGTGTAAACGAAAACTGTTGGACCCCAGGTCCACCGCTGCATACATTCTAGCCTCTTGTGTTGTCGGTGCATTGCCATTGCGATAAGCATGCGAGTCAGTGACCGGCATGCAAACCATATAAATCATTTAAACGATTTAAAAATGCTACCACACTACCCCCATCGTATGACAGCAGCATGACAGGAGCGTGACAAAAACAAGGGCCGGCAACAAACAACTAGGGCACGATGGTCGTGAACAGGTAGACGGCAAAAATCACCAGGTGAATCGTACCCTGCATCACCGTGGTGCGGCCCGTCCCCAGCGACAGGGTGGCCACCATCAGCGACAGCAGCAACAGCACCGTGGACTTGATGTCCAGGCCCAGCGTGATCGTCAGGCCGGTTGCCAATGACACCACTACCACGGCAGGAATCGTCAGGCCGATACTGGCCAGGGCCGAGCCGAGCGCCAGGTTCAGACTTGTTTGAAGACGATTTGCGCGCGCCGCGCGCACCGCGGCCAGGCCTTCAGGCAGCAGCACGATGGCGGCGATCACGATGCCGACCAGAGTTTTGGGCGCACCCATGCTGGCAATCGCCGTTTCCAGCGCAGGCGCCAGCGATTTGGCCAGCAGCACCACGGCGCCCAGGCATACCAGCAAGGCGCCGGCGCTGATCCAGGCCACCGCCGGCGTGGGCGGTTCGGCGTGCACTTCTTCGTCGCCGACGGCTTCCTTGGGCAGGAAGTAATCGCGGTGGCGCACTGTTTGCACCAGCACGAAAGTGCCGTACAAGACCAGTGAAATGACGGCGATGAAAATCAGCTGGCTGGAATTGTAGAATGGGCCGGCCGCGCTCGAGGTGTAATTCGGCAGCACCAGGGTCAGGATGGCGATTGCCGCCAGCGTGGCCAGCGAAGCGCTCACGCCCAGCAGGCCGAAGCTCTGCTCCTTGTGGCGGCCGGCGCCCAGCAGCAGGCAGATGCCGACGATGCCGTTCAAAATAATCATGATGGCGGCAAACACGGTGTCGCGCGCCAGGCCCGTCGTTTCCGGCCCGCCGGCCAGCATCAGCGAGACAATCAGCGCCACCTCGATCAGGGTCACGGCCAGCGCCAGCACCAGGGTGCCGTACGGCTCACCGATACGGTGAGCCACCACTTCTGCGTGATACACGGCGGCCAGCACGCTGCCGATCAAGCCGATCACCAGCAGGATCTGGTAGGCGCCGCCGAAGCCGAGACCGGCTCCCAGCAAAAACAGCCAGCCGGCAATCGGTGCGGCCAGCGGCCATATAGGTAGGGATCTGATACTTTTCATGAGTAAGCCTGACAAGAGTGAACGGAGGACGCATGCAAGCAGCGGCGGCGGGCGCAAACGCCTGCAGCGCATCTTAGCTTACTTAGCTTAAATGAAAGTTAGGAGATTCACACGTCCAGTGTGCTGGCCGGCCGGGCCTCGGCCACGCGATTGCGGCCAGCCTGCTTTGCCGCCTGCAGCGCTTCGTCGGCGCGCTTGAACAGGCTGACCGTGCTGTCTTCGGCCCGCACGGTCGTCACGCCCAGGCTGGCTGTCAGGCTCAAGACGGCGCGCTCGGTCTTGACGGGCAGGCCGGCCACGGCGGCGCGGATGCGCTCGGCCACCATCAGCGCGTCGGGCAAGGTGGTGCGCGGCAGCTGGATGGCGAATTCGGCGCCGCCCAGGCGGCCCATCAAGTCGCTGTCGCGCAATTGCTGGCGGCAGATATCGACCACGGTCTTGAGCACGGCGTCGCCGACCGGATGGCCGTAACTGTCATTGACACGCTTGAAGTGATCGATCTTGAGCACCACCAGCGCCGTCGGCAGGCCGGGCCGGCGCGCCAGCGCCATCCACGGCGCCAGCGCCTGGTAAAAGCCGCGCCGGTTCGGCACGCCGGTAGCCGCATCCAGCACCTCCAGCCGCGCCAGCGCCAGGCCCAGTTTTTCGCGCGACAGCAGCAAATAGCCAAACGCGTTCGTCAGCATCATCAGATAAAGGGTGCTTAAATACAGGGCGCCGAAACCGGCCAGCTGCAGCCATTGCCCGTCAAGGCCAGGCGCCAGTACCGACAGCAAGCCGCGCGCCGCGATCAGCAACGACAACAGCCCCATGCTGACGGCCAGAAAGCGGCGCAGCATGCTCGCCTCAGACCACTTCAGGCACAGCGCGGCCACACCGGCCAGGAAAAAGCCGGCGACGATCAGCGCCGCGCCGGCACTGCGCAGCACAGGCGCTACATCGAACAGATAGCAGAGCGCAAACAGCGCAACGGCCAAAGCCAGCGCCGGCAGCACAATGCGGCGCCAGCGGCTACGTCCGGCGGCTTGCCACAAGGCGCCCGCATCGAGCGCCATGCCGGCAAACAGCAAGCTGTTAGCCAGTAAAATGGAGAGGAAATCGGGCAGCACGCCACGGAAATACAGCAAACACCAGGCGAGCGCCTGGCACTGCTTGGCCAGCGCCCAGGTAGACATGCTGAGCGACTTCTTGCGTTCATACTCGAAAAAAAACAGCGCCGCGCACAGGCTCAGGTTGCCGAGCGCCAGGGCCAGTACCAGGGTCTGGATATCCATGGGGAGGATGCTAGCCGAGTCCAGGCGCAGGCATGGACATCAGATCTCGTGTTCGACATTGGTGCTGCCGTCGCCTATCTTGCTGGCCCAGGCTTGCACGAAATACTGCTTTTCCAGCTCGCCGGGCGCCTCATGCCAGAAAATGATCAAGGTGCCCTTGTGGTCGTGTATCTGCGCCACCTTTTCGATAAACACCGGATTGCCCGCCTGATCGGCCAGCGCCGCCGCATAACCATACACGCGGGTCAGCCGCTCGATGCGGTCGGGTTCCGTAAAACTATTCGTGGCCGTAATGATGGGGTGATCCAAAAACATGTCTTCTCCATGGCGCCTGTTACGGCACTGCGTTGCAGCAGGTGGCCAGCCCGCCACCCCTCTGTGCGGAGGATGAATCGGGTATCAACTGAGTATCAAGTGAGGCGTATCGGGTACGCATCCAATACGCAGCAACTACGTGTCAATTGACTATCAATCGGCTATGCTCACGGGAGCTTATCAGATTTCTCCCAATGCAACAAAACATCGCTCAGAAAGCAGCGGCGAGCCTGCGTCAGGCAGCTGGACGCTGGCGGCAGTCGGCGATGATTTATTGTATATTTGCATATGCTTGGCGCAAAATCTGCATGGAGGCCAAGGTTTATGACAAACTACCGCCTTCGCGCCGCCCGCAGGCGCCGCTGCACGATGCTGCCCACGATATTGCCCCTGAAGTGAGATAGGAAAACCCATGTTGCGTGGCCGCCTGCCATTGTCCATTTCCACCGCGGCCGCGCTGACCCTGGCCTGTGGCCTGTGCGTGACGGGCGTGCTGTTCGCCGCCATCAGCCAGCTTGAATACGACAAGATGACCCTGAGCCTGCAACAGCGGGCCGGCGCACGCGTGGCCGTGATTGAACGCGGCATCGATGATGCGGTCGAAGTGCTGACCACCACCAACCAGCTGTTTGCCGCCATCATGCCCGTCACGCGCGAGCAGTTCGGCGACTTCACCGCGCCGCTGCTGCAGCGCCACCCCTACATCCAGGCCTTCAATTTCCATCGTTACGTGCCGCAGTCGCAGCGGGCAGCGTTCGAAGCCGATTTGCGGCGCATCGTACCCGGCTACGCCATGACGGAAATGCGCGACGGCCAGGTGGTGCCAGCCACGACGCACGCCATCTATCTGGTGGTCGATTACCTGGAACCGCTGCAAGGCAATCTTGCCGCCTTCGGCCTGAATGTGCGTCCGGACGGCTTGCTGGCGGACGCCCTGGAACAAGCGCTGCATAGTGGCCAGGCCACCGCCACCGGCCTGCTCGCCCTGGCCCAGGGACCGCAGCAGGGCTTCGTCATCCTGCGTCCCGTGTACCGCCCAGGCATGCCGCGCCACACGCTGGAACAGCGGCGCGCAGCGCTGGTCGGCGATACGGCCGCCGTCATCCGCGGCAAGGAACTGGTCTGGAAGATACTCGCGCGCGCCGATCTGCTGAGCGACCCGCAACTGGAAGTGAGCGTCTACGCCAGCGCCAGTGCAGACCCGCAGGCATTGATCTTCCAGCATGGCCAGCTGGCCGCCGGCAGCGCGGAGAAAAGCTGGCTAACGCTGCCGCGCTGGCTGCGCTTTGCCTACCATGACAATTATGACCGCGCCTTCGCGTCGGCTGGCCGGCCCTGGCATGTGCGCGTGGTGGCCCATCCGCGCCCCTTCCTGGAAGACCATCTGGGTTCGCTGCTGGCGCTCGTCACGGGCTTGCTGTTCAGCGTGCTGACGGCGGCTTTCGTGCAGTCGCTGACGCAGCGCTCGCGCCGCGTGCAAAAGCTGGTCGAACAGCGCACGGCCGACCTCAAACGCAGCAATGAGCTACTCAGCGCCGACGTGCGTGCGCGCCAGAGCACGGAACGGGCGCTGCAGGAAAGTGAAAAACGCTTTCGCCGGCTGCTGGCCCTGTCTTCGGACTGGTACTGGGAGCAGGACGTCAACCTCTGCTTTACCCACATCACCAGCGGTTTCAGCGACAAATCCAATATGCCGCCGGAACGCTTCATCGGCATGACGCGCTGGCACCACAATACCGAGATGCGCAATGCGCGCTGGGGCAAACAGCATATCGCCAACCTGGAAGCGCGCCTGCCGTTCTCGAACCTGGAATACGCCATGCATGACCGCGCGGGCCAGCTGCGCTGGTTCAGCATCAATGGCGAACCGCTGTTCAATGCGCTGGGCGAATTTTGCGGCTACCGGGGCACGGGCTCGGACATCACCGAGCGCAAAATGGCGGAACAGCAGATCCAGCATATCGCCCACCATGATGTGCTCACTGGGCTGCCCAACCGCGCCCTGCTGCGCGACCGCCTGACGCAGGCGATGGCGCTGTCGCGCCGCAAGGGGCGCGCGCTGTGGGTACTGCTGATCGACCTGGACCGATTCAAGTTCGTCAACGACAGCCTGGGCCACAAGGCCGGCGACCAGCTGTTGAAAACCATCGCCACAAGGCTGCAAACGAGCTTGCGCGACAGCGACACCGTGGCCCGCCTGTCCGGCGATGAATTCGTCGCCATCCTGTCGGAACACGACGACGAGGCGCTCAGCGGCGCCATCGTGCAGCGCGTGATGGACGCCGTGGCGCAGCCCGTTCTGCTCGATGGCAAGGAGTTTTTTGTCACCTGCAGCATCGGCGTGGCCGTCTACGACGGCTCGCAACACGATGCCCCCGGCGACGTCACGCTCAACGGCGAAACGCAAAACCTGATCGAACAGGCCGACATCGCCATGTACTGCGCCAAGAAGCAGGGACGCAACAACATCAAGTTCTACACGTCGGCCATGAACCAGGCCACGCTGGAAAGGCTGCGCATCGAAACGGCATTGCGCAATGCGCTGGAACGGGGACAATTCGTGCTGCATTACCAGCCGCAGCTGGACCTGGCCAGTGGCCGCATCGTCGGCGTGGAAGCGCTGCTGCGCTGGCGCCATCCCGATCTGGGCATGGTGGCGCCGCACCGCTTCATCGCGCTGGCCGAAGATACGGGATTGATCGTGCCGATTGGCGCCTGGGTCATGCGCCAGGCGTGCGCGCAAGTGCAAAGCTGGCATGCGGCCGGCCTGGGACCGCTGCGCCTGGCCGTGAATCTGTCGGCGCGCCAGTTCAATGAACCGAACCTGGTGGCGTCGATCGCCACGGTGCTGGCGGATACGCAGTTGCCGCCAGCGTGCCTGGAACTGGAATTGACGGAAAGCCTGTTCATGCACGACGTGGCGCTGGCCGTCAGCCAGCTGCACGACATGAAGGCGCTGGGGGTGCAGTTGTCGATCGACGATTTCGGCACCGGCTATTCGAGCTTCGCCTATCTGCGCACCTTCCCCATCGACGTGCTGAAGATCGACCGCAGCTTCATCAACGACGTGGCGCGCGATGCCGACGATGCGGCCATCGTGGTCTCCATCATCGCCCTGGCGCACAATTTGAAATTGCGGGTAGTGGCCGAGGGCGTGGAAACGGCCGAACAGCTGGACTACCTGCGCCGCCACGGCTGCGACGAGGTGCAAGGCTTTTACTTCAGCCAGCCGCTGCCGGCGCAGGAAATGGAGACGCTGCTGAGAAGCGAGTTTTCCCTGACACAATGACGGGACGCCACACTATCGCGTGATGCTGAGCGTGTAGCTGAACGGTACCGCCATCGCGCACGGCTGCCCCGCGCAACGGCCCGGCGTATATTTGACATGCATCAGCATGGCTGCCGCCAGCTTGCCCGACTCGCTGTCCGGACTTTTCAGTAAAGTAACACTCTGCGCTACACCATGCTCATCCACGTGGACATTGGCGCGCAATGGGCCACTGGCGCCCTGGTATGAGATCAAACGCCCCATGGCGCGCGAGATCGCCAGCGTGCCCTTTTCCGGATAGGGTGGCACGTCGTCATCCTGCAAGGCTTTATAAAACCCTTTTACAAACAGTTGCTGCTCCGGCGTCAACTCGGCATACGACTTTTCTGGCGGCACTGCATGCCCTGAGCTGTAGACCTGACGAATGTTCGAGCCCGTCCGCGCATCCCGCTTGATGGTGTACAGCTTGGGCGCCGCAGGTTTTTCTGCCTGCTCCTTCAACTGGAAACTGCCATCAAAGCGCGCCTTCAGCACCTGCCCGTTGGAATACAATATCTCGCCGTCACCGACCGGCTTTCCTTCGCGCCATGCTCCCTGATAGGCACCGCCCAGCGCAAATGTCATCGTGCCGCTACCTTCCGGACCATGCTGCCAGCCGCCCTCGTAGCGATCGCCATTGCCATAAGCGACCTTGACATTGCCAACTGGCTTGCCATGCTCGAAGCTGGCTTCCAGTTTGTCCTCGCCTTTCAACATTACCACGGCCGGGCCATGCAATTCACCATCGCGATACCTGCCTTCATACAGACTGCCGTCCTCCCATTGCGCGATGCCCTCGCCTTCCGGCACACCCTTGCTCAAATTGCCTTCATAGCGTTCCGTTGCCTTGCCATCTTTGCTCCACTGCAAGGCACCGTAACCACTGGCATACCCATCCTTGCAAGCGCCATTCCAGTAGGCTTGCTGGCCGGCGACCCGTGCATGTGCAGCCACGCGGCAATTCGCCTTGCCAGCATAGGGCAGATCGGCGGCGCCAGCGCCGGACACGCACAGCATGGTGATCAGGGTAAGGCTTATTCTCATATTAGTTTTGCAATAATTAAAATTGCAATATGATAACAGGCCTTATCTAGGGGAAAATACGTGCATTCTCACGCAAACCCCTGCGGCTGCTTACAGCTTCTGCTGCAGGAACTCCAGAAAACAGCTGATGCGCTGCGACAGCTGCGTATTGCGGTAGTAGACCGCGTGGATCTGCTGGCGGTAGCCCGTGTAGAACGGCTGCAGTATGCGCACCAGCCGGCCGGCGGCGATGTCGTCTCGGGTCATGAAATCGGACAGGCAGACGATGCCCTGGTCATTCAGCACCAGCTGGCGCAAGGTTTCGCCGCTGGAGGCGGCCAGCGCCGGCACGATCTGCAGGCTGTTGCCCGTTGCGTGGCGCAGCGGCCAGTTATTACCCAGTTCGTATTGGGCAAACCCCAGCAGCGCGTGGCCGGCCAGCTCTTCCGGCGTGCGCGGTTCGCCATGCCGTGCCAGGTAGGCCGGCGTGGCCAGCACGTGCAGTGGACTGGAGCTGAGGGGGCGCGCATGCAGGGTCGAATCGCTGAGCGCGCCGATGCGGATGGCGATGTCGGTGCGGTGTTCCAGCAGGTCGGCGATCTGGTCATTGCTGCTCAGTTCCAGGCGGATGTCCGGATACATGGCGCGAAACTCGGCCACATGAGGCACCACGCAATGGAGCATGAAGGGCGAAGCGGCATCGATGCACAAACGGCCGGCCGGCTTCTGGTGGCGGATGCGTATCGACTCCTCCACCTCTTCCATCGCATCGAGGATGGTGCGGGCCCGGTCCAGGAACAGCTGCCCTTCTTCCGTCAGTTCCATGCGCCGCGTGGTACGCGTCAGGAGCGACGTGGCCAGCTTCTCTTCCAGCCGCGACAGGGCGCGGCTGACGCCCGAAGTGGTTTGTCCCAGGTGCACGGCGGCCGCGCTCAGTGTGCCGCTGTCGATGACGGTGACGAAGATTTTCAAGTCGTCCGAATTGATGTCCATGATTGCCTTATTGTTGCCTTGATTTCACATATCTCGCCATTATAGTGGAATCATGGCAACAGTGAGTCCAGCAAGCAATATCAGGCAACGTAGAACAAAATGGCGGCAAAATGGCAGCAACTGCCCGCCAGCACGAACAGATGCCAGATGCCGTGGCCATGGCGCAGCTTGTGGTCGGTGGCATAAAAAACGATGCCGCCCGTGTAGCACAGGCCACCGGCCACCAGCCACAGGAAACCATGCCATTCCAGCGCCGCCAGCAGCGGCTTGATGCCGATCACCACCAGCCAGCCCATAGCCACATAAATCACCAGCGAGAGAATGCGCGCGCCCCTGGCGTACAGATATTCCTGCGCGATACCGAACAGCGCCAGGCCCCACACCACGCCGAATAGCGACCAGCCCCACGGCCCGCGCAGGGTGACCAGCATGAACGGCGTGTAAGTGCCCGCTATCAGCAAATAGATGGCACAGTGATCGAGGCGCTGCAGCACGGCCTTGGCCTTGCCGCGCACGCTGTGGTACAGGGTAGAAGTGAGGTACAGGGTCAGCAGCATGGCCGCATAGACGCTGCAGCTGACAATTTTCCACGGGTCGCCCGTGCGGGCAGCGGCGACAATCAGGATAATGCCGCCGATGGCGGCCAGCGCCGCGCCTACCGTATGGGAAATGCTGTTGAACCGTTCGCCGTAGTACATCGTTGACCGCCAGACTGGGTTAAAACGTATGCGTATAGCCTAGCGGAAATCCGGGGTCAGACCCGCCGGGGGTATGCGTCCCAATGGGACGTATACCGATTCCGTAGGAACTGACCCCAGCCTCACGCTGCTTCAGCTTTCTTGCGCGCAGGACGGCGTGGCGCCGCCTTGCGCGGCGCCTTGGCAGGCTGGTCTTCGGCCACTGGCGCGGTTTCCACTGGCGCCGCTTCGATTACAGGCGCGGCGTCGACGACAGCTTCCACTGCCTTCTTGGCCGGCTTCTTCGCTGCCGCGACCTTGCGCGCCGGTGGGCGTGGCTTGGCTTTTGGCTTGGTGTCAACGACCGGCTCGGGAGCCACGTCGACTACCGGCACAGGTTCTGGAGCAAACGCCACGGCTTCAACGACCGCTTCCACGACGGCAGCACGCGCTTCGCGGCTGGCGTCACGGCCAGCCTCGCCATTCTTGCGGCCACCACGGCCATTGCGGCGCGAACCGCGCTTGGCGTTGCCTTCTTCCGCCACGGCAGGCGCTTCCGCCACCTCAGGCGCCACCTCCAACTGCGGCGCTTCCTGATATTGCTCAACAGCGGCGACAGGCGCTTCCGCCTCGCTCACCGGCACGGCAAGCTGCGGCGCTTCGTTGCGGCGGTGCTCATTCTGCTTGCGTCCACCACGGCCATTGCGGCGCGATTCGCGGCGACCGCCTTCACGCTGATGCTCTTCCGGCGTGGTGGCGGCATCTACTACCACGGCTTGCTGCTCGGTCTCGGCATTGGCTTCAATAATCGCCACTGCGGCTGCGCCGCTGCTGCGGTAAACATAAGCGCCCGATTTTTCATCGCGGCCAAACTCCAGCAAGCCGCGCGTTTGCGCTTCTTCCAGCAAATTGCCGAAGGTGCGGAAACCATAATACGATTCGCTGAAATCGGGTTTGCGGCGCTTGATCGCTTCCTTCAGCATCGAAGCCCAGATCTTGCCGCTGTCGCCGCGTTCGGACACCAGCGCATCGAAGGTGGCGACGGCCATCTCGATTGCCTCGGTCTTGCGCGACTCGTATTTTTCCTTGCGGCGTACTTCTTCGTCCGGCGAGCGCTTGACGGCCGGCGTTTCGCGCGCATCGCGCTTGGCGGCCGTGCGGCGGCTTTCGCGCACCAGGTCATCGTAGAAAATGAATTCGTCGCAGTTCGCCACCAGCAGGTCGGAAGTCGATTGCTTGACGCCGACGCCGATCACCTGCTTGGCGTTTTCACGCAGCTTGGAGACCAGCGGCGAAAAGTCGGAGTCGCCACTGATGATGACGAAGGTATTGACGTGGGCCTTGGTGTAGCACAGGTCCAGCGCATCGACCACCAGGCGGATGTCGGCCGAATTCTTGCCGGACTGGCGTACGTGGGGAATTTCGATCAGTTCGAAGTTCGCTTCATGCATGGTCGACTTGAAGCTTTTATAGCGGTCCCAGTCGCAATAAGCCTTCTTGACCACGATGCTGCCCTTGAGCAGCAAGCGCTCGAGGATAGGCTTGATATCGAATTTTTCGTAGTTTGCATCGCGTACGCCGAGCGCGACGTTTTCGAAATCGCAAAACACGGCCATGCTGAGGTTTTCTGGGGATGACGCCATAGGGGTGTATTCTCGCTTGAAATAAGGGCGGATGGGAGGCGTCTCGCCTCCCTTTTCCCCTAGTATATTCGCCCGCTCCCCATTTCGGCGACAACTATCGTGCGCAGCCGCCTATTCGGCGCCACCGGCGGCGCTGCTGGCGTTGCCTGGAGGAGGCCATACCACGCTGTCATCGACCAGATATAAATGACAGGGCTTGCTGCTGCTTTGCTGGCAAGAAGCCAGCGCGCGGTAATCGGGGCTCTCGCCCTCCTCGGCCCAGCCCCAGGCGCCCGTTTCCGAGACGGCGAATGCGCGCGGCAGTTGCTTGCCCAGAAAAGCGCGGTAGGCGGCGCGGCCCTGGTCGGCCAGGAAAGGCACGGCGCCCACATCGTCCAGCAGCGCAAAATGTGTTTCGGGCGGCGGCGGTGGATCGATCACGCTGTAGACGGGCCGGGTCGGCATGCCGATGGAATCGAGGAAACGCTCGACCCTGGGCAGCCAGATGGCCACGCCGTCGCGGCTGCCCAGGGTCAGGTGCGCGTCGCGCTTGAAGGAACCATAGGCAAACAATTCAGCCTTGCCGCCCGATCCCGTGTAGGAACGGTACCAGCGCTGCGCCAGTTGCGGGCCAAAATAGGAATCGTTGGCGCCATACAGCCACAGACTGGGTACCTGGCTGTAGGCGCCGAAGGTGGCATACGCCTTGGCCAGCGACGACTGCCAGTCGCAAACGGGCTTGTCGACGCGCAGGCCGCCCGCAAAATTGAGCAGGCCGCGCACGCCGGGCAAGTTGGCAGTCGCCAGCGCCATCGCCGCCAGCCCGCCATACGACTGGCCGGCCACAAGGATGCGTTCCGGGTCGACCCAGCTCTGGCGCCGCGCATAGGCCAGCGCATCGAGCACGTCGCGCGCCTGGGCGACGCCATTGGCCGTCATGTCGCAGCCATGATCGCGGTAGGCGCCGGTGGACAGGGCAAAGCCGCTGCGCATCGGCAGCATCACGGCATAACCGCGCCGCACGAATTCAGTCGCCATATAGATGAAACGTTCGCGTTTTTGCTGCCTGGCCGGCCCCTCTTGCTTGCCATGATTCATCAGCAGCAAGGGAAACGGACCGGGGCCGCTGGGACGAAAGATGGTCGTTTCCAGCATCTCGCGCCCGCCGGGACCGGCAGGCACCATGACGATCTGTTCATTGAGCCGCGTATCGAGCGGCAATTGCGCAGGCAGGCGCTGCGCCAGCGACGGCACGGAAAATAGACATAAGCACAGGCACAGCAGCGCCAGCAAGGAAGGATGGGGGCGAAAAATGGCGGACTCCAGGGGATAAACAGAAAACATCCCAAGCAGTCTAGGCAGCAAAACAACCTATCTCAATGTTAAAAAGTTACTGAAAACAATTTTTTTTGAGCAAGCGATATGCTCGCGCCCTTTGACCGTTGATGTTGCCCTACACCAACCACTACCGCCACGAAGCGGAGTACACTAGTACTACTTTCAAGGAATCGCCATGTCCATTTCCGCTCTCACCACCGGCACTGCAGGACTGAC
Source organism: Janthinobacterium saanense (assembly GCF_014200675.1). Taxonomy (GTDB): domain Bacteria; phylum Pseudomonadota; class Gammaproteobacteria; order Burkholderiales; family Burkholderiaceae_D; genus Janthinobacterium. The sequence continues at coordinate 221,362 of NZ_JACHCI010000004.1, read as the reverse complement.
CGCCAACCAGCGCGCGCTGGATGTATCCGCCAACAACATTGCCAATGTCAATACGCCCGGCTTCCAGCCACAAAGCGCAAACTTCCAGGAAAACAGCCCGGCCGGTACGGGCGTGACGCTCTCTGTCGAGGGGCGCAAGCTGGCCGCCGATGATCAGGCGGGCAGGACCGAAAACAGGCTGGCCGAAAACCGCCCCAGCGGCGTGGGCCTGGCCTCGGAGCTGACCGATACCCTGATCTACAAATCAGGTTTCAATTTATCAGCCAACGTCGTCAAGACCGCCGACCAGGCGCTGGGCAGCCTGATCGACGTCAAATCCTGAGCGGCGCTGGCTATCAATATCGCAGTCTCATCAAGAGCTAAACAAGCATTAAACAAGCGCCAGATCCAAAGGCGCCATGGCCGGGGCGATTAGCGCCAGCAGGCGTGCTGCGGGAACGCCATCGCGCGCCTGCACCGACAAGCCATGCAGCAGCGCCGCATAATAATCGCCCAGCGCCTGCATATCGACGCCTTCGCGCAACTCGCCCTTGCCTTGCGCATCGCGCAGACGTTCGACAAGACTTTGCGTGCGTGCGCGACGATGCTGCGCCAGCCAGTCGGCAATACCGGCGTTTTCCGCACTGGTGTTGGTCGCCGCCGTGACCACCATGCAGCCTTGCGGCTGGCCGCTGCGCGTGTACAGCAGCACGGCTTCTTCCAGCATGCGCACTAGCGCATCGCGTACGTTCAGCCTGGCGGCCAGCGCGTGCACGGCAAAAGCGCCCTCGCCTGATTTGTACAATTCCACAGCTTCGCGGAATAACTGCTCCTTCGAGCCGAACGCCGCATAGATGCGCGCTGAAGCGATACCCAGCGCCGCGACCAGATCGGCCATCGATACCCCCTCATAACCACGCGTCCAGAACAAGTCGCGCGCTTTTTCCAGCGCCTGCGCGCGGTCAAATTCCCTCGGTCTTCCTGCCATTGTCATCCTCCGCTAGCAAACTGGCGGCCAGTATAACGCCTGGCCGCAAGGGACGTCCGCGCCTTTTTTTGTCATGCCAGCCTTGACCGCGTCGAAAGTTTCATCTATTCTTTGTCAATCGACAAACAATAGGAGCCGATATGAAAACCATCCAAGGACCCAGCCTGCACCTGGCACAATTCGCCGCCGATACGGCGCCCTTCAATAGCCTGCCCGCGATTGCGGAATGGGCTTCCGGCCTGGGCTTCAAGGCCCTGCAGATTCCTGCCTGGGATGCGCGCCTGATCGACGTGGCGCAAGCGGCGCACAGCCAGGCCTATTGCGACGAACTGACCGCCATGCTGGCCCGCCACGGCCTGGTCATCAGCGAATTGACGACGCATATCTTCGGCCAGCTGGTGGCCGTACACCCGGCCTATGACGCTCTGTGCGACAGCTTTGCCCCGCCCGACCTGCAAGGGCAGCCGGAAGCACGCACGGCCTGGGCCATCGAGCAGATCAAGCTGGCGGCAATGGCGTCAAAACGCCTTGGATTGACGGACATGGGAACGTTTTCAGGCTCTTTTGCCTGGCCTTATTTATTCCCGTTCCCGCAGCGCCCACCCGGCTTGATCGAGACGGCTTTCGATGAACTGGCGCGCCGCTGGCTGCCGATACTCGACGTGTGCGAAGAACAGGGCGTCAATCTGTGCTACGAAATTCACCCCAGCGAAGACCTGCATGACGGCGTCAGTTTCGAGATGTTTTACGAACGGGTAGGCCGCCACCCGCGCTGCAAGATGCTGTTCGATCCCAGCCACTTCGTGCTGCAGCAGCTGAACTATCTCGATTTCATCGATATTTATAAAGACCATATCCGCATGTTCCATGTGAAGGATGCCGAGTTCAATCCTAGCGGACGGCAAGGCATTTATGGCGGCTACCAGTCGTGGGAAAACCGCGCCGGGCGTTTCCGTTCGCTTGGTGACGGCCAGGTCGATTTCAAGGGGATTTTCTCGAAGATGGCGCAATACGATTACGCGGGCTGGGCCACCCTGGAATGGGAGTGCTGCCTGAAGGACCAGGAGGTGGGCGCGCGCGAAGGCGTGGCCTTTATCAACGCCCACATCATTCCTGTGACGGGAAAAATCTTCGACGACTTCGCTGGCGCCCCCGTCAGCGCACAACAGATCAACACCCTGCTCGGCATTTAACACAATTAATTAAGTAAGGACGCACCATGCATCAACATGAAAACCACATCACCCACGAGTATGTGCGCATAGCTGGCCAACGCCTGCACTGCGCCATCACAGGAAGCGGCAAGCCGGTGCTGCTGATCCCGGGCTGGCCGCAAACCTGGTATGCCTGGCGCCATGTGATGGCCGCCCTGGCCAGCCAGGGCTATCAGGCAATCGCCATCGACCCGCCCGGTAGCGGCTATTCGGACCGCCCGTCCGGCGGCTACGACACGGGCGCCGTGGCGGCGACCCTGCACCGCGCCATGCTGGCGCTGGGCCACACGCAGTACGACGTGGTGGGGCACGATATCGGCATGTGGGTAGGCTATGCGCTGGCCAGCGATTTTCCGCAAGCCGTGACAAAACTGGCGCTGACGGAAGCCGTGATTCCCGGCCTGGCGCCGGCACCGCCCATCTTTGTCGCCCCTGCCGACAATATCTTTTTGTGGCACTTCATGTTCAATCAGGTGCCTGATTTACCCGAGATGCTCACGGCCGGCAAGGAACGCGAATACATCCGCTTTATCTTTGACCGCTGGTCCTACCGCCGCGACAAAGTCGCCGTGGACGTGTATGCCGAGGCTTACGCCACGCCAGGTGCACTACGCGCCGGCTTCGCCTATTACCGCGCGATACCCGAAACCATACGGCAAAACCTGGAACGGGCAAAACGCAGCCTGGCCATGCCGGTGCTGGCCATCGGCGCCGATCATGCAACCAATGACGCTCCGCTGCTGACCATGCAGGGCAAGGCCAGCATTTTGCAGGGCGCCATCGTCACCGAGTGCGGCCACTTCATCATGGAAGAGCAGCCTGAAGCCTTCATCGCCCACCTGCTGCCCTTCCTGGCGGGAGTGGCAGCATGAGCCTCGATCCACTGATCGCCGCGCATCTGCGCCAGGCGCAAGAGGCACCGCAGCCCGCCTCGCTGGCAGCGCTGCGGACGGCCACGGACGCTAGCTTGCGCCAAATGCACGGCCCTCTGGAAGACGTGGCGTCGATCAGGGATTACATCGTGCCAGGTGAACCTGCGTTGACCGTGCGCGCTTATGTGCCTGCCGCTGCGCAAACCGCAACCGCGCTGCCCGCCATCGTCTTTGCCCACGGCGGTGGATGGTGCCTGGGTAGCCTGGACGTATATGACAACCCTTGCCGCGCGCTCGCCAACGCCACCGGCAACGTCATCTTTTCCGTCGATTACCGGCTGGCGCCCGAGCACCCATTCCCGGCGCCTTTGAACGACGTGTACCGCGCCCTGTGCTGGGTGGCCGAACAGGCAGCGGCGCTGGGTATCGATGCAGGCCGGCTGGCGGTGGGCGGCGATAGCGCGGGAGGCAATCTGGCGGCGGCAGCGGCCCTGATGGCGCGCGACCTCGGTGGTCCTGCGCTGGCGCACCAGTTGTTGCTGTACCCGGCACTCGACTTTTCCTTCGACACGCCGTCTTACCAGCGCTACGCCGAAGGGTATTCGCTGACGCGCGAGGCCATGCGCTTTTGCTGGTCGGCCTATCTTGCCACCCCGGCCGATGGCGAGCAGCCGTATGCGGCCCCGCTGCGTGCCGCTTCACTGCAAGGCTTGCCGCCGGCGACCATCATCGTATGTGAATACGATCCGCTGCACGACGAAGGCGTGGCCTATGCGCAGCGCCTGCGCGAGGCTGGCGTGGCAGTGGCATGCCAGCGGCTCGATGGCCTGATTCACGCAGCCATGCATATGCCGGGAGTGACGCCAGCCGCACGCCGGCTATATGCCTTGGCCGGGGAGGCGATGAACATGCCCGTTTAATCAGCCAGCTTGCGCACTTCGATGCGGTTGAGCCACTTCACGTGGCGCGGCCCCGTGCGGATATCCTTGGCCGAGATCAGCGCGATCTCGCCATCGCGCTCGTCTAGCGGCTTGCCATTCTTTTCCACATACACGATCACGCTGTCGCCAGCGGGCGAGTTATACAGCTCGCCCCATGAAAACACTACCGCGTAGCCATCGGTGGCGCTGGCGATGATGGCCAGCTTTTTCACATCGTTATGGCCGGGCGCGTCCAGCACCGCCTTGTCGAGGATATCGCGCAGGCGCACGCCCTGGTAGCTGGTGATGGTTTCAGCCTGATCGCCGTTCTGGCGCGTGACTGCCAGTTCGCCGCCGCTGGCAGGCGCCATCTGGCGCAGCTCGGCCACCGTCAGGATCAACGGTGTTTTCACCAAGCCTGTCAGCTGCAGGCTGTGGCTCATGCTGTCGCGCGAGGGCGCCGGCGGCCCCGCCTGCGCGCTGACTGGCAGCAGACAGGCCATCAGGGCCAGCGATCGAATAGTTTTCAACATTGGTGCATCCTTTCTTTTGCTGCACGGCCCACCTGCGAAGTTCGCAATATACGCAGGTAGATAGCGATCTTCAAGCAGCGTTTTAATGGTCTTTTTTCTTGCGCCGCAGCATTTCGCTATGCGAACGAATGTTTCACAAAACCGTTGACATGAGGAATTCAGCTAGGCAAACTGGTTTGCAGGGGGACGCACATGAACGCCAAAACAAGCCATCAGCAGCCAGCAGCAGATCCGGATTTGATTGTCTTCAGCGATGACGAGGAAGGCAAGGACCGGCAATTCGTCAACGCGCTGGCGCGTGGCTTGGAAGTGCTGCGCTGCTTCCGCCCCGGCGAAGTTTTCCTGTCGAACGCAGAGATCGCCAAGCGCACGGCCATCCCCAAACCCACCATTTCGCGCCTCAGTTATACCCTCACCAGGCTGGGCTACCTGAGCTACTCCGAACACCAGGGAAAATACCAGCTGGGCGCCGGCGTGCTGGCCCTCGGCTACCGCATGCTGTCCAATCTCGATGTACGCAAGATGGCGCGCCCGCTGATGGAAGAACTGGCCGAACATGCGCAGGCTTCCGTGGCGCTGGGCACGCGCGACCGTCTCAGCATGGTGTACGTGGAAACCTGCCGCAGCAGCGCCAACGTCACCTTGCGCCTCGATGTCGGTTCGCGCATCCCCCTGATGACGACCGCCATGGGCAAGGCCCTGCTGTGCGTCCTGCCGCAAGCGGAGCGCGACTACCTGATGGACCATGCGCGCCTGCACGACACGGAACGCTGGCCGCGCATCAAGGCTGGCATCGAACAGGGCTATAAGGATTACCAGGACCGGGGCTTTTGCATCTCGGCCGGCGAGTGGCAAAACGATGTGCACGCGGTGGGCGTGCCCATGCTGGGCTTTGACGGCGAACAGGTGATGGCATTCAATTGCGGCGGCCCGGCCTTTCTGCTGTCGCGCGACAAGCTTGAAAACGATCTGGGACCGCGCCTGGTGGCCCTGGTCAAAACAGTTGAAACCAATCTGGGACGCGGTTAGACTGCGCGCCCCTCCCTATCAAGTCTCCGAGGACCCCGATGATACGCGACCAAGAAACCCTGAATATCCTGCTCGACAGCATCAGCCGCTTCGTGCGCCAGGTACTGGTGCCGAACGAGGCGCTGGTGGCTGAAACCGACACCATCCCGCCCGCCATCGTGGCGCAGATGCGCGAACTGGGCCTGTTCGGCCTGTCGATCCCGGAACAATACGGCGGCCTGGAACTGAGCATGGAAGAAGAAGTGCGCGTGGCCTTTGAAATCGCCCGCACCTCTCCCGCCTTCCGCTCGCTGATCGGCACGAATAACGGCATCGGTTCGCAAGGCATCGTCATCGATGGCACGCCGGAGCAAAAACAGTACTACCTGCCCAAGCTGGCGTCCGGCGAGATCATCGGCTCGTTCGCCCTGACGGAAGCGGGGTCGGGATCGGATGCCGCCTCGCTGCGCACCAAGGCCGTGCGCGATGGCGACTTTTATATCCTGAACGGCAGCAAGCGCTACATCACGAATGCGCCGGAAGCGAGCATTTTTACGGTCATGGCCCGCACCGATCCGGCCAAGCGCGGCGCTTCGGCCATCTCTGCCTTCATCGTGGAAAAAGACACGCCAGGCCTTACACTGGGCAAGATCGACAAGAAGATGGGCCAGCAAGGCGCGCATACCTGCGACGTGATCTTTGAAAACTGCCGTGTGCCGGCCGCCAATCTGATCGGCGGCAAGGAAGGCGTGGGTTTTAAAACCGCCATGAAAGTGCTCGACAAGGGCCGGTTGCACATCGCCGCCGTCTGCGTGGGCGCGGCCGAACGCATGCTGGCCGATGCGCTGGCCTACGCCATGGAGCGCCAGCAGTTCGGCCAGCCCATCGCCGAATTCCAGCTGATCCAGGCCATGCTGGCCGACAGCAAGGCCGAGATTTACGCGGCGCGCAGCATGGTGCTCGACGCCGCCCGCCGCCGCGACAACAAGCAAGACATTTCGACCGAAGCCTCGTGTTGCAAGCTGTTCGCCTCCGAGATGTGCGGCAGGGTCGCCGACCGCTCGGTGCAGATACACGGCGGCGCCGGTTATATCAGTGAATACGCGGCCGAACGCTTTTACCGCGACGTGCGCCTGTTCCGCATCTACGAGGGCACGACGCAGATCCAGCAAATCGTGATCGCCCGCAATATGATCAAGGCTGCGCAAAAGTGATGGAGACCGTGATGGATATCCCTGCCCTGCTGGCCGGCTTGCCGGCGCGCCTGTCAGCCATTCCTGCCCACTGGGCGGCGCGCACGCCCGATGCACCCGCCCTGCATGAAGATGGCCGTCACTGGACTTACGCCCAGCTGCAGCAAAGTGTGGACAGCGCCGTGCAATTGCTGCGCGCGCTGGACGTGCGCGCCGGCGACCGCCTGATGGTGGTCGGTGAAAACTGCGCCCAGCAAGTGGCGCTGATCTTCGCTTGCGCCAGCATCGATGCCTGGATCGTCAACGTCAATGCGCGCTTGTCGCCGCGCGAAGTCGACACCATCTTTGAGCACGCCGGTGCACGGCGTGTGCTGTTCTTGACCGCCAATTCGCCGGAAGCGGCAGCCCATGCGGCGCGGTACGGCGCAATACCTGCCAGTATCGATGGCATGGGTGGGCTGCTGGCGGGAGAACTCAATATGTCAGCGGTGGCGGAAAACACCGTGACCGGCAATGAACAAGTGGCCGCGCTGATCTACACCACCGGCACCACGGGCCAGTCGAAAGGCGTGATGCTGACCCATCGCAACCTGCTGTTTATCGCCGCCGTGTCCAGCACCTTGCGCGGCTTGAGCCGCAGCGACCGCGCCTATGGCGTGCTGCCCATTTCGCACGTGTACGGCCTCGCCTCGGTCACCCTGGGCACCCTGTATGCGGGCGCCAGCCTGTATCTGGTGCCGCGTTTTACCACGGCCGGCCTGCTGGCGGCGTTAAAAGACGATGGCTTGACCATCGTGCAGGGCGTACCCGCCATGTATGCCAAGCTGCTGCAAACCCTGGGCGGCGCGGACACACCGCTGGCGACGCAGCTGCGCTTCGCCTACGCGGGCGGCTCGCCACTGGCGCCCTCGCTCAAACGCGACGTGGAAAAGCTGCTGGGCACAGCGCTGCACAATGGCTATGGCATGACAGAAAGCGCGCCCACCATCAGCCAGACGCGCCTGGAAACACCGCGTCACGACGATTCGGTCGGCACGCCGATACCGGGCGTAAGCGTGCGCGTGGTCGACGTGGCAGGCAACGATGTCGCCCCCGGCGAGCCAGGCGAACTGTGGATACACGGACCGAACATCATGGCCGGCTATTACCACGAAGCGGCCATGACGGCGGCCACTATGCGCGCAGGCGGCTGGTTGAATACAGGCGACATGGCGCGCCAGGATGCGGACGGCGCGCTGTTCATCGTCGGGCGCACCAAGGAGCTGATTATCCGCTCGGGCTTCAATGTCTATCCGCTGGAAGTGGAAACGGCGCTGAACGCCCACCCGTCCGTGGTGCAATCGGCCGTGGTCGGGCGCAGCGTGGCAGACGGCAATGAAGAAGTCATCGCCTACGTGGAGCTGGACCCGCGCCAGCCTGCGACGGTGGCGGCCCTGCAAGACTACCTGGCGCACACGCTGTCGCCCTACAAATGCCCGTCGACCATCGTCGTCATGGAGGCGCTGCCGGCGGCGGCCACCGGCAAGATTTTGAAAGGCCAGCTGCGGAAAATGGCGCAAGACTGGCAGCAGTAAAACAACAAGAAAGCCGACAATAGCAGCGGCTTGTCAAGCCGGCGCCCATCCTGGCGCCGGCGCATATTACCGGAGGAGACACGATGAAGCACACACTGAATTACGCCATCAAGCGCATCGCCCTTGCCACGCTGGTTTCCAGCGCCTGGATGTCCCATGCCAGCGCCGATGAATTCCTGGTCGGCGCCGAAATCCCTTTGACAGGCAACCTGGCGCGCGTCGGCGCCGGCATGCAGGAGGGGATCATGGTTGCCGCCGAGGTGTTCAACAAAACCAACGGCAAGCACAAGATCAAGATCGTCACCGTCGACGACGAATCGGCGCCGGCCAAGGCGATTGCCGCCGTTGAAAAACTGGCCAGCCAGGGCGTGGTGGCCATCACGGGCGGCTACGGTTCCAACAACATCTCGCCCGCCTCCGACACGGCCAATAAACTGGGCCTGGTCTACATCACCTCGGGCGGCGTGGACGACAGCCTGGTGGCCAGCGGGCGCAAGAATTTTTTCCGCATCAATAACACGGCCGGCTACGAAAAAGCCATGCTGGGACTGCTGCAGGATGTGGGCGCGAAATCCGTCTCCATCGTGTACTCCACCAAGGACGCCACCACCGGCCTGGCCAAGGATGTGGAAAAAGCCCTGGCCGCCAAGGGCGTGAAAGTGACCACCCACTCGTTTGACCCGGCCATCACGGACTTCAAGCCCATCATCAACAAGATCAAGCTGCAGGACAAATCCGAAGTGGTCGCCATGGTCGGTTATGAAAACGATTATGTGGGCATCATCCGCGCCGCCCGCGTGCTCAAACCGAAGGTCAAGGCCATGGTCGGCGTCTGGTCGCTGGCCACGCCCAAGATGGCGGCCGATTTCCCTGATTTGATGCCGAACGTGTTCGGCACGGCGCTGCTGCCCTTCCCTACCGAATTCAAGACGGCCGACGGCAAGGCTTTCAGCGATACCTACCGCCAGTTGTACAAGAAGGAACCCGATTACCTGGGCCAGTTCGGCTATGTGCAATCGATGCTGCTGTTCGAAGCGATCGCGCGCGCGGCCGACAAGGGCACGATTAAAAAAGGCGGCGTGGCCGAGGAAATGCGCAAGACCGACCGCGACACCCTGATCGGCCGGGTGCAGTTCGCCGCCAATGGCGACAACCAGAATTTCGTGCACCGCATGGCGCAGCACCAGGACAAGAAAGTGGTGATCGTCTGGCCCAAGGAAAACGCCACCGGCAAACTCATCTACCCAGCAGTGCCCTGGTAAGCGCCCACTCTTCCTGCATACATGCGTCCACCTTGGGCGTGTTTCGATCAACGGCAGTTCTGGCCCGCGCCGGGCTGCCTGACGGGATAAAGACATGACAGAATTAATCCTGCAAGCCCTGTATTCGGGCCTGCTGCAGGGCGGTTCCTACGCCCTGATCGCGCTTGGCCTGGCGCTGGTGTTCGGCACCATGAAAGTGATCAACCTGGCGCACGGCGAACTGGTGCTGCTGGCCGCCTATATCGCCTACAGCGTGGAGTCCGGCCTGGGCCTGGGACCGATGTTCGCCATCCCCATCGCGCTGGTGATCGTCAGCCTGGCCTCGGTCGGCGTGTACGCCATCGTCAGCCGCATCAAGAAAGACCGCGAAATCAATTCGCTGATACTCACCTACGGCATCGGCGTGATCCTTACCAACGCCATCCTGCTGATCTGGAAGGCCGATATCCGTTCCACTTCTTCCAGCTGGCTGCAGGAAGGGATCGAGATCGGACCATTCTTCAGCATGCGCAGCGAAGTCATTTTCTTCGGCGTCAGCCTGCTGCTGATGGCGGCCCTTTGGCGCTGGCTGTCGACCAGCTGGTATGGCCGCGCCGTGCGCGCCGTGTCCAGCAACCGCGACGCGGCCAAGCTGATGGGCATCGACCCGGGCCGCACGGAGCTGGTTTCCTTTTTGGTGGCCGGCATCCTGGCCGCGTTTGCGGGCGTGGCCCTGTTCAGCTATGGCGTGATCCAGCCAGCCTATGGCGGCGCACTGACGGTCAAGGCTTTCATCATCACGGTATTGGCCGGCATCGGCTCGATCCCCGGCGTGCTGATTGCCGCCGTGCTGCTGGGCGTGGCCGAAGCCTTGACCGTCACCCTGGCCAGTTCGGCGCTGCAGGAATTGTCGGGCATGGTGCTGTTCCTGCTGGTCCTGTTCATCATGCCGAACGGCTTGTTCGGTGCACAGCGGAGGCGTGGATGAAACGTTCAACAGTATTTTCCGTCATTCTGCTGCTGGCGGCCTACCTCGCGGTGCCGCTGGCCCTGGGCAGCAACCAGTATGTGATGAGCATGGTGGTAGCCGCCCTGATCATCGGCGGCGTGGCCCTGTCGTGGGCCTTGCTGGGCAATCTGGGTGGCATGGTCAGCTTCGGCCATGCGGCCTTCTTTGGCGTGGGCGCTTATGTCTCGGCCTTGAGCACCGTGAAACTGGGCCTGCCCGTGTTTGCCGGAATGCTGCTGGGCGGCTTGGGTGCGGCGCTGGCAGCCATCATCATGCTGCCCGTGCTGCGCCTGCGCGGGCCCTATTTTGCGCTGGCCATTCTGGCCTACGCCCACATCTTCCGCATCCTGGCCACCGAATGGAGTTCCGTCACGGGCGGCGCCGGCGGCGTGAACAACATCCCCACCCTGCCCACCGTGTTTGGCTTCGACCTGGCCAGCAAGACGGGCGCCTACCTGGTGGTGCTGACGCTGACCGTCGCCTGCGCATTTGCCTATAGCCGCATCCGTTCCAGCCATTACGGCATCGCCCTGCGCGCCATGCACGACAGCGAAGACGCGACGCGCGTGGTGGGCGTCAACAGCACGCTGCTGAAAGGCGCGATGCTGCTGGTGTCGGCTTTCATGGCCGGCCTGTTCGGCGCCTTCAATGCGCACTACATCAATTTTCTGGAACCCGACTATGCCTTCAGCAGCCTGTGGGTCACCTTGCCTATCGTGGCAGCCATCTTCGGCGGCTACCGCACCATCCTCGGCCCCGTGCTGGGCGCAGTGGTGGTCTACCTGGTCGACCAGTTGATCTTCAAGTCGCTGATCCCCACCGGCCACCAGCTGGTGCTGGGGGTATTGCTGGTGGCGATGATCGTTTTCAGCCCGAACGGCTTGCTGCCGCTGCTGCGCAAACTGTTCAAGGGCAAAGCCAAGGCCGAGGGAGAAAAACATGCTTGAACTCGATAATGTCTCGGTGCGCTTCGGGGGCCTGACGGCCGTCGACAGGGTCACCCTGAAGGTGGGCAGCCACGATGTGATCGGCCTGGTGGGCGCCAATGGCGCCGGCAAAACTACCCTGTTCAACGCGATTTCAGGACTGGTGCGTCCCACCGGTGGCGCCATCCGTTTCGAAGGTCGCGACATCATGGCCACGCCCATGTACCAGCGCGCACGCTTGGGCCTGGGCCGCAGCTTCCAGATTCCGCAGCCTATGCATGAATTGACGGTGCGCGAAAACCTGATCGTGGCGCAGCGCTTCGGCACCGGCAAGGTCGACATGCGCAAGATCGATGAAATCCTGGACTTCACCAGCCTGGCGAACAAAGCCGAACGCGATGCGGCCAGCGAACTGGCGCTGACGGAATTGAAGGCGCTGGAGGTAGCCAAGGCGCTGGCCACGAATCCCAAACTGCTGCTGCTCGATGAAGTGCTGGCCGGCCTGGAAACGAATGGCAAGCGCCGCTTCATGGGCATGCTGAAAGACCTGCATGCGAAGTTCGGCGTGGGCATCGTGATGATCGAGCATGACATCGAAACCATCAGCAATCTGTGCCAGCGCGTGGCCGTGCTCAATTTTGGCCAGCTGATCGCCGATGGTGCGCCGGACACCGTTTTCCGCGATCCGGCCGTGATTGAAAGTTATACGGGAGCGTCCCATGCTTAAGATAGAGAATCTGCGCGCCGGTTATGGCGCCATCAATGTGTTGTGGGATGTCTCGCTGAACATTGAAAAGGGCAAGCTGACCACCATCATCGGTCCGAACGGCGCCGGCAAGACCACCCTGCTGCGTGCCATCATGGGCTTGCTGCCGGCCAGCGCGGGACAGATCATCCTCGATAACAAAATCCTCAATGGCACGCCCACCTGGAAAATGGGCGACACCGGCGTGACCATGATCCCCGAAGGGCGCATGGTTTTCCGCGACATGAGCGTGGAAGAAAACCTGATCATGGGCGTGTTCGGACTGGCGCACCGCGCGCACTGCAAGGCGCGCCTGGAACAAGCCTGGGCCATGTTCCCCCGCCTGCACGAACGGCGCCGCCAGCTGGCCGGCTCGCTGTCGGGCGGCGAGGCGCAGATGCTGGCGATGGCGCGCGGCTTGATGTCCGATCCGTCGCTGTTGATCATCGACGAGCCCTCGCTGGGCCTGGCGCCGCTGGTGGTCAACGAGCTGTTTACCATTTTGGAACGGCTGAAGGATGGCACGCGCACCATTATTTTGGTCGAGCAGAATACGGCCCGCGCCGTGGGCGTGGCCGACCATGTTTATCTGTTGCAAAGTGGTAAAGTGGCGCTCTCGCAGCCAGCGTCCGAAGTGAACCTGGAACATCTGCATGCGCTGTATTTTGCCAGGTAATCCATGAACAACGCGCTAGCCCGCCATGTCGCCAGCCAGGCTTATAACAATGCCTGGGCCAACCACCGTTTGCTGAAAGCGTGCGGCCTGTTGACCCAGGCCGAATTCCAGGCCACGCGCACGAGCTTTTTTCCCACCATCCAGTTCACCCTGAACCATATCCTGACCTGCGACTGGTTTTATCTCGATGCTCTCGAGCGCGAATTGCGCGGCCAGGCGCCACATCCCGACTGTTATGTATTCTTTGAAAAGGATGAACCGTTCGACGATTGCGCCTCGCTGCACGCGGCGCAGCGCGCGTCCGATGAACGCCTGCTCGCCCATTGCCGCAGCTTGTGCGATGCGGACCTTGCGCGGCCCGTGACGATTTTGCGCGACAGGCCGCAGATCGACACCCGCCTGCGCCTGCTGGCGCATCTGTTCCAGCACCAGATCCATCACCGTGGGCAAGTGCACGCCATGCTGGCCGGCACCCGCGTGGAAGCGCCGCAGCTCGATGAATTTTTCTGTGCCGGCGAAGCCGATGAGCGGGCACAGGATTTTCTTGAACTGGGTTGGACCGAATCCCAGGTCTGGCGACAGGGCTGAACTATTCTGCGCGATGGCAGCAGACGCACAGTTTGTTGCCATCCAGATCGCGGAAATACGCGCCATAGTAATCAGGATGGTAATGCGGCCGCAGGCCGGGCGGACCTTCACAGACGGCGCCTTGCGCCAGCACGGCTGCGTGGCATCGGTCCACTTGCGCGCGGCTACCCGCCAGGAAGGCGATCATTTGTCCATTGCCTGGCACTGCCGGCAAGCCGTCATAGGGGGCGCTCAATACGAACAGTGGCCGCGGCGCATCCTTCGCCATCCAGCCTGCAACAGACTGAGCTGGGTGCTGAAATTTTTCGGTCAGATCCAGTTCGTGCATCAGTGCCGTGTAAAGCGGATAAGCGCGGGGGAAATCGTTGGTGCCGATAAAAACATGGGACAGCATGGGTTTCCTTCATGAAGGGAGTCAGTGCGCTGCAAAATGCGCTGCCTGATTATAATGGCGCAACTCTTTTTTACGAGCACCCATGTCAGATTTCAACCACCTCCAACTGCACCCGCTCGCCGGCGCCGACCTACACGAATTGCTGGCCTTCGAGCTTGAAAACCGTGCTTATTTTGAAACCTGGGTTGCCGCCCGCGCGCCCTCGTATTACAGCCTGGAGACCATAGACGCCGTCATCGAACAGGCCCAGCGCGAACGCCAGCAAGATATCTCGCACCAATACCTGGCCAAGCTGGACGGGCAGATCGTCGGACGCATCAATCTGACCGCCGTCACGCGCCCGTATTTCAACAAGGCGCAGCTGGGCTACCGCGTGGGTGAAAAATTCGGCGGACGCGGCTACGCCACGCGCATCGTGGCATTGCTGCTGGAAGAAGCATTCGGCAAGCTGGACCTGTGGCGACTGGAAACGACGATACAGCCGCAAAACCTGGGCTCGATCGCCGTCATGCAGCGCAATGGTTTCAATCAATATGGCAGGGCAGAAAAAGCCATGCTTTTCCAGCAGGAATGGTCGGACTTGCTGTACTTTGAACGGCGCAATGAAAAGCTCGACATCTAGGCAAACCAAGGATTTCCTGACTTAAATTCTCTTTTTGCAGCAGGGCGCGCGACTTTATGCCAGCGCAAGGCAGGACAAGATTGGACTGATAACGTCAAGCTTAGTGAGTTCTCAAAGTTTTTGAATCTTTTATAGCTTGCAGAGTCCAACATGAAACTGCGCAACCGCCTGTTTGAACAGGTGCTGCTGATGCTTGCGTTGGCAATGGTGATTTTTGCCGCCGCCATCATGCTGGCATGGATGACGCAATGGGTGGAAGTGCACGACTTGCCTGCTTACCTGTCACATGGCATGCATCTGATCGGCATGGTGCTGTTCTTTCTCGATGGCTGCTTCGTCATCGCTGCCAGCAGCATCCTTGCCGCCCGGCTGTACCGTATGTTGACCAAGGAGGACTTATGAATACATATATGAATGAGCTGCAGCAGCTATACACCCTCAAGCATCCCCGGCGTTTCTGGTGGGGTTTGCTCACCGTCGCCATCGTCTCGGCAATACTGCTGGGGCCGTGGCTCGCCGATACGCCATGGCTGGTCGCCATTCCCCTGGTCGCAGGCGGTTTGCTGGTCGCGCTGGGCGAACTGTGGGAAGAACTGGGCGGCAAGCAAGTATCCAAAGGAACACGCAAGAAAGACGACACACAGTCGCCTTGCCGGCGCCAGTAAAAGCGGCAGGGGCTGACGCTGACATGCAACACATGCCTGTCCTTCAGCATCCCTGTGCTACCTTTAAGATGCCTATTTAAGACAGTCTTCAGTCTCACCCTGCATCGTAGCTATTGCGCGAGTAATAAGACGAGTAACACGACGCGCATTCCCAACGATCACGGGCACAGGCCCAGAGTGAGACACGATGAAACCATGGATGCGGGCCAACAAAGGCTTTTTGATGTTTTTGCTGCTGTTCGGCGTATTCCGCACGGCCGTAGCTGACTGGAATCCCATCCCCTCCGGCTCCATGCGGCCCAACTTGCTGGAAGGCGACGTGGTGTTCGTCAACCGCCTCGCTTTCAACTTGAAAGTACCGCTGACCAATATCGTGCTGCAGCGCCTGGGCGAACCGGAACGGGGCGATATCGTCACCTTTTTCTCGCCCAAGGATGGCACGCGGCTGATCAAGCGCGTCATTGCCCTGCCCGGCGATACCTTGCAAATGCGCGATGAACATTTGACCATCAATGGCCGCCCGGCCCAGTACACCATGCTCGATAGCGTGCCGGAAACCGTCGACCATGTAGGCCAATTGACGGCCCAGCACATCAGTGAAAGCAATACCGGCAACAACGGCAACGACGGCCATGCGCATCGCATCCAGGTACTGGCGCAACTGCCGGCACTACGCAGCTTTGGCCCCGTCACCGTGCCTGCCGATCATTATCTGATGCTGGGCGATAACCGCGACAACAGCGCCGATTCGCGCTACTTCGGTTTCGTGCCCCGCGAACTGCTGATCGGCAAGGCCGAGCGCATCCTCGTCTCGGCCAATATCCAGGATCACTGGCAGCCGCGCTTGCAGCGCTTTGGCATGAAACTGGAATAAAGCCGCAGGCAACCCCAGCAAACGCCAGCGCCATGCTTCGGTTAGTATGGCGCATCATGCAAATTTTTTCCTTTTCCAGCCTACAACCCGACAAGGAACGACGGGCGGTCGAACAGCTGGCGCAATTCCTGCTACGCCATCCGGACGTGCTGCTGCTGACGGGGGCCGGCATCAGCACGGCGTCCGGCATACCCGATTATCGCGACGCGGATGGCGTGCGGCGAGGAAATGCCCCCGTCCAGGGACCCGAATTTCGCCGCCAGGAAGCCGTGCGCCGCCGCTACTGGGCGCGCAGCATGGTCGGCTGGCCATTGCTGTCGCGCGCCACGCCGAATGCGGGCCACCTGGCCATTGCCCAACTGGCGCAACAAGGCCACGTCGGTGGCTTGATTACGCAAAACGTGGATGGCTTGCACCAGCAAGCGGGCAGCGATGACGTGACGGAATTGCACGGCAGCATACATGGCGTGGTCTGCCTGGCTTGCCATGCCGCTTATACGCGCCGCTTCATCCAGGATATGCTGGAGCAAAACAATCCACAGATGGCGGGCGCCATCGCCACGCCAGCGCCCGATGGCGACGCCCTGCTGGAGCCTTCGCAACTGGCCTCCTTTCATGTTCCGCACTGCCCGCAATGCGGCGGCGTACTCAAACCCGACGTGGTGTTTTTCGGCGATGGCGTAACGCTCGAGTGTGCAGCCGAAGCACAGCGCAAGATGGAAGAAGCCAGCGCACTGCTGGTCATCGGTTCATCCGTAATGGTGTATTCCAGCTTTCGCCTGTGCCGGATGGCGGCAGAAACGGGCAAGCCCTTGGCCGCCATCAACCTGGGCAAGACACGCGCCGATCATTTGCTGGCGTTCAAGACTGAAGCCCCGGCGCAAGTCATCCTGCCTGCCGTGGTGGCATTGCTGAACACATGACAACGCTGCCGCGCAGGCCAGCCCTCGCCGTCACGACGATGGTACTGGTGCATGCGCTGGTGCTGTGGCAACTGGCGAGCCAGCGCAGTCTGCCATCGCCCGCGCCGCCCGCCCCAAATGCGATAACGATTACAAGCCACAAATAGGCAACCTCAAGTTCGAGGGCCTGGCGAAAATCCCTTTCCTGCTCAAGGGCGCTACCGGCGACAGCGGCTGCAAGTGGTGAGGATAAACTAGGCGACAGGAAGGAATGGCGCCCGCAACAAGGTGCCCTGCCCGCCCGTGATATTGCCCGTGCTATTGGCGATCGCCTCGAATGGCGCACCCAAGGCGATGGCGCTGGCGGTGTCCAGGCGCTGCAGTTGCTCTGGCGTCAAGCTCAGCGCCAAGGCACCCAGGGTGGCGTCGAGCTGGCTGCGCGTGCGCGAACCGAGGATGGGCACCAGCGCCGTCGATGAGCGCGCCGCCCTGGCCAGCAGCCAGGCGATGGCAATTTCACCGGGCGCAGCATCCAGCTCAGCGGCGATGGCCAGCACGGCATCGAGGATGGCCGTTTCGCGCGCGCTTTTCTCTGTATGCACCAGCACGCCGCCCAGGCCCGTCAGGCGGCCCTCCTTGCTGTCGCGGTACTTGCCGGTCAACAGCCCGCCACCCAATGGCGACCACAATGCCGCGCCCAGGCCCAGCGCCTCGGCCATGGGCAGCAATTCGCGGTCGGCGCTGCGCTCGACCAGGCTGTATTCGGTCTGGATGGCGATCAATGGCGCCCAGCCACGTAACTCGGCCAGCAGATCGGCGCGGGCGATGCGCCAGGCGGGAAAGTTCGACAAGCCTGCATACAGGATCTTGCCGGAACGCACCAGGTCATCGAAGGCGCGCACGATTTCATCGATGGGCGTGACGCCATCGCTGAAATGCGCCCAGTACAGGTCAATGCGGTCCGTCTTCAGCCGCTTCAGGCTCGCTTCCACAGACTGGATCATATTCTTGCGGCTATTGCCGGTGCGCGACAGGCCGCCATTGGGCGCACCACCGAGTGTGTATTTGCTGGCCAGCACGAAATGATCGCGCTCGGCGGCAATGAAATCGCCGACCAATTGCTCCGATTGGCCCACCTGATAGGTGTCGGCCGTGTCGATGAAATTACCGCCTGCCGCCACATAGCCGTCAAACACGGCTTTTGCCTCTGCGCGCTCGGAGCCATACCCCCAGCCCGTGCCGAAATTGCCCGTGCCCAAAGCCAGTTGCGAGACGCGCAAGCCCGTGCGGCGGCCGAATGTACTGTATTGCATGATTTATCTCCCGTGATTGAATAATTGATGATGATCATCATGTATCTAGCATACACGGAATTTTATATAAATGTCGATCATAATTTATTACATCCTCACGCTGTGCAATGCCACTCTGGCTATACTGTGGGATTGACAAGGAGAATTCATGCTGGAACTGTTGAGTGAGCACGCCTGTTTTGGCGGCGTACAACGTTTTTACCGCCACGACGCACACGCCATCGGCTTGCCGATGCGTTTTTCCGTGTTTATTCCGGCTGGCGCGCAAGCAGCCTCGGCCGATAAGCAACACCCCGCCCTGTTTTACCTGGCCGGCCTGACCTGCACCGAAGAAACGTTCATGATCAAGGGCGGCGCCCAGCGCGTGGCGGCCGAAGAAGGCTTGATGTTGATCGCGCCCGACACCAGCCCCCGGGGCGCCAATATCGCGGGCGAAAGCGAGTCCTGGGATTTCGGCGTGGGCGCCGGCTTTTATGTCGATGCTACCGAAGCGCCATGGAGCAGCCACTACCGCATGTATAGCTACCTGCTGGAATTGCGCGCCCTGCTGGTGCAGGAACTGGGCATCGATCCCCAGCGCACCGGTATTTTTGGCCACTCCATGGGCGGCCATGGCGCGCTGGTGCTGGCCCTGCGCAATCCAGAGCTGTTCCGTTCCGTATCGGCCTTCGCACCGATCGCCGCGCCATCGCTGTGCCCATGGGGCAAGAAAGCATTCACGGGTTATCTGGGCGGCGATACAAGCAGCTGGGCAAGCTACGACGCCAGCGCACTGATACGCAGCCAGCAAGGCCGGCCAGCGTTGTTTCCCCAAGGCATATTGATCGACCAGGGCCTGGCCGACAAATTCTTGCCTGAACAACTATTGCCCGAGGTGTTCGAAGCGGCCTGCCAAGACGCCGGCCAGCCCTTGCAACTGCGCCGCCATGCCGGCTATGACCATGGCTATTACTTTATCGCCAGCTTCATGGAAGAGCATGTGCGCTTCCATGCCCGCAATCTGCGCTAACCCTTGTAAAACTACTGCACCGTACTGGCATGTCCATTGAAATGATGGGTGTACCAGTCGGTGGCCAGCAAGGCGGCCTGGTGGCGGGCGTCCAGGCCGCCCGGTGCGGCGATCTGTTCAAGCTGTTTATCGCAATGCAAGGTGGCAAAGGCCATGCGGTTCAGGCCCAGCACATCCGGGTCGTGGCCGCCCACCATCAGCAGCGAGGGCACGCGCACATTTTCCAGCGTGGTCTTGCCCGCCATGCCCATCTGCCCATCGCAAACGGCCAGCGCAGCGACCTGGTTGCCGCTCCATGCCGCCAGTTGCATCACCACGGCCGCGCTGACGCCATCGCCATACAAGCCGCAAGGCAAGTGCCGCGTGGAAACGTCCACCTGCAGCCAGCGCAAGGCTTTTTCCAGCTGGCGCGCCAGCAAGACGATGTCGCTATGCACAAAGTAGGCATGGCCGTTGCTGCCGCCGGCAGGCGCAACATCGCCCTGGTCGAATCGCAGGGTCGCGATGCCGGCGCGCAAGAAGTCCTGGGAAGTGGCCTGAGTAGCGGCGTTCAGGTAATCGCCGCCGCCAGCCAGGCTGGATCCATGGGCAAACAGCACGATGCCGACCGCTCGTTCGGGTAAAACGAGGACGCCATCCAGTTGCAGTTCATCCGCCGTGATGCTGACAAATTGTTCTTGCATGTCTGCCTCCACAATCGCGCTGGTTAGGCCGAACCGGGCATGGCATTGATACGCTCAATGTTGTGCCAGGCGGCAGCCTTGAGTGTACCAGCCTGCGCCCGCTCGCGCATGGCATGCAACCAACTGTGTGGTCAAGCTGATCACACGGCGCCATGCCGGTCCAGCGCCTTCAAGACCGCTTCCGGCCGTATCGGCAAATGCCGCACGCGCGCCGCCACGGCCGCAAAGATGGCATTGCCGATGGCGGGCGCGACGACAGTGACGGGCGGTTCGCCCAGGCCCGTCGACGGGTAGCTGCTGCTGACAAATTCGATGTCCAGTTCCGGCACGTCGGCCATGCGCAAAGGCAAGTAAGAATTCAGATTGCTATCCTTCACTGCGCCGTTGACGAAAGCCGTGCCTTCATGGAGCGCCATGCTCAGGCCCAGCAGAGCGCCGCCCTCGGCTTGCGCCAGCGCGCCATCGGGATCAATAATCACACCGGCGTCTATCACCAGGGTCAGCTTTTCGACTTGCACCATGCACGTCTTGCGGTCCACCCTGAGCCTGGCCACGCACGCCGTCCAGGTCGGCATATCGCGCTGCTGGCCAGCCGTGGCGGCGATGCCCAGGCCCGTGTCGGCCGGCATGGCCGCACCCCAGCCAGCTTTTTCCGCCGCGCGCCGCAAGACGTGGGCCAGGCGCTCGGCGCCCCCCGCATTGCGCCCCGCCCCCTGCAATAGCGACAAGCGGAAATCGAGCGGATCGGCCTTGGCCGCCTGCGCCGCCTCGTCCATGAAACTTTCCACCGCCCAGCTGGTCCAGCCCGGCCCCGTGGCGCGCAGCCAGCCGGGGCGGAAACTGCTATTGGCCAGGTCGTTGGAAATGGTCCGCACGCGCTGCGCGCCCACCGTGTACCAGTGGTCGGCGCCAGCGATGGCGGACGGGTCATACGGATGGCCTTGCCTGTCCTTGGCCAGCCAGGCAGGATGCATGGCCTGCGCGGGCCAGCCGGCGCTGGCCTCGTGCTGCATGGCCGTCACCTTGCCCGCGCCATCGAAAGCCAAACGCAGATGCTGCAGCGAAGGCGAACGGGGCGAGTCAAAATGGCTATCGTCGGCACGCGTGCAAATCATCTTGACGGGCCGGCCCAGCGCCTGCGCCGCCAGCGCGGCCGGCACGCAATAATCGCCATTCAGGCGGCGCCCCAGATTGCCACCCAGCAGATAGGCGTGCAGAATGATCTGGCTTTCTGGTACTTTCAAGGCTTGCGCCAGCACCGGCAAGATCAGCGATGGCGCCTGGTTGCCGGCATGCACATGCCACACGCCATCGATGTGCTGCACCAGCGCATTGAGCGGTTCGAGCTCAAAATGCAGCACGGTGCTGGTGGTGTAATGGCGCTCCAGCGTCAGTGCCGCGCCCTTGAATGCTTGCTCCAGGCCATCGTCATCGACTACGCGCGCGCCCAGGCTGGCATCGTGGAGTTGCTTGCTAGCATAGGCAAGGATGTCCTGCTCCGACACATGCGCGGCCGCACCCGTGCGCCATTTCACTTGCACCAGTTCGGCCGCGCGGCTGGCCGCCGCATAGGAATCGGCATACACCATGACCCAGCCGGGTACGGTGTTGCTGGGGTCGTTCAAGGCTGCCGCCCCCAGATAACCGGTGATGTTACGGGCCGCCGTGTCGTCGATGGACACCACCCTGGCGCCGTGGCGCGTGGGGGGCATCTTTGGCCGCGCATACACCATGCCCTCGACTTGCACATCGATGCCGTAGATGGCCGAGCCATCCGTTTTCGCGGGGATGTCGAGCGCCTGCACGCCCTGGCCGATCAAAGTACGCTGCGGCGGCGTTTTCAGAGTGATTGCCTGTAATTGCGCGGGCGTGTAGTGGCGGGCCAGCTTGCCACGGCGCACGATTTCGCCAAAAGAAACAGAGCGGCCATGTCCATGCACCACGCCCTTTTTTGCGGTGCATGCCGCGACGGGTACACGCAAAAGCTTGGCGCCCTCCTCGATCAGGGCAATGCGGCCAGCCGCGCCAGCGCGGCTGAGCGGATCGAAATCTTGCCACACGGAACGGCTGCCGGCCGTCACCATCTGCCCCCACTGCGGATCGCTAGCGACATAATGCAGGCGCACTTTGTCCCAATCGGCGTCCAGCTCCTCGGCGATGATGCGCGCCAGCGCCGTGCCGATATGCTGGCCCACTTCTGCCCTGGCAATATTGACGGTGACGATGCCGTCGTGCTCAATATTGAACCAGATGCCGGGATCGAACGCAGGCACAGCCTCTTGCTTTGCTACGGCCGGCGCCAGCTTGCTATCGGCCAGGGAATGATCGGCACGCAAAAAGGCCAGCGTAAAACCGGTGCCGGCGGCAGCGATCAGGAAACCGCGCCGGTCCGGCGAGACAGGCGAGGAATCATGCATGGGGCGGCGCCTCCTGCATGTCGGCGGCGGCCAGCTTGATCGCCTTGCGGATGCGCACATAGGCCATGCAGCGGCACAGGTTGCCACTCATCACGGCGTCGATATTGGCATCGGTGGGTTGCGGATAATCGCGCAGCAAGGTGGCTGCCTGCATGATCTGGCCCGACTGGCAATAACCGCACTGGGGCGCTTGCGCGGCGATCCACGCTTGCTGCAAAGGATGTTTTCCATCTGCCGACAAGCCTTCGATGGTGGTGATGGCGCACGCTTCGACAGAAGCAATCGGCATGATGCACGAGCGCACGGCGCGCCCATCCACGTGCACGGTGCAGGCGCCGCACAGGCCGATGCCGCAGCCAAACTTGGTGCCGGTCAACTTGACGATATCGCGCAACACCCACAGCAAGGGCGTTTGCGGATCGGTATCGATGCTATGGGGCTGGCCATTGACGGTAATCTGATGCATCTAATCTTTTCCATTGAGTGACTTGGCGGCACGGGTGCGCGCCACGGCCGCTTCCAGCTCGGGCCAGGCCGGCTGATGGCTGCGGCTGCGGCGCAGATAAGCCGCCAGTTGGGCGATGTCGGCGTCTGACAACGCTTGCGCAAAACCCGGCATGAGTCCTGGCTTGCTCGAGCCGTGCAAGATCACCTGGATCAGATTGGCCGGATCGGGCAAGCTGACGGCGCTGTTCAAGCTCAGCTCAGGGCGCAGCACCACCGGCCGGCCATCGCTGTTCGAGTGGCACGCGGCGCAGGCCGCCACATACAGGCTGGCGCCCCGGTCATTGTCGACCAGGCTGACCTTTTGCGAGTGTGCGATTCCCTCTTTGACGACGGCCTCCACATCGACCTTGCGCCGGGCCGCACCGGCCACGTCGGCAAAATACACGGACAGTGCGCGCACGTCGCTGTCGGGTGCTTCTTTCAATCCCTGCACCACCTGGGCCATGGGCCCGGCCGCCACGCCGTGCAAGGCCGTGCTGCCCGTGCGCAAGAAGGCGTACAGCTCGTCTGCCGTCCATGGCAACGGCGCCGTGTTGGCGCTGCTCAAGGCCGGTGCATACCAATGATGCATGGGGCGGCCCAGGTAAGCGGAGCTGGCAATCTCGGCGCCCAGCGTATTGCGCGGCGTGTGGCAACTGGCGCAATGGGCCAGCCCTTCAGCCAGGTAGCGGCCCCGGTTCCAGTCCAGCCCCTGCGCGGGATTCGTCTGGAAGGCGGCAGGCTTGAAGTACAACAATTTCCAGCCTGCCTGCAAGGTCCGCAAGTTCAAGGGAAACGGCAAGCTGTTCGCGTGTGGCGCGGCGTACACGGGCGGGCGCGTCATGAAATAGGCGTACAAGGCCGTCAGGTCGGCTTCGTTGACGAGCGTAAAGTGTGTGTAGGGAAATACCGGGTACAAATGTTCGCCATCGCGGCGCACGCCTTCGCGCATGGCGCGCTGGAACGCGGCCAGCGACCAGCGGCCTATGCCGGTCTGCGTATCGGGCGTCAGATTGCTGGCGTAAATCGTGCCGAACGGCGTGGCCATGCCGCGCCCGCCCGCATAATCGGCGCCGCCTTGGGCCGTGTGGCAGGCGGCGCAATTGCCGATGCCGGCCAAGATCCGCCCCTGTTCGACCACCTGTGTTGAGAAAGCGTCTGCTGGCGGCGGCTTGCTGGGCGCCAGGGCGGGACGCCAGTAGCAGGCGGCCACGAGACCCGCAGCAACGAGGAGCAAGGCCAGCATCAGCAGCAGGCCGGTGACTATCTTCTTTATCAAACGACAATTCCATTCAAAACAGGCTGGCCGCGCGCGCTTGTGCGCCATGCGCGGCCTGGCGGTGGCATGCCCCAATCTTAACCGATTGCGACTTGTTGCATGTCCACAAAGACAAGTCTGCCGAGGCTGCCTGCATGGCAGGCGTTCACGGCTGGCGGGTCCGGCGCTTTATAATCATCTTTTTAGCAAGCCGGGTCCTCTCTTTCCCATGCACACCGTTACCATTATTCTCGTCCTGGTCCTGACCGTCGTTCTGTGCGGCTTCGTCGCCCGCACGCGCTGGGTCAGGCTGCCGCTGCCGCTGGTGCAAATCGCCGGCGGCACCGGATTGGCCCTGTTCGGCATGCAACTGCCGCTCGACCCTGAAATTTTCTTTTTGCTGTTCATTCCGCCGCTGCTGTTCCTCGATGGCTGGCGCATTCCCAAGGGCGCGTTTTTCAGCGATGCACGCTCGATCCTGATGCTGGCCATCGGCCTGGTGCTGTTTACCGTGCTGGGCATGGGCTTCTTCATCGACTGGCTGATCCCCAGCGTGCCGCTGGCGGTGGCCTTCGCGCTGGGCGCCATCCTCTCGCCGACCGACCCGGTAGCCGTCTCGGCGATTGCCGCCGGCAACCCGATCCCGCCGCGCCTGATGCATATCCTGGAAGGCGAATCCCTGCTCAATGACGCGTCCGGCCTGGTCTGCTTTACCTTTGCCGTGGCCGCCATGATGACGGGCGGCTTTTCCATCGGCGCCGCCTCGCTGAGCTTTTTGCGCGAAGCCGGTGGCGGCATCCTCATCGGCCTGGCCATTTCCTGGGGCGTGGGCCTGGCCAACAAATGGCTGGTCAGCAAGGTCGGCGAAGAGCCCGGCCTGCAAATCCTGATCAGTATTTTGATCCCCTTCGCCGCCTACCTGGGCGCCGAGCAAATCCATGGCTCGGGCATCCTGGCGGCCGCCACGGCAGGCGTTTCCATGCATTATGCCGATCTGATAGGCCGGCCACTGGCTGCCACGCGCACCCAGCGCAAGGCAGTCTGGGATACCGTGCAACTGCTCTTGAATGGTGTCATCTTCGTCATGCTGGGCGCCCAATTGCCTGCCAGCATAGGCAATCTGCAGGCGGCCTCGGCCGAAGTGGGCGCCGGCAGCGCCTGGAAACTGCCCTTGTACGTGGTGGCTATCACCGTGGGACTGACCTTCATGCGCTTTCTGTGGGTCTTCATTTCCATGAAACTGACCTTGTTCAAGCAAAACAAGAAAGACAGGCTGGCCGGCAATCAGCAAGGCAAGGACGGCAAGCAACTGGTACGCCCCAGCCTGCGTTTGCTGCTGGTGGCCTCGTTCGCGGGCGTGCGCGGCGCGCTGACCCTGGCCGGCATCTTGACCCTGCCCCTGTTCTTGCCCGATGGCACGCGCTTCCCTGCGCGCGACCTGGTCATTTTCCTGGCGATGGGCGTGATCCTGCTATCGCTGGTGCTGGCCAGCATCACCCTGCCCCTGCTGACCAAGGGCCTGGTGTTCGCGCCACCGGCCCGCCGTTCCAGCGAGGAACGCAATGCGCGCTCGGCCGCCGCCGAAGCGGCCATCGTGCGGCTGGAAAAAGTCTGTGCGGGTATCAGTACGGAAGGCAAGCAGCAAGTCGTCACGGAAGCGGCGAATCGATTGATCGAAGCCTACCGGCGCCGCCTCGCGTATGGCGAAAGCAGCAATGACGAAGCGGCCCGCATGCAGGAGCTGGCCAGGACGGAACGGGCGCTGCGCCTGGAAGCCTTGACGGCCGAGCGCGACGAACTGTTCCGCCGCCGCATCTCCGGTGAACTGGACGACGCCATCCATTTGCGCCTCTTGCGTGAAATCGATTTGCTGGAAGCGACGCTGGAAGAGTAAGTAGCCATGCAGGCCACAACGTTAATGTTTATAATGATGCAAGCTCTACGACGAAATTAATTTCTTTTCATCCTAATTGCTTGCAGTCTGAGCTACTTACAGATAAACATCGCCGTGCCTTCCCTCTTCCGCCCCTGGCGCCGCTTGCCGCTATTGCTCGGCAGCCTGTTGCTGGCCTGTGCCAGCACGGGCACAGCGTGGGCGCAAGGCGCAGCGCAAGGAACAAGCGCCCCTGCCAGCGCCGAAGCGAGACGCCCGGCTGATGTTGCCCAAATACTATTCGGCATTATCAGCTATGTGCGCTGGCCCCTGGCGCGGCCGGAAGTGCGCGTCTGCATGGTAGGCACCATGCGCCAGGAGAATGCCATTATCGATACACCTGCATCCGGCATGGGGCAGCGCATCCGCATCAAGATCCAGACCGCCGTCGGCGCCGCTACCGAATGCGATGTCGTCTATATCGGCAGCTTGCCCGACGTTGAACGTGAGCAATTGCTGGCACAAATCATCGGCAAACCCATCCTGTCGGTCAGCGAACCGGGGACGGCCTGCCTGGTCGGCACCATGTTTTGCCTGCGCCTGGTGGAAACGCAGCTGGGCTTTGACGTCAACCTGGACGCCATCGCCCGCAGCGGCTTGCGCGTGCATCCGAACGCGCTGCAGATCGCCCGCCGCAAGGGGCCTGCGCCATGACGGCCGTCAAACACAAGAAAGCCCGGCCCACGCTAGACAGCGTGCTGCGCCGCGCCCATCTGAGCGTCTCGCTGATCGCCGTGCTGGCCGCCGGCCTGACCCTGACCGCCGTGGCGCTGCTGGCCCTGCGCGTGTATTCGGACCAGAATTTGCGCCTGGTGGCGCGCTCGATGAGCTATACGGTGGAAGCGGCCGTGGTGTTTGGCGATCCCATCGCCGCCAAGGAAGCGCTGGCCCTGATCGGCGTCAATGAAGACATCGACCAGGCCTGGGTCAAGGATAAGGAAGGCAAGATCCTGGCGCGCTGGGAACGGGGCGAACATGGCACGCGCTACTACATCGAACGGGCGCTGACGGGCTGGATGCTGCCCAAATCGCTGGCGTTTCCCATCACACACGACGAACAGGAGATCGGCAGCATCGAACTGGTGCCGCACAGCCGCAGCCTGCTGCCCTTCCTGCTTACCGGCCTGTCCTGCCTGCTGGGCTGCCTGGCGCTGAGCCTGGCCGTGGCCGTGCGCCTGTCGCGCCGCATGGAAATCGACATCACGGCGCCGCTGCGCAACCTGGCCGAGACAGCCCACCGCGTGCGGCGCGACCGCTCGTTTGAGTTGCGCGTGCCCAGCGCCAATATTGCCGAACTCAACCAGATCAACGACGACTTTAACGCCCTGCTCGACGAGCTGGAGGCATGGCAAAGCCATCTGCAAAAAGAAAACGCCTCGCTGTCGCACAAGGCTAATCACGACAGCCTGACAGGCTTGTCCAACCGTTCCTTCATGGAAGCCGAACTCGATCGTGCCATCAGCGAGGCGCGCATCAGCAATGGCAAGGTGGCCATGCTGTTTCTCGACAGCGACCGCTTCAAGTACATCAATGATACCTATGGCCATGCTGCCGGCGACAGAGTGCTCGTGACCATCGCTGCGCGCATCAAGCAGCAGTTGCGTGAAGGCGACCTGGTGGCGCGGCTGGGCGGCGATGAATTCGCCATCCTGCTCAAACCCCTGCGCCACAGCAGCGACGCCATGCACATCGCCGACAACATCATCGCCGTGATGTCGCAAGCGATCGACCTGCCAACGGGCAACAGCATCGTTACCTCGCTGACCATCGGCGTGGCCGTCTTCCCTGACCACGCCGTCGATTCGGCCTCGCTGGTGGGCGCGGCCGATGAAGCGATGTACAGGGCCAAGCAAACACAGCGCGGCACGCGCGAAGTGGCCCGCCTTCCTTACAACCATATTCAACCCTGACCGCAAGGAGTTTCACAATGCAATTGATCATCCAGCGCCTACGCCTTGGTTTCCTCGGCTTGCTCATGCTGAGCCTGCTGGCCGCCTGCCAGAGCACGCCGGCGACAAAATCGCCATTCAATGCCGAGCAGATCGCCACCTTGAAAGAACAAGGCTTTTATCAGACGGACGAAGGCTGGGAGCTGAGCTTTACCGACAAGCTGCTGTTCGACTTCGCCGCCTCCAGCCTGACCAGCGCCAGCCGCAGCGGCATCCAGAAAATCAGCGCCGCCTTGATCAAGGTCAATATCACGCACTTGCGCGTGGAAGGCCATACGGATAGCGAAGGAGCCGAAGCGCTCAATAACAAGCTGTCGCTGGCGCGCGCCAACGTGATCGCCGACGCGATGAGCTCGGCGGGTATTCCACGCAGCAACATGGTCGTGCGCGGCCTGGGCATGAGCAAACCGGTAGCATCGAACGCCAGCAAGGCCGGCCAGGCAGAAAACCGCCGCGTCACCGTCATCGTCACCTCGCCATGACCGCAAGCCGGACAAACACGCTGCGCTGGGTCGTGATGGGTGTGTCCGGTTGCGGCAAGAGTTTCATCGGCAGCCTGCTGGCCAGCCAGCTGGGCGTGGACTATGTGGAAGGCGACGCTTTGCATCCGCCGGAAAACGTCGCCAAAATGGCGGCCGGCGTGCCACTCACCGACGCCGACCGCGCCGGCTGGCTGGCCGCCTTGCGCGACCGCATCGCCGCCGCCCGCGCGCAAGGCGTCGGCCTGGTGGTGTCGTGCTCGGCGCTGAAACGCGCTTACCGGGAGCTCTTGCGCGAGGGCGACCCAGCTTTGCGCTTTGCCCACCTGGACGGTCCGCGCGCGGTGCTGCTGCATCGCATGCAAGACCGGCAGCACTTCATGCCCGCCAGCCTGCTGGACAGCCAGTTGCAAACTTTGCAGCCACTGCAAGAGGACGAGGCCGGCATCGTGCTCGATTTCCGCCAGCCGCCAGAGATGCTGGTGGAACAACTACTGCAAGCGGCTTGAAGCCTGCCCTGGCGGCTGGACAGGCTGTGGTCCGCTGTGTAGACTGACGTGCAATTTCATGAGGAGTCGTATGAGCACACCAAAAACGGGCCCCGAATTCTGGGAACGGGCCGACCAGATCATCGCCGTAGCCAATCAGCAATGTGAACACAGCAACGGCGGTGAAGTGGCAACTTCGCTGCTGTACGCCGCTGCCCGCTTCAATGCCTTCCTGATCGCCAGCAAGACCAATGATCCGCTCAAGATGCAGCAAGAAAAAGAAGAGGCTGTCGCCTTTTTCACCGAGCAATACAAGCGCATGCTGAACGATAACTTCAACGACTATATCGCCAACTTCGCCAAATATACCGATCCTGCCGCCGCGCCCAAGGCTTGATCTTTACGCCGGCCAAGGATACCGGCGCCTGACCTCAGGCGTCATCCTTGCCTGCCAGGTAATTATTCTTCACACGCACATAATGCTCGGCCGAATAGCGCAGGTAGGCAATCTCGGCTTCGCTCAAGGCGCGCACTTTCACAGCCGGCCGGCCCACATACAAATGGCCGCTTTCCAGCACCTTGCCTGGCGACACCAGGCTGCCAGCGCCCAGCATCACGTTTTTCTCCACCACCACATCGTCCATGACGATGCTGCCCATGCCGATCAGGCATTCATCGCCAATGGTGCAGCCGTGCAAGATCACGGAATGGCCGATGGTCACGTATTTACCGATGGTCAAAGGCGAGCCTTCGGGCTTGGCCGCGCTCTTGTGCGACACATGGCCCATGGAAAAGTCTTGCACATTGCTGCCCTCGCCGATGACGATGCGGTTGACGTCGCCGCGCAGCACGCTGTTGCACCAGATCGAGCAATCATCGGCTATCTGCACATCGCCGATCACTTGCGCCGTGCCGTGCAGGTAGACGCGTTCGCCCACCACGGGACGGGTATTGAGGTAAGAACTCAGAGGCATGGTTTTCTCGCTTCAGACTAAAAATAAACAGACAGTATTACACCCAGCCGGCTGCCAGCGCAAAGATCGCCAGGCCATGCGCCAGCGACGCGCCCAGCAAGCCGGCACGACTATATACCAGTCCCGCCACCACACCTTCGATCACGGTAAATACGAGTATGGGCGCGCCCACCTGCGTGACGGTGGTGGCCAGGAAAGCATGGCACAGGCCAAACAGCAAGCCCGACACCAGCGCCGCGCGCACGGCCGGCATGTGTTCTTGCAACTGCTGCTGCAGCAAACCGCGAAACAGCAGCTCTTCATAACAATTGGCCGCCAGCGCAAACAGCAGCAACAGCGGCAATAAAGACCTGTCGACGGGCGGCAAGGACGGCATACCGGACAGCGCCTTCAACATGACGGCCAACACCACCACCAGCGCGGCACCGGCCAGACCCCAGGCGGCAGACCTGGCGTATCCCTTCCCTGCCCAACGGATGCGGGCACGCATTTCTTTTTCCAGGCTGAAAATACCGCCGATCAGACCCAGCGACATGGCGCCCAGCGCCAGCAAGATCAAGGGCGGCGCCATAAAGCGCAAGCCGCCAGCTGCTACTTGCCAATAACCATGGACCGTCATCGCATCGCGCGCCAGCACAAAGAACAGTATATGCACCAGCACCCGCAACAGCGGCAACTGGCGCGGCACGGCCAGCAGCAAGGCGCCGCAGACGAGAAACGCGGGCGTAATGGCCAGCAGATATTGCGTCAGGGAAGTCAGCTCAGGCATCATAAAAAGAAGAAATGCAAAAGTATCAATAGATACAACGGCAGCAATTGTATTCGGCAACAAAAGAAATAGGCGAAAAAAATCCGGCTAGGGAGCCGGATTCCATGTCAGCGCGACTTGCTTAGAAGCGGTAGCCGACGCCCACGCCGATCAGCCAGGGATCCACCTTGACTTCGCTGGCCTTGGCGCCAGAGATGAATACGTCGCTGCGGATCTGCACTTTCTTGACGTCGAAGTTCAAGGACCAGTTCTTGTCGAACTTGTAGTCAGCACCCGCTTGCAAGGAAAGGCCCCAGCTGTCGTGTTCCAGACGGCCGGCGCCGTCCAGCAGATTCACGCCCGACATGGTGGTGTAGTTCACGCCTGCGCCCACATAAGGGCTGAACTGTTTTTCCGGCGTGAAATGGTATTGCAGCGACAAGGTCGGCGGCAAGTGCTTGAAAGTACCGATCTTGGCGCCATCGAGCGTGACGTCATGCTTTTGCGGGTAGGTCAAAATCAGTTCGGCGGCGATATTGGGGGTAAAGAAATACGAGATGTCGATTTCAGGAATCGTCTTGCTGCTGACATGCAAACGGTCGGATGCGCCCACGCCGCCGATCGGAGCAGACTTGTCGGCCGGGTCAATATGCACGGCGCGGACGCGGACCAGCCACGGGCTTTCCTCTGCCATTGCATTGCCGGCGTAGGCGCCGATGACGGCCAGGACGAGTGCTGCTGCAGTTGCGGACTTTTTCATTTCATTCTCTCTGTCGTTAAGTAACGCTGTGCAGTCTAAAAG
Organism: Janthinobacterium saanense; assembly: GCF_014200675.1. Taxonomy (GTDB): domain Bacteria; phylum Pseudomonadota; class Gammaproteobacteria; order Burkholderiales; family Burkholderiaceae_D; genus Janthinobacterium. The sequence continues at coordinate 189,900 of NZ_JACHCI010000004.1, read as the reverse complement.
TGCAGTGCAGCAAAAACTTTGATCCACATCAAATAGCTCCCGATGACGATCACAGAGGGATTTTTTCCTTTACTCAAGTCAAGAAAAATCAGGCATTGAGTGCATCAATGCACGCCGGCAAACAGGCTGGCCAGCCAGTCTGCAAATACCCGCACTCTGGACGACAGTTGCCGGTGATGCGGATACATCACGGAAACGGGGACAGGATCAGGACGCAGCGCCGGCAAGATTTCGCACAGCTCGCCGGCCGCAATCGATTTTTCCAGATGATAACGGGGCGCCTGTATCAAGCCCATGCCCGCGCGGCAGCAGGCGTGATACGCATCGGCATTATTGACAGATACGGTACCTGGCAATTCCAGGCTGTGCAGCTGGCCATCGGCCTTGAATTCGAATGGCCACAGCTTGCCGGTATGGGCAGAAAAAAAGTTGACGGCGCGGTGGCCCTGCAAGTCGGCCAGGGTGTGCGGCGTGCCGTGCGCAGCCAGATAGGCGGGACTGGCGCACGTCACTTGCTCGAGCAGCGCCACCCGGCGCGCCACCATGGACGAGTCCGTCAACACGCCCACGCGCAAGACGCAATCGACACCTTCCCGCACCAGGTCGACCAGGCGGTCGCCCATGCCGATCTCCAGTTCGATCAGCGGATAGCGCGCGCAGAACTGGTCCAGCACGGGCATCACGAAATGCATGCCCAGCGTGCTATGCATATCGATGCGCAACTTGCCGGCCGGCTGCTGCACGGCTGCCGAAAACACATTCTCCGTCTCTTCCAGGTCCGCCAGCAAGCGCACGCAGCGCTGATAATACGCCTGACCATCGAGCGTAGGCGTCACCTGGCGCGTGGTCCGGTGCAACAGGCGCACGCGCAAGCGCGCCTCCAGTTGCTTGATCGCATGCGTCACCGTGGCCTTGGGAAAACCCAGATCATGGGCCGCCTTGGTAAAACTGTTCAGCTCCACAATGCGCGTAAAGATACGCATCGCATCAAATCGGTCCATAGTCACCTCATTGTTTATCGTTACTGCACAGTGTAGCGATTTTGTAGGAATATTTCCATAAATGCCAACAAAAGCATGACCCGCCAATCAAATGAGAATAGTAATGATTATCATTTGCGATATAATGATTAAGTAAAAAAATGTTTGCGTACATACGAACTAACAAGGCCTGACGAAACCGTCGCGAGCGGCAGGGAGTTGTGCTTGAGAAGCGCAACCGTGCTGGAGTACGGTGAGCATCGCAGACCGCGACTCACAACGTGCAGCAGGTTTGGTCAGGCGTCATCCACGAGAAAGGGAGACAATGGATATATTGAGGGAACTGCGGGATTCAGGCTTGAAAGTCACCATCCCCCGTTTGCGGATCTTGCAGCTGTTTCAGGAAGGGTCGATCAAGCATCTGAGTGCGGACGATGTCTATAAGCTCTTGCTGGCTGAAAAAATCGATGTGGGCCTGGCCACCATTTACCGCGTGCTGATGCAGTTTGCCGAAGCGGGCATTTTGTTCCGTCGCCACTTTGAGTCGGGCCACGCCGTGTTCGAGCTGAATGAAGGCCAGCACCACGACCACCTGGTCTGCACCGGTTGCGGCAAGGTCGATGAGTTTGTCGATGAAGGCATCGAGCTGCGGCAAAATGAAATCGCCGCCGAGCGTGGTTTTGTGCTGCACGAACATGCACTGTCGCTGTATGGCACTTGCGCCGACTGCACGGCAAAAAAGATACCTCCCCGCAAGGTCTGACGTCACGCTTGAGCAGCCAAGGCAAGCCGGCCTTGCGCTACACTGCGTTCAAGCTTGATAGGAGGAAAAGTGTACATTGGAGAAATTTCCCGACTGGCGGGTGCAACACCCAAGGCCTTGCGCCATTACGAGGCGCTGGGCTTGCTGGGCGAAGTCAGGCGCGCTGGCGCCTACCGCCGTTACACGCAGCAAGACCTTGCCCAAGTCAAACTGATACGCCAGGCCCAGGCGCTGGGTTTTCGCCTGGCCGAACTGCTGCCCGTGCTGGCCGGCGATGACACGGACTGGGCTAGCCTGTCCGAGCTGATCGCCGCCAAGCGCTCGCAACTGCGCGAGGAAATCGCCCGCCTGCGCCAGCTCGATATGCAACTGGGCCAGATCGACGCCGAAATCCATGACTGCCTGCAGTGCCAGGCCGCTTGACTCTGCCGCTTGACCCTACCGCTAGGGGCAAGGTTTAGCATGCAGGCTGTTCTTCTTTCAGAAAGCATGCAGCATGGGCAAACGCATCCTGGTCATCCTCGGCCATCCTTCCAACGATAGTTTCTGTTGTGCACTAGCCGAAAGCTATGCCGACGCGGCACGCAAGCAAGGCCACGAGCTGCGCGAACTGCGCCTGGGCCAGCTCAATTTCGATCCCATCCTGCGTGAAGGTTATCGCCAGGTCCAGCCGCTGGAAGCGGATTTGCTGGCGGCGCAGGCAGACATTAGCTGGGCCGACCACCTGGTGTTTGCCTACCCGATCTGGTGGGGTGGCGCACCGGCCTTGCTGAAAGGCTTTATCGACCGGGTCTTCCTGCCCGGCTACGCTTTCAAGTACCGGCCCGGCAAAGCTTTCCCCGCGCAATTGCTGGCCGGACGCACGACCCAGCTGCTGGTCACCATGGATACGCCGCCCTGGTACTTTCGCTGGATCTACCACATGCCCGGCATCCACCAGCTGCGCAAGACAACGCTGGAGTTTTGCGGCGTCAAACCTGTCAAGGTGGTTAGCTTCGGTCCCATTTTGAATTCCACGCAACAGCAAAGAGAGCGCTGGCTGGCCCAGGTTCGCAAGCTGGCGATTCGCGTGTAAGTAAACTCCCGACTTGCCAAGCATCCATCTTTCATGCGCTTTTGATACATTCCACGGCGACTGGTAATCAAGCTGTCACATTCAGCGGCTACCATGCTGATATTGCCTTTTTGCCAGTCGCCTTGCAGTTGCGGCAACAGGGCACCGACCGTTATGTAAAGGTAGCCGCCTGTGGAGTTCAACGCCTCTCGTCTGCATCTTCCCCGCTATCGCTCTTCCGTGGCGGCCGACCTGTGCATCGCCACCGAGTCGGTGCAGGCCGACGCCAGCAATTTCGACGTGCTGGAACTGTTCACGGAACGGCGCGACATGATGAGCTTGCCCGTGACGGAACAGCAGCGGCCGATCGGCTTGATCAGCCGCAATATCTTCATGTCGCAAATGTCCAAGCCCTTTTACCATGAGGTGTATGGCAAGAAGAGCTGCATCGCCTTCATGGACAAGGAGCCGCTGATCGTCGACTCGGCCATGAGCATCGAAGACCTCACCTTCCGCGCCGTGGAAGCGGGCGAAAAAGCGCTGGCCGACGGCTTCATCATCACCGAAGATGGCGCGCTGGCCGGCGTGGGTTTTGGCTTGCAGCTGATGAATGTGGTGGCCACCATGCAAGCCGAAAAAAACCGCCAGATCATGCACAGCATCGATTACGCCAGCGTGATACAGCGCGCCCTGCTGCGTACCTCCGACGCCGAACTGTCCGCCACCCTGCCCGACGCCCACCTGGAATGGCAGCCGCGCGACGTGGTCGGCGGCGACTTTTATTTTTTCGAGCGCCACGCGGGCGGCTGGTTTGCCGCCATTGCCGACTGCACGGGACACGGCGTGCCCGGCGCCTTCATGACCCTGATCGCTTCATCCGCCCTGAGCCAGGCCTTGCGCGAACTGGGGCCGCATGATCCGGCCGCCCTGATCGGCGCCGTCAGCCGCGCCATCAAGACCCTGCTGGGCCAGGATGGCAGCGCCACCGGTTCAAACGACGGCATGGATTGCGCCTTTTTGTGCTACGACACAGCCAGCGCCAGCCTGCGTTTCGCGGGGGCGAAACTGACGCTGTACCAGCTGGCGCCTGGCGGCGATGCTGACGATGCCGTGCGTGCCATCGATGGTGCGCGCATGGGCGTCGGTTATGTCGACACGCCGGCCGGCTATTGCTGGCATAACGAAACGCTCGAAGCACCACAGGGCAGCCTGCTCTTCATCACCACCGACGGCTTGCTCGACCAGATCGGCGGCAGCCGCGATATCGCCTATGGCAAGCGGCGCATGCGCGAACAGTTGCTGGCCCGCCGCGATGGCCCGGCCCGCGAGGTGGCGGCCAGCCTGCTGCACGATGTCAAAGCCTGGCAAGGCGCACAGCCGCGCCGCGACGACCTGACCTTTTTCTGTTTTCGCCTTTAACTCGCCTGTAGTGCGCCTTCAGGCCTTTCATCCACATCAAGCCGGGCAACCGGCCAGCCAGGAGCACTGTCGTGCTGTACGAAGAATTCAACGAGTTTTGGGATGTGGCGCGCAAGCGCAATATCATCTTTTTTTACGTGGGCTACTTTTCGCAGCACGTGGTCAGCGCAATTTCCGAAACCATCAAGGCGCGCCTCGATACGGCCGGTGCGGCCGGCCCCACGCGGCGGCGCATTTTTTCCTCGTTCATCGAAATGTCGCAAAACATCATGCACTATTCATCGGACAGCCTGACGCCCGATGCGCAGCTGGACCAGCAGATGCGGCGCGGTTCATTTTGCATCGGTACGCGCGGCGACAGTTTTTTTCTGTTGTGCGCCAATCCCGTCTCGACTGACAACGTGGCGCAGATCCGCACCCGCCTCGAACCGCTGCACACCATGACCATGGAAGATATCCGCCTGGCCTACAAGCGCGCCCTGCGTGAAGATACGCCCAGCGACAGCAAGGGCGCCGGCCTGGGCTTTTTGACCATGGCGCGCGACGCCAGCGAGCCGCTGGAATTCGAATTCGCCCAGGACGCGCAGGAACCGGGCAGCACCATCTTCTGCATCAAAGCCATCATTTGAAAGAGCCGACTCAGGAAAGCATATGCAATTACCGTCACCACTGTTCATCACCGCGACCCCGAGTTCGCCCGAAATCGATTTCCGCTTCGAGCAGCATACCCTGTCGATCAAGGGCGAGTCCTATCCGGAAAACGCAGCCGCCTTCTATGGCCCGCTGATCGCCGCCGTGCGCAACTACCTGGAAGGCTGCCGCGAGGTGGAAATCAGCGTGAATGTCTCGCTGGCCTATTTCAACAGCTCCAGCACCAAGATGCTGTTTACGCTGTTCGATATCCTGAACCAGGCAGCCATCGACGGCAACCATGTGCGCCTGAACTGGTACCACGACGAAGACGACGACACCATCCTGGAATTTGGTCAGGAACTGCAGCTCGACTTCACGGCGCTCGATTTCTGCGACCATCCCGTGCGCGGCAACTAGGGCATGGGAACAGCGATGTCCGAGGCCAGCCTGGAAGCCGATCTGTTTACCGCGGAAGCGGCGGCGCTGGCGGCCGCCCGCAGCATGCACGCCGATGTGGACGCGCCCGGCGCGGAACAGCGGCGCGTGCTCGGCGAGCTGATACTCCATTATGAACGCCTGATGCGCGAAACGCGCCGGCTGATACGCCGCAGCGACCGCGCCGAGCGCGACATGCATCAGCTGAACCGGCAATTGCAGGAACTGGCCGGCCAGCTGGAATACCGCGCCACGCACGACCCACTGACGGGCGCGCTGAACCGCGGCGCCGTGATCGAACACGCGCAGGCCAGCCTGGCGCTGGGCGACATGGCCCTGATCGTGCTCGATATCGATTTGTTCAAGCAAGTCAACGACGATTTCGGCCACCCGGCCGGCGACAGCGTGATACAGGCAGTGGTCGACAGCCTGAAGCGATTATTGGGCGAAGAGACGGCCATCGGCCGGGTCGGCGGCGAAGAGTTTTCCGTGGTCTGGCCCACCACCTCGCGCGACGACGCGCTCAAGGTGGCGCAGCAGATTTGCGACACCATCGCCCGCCACCGCCATGCGGCGCCGATCACGCGCGCCATCACGGTCAGCGTGGGCCTGAGCTGGAACCGCGCCGGCACCGTCTTCGAGACCGCCTACAGCCACGCCGACCAGGCGCTGTATCACGCCAAGCGCGAAGGACGCAACTGCGTGCGGCTGTGGCTGGGAAGCTGATTTCTAATATGCGCTGTCGTGGCGCGCCATGCTGCCATCGCGGCGCATGGCTTGCACGGCGCGCTGCATGGCAGCGACCTGCGCTTCGGGCACCCGCTTGTTACAGGCTAAATAAGTCTGCACCCGGTTAAACGTCAGCAGCGGCACCACCCGCGCCTCCCAATCCTTGCCGGCGAACGGCTTGCTGCCGACCGCCTTGCCGACCGCCCACAGGTCGATGCGGCCCAGCAGCAGCTTTTGCGGATTGATCCAGTCCTGCGTCACGGGCGCCACATCGAAGCCGCGCTGGCGCAGATAGTCTTCGCGTGCATCGCCCAGCACCGTGCCTATGGTCAAACCGCGTGCATCGTCGAGCGTACGCAGCACCAGGCGCCGGCCCGCCAGCCCGTATAAAACCCATTCGGCTTCGTTGAGCGGACCGATCCAGCGGAATTGCGCTTCGCGCTCCGGCGTGCGCGTGGTGGAAAACACGCAGGTATCGGCATCGCGCAGCGCCTGCGCATACGCGCGTTTCCATGGCAGCAGCGTCATGCTGTAAGCAATGCCGGCGCGCGCCATGATGTCGCGCACCTTGGCCGTCTCGCGGCCCACGATCTGGTCGCCGTCCATCATGCTCGATGGCGCCAGATGCTGTTCGCCGACGATGCGCAGCCCGGCCGCCACAGCGGCATTCGCCGTCAGCAGCAGCGCCGCCACCAGCAGCCATGCCCTTCGTCCCTGCTTCATGCTCGCCTTCTTGCGCCTGTCTTGTCACCGTGCCAGACCGCCAGACACCGCGCCCAGCCTGCTTCTGCCACCGGTTCGATGTTAGCATCCGATTCAATTTTTCCGCTAGGAAATGTTTCCTCTAAGGTCATTATTTGATAGCGGGCGTGGCGGTGGGCCAACGTTGAAGTCGATCAGGGAGAATAAACAAGAAGGAAGGAAGTGATTGGCGGAAAACAGTAGGAGTCGAACCTACGGGAGAACGTCTGACGCCCTCCACCGGGTTTGAAGCCCGGCCACATCACCGGATGAGTGTGCTTTCCGTGGTGTCTGGCAACTGCTTATATTGCTAATGGGCTATACGACCACTGTGCATGCGGTCGCAATAAATGCCCGTTACCAACACGCCGAGTATAACCGACGCGGTCAAAAAATTCCAAAACCTGTATCGCACGCTTGCGGCCCAGTCCGCTGGCATCGCGAAACACGGCCGCGCCCACGGCGCCGGCACTCGCCTCCAGCCCCTCTTCCTGCGCCGTTTTCCCGGCCAATTCTGCCACCAGCTGCGCCAGCTCGGCCAGCGCTGCCGGGTGATAAAACAGGTCGTGCACCACCTGGCTGATCTGGCCCGCCTTGGCAAGCTTGCGCAGCAAACGCCGCGCTTCGTCTTCGTCCAGACTGAATTCACGCGCCAGGTCGCGCGTCCAGGGCGGATCGTAACGCCCGCGCGCCAAAGCTACCAGCATGGCATCGGCCACCGGCTGTTCCTGCGCCGTCAATGCCACGCTGTGGCCGGGCAGGTGCAGGCTGGCGCCACGGGCCAGCACCTCGCCGTCTGCCAGCAGCTGCTGCACCAGGCTACTCCACAGCGCGTCTTCCATTTCGGTGTCGACGATGCGTTTCAAGCGCCACAGTTCCGGCCCTGCCTCGTCGGGCGCCCGCGCATGGAAGCTGTCCAGCGCCACCAGCACGCGCTGGCGCAGCGCGTGCCAGGCGGCAGGCGCCAAGAGCAAGGCGTCGCCACCGCGCAAGCCTATGCGCCGCGTGTCTGGCGGCAGCGCGATGGCGGCCGCTGGCAGCAGCGATAGCCGCACCAGCAGCGACTCGCGCAGGCCCAGCGGGCTTTGTGCCAGCAAGGCCGCGTAATCGCCATGCGCGATAAAGCTGGCAAGCGCATCGAGCCAGGCCAGTCGCGCTACACTGCGCCGCTTGCGCGCCGGGCCGAACGGATCGAGCACCAGGCCGCCGCCCACCGTCTGCGTCGCTTGCGCATTGCGCACCACGAAGCGGTCGCCCGGCACCGCATGCATGGGCGCGTCAAATACCAGTTGCACCCTGCCGGTTTCTCCCGGCGACAAGCTGTCGCCATCGAGTGGCACGGCGCGCGCCAGCTGGTGCGCCGCGCCCAGGTGCACATGCAGCGGCGACCAGGCTTTCAATTGCATACCCGCGTCGGGCAGCAGGCTCAGTTCCACATCGATGCGCTCCGAACATAAAGCCAGCTCGGGCGCGACGATCCAGTTGCCCCGTTCCATGCTTTCGCGGGCGATGCCGGCCAGGTTCAGGGCCAGGCGCTGGCCTGCCACGCCCGTCTCGGCGGCGCGGTTTTGCGCATGGATGCTGCGTACCCGCGCCTCGGCGCCTCCCGGCACCAGTTGCAGGGTATCGCCTACTTTCGCCATGCCAGCCAGCGCGGTGCCCGTGATGATGGTGCCCTGCCCCGACAAGGTGAACACGCGGTCCACGCCCAGGCGGAACAGCCGCCGTTCATCGCGCTGCGGCAGGCTGCGCGACACTTGGGTCAAGTGGGCCAGCAAGGCGGCCACGCCGGGATCGTCGTCCATGCTGGCGGCAGTCGGGAAAATCGGGCTGCCGGCCAGCGGCGTGCCATCGAGCAGCGCCTCGATATCGGCTTCCACCTGCGCCACGCGGGCGCCATCGGCGCGGTCGATCTTGGTCAAAGCCACCGCGCCCCGTGTCACGCCCAGCAACTGCAAAATCGCCAGGTGCTCCTGCGTCTGCGGCATGATGCCGTCATCGGCCGCCACCACCAGCAAGGCGAAATCGATGCCCGTCACGCCGGAAGCCATGGTGCGGATGAATTTTTCGTGGCCAGGCACGTCGATCACGCCCAGCACCGTGCCATCGGCCAGCGGTAGATAAGCGTAACCGAGTTCAATCGAAATGCCGCGTGCCCGCTCTTCCTTGAGGCGGTCCGTGTGGACGCCCGTCAGCGCGCGCGTGAGCGTGGTCTTGCCATGGTCGATATGGCCTGCGGTGCCGACGATCATGGCCCCAGTTGCCCCAGCTGCTGGGTAAAGGCGGCCATGTGCGCCGCTTCCAGGCAGCGCAAATCGAGCCATAAAGTGTCCTGGCTGATGCGCCCGATCACCGGTTGCGGCAAGGCGCGCAAGCGCTGTTCCAGCACACCGAGCGCGTTGCTCAGGCGCGAGCCGGCAACGCTGCGAATCGCCAGGCCGCAGCTGGGGAGCTGATCGACGGGCAAGGCGCCGCTGCCGATCTGGCTCAGCATGGACTCCACGCCGACCACATACGCGTCGCCCAAGGCTTGCTGCAGCAGCGGCGCCAGTTCCTGCGCCTGGCTGCGCATGGCGGCGGCGGGCCGCGTCAGCAAGCGCAAGGTGGTCAGGCGCTCGGTCAATAAATCCGGGGCGCGGTACAGCTGCAGCACCGGTTCCAGCGCGGCCAGGGTCAGCTTGCCAACGCGCAGTGCACGCTTCAATGGATTGCGCTTGATCTTCGCGATCAGGTCGGCACGGCCCACAATGACGCCACATTGCGGGCCGCCCAGCAGCTTGTCGCCGCTGAAGGTCACCAGGTCCGCCCCCGCTGCGATGGTTTCGCGCACCGTGGTTTCATGCGGCAAGCCGAACTGCGCCAGATCAACCAGGGTGCCGCTACCCAGGTCCACGGCGGTGGGAACCGCGTGCTGTGCCGCCAAGGGCACCAGCGCATCGAGTTCCACGCTCTTGGTAAAGCCGGTAATCGCGTAATTGCTGCAATGGACCTTCATCAGCAAGGCAGTTTTTTCATTGATACCGTTGGCGTAGTCGGCCAGGTGGGTGCGGTTGGTGCTGCCCACTTCGCGCAGCACCGCGCCGGCGCGCGTCATCACGTCGGGAATGCGGAAGGCGCCGCCAATTTCCACCAGCTCGCCACGCGAGACGATCACCTCTTTGCCCTGCGCCAGCGTGTTGAGCATCAGCAGCACGGCAGCCGCATTGTTGTTGACGACGGTAGCCGCTTCGGCGCCCGTCAGTTCGCGCAGCAATTCCTCGACCAGGTCGTCACGGTCGCCCCGCTTGCCCGTTTCCAGGTCGAATTCCAGATTCATCGGCCATTGCAGCGCTGCCACCACCGCTTGTACGGCAGCGTCGGGCAGCAAGGCCCGGCCCAGATTCGTATGCAGCACCGTGCCCGTCAAATTAAAAACGGGCTTCAGGTGCGAGCGAGATTGTTCACGCAGCCGAACGCCTGCCTGCGCCACGATGGCTTCCAGGGTGGCCGCCTCTTCCATCGCCGCGCCCGCCAGCAGGGAAGCGCGCAATTCGGCCAGCAAGACCCGCGCGCACGCCAGGGTTTGCACACGGCCGTATTCGGCGATCAAGGCCAGGCACGCCGCATCACCGAGGATGCGGTCTACCGAGGGCAGGCGCACGGTTTGCTCGCTCATTACTGTGCGCCCCCTTTGCCCAGCCACAGCAGCGGATTGCCGCTGGCGCGCTGGTAGCCGGCCTCGCCCACCAGCAAGTCCAGCATCAGGCTGGCCAGGTCATCGGCCAGCGGTTCGACCTGGTAATCGTGTTCCTGATTGAAGACTTTGCGATAAGTGTGGCAATCGTCGCAGGTTTCCGCGCGCGCCACCTTTTTCGGGTCGTTGGCCTTGTTGACCAATTTATCGTCCTTGGCCGCCACCGGGTCGAACGGCGCCGCATCGGCTGCGTCCAGCCCCTGATAAGCAATCTTGCCATTCTGTTCGCAGGTCGAACATTTCACGCGCACCATATGCCATTCGCTTTCGCAGATGCCGCAATGCAGATAACGGTAGCCTTGCGACTGGCCGCCGATGCGGATCACGCTGGCCACCGGGTGCGAACCGCAGACGGGGCACAAGCTGCCCGTTTCCAGGTCCGGCACGCGGGTGGCGCGCAACTGGCTGGCTGCCACCGACCATAAAATCTGCAGGGCGGCCGCGACAAACGGCGCATGCATGGGGTTGAGGTTGTCGCCATTTTCATCGAGCACCGCATCGGCGCACGCTTCCAGCGCATCGCCGTCCAGCGCGCGCAGCTGCGCCAGCACTTGCGTCAAGCCGCCAGCCAATGCCGGCTGGCGCGCCGCCGTGGCGCTCAACTCGTCGAGCAGACTGTTGAAAATCGTGCGCCACACAGGCGGGCGCGCACCGCTGACGGGCAGCACCGGCATGCGGTGCTGTATCGCGCGGCCCAGCACTTCGGCGTCGGCCACCGGCACCGCGTCCGGCGCCAGACCGGCCACGACGACAGCCTGCGCATCGGCCAGCGCGGCCATCAGCACCAGATAACCCTGCATGCCCGCATCGACGGGGATGCCCTTGATATTGCCCTGCGCCAGTTCGCGCAAGCGCAGGGCGCGCGCCGTAAACAGGCTGGAAGGCTGCGGCAGCAGCAGGCGCGGAATCGCGTTGTGGTCCAGGCCTTCGATTTCGCCTGGCTGGAGTATGCGTTGTACCACTGGAGTTTCCCATCAAAAAAGGCTGCTGTAAAAGTATTTTAATCGATAACGTTCTATGTAGACGCAACGTAAAACCGGGGTCAGACCCGACGGTCTGACCCCAGCTCTTGCACTTGGGGTACAACAAGCAAAAATCTTAGTGCTTGTTGTCGCGCACCACATCTTCAAACCACCGTGGATGGTGCTTGCGCGCCCAGCCGTAGGTGACGGTGCCGCGCACCATGGCGCCTATCGAGCCCTTGACCCACAGGGCGGCATAGATATGCACGATGATGGCGCAGATGATGCCGAAGGCGCACACGGCGTGCAGCACGGCGGCGGCGCGCACGATATCGATCGGGAAATAGAACGCGAAATACGCGCGCCAGATCACGATGCCCGAGACCAGCAAGCCCAGCATGCACAGCAACAAGGTAAAGAACAGCAGCTTCTGGCCGGCATTGTATTTGCCGATCTTGGGCAGCTTTTCTTCACGGTTATTGAGCACGTCGTCCATCTGTTTCAGCCATTGCTTGTCGCCCTCTTCGAACTTGTTGTGATGCCAGAAGCGCACCACCAGGATCGCGAACGAGACAAACATCACCAGGCCGGCAAACGGATGCAAAATGCGCGTCCATTGGCCGCCGCCGAACAGATTGGCCAGCCATGCCATCGAAGGATGGAACATGGACAGGCCGGACAAGGCCAGCATCACAAACGTAATGGCGGTCACCCAGTGATTCGAACGCTCGTTGGGGTTGTAGCGTTGAATCAGCGGATTGCCATCCTTGTCGCGCAGTTGATGATCCTCATTGTGGCTCATGATGTTCCTCCCGGATACGCTGGGCCTCTTCCAAGGCCTCAATCTCTTCATCCTTGCTCACTTCGTTCGGACCGACACGCGTGTAATGGAACAGGCCCGCCAGGGCCGTGACGGCCATGCCAGCGACCGCGAGCGGCTTGGACCAGCCCTTCCAGAAGCCCACCATAGCACTGATGCGCGGGCGTTCCGGCAAGTTCGAATACAGCTTGGGCTTGTCTGCATGGTGCAGCACATACATCACGTGCGTACCGCCCACGCCCAGCGGATCGTACAGGCCGGCGTTTTCGAAACCACGCGACTTCAGGTCTTCGATGCGCTCTTCCGCATGCAGCTTCATGTCTTCCTTGGTGCCAAAGACGATGGCGCCGGTCGGACAGGTTTTCACGCAGGCCGGTTCCTGGCCCACCGCCACGCGGTCCGAACAGAGCGTGCACTTGTAGGCGCGGTCATCCTTTTTCGAAATGCGGGGCACGTCGAAAGGACAGCCGGCCACACAGTAGCCGCAACCGATGCAGTTTTCCTGGTGGAAATCCACGATGCCATTGGTGTATTGCACGATGGCGCCCGGCGCCGGACAGGCCTTCAGGCAGCCCGGATCGTCGCAGTGCATGCAGCCGTCCTTGCGGATCAGCCACTCCAGATTGCCTGCCTCGTTTTCGTGTTCGGCAAAACGCATCACCGTCCACGATTGCGGCGTCAGGTCGGTCGGGTTGTCGTAGGTGCCGTGATTCTCACCCACTTCATCGCGCAAGTCGTTCCACTCCATGCAGGCCGTCTGGCATGCCTTGCAACCGATGCATTTGGACACATCGATCAGCTTGGCAACGGTGCCGGTGACGGGGCTGCGCGCTTGCGGTGGCGTCACCGTGGTAGCGGACAAACGCCGGATATCTAAGGATTGCAAAGACATTATCGATCTCCCATCATGCTTTTTCCACCTTCACGAGGAAGGACTTGAATTCCGGCGTTTGCGAATTCGCATCCCCCACGCCCGGCGTCAGGGTATTAATCAGATACCCCGGCTTGGCCACGCCCGTGAAGCCCCAGTGCAGCGGCAGGCCCACGGTATGCACCTGCTTGCCCTCGATCATCAAGGCCTTGATGCGCTTGGTGACCACCGCCTTGGCGATGATATGGCCGCGCTTGGAACTGACCCTCACCTCGCCACCGGCAATCACGCCGATGCTCTTGGCCAGCTCTTCGCCGATTTCAACGAATTGCTGCGGCTGGATGATGGCGTTCAGCTTGGCATGCTTGGTCCAGAAGTGGAAATGCTCGGTCAGACGATAGCTGGTCGCCACATGCGGATATTCCTCATGCGTGCCGAACATCTTGCGGTCATCGTCAAACACGCGGGCGCCCGGATTGCTGGTCGCTTGCGGGTTCTTCGGATGCATGGGGTTGTAGCCCAGGGGGTTTTCAAACGGCTCGTAATGCTCGGGGAACGGCCCTTCGGCCATCGCTCCGCGCGCAAAGAAACGCGCCACGCCCTCGCCCAGCATGATGAACGGACCCATGCCGTTTTCCGGCGGTTCATCGACCTTGAAGTCGGGCACGTCGGCGCCGGTCCAGTTCGTGCCATTCCAGGCAATCAACTTGCGGGTCGGATCGAACGGCTTGCCCTTCAAGTCGCAGGAAGCACGGTTGTACAGCACGCGGCGGTTGGCCGGCCATGCCCAGGCCCAGCCCAGAGTCTGGCCGATGCCCGTCGGGTCGCTATTGTCGCGGCGTCCCATCTGGTTGCCCGCCTGCGTCCAGCAGCCGGCAAAGATCCAGCAACCGCTGGTGGTCGTGCCATCGTCGCGCAATTGCGCAAAGGAAGCGAGCTGTTCGCCTTTTTTCACCAGCAGCTTGGTGGCGTCCTTCGGATCGTACAGATCGACCAAAGCTTTACCGTTAAATTCCCGTGCCAGCTCTTCCGGTTGCGGGCTATGCGGCTGCGCATAGTTCCACGTCAGGTTGACGATAGGGTCGGGGAACTTGCCGCCCTCTTTCTGGTACAGGGTGCGCATGCGCAGGAACAGGCCCGACATGATTTCAAGGTCGCTGCGCGCCTGGCCCGGCGGCTCCGACGCTTGCCAATGCCATTGCAGCACGCGCGAAGAACTCACCAGCGAACCGCGCTCTTCGGCGAAGCAGCTGGTCGGCAGGCGGAACACTTCCGTCATGATCTTGCTCGGATCGACTTCGTGGTACTGCCCGTGCGGTTTCCAGAATTCACCCGTTTCCACCGCCAGCGGATCCATCACCACCAGGAACTTCAGCTTGGACAACGCTTCCGTGACCTTTTGCTTGTTCGGCGCGGATGCGATGACGTTGAAGCCCTGGCAGATATAGCCGGTCATCTTGCCTTGGTGCATCAGCTCGATGGCTTGCATCAAGTCGTACGGCTTGTCGAGCTTGGGCAGGTAGTCGTAGGCGAAATTGTTGTCCGCCGTGGCGAAATCACCCCACCACGTCTTCATGAAGCTGACGTGGAACTTGCGGTAATTGCTCCAGTAGCTGAGCTGGTTCGGACGCAGCGGCTTGGTGGCGCGCGCGGCGATAAAGGCGTCGAAATCCTGTTCGCCCTCGTTTGGCAGGGTCATATAACCCGGCAACAAGTTCGACATCAGGCCCAGGTCGGTCAAGCCCTGGATATTCGAGTGGCCGCGCAAGGCGTTCATGCCGCCGCCGGCGATGCCCATATTGCCCAGCAACAGCTGCACCATGGCGCCGGTGCGGATGGTTTGCGCGCCCGTCGAATGGTGCGTCCAGCCCAGTGCATACAGGATGGTGCCGGCGCGTCCCGGCACGGCGGTCGAGGCGAGCGCCTCTGCCACCTTGTGGAACTTGTCCGCCGACACGCCGCACGTGCGCTCGACCATCTCGGTCGTGTAGCGCGCATAGTGCTTCTTCATCATCTGGTAGACGCAGCGCGGGTGTTCCAGGGTCGGGTCGACCTTGGCATAACCATCGGCGCCGATCTCGTAATCCCAGGTGGCCTTGTCGGTGTACTTGCCTTTTTCCTTGTCGAAACCCGAGAACAGGCCGTCTTCGAAGGCATAGTCTTCGCGCACGATGAAAGGCATGTCCGTGTAGTTGCGCACGTATTCATGCTGGATCTTGTCGTTCGTCAGCAGATAATTGATGATCGCGCCGAGGAAGACGATGTCCGTGCCGGTACGCGTGGCGCAGTAGTAGTCTGCCACGGATGCGGTACGGGTAAAACGCGGATCGACAACGATCAGCTTGGCCTTGTTATGTGCTTTCGCTTCCGTTACCCATTTGAATCCGCAAGGATGTGCTTCTGCTGCATTGCCGCCCATGACCAAAATCACATCGGCATTCTTGATATCGACCCAATGATTCGTCATCGCGCCACGGCCAAACGTCGGGGCAAGACCTGCCACCGTCGGTCCGTGTCATACACGCGCCTGATTATCAAAGGTCAGCATCCCCATGCTGCGCACTGTCTTGTGGGTCAGGTAACCGACCTCGTTGCTGCCGGCAGACGCGGCCAGCATGCCGGTGGAGAGCCAGCGGTTGACGGTCTTGCCGTCGGCATTTTTTTCGATCAGGTTGGCGTCCCGGTCATCCTTCATCAGGCGCGCGATCTTGTCGAGCGCCACATCCCAGGAGATCGGCTGCCATTCCGTGCCGCCCGGTGCACGGTACTCGGGCACTTTGAGACGGTTGGGGCTGTGGATGAAGTCGATCAAGCTCGCGCCTTTCGGGCACAAGGTGCCGCGATTGACGGGGTGATCGGCATCGCCTTCCACGTGGATGATGCTGGAAATGGCATTCTTTGCGCCATCGCCCAGTCCATATAAGAGGACGCCGCATCCTACCGAACAGTAAGGACAGGTATTGCGTGTCTCGGTGGTGCGAGACAGCTTGTATTGCCGTACTTCCGCCAGCGCCTGGCCCGGTGCAAAACCGAGCATGGCGAGGCTGGAACCAGCAATGGTTGCGCCAGTGACCCTGAGGAACTGGCGCCTGGACATCTGAACCATATCAGGCCTCCATCATGTGAATAAGTAAAAAATCCTACGGCGCCAGGAAAGCGTTATTACCAAAAGGAGTAACGCTGCACTTGTGCCATATCAATGTATTTTACTCCTCAACCACATTCAAGGCCGAACTCGCCTGATACTATTGCAATTAGTCAATGTTTATTTAATTTTATCAGGCGCAAAAAAAGCCCGACTCCTTGCGGATGCCGGGCCATGCTGTTGTCCTCAGACGGCAGGACCGCTGTTTACATGCTGTAGCGCACCGTCAACGCCACGCTGCGCGGCGCGCCTGGCAAGCTCAGGTTCGGGCTGCTGCCGTGGCCGGAAACGATGTAGCGCGTGTCGGTGATGTTGTTCACGTTCAGCTGCACTTCATACTTGCCGGTGCGGTAGGCGGCCATCACGTCGGCAGTCATGTAGCCAGGCAAAATCACCGTGTTGCCCGGATTGGCAAAGCGGCTGCCGACGGCGTTGGCGCCGCCGCCGACCGTAAAGCCGGCGCCCAGGTCTTTGGTCAGCCACAGGTTGCCGCTGTTGCGGGCCGTCAAAGTGGCGCGCTTGCCCTTGAATGGCACCGAGCTGGCAATCGTCGTGCCCGGCAAGTTGACGCTCTTGTCGACGGCGATGGAATCGGTGATCACCGCGTCCAGATAGGCGTAGCCGGCCGTCATCTTCCAGCCACCGCTCAGGTCAGCGTTGAAGGTCAGTTCCAGGCCGTCGGTGCGCTGCTTGCCAACCGGTACGATCAAGTTGGTCAGCGGGTCGGTGGTCTTGATATTGTCGCGTTCCAGACGGAATACCGACACGGTGGCGCTGGCGCGGCCGCCCCACAAATCATACTTGGCGCCCACTTCCGTATTGCGCGTGGTTTCAGGCGCCAGGTCGGCATTGCTGGCGGCCAGGGCCAGGGTTTCGCCGCTAGGCTGGAACGAGCGGCTCCACGATGCGTAGTACGACTGGGTGGCGCCCGGCTGCCAGACCAGGCCGGCGCGCGGACTGAGGGCGGAATCGGTGCGCGACAGGTCGGCGGTGGTCACGCCGGCAGCATTGGCCAGGCGCGACTGCTGCTTGAAGCTATCGTAGCGCAAGCCGGCCAGCGCTTTCCACTCGGCATTGAGGGTGATCGCATCCTGCACATAGCCAGCGGCCGTGTCGTAGACGCCAAAGGTGTCGCTGCGCGGTCCCAGCGCCGTGCGGTCGACTTGCGGCAAGACCGGGTTGAAGATCGACACATTGGTCGCCACCGTGGTGGCAGCCCAGCTATTGGCATTCTTGTTCTGCTTGCCGAACTCCACGCCATACAGCACTTCATGGGCGACGTCTCCCGTCACCAGCTTTTGCGTCAGCTCGGTCTGGTTGAACCAGCCGTGTTCGTCGCGATTGAGCTTGGCGTGGCCCAGGTTCATCAGGCCTTTGACTTCATTGACATTGCCCGAGATATTCGTGTTGTTGCGATCCAGGTGGTAGTCGTAATAGCGGAAGGCATTGCGCAGCGACAAGGTATCGCTGAAGCGGTGCGTCAGGGTGGCGGCGGTGGAGACCACGCGCGACTGGCTGAAGTCTGCATCGCGCGCATTGGCCGCGCCGTAATAGGTACCTGGATCAACGTCTACCGGACGGCCCTGGTAGGAAGGAATGCCGAAGTCCGTCAGGCGGCGGTCTTCCAGGTAATCGGCTTGCAACAACAGTTTTGTATCGCTGGAGAAATGCACCAGGGCCGAGGGCGCCAGCGCCGTGCGGTTCAGCAACTGCTGGTTACGGTAGCTGTCGGACAGTTCGCGCGCGCCCGTCAAACGCCAGTCCACGGTTTCGCCCGTGCGGCCGACGTCGATTTCGCCACGGCGCCCCGCCGTATTGCTCAGGCTCAAGGCCACGTCGGTGATATCGATGCCAGGCTTCTTGGTGATGCGGTTGACCAGGCCGCCCGAGGAACCACGGCCATACAACACGGCGGCCGGGCCCTTGATCACTTCCAGGCGTTCCACGTTCGACAGGTCGCGGAAATACAGGGCGTCGTCACGGAAGCCGTCGACAAACTGGTCGCCGATGGCCGTGAAGCCACGGATGAAGACCTGGTCGCGCTGGCCGTCGCCGGTAGACAAGCCCACGCCAGGGATATTTTTCATCACATCCTGGATCGACAAGGCGTGCTGGTCGCGGATGATGGCGGCAGGCACCACGTTGATCGATTGCGGCACGTCGCGCAAGGCCATCTCTGTCTTGGTACCACTACTTGAAGTAGGCGCCACATAGCCATCCTTGTCCTTGCTGGCCGTGACGGTCACGGCGGGCAAGCTGTCTTGCGCAGAGGCGAAACCAGGCAAGACGGCAGAAAAGGACAAGGCGCCCAATACGGCGAGGGAAATGAGGGAGAGTGCAGGCTTGCGAGGCGACGACATACCGTTCCTTGATAGTTAGATAGTAATGCGAATGATTATCATTAGATTTTACCAGCAAGGTTTCAACGGCAATAAGTACTAGTTACTATCACCATGCAACTTGATGTAAAAATACAACACAAGGAAAATGGTACTAAAAAATCATTTTTTATTTCCATCAGATACTATTTCCTTAAGTAAATGTTATACTGATAGCCATCGGGAGCGTGCCGATAGCGGCACGCCCTCCCAGCACCAAACCCATCGCCACAGCTTGCCGGCCCGGCAGCTTGTAGCCCCGATCTTGCGCACTTCACCGTGCCTGCCCGTCCCGCGACGCGGCGATCTTGATTATTAAACTGTTAGGAAATTCATGAAGAACCTGAAAATCGGCAGCCGCCTCGGTGTCGGCTTTGGCGCAGTATTGCTATTGCTTGCGGCCCTGACCACCACCGCCCTGGTACGCATGCAAGAATCCAGTGATCTGGTCGACCGCCTCGTCAACGTCAGCCTGAAAAACCAGCGCATGGTGGCCGAGTGGACCAAGATTATCGAAGCCAATATCGTGCGCGGTTCCGCCGCCTTCCATATGAGCGATCCGGTCGAAGAAAAACTGCTGGACGAACAGTTGAAGACGGCGGCTTCCCACGCCAGCGAGTTGCAGGAAAAGATAGGCGCTTCCGTGCGCAGTCCGGAAGTGCAAGCGCAATTCGAGGTGGTGCGCAAGGCGCGCGCCGCCTATCTGGCCTCGCGCGCGCAGGCGCAAAAGACCAAGACCGATGGCAACCTGGAGTCGGCCAAGCATATTTTCGATACTGAAACCATGCCGCTCAGCGTGACCTATCTGCAGCAGGTCAATCTGTTTTCCGCCACCCAGATCAAGGCTGCCGACGCCGTTGCCGGCAGCGTGCTCGATGCCTACACCAGCACCCGCACCTTGCTGCTCGAGCTCGGCGTGCTGGCCCTGGCGCTGGGCATCGGCTTTGCCTGGAGCATCACGCGCTCGATCACCGGCCCCATCCGCGCCGCCGTGAAAGTAGCGGAAACAGTGGCCGCCGGCGACCTCAGCAGCAATATCACGGTTGATCGCAGCGATGAAACGGGCCAGCTGATGCATGCCCTGAAAACCATGAATGACAGCCTGGTGTCCATCGTCGGCGAAGTGCGCAGCGGCACGGATACCATCGCCACCGCCTCGGCAGAAATCGCCGCCGGCAACCAGGATTTATCGTCGCGCACGGAACAGCAAGCCAGCTCTTTGGAAGAGACCGCTTCGTCGATGGAAGAACTGACCTCGACCGTCAAACAGAATACCGACCACGCGCGCCAGGCCAACCGCCTGGCCAGCGAGGCGGCCGATATTGCCAGCCGCGGCGGCGCCGTGGTCGCCGATGTGGTGACCACCATGGGCGACATCAACACTTCCTCGAAAAAGATCGTCGACATCATCGCCGTCATCGATGGCATCGCCTTCCAGACCAATATCCTGGCCCTGAACGCAGCGGTGGAAGCGGCACGCGCCGGTGAACAGGGGCGCGGCTTTGCCGTGGTCGCCACCGAAGTGCGCAATCTGGCGCAGCGCTCGGCAGCGGCAGCAAAAGAGGTCAAGGGCTTGATCGATGATTCAGTGCAAAAAGTTGGCGCCGGCACGCTGCTGGTCGACAAGGCTGGCAAGACGATGGAAGAAATCGTGCAAAGCATCGGTTTCGTGACCTCCATCATGAGCGAGATCAGCAATGCCAGCGAAGAGCAAAGCGCGGGCATCGAGCAAGTCAACCAGGCGATCACTGAAATGGATCAGGTCACCCAGCAAAACGCCGCCTTGGTGGAAGAAGCCTCGGCCGCCGCCGAAGCCATGCAAGACCAGGCCAGCGAACTGGCGCGCGTGGTCAGCGTATTTCGCCTGAGCGAGAGCGCAAGCAGTGCCAGCCGCCATCAGCACCAGCCTGCCGTGCGGCAAGCGGTGCCGGTCCGGGTTGCAGCCCCGGTGCGCAAGACCCCGGCCGCAGCGCCGCTGTTGTCGCCACAAGCGCCCAGTGCCAAAGTGCTCAACAAGGTGAGCAACAGCGCCGATGGCGAGTGGGAAGAGTTTTAAGCTGGTTTAATCAAACCCCGAGGCCTGTTGCAACATCCCCGCCCTCCTGCAGCGGGGCGGTTGCGCAAGTCTTCATGCATGGTGATCCAGGTATCGAGCTGTATGCCGGTGCCGGGCCAGCGCCGCCATGGCGCGCAATCACTTGCTCCTGCTGCGGCGCCGTCATGCGCACGGCAATACCGCTTCCCGCTGCAGAGATCCTGCATTTTATTGCTGAGCGTTAATTCCACCTTCAGGTCTGGATGACGTTCGCACAACTCCTGCGCCCCACCAGTCCCATCCATATTGCTTGCAATAGCGAAAACATTGCTCTGGTTCGATTTTTGCTTAGCTACAAGGCATACATCATCAGCAATCAAGTACACCATGCCGTCCAGACCACCCCTGTCCAAGCCCTTGCACAAGCTGCGCATCGTGGTGGTCAATACCATCACCGCTGCCGGCCATGAGATGGATGCCGCCCTGCAAGCCCAGGCCCAGCGTGGCGCGGCCCTGCGCATCGGCTTGCTGGAAGCGGGCTACGACATCGTCGCGTCCTTGCCAGCCGATATCTACCTGCCGGAACGCATCGCGCAGTTGCAACCCGACATGATCATCATCGACGCCGAATCGGATGCGCGCGATGTGCTGGAACACATCGTCATCGCCACCCGCGACGAGCGCCGTCCCATCGTGATGTTCACCGAAGACGCCGCCACCTCCAGCATGGATGCGGCGATGGCGGCTGGCGTGTCTGCCTATATCGTGGCCGGCCTGCAGGCCGAGCGCATCCAGCCGGTGCTGAACGTGGCGCTGGCGCGTTTTAAACAAGAACAGAAACTGCTGGCGGAATTGTCGGATACCAAACACAAGCTGGCCGAGCGCAAGGTGATCGAACGGGCCAAGGGCTTGCTGATGAGCCACCACCAGTTATCGGAAGAGCAGGCCTATCAAAAGCTGCGCAGCATGGCGATGAACAAGAAATTGAAGCTGGCAGAAATTGCCCAGCGAATACTGGACGTGGAAGATTTGCTCGGCAACTGAGCAGACAACATCGCGCAATGCACCGAAATGGTGCGCAATCAGATCAGGAGTGGTATGGCGGACAATGTGAGCGCCTGGGTAGCAGGATCGGACAGGCCGGAAAAACAAGTGCTGAGGATAGGCTTCCTGCCGCTCAGCGATTGCGGCTCGCTGGTGATGGCGTCGCTGCTGGGTTTTGATGAAAAGCACGGCATCAAGATAGAGCTGAGCAAGGAAGCCTCCTGGGCCAGCGTGCGCGACAAGCTGGGCAGTGGCGAACTCGACGCCGCCCATGTGTTGTACGGCCTCATGTATGGCGTGCAGACCGGCATAGGCGGCCAGGCGCGCGACATGGCAGTGCTGATGAATCTCAACCACAATGGCCAGGCGGTCACGCTGTCGAGCGCCCTGGCGCAGCAGGGCGCTGTCGATGGTGCGTCGCTGGCCGGCTTGATACGCAGTGCGCCGCGCCCTTATACCTTTGCGCATACCTTTCCCACCGGCACCCACGCCATGTATCTGCATTACTGGCTGGCCGCGCATGGCATCGATCCGCTGCGCGAAGTGCGCATGGTGACCGTGCCGCCGCCGCAAATGGTCGACAATCTGCGCGCCGGGCGCATGGATGGCTATTGCGTGGGCGAACCCTGGGGCATGAAGGCGGTACACGACGCAATCGGCGTCACGGCGGCCACCACCCAACAAATCTGGCCCGACCACCCGGGCAAGGTGCTGGGCACGACTGCCGACTTTGCCGACAAATACCCGAATAGCTGCCGCGCCCTGATTGCAGCCGTGCTGGACGCTGGCCGCTGGCTCGATGCATCGATGGAAAACAGGCAAACCATGCTCGAGACCATCAGCCAGCCGCACTACGTCAAGACCCGCCAGGTGTGGGAAGAGCAGCACGGCTTGCAGTTCTACAACAGCGGCGCCGTCAACTTCCCTTACTTGTCGGACGGCATGTGGTTCATGACCCAGCACCGGCGCTGGGGCTTGCTGAAAGACGATCCCGACTACCTGGCGGTGGCCAGCAAGGTCAACCGTATAGCCCTGTACCGGCAGGCGGCGGAAATCACAGCCACGCCGCTGCCGCCCGAGGTGCTGCGCAGTTCCACCCTGATCGATGGCGTGGTGTGGGATGGCACCGAACCCGAGCGCTATGCCGCCTCATTCGCCATCCGCAAATAAAGGAATCATCATGCAACAAGGAAACGTGACCCTGGTGGGCGCCGGCCCCGGCGATCCGGACTTGCTGACACTGAAAGCCGTCAAGGCTTTGCAGCAAGCCGACGTGGTCTTGATCGACGACCTGGTCAACCCGGCCATCCTGGCCCATGCGCCAGCGAGCGCGCGCGTGATCGAAGTAGGCAAGCGCGGCGGCTGCAAATCCACGCCGCAGGCATTCATCGAACGCCTGATGATCGCCGAAGCCCAGGCCGGCCAGCGCGTCGTGCGCCTGAAAGGTGGCGACCCTTATCTGTTCGGCCGCGGCGGCGAAGAACGCGCTCATTTGATGGCGCAGGGAATAACCGTCGAGGTCGTGCCCGGCATCAGCAGCGGCCTGGCAGCGCCAGCCAGCATCGGCGTGCCACTCACCCACCGCCGCTGGAGCCAGGGCGCCGTGTTTGTTACGGGCCACGGCAAGGATGCCGCTTCCGAACCGAACTGGGCTGCCCTGGCGCAAAGCCGGCTGACGCTGGTCATCTACATGGGCGTGGCACGCTGCGCACAAATCCAGGCAGGATTATTAGCCGGCGGCATGGCGCCCGACACGCCCGTAGCCGTGGTGCAATCAGCCAGCCGCAGCGACCAGCGCCAGTTGCTGACCACCGTGGGCAAACTGCGCGCCGCCTTGCTGGCCAGCGGACTGGGCAGCCCCAGCATTATTGTGGTGGGCGATGTGGTGCGCTGTGCGGATCAGTGGGATGCGGAAGAAGCCGTTACGCTCATGAACTACGGCAATTCAAACTGAGTTCAAACCAAAAAAGAGGGCTGACTGTCGAGCGCCTCAGGGGCTGGTAAGGACGACTAAAAATTCAATCATATCAAAAAATAATCAAAATGATCATTTTGCCTCATTTGACTTTTTAAACCCTTTAGAACACAATGAACTCTATGTCACAGGGAGGATTCCCGTGCTTATCATTCATTTTCTGTCAAAGGCTAGGCTTTTTAGCAATTACAGGTGCGGACGACCTTCGGAGTTCCCAACCGATCTCGTTTGAAAAGGAGAGAACCATGGGCGAAGCAGCAGCCTTCACTATTTTCAGTGCGAGGGATGCGAAAACTCGTTTCGGCGAATTGTTGGATGAAGCGTTAGGCCAACCTGTCGGCATTACCAGGCATGACAGGCTAACGGCCTACGTCGTGTCGAAGCGTCATTTCGATGCAATGCAGAATAAAATTCAAGAACTCGAGGATCAGCTTTGGCTTGCAAAAGCTGATCTCGCTCGCAAGGAAGGCTTTGCGAGCACCGACCGGGTCGACGCATTCCTAAGCGATTTTAGGGATACCGACAATGTTGAAATTAGCAATTAGCAAAAGTGCGGAAAGGTTTTTAGCTAGCCTGGACGCAAAGCAATATCGTCAGGTAGGCCAGAGCATGTTTAATTTGCTTTCGAACCCTATGCCCCATGACAGCTCTCCATTGAAGGGAGCAACCAATGGGGGCCGACGTGTAGATGTGGGGGAATACCGCATTATCTATGTGTTGGCCGACGATACACTTGAAGTGCTCGTCATTGGCAAGCGCAATGGCGACGAAGTGTATAAAATCTGGGAGCGGATGAAATAGGCCGAGAGAAGCATGGTCTGCGGACAGCCACCGCAGACCATGCTTTTTTTATCGCCTCAAATACAGTCACCGCACCACAATCGCGCATCCTCGCACCATCATCTGGCCTTTCTTTCGTATCAGCCCCCTGCCCCACCCCGTGTAGCCCGTGCGCATCAGCTGGCACAAGGTTTGCTAGAGAGTAGATGCGGATCAATGGCGATCCCCTGAACAATAAGTGTCGGTCCAACGAGGGGCTGGCAAGGACAACGGCGTCCGCCCGGCTTGGTTTCTCAACCTTGCAGGGCGGACGCTTTTTTGTTTTTAACGGGATACGAAAAATGGCCAGCAAAGCAAACAGCATCACTCTCTTTTCCCTGGGCACGCCGCAGATGCGCGCCTTCCACCTGACATGGATGGCGTTCTTCGTCTGCTTTTTCGCCTGGTTCGCCTGCGCGCCGCTGATGCCGGTGATCAAGGGTGAATTCCATCTGTCGATGGGGCAGATCGCCAATATCAATATCGCCGCCGTCGCCATCACGATTCTGGTGCGCCTGCTGGTGGGGCCGCTGTGCGACCGCTACGGTCCGCGCAAGACGTACACGGGGCTGTTGTTGCTGGGCGCCATCCCCGTGCTGGGCGTGGCCCTGTCGCAAAGTTATGAAAGTTTCTTGATCTTTCGCCTCGGTATCGGCGCGGTGGGCGCCAGTTTTGTGATCACGCAATATCACACCTCCGTGATGTTCGCACCCAACGTGGTGGGCACGGCCAACGCCACCTCGGCGGGCTGGGGCAATGCCGGCGCGGGCGCTGCCCAGGCGCTGATGCCTTTGCTGCTCGGTGCGCTGGTGATGCTGGGCGTCACCGAGGCCATGGGCTGGCGGGTGGCCCTGCTGGTGCCGGGCGTGCTGATGCTGGTGATGGCGGCTTTGTACTGGCGCTATACGCAAGACTGCCCGGACGGCAATTACGATCAGCTGCGCGCCGATGGCGTGGCGATTGAAGGCGGCAAGAAAGGCGGCTGGGCCAGCTTCAAGGCGGCCAGCGCCAACTACCGCGTCTGGCTGCTGTTCGTCACCTATGGCGCCTGTTTCGGCATCGAACTGTTTATCCATGGCGTGGCCGCCGTGTATTACGTCGACCACTTCGGCTTGTCGCTGAAATCGGCCGGCTTTGCGGCGGGCAGCTTCGGCTTGCTGGCCCTGTTTGCACGCGCCCTCGGCGGCTGGCTGTCGGACAAGCTGGCCTTGCGCGGTAACCTGAACAGCCGTGTCACCTTGCTGTTTATTTTGATGATAGGCGAAGGCCTGGGCTTGCTGTGGTTTGCCCATGCGGGCAGCGTCACGTTTGCCGTGGCCGCCATGCTGGGTTTTGGCCTGTTCACCCACATGGCCTGCGGCGCGACCTATGCGCTGGTGCCCTTCATCGACCGCAAGGCTCTGGGCGGCGTGACGGGCATTATCGGCGCCGGCGGCAATGTCGGCGCGGTGCTGGCCGGTTTCCTGATGAAGGGTACCGGTGATGTGCAGCAAACATTGAGCATCCTCGGTGCGCTGGTGCTGGTGTCGGCCGTCTGTGCGATTGCCGTGCGTTTCAGCAATGCCGCCGACCAGGCCGCGCTGGCCGCCGCCTGAGGACGCCATCATGAAAATCATCGTCATCGGCCATGGCATGGTCGGCCATAAATTCCTGGCGCAGCTGGCGGACAGCGGCGCACCGCAGGAAGTGACCGTGCTGTGCGAAGAACCGCGCCCGGCCTACGACCGCGTGCACTTGTCCGAGTTTTTTGCTGGCAAGTCGGCCGAGGACCTGTCGCTGGTGCCGCCCGGCTTTTTCGAGCGCGGCAATGTGCTGCTCAAACTCAATGCCCGCGCCAGCGCCATCGACCTGCAGGCAAAAACCGTCACCGTCAGCAGCGGCGAAGTGCTGCCCTACGACAAGCTGGTGATCGCCAGCGGTTCCTATCCCTTCGTGCCACCGCTGCCAGGCAAGGATCGCAAGGATTGTTTTGTCTACCGCACCATCGAAGACCTGGAAGCGATGCTGGAATGCGGGTCACGCTCAAAAACCGGGGTGGTGATCGGCGGCGGCTTGCTGGGGCTGGAATGCGCGAAAGCCTTGCGCGACATGCAGCTGGACACGCACGTGGTGGAATTTGCGCCGCGCCTGATGGCGGTGCAAGTCGATGAAGGCGGCGCCCGCGTGCTGCGCCGCAAGATCGAAGACTTGGGCGTGACGGTGCATACACAAAAAAACACTCTGGCGATCACCGATGGCGAGCAAGGCACGCACCGCATGCGCTTTGCCGACGGCACGCATCTGGACGCCGACATGATTGTGTTTTCGGCTGGCATCCGCCCCCGCGACGAGTTGGCGCGCAGTTGTGGGCTGGAAGTCGGCCCGCGTGGCGGCATTGCCATCGATGACAGTTGTTTGACGTCAAACCCGGACGTGTATGCCATCGGCGAATGCGCCCTGTGGGGCGGCCAGACCTTTGGCCTGGTCGCGCCCGGTTATGAAATGGCCCGCATTGCCGCCCGCCACCTGCTCGGCGAGCAAGGAAGCTTCACCGGCGCCGACATGAGTACCAAATTGAAACTGATGGGCGTGGACGTGGCCAGCCTCGGCGATCCGCACGGCCTCACCGCCGGCAGCCGTTCGTACCAGTTCACCGATGAGCGCAAGCAGATCTACAAGAAAATCGTCGTCTCCGATTGCGGCAAGTATTTGCTGGGCGGCGTGATGGTGGGCGACGCCAGCGAGTACGGCACCCTGCTGCAAATGATGCTCAACAGGATAGAACTGCCGGCATCGCCGGAATTCTTGATCTTGCCGCAATCGGATGGCCAGGCCAAACCCGGTCTGGGCGTGGACGCCCTGCCCGATAGCGCGCAAATCTGTTCCTGCAACGACGTGTCGAAAGGGACACTGTGCGCAGCGGTGGCCGATGGCAATACCTCCATCGGTGCCCTGAAAAGCTGCACCAAGGCCGGTACGGCTTGCGGCGGTTGTCTGCCGCTGGTGACGCAGATCATGAAGGCGGAAATGAAAAAGCTGGGCATGGATGTCAACAACCATGTCTGCGAGCATTTCGCTTACTCGCGCCAGGAATTGTTTCATTTGGTGCGCGTCGGCAAGATCCGCAACTTCGAGGAATTACTGGCGCTACATGGCAAGGGCCTGGGCTGCGATGTGTGCAAACCGATGGCGGCCAATATCCTGGCCTCGTGCTGGAACGATTTTGTGCTCAAGAAAGAGCACGCCAGCTTGCAGGATACCAACGACTATTTCCTGGGCAATATCCAGAAAGACGGCACTTATTCCGTGGTGCCGCGCATGCCGGGCGGCGAAGTCACGGCCGATGGCTTGATCGCGGTGGGCCAGGTGGCCAAGAAATATGGCTTGTACACCAAGATCACGGGTGGCCAGCGGGTCGACCTGTTTGGCGCAAGAGTCGAGCAATTGCCGCTGATCTGGGAAGAACTGATCGCCGCAGGCTTTGAATCGGGCCACGCCTACGGTAAATCCTTGCGCACGGTCAAATCATGTGTCGGCTCCACCTGGTGCCGCTATGGCGTGGCCGACAGCGTCGGCTTTGCGATCACACTGGAAAACCGCTACAAGGGCTTGCGCACGCCGCACAAGATCAAGTTTGGCGTGTCCGGCTGCACCCGTGAATGCGCCGAGGCGCAAGGCAAGGATATTGGCCTGATCGCCACCGAAAAAGGCTGGAATCTGTATGTGTGCGGCAATGGCGGCATGAAACCGCGCCACGCGGAATTGCTGGCGTCCGACCTCGACAATGCCACCCTGGTGCGCTATGTCGACCGTTTCCTGATGTTTTATATCCGCACCGCCGACCGTTTGCAACGCACCAGCGTGTGGCGCGACAACCTTGAAGGCGGACTCGACTATCTGAAAGCCGTAGTGATCGACGACAAGCTGGGTATCGGGCAAGAACTGGAAGCGGACATGCAGCACGTGGTCGACACCTACGCCTGCGAGTGGCAAGCGGCCGTCAGCGACCCGGCCACGCGCCGGCGCTTCCGCCATTTCGTCAATAGCGATGCACAGGATAGCAACGTGGTGTTCGTGGAGGAGCGGGGTCAGATACGCCCGGCCACCGTAGACGAACGCAAGTTTATTCCGATTGTCGCCAGCTCAGTCTGAGGAAGCATCATGCACAGGGATTCAATCAAGAACAACTGGACCGCCGTTTGCCCGCTGGACGCCATCGTGCCGGACACGGGCGTGTGCGCCCTGGTCAATGGCGAACAGGTGGCGGTATTCCGGCTCGGCGACGAACGTCTGTTTGCCATCGACAATTACGATGGCAATGCCGGTGCCTCGGTGCTGTCGCGCGGCTTGCTCGGCAGTATGGGCGAACGCATCGTGGTGGCCTCGCCCATCTATAAACAGCATTTCGACCTGCTCACGGGCGACTGCCTGGAAGCGCCCGAACATTCGGTGGCCACCTGGCCCGTCAAGGTAGAGAACGGTGTGGTCTGGGTAGGCGCATGACAGGCGCCAGGGCAAAGCCATCGCTGGTGGTGATCGGCAACGGCATGGCCGGCATGCGCACGGTCGAGGAATTGCTGAAGCTGGCGCCAGACTTGTACGACATCACCGTGTTCGGCGCCGAGCCGCACGGCAATTACAACCGCATCCTGCTCTCGCCCGTATTGGCTGGCGAAAAGAATATGGATGACATCATGCTCAACACGCGCGAGTGGTATGCACAAAACGGCATTGCCCTGCACGCGGGCGACCCAGTCGTGCATATCGACCGCGTGCGCAGGACGGTGCGCGCGGCATCTGGCCTGGCTGTGCATTACGATAGATTGCTGCTGGCGACCGGCTCCAAACCCTTCATGCTGCCCGTGCCCGGCCACACTTTGCCTGGCGTGATCGGTTTTCGCGATATCGACGATGTAGCCACCATGCTCGATGCAGCAAAAAATCACCGTCATGCGGTGGTGATAGGCGGCGGCTTGCTGGGACTGGAAGCGGCCAATGGCTTGTTGCGCCAGGGCATGGAAGTCACCGTAGTGCATGTCAGCGATACCCTGATGAACCAGCAACTGGACAAACCAGCGTCCGCCCTGTTGAAGCAGGCGCTGGAAGTCAAGGGCCTGCGCTTTCTGCTCAATGCGCATACGGCGGAAATCGTCGGCAACGCAAGAGTCACGGCCGTGCGCTTCAAGGATGGTAGCGAGATCCCCGCCGACCTGGTGGTGATGGCCGCTGGCGTGCGGCCCAATATTGCGCTGGCGCAGCAAGCCGGCTTGTTTTGCGAGCGGGCTATTGTTGTGGACGATACCTTGCAAAGCTACGATCCCCGCGTGTATGCGGTGGGCGAATGCGTGCAGCACCGCAGTGCTACCTTCGGCCTGGTGGCGCCGATCTGGGAACAGGCGAAAGTGTGCGCCGCGCACCTGGCGGGGAACGGCCACCGCCGTTATGTGCAGCAAGCCAGCCCGACCAAGCTGAAAGTGACGGGTATCGACCTGTATTCAGTCGGCAATTTCATCGGCGGCCCCGACAGCGAAGACCTGGTCTTGCGCGATCCGCGCCGCGGCATCTACAAACGGCTGGTGGTGGAACACAACCGCCTGGCCGGCGCCGTGCTGTATGGCGACGTGGCCG
The DNA here is from genome assembly GCF_014200675.1 of Janthinobacterium saanense. GTDB lineage: Bacteria > Pseudomonadota > Gammaproteobacteria > Burkholderiales > Burkholderiaceae_D > Janthinobacterium. The sequence continues at coordinate 159,757 of NZ_JACHCI010000004.1, read as the reverse complement.
ACGGGCCATGGTATTTCGACCTGATACAGCAGCGCAGCGACATTTCCGCCATGCGCCAGCGCTTGCTGTTCGGCAAAGCCGCCGCGACATAACCATCAGGCATCATCGTGAACCTTTCCTCTCCGCCTTTTTCCGTACGCACCACCTGCCCGTATTGCGGCGTCGGTTGCGGCGTGTCAGCCACGCCCCTGCCCGATGGCGCCATCCAGATCGCCGGCGACAACAACCACCCTGCCAACTTCGGCAAGCTATGCGTCAAGGGTTCGGCCCTGGGCGAAACCGTGTCGCTCGATGGCCGTTTGCTGTATCCGCAAGTGCGCGGCCCGGAAGGTTTGCAGCAAGTGAGCTGGGATACCGCGCTGGACAAAGTGGCCGATGGCTGGAGCCGCACCATCGCCGAACATGGCCCGGATGCCGTAGCGCTGTATGTCTCCGGGCAATTGCTGACGGAAGACTATTACATCGCCAACAAGTTGATGAAGGGCTATGTGGGCAGCGCCAATATCGACACCAATTCGCGGCTGTGCATGTCATCGGCCGTAGCGGGCCACAAGCGGGCCTTCGGCGAAGACCTGGTGCCCGGCTGTTATGAGGACCTGGACCAGGCCGACATGGTGGTGCTGGTCGGCTCCAACACGGCCTGGTGCCATCCGATCTTGTTCCAGCGCATGGCAAAGGCCAAGGAAGCGCGGCCTGACTTGAAACTGGTGGTGATCGATCCGCGCCGCACCGCCACTTGCGAACTGGCCGATTTGCATCTGCCCGTGAAACCCGGCACCGATGTATGGCTGTTCAATGGCTTGCTGTGCTACCTGGCCTTGCATGGCGTGGTCGATGAAACTTTCGTGGCGCAGCATACGAATGGCCTGTTTGACGCATTGACAGCGGCCAGGGTCGATTGTGCCGACCCGGCAGCGGTGGCAAAGATTTGCCGCATCGACGAGCGCGACTTGCTGGCGTTCTACCGTTCCTTTGCCGCCACGACCAAAGTCGTCACCGCTTTTTCGCAAGGCGTAAACCAGTCGTCGGCCGGCACCGACAAGGTCAACAGCATCATCAATTGCCATTTGGTCTGCGGGCGCATCGGCCAGCCCGGCATGGGGCCGTTCTCACTGACCGGCCAGCCCAATGCCATGGGCGGGCGCGAAGTAGGCGGCCTGGCAAATATGCTGGCCGCGCATATGGATCTCGATAATCCGGCCCACCGCGAGACAGTGCAAACTTTCTGGGACTCACCCAATATCGCCAGCAAACCCGGCTTGAAAGCGGTGGACCTGTTCCGCGCCATCGAAGACGGCAAGGTCAAGGCCGTGTGGATTATCGCCACCAACCCCATGGTCAGCATGCCGGACGCCAGCCAGGTACAGCGCGCGCTGCAAAAATGCCCGCTGGTAGTGGTGTCCGACATCAGCCAGAGCACCGATACCAATGCCTTTGCCCATATATTGCTGCCAGCCCTGGGCTGGGGCGAGAAAGATGGCACGGTCACCAATTCGGAGCGGCGCATTTCACGCCAGCGCGCTTTCGTGCCAGCACCGGGTCAGGCGCGCGCCGACTGGAAAGCGCTGTGTCAGGTGGCGCAGCGCATGGGCTATGACGGCTTCGATTTCGATAGCCCGCAGCAGATTTTTGATGAACATGCGCGCCTGAGTACTTACCGAAACGAGGGCGTGGCGGCCCGTTTCTTTACCCTGACAGGCCTGGAAGGCTTGAACGCACAACAGTATGACCAGCTGGACCCCGTGCAATGGCCGCTGGGCCAGGCGCGGCTGTTCGAGGATGGCCGCTTTGCGCATGCCGACGGCCGTGCGCGTTTTATTGCCACCGTGCCACGCGCGCCGGTCAACGCCGTCAGCGAGGATTATCCGCTGGTCCTGAATACGGGCCGGGTGCGCGACCAGTGGCATACCATGACGCGCACCGGCAAGTCGGCGCGGCTGGCGGACCACGTGCCGGAATCGTTTGTCGATATCCACCCGCAAGACGCCTTGCTGTACGGCGTGCGCGCCGGCGACCTGGCGCGGGTGGCCACGCCCTGGGGCGCGATGGTGGCCAGGGTGCAGCATGGCGGCGGGATTGCGCGCGGCGCGATTTTCGTGCCCATCCACTGGAACGGCCAGACGGCGTCCGATGCGCGGGTCGGCCCGCTGGTCAATCCGGTGGTCGACCCTGTCTCGGGCGAGCCGGAATTCAAGCATACGCCGGCGCGGGTCGAGCAATTCCGTGTCAACTGGCATGGTTTTGCCTTGAGCCGGCGCGAGCTTGACCTGGAAAGAGTGGCGCACTGGACGCGTATCCAGGGCAAGGATTTTGCCCGTTATGAATTGGCTGGCAGAAATACCATCAAGGACCATACAGCCTGGGCGCGCCGTTTGCTGCAAGTCGATGACGAACAGGCCGACTGGCTGGAATACGAAGACAGCAGCGCCGGCCTGTACCGCGCCGTGCACCTGGTGGACGAGCGCATCGATCAATGTATATTTTTATCGCTGCGCCCGGACTTGCCCTCGCGCGCCTGGCTGGCCAGCCTGTTTGCCCTTGAAGCGTTGCCGCCAGCAGACCGGGTCGGCTTGCTGCTGGGTCAGCCGATAGAAAAAGGCGCCGATACCGGGCCTACCGTATGTTCGTGTTTTGGCGTCGGCCGCAACACGATATGCGAGACGATCCGCAGCCAGAAGCTCGTTAGCGTGGCTCAGGTGACGGCTTGCCTGAAGGCGGGCGGCAATTGCGGCTCGTGCGTACCGGAAATCAAGAAGTTGCTGGTGGAAACGCGGGCCGAGCTACTAACGTAATCAAGCCAGCTGCGCTTGTCTATCTTCGATCAGCTTGGCCAGTTCGCGCGGCACCGGGCCGGACAAAAACGCCAGCGCCAGTTCATCGGGATCGATGGCGGCGTCCAGCGGCAAGCCCTGCTCGAAACCACCCACCATGTAGCGGCAGAAATACGGCGACTCGGGGCGGGTTTCCACATACCAGCAGCCTGCGTATTGCTGTACGAAATATTCGCCGATAAAGTAGCCCAGCGTGGTCTTTACCCATTGCCAGCTTTCATCGCGAATGGCGATGGTGCGCATGGCTGCATCGATATACGGCAAGTATTCTGCGGCATTCGTCAGCACTTCATGCGCAGGCTGTATGCCCAGGCGCTCGACGAAATTGACCAGCGCCGAGCCCAGTGCATCGTAATAAGTATCGAAGCCAGCCTGGCTTTCCGCAATACGCAGTTCTTGTTCCTTGCTCAGCATTGAGCTCTCCCTCTTTTCCTGAAAATAAAAGCCTACACCGCGTCGGCGGCGACACCTGCACGCTGCAGCAATTGTTGATTGCGCGCCGACAGATTTTTCACCTGCAACTGCTTGCCCACCTTGCCGTAGCGTTCGTACAAGCTCTCCAGCGCGGCAATCGCCGAGTGATCGCTCATGTGTAAGTGGCGGCAATCGATGATCACCCGCTGCGGGTCATCAGCATGATTAAACAATTCCTGGAACTGCACGGTCGACGCAAAAAACAGGGTGCCGTGCGGCAGATACACGCGTAGGCCTGCTGTGCTGTCATCGGTCTCGGTGCGCATTTCTCGTGCATGTTGCCAGGCAAAATTCAAGGCGGCAATCACGATACCGCACAGCACGGCCGTCGCCAGGTCCGTCAGCACGGTGATGACCGTGACGGCCACGATCACCAGCGCATCGTGCAACGGCACCTTGCCCAGCACGCGCAAGGAACCCCAGGCAAAGGTTTGCTGGGCGACAACGAACATCACGCCCACCAGCGCGGCCAGCGGGATGCGTTCGATCAGCGGCGACAAAAACAGGATGAACAGCAAAATCATCACACCGGCTGTCAGACCCGACAGACGCGTACGCCCGCCCGAGGTCAGGTTGATCATGGTTTGCCCTATCATGGCGCAGCCGCCCATGCCGCCAAACAGGCCGGAAACCACATTCGATGCGCCCAGCGCCACACACTCGCGGTTGGCTTGCCCCCGCGTTTGCGTGATGTCATCGGTCAGGTTGAAGGTCAGCAAAGTTTCCAGCAAGCCCACCATGGCCATCAAGGCCGCATATGGCAAGATGATGTGCAGGGTTTCAGCGGTGAATGGCACGCTGGGGAAATGCAGGCTGGGCAAGCCGCCCGCGATATGCGCCAGGTCGCCCAGGGTACGCGTGGGCAGGTGCAGCAGCGTACTGAGCAGCCCCACACCGACGATGGCGGCCAGCGCCGGCGGCACCGATTTGGTCAGGCGCGGCAAGCCATACACGATCACCATGGTCAAGCCCACCAGCGCGCACATCACGGCCAGGGAGCTTCCCTGCAGCCAATGCTGACCCTGGTGAAAATGTTCCAGCTGGGCCATGGCGATGATGATGGCCAGGCCATTCACAAAACCCAGCATCACCGGGTGCGGCACCATGCGGATCAGCTTACCCAGGCGCAAGATGCCGAACAGCGCCATCAGGATGCCGCTCAGCACCACAGTGGCCAGCAGGTATTGCACGCCATGTTGTGCCACCAGCGCCACGATGACCACGGCCATGGAGCCGGCAGCACCCGAAATCATGCCGGGACGCCCGCCAAAGATGGCGGTCAGCGCACAAATGATGCAAGCGCCATACAGGCCCATCAGGGGATTGAGCTGGGCCACCAGGGCAAACGCGATGCATTCGGGCACCAGCGCGAACGAGGTGGTCAGGCCGGCGAGAAAGTTTTTTTGCAGGTTCGAGAACCATACGTCTCGAAACGTTGTCGTCATCATTGATATATATCCAAAGTCGAAATAGAAAAACATGCCTGCATGCTTGCGACCAGGCGCAGCCATACCAGCTGGCGATGCAGGAGCTCATGGGAAGGCATAGGGACTGAAGCTATATCGATGACTACATGGGTATGGCGGAAAGGGGTGAAGGAGTACGGCGTGCGGCATTGCCGAGCCTGTTCACATTATACAAGATGGCATTCGGATAGGCCCACGTCCAACAAGGTACAGGCAATGAGGCGAGATGGCGGCAAAGGCATGCCTGGCAATCTTCCAGGCAAAAAAATAGCCCACGCGAAGTGGGCTATTTTTTTCATCTGGAGGCGAGGACGGGAATCGAACCCGTCTAAACGGCTTTGCAGGCCGCTGCATAACCTCTTTGCTACCTCGCCAGAGGACTTGCTTGGGTGTGCTGCTCAGCACACCGTGAAACTGGAGCGGGAGAAGAGTCTCGAACTCTCGACCTCAACCTTGGCAAGGTTGCGCTCTACCAACTGAGCTACTCCCGCATGGAGTGTTTTTTACATCTGCTGCACAACAAGTCCATCGAACTTGCTGCTTGAATTTTGGAGCGGGAGAAGAGTCTCGAACTCTCGACCTCAACCTTGGCAAGGTTGCGCTCTACCAACTGAGCTACTCCCGCTTGGAGTGTAATACTGGAGGCGAGGACGGGAATCGAACCCGTCTAAACGGCTTTGCAGGCCGCTGCATAACCTCTTTGCTACCTCGCCCAAGTTATGCCTTTTGATCTGAATTACTTCTAAGCTATTGATTAGCAAAGAGTTTTTTGCTTTCGCAATATCAGATCAGGGCGCTATTATCGCCTCGTTCCCTCTGCTTGGCAAGTGCCTCGCCAACTTATTTTCCAGCAATGCTTGCGAAATGGATAATTTGTGCATAAGAGACAGTTTCTTTCTTTGCGGCAAACACTTACTTGATAATGAGGTTGATTATCATTTACACTTTCAATTGCATATACATCATGCCTGCAAAACATCGTTGTTTGCAGGCATTTCTTTTTCAGTCGTCATGGGCCTGATTGCCGGCTCGGCCTCTTGCCATGCCTGACTGGACAACGTAGGCGCCCCATGGGGCGAGAAAGACATTTTGCAGATGGCACGTTTCAATAGTCGCAAACCAGTCACGGCTTTATCGTTAAGCGTATGTGCAGCTGCCGTCGCAGTCGCCATGCTGACCCTGTCCAGCGCGGCGCAGGCGCAGCAAGTTACCGACACACCAGCCCCAGCTAACGATACACCAGCACCGCACACAGTAAAAGTGACGGGCAACTGGCTGAGCACGCCCAGCAATGCCAAGGTACTCGAACATCCGGGCGCGCGCAGCATCGTGGTGCGCCAGCGCATCGAAGAAAGCGGCTCGACCAGCGTGCGCGACGTGCTGCGCCAGATTCCTGGCGTGCAAGTGCAGGAAAGCAATGGCACGGGCGGCAGCGATGTCTCGCTGAACGTGGGCATCCGCGGCTTGACGGCGCGTTTGTCGCCCCGCTCCACCGTGCTGATGGATGGCGTGCCGATGTCGTATGCACCGTATGGCCAGCCACAGCTGTCGCTGGCGCCGCTGGCGCTCGACAACCTGGAATCGGTGGACGTGGTGCGCGGCGCCGGTTCCGTGCGTTATGGCCCGCAAAACGTGGGCGGCATCATCAACTTCGTCACGCGCGCGATTCCCAAGGATTTCAAGGCTGGCATCAGCCTGGGTTCGGAACTGTATAGCCACGGCGGCGATGTCAAGGGCACGCCGAGCTTCTATCTGGGCGGCACCAATGAGCAGGGCCTGGGCGGCATGATCCTGTATTCGGGCGTGCACGGCGACGGCTACCGCGCCGCCAACGACAAGATCAGCATCGACGACCTGATGCTGAAAGGCTCTTACCGCATTTCACCCAACGACACGCTGTACGGCGCCGTGCACCACTTCGAAGGCCAGGGCGATATGCCTGGCGGCCTGACGACGGCGCAATACGCGCAAAACCCTTTCCAGTCGACCCGCCCCTACGATCAATTCTCGGGACGCCGCACGGACACTTCACTCAAATATGCACACAATGACGGCGTCAACAATGCCGAAGTGCTGGCCTATTATGTCGATTCCTTCCGTGGCAGCTTCATCGAGCAGGAAGGTGCTGGCGCCAGCAACGGCCAGCGCCGCTTGACGACCGCACCGCGCAGCTACCATTATTTCGGCATCGAGCCACGCTACTCACGCCTATTTGAAACGGGCCCGGTCAGCCAGGAAATCAGCGTCGGCTACCGTTATCTGAAAGAAAGCAGCGCGGAAGTGGCGGGCCGCACCGGCTATTACAAGCCGGCCGCCGGTTTCGACGCCTTCGGCATCCCGATGCTCACTTACCAGACCAGCCAGGGCGGCACCACCGCGCATGCCGTCTACATCGATAACCGCATCAGCATCGGCAACTGGACCATCACGCCAGGCGTGCGCGTGGAAGATATCAGCACCTTTAACAATGTGACGAACTTCGCCACCAATGGCAAGGTGACCAGCGCCCTGTACCCGAGCATCGATTCGCGCGAAACCTTGCCTACCCTGTCGGTGCTGTACCGCCTGAGCGACCGCTGGACAGTGTTTGCCAATGCCGGCAAATCCTTCGGTCCGCAGCAATACGCGCAACTGGCATCGACCACCGATGGCTTGCACCCGGAAATGGCCACCACCTATGAAATCGGCACGCACATCAATGGCACGGCCTGGGGTGGCGAAGTCACGCTGTTCAATATCGACTTCGATAAAGAATTGCAACTGGCCCGCTCCATCGTCGGCGACGGCATGTGGACCGACCTGGGCGCCACCCGTCATCGCGGCGTGGAATCGGCCGTACGCTACGACCTGAGCGACTTGAATCCTGCACTGAAAGGCTGGTCGGTCTCGGCCAACTTCACCTACACCCAGGCCTTGTCGCAGGCAGGCGCGTTCCAGGGCATGGATTTGCCGTTTTACTCGCGCCAAGTGGGTTCCCTGGGCGCCCGCTACGTGGTCGACCGCTGGACCTTCAACGCCGACGTGTTTGCCAACTCGAAACAGCGCTCGCCTGATTCGCCGGTGGCCGGCGCGACCTACGTGACCAAGGAAGACGCCACCGGCCGCCTGGGCAATATTCCTGGCTACGGCACCCTGGCAGTGCGCGGCGGCTACGACTTCGGCAAGCAGTTCAGCAACCTGAAACTGGCCGTCGGCATCAAGAACGTGCTGGACCGCCGCTACTTCACGCGCTCGACCGATAACAACGGCGGCAAATACGTGGGCCAGCCGCGCACCTTGTACTTCCAGAGCTCGCTGGCGTTCTAAGCCAGTCTTTTAGTCAAACCAGTCTGCGGGCTGGTGTGCGGCGCAAGCCCACACCAGCCCATTTTTTATGGCTGAACATATTTAGCCTGCCCTTTCTTGACGCAATCACGACCGATGTAGCACAATCGTGACATTAGTCACAAAACTACCCCATACGGAATACTATGAAGCAACAGGAACACGCCATCCCCTCCGTCTCCGAACTGAGTTTACTGAAAGCGCTCTGGCGCCAGCAGCCGCTGAGCGCGCGCGAAATTCATGACCAGGTCGCCGAGGAACTGGGCTGGTCGTATTCATCGACGCGCAAGACCCTGGAACGCATGCTGGACAAAGGTTCGGTGCGCATGTCGGTACTGCATGGCGTGCAAGTGTATGTCGCGGTGCTGGACAAGGTCGATACCCTGGCCGCGTTTGCGCGCGATTTTGGCCAGCGCGTGATGGAAATGGATAGCCCTTTGCCCGTGAATATGTTTACCGGCAGCAAGCTGGTCGATAAAGAGGAACTGGCGCAGCTGGAGCAATTGCTGCACGACTGGCCGCAGGATAGCAACACGCCTTGACAGGAGTCGAGCGGCTGCGCGTGGCGCCAGCCATCGACTTGCCCGACACCAGCACCGCGCCCCCATCAGCGCCCCCAGGCCTGGCTTTAAGGAAGGCAGTCAACCGGAGCTTGCCGGTAACGCAGCACGCCTATGACGTGACGATGCGCATCCTGCCGTCTAAAACCCTGGCAAATGGCTGGCGCATCCATGGCAAGACGTGCACCGCAAACGCCGCCCTGCCCGATGGCAGACGCGATGCGCAGCATCGTCTTCAGCCGCATGGCGCAGCTGGACAGGGAAAACGGCAATGCCGGGGGCGAGTCAAGCAAGCGATGCTGCGCGAACTGAGGGCGCGGCTCGATACGCTGCAGGCCGCCACCTCAGGCGACACCTCTCCCACAGCAGGGGCGCTGCAGCTGAATCGGCGGGCATTTGACCGTACCGTATGAGCAAAAGACGCAGCAATCACCCGCCTTCGGGCGCAGCACAGCGGAACACGCTGTGCACGCATAAAAAAACTGGCAGGCGTCGGTCGGCATGGTCTCTTGCTTGCTCAGTCCGCAGTGCGGACAGCTCAGGACCGATTCCAGAATGGCGTCAGCCATGGTGTCATCCCTCTTCGTTCCGAATGTCATCTCCACTCCGATTGGTTTTACACAGGAATAGAATACACTCCGTACCTATCTACGGAGTCAAGTGCATGAACGGGAAAATGACCATCAGCCGCCTGGCCGAGGCTGCAGCAGTGCATGTGGAGACGGTCCGCTTCTATCAGCGAAGCGGGCTGATCGACGAACCGGCGCGGCCGGACAGCGGCTACCGCACCTATGGCAGCGCAGACGTGCGGCGGATCCGCTTCGTGAAGCGGGCGCAGCTTCTTGGCTTTACGCTCGATGAAATTGCAAGCTTGCTCAAACTGGAGGGATCACAGACCTGCGCCAGCACACGCGAGCTGGCGGCAAGAAAACTTGCCATGGTAGAGGCCAAATTAAGCGACCTGCTGGCGATGCAGAGCGCGCTTGCCACCATGGTATCGCGTTGCGACAGCGAAGGGCCTGGCGCAGGCTGTCCGATGATACAGGCACTGATCGACGACTGATGCTGCTGGCATCGCCCAGCAAGGCCAGAAACGAAAAAAGGACCCGAAGGTCCTTTTGTCACTATCTGGAGCGGGAGAAGAGTCTCGAACTCTCGACCTCAACCTTGGCAAGGTTGCGCTCTACCAACTGAGCTACTCCCGCATGGAGCTTTTACTACACAACAAGTTATCGAACTTGCCGCTTGAATTTTGGAGCGGGAGAAGAGTCTCGAACTCTCGACCTCAACCTTGGCAAGGTTGCGCTCTACCAACTGAGCTACTCCCGCATGGAGTCTTTACTGCTGCAACAAGTTATTGAACTTGCCGCTTGAATTCTTGGAGCGGGAGAAGAGTCTCGAACTCTCGACCTCAACCTTGGCAAGGTTGCGCTCTACCAACTGAGCTACTCCCGCTTGGAGTGTTACTGCTTGTACTACAGACTACGCCACTACTTTTACGCTATGTCCAGCAAACGCTGGAGCGGGAGAAGAGTCTCGAACTCTCGACCTCAACCTTGGCAAGGTTGCGCTCTACCAACTGAGCTACTCCCGCAGCGGAACAACATTTTATCAGAAAGCTTGCTGCACTTCCAGTACTACTTTGCTACCCTTGCTAACTTACCATCCTTGACGCAGCTCCGAAAAACTGGAGCGGGAGAAGAGTCTCGAACTCTCGACCTCAACCTTGGCAAGGTTGCGCTCTACCAACTGAGCTACTCCCGCGTCATCAACAACAGGCCAGCATTATAGAGTAATTACAGGGGCTGTCAACGGTATAAATGATTAACGTTTATAAAGTTTCAAACCGCCCCTCTTCCCTATGAAGCGGCGCTGTCATCCGCTTACAGATTGCCGGCCTTTTCCTTGATCAAGGGCCAGGCCAGGCGCAGGTAGTAAAACATCGACCAGACGGTCAAGACGCAGGCGATCCACAGCAGGCGCTCGCCCCAGACGTGGGTGTCGATCGCGCCGAAAATCACTTCGTGGTACAGCAGCAGCGGAATCGCCGTCATTTGCGCAGCCGTCTTGATCTTGCCGATCGAGCTGACGGCCACCGATTTCGAGGCGCCGATTTGCGCCATCCATTCGCGCAGCGCGGAAATGGTGATTTCGCGGCCGATGATGATAAACGCCAGCACGGCGCTGACGCGGTCCAGCTGCACCAGGATCAGCAAGGCGCCCGTCACCATCAGCTTGTCGGCGACCGGGTCGAGGAAGGCGCCGAAGGCCGAAGTCTGGTTCCAGCGCCGCGCCAGGAAGCCATCGAACCAGTCCGTAATGGCGGCAACGATGAAGACCAGGGTAGCTACCAGGTTCTGGTCGCCATGCAGCAGCATCGACGACGGCAGATAAAACACGCCGACGACCAGCGGGATCAGGGCCACGCGCAGCCAGGTCAGGAGAATGGGAATATTAAAAGGCATAAGAAAGCAATCGGCCGACGGATAAATTGGTGAACAAAGCGCCACTAGTCTACATGGCGCGCGGGTATTAGCCTAGTCCGGTTGCGGCGCAGCCGGACCGAGCTTGCCGCTGATTAATGCAACTGCCTGTAAATCTCTTCCGCAAGCTGTGTCGAAATGCCTTCCACCGACATCAAATCCTCGACACTGGCGTCGACCACGCCGCGCAAACCACCAAAGCGCGACAGCAGTTTCTGGCGGCGCTTGGCGCCTATGCCTTCGATCTCTTCCAGGCGTGAAGTCTGGCGCGTCTTGGCCCGTTTGGCGCGCATGCCGGTAATCGCAAAGCGGTGCGCCTCGTCGCGGATTTGCGCGATCAGCATCAGCGCGGCCGATTCCTTGCCCAGCTCCTGGGCCGCGCGGCCATCGACAAACAGCAGCGTTTCCAGGCCCACGCGACGGCCCTCGCCCTTGGCCACACCGACAATCAAGCTGATATCGAGTCCCAGTTCGGCAAACACCTGGCGCGCCATTTCAATCTGGCCCTTGCCGCCGTCGATCAGCACCACGTCGGGCATCACGCCGTCGCCATTGGCAACCTTTTCATAACGGCGCATCAGCACCTGGCGCATGGCCGCGTAATCATCGCCGGGCGTGATGTCGTTGATGTTGTAGCGGCGGTATTCGCCATTTTGCATGGCGTGGTGGTGGAATACCACGCAGGACGCCTGGGTCGCCTCGCCCTGCGTGTGGCTGATGTCGAAACACTCCACGCGCAGGCTGTCGAGGTCCTCGTTTTCCAGGCGCAAGGCTTCGGCCAGCGCGCGCGTGCGCGACTGCTGGGAACCCTGTTCGGACAACAGCCGCGCCAGCGAAATCTCGGCGCCCTTCTGCGCCATCTCCAGCCACTGGCGGCGCTGGCCCTGCGGCTGGAACACCAGGTTGATGCGGTGGCCGCATTGCTCCATCAAGGCCACCATCAGCGCCGGCTGGTCGAATTCGATATTCAAAATCAAGGTGCCCGGGATGAATTTTTCCGTGTAATGCTGGGCCAAAAAGGCGCTCAGCACTTCCACTTCGAGCGGCTCTTCCGCGATCGCCGCCGCATCGTTCAGCTGGCTGGGGAAGTAGGCGCGGTCGCCCAGATGGCGTCCGCCGCGCACCATGGCCAGGTTGACGCAGGCGCGCCCGCCCTGCAACAGCACAGCGATGATGTCGACATCGGCGTCACCCGTGGTTTCCATGCTTTGCTGGTGCAACACGCGCGACAGCGAAGTGATCTGGTTGCGCACCACCACCGCCTGTTCGAATTTCAGGTCGGCCGCGTAGGCGTGCATCTTTTGCTCCAGGTCAGCCATCACTTCGCTCTGGCGCCCGCGCAGGAAGCGCGCCGCGTTTTCCACGTCGAGCTTGTAATCTTCCTTGCTGATCAGGTCCACGCAGGGCGCGCTGCAGCGGCCGATCTGATGCAGCAAACACGGCCGCGTGCGGTTGGCATACACGCTGTCTTCGCAAGTGCGGATAAGAAACACCTTTTGCAGTATCTGCATCGATTCCTTGACGGCCCAGGAACTGGGAAACGGCCCGAAATACTGGTTTTTCTTGTCTACCGCGCCCCGGTAATACACCATGCGCGGCGCCTCGCCACCGGTGATCTTCAGATAAGGGTAAGACTTGTCGTCGCGAAACAAAATGTTGTAGCGCGGCTGCAGCGCCTTGATCAGGTTGTTTTCCAGGATCAAGGCTTCCGCCTCGCTATGCGTGACCGTGGTTTCCAGCCGCGCGATGCGCTCGACCATCATGGCGATGCGCGGGCTGGCCAGGTTTTTCTGGAAATAGCTGGAGACGCGCTTTTTCAGGTCGCGCGCCTTGCCCACGTACAAGACCTTGTCGGCCGCGTCGAAATAGCGGTACACGCCAGGCAAGTTCGGCAGCTTGGCGACGGTGGCCAGCACGAGCGCGCGCGGGTCTGGAATTTCAGGAACTGCTTCGGTCATAGCGTACTTTTACGGGGCTTGTTCCACGATCACGAAGGCGACGGCATATTCTTCTTCGTCGCTGATCGTCACTTGCGCGCTCAGGCGGTTTTTTTCCATGAATTCGGCCAGCACGCCGCTGCAGACGATCATCGGCTTGCCGCTGGGGTGGTTCAGCATTTGTGCGGCGGGCCAGGTCATCGGCATGCGCAGGCCCAGGCCGATGGCCTTGGAAAACGCTTCCTTGGCCGCAAAACGGGTCGCCAGGAAGCGCACGCCGCGCACGGCGTTCTTGGCGCTGCGGGCGCGGAATTTCTCCAGCTCCTGCGGCCCCAGGATTTTTTTTGCGAAACGCTCGCCGTGGCGCAGCAGCGCTGCCTCGATGCGGGGGATCTTGCAAATATCAGTACCGATGCCGTAGATCATGACGCCCTTCTCCTCAGGTTTTACTGCCCAGGCGCGTGGCCACCATGATGGCCTTCATTTCGCGCACGGCGTTTTCCCAGCCGACAAACACGGCGTGGGCGACAATCGCGTGGCCGATGTTCAGTTCAGCGATATCGGGGATGGCGGCTATCGCCTGCACATTGCTGTAATGCAAGCCGTGGCCGGCATTGACTTTCAAGCCGCGGCCCACGCCAAACAGCACGCCCGCCTTGATGCGCTCGAGTTCCGCCAATTGCGCGGCGCCTGCCGTATCGGCATAGCGGCCCGTGTGCAGCTCGATCACGGGCGCACCGAGCTCGGCGGCGGCGGCGATTTGCTGCTCGTCGGCATCGATGAACAGGCTCACGCGGATGCCCTCGCCTTGCAGCTGCTGCACGGCAGCCTGCACTTCCTTGAAATAGCGCACCACGTCCAGGCCGCCTTCGGTGGTCACTTCGGTGCGTTTTTCAGGCACCAGACATACATCGGCAGGCTTGATGCGGCAGGCAAAATCGACCATTTCCTGGGTAACGGCCGCTTCCAGGTTCATGCGCGTGATCAATTGCGGCGCGATGGCGATCACGTCGGCATCCTTGATGTGGCGGCGGTCTTCGCGCAAATGCAGGGTAATGGCGTCGGCGCCAGCCTGCTCGGCCAGCAAGGCTGCGCGGATAGGATCAGGGTATTGCGTGCCGCGCGCATTGCGTAGGGTGGCCACGTGGTCGATATTGACGCCCAGGTCGATGACGGGGCCAGAAGGCTGCAAGAAACTCATGAGGTGGTATCCGTAAAAATGCTGCAGTTACTCGGCAACTACAGCTGCATTAAATCGATCAGTATCTGGCGCGTATTCAAGGTCGCGCCACCCAGTTGATGGGCCAGCAAAAAACGCATCAGCAACTTGCTTTGCGCTTGCGTGGCGGCATCGCCATAGTCTTCGCTCTCCATGTCGAGCAAGGTCTTGCCCGTGATTTTAGGCCAGGCGTCGCTGGCGCGTGCGGGACGCGGTCCGCGCTCCGGGTCGACCACGTACACCTGGCCCGTTTCGACGGCCTGGCGCGTGCCCGTACAACGCGTCAAATCCGCCGCCACGCCGGTTTCCTTGAGCAAGGCGCGCTCGAACTTGCGCAGCACGATGGGCGCCGGCTCATTGTGCGCCAGTTGATTCAAGGTGGCAACGTAGTGGTCGAACAGGACGGGGTGGGCGTCATCGCGTGCCAGCAGTTTGACCAGCAATTCGTTCAGGTAAAAACCGCACAGCAAGGCGGTCTTTTCCAGCGGCAACATGCCACCCACCCACTCGGCGCCCGTCAGGATGCGCAGCTCGGACTTGCCCGTCCAGCCCGCTTGCAGCGGCTGGAAGGTTTGCAGCACGCCGCGCAGCTGCGAATGGGGCCGCTTGGCGCCCTTGGCAACGAGCGCAATGCGGCCATAGTCGCGCGTAAATACGTCGACGATGAGGCTGGTTTCTTTATGGGGATAGCTGTGCAGCACAAAAGCTGGCTGGCCAGTGACCTTGCCGTCGCGCTGAGGCGGACGGCTGCGGCGGGGAGCAACAGGTGCAGCAGGTGCAGAAAGTGTGGCCGGTGGCGTACTGGCCACCGGCACAGGTGTGACGAGGAGGGCTGGCGCGGTATCAGGCTGCGCTGGCGTGGTGGTGCTCATGCTCATGCGTCTGGCGTCGCCCCCGGAGTGCAGATTACTCGTAGCCGTAGGCGCGCAAGCCCGCCTCGTTGTCGGCCCAGCCCGATTTGACCTTGACCCAGATTTCCAGGTACACGGGGCCGCCGAACAGTTTTTCCATGTCCAGGCGGGCCTGGGTGGAGACATCTTTCAGGCGCGCGCCCTTGTTGCCGATGATCATAGATTTGTGCGTATCGCGCTCGACCAGGATGGCGGCGAACACGCGGCGCAGATCGCCTTCCTGCTCGAATTTCTCGATCAGCACGGTGCTGGTGTAAGGCAGTTCGTCGCCGACGAAGCGGAACAGTTTTTCGCGCACGATTTCCGAGGCGAGGAATTTCTCGCTGCGGTCGGTGATATCGTCCGGTCCGAAGATCGGTTGATTCTCTGGCAGGAAGCGCTTGATTTCATTCTGTAAGCCTTCCAGCTGGAAATGCAGCTTGGCCGAGACGGGCACGATGGCGGCGAAGTCGCGCATGGCGGCCACTTTTTGTGCGAACGGCAGCAGCACGGCCTTGTCCTTGACGCGGTCCGATTTATTGATGACCAGGATGCAAGGCACTTCTTTCGGCAGCAGATCCATCACTTGCTGGTCGGCCGGGCCAAACGTGCCCGCCTCGATCACGTACAGGATCAGGTCCGAGGAAATCAGGGTGTTGGTGACGGTCTTGTTGAGCGTCTTGTTCAGCGCGTTCGAATGGCGCGTCTGGAAACCTGGCGTATCGACGTAGATGAACTGGGCGTCAGGCAAGGTCTGGATGCCGGTGATGCGGTGGCGCGTGGTTTGCGCCTTGCGCGAAGTGATGCTGACCTTCGCGCCGATCAGCACGTTCATCAGGGTCGATTTGCCCACGTTGGGGCGGCCCACGATGGCGATATAGCCACAGCGGAAGTTGTCGGGCATTAAAGTGGCTGTCATGCTAGTGTCGATTCTGTTTAGTGTGAGCGGCAACGGCGGGCGCGGCTGGAGCAGCAGAGGCTGCAGCAGTGGCGCCGTCATCGCTCTGGATGGTGGCTATGCCGGCCAGCTTGAGCTGGGCGGCGCGCGGTTTGGGCTTGCGGCTGGCGGCAGGCGACTTCAGCAGTGCCTGCTCGGCCACGTCCAGCGCCAGTTTGGCGGCGGCTTGCTCACCGGCGCGGCGGCTTCCGCCACGGCCGTAGACCTGGATATTCAATTTTGGCACCAGGCATTCGATCTCGAATTCCTGGCTGTGGGCGGCGCCGTGGGTGGCCACCACATTGTATTGTGGCAGCGAGATTTTCTTGCTTTGAAGAAATTCCTGCAGCAGGGTCTTGGCGTCCTTGCCGAGGGTTTGCGGGTCGACCGTATCGAGGATGGGAATGTAGAAGGCGCGTATCACATCGCGCGCCGCATCGAAACCCGTGTCGAGGAAAATCGCACCCAGCAAGGCTTCCAGGGTATCGGCCAGGATCGACGGACGGCGGAAACCGCCCGACTTCAGCTCGCCTTCGCCCAGGCGCAAAAATTGCGACAATTCGAGCTTTTGCGCGATTTCATACAGCGATTGCTGCTTCACCAGATTGGCGCGCAGGCGTGACAGGTCGCCCTCGTCGATCGCCTTGAAGCGCTCGTACAAAATGGAAGCGACCACGCAGTTCAGGATCGAGTCGCCGAGAAATTCCAGCCGCTCGTTATGCAAACTGCTGTGGCTACGATGCGTCAAGGCTTGCTGCAACAGGCCAGCATCCTGGAACGTATAGCCTAAACGGGTTTGCAATAACTGAAGATTCATTGTTGTTTCTGTGTCATCTGATTAATTCGACTGGCTGCCGCGCGGGGAAACGGCGCGGCAGCCATGGGTGTTGCATGAGTACCAATAACTAAACTGGCTTAATGGATGCCGCCTACGCGTTTCGGATTACTGAAATTCATCCATACCAGGAAAGCCTTGCCGACGATGTTCTCGTTCGGCACGAAACCCCAGTAACGGCTGTCCGCGCTATTGTCGCGGTTATCGCCCATCATGAAGTAATTACCTGCTGGTACTACACACGTAAAACCGTCTTCGTTATAGTCGCAGGCTTCCTTGTGCGGGAAATCCTTGACTTCGCTCAAGTTCAGGGTTGGCGCCGGATCATCGTTGAGGATGCGGTGGCTCACGCCCGTCAGGTTTTCTTTCAGCTGCTTGTGGTAAACCGTGCTTTCGTCGTCGAGGTAGTCGTCGAGCGCCGTGTATTCCACTGGCTTGCCATTGACCGTCAGGCGCTTGTTTTCATAAGTGATCTTATCACCAGGCACGCCGATCACGCGCTTGATGTAATCCTGGGTCATGTCTTTCGGATACTTGAAGACCATGACATCGCCGCGCTGCGGATCGTTCACTTCAATGATGCGCTTATTGACGATAGGCAAACGGATACCGTAGGTGAACTTGTTCACCAGGATCAGATCGCCTACCAGCAAGGTCGGCACCATCGACGACGATGGAATCTTGAATGGCTCGTACAGGAACGAGCGCAGGCAAAAGACCAGCGCGATGACAGGGAAAAAGCTGCCCGAATACTCGACCCAGGTCGGCTGGCGCAACAGCGCTGCCTCGATCGCGGCGCGGCTGCCGCTATTGCCCGCATCGGACTTGATGCCTTCGGCCGACAGCTTCGATTGACGTGCATCAAAGTCAGCCAGGGCGCGGTCGGCCGCCTGGCGGCGCTGCTTGGACAGATAAAACACATCCAGGCACCAGACCAGGCCCGTCAGCACCATCAGTACAAACAGGATTAAAGCGAAATTTCCTAAGATCACTTGCAGGTTCATTTATCGTCCACTTGTAAAATTGCCAGGAATGCTTCTTGCGGGATCTCTACCGAGCCCACTTGTTTCATGCGCTTCTTACCCGCTTTTTGTTTTTCCAACAATTTCTTCTTGCGGCTGATATCGCCGCCGTAGCACTTGGCCAGCACGTTCTTGCGCAAGGCTTTCACGTTTTCACGCGAAATGATGTTGGCGCCGATGGTCGCCTGAATCGCCACGTCGAACATCTGGCGCGGTATCAGTTCACGCATCTTGGCAGCCACCTGGCGGCCACGGTACTGGCTGTTCGAACGGTGGACGATGATGGCCAGCGCATCGACTTTTTCGCTGTTGATCAGCATGTCGACCTTGACCACGTCGGCCGCGCGGTATTCCTTGAACTCGTAATCCATCGAGGCGTAACCACGCGAGGTCGATTTCAAACGGTCGAAGAAGTCCAGCACGATCTCGGCCATCGGCATTTCATACACCAGCTTGACCTGGCGGCCGTGGTAGCTCATGTCCAACTGGATACCGCGCTTGGCGATACACAGGGTGATCACGGAACCGACGTATTCCTGCGGCATGTACAGATTGACGGTGACGATAGGCTCGCGCACTTCTTCGATACGCGACGGGTCCGGCATCTTCGATGGATTATCGACGTTGATCAGGCTGCCATCGCGCTGGATCACTTCATACACCACGGTCGGCGCCGTAGTGATCAGGTCCATGTCGAATTCGCGTTCCAGGCGCTCCTGCACGATTTCCATGTGCAGCAAGCCCAGGAAGCCGCAGCGGAAGCCGAAGCCCAGCGCCTGCGACACTTCCGGCTCGTACATCAGCGCGGCGTCGTTCAGTTTCAGTTTTTCCAGCGAGTCGCGCAGCGCGTCGTACTGGTTCGCTTCCACCGGGAACAGGCCGGCAAATACTTGCGGCTGCACTTCCTTGAAGCCTGGCAATGGTTCGGCCGCTGGATTGTTGACCAGCGTGACGGTATCGCCCACTTTTGCCGCTTTCAATTCCTTGATGCCGGCAATAATGAAACCTACCTGGCCAGCCGACAGCGTCGGCAAGGATTGCGAACGCGGCGAGAACACGCCGATATCTTCCACCAGCTGCACCGAATCGGTGGCCATCAGGCGGATCTTGTCTTTTGGTTTCAATGTACCGTTGACCACGCGTACCAGCATCACCACGCCCACATACGAGTCGTACCACGAATCGACGATCAAGGCTTGCAGCGGTGCATTCGGGTCACCCTTCGGTGGCGGCACCTTGGCGATCAACGATTCGAGCACGTCCTGCACGCCCAGGCCGGTCTTGGCCGAGCAATGCACGGCGTCGGCCGCGTCGATGCCGATCACGTCTTCAATCTCGGCAATCGCATTCGGAGGGTCGGCGTTCGGCAAGTCGATCTTGTTGAGCACAGGCACTACTTCCACGCCCAGGTCCAGCGCCGTGTAGCAGTTGGCCACGGTTTGCGCTTCCACGCCTTGCGAGGCGTCGACCACCAGCAGCGCGCCTTCGCAGGCGGACAGCGAGCGCGACACTTCATAGCTGAAGTCGACGTGGCCCGGCGTATCGATCAGGTTCAGGTTGTAGATCTGGCCATCGCGGGCCTTGTAATGCAGGGCCGCCGTTTGCGCCTTGATGGTAATGCCGCGCTCGCGCTCCAGATCCATCGAATCGAGCACTTGCGCTTCCATCTCGCGGTCGGACAAGCCGCCGCACAATTGAATGATGCGGTCAGCCAGGGTCGATTTACCGTGGTCAATATGGGCGATGATGGAGAAATTGCGTATGTTATTCATTAACTAATATATGTGCGAGTGACAACACTGCTTTAACAGGAATCAAGGGGATCATGCTCGGGCCAGACCAGGCCAAAACCGGGCACCCCACTCATGATGAAAAAAGCGCTCCGAGCAGGACATCTGCATGCCCAGGCGAGCGCTTTTGAAGCGACAGAAGCTGCTGCCTCGGACAGGAGCTTTTTCGACCACCCCATTTTACCGGATTTCAGAGTAGAAAGCCCGTCTTTCAGAGACTGCCGCCGGGGCAACGATACAAATTAGCCATATTTAGCACCAAAATGGTGCATAAGCACGTCAGGCAGTTGTTTTAGCGTTCTCCAGATAGCGTTGAACAAGGGCGTGGTCGAGAAAATAGTGGCATAGCTCAGGCTGCGCCAAATCGCCAAACAGCACGGGCACCAGCTCGTCGAAGCGCTCCAGCAGGCTGGAGTCTGGCGACGTATCGATATCGATCACCTCGACGGTAAAAGGCTGCTCTGGCCTTTGCAGCAAGAGCAAGGCATCGAGCATGTCCTGGCAAAGATGGCAATAACTGCGGGAATAGAGGGTGAAGTGCATGGAGAAAGGAATGATGCATCCCGGCCAGAGCCGGGATGCGGGGTGATATCAGCGTTACTTGGCAGATGGTTTGAGCGGCACAAACTGCGCCGTGTCGCCGCGGCGCACCAGCACCGCCGCCTGCTTCTTCGGATCGAGCTTGGCCACCAGGGCATTGAACTGCCTGGCGTCTTTCACTGCCACATTGTTCAGTTGCAAAATCACGTCGCCAGCCTGCAGGCCAGCCTGCTCTGCCGCGCCGTCGGCATCATCGACTTGCACGCCTGAATCGACTTTCAACTCCTGCTTCTTGGCAGCCGTCAAATCGCTGACTGTCAGGCCCAATGCATTGCTGGCGGGTGCCTCCGCTTCCTTGGCACCTTTCGCCGCCACCTTGTCACCATCGAGTTCGCTAATGGACACCGCAATATCCTGCTGCACGCCCTTGCGCCAGACGCTGATGGTGGCCTTGCTATTGACAGGCGTGCTGCCCACCAGGCGCGGCAGGTCGGAGGAACGGTCGACGATGGCGCCATTGAATTTCACGATGATATCGCCCGGCTTGATGCCAGCCTTGTCGGCAGGGCCGCCCGGCTCCACCATCGATACTTGCGCGCCCTTGGCGTTCGGCAAGCCCAGCGAGTCCGCCACTTCCTTGCTGACTTCGCCTATCTGCACGCCGATACGGCCACGCACCACCTTGCCCGTTTTCTTCAGCTGCTCGCCCACGCGCATGGCTTCATCGATGGGCACGGCAAAGGAAATGCCGTTATAAGCGCCAGACAAGGTCGCGATCTGCGAATTGATGCCGATCACCTCGCCGCGCATATTGATCATCGGGCCACCCGAGTTGCCGGGATTGACGGCCACATCGCTCTGTATCAGCGGCAAGTAATCGCCCGTATCGCGCGACTTGGCGGAAATAATGCCGGCCGTGACTGTATTTTCCAGGTTGAATGGCGAACCGATGGCGATCACCCACTCGCCCACGCGGATCTTGTCCGAGTCGCCGATGGCCACCACCGGCAGCTTGCTGCCCTCGATTTTCAGCAGCGCCACGTCGGTGCGCGCATCGGCACCGATCACCTTGGCCTTGAATTCGCGCTTATCGGTCAGTGTCACATAGACTTCATCGGCGCCATCGACCACGTGCGCATTGCTGAGCACATAACCATCGGCCGAGATGATGAAACCGGAACCGACGCCGCGCTGCACTTCCTGTTCCTGCGGCGCGGCACGGCGGCCACGCGGCGTTTGCTGGCGCGGCGCTGGGGCAGGTGTCGGCATGGCGCCGCCAAAGAAGCGGCGCAGGAATTCCTGCATTTCCTGCTCATCCTGTCCACCCGTACCCTGGGCGCCCAGCTTCAGGCGCTCGGTGGTGCGGATATTGACGACGGCAGGACCAACGGCATCGACCAGGTTGGCAAAATCAGGCAGATTCACGGCCGGCACGGCGGCGGCCGCCTGTGGGGCCAGGCCCAGCATGGCGGGCGCAAAAAAGACACCGGCGGTCGCCAGGCATACGGCGGAAAGCGTCTTCGCTGAAAACGTTTTTCTGTCTGCACAAATATTTTTTTTCATGGAATCATCTTTCGAATGTTGAATCGGATCAAGCCCTTGCCCGCCACTGCGCTTCCTCTGGCCGGGCGGCCCGGCAGGCGTACTTAAGCGTGGCAAACCATACAACAATATATCGTATAAGCAAGATATTGCCTGCCCCTAGTGTCAATCGTGCAGAAGGCAGGTGTCAAGAGGGAGTCGCAGGCATTAAGCCCGGCGTAAGCTGCAGCTTACGGGGGCAAGCAGGCTGAATGGACTGTATGAGCTTAACGTTGCGGCAAGGAACCTGCTTCTGCGGATGCAGGGGCATCCTGCCCGGCTTCGGCCTCATGGGCGGTTTCACCGGCCAGACGATGGGCCAGACGTGCTTCAAAACCAGCACTGAGTTCGCCATCGCTGTGTGCCGAGCGCAAGGCATGGCCAATATGCTGATAGGCATCCCAGGCCTGCCTGCCGGCTGGCGTATCGAGGGCGGCGAAAGCCAGTTCGAGTTCGCTGGCCGCCAATTCGCCATCGGCCAGTGCTGAAATATTCTCGTGCAATCGTGCGTGCGTGTCCATGATAGACCCTGCCATATCAAGAAGAGTGCTGCGGAAGCGAATATCTGTGCGGAAACCGAGCGCGACAATACCGTTTCCCATACTCATCAAATTACCAGCGCTTGTCAATCGGCATGTCCAACAAAGGTTTCAATTTTTCGGCGATCACTTCGCGCGCGCGAAAAATCCGGCTGCGCACAGTACCGATGGGACAAGCCATGATTTCCGATATCTCTTCGTAGCTCAGCCCCTCGATTTCGCGCAGCACGATGGCGGTACGCAACTCGATCGGCAAAACATCCATGGCCGCGTTGACGGTGGCGGCAATCTGCTTGCTGGCCAGCACGGATTCGGGTGTATTGTTATCGCGCAAGCGGTGTCCATCATCGAAGGACTCGGCCTGCTCTGCATCGGTATCGCTCGAGGTGGGCGTACGCCGCCCTTGGGTGACGAGATAATTCTTGGCCGTATTGATGCCAATTCTATACAGCCAGGTATAAAAGGCGGCGTCGCCACGAAAATGTCGCAGCGCCCGGTAAGCCTTGATAAACGTTTCCTGCACCACATCTTCAGCCTCCGCCGTATCATGTACCAGGCGCGACACAAGACGCATCAGCCGACGCTGATACTTGGATACCAACACATCAAATGCACGCTTGTCACCGGCTTGCACCCGCTCGACCAGCAATTGGTCACTCTCACGCTCTGTCCTCACGCCCGATGCCCCTGGTAGCATGCAAGGCGGGCACTGATATGGATATAGAGTTGGCCCGCTGCAAGAAGTTCAGTGTTCGCCCCACTTATTTCTCCCTCCCCCGCGCCGCGATGCTGCGGCATGCCACTGCCAATGGGCGAAATACATGACAGGAAGACGCCCCCTGCTGCACCAGCACGCTGAGCACCCGCCCCTCGCCATCGCCCAGGCGCAGCAGCAGCCAGCCCGGCCATAAGGTCGAGGCCGGCAGCAGCCGCAGCACCGCCCGCCTCTGCTCCAGCGCCTGTCGCTGTTCCTGCCACTGCGCCTGCCGCTGCTCCTGCCCCTGCTTCTGCCCCTGTTCCGCTGCGCCATCGCGCGCATCCAGACCCACGCCATGCTCCAGATATACCGTCAGGCGCAGCTGGCCAACCGGCGAAATATCAAGCGTCTGCGGCTTTGTGCGCCGGCACGACAAGGCCAGCAAAAACAGGCCGCCACATGCGCTGAGCACGGCTGCAGGCCAGCCCAAGGCGTAGCCCCCAGCCAGCCCCGGCGCATGCGCAATCGGCCAAACGCCGGACAAGGGCCAGGCCGCCAGCAGCGCGCAACTGCCCAGACAAGCTTGTAACAGGCGCAAACCAACAGGCGTGCGAATGACAGCCGAGACAGCAATAGACATTTCAATAACTCAAAGGGAAAAATCAGGCGCGCCGACAACATGCCGGGCAAATTCAACCGCCAACGAGTGTTGGCGGCGAATCAGCGCTCACCATGGTTTGACCATGATGAGCGCTAAAAAGTTCAGACTTGGTGCAGGCTTATTTTGCTCTGCCGAAGACCAGCGAGCCATTCGTTCCGCCGAAGCCGAACGAATTCTTGACTGCATAGTCGATCTTCATTTCACGTGCCGTGTTGGCACAGAAATCGAGATCGCAAGCCGGATCCTGGTTGAAGATGTTGATGGTAGGAGGCGACACCTGGTGGTGTATTGCCAGTACCGTAAACACTGCTTCCAGACCGCCAGCGCCACCCAGCAAATGGCCCGTCATCGACTTGGTCGAGTTGACGACCAGATTCTTGGCATGGTCGCCGAAGGTACGCTTGATGCCCATCACTTCAGCCATGTCACCTTGCGGTGTCGATGTGCCGTGCGCGTTCAGGTAATTTACCTGATCCGGGTTCACGCCTGCATTTTTCAATGCTGCGATCACCGATTTGCTGCCGCCGCTACCATCTTCCAGCGGCGAGGTCATGTGATAAGCATCTGCGCTCATCCCGAAACCGTGCAGTTCCGCATAGATCGTGGCGCCACGGGCAAGCGCGTGCTCATACTCTTCCAGCACCATCACGCCAGCGCCTTCACCGAGCACGAAACCGTCACGGTCCTTGTCCCACGGACGCGAAGCCGTTGCCGGATCGTCGTTGCGGGTCGACAGAGCGCGTGCCGAGGCGAAACCGCCCAAGCCCAGCGGCGACACGGTCGATTCCGCACCGCCAGCGATCATCACGTCAGCATCGCCATATTCGATCAAACGCGCCGCCGCACCGATACAATGCAAACCGGTGGTGCAGGCGGTGACGATGGCCAGATTAGGGCCACGCATGCCGTATTTGATCGACAGGTCGCCGGAGATCATGTTGATGATCGAGGCTGGCACGAAAAATGGCGAAATGCGGCGTGGGCCGCGCTTGTCATATTCAGCCTTGGTTTCTTCGATCAGCGGCAAGCCGCCAATGCCGGAACCGATGATCACGCCGATACGGTCAGCGTTCTCTTCGGTGACGGCGATCCCGGAATCGGCAATCGCCTGGATGCCGGCTGCCATGCCGTAATGGATAAAGGTATCCATATGGCGGGCTTCCTTGCCGGAGATGTAGTCTTCGATATTGAAACCTTTGACTTCACCGGCAAAGTGGGTGCTGAATGGCAGTGCATCGAACTTGGTGATCGTGGCGATACCGGATTTGCCCTCGACGATGGCACTCCACGCGTCGGCAATAGTATTGCCGACAGGTGAAATGCAGCCCAGGCCGGTAACGACGACACGACGGTTTTTAGATCCGCTCAAGCGATTCTCCTGAAATCGGTCAGACAGACTTAGGCCTTGACGTGCTTGGTGGCGTAGTCGATCGCCTGTTGCACGGTGGTGATTTTTTCTGCTTGTTCGTCAGGGATTTCCATTTCGAATTCATCTTCCAGGGCCATCACCAGTTCCACGGTGTCCAGGGAATCAGCGCCGAGGTCGTCGACGAAGGAGGATTCGATTTTGATGTCTGCTTCTGCAACGCCCAGTTGCTCAGCGACGATTTTCTTAACGCGTTGTTCGATATCCGACATGTTATGGCTCCAAAGTGTGTGTTACGGAAAGTGCGCGCATTTTATCAGGTTTGCGCGTCCGAATACTAATTTCGGTGTCTGCTGCTAATTCAACCGAAGCTGCTGCTAAAAGATGCGATTATAGACAAAAACGGCCGTTGAATCATGCCACAAACGGCCGTCGTGTCTAGCGCTCACATCAATTCATGTACATCCCGCCATTTACGTGCAGGGTTGTACCGGTAATATAAGCCGCTTGCGGCGAGGCCAGGAAGGCCACGGCGGCCGCCACATCTTCAGGCTTGCCCAGGCGCGACAGCGGAATTTGCGTCAACAGGGCCGCATGCTGCTCTTCGCTCAGCGCCTTGGTCATATCCGTGTCGATAAAGCCGGGGGCGATGCAATTGACCGTGATGTTACGGCTGCCGATCTCGCGCGCCAGGGCGCGGCTCATGCCTTCCACGCCAGCCTTGGCCGCCGCGTAATTCATCTGACCCGGATTGCCCGACGAGGCAACTACCGAAGTGATATTAATGATACGCCCAGTTTTCGCTTTCATCATCCCGCGCAGCACGGCGCGCGACAAGCGGCCAACGGCGCTCAGGTTGGTGGTGATGACGTTGTCCCACTCCTCATCCTTCATGCGCATGGCCAGCTGGTCTTGCGTAATGCCCGCATTATTGACCAGCACGGACAGGCTGCCATAGGTCTTTTGCACTTCATCGACCACCGCTGCGCAGCGTGCCGCATCGGTCACATTCAATACCAGGCCCTTGCCGGCCACGCCAGCATCCGCCAGGTATTGGGTGATCGCCTGCGCGCCTGCTTCGGAAGTGGCGGTACCGACCACGGTAGCGCCCTGCTTGCCCAGTTCGGTGGCGATGGCGCGGCCGATGCCACGCGAAGCACCCGTCACCAGCACCACTTGATTTGCTAAATTCATGAGTATCCTTTATCTGTATTAATTGATCTGCGTCAAAATGCGTTCCAGCGACGCCTGATCGACAATCGCGTCGCCCACCAGTACCGGATCGATACGCTTGGCTAGGCCCATCAAGACCTTGCCCGGACCGCACTCGATCACCTGGGTGATGCCATCGGCAGCCACTTTCTGCATGGTTTCCACCCAGCGCACGGGGCTGGCAGCCTGGCGCACCAGCGCATCCTTGATGCCGTCCACGTCATTGACGATGGCCACATCGACGTTATTGATCAGGGCGATTTGCGGCGCCGAGAAGTTCAAGCCAGCCATGTATTCGCGCAAACGGTCCGACGCCGGCTTCAGCAGCGAGGAGTGGAATGGCGCCGACACCGGCAATTTCATGGCGCGCTTGGCGCCCTTGGCCTTGGCCAGTTCGCAGGCGCGCTCGACCGCAGCCGTATGGCCGGCGATCACCACTTGCGCAGGTGCATTGAAGTTGACGGGTTCGACCACCAGGGCCGGGTTTTCTGCCGCCGCTGCCGCGCAGACGGCACGCACGTCGTCATCGGACAAGCCCAGCACGACAGCCATCGTGCCCTGGCCGACCGGCACGGCTTCCTGCATGGCTTGCGCGCGGAAACGCACCAGCGGCACGGCATCCTTGAAGGCGATCACGCCAGCGGCGACCAGCGCCGAATATTCACCCAGGCTATGGCCGGCAACCACCGTCGGCAGCTTGCCGCCGGCAGCTTGCCAGGCCCGATAAAACGCCACGGCAGCCGTCAGCATCACCGGCTGGGTGTTGGTGGTCAGGTCCAGTTCTTCTTTCGGACCTTCGGCGATCAGCTTGCCCAGGTCAAATTGCAGGGCTTCGGACGCTTCGGCCACGGTTTGAGCCACCACCGGGTTGCCAGCGAAACCATCGAGCATCGCAATCGCTTGCGAGCCTTGACCAGGGAAAACAAATGCAAATTGTGTCATGGTGACTCCGTTTGATTTTTTCTATATTCGAGTTGCAGTAACTTGAGACTTTTAGCCCACAAGCAAAGGCTGGGGTACGTCCCTGCGGGATCGGAATGCACCCCATTGGAGTGCATCCCCCCCATCGGGGTCGGACCCCGAAGTCAGCCTTCGGTTATCACATTTTTGCCAGGACTGCGCCCCAGGTGAAACCGCCGCCCACGCCTTCCATCATGACGTTGTCGCCTTTTTTCACGCGGCCATCGCGCACGGCCAGGTCCAGCGCCAGCGGGATCGATGCGGCCGAGGTATTGCCATGCTGGTCAACCGTGACGACCATTTTTTCCGGCGGCAAGCCGAGTTTCTTGGCGGTGCTGTTCATGATGCGGATATTGGCCTGATGCGGGATCAGCCAGTCGATCTGGTCTGGCGTCATATTGGCGTGCGCCAACGCTTCATGCGCGACTTTTTCCAGCACGGAAACGGCCAGC
This sequence comes from Janthinobacterium saanense, assembly GCF_014200675.1. Lineage (GTDB taxonomy): Bacteria > Pseudomonadota > Gammaproteobacteria > Burkholderiales > Burkholderiaceae_D > Janthinobacterium. The sequence goes on along the minus strand of NZ_JACHCI010000004.1, from coordinate 131,981 downwards.
TTGAACACGGCCGGGCCATCCATGTAGAGGAAGGCGCTGCCCGCCAGGGCGCCGCCAGCCAGGCTGCCCGGCACGCTGAGGATGTCCGAGTGACGGCCATCGGCATGCAATTTGGTGGCCAGGATGCCTGGCTCGCTGGATGCCGTCATGACGATGGCGCCAGCGCCGTCGCCAAACAGCACGCAAGTGCCGCGGTCTTCAAAGTTGAGGATGCGCGAAAACACTTCGGCGCCGATCACCAGCACGTTCTTGTGCATGCCCGACTGGATGAAACTGTCGGCCGTGGCCACCGCATAGACGAAGCCGCTGCATACGGCTTGCACATCAACCGCGGCGCAATTATTGGTAATGCCCAGCTTGTTTTGCACGATGCAGGCGGTGCTGGGGAAGCTGCCGAAAAAGTCGGGCGTCGAGCTGGCGACGATAATCAGGTCCAGCTCGTTCGCGTCCAGACCCGCCATTTCCAGGGCCTTTTTGGCCGCTTCCACGCCCAGGTCCGAAGAATTTTGCGTCGGCGCCGCATAGTGGCGCGCGGAAATACCGCTGCGCGACACGATCCACTCATCCGAGGTCTCGATACCCTTGGCGGCGAGCTGTTCGGTCAAATCATGATTCGTTACGCGCTTCTCTGGCAGATAGCTGCCGGTACCGATAATTTTGCTGTAAATTCTGCTAAAGGTAGTCATGCGTACCCATCCACTAAATGCTAGAGCTTGTTGATTGAGGTTCTTCCGATGCTGGCAGGCGCGGCATCAGCTCGGCGATCATGCTGGCCAGATGCGCTTGCACATCATTTTTTGCCGCATCAAAGGCGCGGCGCAAGGCCCATTCAAACGAATAGGCATCGGCGCCGCCATGGCTTTTGAATACCAGGCCACGCAGGCCCAGCAGGCTGGCGCCATTGAAACGCGAGGGATTCAAACGGTTGCTGATGGCGCTCAAGGCGCTGCGCGCGATGAAGGCGCCCAGCATGGTCATCGGATTACGCTTGAATTCGGACGTCAGCACCATTTTGACGTAGCGCGCCAGGCCTTCGATGGCTTTCAAGGTCACATTGCCGACAAAGCCGTCGCAGACGACGATATCGGTAGTGCCTTTAAAAATATCGTTGCCTTCCACGTTGCCGTGGAAATTGAGCGCACCGCGCTCATGGTCGGCTTGCAGCAATTTGGCGGTGAGTTTCACCACTTCATTGCCCTTGATATCTTCCGTGCCCACGTTCAGCAAGCCGATCGTGGGGCGTGCGATACCTTCCATGGCCGACACCAGCACCGAACCCATGATGGCGAACTGGTGCAAATGATGCGGCTCGCAATCGACGTTGGCGCCCAGGTCCAGCATATACGTCGGGCCGTTCTTTTGATTTGGCAAGATGCTGCAGATGGCCGGGCGGTCGACGCCCGACATGGTTTTCAATACATAGCGCGATACGGCCATCAGGGCGCCGGTATTGCCGGCCGAAACGCAGGCTTGCGCCACGCCGTTCTTGACCTGCTCTATGGCCACGCGCATGGAGGAATCCTTCTTGCGGCGCAGGGCCACTTCAAGCGGATCGTCCATGGTAACTTGTTCGGATGCATGCAATACCGTCAGGCGCGGATGCGACTCGGCTTTGTGCTTTTTGAGTTCGGCGCGGATCACGTCTTCCAATCCCACCAGGATCAGTTCAGCATCAGGCTCGTGTTTTACAAAGGAAATTGCTGCGGGGATAGTGACTGAGGGCCCATGATCTCCGCCCATGCAGTCGATAGAAATTTTGATTGTCATTTTTTTTGATTCAGTACCGCTGCGGGCTTGCGGCAAGATGTCAATCGGACTGGCGTATATGCAGGGCGCATAATGTCATGCACAGACTGAGTCAGCTTGATTCAAAATGACGGTGTGCAAGATGAATTGCAGCCGAGAAAAAGAAAAAGCGGTGCCACGCCGAATAACCACGCAACACCGCTTTCATCTTACCCAACAAAACGTCGATTACTCGTCGTTTTTGGTCTTCAGCACTTTACGGCCACGATAGAAGCCGTTAGGGCTGATATGGTGACGCATGTGTGTTTCGCCGGTAACTGGCTCGACGCTCAATTGCGGCGCGACCAGGAAGTCGTGCGAACGGTGCATGCCGCGCTTGGAAGGGGTTTTCTTGTTCTGTTGAACTGCCATGATGACTCCTAATACATAAGTTCTAAAATTTTAGCACAATCGATTAGCAAATACATGCGAATCGAGTATCCCAGCGGCAAAGACTATCCTAAAACAGGCTTTACCGACATCGTTTATTACATGCTACGTTTCACTACACATTGCCATACTCGATTACTACACGCGTTTGACACGTTCTTTACACACTACTTATTCTGGCTTCAAGTCTTTCAAGGCGGCAAATGGCGACTTCTTTTCCGTCTTGAGAGCGTCTAGCTGCTCGGTACTCGGGCAGACTTCATGTTTGGGTACTTGCGGCAGGGCCAGCAAGGCTTCATCTTCGATCAGGGCCATGGCATCCATGCTGCGGCTGCCGACGATCACATCAATCGATTCATCGCCGATGATTTCTTCGATCTCGTCTGCATGCTCGTCATCCTTGCCGAGCATCAAAACAGTCGAAGAAGCGATGTCATACGCATACGGAGTCAGGCAGCGCTGGCATACCAGCTGAACGGTGCCGTTGACCGACAAGGTCAGTTGCGGGTAGCCCAGCTTGCTGGTGCCGCCGACGATCTTCCAGGCAATGTTGCCGGAAGTATCTGCACAATCCTTGGTCAACCGGGTCATTTCAGCGACAGGAGTAACACCCTCGCGGCTCCCGCTGATACGACAAAAATCAAAGGCGTCGATCACAAAAGCATTCATTGGTAGAAAATTTCCCCGGAAAACCTGCGATAATAACAGGGTTTTTAGCGCCGAGTCAAAGGCTAAGCATCTTTTTTGATGCTTTTATTGGCATATTTATCAACTTATACGTCATGCCGTTTTGAGCCGCCATCCGGGCTCTGCGCTGCGGGAGCTCCTTGAAACCCCGCTGACACCGACTATCACGGCCAGACAGGCCGCCATCAGCCACCGAATGATACCAACTTCTGCCCCATTGCGCTTGATACTTGCATCGAGCTCTGTCTACCGCAAGCAATTATTATCGCGTTTGCGCCTGCCTTTCGAGGTGGCCGTGCCCGATCTCGATGAACGGCCCTTGCCCGGCGAAAGCCCCAGCGCCACCGCCCTGCGCCTGGCCCAGGCCAAGGCGCAAGCCGTGCTCGACCGCTTTCCCGGCAGCCTGGTGATAGGCTCAGACCAGGTCGCCACCCTCGATGGCGCACAAATCGGCAAGCCCGGCAACCACGCCAAGGCCCTGCTGCAGCTGCAGACCATGCGCGGACGGCAAACCATTTTCCATACGGCGCTGTGCCTGCTCGACGGCCGCCATGCCGCACCGGTGGTCCAGGTGGAAGATATCCAGACCCTGGTCACCGTGCGCGACCTGCCGGACGCCGAGCTGGACGCCTATCTGCGCATCGAGCAGCCATATGACTGCGCCGGCAGCGCCAAGAATGAGGGACTCGGCATCGCCTTGCTCGAACGCATAGACAGCACCGACCCGACCGCCCTCACCGGCCTGCCGCTGATCGCCCTGACTGGCATGCTGCGCAAGGCTGGCGTGGCGTTTTTCACCAATTGATTTTTAGCAACTCATTACCTCAGACAAGAACAACCATGAGCACTCGCGGCACCCTGTATTTGATCCCCAACCACCTGGGCCTGTCCGACACCGCTGCCGATGGCGCGGCAGACGCGCTGGCGCACATCATTCCCGAGCAGGTGCGCCAGATCACCTCGCAACTCGATTATTTCGTCGCGGAAAACGCCAAGACGGCGCGCGCCTTCCTGAAATTGATCGGCGCCAAGCATCCGCTGGCCAAGCCACTGCAGGAAATCACCATTTCCGAGCTGAACATCAATACCCCGGCGCAAGCACTGGCCGGCTTGCTGGCGCCGCTGCTGGCCGGACGCGATGCGGGACTGGTGTCGGAAGCGGGCGTGCCGGCCGTGGCCGACCCTGGCGCCGACCTGGTGCGCCTGGCCCACCAGCACGGCATCAAGGTGCGCCCGCTGGTAGGTCCATCGTCGATCCTGCTGGCGGTGATGGCCAGCGGCTTGAATGGCCAGAGTTTTGCCTTCAACGGCTATCTGCCGACAGACGCCGCCCTGCGCAGCAAGCGCATCAAGGAGCTGGAAAGCCGTTCGCGCACCGAAAAGCAAACCCAGCTGTTCATCGAAACGCCGTACCGCAACGCCGCCATGCTGGAAGCGCTGGTAGCCCAATGCGCACCATCGACCCTGCTGTGCGTGGCTACCGACCTGAGCATGGAAACGGAAAGCATACAAACCTTGAACGCCGGACAATGGAAGAAACAATTGGCAGCCGGCAAAACGCCTGACTTCCACAAGAAACCGACCGTGTTCCTGCTGCTGGGACAGTAATCAAGGCAGGACGTCAATGGCTGGCGTGCAGTGAAATATCCTGCACATAGCTGTTGACCCACTCATAGGCCGACACCTGTATCGTATTCAGGTCGTCTTGCGACAAATGCAATTCATCCAGCATGGCGCGCGTGGCGGGGCCGTCATCGGCTTGCTCCACCTGCTCCACCAGCGCCAGCATATGGCCCAGCTCGCCATGGCGGAATAGCAGCGCGTCGCTGACCCGGCCATGCACGCGCACACTGCTGACCACCTCGCTCATCTGCATGGAAAACAGCGCATCCATCAGCGACATGATGCCCACCGTAAAGCCGATATCGGCGTATTGATGCTGGCCGGGACGCAATTTTTCCGTCATCAATTCCAGCTGCTTGCCGCGCGTGGTGGCCAGTTGCAGCAAGGGCGAGGCGAACGGAGCGCCTGAGCCCGGTTTGACGTACAGCAGGATTTGCAGCCAGCGCTGCAACTGGCGCCGCCCCAGCAGCATCAGGGCCTGGCCCAGCGTATCGATGCGGGCGCCCGCGCTGACAGCCGGCGTATTGACCAGACGCAACAGATTCAGGCTGATGATCGCGTCATGCTGGATGCAGCGTTCGATGTCGCGGTGATCGGCATCGCTCTGCACCATTTCCAGCAAGCGCAGGATGGTCAGTTCGGAGGGCGACATTTTCTTGCCGGTGAGTATCACCGGGCGGGCAAAATAATAACCCTGGAAAAAATCAAAGCCCAGGGCCAGGCATTGCTCGAACTGCGCCACCGTTTCGACTTTTTCAGCCAGCAATTTTTTGCGCGATAAAGCCAGCGTGGGCACCAGCCCGCCCAGCGCATCGGGAGACAACTGGGCAATATCGACCTTGATGACATCGATCAGGGGCAGCAACTGCTGCACATCGCTGGACTCCCCCACCACATCATCGAGCGCGAAGCGAAAGCCCGCCTGGCGCAACTGGCTGATGCGCGCCAGCAATTCAGGCGTGACGCGCACGGTTTCCAGTATTTCAAGCACCACGCGGTGATGGGGCAGGAAACGGATGAAATCGCTCATCAGCGCCACGGCATCGACATTGATAAACGCCAGTTGCAAGCCTACCACCTGTTCCATGCCCAGTTCGGCGGCATGCGCGATCACGGTGGCAGTGGCTTCCACGTCATCACTGACGACGGCCGTCTGTTGCTGGCCCGTGCTGCGGAACAGCAATTCATACGCCACCAGGCGCTGTTCACGGTTCAAAATGGGTTGGCGAGCGAGGAAAAAATCGTGCGGGGACGAGGCGGAAGATGCAGCAGATGCGGCAGATGGCAGCGGAGTAATCATGTTCATGACAAGCCCAAGCACACGACGGGGCCGCGTGCAGGCTGCGGCAAGGCCAGGCATCGGACGCTCCGGCGCCTGACAGCAGTATAGGCCATCTATTTTTTATGCGGCGTTCTGCAGCGCAACATAAATCGGCCCGCCAGCATGGCGCCAGGGGCCGTTCAGCAATCAAGCGATACTTAAACGCGGCGCGTGCCCGTATTCCTGATGCCGCCCTTGCCCGTTTCCAGTACAAATTTGGCGCCATCGTCGCGGCCCAGCACCTTGACCAGGTAAGGCATGACTTCGCGCAACATCGGCTCCAGCGTGTACGGCGGGTTCAAAATGAACATGCCGCTGCTGTGCAGGCCGAAACCGTCTGGCGATGGGGTATTGACGGTCAGGGTCACATGCAGCCATTCGGTGGCTGGCAACTGCTTGAGCTTGTCGGCGAACTGGCGCGATTCCATGCGCTGCAGCACCGGATACCAGACGGCGTAGATGCCCGACGGGAAACGCACCAGCGCATCAGCCAAGGTGTCCTTGACCTTGCGGTAGTCCATCTTGTCTTCATACGGCGGATCGATCAGCACCAGCGCGCGGCGCGACGGCGGCGGCAGCAAGGCTTTCAGGCTCTGGAAACCATCGGCCTTGGTGATCAGCACGCGCTTGCCGCGCACGCTCGAACGCACGCCCTGCTCGGCGGCATGCGCCTCGACCTTGCGGAAGTTGTCCGCCAGGATCTTGGCGTCCGCCGGATGCAGCTCGAACAAACGCAAACGGTCTTGCTCGCGCGCCACCTGGTCGGCGCAATATGGCGAACCCGGGTAGTAGCGCATCTTGCCGCTTGGATTCATTTCCTTGATCAGATTCAAGTACTCGGCCAGCGAGGCAGGCAGGTCCGTACGGTCCCACAGCGGGGCAATCCCCGTTTCATATTCCGCATTTTTCGAGGCATAACCGCCGTCGAGCGCATACACGCCCGCGCCGGAATGGGTATCGATATAACTGTAGGCAGTATCTTTTTGATTCAAATACTGCAACAACTGTATTTGTACATAATGCTTCAACACATCGGCGTGATTACCCGCGTGAAAGGCGTGGCGGTAACTCAACATAAGCTGGCTAATTCCATAAAGAGGGTCAAGGTGGGGCTGTGCTTGCAGGGAACAGACTGGAAGGAGCAGACTGCCGGCCGGGAAACCACGCAGGCTGATGTTAGCAGCGGGCAGATTCAGCACATAATTAACAGCATTATCCACTAGAAACCGCTGTTATATCAAAAAACACGGTAGATAGGCCAGCAGCGGCCTGATGCATTAAGCAAGGACTGCCGCCGCCGGGCGCGGTAGAATACGCCCATTCGGCGCCTTTGCCGGCATTTGAACAAGACATGCATAGCCTGACCCTCACTACCGACAACCGTGGCGACATTGCGGCAACCCTGGCCAGTTCACACTGGACGGTGGCCTGCCTGTGCGCGCAATGGTGCGGCACTTGTGGCACTTACCGGACTACTTTCGAGGAACTGGCAGCGCGCCATCCCGACAAGACTTTCGTCTGGATCGATATCGAAGACCAGGCCGAGGTGGTGGGCGACCTCGATATCGAAAACTTCCCCACCCTGCTGATACAGCACGAAGACAACGTCGCCTTCTTTGGCACGGTGCTGCCCGACGGCGCCCTGGCGCACCGCATGGTGCAGGCGCAGGCAGCACTGAGCGCCGAAGAGCTGGCGGCGCTGTCGCACAGCAGCGCTGAGCGGCGCAACTGGCAAACTGAAAGCAATCTGCGCACCTTGCTGGCGGCAGCACTGGCTTAAAGCACTAACTTAACCTTCCAGCCAGCGCTCCAGCAAGTCTTGCGCCAGCACCGGCTGGCTATACCAATAGCCCTGCGCCAGCTTGCAGCCATGACGCAGCAGGAAGGCGGCCTGTTCCTGGGTTTCCACGCCTTCCGCGATCACCGACAAGTGCATGCTCTTGCCCAGCTGAATGATGGCAATCGCGATGGCTTCGTCATTCGGGTCGGTCGAGATATCCTTGATGAAGGAGCGGTCTATCTTCAGGGTTTGCACCGGCAGTTGCTTCAAATAGGCCAGTGAGGAATAACCGGTGCCGAAATCGTCGATGGCCAGGCCCACGCCGATGGCGTGCAAGTCGTTGATGAAACCGAGCGCGTCGCCCGTATTCATGATCACCGATTCCGTCACTTCCAGCTGCAGCCGCTGCGGCTCCAGCCCGGTTTCAGCCAGGATGTCGGCCACCATGCTGGCGATGCTGCCCCGCTCGAACTGCTTCACGGACAGGTTGACCGCCATCTTCGGCACGCGCAAGCCTTGCGCCTGCCAGCGCATCATCTGGCGGCACGCTTCGTCCAGCACCCATTTGCCCAGCTGATTGATGAAACCGCTGTCTTCGGCCAGCGGAATGAAACGGGCCGGCGGCACCAGGCCCAGCTCCGGGTGATTCCAGCGCACCAGCGCCTCGACGCCGACCAAACGGCCCGTATCGATTTCCACCTGTGGCTGGTAGTTCAGGAAAATCTCGTGCTTTTCAATCGAGCGGCGCAAGAAGGTTTCCAGGCGCAAACGCTCCACGCCCTCGCCCGTCATCGATGGCGCATAAAAACGGTAGCCATTGCGCCCGCGCGCCTTGGCCTGGTACATGGCCACGTCGGCATTGCGTATCAGCATATTCAAGTCCAGCGCATCGTCCGGGTACAGGCTGATGCCCACGCTGCAGGTAACGAACAATTCGTGATCGGCCACCGTGAACGGCTGCTCGAACACGGTCATCAGTTTTTCCGCCACCTGGGTTGCGCCATACTGGCCGTCGATACGTTCGAGCAAGACAATGAATTCATCGCCGCCCAGGCGCGCCAGGGTATCGCCCTCGCGCAGCCGCGCCGACAACTGGCAGGCGACTTTCTGCAGCAATTCGTCGCCGATATGGTGGCCCAGGGTGTCGTTGACGTTTTTAAAACGGTCGAGGTCGATGAACAGGATCGCCAGCTGCTCCTGGTCGCGCGCGGCGCGCTGCAGCGCGTGATGCAAGCGGTCGTGGAACAGCAAGCGGTTCGGCAAGGCCGTCAGCGGGTCGTGGTGCGCCAGATGGTCGAGCTTTTCCTGCGCCTGCTTGACCAGGGTGATGTCGCTGAAGACGCCCACATAATGCGTGGTGACGGCATTGGTGTCGCGCACGGCGCTGATGGTCAGCCATTCCAGGTAAATTTCACCATTCTTGCGCCGGTTCCAGATCTCGCCGCGCCAGAAACCGCAGGCGGCCAGCGCATTCCACAGCGCCTGGTAAAAGACCTCGTCATGGCGTTCGGAACGCGTCAGCGAAGAAGGCTGGCCCAGTGCTTCGGCCTCGGCATAACCGGTGATCTGGGTGAACGCGGGATTGACGGCAACGATCACGCCGTCCGCATCGACCACCATCACGCCATCGGCGATGTGTTCCAGCACGGTGGCAGATAAACGCAGCTTTTCCTCGGCTTCCTTGCGCGCCGTGATATCGGCATACACCCAGATGCTGCCTTCGTTGGGACGGTGCGGGTCGAGCGCGCAGCCGCTGACCATGGCCCAGAAATAGCTGCCATCGCGGCGCTGGTAGTGGCGCTCTTCGCTGAAGTCGCCGCCTTGCGCCAGGATGCGGTACTGGCGCTCGCCTGCCGCCTCAAATTCATATGGCGAGGGGAAGACGATGGCGGTCGAGCAGCCGGCCATCTCGCCACTGGCATAACCGAACAATTCCTCGCAACGGCGGTTCAGCGAAACGATGCGGCGGTGGCGCACGAACATCACGCCAAACATCACATTGTCGAGGATCGCGCTCTGCTCCGTCAGCAGCGCCTCGATGCGCATCTCGTGGTGCTTGCGCTGGCTGATGTCGGTAATGATGCCGTCGACCCAGATCACGCCCTGCTCATCGATTTGTGGCTGGCCATGCTCGGACACCCAGCGCTCGGCGCCGGAGGCATTGAGGATGCGGTATTCCAGCTCGTAGGGCTGCATCCCGGCCACCGCTTCACGCACAGCGTGGCGGTGCTTGCGGCGCTCTTCAGGGCAGATCAGGTCCACCCAGGCATGCGTGGTGCCGCGCATGAACTGCACTGCCGTATAGCCGGCGATATCAACGATGGCCTCGCTGACGAAATCGATGGCGCTGTCAGGGCGGTAACGGAAGACGGCGCCCGGCACCTGCGTGACGATGGTGCGGAAGCGTTCTTCGCGCTGGCCCACGTCTTCGAACAACTGGCGGATGGCGGCACGCATGCGTTCGAGCTGGTCGGTCAGGCGACCCAGTTCATCGTTGCTGCCCGATTCCAGACGGGTATCGAAATCGCCATGCGACAGGCGGTCGGAAAAACGCATCAGCCGGCGCAGCGGCTTGAGCAGGCGCCGGTTCAAGAACAGCACGATCAGCGCCATCGACACGGCCAGCTGCGCGCCCAGCACGAAAATATAGGAGACCTGCTTTTCGCGCAGCTCCTGCTGGCTGCGCGCATCGTCCATTTCGACGATGACATGGCCGATGCGCTCGCCATGCACGAGAATATCGCGCTCGGCCCGGTACAGATTGCCGACCGGGCGCTGCGGCGCCTGCATGCGCATGAATTCCCCATCCGCCTGCCCCAGCACCGTCACTTGCAGCACGGCGCGGTCGCGCATCACCGATTCCACCAGCGAATGGGCCGACTCGGCATTCATATTCCACAACGATTCCTGCATGCCCAGCGCCAGGATATCGGCATTGCGCTGCAAGGCTTCATTCAGGCTGGTGTGCGCCGACTGGCGTTCGTGCACGCCGACCAGCAGATAACTGCCGATGATGGCGGGAATGACGAGGCCGCCAAACACCACCAGCAGCAAGGCGCCATAAATTGAGGATACGGACATGGTCGAGGCCGACATGGACGGCAGCGACGCGCCATGCAAGGCGCCCAGGCGGGTACGCAAACGGCGATACGAAGAGTTAACCATGCAGGCACGGAACAGAAAAGATCATGCGGGCGATCATCGAACTTTATAGGGGAGTCAGCGAACAGTGGTGAGAAGAAACTTTTTCAAAAGCAATTATGCATGGAAAAAGTGCAGGAAGTCACCAATAAACACGCTCGGCAAGGCAGTCCATGTCGTCCAGGCCGCTTGAAAAACCACAAGCCAGCAGAAAAGTGCGCGGCTTGCTATCATCGCGCCACTTTACCAAGAGGAACTACCATGACCTTCTCCATTTATTCCGCATCCATCCCCGTCTTCAAACAAATCCTGGGCAGCCTGTCGGCCATCCTCGACAAGGCTGAAACGCACGTGCAGGACAAGAAAATCGACCCGAACGCCCTGCTGCACTTCCGTTTGTTCCCGGACATGCTGCCTTTCGTGCGCCAGATCCAGATCGCCACCGACTTCGCCAAGGGCGCCGGCGCGCGCCTGGCCGGCGTGGCCGTGCCGCCGTATGAAGATAGCGAACAAAGCTTCGCCGAACTGAAAGCGCGCATCGCGAAAACCATCGCCTTCCTGGAAAGCCTGCCACAAACCGACATCGACGGCAGCGAAACGCGCGCCATCACCACCGGCAGCGGCGAAAAGACCAAGCACTTCACGGGCCAGACCTATCTATTCCACTACGCCCTGCCACACTTCTTCTTCCACGCCACCACCGCATACGACATCCTGCGCCATAACGGCATCGAAGTGGGCAAGAAAGATTTTATCGGTAGTTATTAATTAGCTTAACTCAGCTAAGCCAGCGGACAGCATCAAAATGCTGGCTCAGTCACAGGAGCAACGGTGCCTCTAGAAACCGTAGCGAGCAAGCTCAATGCCGGGTTGAGTAGCGCAGCTGTATGTCAATACAGCGAGCAACGGATGCCCGGAAGTGAGCTGCGCAGTAGGTTTATAGAGGTACCATCAATTACGGCGCGGGTAGCCTTGTGAAAGGATCCGCACCCACACGACTTCTTTCTCTTCCGCCGTCATCGACACCCAGTGGGCGACTTCCGAGACGGTGCGGCCGCAGCCGCGGCAGATTTCGTCGAAAGTAGTCGAGCAGACGGCCACGCAGGGTGTGTCGGGCCGCAGCGGCAGATCATCGGCCATCGTGCGCCACCTTCGGTATACCGAGTTTTTCCCAGCCGTCGAGACCGAGCTTTTCCAAGGTCGCGATATTCTTGTCGAAAATTTCCGATGCTTCCGGGAATGCTTCCACCGCGCGTTCGATGCTGTCTTCGCGCAGCAGGTGCAAGGTCGGATACGGCGAGCGGTTGGTGTAGTTGCTGATGTCGTCTTCAAACGTTTCGGCAAATTGATAATCCGGATGGAAACTGGCTACTTGCAGCTCGCCTTCCAGGTGCATGTCTTCCACGGCCGCGTCGGCCACGTCGAGAAATTCGTTGTAATCGAGGAAATCGTTCAGCGCGTACGGGTGGATCAGCAGGGTCGTGTCGATCTGCTCCGGGTCCGTATCGGCCAGGGTTTGCAGCTCGTCCATCAGCATCGCCAGCAAATCCTCGGGATTGCTGGAATCACATACCACGTAGCGTATCTGTTTCTTGACGTGCACGGCCTTGGCGAACGGGCACAGGTTCAGGCCGATGACGGCCTTTTCCATCCAGGCGACGGTGTTGGCGATGATCAGGGCATGGTCGTCGTCGTGACGCGGCGGGGTATTCATCATTAATGCTTTCCTAATAACATGAGCGGCGACATAGCCGCCCAAAGCCAAATTGTACGCACTGTGGACACTCTTTGCGCATTGTCATACTTCAGGGCCGCCCCGCTTGCGCCAGGGCGTGACCCGGCTATGCTGGAACGACGGCCAAACGGGGGAATCGGCAAATTTTATAGTAGTCATTGCACTATTAACGAAGGGAAAATTACGTAAAATTAATCCTTTTCCTGTCATCACGCTGACATAATTCTTGACTCCGGCATGTGGATATACGTACACTCGCTTCTTAATTCTTGGTCAGTCCGATGTTTCTTCGACGACAACAATGGAACACTATGCACGAAAACTCCTTAAAACCTACCGTCCTGGTGGTGTTGGCACTGGCGCTTGCGCCGGCCCTCAGCCAGGCGTATGAAGCCGGTGTTGAGAGCGATAACGCGCCAGTCGCCGCCACCAACCCCGCACTGATACCGATGACTTCCCAAGTCACGGCGAAACTCCCCACACTCGACAACCGCCTGCAAAAGACCGACAAGCTGATGAAGAATCTCAGCGACAGTTCCGATCCGCTGCGCGAAGCCGACGTCTGGGGCCGTATCCGCAGCGGTTATGCGATTCCCGACATTAACAATCAGTTGGTGACCAACCACGTCAACTGGTACGCCACCCGCCCTGACTATATCGCCCGCACCACGGCGCGTGCCTCGCGCTACATCTTCCACGTGGTGCAGGAACTGGAAAAACGCGGCATGCCGACCGAACTGGCCTTGCTGCCATTCATCGAATCGGCCTTCAATCCGCAAGCGTTTTCCAGCGCCAACGCAGCCGGCATGTGGCAATTCGTGCCCGCCACCGGGCGCGATTTCAACCTCAAGCAAAACATGTTCAAGGACGAGCGCCGCGGCATCCTGGCCTCGACCGATGCGGCGCTGACGTATCTGCAGCGCCTGTATGACATGTTCGGCGACTGGCAACTGGCCCTGGCCGCGTATAACTGGGGCGAAGGCTCGGTGCAGCGCGCCATCAAGAAAAACCAGGCACTGGGCAAACCAACCGACTTTGAAAGCCTGTCTGACCTGATGCCGGCCGAGACGCGCAACTACGTGCCCAAGCTGCAAGCCGTAAAAAACATCATCGCCAACCCGGCCCAGTATGGCATCACGCTGCCGGTGGTCGAGAACCAGCCCTACTTCACGGCGGTCGACAAGACCAGCGATATCGACGTTACCGTGGCGGCGCAGCTGGCCGAACTGTCAATGGACGAGTTCAAGGCCTTGAATCCTGAATTCAACCGCCCCGTCATTATCGGCAGTGAAAAAACCAAGATCTTGCTGCCACAGGAAAACGCGGCCAAGTTCACCACCAACCTGGCGCAATGGGGCCATGCCCTGTCAAGCTGGACCACGCACAAAATCCTCAGCGCGCGCGAACGGATTGAAACGCTGGCGTCGAAGTTTGGCACTACGGCCGATGTGCTGCGCAAGGCAAACAATATCCCGCAGAACACACGCTTGCGCGCCGGCTCCACCATCCTCGTGCCCAAAACGGCAGCCACGATGAATATGGACATCACCCAGGAAATCGCCGACAACGCCACCATGCTGCTGGAAGCGGACCGGCCCGAGCGTGCCAGCAGGAATGTGCGCCACGCCAAGGGCAGCAAAGGCGGCAAGGCACAGTCCGGGCCTATTTCGCTGGTCAAACCACGCATACAGCGTGGCGCCCACAACCGCAAGGCGCACCACTGAGTATCGCTTGATCAGCACGATCATGCCCGCAACACGCCACCGGCCGCCACAGCTTAGCTGTCGCGGCCGGTTGTACTTCCACACACCTACCTACAGCCTCGCCAACACTACCGAACAGGAGTCGCCATGGCCTTCTTGCAAGGAAAAAAGATCCTCATCACGGGCTTGCTATCGAACCGCTCGATCGCCTATGGCATCGCCAGGGCGTGCCACCGCGAAGGCGCCAGCCTGGCGTTTACTTATGTCGGCGAGCGCTTCAGGGAGCGCATCACCGAATTTGCGGCAGAGTTCGGCAGTGAGCTGGTGTTCGACTGCGATGTCAGCAGCGATGCGCAGATCGCCGCCGTGTTTCACGATCTGGCGCGTCACTGGGAACAATTGGACGGCCTGGTGCACGCCATCGGTTTTGCCCCGCGCGAGGCGATTGCCGGCGACTTCCTCGACGGCCTGTCGCGCGAAAGTTTCCATATCGCGCATGACATTTCCGCCTACAGCTTCCCCGCCATGACCAAGGCCGCCCTGCCAATGCTGCATCCCGGCGCCGCCGTCCTGACCCTGACCTACCTGGGCGCCCAACGCGCCGTCCCCTATTACAACACCATGGGCCTGGCCAAGGCCTCGCTCGAAGCCTCGGTGCGCTACCTGGCCGTATCGCTGGGCCCCAGAGGCATCCGCGCGAATGGCATTTCAGCGGGGCCCATCAAGACCCTGGCCGCCTCCGGCATCAAGGATTTCAGCAAACTGCTGGGCTTTGTAGCCGAGCACGCCCCCTTGCGGCGCAACGTCACCATCGAGGAAGTGGGCAACACGGCCGCCTTTTTACTATCCGACCTGGCCTCGGGCATCACGGGTGAAATCACCTATGTCGACGGCGGCTTTTCGCAAGTCATGGCCGTCAACCCGGAAGTAGACTGAGGCGGTGACAAACGAGATTCTTCGGTTGTCACTTGACAACCGAAGAATCTCTTCCTACACTGGAGACATCGCATGACGCGCTCCTCACATCCCAAGAAAGAAGTTGAAGCGGCGCTGCGCCACGCGGAAGACGAAGGCTGGCGCGTGCAAGTCGGTGGCAGCCATGCCTGGGGCAAGATTTACTGCCCCTACAATGATGACGGCTGCCGCTGCGGTGAATTTTGTATCGCCTGCATCTGGAGTACGCCCAGGAACCCCGGCAATCACGCACGCGCGATCCGCCGGGTGGTCGACAACTGCACACTGCAAAAACTGATGCACGACCTCATGCAACGCACATCAAAAGGATAGCCGCCATGGAATACATCTTCACCCTCAAATACCGCCTGCCCGATAGCGAACACGATCTCGACGCGCTGGCCGGGCGCCTGGGCCACGCTGCTTGCGACGACGCCTTGATCGGCATCGGGCAGCCCGGCCGCCTGGCACTGGAATTTACGCGCGAAGCTGCCAACGCACAAGAAGCACTGCTGAGCGCCCTGGCCGACGTGAAAGCCGTCGTGCCCGATGCCATGCTGGTGGAAGCGGCGCCCGACTTCGTGGGGCTGACCGATGTGGCGCAAGTGCTGGGGCTGAGCCGGCAAAACATGCACAAGCTGATGAACAGGCACCGCCACAGCTTTCCCGCTCCCGTGCATGAAGGCAGCGCCACGATCTGGCATTTGGCGCCCGTGTTGTCATGGCTGCATGGCAAGGGTAATTATCAGCTGGAACACAGCCTGATCGAACTGGCGCAGGCGACCATGCAAATCAATCTGGCCAGGGAAGTGGCCACGGCCGCGCCCCTGCCGCCCGATCTGGTCGCCCTGTTCAGTTGACATAGTTGCCACCGAATAAATACCGGTATCGGCCGCGCTTCCTGATGATGTCAGGGGCGAGTGTGGCAGGACTTTCCTTTCGCCACATTTAAGCAGTGCAAAACCGCTGAAAATACGGTATAGTGTCGTTTGTGCGCTGCAATATGCTTTCGCGAAATGAAAGCAACACCGCAGCAACATCGAATACCAAACTTAGCAGCTTCGCAAGCCTTAGCGCATCCACAGGATGCCGCTTATAAAGCCCTCCCGCCTTGTGTGTCGCCCTTGACACCGTCCCGGCGCAAAGCTTTTGTGCCGAAATTTCTTTTTAGTTGAGTCATTTCGTTTTGGTTGGCGTTGCTATTTTGCGTTCTGCTTTTTGCAAGAACGCTGATTTTTACGAAAGAAAAGAATGACATTTGAATCCTTAGGCCTGCATCCGTCCCTCCTCGCCGCTCTGACCGAATCGGGCTACACCGCGCCAACCGCGGTACAGTCGCAAGCGATTCCTGCCGCGATCGAAGGCCGTGACTTGCTGGTCTCGTCGCAAACCGGTTCGGGCAAGACCGCAGCATTCATGCTGCCGTCGCTGCACAAACTGGCCAGCGCCGAACAAAGCGCCGCCGGCAAGACGCCTAACCAGGAAATGCAGGCATCGCGCGCCCGTGGCGAGCGTCCACGCTTCAAGGCTGCCCAGCCAAAAATGCTGGTGTTGACCCCGACCCGCGAACTGGCACTGCAAGTCACCACCAATACCGACAAGTACAGCACCGGCATCCGCCGCATCAAGGCTGTGTCGATCCTGGGTGGCATGCCTTACCCTAAACAAATGCAATTGCTGGCCAAGAACCCGGAAATCCTGGTGGCGACGCCTGGCCGTTTGATCGACCACATGGAATCGGGCAAGATCGACTTCTCGCAACTGGAAATCCTGGTGCTGGATGAAGCTGACCGCATGCTGGACATGGGTTTCATCGACGACATCGAAAAAATCGTTGAAGCGACGCCTGAAGGCCGTCAAACCATGCTGTTCTCGGCAACGCTGGACGGCGTGGTTGGTAACATGGCCCGCCGCATCACGAAAAACCCGCTGGTGATCCAGGTTGCCAGCTCGAGCAACAAGCATGAAAACATCACCCAGCGCGTGCACTTCGTGGACGATCTGTCGCACAAGAATCGCTTGCTGGACCATCTGCTGCGCGACGAAACGCTGGATCAAGCTGTTGTGTTCACCGCCACCAAGCGTGACGCCGACACCATCGCTGACCGTCTGAACATCGCTGGTTTCTCGGCTGCTGCCTTGCACGGCGACATGCATCAGGGAGCGCGTAACCGCACCCTGGACGGCATGCGCCGCGGCCAGGTCAAAGTGCTGGTAGCTACCGACGTTGCCGCACGCGGCATCGACGTACCGACCATCACCCACGTGTTCAACTACGATCTGCCAAAGTTCCCGGAAGACTACGTCCACCGCATCGGCCGTACCGGCCGCGCTGGCCGCAATGGCCTGGCCATCTCGCTGGTGAACCACGCTGAAGGCATGAACGTCAAGCGCATCGAACGCTTCACCAAGCAATTGATCCCGGTCAATGTCATCGAAGGTTTTGAGCCGAAGAAAACCGCCTCGGCACCACGTTCGAGCGCGCGTCCAGGCGGCTGGAAACCAGGCGACAACCGTGGCGGTGCAAAGCCAGGCCAACGCACGTTCAGCAAGCCAGGCGCACCACGCAAAGAAGGCGCACCGAGCAGCGGCGGCGGCTACAAGGGTTCCAACCCGCGCAGCACCGACGGCGCACGCCGCAGCTACGGCGACCGTTAATCATCGATTAACGTAAAGTCTTGATAAAACGGCCACCCGAGTCATCTGGTGGCCGTTTTGCATGATGAGCCCGAGTTCAGAAAACATGCGTGAAACCGCCCGCATCATGGCGCTGCGCGAAGGCATGGCGACACCGCTGTTCGATACCCAGCCGATCGGCCAGGTCTCGCCATCGCCAAGCTTGCTGATTGAAACGCACAAGCTGCCGCCAGGCAGCTGGCAAAGCCATACGATTGCGCAACAAGTACTGACCATGTTCCTGCGTCCCGGCGCCATGCTGCATGCCCAGGAAAACGGGCCGGTGCAGCGGATTCCACTGGCGGCGCGCTCGCTGGCGCTGTCCTTGCGCCACTGCCAGGAAAGCATACAGTGGCTGGCGCCGGCGCACTGCATCAGCGTCACCTTGGACGACGCCGTCATGGCACAGGCGGCGGCCAGCCTGCTCGACGGGCACAGCTTCGAAGCGCAGCCCGCGCCTGGCATCCGCGACGACATGCTTGCCATGCTGATGCATACCTTGCTGCTGGAACAGGCCAAGGGCTACAGCTCGGGCCGATTGTTTACCGATGGCATCGAGCAAGCCATGTGCGCCCGGCTGGTCAGCCGGCATGGTCTACGCCTGCCGCCAGCAAGCAAACCGGGCGGTTTGCCGGCCTGGCAAATGCGCCGCCTGACCGACTATATCCAGGCCAATCTGGCGCAGCCTATCCAGCTGAGCGACCTTGCAGTCTGCGCCGCCTACAGCCCGGCGCATTTTTCGCGGCTGTTCCAGGCCAGCTTCCAGGCCACCCCGCACCAGTACCTGCTGCAATTACGCATCGCCCACGCAAAACCACTGTTGCGGCAACGCCAATATTCAGTGATTGAGATCAGTTTGCTGTGCGGCTTTACGAATCCGCAACATTTTTCACGCACCTTTCACCGCCTGACCGGCGTCACGCCCGGTGCTTATCGCCGCGGCGCGCAAACAAACGCCTGAAACGGCACTTTCAGCAGGAAACGACAAGAAAACAAGCGCACGGCATGCTCCAATCCGCATCTCGGGCTTCCACCCTTTATCGAAAGCTTGTTCATGTCTGTCCTGCTCTTTTTACACGTCACGGCGCTGGTGCTGGGGTTTGCCATGCTGATTGCCTATGGCACGGTATGTCACGTGGTGGCACGTAGCAACCATGCCGAATTTGCCCGGCTGGCCTTCAAGGCGGTCGGCGAACTCGATCTCGCGGGACGGCTGCTGATTATTGCCGGCCTGATTCTGGGGCTGCTGCTGGCCCGTCCCTTCGGCTATGACGCACCTTGGCTGCTGGCGTCTGATGTGCTGATGGCGCTTGCCATCCTCAACGGCGCACTGATACTGGAACCGTTCCAGAAACGCCTGATGGCTGCCGCCGTGGCCGGTACCACGCCGCTGCTGCCGCCGCAACGCTCGAATCTGGCGCTGTACGCCAACATTGCCGGCTTTTTCTTCTGGACTGCATCGATCTGGCTGATGATCGCCAAGCCAGGCATAGTCCAGTAAACGAAAAAAGCCACCTGACGGTGGCTCTTCGGGTGGAGCAACTTACTTCTTCGCTACCTTCTTGCGCGACAGCTTGCGCAGCTGGGCTTGCTCAAAGCGCTGATGCTGCTCTGGCGTTTCGAGCACCAGCGGCGGCACGGCCACCGGCTTGCGGTTGGCATCGACAGCCACCATGGTGAAATAGCAACTGTTGGCGTGGCGCACCAGACGCTGCTGGATATTCTCCGTCACCACGCGGATACCCACTTCCATCGAGGTGGTGCCCGTGTAATTGATGGAAGCGAGGAAAGTGACCAGTTCGCCCACGTGGATGGGCTGCAAAAACATCACCTGGTCCACCGACAAGGTCACCACATAGCTGCCCGAGTAGCGGCTGGCGCAGGCGTAGGCGACACTATCGAGGTATTTCAGGATGGTGCCACCGTGTACGTTGCCGGAAAAATTGGCCATGTCCGGGGTCATCAGCACCGTCATCGTCAATTCATGGGCCGACCAGTTCATCGCGCTGTCCAAAGTGTTCTCCAAAGGGGTAAATTAAAAAACGGAAGAGGATATGAAAACCGGCCCCAGGGGCCGGTTGCAAGCCTTACAGGCCCAGCGTATCGATATCGGCCAGCGAATCGCGGCCCTTTTCGGAAATGTCGTGTCCTTCGCCATCGGCGCGCGCCTGGATATGGGCTTTCTTGCCCAGGAAGTAGGCGACGTCGGTATCGAGCTTGACCAGCGGATCGGCCGCGACAGCGCGCAAGCCCATGATGCAGCGGCGCACAAACAGCAGTTGCTGCGCCTTTTCGGTGATGGACAGACGGCCATCCCTGGCATAGCTGAGCAGCTTCAGGCCGGACAGGCGCTTGGCGTTGCGGGCAACGCAAGCGCTGGGGCGCTCGGTCTTGATGCCGCGTGCAACTTGCTCCAGCGCGTCATATTCATCGGTTGTTAATTTCTCGTTCTTCATTACTTTTCCATAAAAGGCCAGGTGTTCGGCCCCCATGGTACGCGCCCAGCTGCACATCGGCAACAGGCAAGACCATTCAGTTGCCGCCGCCCATGCGGACGGCGCACTGAAATGCCAGTAAAACGGCGCTTATTTCATGGTGCGCAGCAACAGCCACGCCAGGCCACAGCCGGCCACAGCGCCGGCCAGCGCCAACGCCATCAGGCTTTTGCTGGCAAGCGCGGGGCGGCGGCCCAGGTAGATCTTGTTATATAAGGAATTACCCATGATGGTCTCCTGTACAAGGGTGATGATGGTGACCCATTATAAGAACAGAATCATGACGCCCGCGTGACACACAACAGTTAGCAGCTTATTTGTATCCACTCGGCAACAATATTGACACTTTTTGTTGTTTAAATAGCGCAGGCAAACGACTGGCGGCGCACGGCAGCATTCATTTTCACGGGCGGCTGGGGCGGCGTCGGTTCCTCGATCGGCACCGGATCGATATGCGGTGGCTGTTCCGCCGGCGGCGTGAGCGGATCGCCTTCCGGCGGTGGAGGAATATCGGGCTCGGGCGTGCTATGCGCGCGCAGGGCGGCTTCAGGAAAATGGTTCATGACAGCTCCTTTCATTTGTCCTTGACAGTACCCGATGACAAAAAACCATGGCGCTCGAAAGAACCCTCGCCCTCAGCGCTACCCAAGGGAACTTGCCGGCAAATCGCTTGTCTTACCTTGTCGTGACATGGAGAAGACAAACGCTGATGACCCGTAAAAAAATCCTGTTTATCGCCGAGGCCGTTACCTTGGCCCATGTTGGCCGCCCATTGAGCCTGGCGCAAGCCCTGCCGGAAGACCAGTATGAAGTGCATTTTGCGTGTACCGCTGGCTATGATTTCTGTTTTAAAGACAGCAGCCTGCGGCGCTGGTTCATCGCCAGCATCCCGTCAGCGCAATTCCTGCACGCCCTGGCAAAAGGCCAGCCTGTCTACACCGAAAGCACCTTGCTGAGCTATGTGGACGATGACCTGCGTTTGCTCGACGAAGTGCAACCGGATCTGGTGATCGGCGACTTTCGCCTGTCGCTGTCGGTCAGCGCACGCCTGCGGCAGATTCCCTACATCACCATCAGCAATGCCTATTGGAGCCCCCATGTGCGCCAGCATTACACGGTGCCCGCTCTGCCATTGACGAGCGCGCTGCCCATCTGGCTGGCCGATCCCCTGTTCCGCCTGATACGCCCGCTGGCCTTTGCCTCCCACGCCGTGCCGCTGAACCGCGTGCGCCGCCGCCATGGCCTGCCCTCGCTGGGCAGCGACCTGCGCCGTATCTACACGGATGCCGACCAGACCCTGTACGCGGATATTCCGCAACTGTTTCCGCCGCACGCCATGCCCGCCAGCCATGGCTACCTGGGCGCCATCACCTGGGCGCCGCCACTGCTTGCACCTGACTGGTGGCAACACCCGGAACTGGGCAGCGGGCGCCCTATCGTCTATGTCACCCTGGGCAGCTCGGGCCAGGGCCAGTTGCTGCCGCGCGTGCTGCGCGCGCTGGCACCACTGCCTGTCACGGTGCTGGCCGCCACCGCCGGCACCATCAAGTTAGCCACCGTGCCGCCGAATGCTTTCGTGGCGCCATTCCTGCCCGGCGATGCCGCTGCGCGGCGGGCCAGCCTGGTCATCTGCAACGGCGGCAGCCCCACCAGCCAGCAAGCGCTGACGGCGGGCGTGCCCGTGATCGGCATCGCCGGCAATCTCGATCAATTCCTGAACATGCACGCCATCACGAGCGCCGGCGCCGGCCTGTTGCTGCGCGCCGACCGCTACCGCGAAACCGAACTGCGGCATGCTGCCACGCGCCTGCTCGACAGCGCCAGGGCAAAGCAGGCTGCACGGCAGCTGGCATCGGCCTTCGACGAGTATGTCCCCGCGCAACGCTTGCAAGAGCGCATGCAAGCACTGCTGACGCCCTAGGCGGTCACAGCGCGTCGGCTTTTCTTACAGAGCCACCCACAATACCTGCCCAAAATCAATATTCCTCCTTCAAGTCCTTGATTTACAAGGCAAGACTAGCCTTGGCATGGAAGTCGCTTTATACCCGGCATGCGCACTTGCGCACAGGACTCAGGTCAGACTTCCTTCCACCAGCAAGCAGATGAATGAGGTAACCCAAATGAAACTGTCTCAACTGAAACTTCTTCCGGCAGCGGCGGCGCTGGCCATGCTGTGTGCGGCCGGCAGCGCCCAGGCAGGCGCCTACGGCTATTCCTACGACAACATCTTCGGCCTGACCATCACCAATCCAACCGGGATCGTCACGGTGGCCAGCACGACGAATATCTCGCGCAGCACCTCTACCCTGAACGGCACGAGCATCATCAACGGCGGCTCCGGCATACTCGACTCGCCGCAAGCGGCCCTGGGCGCCGTCACCAAGGGCGAGAACGACTTCACGCAACAGGGGCCGAACGGCACTTTCGCGCGCGGCGATGCACAAATCGTCAGCACCCAGTTCCCGCCTTTCCCACCAGGGGCGACGACCACGCAGGCGGTCAACGTGGCAGAGGCGCACCTCGATAGCCCCGGCACGGCCGATGCATCTGGCCGCAATGGTTCGACCACGGGCTTTTCCGTCAACTTTACCGTCGGCTCGCCCACCGCTACCCTGGCCTTCAATTTCCTGGCCAACCCCTTCATGCAGGTATTCCTGAACAGCGACGTCGGGGCAGGCTCATCGGCCACGGCCAACCTGGTAGTGACCTTCAGCATTACCGATGCGACGGGCGCCACCGTGTTCAACTGGTCGCCGGATGGCGTGGTTGGTTCCGGCATCACAGGCGGCACGGAAACGGCCGACGGGGCCAACCTGAATACGAATTTGTCATCCAACTTCCTCACGCGCGGCACCTTGTTTACCTATGACCCGACAGGCTGCGGCACGCCCACGGGGACAGGCGTGGGCACGGCTTGCGGCGGGACTTTTGCGGCCCTGACCAATACCCTGGTAGCCGGCAACTACACCTTGACCCTGAACGCCGTGGAAAGCGTCGACCTGGTGAAAGTAGCAGCGGTGCCCGAACCAGGCACGCTGGCCTTGCTGGGACTGGGCCTTGCCGGCCTGTGCTATTCCAGCCGCCGCAAAATCACGGCATAAGAGCCTGCTTGTGGAGTATTGATGGGCGAGGATTTCCTCGCTCTTTTTCGTTGTGCGTCGGCTTTCTTTACAGGCGTGCGCTTCATACCTGCTGAAAATCAATAAAACCGACCCAAGTGCCTGATTTATAAGGCACTGGCAGTACTGGCATGAAAGCCGCTTTAGCGACTGTATGGACAGCTGTCCGACCCAAGGACAGGGCTCAGACTCTTTTAACCGGCAAGCAAACCACGCGAGGTATTCCAAATGAAACTGCCTCAACTCAAACTGCTCCCGGCAGTAGCTGCACTGGCCATGCTGGGTGCCGTCGGCAGCGCCAGGCAGGCGCCTACGGCTATTCCTACGATAACATCTTTGGCCTGGTCATCACCAACCCCACCGGCTCCATCACGGTCGCCAGCAGCAGCAACATCTCGCGCGGCACGGCAACGCTGAACGGCGCAAGCGTCATCCGTGGTGGTTCCGGCATCTCCGATACGCCACAAGCGGCCCTGGGCACCGTCACCAAGGGAGAAAACGATTTCTCGCAACAGGGAGCGAGCGGCATCTATTCGCGCGGCGATTCGCAAATCGTCAGTACCCAGTTTCCGTCTTTTCCACCGGGTGCGGCCAGCACGCAAGCGGTCAACGTGGCGGAGGCCCACCTCGCTGACGCCGGCTCGGCTGACGCATCGGGGCGCAACGGGTCGAATACGGGATTCTCCGTCAACTTCGTGGTCGGTTCGCCCAGCGCCACCCTGGCCTTCAATTTCCTGGCCCATCCGTTCATGCAAGTGTTCCTGAACAGCGACATCGGCATCGGCTCCTCCTCCACCGCCAACCTGGTGTTTTCTTTCACCATTACCGATGCGGCTGGTCACACCATGTTCAACTGGGCGCAAGATCACCGCTTGAAACGTCAGGCAACGGGGACGAGGCGCACGCCTCGCTCCCCTGGGCTCGCCTTCAACGGGGCCTTGTCGGCATTCTTTACACCCGCACCGTCAGCACCCCAGAAAACGGAGCCTTGCATTTCGTAAATCATTGATTTAAAAGAATAAATATCTTCTGGCAAGAAAATTGCTCATTCAGCATGGCAGACCCCCACCACGGCGGCAACAGCCACCTGAGCAACTTACTCGACGAGGATTTCACATGAGCTATCTTTCCCGCGCCTTCCTGCCCATCGCCCTCAGCAGCCTCATCATGGCAAGCGCCAGCGGCGGCGCGCAAGCCTCCGCCTACGGCTATTCCTACAATAATATTTTTGGCCTGACCATCAGCAATCCCACCGGTGTCATCTCCGTGGCAGGCAACACCGACATTTCACGCTCCACGGCCACGCTCAATGGCAGTAGCGTGATACGGGGCGGTAATGGCTTTGTGGATGCCCCTCAGTCGGCGCTGGGCGCCGTCACCAAGGGCCAAAATAATTTCACGCAGCAGGGCCAGGGCAACGCCTCTTATTCGCGTGGCGATGCGCAGATTGTCAGCTCGCAAATTCCACCGTTTCCAGCGGGATCGACAAACACCCACACGGTCAACGTCGCCGAAGCCTTTTTATTCGATACGGGCAGCGCCGACGCTTCAGGACGCAATGGCTCGAGCACAGGCCTGTCCGTCAATTTCGTGGTCGGCGCACCCGGCGCCACCATCCTGTTCAATTTCCAGGCAGCACCGTTCATGCAGATCTATCTCGATGCACTGGCCGGCCCAGGATCATCCTCGACGGCCAATATGTCGGTGAGCTTTACGATTACCAACGGGCTGGGCCAAACCGTCTTCAACTGGTCGCCGGACGGCGTCGTCGGTTCCGGCATTACGGGCGGTACGGAACTGGCCGACGCGGCGAACCTGAACATGAATTTTTCCGCCAACACCCTCACCAGCGGCAATCTGCTGACCTATGACCCGCTCGCTTGCGGCACGCCGACCGGCACCGGCATCGGCACCGCTTGCGGCGGGACGTACACGGCCCTCACCAACAACCTGGTGGCCGGCAACTACACCTTGACCTTAAATACCGTCAACAGCGTGGACCTCACCATCTTTCCGCGCGCCGTGCAGGTGGCAGAGCCGGGCACCCTGGCCTTGCTGGGCCTGGGCCTGATGGGCTTATGCCTGAACCGCCGCAAAATCTGAGCTCGCTCAGGAAGCCGCCGCATCACTTGCGGCGGCTGTTCTCTTCAGCAGGCGCGCTGGAACGCCGCCCCAGATTTCGCCCGCCCCCACCACGCTATCCTTGGTCAGCACAGCCCCCACTGAAATGATGGCGCCATCGCCGATGCGGGTACCGGCCATGATCACCGCATGCGCGCCTATCGTCACGCCATCGCCGATCACCACCCGCTTCAGCTCCAGCCTTTCCCCTTCGATCACATGCGCAAACACCACCGCGTCATGACCGACGATGCTATTGCTGCCGATGCTGGTCAAAGGCGGGTCGAGCAAGGCGCCCGCGCTATAGCTGTTATGCCCCAGCCGCGCGCCCAGGGCCAGATAGACCAGGCGCAACAGCGGCAGCGGCAAGAAGTGCGTGCGTATCAATGCATTGAACAGCATCAGGTAAAACAGGATATTGACGTTGGCGGCAAATTCCGCGCGCGAACCGGGCGCCGCAGCGCCTTCGTGCAGCGGGAACAGGCACAGGAATAGCCGGTACACGGCAAAGGCGTACAGATAGATCAGCACGACAGCAGAAACCGCCAGCGCCACGCCGCGTAAATCGTTCAGATAGTGGCGGGGTACAACAGCAATCAGCCAGGCCGCGCTGACGATGCCCAATACGAGGATCAAGGCCAGCAGGCACAGGAAGACCACGATTTCCCGGGCAGCGATCTCACGCATGGGCCTGCCCTTCCGCAGGCGGCACCAGCAAGTCTTTCAGGGGACGGCGCAAGGAGCGCGCGTGGGCCGCCGGCCCGGCGCCGATACGCCCCAGAAAAACCGCCCGTTCAGTGGCCGCGCCACCCAGCAATGCCTGGGTTTGTGCGGACAGTTCCTGCGCCATTTCAAGCATGCCATCGGTACGCGAAAAAGCGCGCCGTTCGCGCACATAGCGGGCGAAGATCAGCGGTGTCAGCTCGGGCTGCAATTGCAGCCCGAGCTGCGTGGCGGTCAGCCAGAAACGCTGCATGGCGCGGCCGGCCGCCACGTAATCGTCGACATGGCGCGGCGGCGCATCGGCCAGCAAGGCAAAATGGGCGGCGCAATACATGCCGGGCAGCAAATCCATCTGCAGCCGTGGCGCCAGGGTGCCGCCCAGCCAGGTGTTGAAAAAGTCCACGCGGCGCCAGCTTTGCATGATCCAGCGCATCAGCCTGGCCGTCAGCGGGTCCACCCCCAGCGCCTGGTCGGGGATGCGGTCTACACTGAAACGCGCGCCCCATTCGATCACGTCGCGGTGTACCCGGTGCGCCTCGGGCATGCTCAGGCGCAAGCGGGCATTGTCGAACATCAGGCGCGCACACGCCCATCTGGCCCGCCAGCCTTCAAACCACAGTACGCTGTAACCGGCCGGCAAGCTGGCCGCCAGCGCTACCTTCTCGCTGGCGCGCAAGCGGCGCGTGCTCAGGCGTCGGCGCTGCACGCTGCGCTGGCGCAAAAACGCCGTCAGCGGGTCGGCAGCCAGGCCCGCTTCCTCCATAAAACGCACGTCGAAGGTCGGCAAGCTATCGGGCATGCCGCCGCGCCGCCGCGCCTGCATGCGCAAGCCATGGCCGCTGGCCACCAGTGCCATGCTTTCCAGCAAGGCACCCAGCGACAGCTGGCTGGGGTGGCCATCGAGGTCGTAGACACAGTGCGTGCGCGTATCGTGTCCATGCAGGACCAGCTCGCGCGGACCGCGTACTTCAAAGCGCCACGGCTGGGTGTTGTCGCCGCTGGGCGCCCAGCGCGCCTGATCGAGTATGTCTTCCAGCACGCTATCCATCGCAACAAAGGCAGCCATCACGCCCCCTTGGCGGCGCGGCGCCGGCGGATGATGGCCATGGCCAGCCTTTGCAGCGGATGGCGGTTGCCGCCAGGCCGCCAGGTATGCACCAGCTTGTTACGGTAGGCGTCAAAATGCTGGCCACGCGGCGCGGCGATCACCTTGCCGCGCTTCAGCAGGATTTTCAGCGCTTCCGTGGCCGCCGCGCCCGCGCACAACTGGCAACCCATGATGGTCGATGGCCCGCGCCGCTCCTTCAGATTGATGGCGGTCGGGTCGACCAGGTAGGGACCGTGCAAGCCAGCCGGGGCCAGCCCGACCAGGAAACGCAGGGCTTTTTCTTCTTCCGGCAAATCGCCCCAGCCGAAATATTCCTCGAACGTCATTCTCCCCGGCAGGAAATTCAGGACCGCCGTGCCCATGCCCAGCGGCGCGGCCGTGATGGCCGGGATGCCCAGCTGCGCGCACATGGCAAACGTGGCCTGGCGCGCGGGAAAAGCAAAGAAATCGAGGCCGTCCACGTACAGGTCGACCCCGTCGAAAAAATCGGCCAGGTTGCTTGCATGCACGCCGTTCGGGTATTGCCTGATCTGCAGTTCGGGATTGATATCGAGCGCCATGCGCGCCATCACTTCGACCTTGGGCTGGCCCAGGGTCGACATCATGGCGCCCGCCTGGCGGTTGAAATTGGCGATATCGAAGGTGTCGAAATCAGCGATATGAAACGCGCCTATGCCCAGCCGCGCCAGGGTCAGCAGATGCACGCCGCCCACGCCGCCCACGCCGGCAATGGCCACCCGCTTGCCGCGCAAACTCTCTTGCTCCGCCCGCGTCACCCAACCCAGATTGCGGGCAAACGCCGCGTGATAAGAAAAACCATCCGTCATGCCCACCCCTGTTAATTGTCCCGATGGGACCAGAAATGATCAGACAGCCAGTGTTTTAAAAAGTTCCAAAATAAAAAAACAAACGGGCGACGCCACCAGGTGGCACCGCCCGTAAAAAATCTGTAGCTCTTTGCGCCACCGAAATTAAGCCAAAGCTTCCTTGGCCGCTTCTTCGGGGGTCAGGCCATCATAAAACTGGTCGGTAAACCACTCGACCTGCTCTTCGATATGTTCTTGCGCCTGCGCCACCGTGGCGCCGCCGGCCACCAGGAAGCCTTCGACTTCGATGCACCAGTTAATCAGTTCCAGGGTTTCCGGATCGAGTTCTTCTTTCTTAGCCATCTTCAGTTCCTAGTTAGTTGCGGTATTGCATAGACAGGCGACAGTTTAACAGCTCTGCCGCCTGTGCTTACCTGCAATCAACGCACCTTGACCGGCGAGACCTTGCTACCAGACAATTTCTTCGCTTCCGGATACAGCACCACCTGCACATAGTTATTCATGTCCAGGTAGCGCTGGGCCGCCAGTTTCAACGCTTGCGGCGTGATGGCATTGACGCGCTGCTCGAATTGCAGGATTTGCGCCGGGTCGCGGCCCTGGGTCACGGAACCGACCAGCTGATTCATCCAGTAATTGTTTTCCTGCATGGATTTTTGATGACGCGTGATCCAGTTCAGCTTGACCTTGTCCAGGTCGGCCGCCGTCGGACCATCCGCCTTCATCTTGTTGATTTCAGCAAACGCTGCCGCGATCACCTTGTCCACGTTTTCCGGCGCGGTCGGCAAAGTCAGCGCCACCGAATAATGGCCGTAGGGATGCTGGCCCATGGTGGTTTCAAAACCACCGCCATAGATCATGCTCATCTTTTCGCGCAGCACTTCGATGACTTTCAGGTTGAGCACTTCACCGAGTGCCTGCAAGGTCAGTTTTTGCTCGTCCGTATAAGCCACGCCGCCGTTGAAGGTAATCGAAATCGTACTCTTCGGCTCGCTACCCGCCCGCACGTCTTTTTTCACCACCCCGGCCACCGGGCGCAGGCCCAGGTCGCGGTAGGCGTGCGGCAGGTCCGTCACCGGCAAGGTGCCCAGGTAGCTCGCTATCAGGGGCTTGATCTTGTCGACGTCAAAGCTGCCGGTGAAGACAAAGGTCATGTCGCGCGCGCTGGAAAAACGCTGCTGGAACACATCGAATGCACGCTCCAGGCTCACCTTGTCAAAGTCTGCCGCGCGCGGCACGCCTTCCACGCGGGGGCCGTCGCCAAACGTGGCATGCTGGATGGCGTCGTAAAACACGGCTTCCGGCTGCAGCATGATGTTTTTTGCCAGGTCTTGCTGCTTGCCGATGAAGGATTGATACAGGCCGGCATCCTTGCGCAGATGCGTAAAGTACAGATTGACCATTTGCAGCATCGACTCCACGTCGGCACTGCTCGAGGAGCCGCCAAAACCTTCGCTCAGCTCGCCCAGCGAGGCGCCCACATTGACCGTCTTGCCAGCCAGAACCTTTTGCAAGTCCAGCGGCGCCAGGTCTTTCAGCCCCATGCTGCCTATCACTGCGCTGGCGTAGCGGGCATTGTAAATATCGGCGTCGCCAAACAGCGACTGGCCGCCGAAACGCGTCGAGCCCATCAGCACCTGGTCATTCTTGAAGTCCGTGGGTTTGAGCAACACGCGCACACCATTGCCCAGCTTCAATTCCGTCACGCCGATGGCGCTATTGAGCGTCTCGCTGACGATGCTGCCGCCCGCTGGCGGGCCGTCCATCAGCTTGCTTGCAAAGGCTTTTTCTGCACGCGGCTCGACCTTTTTCTGCTCGGCTTGCGCCACCGCATCGAGCAATTGCTGCTGGGTCGGCACCGTCGAGGCCTTGTCGCCCGGTTTCGGCGTGGCGCCCATGAAGACCACCAGTTTCTTTTGCTGGTCTGGGATCACCCTGGCGACCGTCTCATTGATTTCCTGCAAGGTCACTTGCGGCAACAGTTCCTGGGCATACATCAACTCGTTGGCGATGCCGGGGATGGCTTCCTGCTCGAGGAAGTTGCGCGAATACTCGGCCACGAAACCGGCCGAATCGGACTTGTCGCGCTCACTGTACGCCCGTTCGTAATTGCGCAGCATATTCTTGCGCGCACGGTCCAGCTCATCCTGCGTAAAGCCGTAGCGGCGCGCCCGCTCGTCTTCTTGCACCAGCGCATCAATGGCCGGTTGCACGCCGCCCTTGCCCAGCAAGGCATAGGCGCTGAACGATTCATAGCCACGCACCAGCTTGCCCATGCTGCTGCCGCCCTGGATGAATGGCGGATTGGCTTGCTGCGTCAATTCCTGCATGCGCGCGCTGAGCATCTGGCCATACAGGTTTTCTATCATCTGGCGGCGGTAGTCGGCGATCGTCACCGCTTCGGGCGCAGGGCGGATCGGGTAGCGGATGAAGACCGTGTCGTCCGGCGCTTCCTTGTCGGTGATCACCAGCGCTTCCGTCTGCGAACGCTGCGGCACTTCGGCATACAGGCGCGGGCGCGGCTTGGGCGGATTCGTCAGCTTGCCGAAATGCTGGCGTATCATCGCTTCAGCCTGTTTAGGGTCGACATCGCCCACCACCATCACGGCCATCAGGTCCGGGCGGTACCAGTCATTGTAGAAACGCTTGATGGTGGCCGGCTTGAAGGTCTTCAAAATCGATTCCTTGCCGATCGGCATGCGTTCTGCATAGCGCGAACCGTTCAGCAATTTCGGGTACAGCAGCTTGTTCATGCGGTCATTGGCGCCCTTGCCCAGGCGCGCCTCTTCCAGGATGATGCCGCGCTCGCTATTGATATCGGCCGGATTGAATTTCAAGCCATGCGCCCAGTCTTCCAGCACCAGGAAACCCTTTTCCAGGTTTTCCTTGTTCGTGGTGGGAATCGGCAACACGTAGACGGTTTCATCGAAACTCGTGTAGGCATTCAGGTCGGCGCCGAACTTCACGCCGATCGATTGCAAATATGAAATGAGTTCATTGCGCTTGAAGTGCGTTGAACCATTGAAAGCCATGTGTTCGGTGAAATGGGCCAGACCTTGCTGGTCTTCATCTTCCAGGATGGAACCGGCCTTGACTACCAGCCGCAATTCCACTTTCTGCGCCGGCCGCTCATTTTTCTTGATGTAATACGTCAAGCCGTTCGGCAGTTTTCCTACGGTAACTTCAGGCGCCAGCGGCAGAGGATCGCTCAGGCGGATTTCAGCTTGGGCCATGCAAGCGCAGGCCAACAGGACAGCGCCGGAGATCAGGCGTAATTTACTCAGCTTCATTTATTCTCATCGGTAAGATTCGGTAAGCGTACCTTACACCGAATTCCCCCATGCGCCATTAAAAACAGCTTAGAGGGTATTACCATTTAGAAATGTTTTAGAAACAATTTAGAAACTTTGCACGCGCCTGCCGGCTTTTTTCATCTGTGCTAAAGTATTGCCGTCGGTCATGTGGACCGGCATAACAATACGTCTTCGGGGCGGGGTGCGATTCCCCACCGGCGGTAAACACCGGCAACGGTCAAGCCCGCGAGCGCTTGTCAAACTGCGTTTGGCAGGGTCAGCAGATCCAGTGTGACTCTGGAGCCGACGGTATAGTCCGGATGAAAGAAGATGTGCTTAGTGTGATGTCCCATCGCCACGCCGATGCGGCCAGTTGCGTCTATTCGCTTGCCCTGTAGCGTTTTTCGCCTGTGCGAGGAGCGTTTTACCATGTTAGTCAACAGCTACACCGTTGTTTCCAACGACCTTGAAGGCCGTATCCAGTCTGCCCTGGCCGCCATGCGCGCCGGCATCCCCGTGATCCTGCTCGACGATTTCGACCGTGAAAATGAAGCCGACCTGATTATTTCGGCCGAGAAACTGACGAATGAAACCATGGCCCTCTTGATCCGCGAATGCAGCGGCATCGTCTGCCTGTGCCTGCCCGCCGACACCGTCACCGCGCTGGAATTGCCGCCGATGGCGGCCGACAATGGCAGCCGCTACGGCACGCCATTCACGGTATCGATCGAAGCGCGCGAAGGCGTCACCACGGGCGTGTCGGCCGCCGACCGGGTGACCACCATCCGCGCCGCCATCGCCAAGGATGCCCAGCCGTCCGACCTGGTACGCCCTGGCCATGTATTCCCGCTGCGCGCCGCGCCCGGCGGCGTGCTCGAGCGCCGTGGCCACACGGAAGGCTCGGTCGACCTGTCGCGTTTGGCGGGATTGAGCCCGGCCGCCGTGCTGTGCGAACTGATGAATCCGGACGGCACCATGATGCGCGGCGACGATATCGAACGCTACGCCGAACTGCATGGCATGCCCATCCTCACCATCGAAGAGATGGTGGAATGGCGCAATAAGCACAAGGTCTGAATCATCCTCAGGCAGTGACCGCCTTGGGCAAATGCACATGGCGGTACACCAGGCTGGCCGCCAGTGCATAGCCGGCGGCCATGATGGCGTAGGCCAGCGGCAGGCGCAGCGACCAGTCCGGCACCGTGTGCAAGATGGTGCCGATCAAGGCCACGCCCACCAGCGCGCCGATCTGGCGGTTGGCGTTCAAGGCCGCCGCCGCGCTGTTCGCATATTGCTTGCCGGCCACACGCATCACCGTCGCCGTCATGGCAGGAATCGCAATACCGATCGCCACGTTCATCACGGCCGTGCCCAGCGCCAGCAATACATAGGGCGTATCCGGCTTTAAGCCCATCAATACCAGTGCCATCACGGCCGCTACCAGCAAGCCATACAGCATGGGCGGACGCGTACCATAGCGGGCCGCGATAGAGCCGGCCGAGAAATTACCTGCCGTATAGGCCGCCATCAGCGGCAACAAATGCAAGCCCGATTGCAAGGCGTCGGCGCCGCGTACTTGCTGCAGATATAAGCTGAGCAGAAACAACTGGCCGAAGACACTGAAATTGATCAAAAAGCCCACGCCATTGGCCGCGCCAAAACTGCTGCTCTGGAACAAGGCGCGCGGCAACACCGGATGGCTGCCACTGCGTTCACGCGCAAACAGTGCGCCAGCAGCGACCACGGTTAAGGCAACAGCCGACAACACGGCCGGCGACAGCCAGCCCAGGGCCGGGCCTTCGATCAGCACAAAGCTCAAGCCTGCCAGCGCCAGCACGCCCAGTCCATGGCTCAGCAACGACAGATCGCGCGGCTGCCTTGCGGGCGCTGCCAGCAGCACTTGCGCCATCACGATGGCCAGCAGACCAATCGGGATATTGACCCAGAACACGCTGCGCCAGCCGAACTGGTGCACCAGGATGCCGCCGATCAGCGGTCCCGATGCGCCGGCCACGCCCACCAGCGCCGACCAGGCGCCCAGCATGCGGGTGCGCACTTTTTCATCCTCGAAACTATGCGTCAGCAAACTCAGGGAACTGGGCATGAACAGGGCCGCGCCGGCGCCTTGCAGCAGGCGTGCAGCCGTCAGGAAATGGCCATTGGGCGCAGCGCCGCACAGGATGGATCCCAGCAGGAAGATGGCCAGGCCCGTCTGATAAATGGTCTTCGGACCATAGCGGTCGGCCAGCGCGCCGCCGGCCAGCAGCAGCGCGGCAAACGTCAGGGTATAGCCATCGACCACCCACACCAGGCCGGTGAGCGGTATATGCAGATCGCGCGAGATGTCGGACAGCGCCACATTGACGGCGGTGACATCGATCATGGCCATGACGAAACCGAAGGCCAGGGTCGCCAGGATGAGGAAATTACTGGAGCGGGGGACAACAGGAGTAGCAGAAGACACGGTCTTTCCTTGAAAGCAGACGGATCAGTCATTGTAGGAGTGTTGCGTGATGCAGTAAATAGACATAAAATCGGCACTCTGATGCAAAAATGCATCTCCCGATCAAATAAGCGGAGCAGATATGGACTGGGATAACGCACGCATCTTTCTGGCCATCGGCCGCGCCGGCACCCTGCGCGGCGCAGCTGCCCTGCTGCACATCGACCAGGCCACCTGCGGGCGCCGCCTGACTGCGCTGGAAACCTCGCTGGGCGCGCGGCTGTTCCTGCGCACGCCGTCCGGCTACCTTCCCACGCCGGCCGGAGAACTGGCGCTCAAGGCGGCCGAAGCCATGGAACGGGCAGCCGACAAGCTGCAGCGCGACATGCAGGGCGTCGACAACCGCTTGTCGGGCCTGGTGCGCGTGGCCACCACCGACACCATGGCCCGCCATTTTGTCATCAGGGCAATACAGGGCTTGCACACGGTCCATCCCGACATTCGTGTGGTGCTCAACGTGGCGCCGCAGATGGCCAGCCTGACGCGGCGCGAAGCCGACCTGGCCGTGCGCGCCGCGCGCCCGCTGGACCCCGACCTGGTCTCGCGCCACCTGATCAAGCGCAGCCTGGGCCTGTATGCCGCCAAGAGCTACCTGGCCCAGCGCGGAGAACCCGTGCGCGGCACGGGCCTGGCCGGCCACGATATCGTGATTTACCATGAGTCCGTGACGCCGCGCCACGCCGACAAAATCGCCGGCGAAGCGGTCACCAACGCCAGGGTCGCGATGGAAGTCAATACCGGCATGATGCTGCAGGAAGCCACGCGATCTGGCCTGGGCGTGGCCGAACTGGCGACCTATCTGGGCGACAGCGACCCGCTGCTACAGCGCATCTGGCCCGAGGTCTCCCAACCGTACGATGTATGGCTGGTGATGCACAACGACCTGTCGCGCTCGGCCAGGGTGCGGGCGGTGGCCGACGCGATTATCGACAGCGTGTCCAGTACCGAACAGCCACGCTAGCCCAAGCCGCTTCTCCTGCCCGCGCACGCCAGACATGCCTGGCGTGCAGGCAGATGCTAAGATGCCATGATGAGCCGCTCCGCCTCCATCATCATCAGCCTGCGCCGCCTGAACCGGACCACCATCGCGTGGCTGGCCAGCTGGTGGCGCCTGGCGCATTTCTCCATCCTGATCTTTTCGCTGGGCCTGTCGCCATCGAGCTATAACCGCAAGCACCGCCCCGTGCTGGCATACCGCCTGGTCACCAATACGGCCCCCAACCTGGTCTGGTTCAGCGTCGCCTGCGCATTGGTCAGCCTGGTGCTGATACGCATCGTGGTGGTCAGCGCGCAAAGCTACGGCCTGTCGCGCTATGCGCTGGAAATGGTAGTGCGCGTGCTGGTGCTCGAATTGATCCCCTTGACGGCGGCGCTGTTCGTGGCCTTGCGCATTACCCTGCCCGATGGCATTGCGTTTGCGCAGATGCGCGCCTCGGGCGTGCTCGACACGATGCAGCGCCAGGGCAAGGATTTGCTACGCGGCGAATATTTTCCGCGCGTGATGTCCGGCATCTTTGCCGTGTGGATGCTGGCCATTGTCAGCTGCGTCACCTCGCTGATCCTCGCTTATCTGACCATCTACGGTTTCACGCCATGGGCGCTGCAGGGTTATACGCGCGTGGTGGGCCAGATCTTCAATCCCGCCGTGGCGCTGATATTGATGCTGAAAGTGATCTTCTTCAGCTTTGCCGTGGCCCTGATTCCGCTCGCCTCCTCGTACTACCAGGAAGACGCGCAGAGCCGCCGCAGCCGGCTATGGGCCGCGCACGGCCTGTCGGAAATGCTGCGTTTGTTTACCGTCATCCTGCTGATCGAAGTCGCTTCGCTGATGGGAAACTACTATTAAATGACGAATGATGATGCCCGCCCACCGTCCAACACAGAGCCTGAAGCCATGAGCCAGACACCCATTCCCGACCAGACCGACGTCACGGCGCCCGACACCACCCTGCCCGCGCCGCCGCCCGTGCGCCATGCCGAGCTGAAGGCCGCCATTTTGCTTGTCTCGATGTTCGTGCTGATCGTCGGCTCGGTGCTCTACCTGATGTATGCGCGCGGCGCTTTCGAAGCGACCCAGGTGCTGGTGCTGACCACCGACGATTCCGATGGCGTGGTAGTGGGCGCCGACCTGACTTTTTCAGGCTTTCCCATCGGCCGCGTGCAGCGCATCGAACTGTCACCGGACGGCAAGGCGCGCGTCATCATCGACGTGCCAAGAACCGATGCGCACTGGCTGCGCACCAGCAGCATCTTCACGCTGGAACGCGGCATCGTGGGCGGGGCCAAGCTGCGCGCCTACAGCGGCATCCTGACCGACCCGCCGCTGCCCGACAACGCCAGCCGCGATCTGCTGGTGGGCGACATGGCGGCGGAAATCCCGCGCCTGCTGGCCGCTGCCAAAGATTTGCTGACTAACCTGGGCACGCTGACGGGCGCCGATTCCCCGCTCGACTCCACCTTGCGCAATGTACAGGCAGTCACGGGCAAATTGAGCGGCCCGGCCGGCGCCATGGGCCTGCTCACGGGTAACGACAAGCAGTCGCAATTGCTGATCGAGCGGGCCAACGCCCTGCTGCTTACGGCCGACCAGCTGGCCCGCCGCACCGATGGCCTGGTCGCCAATGCCGACACGCGCGTATTTGGCGACAAGGGCGTGATGACGGACGCGCAGGCCACCATCGTGCAGCTGAACGCGCTGCTGGCCGATACCCGCAACAGCCTGAAAAAAGTCGACGCCGTGCTGGTCGAGGCGCAAGCCGTGGGCGCCAACGCCAAGGCCGCCACGGCCGACCTGGGCCCGCTGCGCGCCGACGTGGAAAGCAATCTGCGCAAGGTTGAGCAACTGGTCAATGAAATCAACCGCAAATGGCCGTTCAAGCGCAACCCGGAGATCAAACTGCCATGAGAATTGTCAACCCCACCCTGTGCGCCCTCGCCTTGGCCACCTTGGCCGCCTGTTCCAGCGGCCCGCCCGTGCCGGACTGGAAAATGAATGCGCAAAGTTCGGTCGAGCGCTTTGAAGCAGCCTATTTGAACGGCAATGCGCTGGTCGAAGAAACGGAGTTTGGCCGCGCCCGCGAGCAGGTAGGGTCCACCGGCAAGATCGACCTGATCGCCCGCATCGAGCTGCTGCGCTGCGCCACGCGCGTGGCCAGCCTGGTGTTCGAAGAATGCACAGGCTTCGACGCGCTGCGCAATGACGCCTCTCCGGCAGACCGCACCTACGCCGACTACCTGGCCGGCAAGAGCGGTGTCGATCTCACACTGCTGCCCGAAGCGCAACGCGCCGTCGCCAGCGCCAGTTCCGACACGGCAGCGGCCAGTGCGGTAGCTGCCATCAAGGACCCGCTGTCGCAACTGGTGGCGGCCGGCGTGCTGCTGCGCTCCAAGCGCGCCACACCCGCCCTGCTGGAGACGGCAACGGCCACGGCCTCCGACCAGGGCTGGCGCCGTCCGCTGCTGGCCTGGCTGGGCGTGCAGCGATTACGTGCGGAACAGGCGGGCGATACGCAGGAAGCCGAACGCATCCGGCGCCGCATGGAGTTCGTGGAAAAGAGCGGCAAGCCGCTTTCCTCCTGAGCTTGCACGGCGTGCCAAGCGCCCCCGCTTCAGGCATAATCGCAGCAAGCGGATAAGCAGGCCGCGCAGGCAGCGGGGTGTGAGATGCAGTTCGAGGACTTCGACTTTTTTTCTTCCAACGCCAGGACGCCGGACCGCGGTGCGCCGGCAGCGACGGCCGGGCGCCTGCAATACCTGCTCGACAACACGCCTTCCATCATCTATTGCACCGTGCCCAGCGGCGACTTCAAGATGACGTTTGTCAGCAACAATGCCTTGAACG
Organism: Janthinobacterium saanense; assembly: GCF_014200675.1. Lineage (GTDB taxonomy): Bacteria > Pseudomonadota > Gammaproteobacteria > Burkholderiales > Burkholderiaceae_D > Janthinobacterium. Next base: position 94,159 of record NZ_JACHCI010000004.1, on the reverse strand, counting down.
TGCTGGGCTACCATCCCGATGAGATGGTAGCCGACCCGAATTTCTGGTTTGACCACATCCATCCCGACGATGCGCCCAGCATCTTTTCCAGCCTGGCGCAGATCTTCGTGGAAGGCGCGCGCGCCTATGAATACCGCTTCCGCGTGCGCGACGGCAGCTACCTGTGGATGCACGACAGCCTGCGCCTGGTGCGCGATGAGCACGGCGTGCCGTTCGAAGTGATCGGCTCGTTGACGGACATCACCGAGCGCAAGCGCATGGAAGCGATGCTGCAGGCGCGTGGCGAGGAACAGCAACTATTGATCAGCAAGCTGCAGGAAGCGCACGACCAGCTGCTGCAGGCAGAAAAGATGGCATCGATCGGTCAGTTGGCCGCCGGCATCGCGCACGAGATCAACAACCCGATCGGCTTCGTCAACTCCAATATGAGTTCGCTCCAGACCTATGTCGGCACCCTCTTCGATGTGATCGGGCAGTACGAGGCGGCGATGCAGCAGCCGGCCGACACGGCAACGCTGGCCGCGCGCGTGGCCAGCGTGCGCGCACAGGCCGACCTGGCTTATTTGCAGGCCGACATGGTCGATCTCGTCAACGAATCGATGGATGGCTTGAAACGCGTGCGTGACATCGTCCAGGCGCTGAAGGATTTTTCCCATGTGGGTGAGACGGACTGGCAAGTGGCCAGCCTGCATGCGGGCCTGGACAGCACTCTCAATATCGTCGCCAACGAATTGAAATACAAGGCGCGCATCGAGAAGCAGTATGGCGAGTTGCCACTCATCAACTGCCTGGCCTCACAGCTGAACCAGGTTTTCATGAACCTGCTGGTCAACGCAGGGCAAGCCATCAGCGGCGAAGGCGTGATCAGCATCCGCACGGGCTACGCCGACGGCTGGGTGTGGGTGGAGATCGGCGACACGGGCGCCGGCATTGCGCCCGAGCACCTGAACCGCATCTTCGAGCCCTTCTTCACCACCAAGGCCGTGGGCAGCGGCACGGGCCTGGGACTGTCCTTGTCCTACGGCATTATCATGAAACATGGTGGGCGCATCGACGTGGCGTCGGAACTGGGCCAGGGTACACGCTTCACCATCCGTCTGCCCGTCGCGCCGCCAGTGGCCATGCCCAAGGCCTGAGCTAGCCAGACCTGGCCGGGGGATACACACGAATGCTGAGCTTGCCACCGTTCTTGCCCTCGAAATCGAGCAACTGGGCGATCATGCGCGCCGTCAGCACATGCTCGGCCGCCAGCAGCATCAGGCCGTCGCGGCTGATCAGGTCGCGCGACAGCACCATGCCCGGCTCCAGTTGCCCGGACGGCACGGCCAGGTCGCGCGGCGGTGGCTCCGTCTGGTCCATGATGGCGCGAAAGGCGTCCACCACGAGCGGGTCGTAGCGCTTGCCAGCACTGTCGTAGATCAGGGCGCGCGCCTCATCGGCCCGCAAATTGCGCTGTACCATGGCGCCGATCTGCAAGCCGTCGTAATCGCATGCCAGCGCCAGGATACGCGCGCCGAGCGGGATCGCCAGGCCGATCAGGCCATCGGGAAAGCCGCCGCCGTCGAAACGTTCGAGCTGCGAGCGCAGAATCACGGAGACGGCGCGCAGCTCGTCGAGCGCCATCAGTAGCTGCTCGGCGCGCAGCGGATGCTTGCGGAAGGCCGCCAACTGCTCGCCGCTCCAGGCACTGGCCGGCAACTCCAGCAACTCGTCGCTCAAGCTGAGCTTGCCAATATCCTTGAGCAAGGCCGCAATGAATACGTCGCGCGCCTCCTGCGCTTCCAGCCCCAGCGCCAGCGCCAGCTTGCGCGACAGCTCCGCCACGCGGCGCGCATGACCGGCAAGCTTGCCGCCGCGCATTTCGATCAGGTTGGAAAACACCTTGATCGTCGTCACGAACGTGGCCTTGAGCTTGTCGTTCGCCGCCAGCACCTCATCATGCGACAGCTTCAGTTGCCGGGTGCGCTGCGCCACCTTTTCTTCCAGGCTGGCGTTCAGCACCTTCAATTGCAGGTTCTGGCTGGCCGTGAGCGCCTCCAGACGCAGCTTGTCCTGCTCGAGCGCGCGCCGTTCCAGCGCGTGGCGCACCACCAGCACGATGTCGCTCTCGTCCCATGGCTTGGTCAGGTAGCGATAAATTTCGCCCTGGTTGATGGCGTCAAGGATGGATGGGATATCGGCATAGCCCGTCAGCAGCAAACGCATGGTGCCGGGCCAGCGCCGGCAGACCTGGGCCAGGAACTGCGCGCCATCCATCCGAGGCATGCGCATATCGGAAATGACCAGGTCTACCGCCTCGCTTTCCAGCAGCGCCAGGCCAGCCGCGCCGCTGTCGGCCGTCAGCACGCGGTAGCCGTGCGGCCGGAGCAGGCGACGCAGCGCAGACAGGATATTCGGCTCGTCATCCACGCACAGGATGGTGGGCGACACTGTGACGGTGCTGGTACTCATGCTGTCCTGTTTATTGAAAGTCATGGGGCGCCGGCCTGCGCCTGGCGTACGGGCAAGGTGATGCGGAAAGTCGTGCCGCAGCCCGGCGTACTGCGCACGTCGAGGCGGCCATGGTGCTTCTGCACCGTGCTGTAGGCCAGCGACAGCCCCAGCCCCGTGCCCTTGCCGACGGCCTTGGTGGTAAAGAAGGGATCGAAGATGCGCGACAGGTGCTCGGGGGCGATGCCCGTGCCCGTATCCTCGACCTCGATCCACACTTCCGTCGCACTGTCACTGCCTGTACGCAAGATAATACGCCCCCGTTCCTCGCCCATGGCATGGGCGGCGTTGACGACCAGATTCATGATCACCTGGTTCAGCTCGGAGGGCTGGCATTCGATGTCGGGAATGTCGCCATACTGCTTGATCACATCGGCCTTGTACTTGACCTCGTTATTCACGATGTTCAGCGTGGTATCGATGCCCTGCCGCAAGTCGGCCCACACCCATTCCTGGTGCGCGTCCGTGCGCGAAAAGTCCTTCAAGTCCTGTACGATACGCCGCACGCGCACGATGCCCTCTTTTGATTCGTCCATCAAGAGGGGTATGTCGGTGCGCAAGAAATCCAGGTCGATCTGTTCGCGCAGCGCGCGCAGCCGCTGCGACACCTTCGGCACGGCTATGCCGGACTCGGCCTCCTGATAGGCATCGAGCATGGAAAACAGGTCGGAAAGGTAGCCTTCGAGCGTGCCGAAATTGGAAAAGACATAACCGATGGGATTGTTGATCTCATGCGCCACGCCGGCTGCCAGCTGGCCGATGGAGGCGAGCTTTTCCGACTGCAGCAGCTTTTGCTGGGCCAGCGATAGCTTGCTGTTCAATTCTGTCAGGGCCAGATTGCGTTCACGTAATTCCGTGTCGGCAATCTCGCGCTGGCGGATATCGTCGGCAAGGCGCTCGTTCATCTCGGCCAACTGGGCCGTGCGCCTGGCCACCAGGTGTTCCAGGTTGGCGTGCGCCTTCAGCAGCGCACTTTCCGCATGATGCCGTTCCGTCACGTCACGCAAGGTTTCGATGGCGCCCACCAGACGGCCGTAGCGGTCTCGCAGCGGCGCGGCAGTGAAGTGCAGCCAGTGCCCGTCGAGGCCGATATTGGCGAAGAAATCCTCGGCCTCGTAGGCGCCCGGTATGACGGCAGAGCGTTTCAGCTTACCTTGGTACAGCTCGTTTTCTCCCAGCGCGATGTCGTCAGCAACCAGCAGGTCGGCCAGGCAGGCGCGCGGCTGGCGGTAGAATGCCTTCCAATGGTTGCGCGTGCCCACCATGTCGGCAGCGGAATAACCCAGCAGTTGCTCGCAGGCGCTGTTCCAGTGAGTCACTACATGCTGCGTATCGATGGCGAAGGTGGCCACAGGATGGCCGTCGAAAAATGCCGACAATGCGATCACGTCCGGCTGCGCGGCGGCGCCAGCTGGCATGGCGCCGCTCAGGCTCGCATCGAGGTGCTGGTCATCGTTCATGCCAGCATGATCCGCGACATTTCATCGAAGGTACTCTCAATCTGCCCGAACAGCGCGAACCAGGCGGCATCGCTGAGCGCGAAACGCTCCCAGCCCGCATCCGACAGGGGCGGCACGAGCGCATCATCCCGGCCGGACAAGTCTAGCGCATGGGCAACGACATTGGCCATATGCACCACCAGAGGCAGGCCACCGCAGTCCAGCCGTTCGAGGGCGTGATGGTCGGCAACGGCCTGCTGGATGGCCACAGGGAATTTCCAGTAGGCGGCCAGGGCGCTACCCACCTGCGCATGGTCCATGCCGAGGATGGCCAGCTCGGCATCAAACATCTGGCAGTCGTGCGCCTGGCGGTAGCCGCGTATCTGCGCATGCTCAGCGGAAAAGCGCGTGGCCAGCACCAGGGTGCCCAGGTCATGCAACAGGCCAGCCGTGAAGGCCGTCTCCGGATTGACTTGCAGGTGCGGCGCCAGCATGCGGGCAGCGACGGCCGTGGCCAATGAATGGCGCCAGAAGCCCTGGAAATCGAAACCGCCGCTAACCGGCGCAAAACTGCCCGTCAAGGCGCAGGCCGTAACCAGGGTGCGGATGCTGTGAAAGCCCAGGACGGAAACGGCATGTGGAATGCTGGTGACCCTGGACTGCATGCCATAGAACGAGGAATTGGCGATGCGCAAGGTCTTCGCCGCCAACGCCTGGTCGAGCTCGATCTTTTGCCCCAGCACATACACGTCGGTGTCTTCCTGGTCTATGCTCGACATCAATTCCAGTACGACGGCCGGCAGCGCAGGCAGTTCCTGTATCTGCCGTACCAGTTCTTCAAAGCTTGGCCTGGTCATGCCTGGCCTCCTTGCCGGTAGCGCTGTAGCAAGCCCAGCAGCTGCGCGCCCGAGCCTTCCGGCGGCGTGGTGCGGAACAGCACGGCCAGCCGCTCCAGTCGACGCGCCAGTTCCTGTTCGGCATGCGCCCGCGCGGCCGGGTCCGGCGCCTCCTCGGCGACGATAGAACAGCGCTCCACGCCGCGCCGCCGCAACGCGGCCAGGCTGGCCGCCGTCAAGGTGGCGCCCTCTGTCAGCAGTACCGCGCCGCCGGCGTCATTCAGCGCCTGCGCCAGCACCATGCCCTCCTGCGCCTGCTCCAGCGCGATCTCGCGGCTGCCGCCATGGCTATTGGCACTCATGCCGCACCGCCATGGCGCGTCAGCGTAACCAGGCAGCCGCGCGACTGGGAGCAGGCGCCCATGGGATGAATCGCCACCGCATAGGGCTGGCCGTTAATGGGCGCCAAATGCTGCTCCACCACCTCCCGTGCCGCCATCGGGCTGTTGAACAGCTGGGGCAAGACCAGCGCCGCCTCGTTACCCAACAGGGCGGCGCCGCGTTCGAACAGGCTGGCCGCCGCCGCATTGATGAAGGCGATCATGCCATCCTCGTCGAGTCCGATCACAGCCAGCGGCAGGAATTGCAGCAGTTCGCGTGCGATGTTCAGGCTGACTTCGTCGCGGCTGATCTGGTGCTGCTGCTGGCGCAGCAGCACTTGCATCGAGGCATTTGCCGCCGCCAAGGCCTGGTTGGCTTCGCGCAGCTGGGCATTGAGACGCACATTGTCATCGTCGATACCCTTCAGGCGGAAAGCTTCGGCGATCTGTTCGCGCAGCTGGTGGTCGTCCCACGGCTTGGTGAGGAACTTGAAGATGGCGCCCTCATTGACAGCGTCCGTCACGGCCTGCAGTTCCGTGTAGCCCGACAGCATGATGCGTATGGTTTGCGGGTACAGCAGCTTGGCCTTGCGCAAGAAATCGGCGCCCAGCATGCCGGGCATGCGCTGGTCCGAGACGATCACGTCGACGCCATGGCTGGCCAGCACGTCAAGGCCTTCCTGGCCACTGCCAGCCGTCAGGATATGGTATTGGTCACGCCGTAGTAAACGCTTGAGTGAAGCGAGGATATTCTGCTCGTCGTCGACCAGCAGCAGGGTACGTGCGACGGCCCCCGGCTGCGTGGGGGCGCCCGCGGAAAACGCAACTGCGTCTGGCATCCTGTGTTCGTCGTGCAAATCCATCGAACTATCCTGTCGCCACCGCAGCGGCATCAGAGCTTGTCTGGAGGGGGGGGCGCGCCACGCAGGACCGCTTTGCGCAGCAGCTTACTTGCTTGGAATTATACGACTAATTATTGCCTTGCGGCGCCAATCTATGACAGCGCTGCAATTGCTCATACGCCAGCCGGACATGGCATATCGCGGTAGAACACAAAGCCACCCAGGCCGATGGCGTCCGTATCGGCCTTGACGCTGTACACCAGGGTATTTTTTTGCCCGTCGACACGTAGCAGATTCTTGTGCAGGACGATTTGCGCGTGCGACAACGCCAGCGATGGCGTGGGCGCCAGCTGCAGGCGCAATTCGGCCTTGGCCGGGTCATAGGTCCAGCGGCCTGGATTGAAGAAGGCGAAGCCGCCGTCGAAACGCAAGCTGCCATCCCTGAACTGAGTCAGGCAAATACCCGGGAATTCGCTGGGCGGGTTGTACCAGGTGGCGGCCACGGCGGCATTGGCGGGAACCTTGCCCGGCATCTGCAGGCCGGCATGCTCATTTTTACCGTCGATGCTGGCACAAGCAGCCAGCGCCAGCGCGCCAGTGAAGGCACTAACGCGTGTAATAAAACCCATATCCATTGCCATCCCCCCTGATTTTATGAAACCACGATCTTATGGCGCAACGGCTGGCCGGACCAGCGGCCAGCGCACATAGGCGCAATTTAGTTGTCGCCGGCAGCCAGGGCGGCCCTGGCCGCCGCTTCACGCAATTTATCCTTTTTGCTCTTGCGCGCGCCCTTCACGCCGCCATTGACCGTATCGGTCACGGCGCTGACGGGGCTTGGTTTTTCCGTCGGCTCGAAGCCGGCCACCACTTCGCGCACGATGCGCAAGTCATTGCGGTTTTCGATCAAACGGAAATGCGCTTCCATCTCGGCCGTAATAAAGCTGACGGCCGTGCCGCTCTCGCCTGCGCGGCCCGTGCGGCCGATGCGGTGCGTGTAGTCGACGGCTGAACGGGGCAAGTCGTAGTTGACGACGGCCGGCAAGCCGGCGATGTCGATGCCGCGCGCGGCCACGTCGGTAGCGACCAGCACTTGCAAACGGCCGGCCTTGAAATCGGCCAGCAACTGGCTGCGCGTGCCCTGGCTGAATTCGCCGTGGAAGGCGCCCACGTGCAGGCCGGCGCGCTGCAGCTTGTCGGCCACGTGTTCGGCCGCGTATTTGGTGGCGACGAACACCAGCACCCGCTCCCACTGCTGCTGCAGGATCAGGTAGCGCAGCAACTGGGTGCGGCGCGGCACGTCGACCGTGATGGCGCGCTGCACGATGTCGGGTTTATCTTGCGGTTCGGAGACCACTTCGATGCGGGTCGGGTTGGCCAGCAAGCTGTCGGCCAGCGCCTGCACGCTGTCGGGGAAGGTGGCCGAGAAAAACAGGTTTTGCCTTTGCACCGGCAGCAGCGCCAGCACGGCGTTGATTTCTTCGCTAAAACCCATGTCGAGCAAACGGTCCGCTTCATCGAGCACGAACAGCGATACGCCGCCCAGCTTGACCGCGTTCTGCCTGACCAGGTCCAGCAACCGGCCCGGCGTGGCGACCACGATATCGGCGCCGCCGCGCAAGTCCATCATTTGCGGATTGATCGACACGCCGCCGAACAGCACCGAGATTTTCAACTTCACGGGCAGCGGCTTGGCCAGCGCATGCACGGTCTGCCCCACCTGCGCCGCCAGTTCGCGCGTCGGCACCAGGATCAGCGCGCGCACCTGGCGCGGGCCGGCAGCGGGCGCCATCAGGGCCTGCAGCAGCGGCAGCGCATAGGCGGCCGTCTTGCCGGACCCCGTCTGCGCGGCGCCCAGCACATCGCTGCCGCGCAGGATGGCGGGAATGGCCGCCGCCTGGATGGCCGTCGGCGCGGCATAGCCGGCTTTCTCGACAGCGCGGACCAGGGCGGGAATCAGACCCAGTGAGGAAAATGGCATAGCGGGCCTTCGTGTATTCTTGGAAAGGCGCCAGTATAAAGCAATGGCTGGCCAGGCCCAAGCAAGCGCCCACTATGGCCGTTTGCGTCCCTGCGCCTGTTTGGGCATTTGCAGGCTCGGGTAGCCATCTTCATCGTAGCCGGGCATGCCGCGCCGTATCGCATGCGAAAAGTCGCGCTCCTCATTGGCCGCCCGCGCGCGCGCCGTGACATGGCCGCCATCGCGCAGCTGCTGGAAGGTCCAGCCCGGCACCAGCGCCCGCACGTCGAACAGGTAGCGGTCCAGGTAGCCGGAAGCGAGCAAACGGTAATCGAGCGGCAGGCCAGGCACGATGCGGCGCACCATCTCGAACACGATGGTGGTGCAGTTGGCTGTCAGGGTATTGTAGAACTGCGGCTGGTTTTTCAGCGCTTGCGCCTCGTCCAGGTAGGCCAGGAATAGCGAACGCATGGCCGCCTTGGGCATCATCACGCGGTAGAGGTGCATGTCTTCGCCGCGCGCATTGGTGCGCACGCGCAGGATGTCGCGCTCGTCGGCGGCGATCAGGCTCATTTCAAAATGCTTGAAGAAGCCGCCGATGGCGGAAAAACTCTCGCCTTTTTCCTTGCGGATTTCAATGGAAAACGTCAGGAAGCGCCCATCGGCAAAACCGAACGACACCAGGGTATGCGCGATGAATGGCCCGGTCCAGTACGACAGCGCCGTATCGACCGTGCGCAGCTCGTCGAGGTTGTAGCTGCGCTGCTCCCACTTGACCGTGTAGTCCTCATCGCTGCGCCAGTCGAAATTGCGCACATTGTCCAGGGTGACGATATTGCCCTTCAGCGTGCCCGTCACATTGTGCGCCACGTCGTCGGCCCAAATGCGCTCCTGCTTGGGCGCGATAAAACTCCACCACACCAGCATCAGCACGAAACCGCCCGCATACGGCAGCAGCACGCGCGCCCCGCGCTGCTGCCACCACAGGACCACGCTGGCCACACCCAGCCCGCCCCACAGCAGCGCACCGATGGTTTGCGCCGCCGCGCCACCGCCAAGGTGATACCACAACGCCAGCGCACCCCACAGTGCGGTCAACACAATAATGAAGGAAGCGGCAGCCTTGCCGATGGTGCGCAACACGGCGCTTGCACGGTCTGATAGAAAAGTCATGCTGCGATTATAAGACGAAGTTCAGAAAAGCAAGTATTAATGGTACAGCGGAGTGCAGGCAGGGAACCGGGGCGCAGCAGGCCCCGGCACCGTCATCGGCTATTTCAGTTTGGCCGCCAGTTCCGCCACCCGCTTGCCCAGCAGGCGGGCCGTTTCCAGGTCGCCGCTGCGTGGCGCTTCATCCGGTGAAGCGTCGGACGGCGAAATGGCCAGGGCGCCACCAAAACCGGCGCTCCAGTTGACGTCGGCCGGGCCGTGCTCTTTCTTGTTCGACGGCAAGATGCCCGTGCCCACCCATATCTGGCTGTGCTGCATGGCCAGGGTCCAGAAATACTGGATGGTCGAGAATTTATCGCCATTGAGCGAGGCTGAATTCGTAAAGCCTGCGGCAAGCTTGTTTTTCCAGTCCTGGCCAAACCAGGCGCTGGATGACTTGTCGGCGAATTTCTTGAACTGCCATGCCGGGCCGCCCATATAGGTCGGGCTGCCATAGATGACAGCGTCGGCCTTGCCGATCACGGCCAGAGCTTCCTCGGGCAAGTCGCCGTTCTGGTCGATACGGTACAGATGTACCTGGGCGCCGGCCACGCTGGCGGCGCCGGCCTGCACGGCCTCGGCTTGCTTGACGGTGTGGCCGTAGCCGCTGAAATATACGATCGCAATGCTGGTCATGGTTTTTTCCTTAAAAAGTGATGAATGGAACAGGTGGCCACGCGCCGATCTGGTTCAGCATGCCAAACCAGTCTTCCAGGTGCCAGGTATGCGTAATGCGGTCCGCATCCAGATAATGAAACTCATGGATCGCAATGGCAATAGGTTTGTTACTTGCGGGAATGCCAAAAAACGCGCCGCGATGGGTGCCGGTGATCTGTGCCCGTACGGCGGCGCGGCCGTCGCGGCCGAACATGTCGAGGATCGTGATGCGCACATCCGGGAAGGCGGCGCCGAACATCTCGACGACCGGCTTCATGCCGGCCAGGCCAGGCTGCTGGCCTGGGCCGAGCGGCGTATCCTGCCATGCCGGCACCAGCGCCTGGTCCAGCAGGTCGGGATTGCGCTCGTTAAAGGCACGGTACAGCGTTTCGATGGCGAGTTGCTGGGCCTTTGTCAGGCCGTTTTGCTGCATGCTCATGATGGGCTTTCTGTCTCAGTGAATGACACAGTCACTGTAGCAAGCCGCCACAGCGCAAGTCCAATCGATATTTGATATGCTGTATTATCCATGGCATGGATTTACATGGAATCGACCTCAACCTTCTCGTCGCCTTCGACGCCCTGATCTGCGAGCGCAACGTGACGCGTGCCGGCGTGCGCATCGGCCGCACCCAGCCGGCGATGAGCGCGGCGCTGGCCCGCCTGCGCCTGCTGCTGAAAGATGAGCTGTTCGTACGCAGCGCCGGCGGCTTGCAGGCGACGCCACGCGCACTGGAACTGGCCGCACCGCTGGGCGAGGCGCTTGCCAGCATCCAGCGCACGCTGGACTTCACGCAAGACTTTATCCCGGCCAGCGCGACGACCCGCTATACCCTGGCCGTATCGGACCACCCCGCCTTCGTGGTGCTGCCCGCGCTGCTGAAACGGCTGGCGCAGCAGGCGCCCGGCATGACGCTGCGTATCAAGGCTTGCACGGCGCGCGAAGAGGCGCTGTCGCTGCTCGATGCGGGCGAGGCGGATGCCGCGATTGGCGTACCCGGCGGCAACACGCCGCGCATTCCCACCATGCCGCTGTTCGAAGAGCGCTTCGTCTGCGTGGCGCGCAAGGACCATCCGCTGGCCAGCCAGGATATGACACTGGAGCGTTTTTTGAGCTACCAGCACCTGCTGGTGTCGCCGGAAGGCGATGGCGTGGGCCACGTCGATCTGTGGCTGGCGCAACAGCAGCGCCAGCGCCGTATCGCCATCACGCTGCCGCATATGTACGCAGCACCCGCCATCATCGCCGGCAGTGACTTGCTGGCCACCATGATGGCTGGCGTGGTGGCCGCCAGCGGACTGGCCAGTGCGCTGGCGGTGCTGCCGCTGCCCGGCATCGAACTGCCGCCCGTACCCTTCGTGCTGCACTGGCACCGCCGCAACGATGCGCATCCGGCACAGCGGTGGCTGCGCGAACAGATCGTGCTGTTATGCCGCGAGCTGTATGGCGTCAGCGACGCTCCTTGAGTTCCCATTCTTGAGATGACGTTCCTGCCTCAAAAGAAAGATTGCTATATAATTAATTTCATGAGAGCATCTTTATTCAGCCACATGCCGATTGTGAATAAGCAGATGACTAAAAAATCCCGCAATGTATCTGGATAGGGCTGGGCACGGCGACCAATCAAACTAATACGACAAGGTAACAACAGGAGACAACTTGCAACCGACCTCGCTCTACGCCTACGCCGGCACCCTCAATTCCCTGTTGATCGTCGTCAGCCTGTATGGCTTGTGGTCGCAACTGAAGAAAATCTGGCAGCGCAAGCAGGATCAGCATATCGCCAGCGGCAAGCGTACCGAGATTCTGTCGATCAACCAGTTCACCGTCAGTTTCCTCGCCTACTGTGCATTTTTTGTGTATGGCTATTCGATCACGCCTTTCAACCATTACATCGTCTGGCCGCGCCTGCTCGCCTCCCTGATTGCCCTGGGTATTTTGTTCGAGATTTACCGCGACCGCCGCAGCACCACCGCGCGTTACGCCCTGCTCGCCTGCGCGCTGCTGCTGTGCGCCGGGATCGTGGGGCTGCTATTCGGGCCGACCTTCAGCGATCAAAAGCGTTTGATCTCGCAAAGCCTGATCGTCGCCGTCACCGTGTTGCTGGCGCAGGGTTATGCCCACCAGATCCGCTTGATTTACCGCTCGGGCAAGACGGGCGCCGTGTCGCTCAAGATGAGCCAGTTCATCCTGGCGATGGATGTCAGCACCATGCTCTTCGCCTGCGTGATGGGAATGGAAACGGGCTGGCCCTTGATGCTGCTGGCCAGCGTCAGCGCCACGACCAAGCTGATCATCATGTGGCTGTTTCGCTGGGAAAAGACCAGCCCCGCCGCACGCAGCAAGCGGCAGGCGCTGGCCTGATTTTCAAGGAAAATACTAGAATGGCATTGTGATCAACTGCCTGAGGCCAGACCGCCATGCACCTGTCCAACGCCATTCCCATCCTGCGCATCTTTTCCGTCGACAAGGCGCACGAGTTTTATATCGATTTCCTGGGCTTCAGCAAGGACTGGGAACACCGCTTCGATCCCACCGCGCCTTTATATATGCAGGTGCAACGGGGCGAGCTGGTCCTGCATTTGTCCGAACACCATGGCGACGCCACGCCGGGCGCGGCCCTGTTGATCCCTGTCGATGATATTGCCGCCCTGCATGCCGAGCTGAGGGCCAGGAACTACCCGTATGCGCGGCCCGGCATCCGCGACGAGGAATGGGGCCGCATCCTGGAAGTGGCTGATCCGTTCGGCAACAAGCTGCGCTTCTGGCAGCGTAACTAGGCCATGGCTAATCGGCTGCTCAAATAGCCGGACAGCACCAGCTTGAATTCCGCCACCAGTTGCGGGCGCTCTGCAACGTCGGCTTGCGACAGCAGCGGGTTCAGGCTTTTCACCACTTGCAGGGCCACATTGGCCAAACGCAAGGCTTGCTCGTCGCTGAGTGCCGGCTGCTTTTGCTGGAAGGCGCGGCCGAAGCGCTCACGCAGGCGGTGGCGCGCATCGGCGTCGCGCCGGTAATTCAGCGAAGCATTCAGGACGGCAAAATAGGCGGGCCGTTCAGTCGCGAACCCAACCATCAGATCGATGATGCGCTCGGACAATTCCAGCACGCTCAACTGGTCCGCTTCCGCGATCAAACCATCCCACAAGCGCTCCATCTCATCGCCATACTGTGCCCGCAAGGCGCGCACGATGGCGTCCTTGTTCGGGAAATACTGGTAGACGGCGCCAATCGACGAAGCTGAACGGGCGGCAATCGCCGTCATGGTGGCGGCGTCGTAACCGACTTCACCGATCACCTCGGCAGCCGCAGCCAGCATGGTCTGCATGCGCAAGGCGCCGCGCTGCTGTTGCGGCATGCGCCGGGCGGTTTTTACAGGTGTATTGGTATCTGAGGACATCCTCAGATTATAGCGTATAATAATCTGAGCACACCCTCACATATAGGAATGAACATGAGCACGATAAACCCGATTTCGTTTAATCCTGCCAGCACCGCACTGGTGCTGATCGACTTACAGCACAGCAATGTAGCGCGCGAACTGGCGCCCCACTCCGCGCAACAAGTCGTCGCCCATAGCGTGCAACTGGCCGAGGCCATGCGCCAGCGCGGCGGCACGGTGGTGTATGTGCGCGTGCTGATCGATGAATTGCTGCACCTGCCAGCCGATGTGGCACTGTCGCGCCCGGCATCGGCCCCACCACTGCCAGACAACGCCACTGAACTGGTGCCGCAAGCAGGCTATCAGGATGGCGATATCGTGATTGCCAAGCGCCAATGGGGCGCCTTCCAGGGTACCGACCTGGAACAGCAGTTGCGCCGGCGCGGCATCACCACCCTGATCTTCACGGGCATCGCCACCAACTTCGGCATCGAATCGACGGCGCGTGCCGCGACCGACCTCGGTTACGCCGTGATCTTTGCCGAAGACGCGATGAGCAGCCTGCGGGCCGATCTGCACGAGTTTTCCATCAAGAACATCTTCCCCTTCATGGGCAAGGTGCGCTCGACCGCCGACCTCGTTTCCTCGCTGGCGGCCGATCCGGCTTGATCGATATCCTGGGCGGCCAGTCTTACCATTCATTCTTATTGGCCGCTCAACGCCCGCATTTCCGCATACAGGTTGGCCTTGCCTTCAAAGCCGATGCCAACCAGCTCCGGCATGGTGATGTGACCGTTTTCAACGCGCACGCCATCGGGGAAGCCGCCGAACGGCTGGAACAGGTCCGGGTACGATTCATTGCCGCCCAGGCCCAGGCCAGCCGCGATATTCAATGACATCTGGTGGCCGCCGTGCGGGATGCAGCGGCTGCGCGACCAGCCGTGCTGGTGCAACATGTCCAGGGTGCGCAGGTATTCCACCAGGCCGTAGCTGAGCGCGCAATCGAATTGCAGCCAGTCGCGGTCGGCGCGCATGCCGCCGTAGCGGATCAGGTTGCGCGCATCCTGCATGGAAAACAGGTTTTCACCGGTCGCCATCGGCTTGTCGTAATAGCTGCGCAAGGTGGCTTGCAGCTCGAAGTCGAGCGGGTCGCCCGCCTCTTCATACCAGAACAGGTCGTACTGGCGCAGCGCCTTGGCGTAGGCAATCGAGGTGTCCAGGTCGAAGCGGCCATTTGCATCCACGCACAGCTTTTGCCCATCCTGCAGCACTTCCATGATGGCGTCGATACGGCGCAAGTCTTCATCGAGCGAAGCGCCGCCGATCTTTTTCTTCACCACCGTGTAGCCGCGGTCGATATAGCTGCGCATTTCATCCTGCAGCGCCGTCAAGCTCTGGCCCGGATAGTAATAACCGCCGGCCGCATACACGAACACTTTTTTGTCGGGCACGCCGGTGCCATGGCGTTCGGCCAGCAGCTGGAACAAAGGCTTGTTTTCTATTTTTGCCACCGCATCCCAGATCGCCATGTCGATGGTGCCGATCGCCACCGAGCGCTCGCCATGGCCGCCCGGTTTTTCATTGGTGTACATGCAGTCCCACACCTTGTGCGGATCGAGGTTGCTGCCGTCGGCTGTGAGCAGCGAGGCCGGATCGGCGTCGAGGATGCGGGGGATAAAACGCTCGCGCATCAGCATGCCCTGGCCATAGCGGCCATTCGAATTAAAACCGTAGCCGACCACCGGCTTGCCGTCGCGGATCACGTCCGTGACTACGGCCACCAGGCTCAGGGTCATCTTCGTAAAGTCGATGTAGGCGTTGCGGATGGGGGAAGAAATGGGGATGGTTTTTTCGCGGATTTCGACGATTTTCATGCTGGTCTCCTGTTTGTGTCAACGATGACGCCAGCTTACCGCCAAACAGAGTCGTATAATCGATTCAAATTTAAACCATTATTCACCTGAAGTTAAAGATCAAGGTAAAGCATGAAAAGCGACGCCACCACGGAAATGGGCTTTTTTGTCTTGCTGGCCAAACTGGGCAGCCTGTCGGCCACGGCGCGCGAACTGGGCATCACCCCGCCCGCCGTCAGCAAGCGGCTGGTGCTGATGGAGCAGCGCCTGGGCGTGCGCCTGCTGAACCGCAGTACGCGCCGCATCAGCCTGACGGGCGATGGCGAAAGCTATCTGGCGCAGGCACGGCAAATCCTCGACGATATCCGCGTGATGGAAGAATCCCTGGCCAGCGGCAGCGCCGAGCCGAAGGGTTTGTTGCGCGTCAACGCCACCCTGGGTTTCGGCCGCACCGTGATCGCGCCGCTGCTGTCGCAATTCGCGCTGCGCCATCCGCAACTGGAAGTGCAGCTGCAATTGACGGATAGCCCCATCAACCTGGTGGAACAGGCCTACGACCTGGGCATCCGCTTTGGCGACTTGCCCGATACGCGCTTGTCGGCGCGCAAGATCATGTCGAACCGGCGTTTTCTATGCGCCTCGCCCGCCTACCTGGCCGAACACGGCACGCCGCGCACGGCCGAAGAACTGGGCCAGCACCGCTGCATCGTGCACCGCCAGAACGATGATGCCTATGGCATCTGGCGCTTGAGCCGTGGCCGCACCACGCACACCGTCAAGGTGCGCGGCACGGTGGCCAGCAACGATGGCGACGTGGTGCTGGGCTGGGCGCTCGACGGCCACGGCATCTTGCTGCGTTCGGAATGGGACCTGGCCCGCTACCTCGACAGCGGCCGTCTGCGCGTGGTGCTGGACGACTACACCCTGGCGCCCGCCGACCTGTACGCCTACTACCCCAGCCGCCAGCAATTACCGGCCAAAGTACGTGGTTTTATCAACTTTTTGCGTCAACATTTGCAGCCAGGGTCATCCTGAGGGCCATAAATCCGGTTACACTATAATATTGCGTTGCGGCAATATTATGAGGGAGTAAGTTTTGTTAGTCATACTCGGATTTATGGTGGTCCTGTTTTCCGTCTTCGGCGGCTTTGCCTTACAGGGCGGACATCTGGCCGCCCTGTTCCAGCCGCTGGAATTGATGATGATAGGCGGCGCCGCGCTGGGCACCTTCTTTGTCGGCAACGATGCCAAGGCCATCCGCGCCACCTTTGCCGCCATCCCCACCCTGTTCCACGGCGCCAAATACACCAAGGCGCGTTATATGGAACTGATGGGGCTGATGTACGAAATCCTCAGCAAGATCCGCAAGGAAGGCCTGATGTCCATCGAAGACGACATCGACGACCCTTACCGCAGCCCCATCTTCGTGAAATACCCGTACACCCTGGGCGACGAGCACATCCTGGAATTCATCACCGATTACCTGCGCTTGATGGTGTCCGGCAATATGGACGCGTATCAGATCGAAAACCTGATGGATAACGAAATCGAAACGCACCACGAAGATGCGGAAATGCCGATCCAAACGATTTCGCAGCTGGCCGACGCCATGCCCGCCTTCGGCATCGTCGCCGCCGTGATGGGCGTGGTCCACACCATGGCCTCCGTCGGCCTGCCGCCAGCCGAGCTGGGCGTGCTGATCGCGCAAGCGCTGGTCGGCACCTTCATCGGCATCCTGCTGGCCTACGGCTTCATCGCCCCGCTGGCCAGCCTGCTGCGCCGCAAGCACCATGAAACGTCGAAAATGTACCAGTGCGCCAAAGTCACCCTGCTGGCCAGCCTGAACGGCTACGCCCCCGCCCTGGCCGTGGAATTCGGCCGCAAGGTCATTTCCGCCACCGAGCGCCCCTCGTTCAACGAGCTGGAAAACCATGTGCGGCAGGTCAAGATACGCAATTAAGCCCCACCATATGTTCCACGGGCGCCGACAACAGTCTGGCGCCATATCAGCAGAAAACCATGGTGCGTCCCTTCCGCTACTTACTTTAATCTTGTTTTGGTAATGCGAAGGGCAGCTTTCGCCCATAGCGGACATTGGCTATCGTAGTCTGGAGCCGCTTGGATTTACTGCTTCCTCATCGCGACGAGTGGGATAGTAGACCTTCTTGTGTTCGCACTCGTAGAAGAGAATTCCATGAATGCCCATCGCTCGGGACTTTGGCACACGGCGCTCCCAGATCTCGGTGAAAGTCGCATCCAAGGTTCGCGACGGCTGCGTCTGATAAACCTCATCGATAAATGCTACATCTGTACCATTCGGGAAGATCAACCCAAACTCCTCATCAGTCGCAGCGAAGATGTCAAAGACCGCGTTGTCTGCCCCATCAAAAATTTGAATATTCTTCACTTAGCATTCCTGTTCAATGGCAGCTTCTGGCCGAATCCGGCCTGTCGAGCCAGCAGAGCATGTTGCCCGGCCGAAAATTCACAGGCGGTTACGACAAGCGTCCATACTTATCACTCTTGCTTCGGCTTTTTCTGGAAACGATCGCCATCCGGATCCAGATCTCTGTGTTCGCGAACAACTGGAAGTTGAAGCTTCGACCAGAGGTGTCCCATCATCTCGCCAAGGCCACGCAAGTGCACAGTCCGCTCGTCTTCCGGCAGTGTTCGAATGATACTATCTGCTCCGTTGAGAGCCGCGCCTATGCGTTCGTAGGCTCCCATAAGCTTCTGCGCGGTTGAATGATCCATTTTCCCCTAGCAATTTTTCTAGTTAATTAATTGAAATGACCCGAAAATCTAACTGCCGCTCCTGGCCGTTGGCGGTCATCCTTCTACGGCTGCATCTGGCCAAACCCGGCCAGTTCCCACCAGGATAGCATTTTATCTATCTGTAAAATATGCAAGATTCAATACCCCCTGCATACGATGCGCCGGGGATAAGGGCATGCCAAGGCAGGAGGGCGACACACGGCCTGTGTATCAGCCGAGGTCTTGCTTTGTCGTCCGGCTTGAGGCGCATGCCCGCTGAGTTGTCGCTGAATTGCCGGTGAACCCGCCACTATTCTTCCGGGCAGCTCAGTTCATCTTCATTGCCATATAAACTCATCGGCACACGCAATCCATCGACTTCCAGTTCGCGCGTTTTGGGTGGCAGCAGCTGGAAGTCGCCCGCTTGCAGCCGTTCACGCAGCGGCTTGCAGCGCAGCGCTTCGGATGGTATCTGTCCGCGTGCGTACCAGCTGCCATCGGCCTTTTCTGCCAGCAAGACGGAGCTGGCGCGTGGGTCGTTGCTGATCAAGAGCACCTCCTGCTTGCCATCGCCATCGAAATCGAGCAGGTAGGCGTCGCACTGCTGCCCTGCCCGCTTCAAGCAGGAGGGCAGGCGCCAGGCCGGGCCTACCTGGCTCCAGTCCTGGCGCAGGAAAGAGTCTGGCAGTTTGGCCGTGGCGGGGCGCAGGGTCAGATTGACCGCCACGTCGCTTAGCCCGTTGCGTTCATCGTAGCGGCTTTCGCGCTTGAGCACGGCTTCGGCGCGGGCCTGTACGATGGCGGCGTCCGCTCCCGTCGTGCGGGTCTTGAGTTGCTGCAAGGCGGCCTGGCCGTAGCGGGCGCCCTCGAAGCGCAGATATTCGACATCAAACTTGTCGGCACTGACCTTGCCGCTGTCCAGGCGCGCCATCTGGCTGGCGACCGACAAGCGGGCCGGATCGGCCAGTGGCGTGAACAGCGCGAACAGCACCAGCAAGCTGACAAAGGCGGTGGCCACGTTGATATGGGAAATCAGATATAGCCAGTCGCCATATTTGCTGGCCGCCCAGGCATAACCGAGCGCGTAGCAGCTGGCGATCACCATGCAGGCGGCGGCGATCAGGCGCTCGGCCGTCCAGCCATGCGACATCACGCGCAGGGTCAAGGCATAGATGGCGATGCCGACCAGCCATGGCAGCAGCAGACAGGACAGCCGAGTACCGATGCGGATGGCGCGCGCCACGCCCAGGCCCACTTCGCCATTTTGAAACGCGGCATTGATCAGCACCACCAGCAGACCGGCCATGCCCAGCAGCACGGAAGCTGCATGGCGGGTGGCCCACAGGCGCTCGAAGCCGATGAATGGCAAGGTCAGCAGGAAGCCGGCGACCAGCACGGCGGCGATCGGCAGCAGCCAGGACATCAGCACCAGCAGCAGAGTACGGATGCCGCGCACGATGGCCGGGCGCACATCGGTAATGTGGATGGCGAAGGAAAACGCAAAGCACAGCACGGGAATCACAAACCAGGATTTACTGAGCAGCTTGCGCAGGAAATCGAGTTTGATCAGCAAGAACAATTGCCCGCCCAGCCACAGCACCAGCCATAGCACGGCCACGAACAGCAGGGAAAACAGCAGCTGGATGCCCAGCTTCCAGGCGATTTCAAAATACGTAGGGTAGCGCGCTACCCGCCGCCTGTCGTGTGCGCTCGACAACACCAGGGCATGGGCGATAAAAAAGCCCAGCACGCAGAAAACGAAGAGTTGCGATGACACCAGATACAGGGGATTACCCGGCGCGTAAGCCGCTGCCTGCCTGACGTCACGCCACACGTCGTGCACGGCAAGCACCGTCAGCACGGCGGCGGCCGCCAGCATCCATAGCACGATGCGCCTGGCCGTCATATGGCCCAGGCTGGACACCAGCAGCACCGGCAGCAGCACGCCCGTCAGGATCAAGGGCGCCAGCAGATAAGCGTGCGTGGCGATCCATGCCTTGTTTTGCACCGCGCTATACAGCCAATACAGCAGCAAGCCCTGCAGTAACCCTGTCAGCAAACGCGTGACGGCAATGCGGGGCGCCACCACGGGGTCGAGCAAGGGCGTATCTTTACCAGCGGGGGCTTGCTGCATAGTCATTCCTTTATAGTCGTGCATGGTGCGTATATTCGCATAGTGCATGCCCGGCCATTATTGCATTTCGTTATCCTCCTCTCAACAAAGATTCATGGGCATTGTTGACGCGGCGCGTCTTGCGGGTGCCCAGCACGATCAGCGGCAGCGCAATCACATTGATGAGAACCACCGACAGCCAGATGGCGCCCGGCCACGTTTGCTGGACGACAAAATAGAAACTGGAGAAAGCCAGCGGCGCGATGATGGACGCCAGACTGACCACCGAGGCCAGCACGCCCTGGAACTGGCCCTGGCGGTCCTCTTCCACTTGCCGGGTAGCCAGCGCTTGCAGCGCCGGCACGCCGATGCCGCCCAGGGCAAAGAGGGGCATGATGGCAAAGATGATCCAGCCTTGCGTGGCAAAAGCCATGACCACCAACGCGATGCTGGCACAGCCCACGCCAGCGAGCACGGCGCCGCGCTCGCCCAATAGCCGCGTCGCCGGGCCGGGCAGGAATGCCTGCACCACCGTCTGGCAGACGCCGAACATGCCCAGCGACAAGCCTATCCACAAACCATTCCAGCCGAAACTGTCATGCCCCCACAAGGCCCAGCAAGTGCCATACACTTCGCCGGTGGCGCTGAGGATAAAGAACACGCAGATAATGGGCAGCAATCCTTTCATGGAAAACGCCCAGCGCAAGGGCCGCAGCGGATTGAGTTCGGCCAGGATGATCTTGTGCTGTTGCGGCGTGCGCGATTCCGGCAGCACAAACAAAGCCAGCAAAAAGTTGCCCGCGTTCAGTACGGCAGCAGCGATAAAGGGCAGCCGCAGCCAATAATCACCGAGCACGCCGCCCAGCACGGGGCCGACGATAAAACCCATGCCGAACACGGCACTCAGCAAGCCGAAGCGGCGCGCGCGCGTCTCTTCCGGCGAGATATCGGTGATATAGGCAGTGGCAACGGACACATTGGCGCTGGTGACACCGGCAATCGCCCGGCCCAGCAGCAGCATCCACAACTGGGGCGCGAACGCCATCAGCACATAGTTAATCGCCGCGCCCGCCAGCGAGATCAAGAGCACGGGACGCCGGCCCAGCTTGTCGCTCAAGAGACCCAGCACGGGCGCGCAGATGAATTGCATCGCGGCATACAGCGCCGTCATGACGCCGATATAGGGCGCGATATTGCCCGCATGCGTGACTTCCGCCAGCAAGCGCGGCAGGATAGGGAAAATCAGGCCGATGCCGGCCGCATCGAGCGCGATGGTGGCAAAGATGATCAGCAGGGGCTTGTTCATTGCGCGGCCCTGGCTCCCGGAGCAAACCAGTGCCGCAAAGCCTGCTCCAGACCATCGATACTGTCGCCCTCGGCGGCCCAGGCGATGCAGGCGTCTGGACGGATCAGCAGGGATGGACCGCTATCGACGGCCACGCAGCGCACTTGCTGCGTGCTGGCTGCGACCAGCCTGGACGCAGCGCTCCCGACGGAAGCGTCGAGAAAGACAGCCTTGCCATCCTGCATCACATCGTACAGCGTCACGCCGGCCTCAACATGGCCGATCGGCCTGTCGCCGATCAGCCGGCCCACTGCGTCGTGCGTTGAACCAAGGTCGTAGCGCGTGGACAGGCCGCTCATCATTTCGCCGATGCGGCGGTTGACATCATCAAACTGCATCAGCTCGGCGATGAGTTCGCGCATGGCGCCTGCTTGCGGATCGGGCCGCATGATGGCGACCTGGGCCAGGGTATTGGCCAGCACCGCCTGGGCCACGGGGCGGCGCTCGGCCGTGTAGGTGTCGAGCAGGCTGTCGGGCATGTCGCCGCGCAACACCGCCGCCAGCTTCCATCCCAGGTTGGCTGCATCGACCAGCCCCAGGCTCAGGCCCTGGCCGCCGAATGGCGTATGGATATGCGCGGCATCGCCAGCGAGCAACACCCGGCCCTGGCGATAGGTCGCGGCCAGGCGCGTGTTGTCCGTCCAGCGGCTGGCGCTGCCCAGCCCTTTGACGCGCACGTCCATGCCGCTGATACGGCGTAGCACGCTTTCGATCTCTTCCTGTGTGACGGGCGCCTCGCGGTTTTCCGGAGTGCCGGAAAAATCGAGCATGAACAGGCGGCGTGACTGGGGATGGGCCGAGGGGCCGTAGGAAAACACCCCGGTCGAAGTGCGGTTCCAGCCGAGCGGCAACAGGTGCTCCGGATGGTCGATCTCCACCTCGGCCTGGTAAAACGTGGAGCTGGGCGGCGTGCCGGGAAAATCGAAACCGGCCATCTTGCGGATGCTGCTGCGCCCGCCATCGCAGGCAATCAGCCAGCGACAGCGCAGCTGGCCGGCGCCCGTGGCCGATCTCCACCCCACATCAACGCTATCGTCCTGCTGCACTACGCTGGTGACTTCGCAGCCGCGGCGCACCTCGATGCCCAGCGCCTGGACCCGCTCGGCCAGCATGGCTTCGATGCTGTGCTGGTCGACGGGACCCGGACGCCGGTGCGGCTCTCTCTGCGCATCCTTGCGTATCAGCGGCAAGCCGGCGAAATGCCCGCTGAACTTTGATTCGCGGCCGCGCACCTGCGCACCCGGCTGTTGCGCGAACGACTGCATTGCCGCAAAAGCGCGCGCCTCCACTTCGGCAATGGCGGGCCGCATGCCGCGCCGCTGCAAGACTTCGCTGCCCAGCGGGCCGATTCCCAACGCCTTCATCACCTTGCTCGGTTCGGCCAGGCGCTCCAGCACCAGAACACGCGCGCCACCGAGCGTCAATTCAATGGCGGCCAGTAAGCCGACTGGCCCTGCACCGACGATGATCACTTGCATTTGCTCACTTGTTTGCTCGTTTGTATTCATAATAATATACTCAATCCCAATATGTACTCAGTACATGTAGAATATGCTATGATCTGCCGCATGTCAATACCAACCGATCTGCGCACCCGCAAGCGCCTCGCCACGCGCCAGGCCATCTCCAATATCGCCACGCGGCTGTTCCTCGAACGGGGCTTCGATCAGGTCAAGGTCGATGAGATTGCGGCGGCGGCCGATGTGGGGCGGATGACGGTGTTCAACCACTTCCCGCGCAAGGAAGACATGTTCTTCGACCGCGATGAAGAAGGCCGTGAAGCGCTGCGCTCAGCCTTGCGCCAGCGCAATCCCGACATTTCGCCTATCGAAGCCTTGCGCCTGCTGGCGCATAGCCTGGTGGCGCACGACAGTGCTTACATGCGTTTCTCTAGTGAAAGCCAGGGTTTTATCGCGACGATAGAGGGCAGCGAAACCCTGAAAGCCAGGGCCAGGGCCATACGCGATGAAATCGCGCAATTGCTGGCGAGTGAACTGGCACTGTCGGCAGGACGGGATGGGGGTGAGCAAGACGCCCAGCTGGCGGCGGGTCTGGTCGTGGCGACATGGACAGTGGCACTGTTACAGGCGCACCAGACTTTCCGGCAAAGTCACGAGGTCAAACAGGCGCAAGCCGTGTTCCTGTCCATGATAGACAAGGGCAGCATCGGCGTACAGGCGGCGATGGCCGGTACGCCTTATGCCTGAAGATGAATTAGCGTCTTACAACGCTTAACAAAACTGTAGCGAGCGGAAGGGAGAGGTGGTCGAGAAGCGCAACCGTACGCAGGTACGGTGAGCATCGCAGTCCGCCTATACCGACGCGCAGTAAGTTTTGATAGGCGTTGTTAATCGAGTTCCTGGCGCGACACTAATATACCGTCAGCGTCGGCATAAATCCAGTCACCGGGCGAGACATCCACGCCGCTGATCTGCACGCGCACGTCGCGCTGGCCGGCGCCCGTCTTGGCGCTCTTGCGCGGATGGGTGGCCAGGGCCCGCACGCCGATCTCGCAGACATTGATTTCGTCGCAGTCGCGGATACAGCCATCGACCACGATGCCAGCCCAGCCGTTATTTTGCGCCAGCACGCCCAGCTGGCCGCCCACCAGCGCCCGGCGCAAGCTGCCGCCGCCATCGATCACCAGCACATGACCATGGCCTGGCGTTTCCAGGGTGCTGCGCACCAGCGCATTGTCTTCAAACACTTGCAAGGTAGTGGCCGGGCCGCAAAAACGCAGCTTTTGCCCGAACGAGCGGTACACGGGCGGCAGCACCGCCAGGGCGCCGTCGTCCAGCATGGCAGCATAATCGTCGCACAGGTCGGTGGTGGCAAAAGTCATGGCAGCTCCGTCAGCGTGGTCTCAGATGCCCCTGATTTTATGCCTTTTGCAGCGCCACGGCACGAGTCTTGCCGCCGACACCCACCGCGGTGGCAATCGCCAGCGCCTGGAACAGGCCGATCAACACGAATACCAGAGCGGGATGGTCGCCATCCATCAGCGCGCCAAACAGCAAGGGACCGACGGCCAGGCCACTATCGAGACCGGAGTAAACCACGCCATACACGCGGCCGGTGGCGTTTTTCGGCGCGGCCGCCCGTATCATCAGGTCGCGCGATGGCCCCGCCACGCCGGAAGTCAGACCAATCGCGCCCATCAGTACGACGGCGGCCCAGGCCGGCACCACCGCCAGCGCCAGCAACACGGCCAGCACGGCTGCGACTGAAAAGGCAATCGCCACGTTGCGGTCAGGCTGCTTGCTGCGCGCCCCAAGCACGCCACCAGCCGCCATGCCCACCGCCGAAGCCAGCATATAGGCCGTGTAGGCGCTGGTGGCCAGGGGCAAGCTCATGTTGTACAGCCTGACCAGCGCCACGCTGGCAAAACTCTGGATACCGCCCAGCGCAATCGCGGTAATGAAGAAGAAGGCAAAACACATCCATACGGCCGGCAGGCGCAGAAAATCGAGCGTGCCCTCGCCGCTGGCGCTCTGGCCAGGCGCTGCTTTTTTCAGGGGTTCGGGACGGATCGCGTGGCGGTTCAGGAACAGCACCAGCAGCACGACAAATGGCAGCACGGCCGCGCACTGCAGCGCTATTCTCCAGTCATAACGGGTGGCAACATAGGTCATGAACAGCGGCGCCAGGGCCCAGCCTATATTGCCGCTGATGCCGTGCATGGAAAAACCATAGGCCACGCGGGCCGGCGAGACGCGCTGGTTGAGTATCGTGTAGTCGGCCGGGTGGAACACGCTGTTGCCGGTGCCGGCCAGCATGGCGCCCAGCATCAGCGCCGTGTAGCTTTGCGCGTGCGCCAGCGCCAGCGCCGATACACCGAGCAAAAAGATGCCGGAACACAATACGGCGCGCGCGCCGAAACGGTCGACCACGAAACCGGCCAGCGCCTGACCCACGCCCGAGATGATGAAGAACACCGTCATCAGCAAGCCCAGTTCGGCATACGACAGGTTGAAGGCAGACTTGAGCCAGACGAACAGGGCCGCCAGGATCAAATGGTAGAAATGCGAGACGCCATGCGCCAGGCCTACCAGGCCGATGACGCGGGCGTCGCTGGCGAAGTTGCCGTCTGGCGAGTTGCTAGTTGTTGTTATCATGTCATACCTTGTTTTATACTTCCAAAGCTCAAGTGTATGCAAAATGTCATCGCCTGTTTTTCACTAGCGTGACATCATTTATCGAATTAAGGTCAAACTGATGGGTGTACCTGTTCTTCACCATACGCGCATGTGCCCGCCACGCGAGGCGCCCAGCGCCGCCATCCCCGTGACGATGATCGCGCGCGATCTGCAAGCTGACGAATTTCTCTCGCCGCATTCCCACCCCTGGGGCCAAGTCACCTATGCGCTCGAAGGCGTGCTGCGCATCACGGCCCTGAACAGCAGCTGGGTGCTGCCGCCCATGCGCGCTATCTGGATACCGCCCCAGATCGAGCATGAAGTGACGATACTGGAAAAGACGCGGCTGCGGCCGCTGTGCATCTTTGCCGCGCGCGCACCGTTTGCCGGCCGCGATTGCCAGGTGCTGGAAGTGTCGAATCTGCTGCGCCAGCTGATCATCTCGCTGGAACAGCTGGACCCTGGCCAGGAACCGGCGCGTGTAGCATTGCTGGCCGAGCTGATACTCGATGAGTTGTCGCGTTCCAGCACGCGCCCCATCCGCGTGCCCTTGCCGACCGACAAGCGTTTGAAAACCCTGTGCGGCAATCTGATCGACAAACCCGGCTCGCCCCTGACCCTGGAGCAATGGGCGCAAGTGGTGGGCGCCTCGGAGCGTACCCTGGCGCGCTTGTTTGAACGGGAATTGGGATTGAGTTTTGGCCAGTGGCGCCAGCAAGTGCGCCTGGCCCACGCCGCCCCGATGATCGCGCGCGGCGTGCCTTTGTCACAGGTGGCCCAAGAGCTGGGCTATGCCAGCCAGTCGGCGTTTTCCGCCATGTTCAAGAAAACCTTCGGCAGTTCGCCAACGGCCTTCTTCAAGCCATGAAGTTAGGTAATGAAGTCAGGCCATGAAGTCGAATAAAGAGTTCTTGCCCGTATAACCTGGCAGGGCCGAATTGCTGCCCATCTGCTCCTGCGCCGTGTAGGCCTTGACCAGCGCCTGCGCCTGGGCCGTCAGGGCCTTGGCCAGCACGGCTTTCTTGTTGGTCAGGGTGGTGATGTCCTTGCCGACGGTCAGTTGCTCCTTGCGCAGCACGCTGGTCTCGCCCGTCAATTCGCCGATCTTGCTATTGAACTGGTCGGCCACGCCCTTGCCGTCATTGGTAAACAGCTTGCTGACGGCGTCCGGATCGGCAGCGACGGCCGCCTTGAGCTTGGCTTCGTCCAGCACCAGCTCGCCATTCTTGCCGAGGGTAACGCCGGCGCTGCTCAGTACCGACGATGGCACGCCGGTGCTGGCCGTGCGCAATACCTGCTCCATTTGCGACTTGACCTGGCCCAAGGCAGTATCCGACTTCAGACCGCCCTGCTGCAAGCTTTGCAGCTTGGTGTTGAGCTCGTTGTAGGCTGTCACGAAACTGGCCACATTGCTGGCGATCTGGCTACTGTCCTTGGCAACGACGAGGTCGGTAATGCCGGTGGACTTCAGTTCGATGCTCGTGCCTTCGACGGCCGTCGTCAAGGTGTTGCTGGCGCTCTTGATGTCCTTGCCATCGACGGTGAGCAACGCGTCCTGCGCAGCGGCTGTTTGCTGCAAGCCCTTGCTGGCGCCCGGCGCGTACGACACGAGATTGCTGATGGAGGCGTCGCCCGTCACGCTGATGCGCATGCTGTTGTCGGCGCCGCTCTTGCCATTGATGGCCAGCGCATAACCATCGGCATTTTTCACCACGCTGGCATCCACGCCAGCCTGCTTCAGGGCGGCGGCGATGCCGTCCAGGCTATTGTTGCTGCTATCGATGGTCACTGCAATGAGCTTGCCGCCGCCGGCCGTGAACTGCTTGCCGTCTTCGCTGCCCAGTTCGATCTTGATCTGGGTCGGCGCGCCCGTGCCGATGGCGGCGCTGGACGATTTCTGCGCCCCGCTGAGCAGGGTTTGCCCCTGCGCCAGTTGCTTGACGTTCATTTCGTAAGTGCCGCTGACTGCCTTGTCAGTAGTGGTGGCGCTGAGCACGCCCGGCTTGCCCGGCGTGGCCGAGGTGGCAAGGCCGCTGCCGGCCATGCTCTTGGCCACGGTCTGGAATTTGGCCAGCGCCGATTGCAGCTGGCCCAGGCCGGAAAACTTGGCCTGATCCTTGGCCAGGGTGGTATTGAGTTTGACGACGCCCGTATTTTGCGACTGCATCTGGCGCTCCACCTTGGCGTAGACATCGGCCGATGGCGATGCCTGCGTATTATTGGTGTAGACCTTGCTATTGATCGTGGAATTAAACATGGTGGGCGTCCTGTATTTCCTGGTATGGCCAGATATAGCCTGTAAAGGGGCACGCGGTGCACTGCATGACCGCATCTTTTCTGATTGCCAATTATGCAGCATGGCTAAAAGATCAAAACAGCGAACAGAGCCGTATTTTGCGCCCTGCAAACCCATTGCACCTGTCTTTACACGCTGATGACATCCATCTTAGCGCATAAACTTGGAAATGGCGCTCATGACCGCCATGTCCAGATGCAAGAACGTCAACCCTACCTTGAAGCCTGCGCTACTGAAGATGCAATGCGACACAGCGGTGCGCGCTTCGATGATTTGCGCCTTGCCTTCAAGGAACAATTCAAACAGCACCTTGCCCTCCTTGCCTGCCGGTACCGGTTCTGTCACCACGGCCGACATGCCACCCGGCCCGACATCGAGGGTGCGCGCCGCTACTGGCCCCGCACCATCCATCACCAACATTGCCCTGGTACGTAAAATCTTGCGTGCGCCCTGCCTTTGCTCTACTGACACTGTGTTCCGCTTCTCTTATCTCTATCGATTCATCTGTATTTCGACGCCCACACGCTACGCGAAATGTCGGGCGATATTATAGTTCCAAAATGAAATCCGGTTTAGCCCGGCCAAAGCGGGCTTACTCGTGGTCACGCAGCTTGTTGAACGCCTCGTCGATACGCTCGACGGCAATCACCTTGATGCCCTCGATCGCCTGCTTGGGCAAGTTCGACTTCGGTATCATGGCCAGGGTAAAACCCAGCTTGGCCGCTTCGCGCAAGCGCTCCTGCCCGCGCGGCGCAGGGCGGATTTCACCGGCCAGGCCCACTTCGCCAAACACCACCAGCCCGCGCGGCAAGGGCTTGTTGCGCATCGATGAATTGATCGCCAACAACACCGCCAGGTCGGCCGCCGGTTCCGTGATCTTCACGCCGCCGACCGCATTGATGAACACATCCTGGTCAAACGCAGCGATGCCCGCATGACGGTGCGCCACGGCCAGCAGCATCGCCAGGCGGTTTTGCTCCAGGCCCACCGACAGGCGCCGCGCGTTCGGCAAATGGCTGGTGTCGACCAGCGCCTGGATTTCCACCAGCAGCGGTCGCGTACCTTCCTGTGTCACCATCACGCAGGAACCGGGCACCTGGTTATCATGCTGCGACAGGAATAGCGCGGACGGATTCGACACGCCCTTCAAGCCTTTTTCCGTCATGGCGAACACGCCTAACTCATTAACGGCGCCAAAACGGTTTTTAATAGCCCGCACCAGACGAAAACTGGAATGGGCGTCGCCTTCGAAATACAGCACCGTGTCGACGATGTGTTCGAGCACGCGCGGGCCGGCCAGCGCGCCTTCTTTTGTTACGTGGCCCACCAAAATAATCGTCACGCCCGTCTGCTTGGCGGCGCGCGTCAATTGCGCCGCGCATTCGCGCACTTGCGCCACCGAACCTGGCGCCGAACTCAAGGCATCGGAATACACGGTCTGGATCGAGTCGATTACCACCACTTCCGGCTTCAGGTCGGCCAGGGTGGCGAGGATTTTTTCCAGCTGGATCTCGGCCTGCAGCTTCAATTGCTTGGCGTCGATCACCAGGCGCTTGGCGCGCAGGGCGATCTGCGCGCCCGATTCCTCGCCGCTGACATACAGCACGCGCTTGTGGTGCGACATGTTCGCCAGCGCCTGCAGCAGCAGGGTCGACTTGCCGATACCGGGGTCGCCGCCGATCAGCACCACCCCGCCGGCCACCATGCCGCCGCCCAGCACGCGGTCGAACTCTTCGATGCCGGTGCCGAAACGGGGTACGTCGATGGCGTCGATATCGTCCAGCGACAGCACGGGCGCCGTTTGCGCCAGCGACATATGCTGGGGATTCGAATAGCGGTTGTTGCCGCCCGTCTCGGGCACGGTTTCCACCATGGTGTTCCATTGATTGCAGGAAGTGCACTGCCCCATCCATTTATTACTGATGGCGCCGCAATCGCTGCAAGTGTAGATAGTTTTGACTTTTGCCATGGTGTGCTGTGCCCGGGTAAGAATAGAGATAACTGTATTTATATACAGTATAGCGTACTACATCACGCTTCGACTACCGGCACGCGCGGCGCCAGCGCACACATCAGTTCATAGCCTATGGTGCCGGCAGCAAGCGCTACCTCATCGATCGGCATCCCCTCGCCCCACAAGGTAACGGTGCTACCCACCTGGGCGCCCGGCACCTGCGTCAGGTCGACTATCAGCATGTCCATCGAGACGCGGCCGATCAGGCCAGTGCGCACGCCATCGACCAGCACCGGCGTGCCTTCAGGCGCGTGGCGCGGATAGCCATCGGCATAACCGCAAGCCACCACGCCCACCCTGACGGGGCCGCTCGCTTCGTAGCGGCTGCCATAACCGACCACCTCGCCGGCCACGATGTCCTGGATGCCGATGATGCGGCTGCGCAAGGTCATGGTGGGAAGCAAGCCGAAGTCCTGCGCGGGGGTCGTACCGGGCGTGCCGCCATATAACATGATGCCGGGCCGTACCCAGTCACTGGCAAGCTGGTGCAGCAGCAGACCGGCCGAATTCGACAGGCTGCGCGGCAAAGGGTCCGGAATGCTGGCCGCGCCCGCTTCGAAACGTTCCATCTGCTCTTCCAATGGCAGATGGGCCGGCGCGGCATCATCGGCATTGGCGAAGTGCGTCATCAGGGTGATTTCTCCTACCCAGGGAATTGCCCGCAGGCGCGCATACGCTACGCCCACCGCTTGCGGCGTAAAACCCAGGCGGTTCATGCCGGTATTCATTTTCAGATGGATGTCCACGGTGGCCGGCAGGCGGGCCGCCTCCAGCAGGGCGATCTGTTCCAGGCTATGCACGGTGCCGTTGAGGCCGTGGGTCGCCATGGCCAGCAAGTCCTCGGCATCGAAAAAGCCTTCCAGCATCAATATCGGCTTGGTCCAGCCCCAGGCGCGCAGGCGCAGCGCGTAATCGAATTCCACCAGCGCCAAGCCATCGGCCTCGGCAAAGCCCTGTATGGCGCGCTGCAAGCCATGGCCATAGGCATCGGCTTTGACCACCGCCCACACTTTGGCCCCCAAGGCGCTGGCACGGGCGCAGGCCAGGTTATGTTTCATGGCATCCAGATGGATGGTCGCGACGATGGGCCTGGGCATAAGCGTTTTCTACGGCAAGTAATAATGGCCTATTTTAACGGACAGACCGCTGCACGCCAGACAGACTCCCTCAGTTGCAAAATATTCATAACTATAGCTATTTTTCTACGGCAGAAAAATTAAGTCCCGCTTAGGAGGCGGGCCCGCCCGCAGGGTGGCGCAAACTTGTAGGTTGTTCTTTCTTCGTGGTATAAAGCAAGCCAGATAAGATTTCAGGCACTCAAGAATGAATCGTGGTTTTTATACCATCATGGCAGCGCAGTTTTTTTCCTCGCTGGCTGATACCGCCCTCTTTTTCGTCGCCGTCGATCTATTGGTGTCCATGAATTCCCCGGCGTGGATCACGCCGCTGTTGAAATTGTCGTTCGTGCTGTTCTACGTCTTGCTGGCCGCTTTCGTCGGCGCCTTTGCCGACTCCATGCCAAAAGGCAAGGTCATGTTCATCGGCAACATGATCAAGATCTTCGGCTGCCTCCTCGTCTTCTTCCATGTGCACCCGCTGCTGGCCTACGCCATCGTCGGCTTTGGCGCGGCCGTGTATTCGCCAGCCAAGTACGGCATCCTGACGGAATTGCTGCCGCCGGAAAAACTGGTGGCCGCCAATGGCTGGATCGAAGGCTTGACGGTCAGCTCCATCATCCTCGGCACCGTGATGGGCGGCGCGCTGGTCAGCGGCCATGTGTCGGCCATGCTGCTGTCGTTCGACTTCCCGCTGATCGATACGGGCGTGACCACCAAGACCGAGGCAGCCCTGTGCGTGGTCGTGATCACCTACATACTGGCGACCCTGGCCAACCTGAAGATTCCCGATACCCACTGCGTGTATCCGCACCAGGAACGCAATCCGATCAAGCTGATTTCCGATTTCGCCAATTGCTATTCCATCTTATGGAAAGACAAGCTGGGCCAGATCACCCTGGCCGTGACCACCCTGTTCTGGGGCGCCGGCGCCACTTTGCAGCTGATCGTGCTGGAATGGGCCAAGCAATCGTTGAACATGCCGTTCGACAAGGCCACCAGCCTGGTCGGCGTGGTCGCCATCGGCGTGGCCCTGGGCGCCGTGCTGTCGGCCCGCTTCATTCCGCTGCGCAAGTCCTTGACCGTGATACCGCTGGGCATCGCCATGGGCGTGATCGTCATGCTGATGACGCAAGTGCACAGCGTGTGGATGGCTTATCCGATGCTGGTGCTGATCGGCGCCTTGTCCGGCTTCTTCGTGGTGCCGATGAATGCCCTGCTGCAACATCGTGGCCACGTGCTGATGAGCGCAGGCCACTCGATTGCAGTACAGAACTTCAATGAAAACCTGTCCATCCTGACCATGCTGGCCATGTATTCCATCATGATCCGCTTGCACTTGCCGCTCAACATCATCATCATCCTGTTCGGCCTGTTCGTGGCCGGCACCATGTATATGATCATGCGCCGCCACAAGATGAACCAGGCCGAACACGACAATTTGTCGCTGATCGGCGAACAGAAGCACTAAGCGGGCAAAGTCCCTGCCATCCTGCGGACCGCCGCTTGCGCGCTCCAGTCTTCGGGGACGACAAATCCCCGGCGCTGCTCCACTTCCCAGCCATCGACATGCTTGACGACCGCCACCAGCACCGGTTGCGGCAAGTCCGCGAGTTGCTTGCGCAAGACATCGCCATACAGCACATCGACACCCGTGCCCTTGTACGGCGCCAGCCACTGCAACTTGGGCAAAATCACATAACGCTGATCCTGCGGTAGTTGTGCTGCAGCGCACCAGAAACCGTGACCGTGCCCGCTGGAAATACCGTCCATGGGCGCCAGCTTGCCGTGCTCATAGAACAGCCAGCCTTTTACCAGCGCCTGCGCCGAGGCAACAGGCTGGGTCAGCAGGCTGAGCGCGGCCGGGTGACGCGACAAGGCCAGTTGCTTGTCGAGAATCTTGCGCATCTTCAAGCCCAAAGTATCGGCCAGGTTGGGGCCGATCAAGTGATTGAAGACGCCGGGATCGGGCGCCCCTTCCAGCAGATAAAACTTGGTGGCAAATTCCCAGTGCAGCAGAGCGTCCCCAGCTGAATTGTGCAGCAGGAAATCGAATTCGCCCACCGTGTCGTTGCGGTTGAGCTGCACTTGCAAGCCATGGGCCTGCAGCAAGCCCTGCTGTTCAAAATAAAAGGCCAGCAGCTTTTCAGCATACAGGCCCAGGCGGGAATAAAATTTGGGACCGAGCGCAGTTAGCAAAGGCGAGGGGTCGTCTTGCAAGGCTCCCAGCCAGGCCGTGATGGCAGGCGTCACCGGCCCCAGACTGGCGATCTGGCCACCCCAATCGGGACTGGCCGGATCGAGCAAATCGGGCGAGTCCAGCAGCCAGGCCAGCGCACGCACGTGAGGGTGCGTCAAATGCCCCCAGCGGGACTCGAAGCCCTGCTGGAACCGGTCAGCCGCGCCCGGCATGCGTACTTTTCGCCAGGCACAGATCGCCCCAGGCGCGTGCCTTGGCTTTACCAGTTTCATCCTGCAACAGGTTTTCCGGATGGTAAGTGGCCACCACGGCGGCGGCGCCCAGTTGGCGCACCTTGCCACGTACGGGCTTTTCGCCAGGCAAGATACCGGCGGCAGCCATCTGACCCAGGGTGACGATGGTGCGTGGTTGCAGCAAGGCCAGTTCGCGCTCAAAGAAGGGACGGCAGGCAGCAGTTTCAAGCTCGGTCGGCAAACGTTCCTGACCGGCTTCGTCCAGCGGACGGCATTTCAGCAAATGCGAGATATACACATCGGATTCCGGCGCGATATCGATGGCTTTGAGCATATTGTCCAGCAGCTTGCCCTGCTCGCCCGGCAAGGCGCGCCCTTCCCGCTCTTCGCCGCGCGACGGGCTGCTGGCCAGCATCAGCCAAGCTCCCTGGCGGTCGCCACGGCCCACCACCACGCCCTTGCGGTTCTTGCACAGCTCGCAACGCGTGCATTTGGCGGTGGCGGCAGCCAGCGCGTCCCAGTCCATCACGGCGATTTCGGCATCGGTGACCTGTCTGGCGGGCGGCGGTGGCGGCGCATCGTCGAACCAGGCGGTGTCGTCGGATTCGGCGACGGCAGTTGAAACCGGGACCGGGACCGGGACCGGGACTGATACTGGGACCGGGGCTGGCGCAGGCGGCACAATAATCGGTGCAGCAACGGGGGCCACGACTATCTCGGCAATCACTTCCGCTACCGGCGTAGCAACTGCGGCAACGGCTTCTTCGGCCACCGCTGCTACGACAGCCACGGCCTCGCTGCGGCGCAAGCGCCACAGGGGGCCGACGCCCATTTCATCGAGAAAGACGGCGCTGCGGCTCATAAGGTATAACGCATCACGATGGCGTCCTCACGTTGCGAATTGGCGGCAGGGTAATATCCCTTGCGCCGGCCTATCTGTTCAAATCCATAGCGCTGGTAAATATCGAGCGCGCGCAGATTCGACGGGCGCACTTCCAGCAGCATCGATTCCATGCCCAACTGGCGCGCACAGGCGCACGCCTGCTGCAGCAGAAAACGGCCCAGACCCTGGCCCTGGATGGCGGCGTCGACAGCCACGTTCAGCAAATGCGCTTCATCGACCGCCAGCATCAGCAAAAAGTAGCCGAGCAAGGTGCCGTCCGTATCGCGCAAGACCCAGGCCGGATAACCGTCCTTGAGCGAGTCGACGAAGTTGCCCTGCGTCCAGGGATGCGGATAGACGCGCTGTTCCAGCGCCAGCACTTCAAGCAGGTCCGCTTCCAGCATGGGCTGGTAATCGAGGCGCAGCAAGTCCCAGCCTGCGCTGTCAGCCGCTGGCGTCATTGCCCTGCCTCGGCAGCGGCGGCCTTGGCCTTGGCGGCCGCCATGTCCAGGCGCTCGGCGCTGGTGTAGGCGATCTTGTTACGCAGATACAGCGGTTGCGCATCGGCCGCCTTGACAAAATGACCGGCGGCAAACGCGGTACGCGCCAGCTGTGCTATCTGCACCGCATGCGGCATGATGGCCTCGTCCGCTTGCGCAGCGCTGGGCAGTTCGGCGAGTTCGGCTGCATAGGCGGTAAAACCATTGCCGCAAGCCATCACCCAGCCTTGCGGCGCCACGCCAGCCGGCGCACTCAAGGCAGGCGGCGAAATGATTTGCTGGCCATCGCGGAAATCGTATTGTGCCCAGTAAACCTCGCCCATGCGCGCGTCGAGTACCGCCAGCACGCGGATGGCCTCATGCTGCTGATGACAGGCCAGGGCCATGGCGTCCAGGGTCACGACAGGCACCACCGGCAAGCCCGCGCCATAGGCCAGGCCCTGGGCGATGCCGCAAGCCGTGCGCACGCCGGTAAACGAGCCGGGGCCGGAGCCATAGGCGATGGCGTCGCAGTCAGCCAGGCTGAGACCGGCTTCGGCCAGCAATTCTTGCACCATCGGCAAGATGGACTGGGAATGGGTGCGCACGCCCGAAGAGGCACGGGAAAGGACGGCATCGCCGCGCAGCAAGGCGCAGGAGGCGAGTTCGGAAGAAGTTTCAATAGCAAGTATGGTAGACATAGCGTATTTTACCGTACGCATTGCGTACCAACATTGCCGCGTTGCACAACGCTCACACGCCGAGGCTATAATGACAGGCTGGTTAGCGGAAACTCCGCAGCCCGACTTCGTTCCCACCCTACTGTCCTGGTCAGCCCGTGAATCCACTTCTTGTCAAACTGCAACCATATCCATTTGAAAAGCTGCGCCAGCTGTTTGCCGGCGTGACGGTCAATCCCGACTATGCTCCCATCAGCCTGGGCATGGGCGAACCCAAGCATCCGACGCCGGCCTTTATCGAGCAGGCGCTGATCGACAACATCAGCGGCCTGGCCAGCTACCCGACCACCATCGGTTCGGAAGCCTTGCGCGGCGCCATCGCCGGCTGGCTGGAACGCCGCTACGACATTCCAGCGCTGAACCCGGCCACGCAGATTTTGCCCGTGAATGGTTCGCGTGAAGCGCTGTTTGCGCTGGCGCAAACGGTGATCGATCCGACGGCTGGCGCGCTGGTGATCAGCCCGAATCCGTTTTACCAGATTTATGAAGGCGCGGCCTACCTGGCCGGCGCAGAACCCTATTTCGTCAATTCCGACCCGGCCCGCAATTTCGGCTGCGATTACGACCAGGTGCCGGCCTGCGTGTGGGAAAAAGTCCAGCTGCTATTCCTGTGCTCGCCGGGCAACCCTACCGGCGCCGTGTTGACGCTGACGGACTGGGAACATCTGTTCGCCTTGTCAGAGCGCTACGATTTCGTGATCGCCGCCGACGAGTGCTATTCCGAGATTTACCATGGCGATACGGCCCCGCTGGGCGCATTGCAGGCGGCGCACATGCTGGGCCTGTCCACCGTGGAACGGCCGTATGCGCGCCTGGTGGTGTTTTCCAGCCTGTCGAAACGCTCGAACGTGCCGGGCATGCGCTCGGGTTTCGTGGCTGGCGACGCCGAAGTACTGAAAAAATTCCTGCTCTACCGTACTTATCACGGCGGCGCCATGAGCCCCTCCGTGCAAGCGGCCTCTATCGCGGCCTGGAACGACGAAACCCATGTCGAGGAAAATCGCGCCAAGTACCGCGCCAAGTTCGACGCCATCACGCCGCTGCTGCAAACGGTGATGGATGTGCAATTACCCGACGCCGGCTTTTACCTGTGGGCTGACGTCAGCCGCACCGGCTTGTCGGACACCGAATTCGCGCAACGCCTGTACGCCGAATATAATGTCACGGTATTGCCTGGCAGCTACCTGGCGCGCGACGCGCACGGCATCAATCCGGGCCGCAACCGCATCCGCATGGCCCTGGTGGCCGAAACGGCCGAAGGGCTGGAAGCGGCGCAGCGCATAGTAAAATTCTGCCAGCAGCTTTCCGCATCCGCCTCAACTAACTAAAGAACACGACTTCATCATGAGCCAACAACTGCAAAACATCATCGACCAGGCCTGGGAAAACCGCGCCGAGATCAACCCGGGCAATGGCAGCTTTGAACTGCGCGACGCCGTTTCCCACGTCATCAATGGCCTGGACAATGGCAGCATCCGCGTGGCGGAAAAAACCACGGGCGACTGGGTCGTCAACCAATGGGTCAAGAAAGCCGTGCTGCTGTCGTTCCGCCTGGAAAACAACGTCGCCATGCCGTCGGATGGCACGATGCAGTTCTATGATAAGGTACCGACCAAGTTCGCCAACTACACCGCTGAAGACTTCGCCAAGGGCGGTTTCCGCGTGGTGCCGCCAGCCGTCGCCCGCCGTGGCAGCTTCATCGCCAAGAACGTGGTGCTGATGCCTTCCTACGTCAACATCGGCGCCTACGTCGATGAAGGCGCGATGGTCGATACCTGGGCCACCGTTGGTTCCTGCGCGCAGATCGGCAAGAACGTCCACCTGTCCGGCGGCGTCGGCATCGGCGGCGTACTCGAGCCTATGCAAGCGAACCCGACCATCATCGAAGACAACTGCTTCATCGGTGCCCGTTCGGAAATCGTCGAAGGCGTGATCGTCGAAGAAAACTCGGTCATTTCGATGGGCGTCTACATCGGCCAGTCGACCAAGATCTACGACCGCGCCACCGGCGAAGTCACCTACGGCCGCGTGCCAGCCGGTTCCGTCGTGGTATCGGGCAACCTGCCTTCGGAAGATGGCAAGTACTCGCTGTACTGCGCCGTGATCGTCAAGCGCGTGGATGCTCAGACGCGTTCGAAAACGGGCATTAACGAATTGCTGCGCGGCATCTGATCGACTAGCTGCAAAGCAATCGCCGCACCCTGAATGTCCCGCCCTTGCGGGACATTTTCATTTCCAGGCAGACACTTCAATCGTCTCCTGCCCCTTGCTCATCTTGTCCTATACTCGATGGCATGAATACACCTCCCGTATTGATCGTTGGCGCCGGCCCCAGCGGCCTGATGCTGGCCTTGCGCCTGGCCCACCACGGCGTGGCGTGCCGCATCATCGACAAAAATAGCGGTCCCGGCCAGGCGTCGCGGGCCATGGCCATGCATGCGCGCACGCTGGAGTTTTACCGGCAGATGGGCTTTGCCGACGAGGTGGTCAATCTTGGCATCCAGATCCATACCGTGCATGTGCATGAAGGCGGCGAAGAGCTGGTCAAGCTGGCGCTGGGCGAAATCGGCGAAGGCCTGAGTCCCTATCCCTTCGTGCTGAGCCTGCCCCAGGATGAACATGAACGCTTTCTGGTCGGCAAGCTGGCGGACGCTGGCGTACAGGTGGAGTGGAATGTCACCCTGGACTTGTGGACGCAGGACGATAGCGAAGTGCAAGCCATACTGCTCAAGGATGGCGAACGCCAATATTGTACTTTTAATTACATCTGCGGCTGCGACGGCGCGCGCAGCAAGGTACGCGAAATCGCCGGCATCGACTTATCAGGCGGCACTTACGATCATCTGTATTACGTGGCCGACGCAAAAGTAGCTGGCAGCAATAGCGACTTGCACGCCCACCTGGGCGCCAACAGCTTCGCCCTGATGCTGCCGGTGCGCACCAGCGGCATGCAGCGCCTGATCGGCATCCTGCCCGACCGCCCGCCAGGCGCGCCCGCGCCCGTGTTTGACGATGTACGCGGCGAGGTGGAAACCCTGCTCAATATCCAGGTGGAACAGGTCAACTGGTTTTCCACTTATAAAGTGCACCACCGCGTGGCGACCCACTTCCGCGAACGGCGCTGTTTCCTGCTGGGCGACGCCGCCCATTTGCATAGCCCCGTGGGCGGCCAGGGCATGAATACGGGCCTGGGCGACGCCGTCAACCTGGCCTGGAAACTGGCGCAAAAATTGCAGGGCCGCAGCCATGACGCCCTGCTCGACACCTATGAAGCTGAGCGCATCGTGTTTGCCCGCAAGCTGGTCGCGTCCACCGACCGCGCCTTCCAGGCCATCGTCTCGCAAGGCATGACAGGCCAAGTGCTGCGCAAATGGCTGGTGCCGCACGCGCTGCCCTTCCTGTCCGGCTTTGAAGCCGCGCGGCGCATGCTGTTCAAGACCGTCTCGCAAATCCAGATCAGCTATGAAGACAGCGCCCTGTCTGGCGGCCATGCGGAACATCTGCGGGGCGGCGACCGCCTGCCCTGGTTTTCGGATGGCACGCAAGACAATTTCCTGGCCCTGCGCAGCATGGATTGGCAATTGCACATTTATGGCGTGCCGGCGCCGGAACTGCTCGATGAAGCACGCATATTGAAACTGCCCGTGCATTGCTACACCTTCAATGTGGCTGCCAAGCAAGCTGGCCTGGGCCGCGATGCCGCCTACCTGGTGCGCCCCGACGGCCATATCGCGCTGGCCCTGCACCAGCAGGAAAGCGGCGCCCTGCGCGCGCTGGCCTTGCGGCTGGGCATGCACTTCGGGCCACCGGAGAGCAAAGCGGCGCCACGGCCGGTGTAGGCAATCCCGATGCGGTGACTGCCCGGACCCGCGACTACGTGAGCCGCATCCCCCTGTCAGGCATGCGCAGTTCACTGCTCCAGGCAAGGCGGGCCTTACAACTTGGCCGTGTTGCACCGCCGCATCGACGGTATAATGGCGGTATTAAAATTCACGGATTAGCGCAAGCGCTGCGATCAAGTAATCCGCATTCATTCCCCATAGCACACCCCATTATGACGATGACACTCTACGGTATCCCCAACTGCGATACCGTCAAAAAGGCCCGTACCTGGCTGGCCGCGCAGCAACTCGACTTCACTTTCCATGATTTCAAGAAACAGGGCCTGGAACGGGCTACCGTAGAACAATGGCTGCAGCAATTGCCGTGGGATGTGCTGGTCAACAAGAAAGGCACAACCTGGCGCGCCTTGAGCGATGAGCGCAAGGCGTCCATCGTCGACGCCGCCAGCGCTATCGAGCTGATGCTGGAAAACCCGTCCATCATCAAACGCCCCGTGCTGGACAAGGCTGGCAAGTTCAGCGTGGCATTTTCGGATGCGCAATACAAAGCAATTTTTTCAGTTTGAGCCTTCATCTTCGCTTTAGCCCCATGACCACCTCCAAAACCCTCGCCCTGACTGAAAAACTGATCGCCCTGTCCTCGGTCACGCCTGACGACAAGGGCTGCCAGCAGCACCTGATCGATATCCTCACGCCGCTGGGCTTTGTCTGCGAGACGATACAGTCGAACGACGTCACCAATCTGTGGGCGCGCCGCGGCACCACCTCGCCCGTGTTCGTGTTTGCCGGCCATACCGACGTGGTGCCGACCGGCCCGGTCGAACAATGGCGCTCGGCACCGTTCATCCCTACGGTGCGCGACGGCAAGTTGTACGGCCGCGGCGCAGCCGACATGAAGACCTCGATCGCCGCCATGGTGGTTGCTTGCGAAGAATTCATCGCCGCCACGCCCGACCACACAGGGTCGATCGCCTTTTTGATCACCAGCGACGAGGAAGGCCCGGCCACCGATGGCACCGTCATCGTCTGCGACAAGCTCAAGGCGCGCGGCGAGCAGATCGATTATTGCCTGGTGGGTGAGCCGACCTCGAGCGCGCAACTGGGCGACATGATCAAGAATGGCCGCCGTGGCTCGCTGTCGGGGCGCTTGACGGTCAAGGGCATCCAGGGCCACATTGCCTATCCGCATCTGGCGAAAAACCCCATTCACGTGGCGGCGCAGGCGCTGGCTGACCTGGTGGCGGAACAATGGGACGAGGGCAATGAATACTATTTGCCAACTTCGTGGCAAATGTCCAACATCAACGCGGGTACGGGCGCGAACAATGTGATTCCGGGCGCCATGGTGGTCGATTTCAATTTCCGTTTCTCCACCGCCAGCACCGCTGAAGGGCTGCAAGAACGAGTGCACGCCATCCTCGACCGGCATGACTTGCAATACGGCCTGGAATGGACCTTGAGCGGCCAGCCTTTCCTGACGCCACGCGGCACGCTGTCCGATGCCTTATCGAGCGCAATCGAAGAAGAAACCGGCATTAAGACGGAGTTATCGACCACCGGCGGCACCTCCGATGGCCGCTTTATCGCGCAGATCTGCCCTCAGGTGATAGAATTCGGGCCGCCCAATGCCAGTATTCACAAGATTGACGAGCACATCGACGTGTGCCACATCGATCCGCTGAAGAATATTTACCGCCGTACGCTGGAGCATTTGCTGCCCGAATAAAACACCAGGCCCGTTTCAGCGGGCCTTTAGCCGCCATCAATTGCATCACCCGCTCTATCGAGAATGCCATGACACCGAATCCGTTTTCCACGCCAC
Source organism: Janthinobacterium saanense (assembly GCF_014200675.1). Lineage (GTDB taxonomy): Bacteria > Pseudomonadota > Gammaproteobacteria > Burkholderiales > Burkholderiaceae_D > Janthinobacterium. The sequence continues at coordinate 53,138 of NZ_JACHCI010000004.1, read as the reverse complement.
GCGACCTGTTGCGCTACGCCACCACCCGTTTCAACGCCGCCAAGCTGTTTTTCGGCCATGGCAGCGCCGAAGCCTTCGATGAAGCGGCGTATCTGCTGCTGCATACCTTGAAATTGCCACTCGACAAGCTCGAACCTTTCCTGGACGCCAAACTGCTGCCGTCGGAAGTCGCTGCCGTGATGGCCGTCATCGAGCGCCGCAGCATCGACCGCGTGCCAGCCGCCTACATCACCAAGGAAGCCTGGCTGGGCACCTACAATTTTTACGTGGATGAGCGCGTGATCGTGCCGCGCTCCTTCATCGCCGAGCTGATCCCTGAATACTTCTCGCCATGGGTGGCGGAACCGGAAGCGGTGGAAAACATCCTGGAACTGTGCACCGGTTCAGGCTGCCTTTCCATCATGATGGCCGACGCTTTCCCGAACGCCAGCGTGGACGCGGTCGATATTTCAGCCGATGCGCTGGCCGTGGCCAAGCGCAACGTCGACACCTACAAGTTGCAAGAGCGCGTGAACCTGATCGAGTCCGACCTGTACGCCAACGTGCCGGCCAAGAAATACGATCTGATCATCAGCAACCCGCCGTACGTGAATTCCGCCTCGATGGGCGCGCTGCCCCAGGAATACCTGGCCGAACCGCAAATCGCCCTGGATGGCGGCAGCGACGGCATGGACCTGGTGCGCAAGATTATCGCCGGTGCGGCCGAGCGCCTGAGCGACGACGGCATCCTGATGATCGAAATCGGCAATGAGCGCGCATATGCGGAAGCGGCCTTCGGCGAACTGGGCCTGACCTGGCTGACCACCAGCGCCGGCGACGACATGGTGTTCCTGCTGACGGCCGAGCAGTTGAAACTGGCGTAAGCGCTGGCATAAGCATCGCAGTGCCTTAATTTACAACACAAAGAAAAAAATGATACGTTTCCTACAAGTAAGCCTGATGCGCGGCATCAAACCGTTGCTCGAACAAGTCGATGTCACCCTCAACCCGGGCGACAAGATCGGCCTGATCGGCGCCAATGGCGCGGGCAAATCGAGCCTGTTCGCGATGATGCGCGGCGAGCTGCATCCTGACCAGGGCGAGATCGATTTCCCGGCCAAGTGGCGCGTGGCTTACGTGGCGCAGGAAACCCCGCCGCTGGACCGCGCGGCGCTCGATTACGCAATCGACGGCGACGCCACCTTGCGCAAACTCGAAGCCGAACTGGCCTACCTCGAGTCCCAGCCGGAAAGCACGGAAAACGGCATCGCCATCGGCAATATGTACAGCGCGCTGGCCGATGCCGACGCCTACACGGTGCAGTCGCGCGGCGAGCAACTGCTGCTGGGCCTGGGCTTTACGCTGGACCAGATGCAGCAACCGGTGGCCAGTTTCTCGGGCGGCTGGCGCATGCGTTTGAACCTGGCGCAAGCGCTGATGTGCCCGTCTGACCTGCTGCTGCTCGATGAACCGACCAACCATTTGGATCTGGACGCCATCATCTGGCTGGAAGACTGGCTGAAACGCTACGCCGGCACCCTGCTGATCATTTCCCATGACCGCGACTTCCTCGACGAAGTCGTCAACGTGGTGGTGCATATCGACGAGCGCAAGCTGAAACGCTACTCGGGCAACTATTCGAGCTTCGAGCGTCAACGCGCGGCGCAAATGATACTGGCCGCCGGCGCGCTGGAAAAGCAGCAACGCAAGCGCGCCCATCTGGAATCGTTCGTGAACCGCTTCAAGGCGCAAGCTTCCAAGGCCCGCCAGGCGCAGAGCCGCATGAAGGCGCTGGCGAAGATGGAAGAGCTGGCGCCATTGCGCGCCGCCGCCGAATTCTCGTTCGAGTTCCGCGAGCCGCTGTCGGCGCCGAATCCGCTGCTGGTGATGGAAGACGTCGATGCAGGCTACAAGATCGAAAACGACGCTACCGGCGAAATCACCCACAAGACCATCGTCAACGGCATCAAGTTTTCCTTGCAGATCGGCCAGCGTATCGGCTTGCTGGGCCAGAACGGCGCCGGCAAATCGACCCTGATCAAGACCATCGCCGGCGAACTGTCGCCGCTGACGGGCGACGCCACCATGGGCAAGGGTTTGAATATCGGCTACTTCGCCCAGCACCAGGTGGAAATGCTGCGCCATGACGAATCGCCGCTGTGGCATCTGTCCAAGATTGCACCCACCACGCGCGAGCAGGAATTGCGCAACTTCCTGGGCGGCTTCAACTTCCCGGGCAATATGGTCACCGCCTCGATCGCGCCCTTCTCGGGCGGTGAAAAAGCGCGTCTGGCATTGGCCCTGATCGTCTGGCAGCGCCCTAACCTGCTGCTGCTCGATGAACCGACCAACCATCTGGACCTGGAAACGCGCGAAGCGCTGACCGAAGCGCTGGCGCAGTTCGAAGGCACGCTGGTGGTGGTATCGCATGATCGCCACTTGCTGCGCGCCACCACCGACGAATTCATCATCGTTGCCGACGGCAAGCTGCAGCCGTTCGACGGCGATCTGGACGATTACAAGGACTGGCTGTTCAAGACCAAGCTGGGCAAGGGCACCGACGTGCTGCCGGCCGCCGGCAAGGCCAACAAGACCGATTTCCCGGTGACGTCTTCCGTACCTTCGCCAGTGGTAGCAGCGGCCCCTGCCGCGCCGGTGCGCGACAAGCGCAAGGAAGCCGAAGAGCGCCAGAAGACTGCGGCGCTGCGCAAGCCGATCGAAAACAAGATCAAGCGCCAGGAAGAGCAGATCGCCAAGCGCAATGCGCAAAAAGCGGAAACCGACGCCAAGCTGGGCGAACCGAGCATCTATGACGCGGCCAACAAGGCCAAGCTGAAGCAGTTGCTGGCTGACCAGAGCTTCTTCAGCAAGGACCTGGCGCAGCTGGAAGCGGAATGGCTGGACTTGCAGGATCAGCTGGAAAAACTGGGCTGATCAGCAATCAGGAAGGCGACTCGATGAGTCGCCTTTTTTTCAGGCTGCCTGCATCGGGCTGGAATGGGGGCCTGGCAGGCGGATCGCCATCAAGCTGTCGATATCGACCAGGATCAGGCGGCGCCCGTCCACCACGCCCACGCCCAGCAGATAGCCGGCTTCGACCGCACCCAGGCCGGCCACGGGCGTAATGTCGGCCGGCGCCAGGCTGACAATATCGGTCACGCCATCGACCACCATGCCCATCACGCCAGTGCTCAGTTGCAGGATGATCACATCGGTGGACGGATCGGGGGCTTCCTGGGCGCCGCCGAACGCGGCACGCATGTCGACAATGGGGATGATCACGCCACGCGACACGGCCACGCTTTGCAGCACCTCGCCTTGCGAGGAAAAACGGTCGAGTTCCTTGAGCGGGCGCAACTCTTGCACACTGCCGTAATGCAAGCCATATTCCAGGCCGCCCAAGCGAAAACTCAGGTATGGCGCGCGGAGAGTATCCGCCATTGCTGCCGCGCCAGGCGTCGTCGTGGGCTGCATGATATTCCTTTCATCTGCTAAGTACTTGCCAGGATGCGCAGTAGCGCAAGACTGGGGTCATACTAACCAGCATCGCCTGTGGCAACGTTGAGAAACATCAATTTTTCCGAAATGCAAGTCATTCCCGGAGTCCGCCATGTGCCCGGGCGTCTTCCATTACAATGGGCCATTGTTTTTGATCAATCAGACCATGCAACACCTCGTCAATCCCGCCGACGTCGAATTTTCCGCCATCCGCGCACAAGGCCCGGGCGGGCAAAACGTCAACAAGGTTTCCAGCGCGATTCATTTACGCTTCCCTATCGCCGCCTCGTCGCTGCCGGAAGCGTACAAGGAACGTTTGCTGGCCCTGCGCGACAGCCGCATCAGCAAGGATGGCGTGCTGATCCTGAAGGCCCAGCAATCGCGCAGCCAGGAGCAAAACAAGGAAGAAGCCTTGCGGCGGCTGCAGGAAATCATCGACAGCGTCACCTTCCTGCCCACCCTGCGCCGCGCCACCAAGCCCACACGCGGCTCGCAGCGGCGCCGGCTCGACAGCAAGAGCACGCACAGCCTGCTCAAGCAAACACGGGGAAAAGTGCGCGATTAAACTGGGGGCGCGTACGTCCAGTCGAGCGCACCGCTGCTGTCCGAAAACACTGGCTGCGTGGGCGGCACGGCGCTGCGCAGCAAGGCGCGGATTTCTTTCGGCGGCCGGTCATACACCTTGGCAAAACCGGGCGGCACCGTCATCGCGCGCACGCTGGTGTCGCCATCGACCAGGCCCAGCACGCAGCGCGACTGGCCAGCCGTGGCCAGCCTTTCCTGCCGCGCCTGCTCGGCCAGGGCCAGCATCTGCGCCTGCAGGATTTCAGATTGTTTCACTTCCAGCCGCAGCCGCGCCACCTCCTTGAGCACGGGAGCGATGCGGGCCGCCAGCTTGTCGTAGGGCGCCTGCTGGGCCGCCTGCAGCACCAGTTCGCCACGCCGCAGCTGGCCAGCCAGGGTCAGGTAATTGCGTACGTCGGGAAGTTGCGCGATGTCATCAATTTCCTGCTGCCGCTTGCGCTGCACCTGCTCATACTGGGCGGCGCGCGCCAGATCGTCGGTGATCTTCTGCTCCAGCACACTTAAATCGGGCACCAGCGGGTACACCAGCATTTCCACGTGCTTGCGCGGCCCTGCACTGCCGATGCGGATGTGGCGCGCCGCCACCGCACAGCCTTCGGCCAGTTCGATGACGACCTCGTCGGCGATGATGTCGCAATTGCTGGCATGGTCGATCACCACCCGCGTGCCGGAAATGACGCAACTTTCCGCGCGCTGCAAATGTACTTCGCCATGCAGCGCCTGCAGCACGGAACCGGACGCCACGCCATCGACCTGGATGTTGCCGTGTTCGTTGAAGGCCGTGCCACCCACCAAGTTGCTGTGCAGCAAGATCAGCCCGCCATGTGAATGCAGATGGCCATACACATCGCCATGGATGGTGATGTCGCTGCCATCGAGCATGCGCTGCTCCTGCACTTCGCCATATTCCTCGTAGGCAGCGCGCAGTTTCAGATTGCCGGTGGTGCGGCTGCTGACGCCTTCCCGGCTGACGATCTTGTTGTCGATGGAGATCTTGCCGCTCTCATCGACATTCACATAGCCATCTTGCGTGGCCACCAGATAATCGCCGTCGCTGAAATGCTCGACCACCGTGCCGCTGCCTGCCACGGCAGCCAGGTCCATTTCTTGCGGTGCGGGTGGCGGCAAGAGATTGCCCGCCAGGTCATAACCGTGCAGCCCTGGCGCCGCCGGCAGCTTGCGCAGCAGGCGCGCATGTTTTTTCACTTGCGGAAAGCGGTTTTTAAAGCTGAGCAGATCGAAGCGGCCATCGGCCAGCTCGCGCGGCGCATCGTCGCGGTGTATGCCTTGCGACACTTCGACCAGTTGCCCATCGCGCCCCGGCTGCGGCGCCAGCACGCGCGCCACCGTGATGCGCTCGGCCTTGCCTGACTCGATGATGGCCCGCACGGCGGCGCTGTCGATGCCGTAGCGCACGCCCTTGCCCCACAAATCGGCCACCAGCTCATCAAGATCACGCCGCAGTGGCAACACGCCATCCGCATCGGCAGGCATCGCTTCAAAATAGAATTCGGCCGTGTCGCCGCGCAGCTTGATGCTTTTATACAAGGCACGGCGGGAGGCGGAAAAAGCAGCGATGCGGGCGGCGATGCGCAACAGGGCCTCGCTACGGGGCGCGCCGCGCGGCGCCGGTGCGTGGAACAAGGTCAGCAGGAATAGCGGATAGTCGAGACCCTCCAGCAGCCGGCCGGACTGGAACAGCTGATCGACGGCGGCGCGCAATTCCAGCGGCGCCAGAGACAGGTCCAGGAACACCCCTTCCTTGCGCTGGATTATTCCATGCGGCAAATCCCCCGCAGCAGCCGCATCAGGAACAGGCGTATCGTCGTCGCTCACCACTTTCCTCCACATCAAGAAAACTTGTCGGAATGCACAGGAACAATAGCATGCGGCGAGCTTGCGTGCCTGCGCATGAAAAAAATGTGGTGCGCAAAAATATAACGCCGATATAAAAAAACCGGGCCTTGTTAATAACAAGGCCCGGTTTTAATAAACTCATGCAGACGTGTTAGCGCCGTGGTGGATTGGCGTAAATATCCTGCCCCACTTCATTAATCTGGCGGCGCAGATCGCGGCGTTCATCCGGTGTCATGCGGCCATTGCGGCGCGATGCATCAACGCCTTCATTGGCACGGCGCTGCTCTTCATTACGGGTATCGAAACTGCGTGCGTCACGTTGATCGCGGATGCGCGTATCATTGACCTTGGGCGTCTGTTCGAAACGCTGGCTTTGCAACTGCGGCGGCTCTTCGCGGCGCGGCTGCGGCGCCTGGGCAGATGCCACGCCCGACGCCAAAACGGACGTCAACGCACAGCCAGCGACGAATGCAGACAGCACGGCACGTGCAGAAACAAGTGCGCTAGGAGCGGCGTGAATTTTTTTGCTAACGATATTCATTGAGTTCCTCTTCCGCAATGCCGTAAACATAAAGCTGTGAAGCATCAAGCTGTTAAAGCCATAAAGCTCAATTCCACTATGGCACCCAGTGTATGATGCTTTAGACGGTGCAGTAAGAGTAATTGGGTAAAGTTTGTAACAGTTTGTAATGGGTCAACATAGCCATTTCCCACTGCCGCGACAGGCGTTACTATATCAACTAAATCAAGATAACACGACACCTTAAATGACCACAACTTCCTCATCCGGCAGTAATACAACAACGCAATCGACGCATGGCCATCAGGCAAAAATCATGGTGGTCGACGACGATGTGCGACTGCGCGATCTGCTGCGCCGGTATCTGACCGAGCAGGGTTTCAATGTCTTCACGGCAGAGAGCGCCACAGCCATGAACAAGCTGTGGCTGCGTGAACGCTACGATCTGCTGGTGCTCGACCTGATGTTGCCCGGCGAAGATGGCCTGTCGATCTGCCGCCGCCTGCGCGGCGCCGGCGACCAGACGCCGATCATCATGCTGACGGCCAAGGGCGAAGACGTGGATCGCATCGTGGGCCTGGAAATGGGCGCCGACGATTACCTGCCAAAACCGTTCAATCCGCGTGAACTGGTGGCCCGCATTGGCGCCGTGCTGCGCCGCAAGGGTCCCGACGAAATTCCTGGCGCGCCATCGGAAACGCCGCAAACCTTCGAGTTCGGCGAGTTCGTGCTCGACCTGGGCACGCGCACCCTGAAAAAGAATGGCGACACAGTGCCTTTGACCACCGGCGAATTCTCCGTGCTGAAAGTGTTTGCCCGCCATGCGCGCCAGCCGCTGTCGCGTGAAAAACTGATGGAACTGGCGCGCGGCCGTGAATACGAAGTGTTCGACCGCAGCCTGGACGTGCAGATTTCGCGCCTGCGCAAACTGATCGAGCCAGATCCATCGAGCCCGCTGTTCATCCAGACCGTATGGGGCCTGGGCTACGTGTTCATCCCGGACGGACAGCCGCGCTGATCGCTGGCGAGGCAGAATGAAACTTGTTCCTGATATCAGCCTGGCACGGCTGAAAAGTGGCCTGTTCTGGCGCACTTTTCTGCTGCTGGGCACCCTGACGACTGTCAGCATGACGGCCTGGATCGGCATGATTTCGCTCATCCAGCGCGAGCCGCAGGCGCAGCAGATTTCCGCCCAGGTCATTTCCGTCGTCACCATCACGCATGCGGCGCTGACGCACTCGGCGCCCGAGCTGCGCCGCGAGCTGCTGTTCGACCTGGTCAGCAACGAGGGCATCCGCATCTTTCCGCTCGAGGATGATGACCGCATCGATCCGCCGCCCGACAATTTCCTGATGCCCGATATTGAAACGCTGGTGAAAGCCAAGCTGGGCAAGGACACGCGCTTTTCCGCGCGCGTCAATGGCGTGGCCGGTTTCTGGGTCAGTTTCAAGATCGACGACGATGAATACTGGCTGATGCTGGACCGCGAACGCCTGCGCGGCCTGACGGGCTTCCAGTGGCTGGGCTGGGCCAGCCTGGTGTCGCTGCTGTCGCTGCTGGGCGCGGCCATCATTTCCAGCCTGATCAACCTGCCCCTGTCGCGCTTGACGGCGGCCGCACGCGATATCGCCAAGGGCAAGCAGCCTGCGCTGCTGCCAGAGAAAGGCCCGATCGAAATCATCGAAGCGAACCGCAGCTTCAACCAGATGGTCGACGATTTAAAGCAGGTGGAATCGGACCGCGCCGTGATACTGGCCGGTATTTCGCACGATTTGCGCACGCCGCTGGCACGCATGCAGCTGGAAGTGGAAATGGCCAATCTGTCCGATGAAGCGCGTGAAGGCATACAGTCCGACATCGGCCAGATGGACGCCATCATCGGCCAGTTCCTCGACTATGCCAAGCCGACGGAAGCGTCGAGTTTTATCGAAGTGGACTTGAGCGGCTTGCTGTCGGACCTGACGCGTGAAGCGATGCGCCTGCCGGATGTGAAAGTCACGGCCGAGATAGCCGAAGGCGCGCATGCCATGGGCAACGCCACCGATCTGCGCCGCGTGCTCAACAATCTGGTGGAAAATGCCCGCCGCTATGGCAAGACGGAAGGTAGCGACATCACCGAAATCGATTTTGCCTGCCAGGTGAAAAGCATCCACGGCGCCAAACGCGTGGTGATTGAAGTGCAGGACCACGGCCCCGGCGTACCGGCCGACAAGATCGAGCAAATGCTGAAGCCCTTCACGCGCCTGGACACGGCGCGGGGCCAGGCCAATGGCGCCGGCCTGGGCCTGGCCATCGTCGACCGCGTCTTGCTGCGCCACGGCGCCGAACTGCAGGTGCGCAACCGCGAAGGCGGCGGGCTGGCGTTCCAGATCAGTTTGCCGGCGGTGTAATATGTCGGCGAGCTGCCGGGGAAAGCGCCCCGGCAGCTTCATGCTTTACTGCGTCAGCAGCTTAGTCATCAACAACTCCGTCGCCCCATAACCGTACAGGGAATCGCTTTCCAGTCCCGGCGTGTCGAAGGGCACGGATTCCTCGCGGTCCAGCTTGGCCGGATCAGCATCGGCATAGGTGGCGCGCCAGGCGCGCTGCAGGGATTCATTGCGGCGGATAAAGGCCGGCATGGGCCAGGCCTCGCGCTGCCATTCGCAACTGTCACCCAATAATGGCCAGCGCTCATTGAGCAAGGCCATGTCGCCCGTGCGCAAGCGCCGCACGGCTTGCGCTGGCTGCAGTGTTTCCAGCTCGGCCAGCGGCGGCAGCGCGTCGCGTTTCGGCCCGAACATATACGCCAGCATGATGCGGCCGGCCGGCGCCGTGCGCGCCACCACGCCGACGGCATGACCGCCGCCCGTCAAAGGCACGGCAAACCAGCTGCCTTCCCGGTATGGTAAAGACTTCATAAAACCCCTGAAAATGTTAAGTGGAACAGGGGCGTAGTTTACGCGAGCCGGCGCGCCAGTGGCGCATGGTACGTCGCGGCATCAAACCATCAGTTACTCGTATTACTTATATCTTCTCGTCGTAATGATAGTGGGCCACGATGGGGCCGGCCTTGAACAGCGCTTCCTTCATTTCCTTGTCCAGGCGCGCGTCGCGGCGGCGCATCCATTCGAGCAGCATCGACGCTTCCTTGCGGCTGGTATCGCCTGCATGCGCGAGCACGCGGCGCAATTCGGGGTCGGTGCAGGCCTCGAAGCGCTGGCTGTTCACATCGAGCGCCTGCAGGCTGGCGATCAGGGCGCCGATGGCGCGGTGCATGTCCAGCGCAGTGGCCGGCAAATCGGATTCTTCGAGCGGGAGGGTAGTCATGCGCTTTCCTTGGGTGGCAGAGTCAATCGGATATCATCTGCGCTGCATTCTCCACTGCGCGCCTGAAAATCTCAAGCGCTACGTCCTGCATGGCATGTGTTGTAAAACCATCAGCCATGGCGACAGCCTGCCCTGCTTCATGCTAAGCTGTCACTTCGCTAGGGGTCCTGGGAACAGCTTCAACGTTTTCCGGGTGAGAGATACCCTTCGTACCTGATCTGGATAATGCCAGCGAAGGAAAGCGCAAAGTACCTCCCTCCTTTGATAGCTCCTGCGTTGGCGCCAGCCGAACAAGCCGCACTGCCGTACCACGAGCCATCAATGCCTACACCGAACTCATCTTTAAACGTATCTGTTTCCGTCCTGACCCTGGCCATCCTGCACGCGTTTGCCGCGCCCGCATTTGCCGCCGATAACAACAGCGACACTGCCAGCGATCCGCAAAACATGGCCGAAGTGGTCGTCACGGCCAGCAAGGCGCCAGCCGCCAAGCGCGTGGCCGTCGGCGGTTTTTCCGACGCGCCGCTGCTGCAAACGCCGGCCGCCGTCACCGTCATCTCGCAACAAGACATGCAGGACCTGCAGATCCGCAATACCAGCGAGGCCGTCAAGCTCGACGCCAGCATCAACGATTCCTACAACGCCGTCGGTTATGCCGAGCAATTTTCTATCCGCGGCTTTACGCTCGATAACAATTCCAGCTACCGCAAGGATGGGATAGCCATTCCCGGCGACACGCAAATCCCGCTGGAAAACAAGGAACGCATCGAAGTGCTGAAAGGCTTGTCCGGCTTGCAGGCGGGCATGGCCGCGCCGGGCGGCGTGATCGACTACATCGTCAAGCGCCCGACCGCCACGCCGCTGCGCACGGTCACCCTGGAAGAGCGCGAGCGCGGCACCTTGTATGGCGCGCTGGACCTGGGCGGCCGCCTGGAAGACCCGCGTTTCGGCTACCGCATCAACGTGGCGGCCGAGCGCCTGCGCTCGTACATCAAGGGCGCCGATGGCAACCGCAAATTCATTTCCGGCGCCTTCGACTGGCAGATCTCGCCGCAAGCCCTGCTGCAGCTCGATGCCGACTACCAGGACAAGGCGCAGGTCACAGCCCCCGGCTTCCAGTTGCTCAGCAACGGCAGCCTGCCCTCCCACGTCAGCGCCGACACCATGCTCAACCAGCAGCCGTGGACGCATCCGGTGGAAACCGTCACCGCCAATCTCGGCCTGCGCTTCCAGTACGCCTTCAATGAAGACTGGCACGCCACCTTGTCGGCCAACCAGCATTTATTCAAGCGCGACGACTACACGGCTTACCCGTATGGCTGCAGCCCGGCAGGCGAGGCCCCGGTGTTTTGCAACAATGGCGACTTTTCGGTCTGGGACTACCGCAGCCTGGGCGAAACCAAGAAACCACTGAGCGCGCAAGCCATGATCCAGGGCAAATTTGCCACCGGCAGCCTGCGCCATGAATTCACGGCCGGTGTCTCTACCTTCCACCGCAAAGATAGCGCCGGCAACTATGTCTACGATGAAACGGGTATCAGCAATATCTACCATCCCGTGATCGTGCCCTCCTCGCCGGGCGTCACCGGCCCCGTGCGCCTGGTGCGCAAGGACCAGGAAAACTCCATCTTCGTGCAAGACATCCTGACCCTGGCACCCGACTGGAAACTGCATGCCGGCTTGCGCCATATCAGTGTCGATGGCTACCAGTACATCCTGGCCGCCGATCCTGCCGATGCAGAAGTGCGTTCCAAACATGGCTTCCTGCTGCCGAACGTGGCGCTGGTGTATAACCCGCTTGAAAATGTGGCCGTGTATGGCGCTTACTCGCAAGGCATGGAACATGGCGGTGTCTCCAGCATCTACACGGCATTGCCCAACGTGGAATTGTCACCGAGCCGCTCGACGCAGATCGAGTTTGGCGTGAAAGCCGATTTGACACCGGATTTCATGGTGGCCGCCAGCCTGTTCCAGATCCGCAAGGGCCTGGAGTTTGTCAACGCCGACAATTATTTCGTGCGCGCAGGACAGGCGCAACACCGTGGCCTGGAATTGTCGGCCCAGGGCAAAGTTTCAAACGAGCTGCGCCTGAGCGCATCGGCAACCTTGCTGAACAGCCAGCAATCAGGCACGGGCAGCACCGACCTGGACGGCAAGCGCGTTCCCAATGTGCCCGCCTTCAAGACGACAGTGCACGCCGACTATACGGTGCAGCAAGTGGCGGGCTTGTCCGTCAATGGCAGCTGGGAATATGCGGGCAAGAAGGCATTCGAGTTCAACAACACCACCTTCGTGCCATCGTATAACGTCTTCAATGCAGGCGCCACCTACGCTACCCGCATCGCGGGCACACCGGCCATCCTGCGCGCCACCGTGAACAATCTGTTCGACAAATTCTACTGGCGCGACGCCACGCCGTTGGCGGGCGGCTATCTGTTCCCGGGCGCCAGCCGCACCTTGCGCGTCTCGGCCCAGTTCGACTTTTAAGCCAGCGTTTTAGCGCCTGGCCAGCGCAGCATCGATCAGTGGCATGGCGATTGCCATGCGCTGGTCGAGCGAGCCTTGCAGCAACTGATACGGGATCTGGCGCACGGCCAGTTCATCAAGCAAACCCTGGTAAATCAATTGGCGTACGGCTTCCGACTCGCGCTGCAAGCCGTCCGCCACCCACGGCGTATCGGGCGCCGTCACCAGGGTCACGTCATAGCGGGCCGCTTGCGCCAAGACGGCCAGCGGCTCATTTTCACCGCCAAAATAATGGCGGCTGTAAATCACCGTGATCAGGGGCGTAGTGTCGCAAATCAACACATCGCGCGCTGAGACCATCGCCTCATCCTCACGCGCCAGCTGGGTGCTGGCGATCAGCAACTGATCGTCAGCAACCGGCACCCGGCCCTTTGTCTCGACAAATTCACGTAAATACTCGGGCACCCATACCGTGTGGAAATGCGCCGCCAGCGCGGCCGCCAGAGTCGACTTGCCCGACGATTCAGCGCCCAGTATGGCCACGCGCAGCAATGGCAGCTTCACTTCAGAACCATCGCATCGGGCGCGGCCGGCGCAGAATTTTTCCAGGCCCGCCAGCCAGCCGCCGCCATCAAGACGAAGATACCGTACAGCACGGCCGTCAGCGGCAAGCCCTTATGGATGTACAGGGCGACATACAGGATATCGACCACGATCCAGACGATCCAGTTTTCCAGCTTCTTGCGCGACAACAGGAATTGCCCCACCAGGCTGCCGGCCGTCAGGAAACCATCCGCATTGGGCACGTCCGTGTCGGTCGAGGTCAGCAGCCAGGCGATCAGGGCAAAGCCGATGGCCCAGGCAACAATACTGGCCAGCCAGCCGCGCCACGCCAGCACGGTGACGGGCAGGACGGGCGCGCCATTATCGGGATGCAGCCATTGGTACCAGCCCCAGAACGAGACGCTGATAAACACCAGTTGCAAGACCATGTCGCCATACAGACGCGATTCGAAAAAGACAAAACCGTAAGCGCCCGAGGAAATAATTCCCAGCAGCCAGGCCCAGTGATTCTGGCGGATATTGAGTGCTACGGTGGCCATCGCCAGCACAAAGGAAATCAGTTCTAGCGGCGTGGTAGTAAAACCCAGCAGGAGGAGCGAGTCGTTCATGAGATCGAGAATAGGCGCGGCAGGGCGCGCGGGATGAGGCTGGTGGCGCAGTATGCAATACCGGGCTTGAATAAGCAAGATTGCAAGCGCAGCGCCTTAGCCAAAGCCGCCCTTCACCGCGCGCGCCAGCGAACGCTGCACGATGAGCTTGTGAAACGGCTTGATCAAGGCGATGTAAGCGCGGCCCACGCCGTTATGGCAATGCACGACACTCGACAAGGTGATATTGCCATGCGGCCCAGCCTGCCGCTTGCGCAGCAGGGACAATCGAAAATCGAGGTGGCTGTCATCTTCGCCCAGAATAATTTCATCGTCGCTGACAGCATAAATACGGAAGATGCCGATGCGCCCATCCTGAACAGCTGCCAATTGCTTGGCCGTCTTGATGCCGAAAGGCTGGACGATGGCATCGCGCACCGTCATCAGGGATTGCGCCCATCCAGGCTGGCTGCCCAGCACATGGCGCGCCAGGCTGTCCATCGCCATCTGCCGCATTGCCTGATTCGGCAAGTCGACGGCATACGCGTCGGCCAGCTTGCTGCCCGGGTAAAGGTGCGCAATGCTGCTCTCTGGCGGCATGGCCACGGCGCGTACGGCTATCTTCATCGCTTGCATGGAATCCTCATGTTTTCAGTGATAACATGGTGATCATACACCAACATGTGAACACCGATAACATCTCATGACAGCAAACTATCACCATGGCAATCTGCGCGACACCCTGATCGTGGCGGCCATCACGCAACTGGCGCAGCAAAACGATGCCGCCCTCTCGCTGCGCGAACTGGCGCGCACGGTGGGCGTATCGATCGCCGCCGTGTATCGCCACTTCCCCAGCAAGGAAGCCTTGCTGGCCGACGTCGCCGCCGCCGGCTTTGCCGCCATGATGGCCAAATGGGATCAGCAATTGCCGCCAGCAGGCAGTTTGCCAGCCGAACAGCGCTTTCAATTGCTGGGCCAGCTATATATCGAATTCGCACTCAACGCGCCCGCCCATTACCGCTTGATGTTCGAACACCAGGACGTGCGCCAGTTCCCTGCCCTGCAACAGGCGGCGCAAGCGTGCTTCAACTACGTGCTGCAGACGGCAGGCGCGGCCGTGCGCGAAGCGGGCGTCGATCCACGCTGGGAACGGGCCGCCGCCAGCGCCGGCTGGTCGCTGGGCCACGGCTACGTGATGCTGCTGCTCAGTGGCCGCCTGGCCATGGCGGAGAGCGGCGACGATTTGTCGCCCGCGCTGGTGCCGCGTTTTTTTCAGTTGCCGGTGGAAGCCTTCCTGCAGCAGGAGCGCCAGCCATGATGGAAATACCCGATGGCATCCAATGGTTCAGCGCGGTAGGCAGGTATCAAGCGCAACCAGGACAGGCCGCCCTCCCGGACCTCAATGCCTGGGACAGCGCAGGCATGGACTGGCTGCCCACCTCTCGCGACCAACCCGATCCGGTGCATGGCGATGCCTTGATACAGCTGCTCAAGCAACGCGAAATTCCCTATCTTCCTGAGGTCATGAGCAACTACAAACTGGCGCTGCACGCCTTGCGTGCGGTGCCGGAGCAAGACATGTGCGTGGGAGCGCACGATTTCACCCCGGCCGCCATCGGCGCCGCGCTCTATTGCGTCCGCATGGCCAGCCTTGAAATCCTCGCTGAGCGCCGCGGTTTCTGGTGGGGCGCCCTGGCGCTCTACCGCGACGGCCACTGGCCCTGCGGGCGGCTAGCCGACGGCAACTTGGTAGTGTACTGATGGACATGAAAAAGCCGCATCGGCCATGGAGGCGAATGCGGCTTCCAGCAACTCTATCCCTAGCTCATCCGTCAACATAGTTATTGCTTATGTACCAGCTTCTTGACGGCGCTGAACTTGACGGTAGGCAGCTGAGGCTGGCCGAAGGCAGTGCTAACTACTCTGCTTTCATCCCGCCATTAACCATCATTATCGACCAAGTCCCAGATGTGGCCGGGAGATGTGGCATACGGTGGATTCATGTTCATTTCCCTGCACTCCGCTGACAGTTCCTGATCGATGTGAGCGACGAGTGCAGCGCAATCCAGGCTGGGCTTCACGGACCAGGCATAGCTCCAAGTGCTCATCGTCGCCGGCAGTGCCAATCGGCTTGGCATCGGCGCTGACCGTAAAGACTTCAATTCGGGCTGGTTCTCATTCAC
This sequence comes from Janthinobacterium saanense, assembly GCF_014200675.1. Classification (GTDB taxonomy): domain Bacteria; phylum Pseudomonadota; class Gammaproteobacteria; order Burkholderiales; family Burkholderiaceae_D; genus Janthinobacterium. Next base: position 37,587 of record NZ_JACHCI010000004.1, on the reverse strand, counting down.
GATGCCAAAACAACTTGCCGCTCCCGATATCGGATTAGACAGAACACAAAAAGACCCGCCGCCAGCATCCAGTAAATCGAGGGCTCCGGTATCGCAGGTATGGTACTACCATATACAGCAGTGCCATCGACAATATTAAAGCCACTACCGATACCACTACATCCGTTTCCTCCTATACGTGCTCCGTCACCCGTAGAAACATATGACGATGCAGAGAAAACTCCACCGCACGAATCACCTATCCCTGTAACGTTTGCGTTCGCCCCTATGCTAACGTAGTCTTTCGCCAGTATGGTTCCAATAAATGTAGTACTGGCACCCAAGCTCGCATAACCACCACTGTTCCAGATAACACTATCACTGGCATTTGCATTTATCACGACGATTTTTGTTGAGGCTCCCGTGACAAAGTAGTCATCGATATTAAATACCCAAGACTGATTGCTCTTGTTCTGGCCGTCAAGCGTCAGCGTGATGCCTGCAGTGGTAGACAAATTGGCTGCGCTAAAGACGCCCGGATAAAGCGTAGTGTCAATGGTCATTGTGGTGGGTAAAGCGGTGCCTGGCACCATGGTATTCAATGCGGCCTGTGCGGTGCCTATTTGTTGTGACTCATGCAATACATTCGACGGCACCCCGGTCAAAACCGGCATTGAGGATAGCGTTCCGGTTCCGTTAGTCTTGCTGCTTGCGGACAAGGTAATAGCTCCCAAAGCCTCAATCTTGCCAGCAACACTGGCATTGGCACCTACCGTGGCAGCACCACCGGTCCAAAGATAGCCGCCTACGGAGGACGTGTCACCAAGGGTGCCTACGCCATCACTCACCATATTACCAATCACCTTTGAATTGGCTCCGATGGTTCCAGCTCCGAGGGACGTCAGATATCCCCCAACGACAGAAGCATTACCAATAGTGCTTACCCCCCCGGATATAACATTACCGCCGACAGACGAAGAGCCACCACCGATGGTTACAGCACCAACAGAAATAATATTGTTACTAACGGAGGAGTTCGCCCCTGTCGTTGCTACTCCACCTGACAAAATATTGCCAATTACGATTGAGTTTGCTCCGGTGGTCACATACGTATTTGCAAATACAGAAACATTACCAAGGGAGTTATCCAATATAGGAACCGTTTCGGCATGTACTACAGCACCATACAATGCAACGATTAATGAGAGCACTAATTGAGTCAGTTTCATAGCAGTCTTCTTGCGCATCTTGCGCTTTAGTAAATAGGCGTTCTTGGACCATAGTACTCTGGAGCAATGATGCGTCTAAGAGAGCGACGCAGAGCGTATACAAGCTATCCTGGCAGAAGTACATATGGTGTTTTCCGCGATACGCAGCAGGCAGCAGAGGTAAAACACCTGCAACGACATAAGCGAACAAAGCAAGCCAGTACGACTGCTGGTAGTGGCTGGTGGCGATAAGGAAGTACCGCAGGATATGGGCGGCAAGCAGCGGATTATGTACAAAGTACTCCGTGTGCTGGGGAGGGCTCCGAATTAACGAGCAACACTATGGGCGGCTTTGAGGGAACCATACAGTACTAATAGATTATTAGATACAAAAATCTAATTTTTAAATTATATTTTTTGGATTTTAATTTTTCCGAAAAATAGTTTGGTGATACTTATTTGAAAAATACGGTGAAATACAGAAAACCCATCCTGCAATATTGACTTTCAGGCCATAATTAATGTAATGGCGTAGTTTTAATTTCACAATCGTTGCGTCTCCCAGAAAGCAAAGTGCGTCAGTAAAGTATGGAAATAGGCCGATGAAACATCATTTTCGGGGGAGCCTGCTCATTCCTCGTGGTTGACGTCAACGTGACTCCACGGTTGATAGTTAGATCCGTCCAAGAATATGATCGTAACGACATTGGAAGGGGATGTGGCATAATAACAACCGTTATTTTCCCGGCTTGCCAGCGGCAGGTCGTAAAGGGGTTATTCCATAAACTTGATGCCAAAGACATTTTTTGGCTCAATCTGTCACTTCCGTGTTTGCAGACAACCGTCAAATGATGGCTTTAACAAGTCAAAGGGAAATGGTCTCAGCTTCCTGAGCAATATGATAGGAAGGCAGTTCAACCTCGAAAACACCTGGTATTCCTACACTGGCGGGCAAAGCAGTGTATGGTGTCGACATCTGTTGACATGACAGCTACTCCGCGTATTCCGATTGACTCACCGAGGATGCTCCATCCCTATCATGAACGATAACGCGGAAACCGGCGGGCAAGCCGGCTCGCCTGCCCCACCGGACCGTCACGACCAGCGCTGGCAAGCCTTGCACGACAAGGAGCTGGGGGACCTGCGGGACGTGATTGCGCAATTACTGATACAGCTCGACCATCTGCAGCGGCAACAAGACGTCGCGCAAGCAAGGGAGAGCAACGTCATTCAGTTGCGCGAGGCGAATGAACACCTGATGCTGGCGACCTTCAGCGCGCAAGACAAGCAAGCCGATGCGGAAGCATCGATGCAGCGCCAAACCAACTTTCTATCGATGCTGGCGCATGAACTACGCAATCCGCTGCAGCCCATCGCTTACGCCAACACCTTGCTGGGCAAACTTGCAGGCAACAATCCCGAGCTGCCCCGTCTTCAGGCCATCATTGAGCGCCAGATGAACCATATGACGCGATTGATCGATGATCTGCTCGACGCCTCGCGCATTAGCAGCGGCAAGATCAGACTGGATAAATCCATATTGTCGCTGTCCGATATCGTTGGACTGGCGGCGGAAGCTAGTCAGCCAGGGATAGACAAGCGCCAGCAACAATTGCAGATCGTATTGCCGCCATTGCCGGTGTACATCGATGGCGACCGCATAAGGCTGGTGCAGGCGCTTTCCAATCTTCTCAACAACGCCTCCAAATTTTCGCCTGAGAACGAAACCATCGTACTGAGCGCTGAACTTGTGGGCAAGTCGGTACAGATCAAGGTCTGCGACAACGGCATGGGTATTGCCAACGAACTGCAACCGTTTATCTTCGATCTCTTTACACAGGGTTTGCAATCGTTGGACCGGGCACAAGGAGGACTCGGCATCGGCCTGACACTGGTGCGCTCGCTGGTAGAAATGCATGGCGGTACGGTGCGGGTACTGAGTAGTGGCATCGGCCTTGGCAGTACCTTTACTGTACTGCTGCCATTGATCGCCCCGGATGAGCAGACTGAGCTGGCAACCTTGCCATTGCCGCCTTTGTCCACCCAGCGCCCGTTGAATATTCTTCTGGTGGAAGACAATCTGGACGCCGCTGAAACGCTGAGCATGCTACTGAAACTGGCTGGCCATGCGGTAAGGCAGTGTCACGACGGTGTAACGGCCGTCGAACTGGCGCTGAAACATCCCTACGACCTGATCATCTGCGACATCGGGCTCCCCGGGCTGGACGGCTTTACCGTCGTCGAGCGCATCCGCGCCACCTTGCCTGGCAAGCAGCCATTTTTTGTCGCGGCATCCGGCTACAACCAGGAACAAGACCGCGCCCGCGCGGTTCGCAGTGGCTTCGATCACTATCTGGTCAAGCCGGTGGCAATCGACGTGCTGCTGGCCTTGATAGAACTGCATGTACGCTGAGCACCCGCTTGCGCCCTCTGGCGGCAACCACTCCTACGCTTCACTGCACTGATACTCACATGGCGATTAAAGACGAACGGTACCAGATGATCGAGCGCAATGTGATGCGCCATCCAGAACAAATCACAGCCGACGCCATCGCGATGTGGAACCGGCTGGCTGTCGAGCTGGTCGCCATTATCGGGCGTAGCGGCTTCGACACGCTGTATGCGCGCAACATCCATCTGGTGCGGGCGCGGCATCCCTGGCTGTCCGATGGCAATGACCCTGGTTTCGAGCAGCTCAAGACTAGCCTCGAAGGCCAGGAAACGGCAGCAGCGGGTGCTGCTGCCGTTGATCTGCTCACCACTTTCATCGACACGCTGATCCAACTCATCGGCGAACCCTTGACCACCGCCCTACTGAAATCGGCCTGGAGCCAGGACATCGCGGACACTGCCGCTAAGGAAATTAACAATGAGCAATAAAGTCAGCATTCAGCGCCTGGCATCAGGCGTACCAGGCCTGGATGAATTGCTGGGGGGCGGCATTCCGGAATTTTCCTTCAACCTGCTCGCCGGTACGCCAGGCAGCGGCAAGACCACGATGGCGCACCAAATCATGTTTTCACTGGCCTCGCCAGAGCGGCGCGCGCTATTCTTTACCGTACTGGGCGAACCACCGCTGAAAATGCTGCGCTATCAGCAGCAGTTTCCTTTCTTCGACGTAAGCAAGATCAATCACTCGATCAAATTCGTCAATCTGGCAGCCGATCTGCTCGATGGCAATTTCGACCGGGTGCTGGCGCGTATCGCGGACGAAGTACGCGATTACCAGCCTAGCCTGGTATTTGTGGATTCCTTCCGTTCGGTGGCGCAGTCGGCACAGAGTATGGATGGCGGCGCCGCCAGCCTGCAGCATTTCGTCCAGCAACTGGGCATGCAGATGACCAGCTGGCTGGCCACCACCTTTCTGATCGGCGAATATCTGGCGCCGGAGGCAGAGTCCAGTCCGGTGTTTACTGTAGCTGACGGCATCATCTGGATGTCTCAGCAGGTACACCGCGACGCGCTGGTTCGCAAGATTCAGGTTGTCAAGATGCGCGGCCAGGCGCAGGGACTTGGCATACATACCTTCCGCATCAGTGACAGCGGCGTCGATATCTTCCCGCGCGCCATGCTGACAGCAACTGCCAGCAGGGTCAGTATCGACGGCGGACAGCGCCTGTCAACGGGTGTACTGGAACTGGACAAGATGATGGGCGGTGGCGTACCGGCAGGCTATTCAATGCTCGTGGTCGGGCCATCCGGCTCTGGCAAATCGGTGCTGGCGACGCAGTTCCTGGCCGAGGGCGTGCGCAATGGCGAGGTTGGCGTGATTGCGGCGTTCGAGAAGAGTCCGAACCAGCTACTCAGCCATCAACTCAATACCTTGATCGAATCCGGCAAGTTGGGTGTGATCAATACCCGCACACTGGACTTGTCGATCGACGAAATCCTGCACGACTTGATCGTCATGATCAGGCACATGGGGGCAAAGCGGGTAGTGATTGACTCTTTGTCCGGCTTCGAGCTGGCGCTGGCGCCATCGTTCCGCGACGATTTCCGCGAATCGCTGTATCGCATGATAGCTGTGCTGACGGCAATGGGCGTGACCGTACTGATGACCGCCGAGCTGGAGGACCGCTACGAGATGTTGCGCTTCAGTTCCTACGGCAACGCCTTCCTGGCCGACGCCATCGTCATGCAGCGCTACGTGGAGCTGGAAGGCCAGCTAAAACGCGTGATCTCGGTAGTCAAGGTACGTGCCAGCGACCATAGTAAAGACATTCGTTTCTTTGACATCACATCTGATGGCATATCCATCGGGCATCCTTCGACTCTATACGTGGGCATACTCACGGGCAGGCCTGTTTCCTCCCCGGCCGTATCAGGAATTTAGCCACGAATTTGGCCACGCTTCATCGTGGCGATAATCGTGCGCAGACAGCCAGCAGAAATTTGGCGTAAAAAAAGCCGCATCAGTCCGAATTCGGATGCGGCTTTCAGCCAGCTAAATAAAGCGATTACTTCTTCGCCGCAGTAACAGGCTTCGGATACTTGATCGTCATTTCCTGCAGCAAATTATCCGCATGGTCTACCTCCTTCATCACTCACGGCATGTAGTGGATATCGAGGTGGATCGCGCGCGTAATCGCCGTGTCGAAGTAACAGTCCTCGGCTTGCGCATCGATGGGTGGCACCTTGCTTGCCTCGGTTTCACAGATGAAATCCGCGACATGGGGGGGTTGAAAAGCGGCAGGATTTGCTTGCGTGGCAAGACTTTGTCGTCTGGTATTTTGCAGGCAAGCAAAGAAATGCAGCACAAGAAAATAAGCGACGCGAGACGCCGTCTGGTGGCAGCCATGCTGGATTGATTCCTGTCCATTACGTCCTCCATCGCTGCGGCATTGCGTTACCCAAGATCAGGAATGGAGGCATCCATCAAATGCCACGTCACCTCGCCGTCTGGCAAGTCCAGCAGCCAGTCGCGGCGCGGTCGTGGGAACGGCGCGCCCTGGGTCAGCCACGCCTGACGCCAGTATTGATTGACGATCGCCTGCAGCGGATGGTCGGCCGAGACCCAAGGTTGCCAGACGCCGCTGACCGGACAGGTCTCGCCGCAAGTGCAGCTCAACCATGGCTCGGGCCGCGCCACCTCGCGCAGCAAGCCGTGCACCGCGCGCGGCTGCACTGCCCCATGGTTGTGCCGTAGCGTCAGGCACTGCTCCCACGTCACGGGGCCGTAACGGCTGTTGCCAGCGGCATCGAGCACGCTGAAATGGCGGAACGCTTCGCCTTTGCGCAACAGCCGGGCCGGCTCCGTCAAACCCTGCCCAGCGGCGGGTTGCCAGTATGCCGAAAATGGCGCAGCCGGCCCATCGCTGTGCAAGCCGGCAGGGCGCAGCCCATAGTCGGCGGGCAGGAAATACGGTTCTTTTGAAAGCGAAGCGGCGCCTGGATTTGGGGCCGCTGGCGGCGGGCGCACGCCCATGGCTGCTTCAAGCAAGCTCTTTCGTTGGCCATCCCAGGGTGGCAGATCGGCCGGTGGCAATGGCAAGATTTTATCGAGGTTCGGGAAACGGCGATTGGGGTTGAAGCCGAGGGCGTCACCCAACATTCCATATCGTACGCCACGAGCCTTATCGATGTACGGAGTAAACATATTAGATAAATCAAAAGGGTGGTCAAATTCTATTTGCAATGCGTTAGCACAATCTTCACAACCAAATTTAACACCTTCATGCAATACCTCTAAAGCACGCGCTTTTGCTTCTGGAGTACTGTCTCCATTTGCGGTCCCATCTGATGATCTTAAAACCACATACAAATAATGCAAATCAAATGCAGCTTGGCCATACCCTTGTGCCAGCGCGCACTCGAGCATTTTGGTCGCCACAGGAATATTGCCCCACATTCCGATACTTGGATGATCCTCTCCAGCGGTCAATTTCTCGCCTAAAAATCCCAGCGCTTGCGGATTTCCCATTTGTGCCGCCTTTTGCCAGAAGGCATAAGCTCGGGTGGTATCGCCGTTGACGCCCGTGCCATTCGCGTAATACGTTCCCATCCGGTCATATGCCGCAGGTATGCCGAGCCGCAGCGCCTTTTCTACCAATTGAACCGCCTCTTCATTACCATATAAGGGATCGCGCCCTTCCACATACAGGCTGGCCAGATTGAGCATCGCCTTCCAGTGCAGTCGCTCCGCCGCTTGACGCGTCAGATCGACGATTTTCTTGTAGTCGCGGTCTTCCACGAAAATTTCAGGATCTTCCAGGGCGCGTGCTTCGAGAAACCAGTCCTCGGCTTGCGCATCGATGGGCGGCACCTTGCTTGCCTCGATTTCACAGATGAAATCCACGATATGGGGGTTGAAGAGTGGCAGGCTTTGGTTGCGTGGCAGGACTTTGTCGTTAGGCATTTTGCAAGCGATTAAAGAAATAATTAAGAGAACTGCCAAGCTGAAAAATGGCAGGTAAAAAAAGTATTTTTGATGACCTTTCATGCTTAGCCCAAACGTATTGTGGAACTGCGTTTGTCTTCGAGCGGTAGCACAAAGCCTCTCATTTTTTTGAAAATTGCATTTTCAGATTTATCAAATTTTTTCTTGCGATTATTTTTCATCAAGTTAGTCCAATCTTTGAATGCAGTGACAATCTCCGCCTTCGTCCCGCCCCCGCCATCGACCAGCCCGCCGCTATGCATGCGCCATACCCGCTTGCGCAAATCGCGGGCCACGCGGCAGTCGACGGTGGCGATATTGATTTCGCTGTCGACGGCCATGCTGCGCTGGTTCAGGTTGGCACTGCCCAAGGTCATGAACACGTCGTCGACCAGCATCAATTTGGAATGGATGTAGATTTCACGGTAGCGCCAGCGGTCGGTGTCGAACGCGCTGACATTGAGCATGGCTACCGAGACCTTCAACCCGAATTCGCTTTCGAGCGTCATCGCGCCGGGTTTGTTGATGCCGTTGGAGTGCCGCACCACGTCGGGCAACTTGACTTCAACCTCGGTGTGGATGCCGAATTCGTCCGTGATACGCCGGGTTTTCGGTCGCTTGTTATAGTCGTCGATCATCGTGTTTTGCCCCGTCATGCCATCGTGCTGCCCCAGTGCCGCCAGCGTGTCGTGGGTGCGCGGCACCATCTGCGCGCGTTCCGGCACCGGAATGACGATGAACACGTGCATGACCGGCATATCTTCAAGACTCTTGCCTGCCTTGACACTGCCGGCCTTCCAGGCGGTGACCACCTTCTTGCGCTCGGCAAGCAAATGCTGCGCCCAATCCTCATATTGGAAATACTGGTTTTCCACATACAGGTAGCCGGCCGCCAGGCTGGCCTGGGTCACCGCGCGAAAGTAGGTTTCCTTGATGGTCTTGTCCTGCTCCTCGGGCTGCGTCAGGACGATCTGCACGGTGGAGTCATCCGGCCCGGCCTCGCGCAACAGTTGGGCCGGCGGGTTTTTACATGACGAATACCAACTCACGCATTCCTCGGCGGCCTGATGCGTGCGGTCGTCGATCGCGCGATCCCATGCCTTTACGAAATTGTTATAGAGCGCGATGAGCGCCTTGCCGCCGTCGATGCGGCAGGCATAATCCTGATAGGGCTTGAGCGTGGCAAAGCCGCCGTCCGCCGCCATTCCTTGCAAGCACTCGCGCTCCTCATTGGCGCCGCCCTGTTCGCGCCGCGTATCGTCGAGCAGATGGGCGGTCGTGTCCCAATAATCGGTCACCGAGTTCAGGCCCATTACATAGCCGACGGCCTTGGATCCCTTTTCGTGGGAGAAATCGATCAGGATCGTCTTCTGGTGATGCGTGCCCAAGTAGCTCATGCCAGGCTTTTCAATTTCCCCCATCGTCAGGCCGTGCGGCTGGCTTGTTTCGGTCGCGATACTCTTGCCTATCGCATGGCTGTCGCCGTGCCGCAGGTGAATCGTCAGGCGCCCTAACAAGCCATGGAACGCGGCCGCATACCAGCTGTAGCAATATTCTTCACGCGCCAGCATCGGGACATCCTCAGGAGGGATCCTGTCGGCTCTGTAACCGCCGCTGACCCTCTCTCTTCTGGCGACCGCGTCCTGCAACATCGCCAGGCTGCCTTTTGCGCTGATATCGTCAGCGCGTTGGCCACTGTTTTTCCACGGCGAGGTACCGTGCGAATGGCCCGGCATATTGTGCACCATCGGCGAACCGATACGGTCATACCAGATCAACAGGCGCACCCTAAGGTGACGCCGCGTGGTGGCGGCGATCAGCAAGTCGCCAAACGTTACGCCGCGCGGCCAGGTGGCGCTCTTGCCGCGCACCAGTTCCATGCCCGGGTCGAAACCCCAGCAGCACAGGTCGATGGACTTTTTAGCCTTGGCGATCTCTCCGGCGATATCGGCGAACCCTTCCTGTCCGCAAATGAACAGCGTCAGCTTATTGTTGTGCGTAATCGGATGAGTGGCCTTGCCCTTCAGGTTGCGGTTTTCCAGCAGCCACTGGAGCGAACTGGTCGCGCTGCGGCTGACTTCGTCGATGTGGGTGGTTTCGATGCGCTTGGTCGATTCAGGCATGGGGTTCTCCAGTCAGGGGGATCACAGCCACCAGCGGCCGTCAGTGGTGTCGTCGAGCGCGCGCAAACCGCGGTTCGACAGCGTCTGTTCGCCGTCCGGCGCCGCGTTCGGCTTGAAGCACGCGCTCGCCTGCAATGAAAACTCCTCGCCATTGCCCAGGACGACACGGTAGCGCGGCGTGCCGTCCTGATGCGCGATCAGGATGCGGCCGAATTCGTCGGTCAGGCCCTGCTCGACTTCGGCATCGCCCTTGTACAGCGTGTACGGCACGTTGGCATACTGACCGCCGTCCGCGTGGGCCTAGATGGTATGCTGCAATTGCCCCGCTACCGGTGCGATAGGCGGTTCCATCTCCGGTTGCGGCCGGTTTTTCGGCGCCAGTGTTTCGAGGTTTCCATGAAACAGCGTTGGCGAGGCGGTAAAAAACTGCACCTTGTCGCCAATTTCAAGCATGCAATTAGCGCCATGCAGGCGCACGCCTTTGCGGCCACGAATATTCACCCAGTCGGCCTGGCTGATCAGCTCCAGCACTTTATTGGCGACGATCTCGACCGCATCGGTTTGCGCCGCGATCTGCACCGGGCCAGCTGCGGCGATCAGCTTCATGCCGGCCTTGTGGACGAACAGGCGCAGCGCTGCGCCTATGCTGGCGAACAGTCCGCCGCTGGCCGCCAGCGAGAGGTTGCGCCCGGCGGTCAAGGCGGTATCCTCGGCGCTGGCGATATGCGTCGATTGCGCGGTCGTCGTTTCAATGCCGGCCGGGCTGGCCAGCACCAGATGCGGCTTTGACAGTTCCGGAAATACGTTTTCGCCACCACCAGCGGCGCCCTTGATCGCCGCATGCTGGGCTTGCAATACATCGGCGGCGGCGCCCTGCTGGGCCGCGCTTTCTTGCGCGCCATGATGCTGCGCCAGGGCGGCAAGCGCCTTGTGCCGTTCAGCAGCCTCGGCCAACCGGCGCAAGGTTTCATCCATGCTCTTGATATGCGAGGCGGCGCCAGTGCGCGCTTCGGTGGTCAGCAACATGCCGCGCCCGGCGCGCGCCACGCCCCAGGCATCCGACGCCAGTTCCCAGCCCTCGCCTCGCGCATCCTTGCGCCCGCTGGCGTCTTCGATGCGGCTGATGCAGCCAAGCGACAATTGGCTATGCTGATGATCGCTGTTCAGCTGCGCCTGGATGCGCTGGTGCGTATCGTCTAGCACCAGCTGGTTGCCGCGCACGCCGTAGCCGCCACCAGGCATCAGCTCGGCGCTGCGCCAGCCGCCCAGCATGTGTTGCGCCGGCAAATTCCACGGCGGCGCATGGTTGCCGTTGTACACCGCGCCGACAATGACGGGACGGTCGATATTGCCGTCGAGAAACTGGATCAGCACTTCCTGGCCGATGCGCGGCAACGCGATCTGGCCGAACGCCTGGCCCGCCCATGGCGTCATGACACTGATCCATGGCGAACTGCCCTCGTCGAACTTGCCCAGCCGGTCCCAGTGGAATTGCACCTTCACCCGGCCCAGCGCGTCGGTATGGATGGTTTCGCCTGCCGGTCCGGTGACAATCGCGGTCTGCACGCCGGGCAACGCACAAGGCGTGCTGTTGAACTGCCGCCCCGGATACCAGCGGATGCTCTTGCGGATGCAGCTAAAACGGTTTTCATAATGCGACTTCGCGCCCGTGCCTGCCTGGTAATTGTTGCTGGCGATATGATCGACCGACAGGATCAGGTATTCGCGCGAGCGGATGTCCGGGCGCGCCGCTTCACCTTTGGCCGGCATGGGCTGCGTGCCGCTGAAGTGGCCGCCCAGCGTAAAACTGCGCCCGGCCTGGGCGCAGCGGTGATTACCGCCAGCGTCGAAGTATTGCGCCTGGCCGTTATGCTCTTCCAGGCGGCGTTGCGCCAGCGCTTCGCCATCGTCCATGCCGGCGTAGCCATAGCCGGTATTTTGATACAGTTCATGGGCAAACACATCGCCCTGCTGGTGCAGTGCATGGCCGCTGGCGCGGCTGGCGTAAGGATGCTTGTAGTTGAAGCTGGCCAGCGTGAGCGAGCCTGAGGCGATCTTCCGTATTGCCTGCCAATCGCGTATGCCGTCGTCCTCCTGCGAGCCCGCACCGCTGCGAAACACCATCTCGTCGCCTGCGCCGGCATGGGGGTCGCCTGGGTCGATGCTGTCGCTCAGCCAGGTATTGTCGCCCAGACAGAGCGTATGACCGTCGGCGCGATGTTCATACCAGTAGTGGATGCCCTGGACTTCCCAGCGCCGGTGCAGATGGTTGTAATCGGTTTCATTATGCTGGTTGGCGCAGCTTAATATCGCGACTTCCTCATGCAGCCGGTTTTGCCAGTCGCGTTGCACATAATGCGCGAAGGTCGTTTCGCTGATATCGATGACGGTGCGTTCGTGAAACGAGACGTTGTCCATGCGCAGCCTGGACAACGCCAGCCAGGGTTGCAGCACCATCTGGTAGACCGCGAAACCGCCATCGCTGCGCAACAAGCGAAATTCGCCGACATAACCATTAAAATAGCGCAAGCTGGCGTCATCGCGGACCATCGAAATCGTGACCATGCGTCCCATCATTGCGGTCAGGGGAAGGTGGAGATTGTCGGATAGCAGTTCGACGTCGAAACGGAAGTCGCGTGACATTTCTTCGTGTGCCCGCAAGCTGCTGACCAGCAGCGCGGTATCGGGCGGACCATCGTCGCGCGGAAAATCCATGCGCAGCAAGCGGCTTTCCTGGACTCGCTGGCCGCTTGCGAAAAGCCGTGCAAGATCGGCTGCCGGCTCGCCATCGTCCATATTGCCTCCTTCGGATTTGTTTCGCTAGACCATGCTAACCATGGTGGAGGCTGGCATATTGATGGGACTCAAACTAGTTGGCCATGCGCAAAAAAGCCGCATCGGCCCTGCGGCGGATGCGGCTTTCAACATGCGAGAACCAGCTAGAAAGATTACTTCTTCGCCGCCGTCGCAGGCTTCGGATACTTGATCGTCATTTCCTTGAGCAAGTTATCTGCATGGTCCACTTCCTTCATCACCCACAGCATGTAGCGGATGTCCAGGTGGATGGCGCGCGTAATGGCCGTGTCGAAGTACCAGTCCTTGGTGATCGATTCATAGGTCGAATCGAAGTTCAGGCCGATCAGTTCGCCACGCTTGTTCATCACGGCCGAACCGGAATTGCCACCCGTGGTGTCGGCGCTGGTCAGGAAGTTGACGGGCACCGTACCCAGTACCGGATCGCGGAACTGGCCGTAGCGTTTTTCCTTGACGGCGTCGATCAGCGCTTGCGGCGCTTCGAACGGTGCCTTGCCGGTGACTTTCTCGACGATGCCTTCCACGGTCGTGAACGGGCCCTTGGTGATGCCGTCGCGTGGCGAGTATGACGCTACGGTGCCGTAGGTGACGCGCAGGGTCGAGTTGGCGTCAGGATAGACTGGTTTGCCTTGCGACTTTTTCCAGGCGATCACGGCTTGCATGTATTGCGGAATCACGCGCTCCAGATTGCCGTCGATTTCCTTGCGGCGCTCTTCCAGCGCTTGCGCGACCGCTTGCAGCTTGATCGCCAGCTCGATGAAAGCATCGTTCGACTGCTGCAGCGCAGCGGCGTCCTTGCCCATCCAGGCCAGGCGCTTGGCCGTGTCAGCCAGTTGCGTTTGCTGGTACAGGGCAGCAACGGCCGTGGGCGCCGGCAACAGTGCGTCCAGGCCTTGCGGATGGCTCTTCGCCACCAGCTGGGCGTAACGCTTCAGGCCGGCTTCAAAACGCGCCTGATCAACCTTGTTCACATACGACTGTTCCAAACGCGCCAAACGGGCCTTGATGAACGCCAGGTCGCGCTGCTGGTAGCCTGATTCACGTTCTGCGTCCGGCTTTTGCTGCTCTTGCGCCAGACGGTACAGGGTGCGCGCGCTTTTCAGCAAGTCGCTATTGGTGGCCACCGACCAGGCAAACTCTTCGTCGCTGAGCGCCATGTCGTTGGCGATCGCCGCGTCCAGTTCGGCCAGCATGGTGTTCGACACATTCGGCTGTTTGGCGTACCAGGCGCGGAACTCGGCGTCCTGCACGTCCTTGATGGCGGCGATGTCCTTGCGCGCAAAACCGTCGAGCAAACCCTGGGTTTTCTTCAGCACGTTGTTGATGCTTTTCACTACGCTGGCGTAACGCACGGCAGCCGCTTCATCACCGGCAGTGGCGTCAGCCATCACGGCCAGGTCGGCTTGCAGTTCGGCTACTTTCAAAGGGAAGGCCGAATCGCGCGCTTCACGGATTTCCGCCGACAGCTTGTAGCGGCTGGTGCGGCCGGGGTAGCCCGCCAGCAAGATACCGTCGCCCACCTTGATGCCTTCCGCCGAGACCACCAGGAAGTCTTTCGATTTGTAGGGCACGTTGTCCGGCGATGGGTCGGCCGGACGGCCATCCTTGCCCACGTAGGCGCGCAGGAAGGAATAGTCGCCCGTGTGGCGCGGCCATTCGTAGTTGTCGATATCGCCGCCGAAGTTGCCGATCTTGTCCGATGGCGCGTACACCAGGCGCACGTCGCGTATCATCATCTGGCGGATGCGGTAGTATTCCAGGCCACGGTGAAAGGCTGGCACGGAACAGCGGTACATCTTGTCCGTTTCGCATTCGGCGATCAAGGCCTTGATGCGCTTTTCCACGGCTTCGTGGCGGGCGCTACCCGTCATGTTCGCCGTCAAGCCTTTTAGCACGCGGTCGCTGACATTTTCCACCTTGTCGGTCACGTAGACCAGGCTGTTCGGACCGCCCGGCAGCTCTTCGGCGCGGGTCTTGGCCAAAAAGCCGTTGGTGATGTAATTGTGTTCAGGCGTGGAATTGCGCTGGATGGCGCCGTACGCGCAATGGTGGTTCGTCACCACCAGGCCGGCATCGGACACGAAGGACGCCGAGCAGCCGCCCAGCGACACGATGGCGCTCATCGGATGCTTGCTCAGGTCAGCCAGTTTTTCAGCGGGGATCTCGATGCCCACGCGCTTCAATTCGGCTTTCAGCTGCGGCAGCTGATATGGTTGCCACTGTCCTTCGTCAGCGTGTGCGCTGGCGAACGCGCCCATCAGGACGACTGGTAATACTAATTTTGTCAACAAAATATGCCCCTCCATAAAAAGCAGGCGAAAGTATAGCCTGTCCCGCCTTGCCAGGGCAGCCAAAAATTTCTCCCACGACAATTTTCAGCTCGTCACGATCACGCTGGCGGCCGCAGCGGGATCTGCAGCGACAATCGGCAACCGCTGCCCGAGGCCGGCGCACCGATCACGAACTGCCCGCCCAGCGCCGTGACCCGCTCGGAAATACCGATCAGGCCGAAGCACTGGCTCTTGCGCTGCTGCTGCGGCGTGATGCCGACGCCGTTGTCACTGATCACCACATGGATGGCCCAGGCGTCAAAGCTGAGCTCAAGCTCGACCGCGCTGGCCTGGGAATGGCGCATGACGTTGCTGAGCGCTTCCTGCACGATGCGGAACAGCACGATTTCAACTTGGCTGCCGATGGCGGCAAACAGCGCTTCGTCGCCGATACTCAGCTGGCAGGCAATGCCGCTGCGCTTGCGGAAATCGCCCACCTGCCATTCGATGGCGGCCTGCAAGCCCAGGTCCAGCGCCATCGGACGCAATTCATTCATGATGCCGCGCACGCTCTTGATGGTGGTGTCGACATTGCTGAGCACGGAACCGACGCGGCCATGCAGGCGCGGATGCGAGCCTTCCGTGCGCGCGCTGAGCATGGAAATATCGATGCGCAGGGCCAGCAGGTTTTGTCCCAGCTCATCGTGGATATCGCGTGAAATACGCTTGCGCTCGTCTTCCTTGGCCGTTTCCAGGTGCAGCGCCAACTGGCGCAGCTGGGCATGCGACTGGCGCAGCGCGCCATCCATCAGCTTGCGCTCGGTGATATCGCTGTGCGCCACCACCACCCGCAACGGCCCTTCTCCCAGGAAACGGCTGACCCTGGCCTGCGACCAGCGCGCGCCGGCTGGCGTGGTGAATTCATATTCGAGCGCGAAGCTATCGGCACGGCCGGCGATCACGGCGCGTATGCCGGTGGCCAGTTCCTGTCCCGCCTTCCGCTGCCAGCGCGTATCTGTTTCGCAAAACTGCAGATACTGCATCTCGCTGGCGGCATGTCCGGTAAACGCCATGCACGCCTGGTTGGCATGCACGATTTCTCCCGCCTCATCGAGCACCAGCACGCGGTCCGTCAGCGAATCGATGGTGGAATGAAAAAAACGTTCCGCATCGCGCAAGGCCACTTGCGCCTGTTCGCGCTGGTGCACTTCCATCTGCAAGTGCTGATTGGCCCGCACCAGCTCGGCGGTACGGTCGACCACGCGCTGGTCGAGTTCGCGGTGCAGTTCACGTACGGCCGCCTCGGCCAGCTTGCGCTCGGTAATATCGGAAAACACGCCCACAAAGTGGCTAGTCGCCCCATCGGGCGTGCGCATCGGCGTGATCGACAGCGATTCGACGAAGCGCTCGCCATTCTTGCGCCGATTGACCAGTTCGCCAAACCAGCTGCCCTCCTGCTTCAGGCTTTCCCACATGGCCGCATAAAACTGGCGCGGATGCGTGCCTCCGCCCAGGAAGGACGGATCGCGCCCGATGGCTTCTTCGGCCAGGTAGCCAGTGATGCTGGTAAAAGCGGGGTTGACGGAAATGATGCGGTTGCTGCTATCAGTCACCATCACGCCCTCGCGGATGGTGTCGAGGATCACAAAGGCGCGCCGCAAGGCCGAGTCACGCGCCAGCCCGTCGCCCAGGTCCGTCACCAGCATGCGCGCGGTGGCTGTGGCCCGGTCGACATTGGCCTCGATGCGCACCACGCCACCGTCGGCAGGCGCATTCTGGAACAGCGGTGCTTCCAGCACTTGCCGCACGCCACTGTCGAAAACGGCGTCGAGGAAACGCCGGAACGCACCTTGCGCCTGGGGCGCGATAAATTGCTCGAAAGGCCGCGCCAGCATTTGCTCCTTGTCGCGCTGCAACAAGCCGCAAGCGGCCACGTTGACGCGCGTGATCACGCCTTTGCGGCTCAGCGAGAAATAGCTGACGGGCGCCTGCTCATACAGCTGGGAATAAAGGTCGCGGCTGATTTCAAATGCATTTTTCAGCTGCTCCAGTTCGGCCAATGCCACATTCTGCATTTCCAGCTCGATCTGGTTTACTTGCAACTCATGCAGCTGGCGCATCATCTCTTCATTCGACAACGATAACGCCACGGACACCAGTTGCTCCGCGGCCAATTGCTCGGCCTGCTCTCGCAACTTCGTGGGGTTGATCCCGTTGTCGAATGCGTCGTTCATGAAACGCTCTCGCCCGCGTCTCCAGCCGTGACGAAATCGGACTGCATCTGCCGCAGCTGCGCTTCCAGCAGCTTCGATTCCGTGATGTTAATAAAGGTCACGATCACGCCGTCGATCACATTTTCGATGGTGCGGTACGGCATGATGCGTACGTCGTACCAGCGCCCCGTCTTGGTCGATACATGTTTCTCAGAAAACACCAGGCTACGAATGACTTCCAGCGCATCGTTTTCCAGCTCCGGGTAATCAAGGTCATTGACGATATCGCTCAAGGGGCGGCGCAAATCTGTTTGAATGAGCTTGTAGATTTGTGTGGCCGGCGCCGTGAAGCGGCGGATGCGCAAGGCACTGTCGAGGAAAATGGTGGCGATATCCGTGCTGTTGAGCAGGTTTTTCATGTCACTATTGACCAGCGACAAGTCATCGACCTTCGATTGCAGCTCGGCGTTGACCGTGTAGAGCTCTTCATTGAGCGACTGCATTTCTTCCTTCGAAGTGGTCAGCTCCTCGTTCGTCGATTGCAACTCTTCATTGGTCGATTGCAACTCCTCATTGGCCGATTTCAGTTCTTCGCGCGAAGTCTGCATCTCATCGCGCACGGCCTGGATTTCATTGCGCGCCTGCGTCAGCTGCTGCTCCAGTTCCAGCACCTTGGGATTGGGCGAGCGGATACGGCGCGGCGCGGCTACCAGCGGCGTGCTGGAAAACGTCACGAAGACCATGCCGCGCAAGGAATCGGGCTGGCTCAGCGCCTCGGCACTCACATCCACACCCAAAGCCTGGCCAAGATGGTCTTTCACCACCAGCCCCTTCAGGCGTACCACGCTATCGCTTTGCAGCGCCTGCTTGATCAGGCCGGCCAATTCATAGCGCAAGCCTTCGCGCGCCATGGCATGGATATTCCAATTGGCCTTGCCGGCTGCCGGCTCCAGGAAAGCACCCGTGCGGCCATTGATGTACAAGATGTCCCCATCCTGGTTCAGCAGCGCTGCCGCCGGTGAATACTTCTGGAGCAATAACTGCTCGACATGGGATTGTATCTTTCCAGGCATGCTAGCTTCTCTCGTATCGCTGGGTGTGGGGGGCGACACCAATGATACCTTGGTGGGGAAATACGTGGGCAGGCGCTGACGAGCCAGGTTATCAAGCCGGCGGTACAGCCGGCTCGACGTGATCAGCGGTGCAAATAATTCGGAAAAATGGCCAGGCGTATCGGCGGTACCCAACAGGAGCAGGCCATCGCGGTTCAAGGCGTAATGAAATAACGGGATCAGGCGCTGCTGCAACTTGGCGTTCAGATAAATCAGCAGATTGCGGCAGCACAGGATATCGAGCTTGGTAAAGGGCGGATCCGAAATGATATTTTGCTGCGCAAAAATGATCATATTGCGTATCTCTTTTTTCACGTGGTATTCACGCTTGCCAGCCATAAAAAAGCGTTCCAGGCGTTCAGCCGAGACATCGCTGCTGATCGCTTCAGGAAACCTGCCCTGGCGCGCACGGTCGATCGCGTCGCCCGACAGGTCAGTGGCGAAAATCTGCAGGCTATACTTGGACGGCGGATTGATGCTGGCCACCACCTCATGAAACACCATCGCCAGCGAATACGCCTCCTCGCCCGTGGAGCAGGCCGGTACCCAGGCCTTGAAAGCGCGCCCATCGGGATGGGCCTCCAGCAATTGCGGCAAGGCCACGGTCTTCAGGTACTCCCACACCTTCTGGTCGCGGAAAAAACTCGTTACGCCGATCAGCAATTCCTTGAACAGCAAATCGATTTCCGCAGGGTTGCTGCGCAAATACACGACATACTCTTCCATCGCCCCCATTTGATGCAGGCTCATGCGCCGCTCGATGCGGCGCAGCACCGTATTGATCTTGTAGTCAGTAAAACTGTTACCCGTATGCTCGGATAGCAGTGCGACGATTTCCTGCAGCGTGTTACGCCCGTTAGGCCCACTACCCGGTGCGCGCAGAAAACTGCTGCGCAACAGGTAGGCGATGATCTTTTCAGGCATCTTGTCAGGGAAATCGATCAAGTCCACCAATCCGGCGCTAATCGCGCTTTGCGGCATCATGTCGAACTTGGCCGCATCGGGATGCTGGGCCAGGGTCAGGCCGCCTGCCCGCTTGATCGCCTGCAAGCCGCGCGTGCCATCGCTGCCCATGCCGGAAAAGATCACGCCCACGGCCAATTTGCCCCATTCGGCCGCCAGGCTCTCGAAAAAGATATTGATCGGTAAACGATGCCCGCGCAGCAGCACCGGTTCGCTGAGCACAAAGCATCCATTGAACAGGGTCAGGTCCGCATTCGACGGTATCACGTAGATGTGATTCGGCAGCATTTCCCTGTGATGCGTGATTTCCATGACGGGAATGCTGGTGGCCCGCTGCAGCAGTTCGGGCAGCATGGCTTTTTGCGTAGGATCGAG
Source organism: Janthinobacterium saanense (assembly GCF_014200675.1). Classification (GTDB taxonomy): domain Bacteria; phylum Pseudomonadota; class Gammaproteobacteria; order Burkholderiales; family Burkholderiaceae_D; genus Janthinobacterium. The sequence continues at coordinate 18,154 of NZ_JACHCI010000004.1, read as the reverse complement.
ATGCTGGATCACCACATAGGCGATGCCGCTTTCCTGTGGCACATTGGCCAGGAAGGCGACAATCGGATCGAGCCCGCCGGCCGACGCGCCGATCGCCACCACGGGGAAAGCGGCGGCAGCCGCGTCGAGTGCGGGGAGATGGTTGTTGTTGCTACTTGTCATCGTCTGCAAGAAACCAGGCTCGGAAAAACCGCAAGGCTGGAGATTGATAATCTTGCATTCTAGCACTCAAGCGCGCGCTGAAAACGCGAATTTGGCGCCGCAGCCAGAGCAGCGGCGGCGCCAGGAAAAATCCGCTTCGACGCCAGGCTTACTGTGCCTGCGGCACATGCCAGCCGCCGCCCAGCGCCTGGATCAGCGCCACGGCCGTGGTCTGGCGGTCCGCCTGGGCCTGCACCAGCGAGCGGCGCGCCGACAGCGCTGTCACTTGCGCCGTCACCACATCCGTATAGCTGACCTGGCCAGCGTTGTAGCGGTTCAGCATCTGCTGTTCCACCTCATCGGCGGCGCTCGACGCCACCTTGCGCAATTCCAGCTGCTCGGCCAGCGCGCGCGTGGCCGACAACTGGTCTTCCACGGCGCCAAAGGCGGCCAGCACCGTCTGGCGGTAGCGCGCCACGGCTGCGTCACGGCCCGCCTTGGCCGCATCCACGCTGGCCTTGGTGGCGCCCGCATCGAACAGGGTTTGCGTGGCCGACAGGCCGAGCGACCACAGGCTGCTCGATGCATTGAACAAATCGCCCAGCTTGCTGGAGGCGCCGCCATAGGAGCCGCTCAGATTCAGGCTGGGGTAATAGGCGGAACGGGCAATGCCGATCTGCTCGTTGGCCAGCGCCACGCGGCGTTCGGCGGCAGCGATATCGGGACGGCGCTCCAGCAGGGTCGAGGGCACGCCCAGCGGCACGTCTGGCACGACAACATTCCACGGCGCAACGGCCAGGCTGAAATCAGCTGGCGCGCGGCCCAGCAAGATGGCGATCGCGTGTTCCAGCTGGGCCCGCTGCTGCACCGAAGCGGACAAGTCGATCTGCGCATTGGCCAGCTGCGTCTGCGCCTGCAGCAGATCGGACTTGGCGGCGATGCCCGAATTAAAACGGTTGCGCGTGATGTCGAGCACGCGCTGGTAGCCGTCCAGGGTGGAAGTGAGCAGCGCGATTTGCGCATCGGTCTGGCGCAGCGAAAAATAATTGATCGCCAGCTCGCCCTGGGCCGACAATCGCGCCGAGGCCAGGTCGGCTGCGCTGGCGGCAGCGCTCGCTTCCGCGCCCGTCACGCCGGCGCGCAGCTTGCCCCACACATCCGGTTCCCAGCTGGCGCCGATGGAGGCGCGGTAATTATTGCTGACATTGCTGAAGCTTTGCTGCCCGACACCGCCATTGCCGCTGCCGCTGCCGCTGCCATTACCTGAGCGCGTGCCGCTGCCCGTCAAGTTGACGGTAGGAAACAACGAGGCGCGCTGTTCGCGCACCAGCGCGCGCGCCTGCTCATACGAGGCGATGGACTCGGCCACGTTCTGGTTCGAGATCTCGATGCTCTCGGCCAGCTGGTTCAGCTGCGCGTCGCCAAACAGCGTCCACCAGGGACCGCGTTCCAGCGCATCGGCCGGCGCAGCGGGCTGCCAGCCGGCCGCTTCCTTGAAGGTGTGCGGCACGGCGGCAGTGGGTACCTCATAAGCGGGGCTGACGGAGCAGCCGGCCAGCAGCGCCAGCGCGCTAGCAGTGAACAGCACCAGCAGGCGGCGTGCAGGGACGGTGGACTTGACTTGTTTTACTTGAATCATGATTGTGTGCTCGGGTTATCTGGCCCTGGAATGCGGCTCAATTGCTGCTCGTCTGCGCTGCGCGTGCGCAGTTTGTCGAGCAGGATGTAGACCACCGGGGTAGTCAGCAATGTCAACAACTGGCTGGCAATCAGGCCGCCGATGATGGCGACCCCTAAAGGCTGGCGTAACTCGGACCCCTCGCCAAAGCCTATCGCCAGCGGCAAGGCGCCAAGCGCCGCCGCGACGGTAGTCATCAGGATGGGACGGAAACGCAGCAAGCATGCTTCGCGCACCGCTTCCACCGCTGTCAGGCCGCGCGAACGCTCGGCCTCCAGCGCGAAGTCGATGATCAATATAGCATTTTTCTTGACGATGCCGATCAACAGGAACACGCCGATCAGGGCGATGATGGAAAACTCCATGCGGAACATCAGCAGCGCCAGCACGGCGCCCACGCCGGCCGACGGCAGTGTCGACAGCACGGTGACCGGATGCACCAGGCTTTCATACAAGATGCCCAGCACGATGTAGATCACCACGATGGCCGCCAAAATCAATAGCGGCTGCTCCTTGTTGTTGTCCTGGGCGCTCTTCGCCGTACCCTGGAAACTGCCGCGCACATTGACCGGCATGCCGATTTCCGCTTCCGCCTGGGCCACGGCCGCCTGGCCATCGCTCAAGGTGTAGCCATCGGTCAGGTTGAACGATACCGTGGTCGCCAGCTCGCCGCCCTGGTGGTTGACGGCGGTTGCCGTCGAGCTTTCGGCAAAGCGGCTGAACGAGGACAGCGGCACCATGCTGGTCAAGGTGTTACTGAGCGCATTGCCGCTGGACGGATCGCGCGAGGCCGTGATATTGGCCACCGTGGCGCCCGCCGTGGCGGCAGTGGCCGGCACGTAGACGGCGCTCAGCGCTTCCGGGCTTTGCGCGTAGCGGGGCGCCACTTCCATGATCACGTGATACTGGTTCAGCTCATCGTAGATGGTCGCCACCTGGCGCTGGCCAAAGCTGTTGTACAGCGCATTGTCGATATCGCGCACCTGCACCCCCAGTTCGGTGGCGCGGTCCTTGTCGATATGGACATAGGTTTCCACGCCATTTTCCGCCTGGTCCGTGTCCACGTCGATCAGCGACGGCTGCATCTTCATCTGGTCGGCCAGCTTGGCCGCCCATTTTTTCAGGTCGGCCTGGTTATCGCTGATCAGGGTGTACTGGTAGGTGGAGTTCGATGAACGGCCACCCATGCGCAAATCCTGCACCGGATTGAGGAACAGGGAAACGCCCGTCACCTTGGCCAGTTGCGGACGCAGGCGCGCGATCACGGCTTGCCCCTTGTCGGTGCGCTGGCCCACGGGTTTCAGGTCGATGAACATGAAGCCGCCGCCTGCCCTGCCGCCGCCGGTAAACCCGACCACGGTGGCCACGGCCGGATCTTCCTTGATGATGTTGACCAGTTCACGCAACTTGCCCTGCATGGCCTGGAAGGAGATGCTCTGGTCGGCGCGCATGCCGCCGCTGATCTGGCCCGTATCCTGCTGCGGGAAAAAGCCCTTCGGTGCGGCCGCGAACAGATACACGTTCAAGCCCACCACAAACACCAGGATGGCCATCACCAGCGGCGCGCTGGACAAGGCCCAGTCCAGGCAATGCTCGTAGATCGTCAGCATGCGCTGGAAGCCGCGCTCGAACCACTGCGCCAGCTTGCCCGGCTGCTTGTGCTGTTCGTCATTCTTCAGCAGCCAGGCGCACATCATCGGCGTGGTGGTCAGGGAAATCACCAGGGAAATCATCACGGCGGCCGACAGGGTCACGGCGAATTCGCGGAACAGACGCCCCACCTGGCCACCCATGAACAGCAGCGGAATGAAGACGGCCACCAGCGACAGGCTGATCGACAGCACCGTAAAACCGACTTCGCGCGCACCCAGCAGGGCCGCCTTGAAGCGGTCCATGCCCGCCTCGATATGGCGCTGGGTGTTTTCCAGCACCACGATGGCGTCATCGACCACAAAGCCAGTGGCCACCGTGAGCGCCATCAGCGACAGATTGTTCAGGCTGAAGCCCAGCATATACATCACGCCGAAAGTACCGAGCAGCGAAACGATGGTCGCCACCGCCGGGATGATGGTGGCGCGCACGCTGCGCAAAAAGGCACTCACCACCAGCACCACCAGCACGATGGAGATCAGCAGGGTGAATTCGATCTCGTGCAGGGAAGCGCGGATGGAATTGGTGCTGTCCGACGCCACCTGCAGCTTGATGTCGCCCGGCAGTTGCGCCTGCAGCTGCGGCAGCAGTGCGCGCACGCCGTCGACGGTAGCGATCACGTTGGCGCCAGGCTGGCGCGTGATCAGCACGATCACGGCCGGCTGGCCATTGAACAGGCCCAGGGTATTGGTGTTTTCCACCCCATCGACGACATCGGCCACGTCGTCGAGACGGATGGCGGCGCCGTCGCGCCAGGCCACCACCAGGCTGCGGTAATCGGCCGCGCTGCGTCCACCCGAGGCCGTGCTGGCGCCCGAATAGATTTGCAGGCTGCGGTCATTGCCGGTAATCGCTCCTTTTGGACGATTGGCGTTGGTCGCCTGCAAGGCGGCCCGCACGTCGTCCATCGACACGGAATAATGATTGAGCTGGAACGGCAGCAGTTCCACGCGCACGGCCGGCAGCGAGCCGCCGCCCAGCTCCACGTCGCCCACGCCCTTGACCTGGGCTACCTTCTGCTGCACCAGGTTAGACACGGCGTCGTAGATCTGGCCAGGCGAACGTGTTTTCGACGTCAGCGCCAGGATGATCACGGGCGCATCCGATGGATTGGCCTTGTTATAGGTCGGGTTGCTGCGCAAGGTGGCTGGCAAGTCCACGCGCGAGGCGGAAATGGCCGCCTGCACTTCGCGCGCGGCGGCGTCGATATTGCGGGTCAGGTCGAACTGCAGGCTGATGCGGGCCGAACCGGTGCTGGACGACGACGTCATTTCATTGACGCCCGAGATCACGCCCAGGCGCCGCTCCAGCGGCGTGGCCACCGAAGTGGCCATGGTTTCCGGACTGGCGCCCGGCAAGTTGGCGCTGACGGAAATGGTCGGGTAGTCAACCTGCGGCAGCGGCGAGACGGGCAGCACGAAAAACGCACCGATGCCCGCCAGCGCGATGCCGATGGTCAGCAGCACGGTGGCGATGGGCCGTTTGACGAACGGTGAAGACAGGTTCACGCAGCGCTCCCCGCATCCGTTTTATCCAGATTCACGCTGGCGCCAGTGGTACTGCCAAAGCGGCGGCCCAGGCGGTCGAAGGCCAGGTAAATCACCGGCGTGGTAAACAGCGTCAGCACCTGGCTGACGATCAGGCCACCAAAGATGGCCATGCCCAGCGGACGGCGCAACTCGGCGCCCTCGCCCCAGCCCAGCATCAGCGGCACGGCAGCAAACAAGGCTGCCAGGGTCGTCATCAGGATCGGACGGAAGCGCAGCAGCGCCGCCTGGTGGATCGCTTCCTGCGGGCTCTTGCCCTGGTCGCGCTCGGCCTCGATGGCAAAGTCGATCATCATGATGGCGTTCTTCTTGACGATACCGATCAGGAGGATGATGCCGATGATGCCGATCACGCCCAGGTCCTGCCCGCTCAGCATCAGCGCCAGCAAGGCGCCCACGCCGGCCGACGGCAGGGTCGACAGAATCGTCAGCGGGTGGATATAGCTTTCATACAGCACGCCCAGCACGATGTAGACGCAGACCACCGCGGCCAGAATCAGCCACAGCTGGTTCGACAGCGATTTTTCATAGGCGCCGGCCGCGCCCAGGAAGGTCAGGCTGACCGATGGCGGCAAGGCGATATCCTTGGCTGCCTGGCGAATCGCATCGACGGCGCTGCCGAGCGCCACGCCGTGGGCCGTATCGAAGCCCATGGTGGTGGCCGGATACTGCGCCACGTGGGTGATTTGCAGCGGCGCCTGTTTTTCCACGATACTGGCAAACGCAGACAGCGGCGTGGACTTGCCCGAACCGGTGCGCACTTGCAGGTCGCCCAGGTCCGACGGCGTGGTGACGATGCCCGGCTGCGCTTCGAGAATCACGCGGTACTGATTGGTTTCCGTGAAAATCGTCGAGATGATGCGCTGGCCGAAGGCGTTGTACAGCGCATCGTCCACAGTCGAGGTGGTGACCGACATGCGCGCGGCGCTGTCGCGGTCTATGCCCACGCTGACGGCGGCACCGGTGGCACCCGCATCGGTGGTGACATTGCGCAGCTGCGATTTCTCGCGCATGCGCGCCGCCAGCTTGCCAGCCCATTGCGTGACAGTGGCCGTATCGGCGCCTTCGAGCGAGACGCGGTACTGCGTCGGGCCCGACTCGGCATCGATGGTCAGGTCTTGCGTCGGTTGCAAATACAGGGTCACGCCGGCCACGTGCGACACGCGTTCGCGCAGGCGCTCCATGATCTCTTCCTGGCTGCCGCTGCGCGAGCGCTTCAGGTTGATCAGCATGCTACCCGTGTGCAGCATGGTGTTGTTGGCGGCATCGACGCCCACCAGCGAACTCAGGGTATCGACGGCCGGATCGGCCAGCACCGCGGCCGCTGCTGCCTGCTGCAAGGCCGCCATGCGTTCATACGACACGGCTTGCGCCGTTTCGATGCGCGCCTGCAGCTGCCCCGTATCCTGGGTAGGAAACAGGCCTTTCGGAATCGTGATATACAGCAGCACCGTCAGCCCCATGGTAGCCAGAGCCACCAGCAGGGTCAGGCCCTGGCGTTTCAGGACCCAGACCAGAGCCACGTCGTACTGCGCGATGACCTTGTCAAAGAAGACCTGGATGCGGTGGCCCATGGCGCTGACTTTTTCATCGGCGTGGCTTTTCAGCCAGCGCGCCGACATCATCGGCACCAGGGTCAGCGAGACCACGGCGGAAATCAGGATCGTGATGGCCAGGGTCATGGCAAATTCGCGGAACAAACGTCCCACCACGTCGCCCATGAACAGCAGCGGGATGAGCACGGCGATCAGCGAGACCGTCAGCGAAATGATGGTAAAGCCGATCTGCGAGGCGCCTTTCAGGGCGGCGGCCATCGGCGTTTCACCCTCTTCGATGTAGCGCGCGATATTTTCGATCATCACGATGGCGTCATCGACGACGAAGCCGGTGGCGATCGTCAGCGCCATCAAGGACAGGTTGTTCAGGCTGTAGCCCAGCAAATACATGATGCCGCAGGCGCCGATCAAGGAGATCGGCACGGACAGGCTGGCGATCACGGTGGCGCGCAGGCTGTGCAAGAAGGCGAAAATCACCAGCACCACCAGCAGCACCGACAACAGCAATTCCATTTCCACGTGTTCCACCGAAGCGCGGATGCCCGTGGTGCGGTCGCTCAGCACGTCGAGTTTCATGGCCGTCGGCAGGCTCGCCTGCAGTTCAGGCAAGAGCGCCTTGATGGCATCTACCGTCTTGATGACGTTGGCGCCAGGCTGGCGCTGCACATTCAGGATGATGGCGGGCTGCTTGCCCGACCAGGCGCCCAGACGCGTATTTTCCGCGCTGTCGACCACGTTGGCGACATCGGACAGGCGCACCGGTGCGCCGTTTTTATAGCTGACGATCAGGCTTTTATAGTCTTGCGCCGTGACCAGCTGGTCGTTGGCGTTGATCGTAAACGAGCGCGTGGGACCGTCGAAACTGCCCTTGGCGCTATTCACGTTGGCGGCGGTAATGGCCGTGCGCAGGCTGTCGAGGCCCAGGCCATACGACGCGAGCAATTTGGTATCGCCCTGGATGCGCACCGCAGGACGCTGGCCGCCGGACAGCGACACCAGGCCCACGCCGGTCACCTGGCTGATCTTCAGCGCCAATCGCGTGTTGACGATGTTTTGCACCTGCGTCAGCGGCATGGTGTCGGACGTAATCGCCAGGGTCATCACGGGCGCATCGGCCGGATTGATCTTGGCGTAAACTGGCGGCGCCGGCAAATCGGTCGGCAGCAGCGAGCCGCCCGCGTTGATGGCCGCCTGCACTTCCTGCTCGGCCACGTCCAGCGTCTGGCCCAGCGTGAATTGCAGCGTGATGATGGAAACGCCGGCAGCGCTGGTCGAACTCATGCGCTGCAAACCCGCCATCTGGCCGAACTGGCGTTCCAGCGGCGCTGTCACGGTTTGCCCCATGACTTCGGGGCTGGCGCCCGGATACAAGGTCTGTACCTGGATGGTGGGGAAGTCCACTTGCGGCAAGGCCGCCAGCGGCAGGAACTTGAAGCCCACCAGCCCCGCCAGCACGATGGCCAGCATCAGCAGCGCCGTGGCGACCGGGCGCTTGATAAACGGTGCGGATGGACTCATCGTGCCAGCCCTTTCAATGTGAGACCTGCACTCATAGCCCCGCTCCACGGGCTGGCGCTGGTGCTGCCGGTGCTACCGGCGCCGATGCGGCCGGCGCGGAGGCCGAAGCACTGGCAGCAGCACCGTCAGCATCATGGCGGCGGTGGTGACGTTCGCCGCTGGCGCCGTCCGCACCGGCTGCACCGCCAGCACCACCACGCTGGCCTCGCTCACCGCGCTGACCGCCTTGAGCGCCCCAGCCGCCAGGGCCAGCTGGTTTATCGCCCGGCAAGGTCACTTTCGCACCTTCCTTGAGGCGGTCCGCGCCTTCCGTAATCACTTTCTCGCCCGCTTCCAGGCCGGCCTTGATTTCCACCATGTCGATGGTGGCCTGACCGCGCGTGACGACGCGTACGGTAACGGTCTTGTCTTCCTTGAGCACGTAGACGAAGTCGCCGGTATTGCTGTGGCGCAAGGCCGTGACAGGCACCAGCACGGCGCCCGTGATATTACCGAGTTCCAGGCGCACATTGACGAACTGGCTGGGGAACAGGGCCATCTTGTCATTCGTGTAGCGGGCCTTGGCGCGCACGGTGCCGGTCTGTACGTCAACCTGGTTGTCAAGCGCACTCAAACTGCCCTTATCCAGGGTAATCGTGCGCGTGCGGTCCAGCGCCAGCGCCGACAGCGCCACTTTTTGCGCCTGGCGTTCCTGGATGGTCTGCACTTTATCTTGCGGTACCGAGAATACGACGTCGATCGGCGAGAGCTGCGTGATGACGACCACGCCGCCCACATCGCTAGTGCTGACCAGGTTGCCGATATCGACCACTTTCAAGCCTGCGCGGCCGCTGATCGGCGACACCACTTTGGTGTAATCGAGATTGAGCTTGGCCGTGCCTTCGGCTGCGCGGTCGGTCAGCACCGTGCCTTCAAGCTGCTTGACCAGCGCCGCCTGGGTATCGACGTCCTGGCGCGCGATCGAATCCTGGGTCAGCAGGGTTTCATAGCGTTTCAGGGTCAGGCGTGCATTGTCCAGCTGCGCTTCATCGCGCAAACGCTGGCCCTTGGCCTGCATCAGGGCCATTTCAAACTGGGCTGGATCGATCAGGGCCACCACATCGCCGGCCTTGACCATGGCGCCTTCCTTGAAGCGCAGCTCCTTCAGGATGCCCGACACTTGCGGGCGCACGGTGACAGTCGCCGCCGCCGTCACGGTGCCCAGCGCATCGAGCGTCACGGGCAAATCGGACTTCACGGCAGTGGCCACGCCGACCGTGGTCGATGGACCGCCGCGTCGCCCACCGGGGCCGCCCGGACCGCCGGGGCCACCCATGCCCGGCCCGCCTTGCGCGCTGAGACCGGAGTGTGTCAGATACCAGGCGCCGCCTCCCAGGGCGCCCATCACGGCCAGCGCGATGACGCTACCGACAATCTTCGAACGGCGGCTGCGCCGTGGGGTATTTGCTGCTGTCTGCGAATCCATCGCTATCCTTTATAGGCCGCTGGCACGGCGATTGTGTGGCGCCGGCCGAGGTCTGTGCGCACTCGGGCCGGTTGAACGTTTTTGTTTGTTTTTACGCAATCGAGAGAAAATCAAGAGCTGAAAATCAGCTGAAAAAACAGCGTTTTCCCCATGCTGCGAGGACTCTAGCATAGTCATGTATCCATTTCATTTCTACCTGAAACATTTTATGCACGCAACAGCAAGCGCCATAGCGACAGCGATGGACGTGCATGCACAGCTGGCAGGGGAAACAGCGGAAAAATCAGGCTTGCAAGGGTTCAAGCCGCAGCGGGCGGTCGTTTCAGGCGACTGGCAGGCAGATACAAACTCGCTACAATTTTCCCGCCAGCGGCCTTGACCAGCGGATATTTGGCGGCATATCAGTGGTCCATGAACAAAACAAGCCGGACAAAGCCGGCCTGTTTAACAAACGATGGAACCGGCATCGGCCGGCCCGTCCTGCTCTTTTATTCCGCTCTTTTATTTACCGTCCAGCGGCACCGTGCACAGGCAGTGCGTCAGCGCCATGAAAGGCTTGTGCTCGCGCGTCAGGCTGGACAGCCAGCCGAAGTCATTGGCAATGCCCAGCGCGGCGTCGGTCGGCAGGCCGGTGCTGGCCAGGCCCAGTTTCACGTGTTCGCCCAGACCCAGTGTTGCCATCGCCTTGGCACCGAACATGCCGATCAGGCGGTCGACGTTCGAGCTTTCCTGCTCCAGGTAGGCCACGCGATAGCCGGGGCTCAGCTTGGCCAGCTTGGCGGCCGAGGCCAGCGCATCGCCATAGCTGCCGATGCGGTCGACCAGGTTGCGGTCCTTGGCTTGCAAGCCGGTCCAGACGCGGCCCTGCGCCACTTCATTGACTTTTTCCGGCGTGGTCTTGCGCGCCTTGGCGACCAGGCCGAGGAAATCGCCATACACGTGATTGATCGAACCCTGTATCACTTGCGCGAAACGGGGGTCGAGCGGACGCAATGGATTGCCCGAATCGGCCAGCCAGGTGGTCGGCGAGCCGGCCGTGTGGATGCCCAGCTTTTCGATGACCTTGTCGGCCGTCGGCAAGATTGCGAACACGCCGATCGAACCGGTGATGGTGGCCGCGTCGGCAATCACTTCATCGGACGAGGTGCTGATCCAGTAACCGCCCGACGCGGCCACGTTGCCCATCGAAACGACCACCGGCTTGCCGGCGGCGCGTGTCAATTCCAGCTCGCGGCGTATCAGCTCCGAACCGAAGGCGCTGCCGCCCGGCGAATCGATGCGCAAGACCACTGCCTTGATTTGCTTGTCTTCGCGCGCCTGGCGGATCAGACGCGAGGTGGACAGGCCACCGATGGCGCCCGGCGAGGCCACGCCATCGCCGATTTCACCGGAGGCGATGACCACGCCGACGGCGTCGCCCAGATGGCTGGGGCGCAAGCGCGCCAGGTAGTCGCCATAGGAAATCTGGCGGAAGTTGTTGCCGTCGGCATTCTTGACGCCGCGCTCCATCATCAGGGTGCGCAGTTCATCGCGCGTCTTCAGGCCGTCGACCAGCTTGGCGTTGACGGACAGTTTCGCCAGGTCGCCGCCGGCCGCTGTCAGCAAGGCCGGCAAGTCATTAATCGATTGCATGATGGCGCCGGCCGGCAGTTTGCGGGCCTTTTCCACGTCGTTCGTGTAGGTGGTCCACAGGCCGTTATTCAGATAGCGGTCTGCTTCGGCGGCCGCTTCGGACGGGCCGTTGGCGATGAACGGTTCGGCGGCGCTCTTGTAGGTGCCCACTTTCAGCAGGTTGACCGTCACGCCGACCTTGTCGAGCGCATCGCGGTAGTAATTGCGGTAGCGGCCAAAACCTTCGAGCATCACGCCGCCCATCGGGTGCACATAGACTTCATTGGCACTGGCGGCCACCAGGTACTGGCGCTGGTTGTAGCTGGCGCCCCAGGCGACGACCTTCTTGCCGCTGGCGCGGAAGCGTTCCACACCGGCCGCCACTTCGCGCAAGGAAGCCAGGCCGCCGCTCTGCAAATCGTCCAGCATCAGGACCATGGAGCCGATGTCGCTATCCTTGCTGGCCGAATCGAGCACCGCCAGCACGTCGCGCAGCTGCACGCTCTTCTTGGCGTCGCCGCTGACATTGGCCAGCACCGCTTCGCGCACGCCGCCCGGCGTTTCTTCCACCAGCGGGCCTTGCAGGTCGAGCACCAGGGTGGTCTTTTCCTTCAGCGGCTTGACGCCACCGCCAAAGATCGCCACCAGGATGGCGATCAGGATCAGCAAAAAGATCAGGTTGAAGACGACGCGGCGCGTGGCGTCCAGGGTGCGCCAGAATACGCCAAAGCCACGGCGCAGGGCCGGGAACGGATTAAGTGACATCGATGCTCCATAAGGTTAAACCCAAAGGAAACCAATATAACTGAAAACCGGACCAAAGTAATGTTTTTACAAGTCCTTTACGCCGGAAGGTGCGGGGGTGGAAATCAGCAACAATCCGGCCATGACCAGGGCGCCATTGAGTATCAGCAGTTCCAGGCCGATGCGGTAGTGGGCGAAGAGCTGCGTTTGCGCTTGCTCAATCAGCGCGCACAGCAGCGGCCCCGCCACCGCCACCAGCGGCACCCAGCGGTCGCGCACGCCACGACGCGTCAACAAGCCAAAGGCAAACAGGCCCAGCAAAGGGCCATAGGTATAACTGGCCAGTTTCAGGATCACGCCTATCATGCTGGGGCTATCGACCCATTTGAAGGCCATGATCAAGACCAGGAACAGCGCGGCAAAGCCCAAGTGCACGCGGCGGCGCCAGCGCATCTGCTGCGCCGGCGTCAGATCGGCACGCCGCTGCAGGCCCAGGATATCGATGCAAAAGGTGGACGTCAGCGCCGTCAGCGCCCCATCCACGCTGGGGAACAGGGCCGAGATCAGCGCAATGAAAAAGATCAGTTGCACCGCAGCCGGGAAGTGGCCCAGCACTACCGCCGGGAACAATTTATCACCCGTCGCCGTCACGCCAGCGACCGGCGCATACAGGTGCAGCAAGCCGCCCAGGAACAAAAACAGCAGCAGCACACACGTCAGCACCACGGTCAGGCTCAGCATATTCTTTTGCGAATCGCGCAAGGTGCGCACCGAGATATTCTTTTGCATCATCTCCTGGTCCATGCCCGTCATGGCCACCGTGATGAAGATGCCTGCCACGATGTGTTTCCACACATAGGCGGGGCTGTCCGGGTCCAGGGTGAAGATGCGCGCCAGGCCCTGCGAGCGCATGCGCTCGAGGCTGTCGATCACGGACATATCCATGGCGTGCAGCAAAAACACCACGCAGATGAGCAGCCCCGCCAGCATGCACGCCGTTTGCAGGGTATCGGTCCAGACGATGGTTTTCACGCCGCCTTCATAGGTGTAGAGCAAGATCAGCACTAGCACCACCAGGGCGGTAAGCCAGAATGGCACGCCGAAGCTGTCGAGTATGGTTGCCTGCAAAATATTGACCACCAGATACAGCCGCGCCGTGGCGCCCAGCAGACGCGACAAGATGAAAAACGCCGCCCCGCTCTGGTAGGAACGGCGCCCCAAACGCAATTCCAGGTAGCGGTAAATGGAGGTCAGCTGCAGCCGGTAATACAGCGGCAGCAAGATAAAGGTAATGACCAGATAACCCAGCACATAACCTATCATCAGCTGGATATAGCCAAAACCATCGCGCCCCACGGCGCCCGGCACGCTGATGAAGGTCACGCCCGTCAAGGTGGTGCCCACCATGCCAAACGCCACCAGCATCCAGTGGCTGTTCTTGTTGCCGATAAAAAAACTGTCATTCGTCGCATGGCGCGAGGTGGACCAGGCGACACCCAGCAGTATCAAAAAATACGCGAGAACGACGGCAAACAGGATGGTCGGCGACATGGGGATGGGCGGCAAGGGATGGACAGGGGTAGCAATAGTACAGCAAAGGCAGACAGCTGATCATAGCAACCATTTCCAGTCGACAACATAGTGAAAGTTTGTTACTGTTTCAGGACACCGACTCCTTGCTTCCCGATGCGCTCCCTGACCTCATTGACTTTGCACCACTCCCTGCTGGCACTGGTTTACTCTTTCGTGGCACTGTCCAGTGCTGCTGCGGCTGAAAAAGAAACGACACAGGTTTTTCTAAGCAATGGCCAGCTGGAATATGTGGGCCTGCTCGATGAGGCAGCCAATCAGCGCCTGTTCGCCCTGTATGATTCCTTGCCAATCAAACCCACCGTACTGTCGATACGCAGCCCTGGTGGCGAGGTCTACACCGGCATGCAACTGGGCAACTGGGTACGCGAGCACAAACTGGATGTGCAAGTACTGGAGTTCTGCTTTTCCTCCTGTGCCAATTACGTCTTTCCTGCAGGAATACACAAGATCGTCAGCAACTTTGCCGTGATCGGCTACCACGGCGGATCTGGCGATCCCAAACATCTGGCATTCGATGAGGCTACACAAAAAATGTACGACGCCATGAGTCCCGTCGAACAGAAAGCACTCATGGACGATATCCATAAAACGAGCCTCGCAGACGGCCAGCGTGAAGCGCACTATTTGCAGCAGCTCGGTGTACGCACAGACATCAGCTCGCTAGGCCAGGCTGAGCAATATGCGTCTTTGCTCAAGCAGAATCCGGATACGGCAGGCTGGACCTATACGCTGGAAGACTTCGCCCTGCTGGGCGTGCGCGACATCACCGTCATCAACCCGCCGTGGAAGCCAGGCGCCGCCATGAAACGTATGGTGGTTGTCACCATCCAGGTCGAGCAACAAGCAACACCAAAACAATAAAGCGCGGTCCAGGCAGGGGAAGTTCAGTTTGCAGGCTAATGCCCTGCCGCATGGATCGACTTCTCGCCGCCTGCCCGTACCGGTATCGGATTCAAACGGTCCAGCCTGCCGCTCAAGGCCGTCAAACCGAACGCCCCCAGCACTACCAGCGCGCCGATCCAGCCGGTATGAACCAGACCCAGGTGTTCGACGATCAGACCGCCGCCCCAGGCGCCGCCGGCAATCCCCAGGTTAAAGGCGGCAATGTTCAGGCCCGAGGCCACGTCGACGGCGCGCGGCGTGAAGTGTTCGGCTTGCCGCACCACATACACTTGCAAGCCAGCCACGTTACCGAAGGCAACAGCGCCCCACAGCAGCACGGTAGCTACCACCAGCCACGGATACGGCGCGGTAAAGGTCAGCACCAGCAATACCAGCGCCAGCAGCAGAAAGATCAACTTCAGGGCGCTGACAGGTCCCCGCTTGTCGGCCAGCTTGCCGCCCCAGATATTGCCGAACGCGACCGACACGCCATACACCAGCATCACCAGGCCCACGGCGCTGGCGCCGAAACCCGATACCTGCTGCAATATCGGCGCCAGATAGGTAAAGGCGATGAAGGAACCGCCGTAGCCCACCGCCGTCATGGCGTACACCAATAGCAAACGCGGCTGCGCCAGTACCTGCACCTGCTGCAACAGCGATGCCGGTTTGCTGTGCTCAATGTTAGCAGGCACATACAGCAGGCTGCCGACAAAGGCGACCAGGCCCAGCGCCGAGACAGCCAGGAAAGTTTCGCGCCAGCCGAAATGCTGGCCAATGAAAGTGCCCAGCGGCACGCCTGTTACCAGCGCCACGGTCAAACCGGTAAACATGATGGCGATCGCGCTGGCCGCCTTGTCCTTGGGCACTAGCGACGTGGCGATGGTGGAACCGATGGAAAAGAAGACGCCATGCGCCAGGCCCGTCAGGATGCGGGCGATGATCAGGGATTCATAGCTGGGCGCCTTCCAGGCCAGCAAATTACCCAGGGTGAACAGCACCATCAGCGACAACAGCAAGGTCTTGCGGGGCAGCTTGCCCGTCAATGCGGTCAAGACTGGCGCGCCGATGGCCACGCCCAAGGCATACAGGCTGACCAGCAAGCCGGCCGACGGCAGGTTCACGCCCAGGTCGGCGGCGATGGTGGGCAAGAGCCCGACGATGACAAACTCGGTGGTTCCGATGGCAAATGCGCTGATGGTCAGCGCGAGCAAGGCAATAGGCATGACAGACTCCGATAAAGATAATGTCATGCAGTATCGGGGTTTTCTTTGTTTCGAAAAATACCTCACCAGGCAGATGATAGTTGCGCCAGAATCAACAATTAAGCACTCTGCTACACTGTCCACATCACGACGGAATCTCCACCATGAATTCAGAAAAACTGGCGCTGCTGGTCGCGCGCGAAATGCCTTATGGAAAATACAAAGGAAGGCTGCTGGCCGACCTGCCCGGGCACTACCTGGGCTGGTTCGCGCGCGAGGGTTTCCCCTCGGGCGAACTGGGCGGCCTGATCGCGCTCATGTACGAACTCGACCACAACGATTTGCGCAGCCTGCTGGACCCGCTGCGCACGCACAAGTCACCCTGGCGGCCTGGGGAATAAGCAAGTTCTGCTTAGAATTGCTTTACCTTCTTGGCCAGCATCGTGCTGAACTCGCCATTTTCCACCAGCGTTTGCAGCTCGCTGGCGCCGCCCACCAGCACGCCGTTGACGAACACCATCGGGAAAGTCGGCCAGCCCGACCACATCTTGAGGGCGTTGCGGCGATGCCACTGGTTCAGATAGCTACCGTATTGCAAATAGTGATACGGCGTGCCCAGCACGTCGAGGATCTTGCGCGCCTTGCGCGGGTAGGGATTGAGCGACATGCCGACCACCACCACCTGATGCGCAGCAATCGCCGCCTGCACTTCGCGCACGATGTCCGCGTGCTTGCTGCCGATCAATGGACGGGCGGCGGGATGGATCTGGGTTTCGTCGAGTATGGCGCGTGTCATGGAAGTCCTGGATAAGTAGCACTAGGCGTGCGGATGACGCATTGTGCCATGCAACCAGACTTGCTTGCACTCACTCGCCTATACCACTGCCCTTGACTATCAGATCAGGTCCAGCCAGCACCTGAGAAGTGGGCGGCCGCATACCATATCAATACTTCCGGATCGCTGATGCAATTTTGCCAGATGTCCAGGCAGCACTACCTGCAGGCGCAGATTTTGCTGCGGGCTTGGCGGCCGCTTTCGCCACCGCAGTTGCGGCAGACCTGGAAGCAAAGGCCGCGTGGCCAACGATGTCTTGACGGTGGCGCTCAAGACTGGTCAAGAAGAGCTTCTTCGCATTGTCAACCACAAGCACCTCTTCCGCAGTCAACCCCCGGCTACCGAGATTGAAATTGACTACTTTCTTGGTCATGATCATGCTCCTCTATATCCAAACCGGCTTTTTAGCTAGAAACAACGGCAACATATGACGAAGTTTCAATTCGCGGGAAATTCCCTTATCCGAACGATTATCCAGCGTTGTCTGATGTTTTTTTACCGATTCCAAGGTCAATAATACACCCAGGGCGTCTTGGGGAAGTGGAATCTCCTGGGTGCGTCCACTTGCATCACGCATCAAGCCTATCGTTCGCGCCGGCCTCGCCTGGCGCCAGTTGGAACGGTCCACCATGGCCGAACAGGTAAAGCTCAGTACCGCCGAACCAGGATCGTCAGCCAGGACCGTCGCGTAGCGGCCGGGCCAGCGAGTTTCCAATTGGGGGCCATCCATCAACAATGCAATGACCAGATTCGGACCAACGGCACGAATCAGACTCATGGCGGGATCGGCGCGTGCCAGGTCTTCACAAATGAGCGTCGTCACAGACATGTCTTTGCGTAAGCCAAAAAAGGGCAGCTGGCGATGTCCGACGTCGATATCTTCCCACCATTGATCGTTGTCATCATCGTCGTCAAAGTCCAGGGCATAGGTTTCGGTTTGATGGCGGTCAAGCCGCCAGCGGTGGTGCTTGTTTTGTTCGCGCTTCACGGCACCTTCTCCCTTCCGCAGGACAAACGTCTGCGCGCGATTGTAGCTGGCTTTACTTCCTGGATTATTGTCGAGTACGCCAGTAATCAGGAACTCGATTTTGATCCCCCTCGCTTTCAGCGTCTCGACCAGCTCCATGGCGATTTCGGAGGTCAAGGCACATTCCGGCAGGACGACACCATCAGGCATTTGCCCGGAATGGGTGTAAGCCTGTTTGATCAGTGGAATGATCAAACCATCAGCCAATTGCCCACCCGTCAAACGCTCGCCCGCATATTGCAACCAGAGCTGGTCGAGACGAAAGTAGGCGGCCATTTTGTGGCCTGTTCCAAATGGCGTACGGGGAGAACTCAAGCGGAAGCAATTGCCATCCACCGTAAATGGAAAAGGCACGAGCAGCAGCCGGACATCATATGGCAGCTGCGGATCGCGGCGATCTGACGACGCGCGCTCCGTCGTCGACCATATCCATTCCGGCGCAATCACCGTCCTGGGTGGTAGAAGCGCGATATGATGACTCAACGATCGGATCGTGCACCCCACCGACGGTGTCAGTGACTTGGGGAAAACGACTGCCCTGTCTGGTGGAACAGCCACACAAAAAGACGCCGGCAAATGCGGCATCCACGCTGCGGCCATACTTTTAGTTGATTAGCGCTGATCTTCATCTTTGCCGAACCGTCCTGCCTGCCAATGGTCCAACCTAGTGCAGCATAACGCTGCCGATACCAACGGGGGCGG
>NZ_JACHCI010000003.1 GCF_014200675.1 Janthinobacterium saanense | reverse complement strand
GCGCGGCTATGCAAGGCTTGGGTCATGTGAAGGCTGCTGATTGAGGTTGTCTGACAGTGTACGCAAAACGTATCTGGCTTTGAAGAGCGGCCAGTGACGAGATGGTACATAATCACACGACTCTAGACAACTAAGCCCCATATCAACCCGCCCCCGCGTGCATCCCCACGCGGACTTCGGCAACATGCCATGCATGAACGCCGACCTGTCCGACATCCTCCGCTTGCTGCAAAACCTGATCCGCCTGGGCACCATTGCCGAGGTCGATGGCGCAAAGGCGCGCGTCCAGCTCGGGCCGAATCTCACTACTGAATGGCTGAAATGGGCAACGCCGCGCGCCGGTAGCACACGCACCTGGTCAGCGCCTACCGTGGGCGAACAGGTGATAGTGCTGTCGCCAGGCGGCGACCTGACGCGCGGCACCATCGTGCCGGCGCTGTACTCCAAGGAATTTGACGCGCCCGAAACCAGCGACACCATCCACACCACCTATTACCCTGACGGCGCCGTGGTGCAATACGACCATGCGTCCCACGAACTGACTGCCACCCTGCCAGGCGGCACCGCCACCATCACGGCCGACAAGGTCACGTCGAACGCGCCCAGCACCATCTGCACGGGCGATTTGACCGTCATGAAAAATCTGATCGTCATGCAGGGTGCTACCGTCAAGGGCAGCGTCAAGGCTAGCGGCGACGTGCTGGCTGGCGACATCAGCCTGGCCAAACACACGCACGGCGGCGTCAAGGCCGGTGGCGACAAGTCGGGCGGGCCACAATCATGATGGGCATGAACGCCAGCACCGGGCGCAGCCTGACGGGCCTGGCCCACTTGCGCCAATCGATAGCCGACATTCTCACGACGCCTATCGGCTCGCGTATCCGGCGCCGCCGCTACGGTTCGGAAGTACCCGAACTGATCGACCAGCCTTTGAGCGAGGCCACGCAACTGCGCATCTACGCCGCCACCGCCTTTGCGCTGCGCCGCTGGGAACCGCGCCTGTCGCTGTCCAATGTGCAGCTCAACCTCTCCCGTCCCCCAGCTTCGCCCTTATAATGATAATTAATTAACAACACTTCCTAATATGCGCTTCCCTACCCTGGTCTTCACCCTAGTCACCCTAACCGCTTGCTCCCAAGACCCCGAACCAGCCCCTGCAGCCCCTACCGAAGTACCTGCAGCACCCGCACCCACGCCTGCCCAGGCACCGCCACCAACTGCAATCGAACCCCCAACAGAATTCAAAGCCCAGCCACTTTCACCGGGCGAGGAAAAACGCCTTATCAAAGCTGCGCAGAGCCAGAAAACAGATGACGGCGCAACCGTCTTACAAGTACTACAGCACGCAGAAAAGATGCGCCCAAGGAAATTCAAACTGGCGGGCTTTGACATCTTCTACCAGCACGATGGCAAGCCATCGAGCGTCGGCATTTGCTACTGGATAGGTTCGCATCGCCTTGATGACGATAAATACTGTGATATTGGCTATACAATATCCGCCGACCACCAGACTCTGAAAGCCGACGTCGGCTTAGTCACGCCAGAGGAAGAGCTAGAGTTATCGGTTTCCAAACTCAATCGTGGCCGTGATAGATTCCTGAAAGAGGTCGACGAGCGCTATGAAAATGAATGCATAGACTACGACACCAAGAAGAAACTTTGCTAACCTTCATTAAGTAGCACCCTGCCGCTAAGTCCCCCCCATGCTCACCGCCCTAGACACCCACCTCTTAAACACCACACCCCGCCACCGCCTGCGCGGCTTACCCCGCTTCCTGGCCGAATTTCTCTACTTCGGCATCAAGGAGGCGCGAGCCTGCCTGTTCGTGGGTCTGTTTTTTTCTGCGGTGTTCCTGGTGCCGCGTGCCGGCCTGTTTGGCTTGCCGCGCTATGACGTGCTGTTGCTGGTGGCGCTGGCGATACAGGCGGCGATGGTGTGGAGCGGACTGGAAACCTGGGATGAGTTGAAAGCCATCAGCCTGTTTCATGCGGTCGGTTTCGCGCTGGAGGTGTTCAAGGTGTCGGGAACGATACAGTCGTGGAGCTATCCCGATTTTGCCTACAGCAAGGTGTTCGGCGTGCCCCTGTTCTCCGGCTTTATGTATGCGGCCGTGGGCAGCTACATCATCCAGACCTGGCGCCTGCTCGATATGCGGATTCGTCACCATCCGCCGTACTGGATGGGCGTGCTGATTGCGCTGCTGATCTACGCCAACTTCTTTACCCATCACTACATCGGCGACTATCGCTGGTATCTGGCTGCCTGCGCGTTGGGCTTGTACGCGCGCACTAGCGTGGTATTTCGCCCGCTGGACCGCGACCGCAGCATGCCTTTGCTGCTCGGTTTCGTGCTGGTCGGTTTCTTTATCTGGCTGGCCGAAAACATCAGCACCTTCTGGGGTGTATGGCGCTATCCAAACCAGCTAGGCGCCTGGTCGGCGGTGCATGTCAGCAAGTGGAGTTCATGGTCGCTGCTGGTGGTGATGACGTTCACCATCGTGGCCCACCTCAAGCATATCAAGGCCAGCGTCCACGTTGCTGAATCTTAGGATTGGCCATCAGGCGCGCGGGGTGTCAAATCCCCTGCCCCAAACTCCCCTTCCACCACCTCCGCCACAAACTCGATCACCGCCCTCAGCAACGGTGCATGCCGCAAATCAACATGCACCACCAGCCAGATATCCCTGAAGAATGCCTCGCCATCGAACGGCAAGCGTTGCAGCTCAGGGTCGCTGTCCCCGATAAACGTCGGCAAGTTCGCCACGCCTATTCCTGTGCGAACGGCGACGTGCTGGGTGGTGATGTCGCTGACCTCGCAGACTATCTTGCGTTTTCCAATGGCCGCGAGCAGCCATTTCTGGTTGGGCATGTCGGCGAATTGGGCATCGAAACCGATGAATTCCCAGTTCGCTGGCTCGTCCAGATACGGGTAGTTCCGGCTGGCATACAGGGCAAATGGCATGCTGCCCAGTTTGCGCACCACATTACCCGGTTCGGTCGGCCGAAACAGGCGCACGGCGATATCGGCTTCGCGCCTGTTAAGCGACACGCTTTGCGCCTGGCTGGCGAGCGATAGCTGTATGTCCGGGTGCAGGCGCCTGAAGGCAGGCAGTTGTTTTGCAAAGAAATTGTTGGCCAGCACGGGAGGCACGCTGAGCGTCACCTTGCCCACCATGGGAGCCTGTTCTGCACGCGCCACCCGCTCTACGGCAAAGGCGGCCGCGTCCATCTCCTTGGCGATGATGTAGATTCTTTGCCCCAGCACAGTCAGCTGGCATGAGCGTGGCAGTCGATCCACCAGACGCACCTGAAGCTCCGCCTCAAGCGCACCTAGGCGGCGGCTGACAGTAGCGTGATCGACCTTCAGCACGCGCGCGGCAGCAGACAGGCTACCGGCCTGTGCAACGGCAAAAAAGCAGCGGAGGTTTTCCCAGTCAAACATCTGTGCGTTTTCTCCAGTTTGCTATGCAAATATAGGGAATATTCGCACAGATCAAATATTCTTACACTGTGACCCATATTCCATAGAGGTCACCATGTTCAAGCCATCTCCCTATCATCCCCGTTTTATCCAGATCGCCACCTGCCTCGGCTTCGTACTTGTC
The DNA here is from genome assembly GCF_014200675.1 of Janthinobacterium saanense. Lineage (GTDB taxonomy): Bacteria > Pseudomonadota > Gammaproteobacteria > Burkholderiales > Burkholderiaceae_D > Janthinobacterium. The sequence goes on along the minus strand of NZ_JACHCI010000003.1, from coordinate 440,781 downwards.
TTGATCGACGTCAGTGTCGTCAACGTTGCGCTGGAAGCCCTGCGTACCGCCTTCCATGCCGACCTGACCGGCCTGCAATGGGTCGTCAATGCCTATGCGCTGGTCTTCGCGGCATTATTATTGATGGCCGGCGCGCTGGGCGATCGCCTGGGCGCGAAGCGCGTCTTCATGGCCGGTTTTGCGATCTTCACGCTGGCATCGGTGGGCTGCGGCGCCGCATCGGGCCTGCCCTCGCTGATAGCCTGGCGCCTGGTTCAAGGACTGGGCGCGGCACTGCTGGTGCCCAACTCCCTGTCGCTCTTAAGGCAGGCGTTTCACGACGACCAGCAGCGCAGCCGGGCGATAGGCTGGTGGGGCGCCGGCGGCGGCATCGCCCTGGCTGCCGGACCGGTCATCGGCGGCCTGTTGATCAGCGCGCTGGGCTGGCGCAGCATATTTTTGATCAACCTGCCGGTCGGCCTGATCGGCTTGTGGATGACCTACCGTTATGCGCCAGCCTCGCCCACCCAAGCCGGCCGCAGCCTGGATATGCCCGGCCAAATGACGGGAGCGCTCACCCTGGCAACATTCACGTTTGCCTTGACGCAAGCGAGCAGCCTCGGCTGGCAAAGCCCGGTTATTGTGGGGGCACTGCTGCTGTCGATCCTGCTTGGCAGCCTGTTTATCTGGCTGGAGGCACGCCATCCCTCGCCGATGCTGCCACTGGCATTGTTCCACGATGCGGCAGTCAGCAGCGCAACCGTGATCGGATTGATCGTCAACCTGGTGTTTTACGGCATGGTATTTAGCTTCAGCCTGTTCTTTCAATCGGTGCAGCATAGGACACCGCAGCAGACCGGCCTGGCTTTTCTACCGATGATGGCCATCCTGATGGTGATGAACATTATTGCTGGCAGGCTGGTCAGCCGTATCGGCACACGCTGGCTGGCCGTTACCGGCCTGCTGATCTCTGCCATCGGCTATCTGCTGATGCTGCCGGCGCTGGCGGCACAGTCCTATTTGCCACTGGTCTTGCCCATGCTGCTGGCCGGCAGCGGCATTGCGCTGACGATACCGACCATCACCCATGCAACCCTGGCGGCCGTTCCCAATACGCAGGCCGGTATTGCATCGGGCCTGTTGAACGCCGCGCGCCAGGTGGGTGGCGTGATCGGCGTGGCCGTCTTCGGATTTTTTGTCAGGCAGGGGGAAACAACGCTATTCATGCATGGCATGCATCTGGCCCTATACACTGCCGTGGCATTGCTACTGACCGGTGCAGCCGTGGGATTGGGGGGATTCAAGCGGCACCAGCAAATTCCATCGCTATAAGCCCATCAAAACTTTATCGGACACTTCGACATGCTAGCCTGACCAAACCCGGCCCACCCCGCCTTGGCGGAACCGTTCTCGGCAATACTGGCCTTGTCAGCAAAAAACACACAATACTCGCCCATTGCCGTTGTCACACGGTAGATGCGCTTGGGGTCGTTGGGGGCACTGAACAACTCGATGCGGGCAGCCTCGTTCCACTTGGGGCCCACTGCCGCATGCGCCTCTGCAAATCCTCTGGCCAGGCGCGAACTGGCGGTGTCTGGTGGCGCGGTAAATTCTTGTTTATGTTCCGCACGCAACTGACGGTCTATCGCGCCAACTGCCTTCAAAGCCCGCTGCAGCATGTCGGCAGGCGGCGTACTGGCTGCTGGCTGCGCAAGCAGCGCACGCTCTTCAGGGCTGTCCGCTATCACCGCTGGCGCCGTCTGGGCGGAAGGTGGAACAACCGGGCTGGCTGGCTGCGGTGTGGCGATGGAAGGCGCTGGCGTATGCTGAGGAACTAGCCTGGGCTCCGGGCGTGGATCAAGCTTGGGCTCAACGACGATCTTCCTGGGAATAAATACGGACGGTGTTGGCTGCAGCAGTTGTAGCCACACCCGATTGTCGGGCACTGCGGGTATCTGCGACGGCCGGGTGAACATCCAAAGCAGCCCCAGATGCAGCAATACGACGCATGCAATACGGAACACGGCCTGACGCGGCCAGCCTCCCCCTCTATCGCCAAATACGACTGGGCTTACCGTGGAGAACAGCTTCATTAATGGTCCGGACTCGACTAAACATGATGCTGGATAGTATGGCATTTTCATTGAGGCAATACTATCCAATTATCACCTTCGGACTGTGAGGAGACGCTGCCATATCTGATAGCAAGCAGGTCGAACTTCAACTGACACTAGTTATCAATTGCGCTATAGTTGCATCCCTTAACGCCATTGTCCGGAAACAGCCTGTCGTCTTGTGGCTACACGCACTCTGGCCTCGCGGAATTTTTTATTCATGCACGTACTTATGGTGCTTAGCTCCTCATCCGAAGGGAATTTATGAAGTTTGCAGTCCAAGCCGTACTGGGTTTATCGCTAGTCTTCACCGCCCCCGCCTTTGCCGCCACCACGGTGCCTGCAGCGCAAGCGACGGCAGCCAATCCGGCCCATGTCAAGGCCGTGCAGGATCTGCTGGGCGCGATGCAGATTGAAAAAGTCTTGAAAGGCGTCGCCGCACGTAGCCGCTACCCTACCGAAGCACAGAAGCAGGCCGTGTTCGCCAAGCTCGACAAAACGCCGCCGGCAGAGGTGTACCAGCGCCTGGCGCCTACGCTGACGAGCGCGATTTCCGTGGACACCGCTATCGAGATGACCCGTTTCTATAACACCGCTTACGGCAAGCAGGTCATCTACAAGAAGTACAACTCCGGTGCGCAGCTCATCATGGCGGGCATGACGGCGGCAGTAGCGCCGGAAGAAAAGAAGGAGCGCAAGCGCCCCGCGTATGTCAAGGCAAGCAAGGAACTGGCAGATGCCGAGCCGGCGATCGAGCATGAAGCGTTCAAGCTGCTGCAAGTGATTAATAAGGAAAAGCGATAAAGCGATAGGCCGATGCGTGTTCCTCTAGCGCATCGGCAGCTCCATACAGTTCACGGACTGAATTTTTATGCAACCATGGAATGGCATATCTGATCCTGGCTCAGCGCGCACCCATCACTGCTGACATCTACCGGCTTTATATAAACTGCACGCGTTTCGATTAACTTTCCTTCACTCAAAGTTACTACACGATCGGCCGAATCAATTGTTTCTTTACGATGAGCTATCATGATACGCATTAGTTTTTGTTGCTGCAGCACTTGATTCACTTTTTGTTCGTTATCTACATCGAGATGACTCGTTGCCTCGTCTAATGCAAGTATCTTCGGTTTTTTATAGAGTGCCCGGGCCAATAAAACACGTTGTTTTTGCCCACCAGAAAGACTAGTCCCCATATCTCCGACCAAAGTATGATACCCCATCGGCATGGCTATAATTTCGTCGTGTATTGCAGCTAGTCTAGAGCAGCTTTCCACCTTTTCCTGCGTCATTTGTGGATCAAAGAAACTGATATTATCCCGTATCGATCCAGCCAGTAATACATCATCTTGCATGACCGTTCCCACAAGCTGGCGATATGAACGCAAAGATAGCTGGCTCAAAGGTAATCCCCCGACTAAAACTTCACCTTCGGTTGCCGCGAGCAAACCCAGAATAATTTTACAAAGAGTCGTTTTTCCACTGCCACTAGGACCAACAATTGCAATGCTTTGGCCTGCTGGAATCGTAAGGTTTACCCCATCAAGAACATAAGGTTCTCCTTCTGCATACCTGAAGCGAATATCTTTTAAAGTTATTGTCGCATCAATGCCTGATAAATCACTTTCAGGTGCAGTTTCCACTTCGGATCTCTCAAGAACAATATCAGCAAGCCGCTCTGTATGCATCTCAAGGACTTTAACATTGAAGAAAAGATCAATCAGGTTAAAAATCCTTCCAGAAAATGTCGATGAATAACTTGCAAACGCCATTAGCATACCAATTGTTAGTGTATTAGATATTACCTGTCCAGCCCCAAAATAAAATACACCCAGACTTTGGGCACCGAATATGGCAGTATTACTTAATTTAAAAAAAACTGCGAGTTTTTGTGTCTTGATATCCCGATTTTGAATATCCATTTTCAGATTAAGCCAATTAGCCAGACGTTGTTCCTCCCGTCCAAAAAGTTTAAGCGGCGTAATGGCACGTAATGTTTCTATGAAATGGCTATTTTCTTTTGAGGACAAAATAAGGCGTTCCTGTGAAGCTTCACGAAACGGAAGATAAAATACCCACCGCAAGGTGGCGTATATCATAATAGTTGCAATAATGAATGAAGATAGCAAAGGGCTATATAAGAACATCATCACCATGGCAAGAAGAGCCATGACACTGTCCAGTAAGCTCTCTACTAACAGATTGGTAAGCGTATTCTGTATTGCTCCCATACTGCCGAAACGGGAAACGATCTCGCCCAGATAGCGTTTTTCAAAATATGAAACTGGTAAATTAGCAAGATGAGAGAAAACTCGGGCTCCCCATTGGAAACTAATGTCCATACTCCAACGCATCAAGAACCAACTTCGTGCTAGGGATATACCCGTTTGAATTAGCATCATCAAGGTAAACCCGATGACTAGTACAGTCAACAACTCTCGATCAGCACTAAGAATAACATCATCGATAACGAACTGATTAAATATCGGTGCTGCAAGAACAAACATTTCAAGAGCAATCGCCAAAATAACAGCCTGTACAACTGCACGACGCAATCCGATAATGGGCCCAATTAATTCTCGAATAGCAATTTTTTTTGGAACAGGCTTCTGAGAAAAACTGGGCGTAGGAGTTAACTCCAGCGCAACCCCAGTGAAATGTTGCGATGCATCATCAAGAAAAATACAGCGTTCACCTAAAGCTGGGTCGAGCAAAACAAGATTAATATTACCTCGAAAGTCTTTTGTTATTTTTTTTAATACTACAAAGTGATTGAGATCCCAGTGAAGTATACAAGGTAGTTTTATTTTCGGAATTTCCGCCAGCTCGGCACGCAGCGGTCTGATAGATAAACTCAAAGCGCTTGCATGCCTCATCAATTGAGCAAGAGTTATACCTTTTAAACTGACTGAAAATTTCTGACGAAGATCCGTAAGACTGGTGTGATGACCATAATAACTGGCAATCATGGCCAAGCAAGCTAGTCCACATTCGCTTGCCTCAGACTGCAACTGTATCCTCATTTTTTATTTTTCTTAATTAATTTAAACAAAATTGACTATTTTTAAAATCAAAAGTGAAGTTATGGCCAGCAAAGAATTTTATTCCTAGTGTAACTTTAAAAGTATCATTAGAAAAAGGAGTTCGAACAATCGTATGAGGGGATGTTACTTTACTCAAGGAAATATTATCTTCAAATTCCTCTAGCGGTGTAGTGTTACCAGCCGTATCGATCCCAAGAATATTTAACATTTTTCCATTTTTCCATGGCATGATATCTTTCCCATGCAACAAGACATCGACATTGGCGCCGGTATCTATACGGGCTTTAAACCATTCATTATCAATCATGATATCCACTACCAATCCGGCGGGTATCCGATTTTTATCAAGCGCCATTTCCATGGGAGAGCAATTATCTTTTTTATAATTTAATGAGTTAAACTTTATTACCCCTGAATGTAAATCGACGTTGACGGTGTCAAATCTGAGTAAAAAATCATAGCCAAATAATCCGACCGCATTGATATCTAATTTGGGCAATCCTTCTTTTTTCTTTGCCATCAAATTATTTATTTTAATATCTCCAATAGAAACTTCTTTTGCCGTCGAAAATGCAACAACATCGTTCTTCCCCAATGCCGAAGGACTATTAGCTGGAATATCCAATACATCCAATGTATCTGCGGCAACACTTCCCGCCGGTAGGCTCAGCGTGGCGCCAGTGTCAAAAATAACATCGACAGGCGCGTCATTAACAAGAATCCCAATAAAGACACGTGACTCGACAGCCATGTCTTTTGGTTCATTTTTTGTTCTGGAAGATTTATTTTTTATCTGAATTTGATATTTTTTATTAAAATGCCATGGATTTGTCGGTTTGAGTGATTCTAGATTTTTTACCGCATCAAAGTTTTGGCTTACACCATTTTTATTCGCATATTCTTGCATCCCATTTTCTTTCACCCTATGAGCATAAACTCCCGCATCCCCCAGGCCCATCGCCGGCGCTGCCCAAATAAGGTGGCATTCTAAAGAGGGACATGGTGAGACTTCCTCCAATACATTGGACCATTGGAATTTTTTCAATCGCGACAATAATTGGTCTTCTTCTTTAGCGGCAAATGAAAAATTTGAAAAAACAAATAAAACTAAAAACAACAACGCCGACTTTTTATTTTTTATCATTTATTAATTTGTTTAAAAAATTACTTTAAAGTAAAAAATGAAAATCATATTGAAATATAAGACATATTTGGTGCTCAAGAAAAATCACACTCGAGCACCATCTCAATCACTTTTTAATCACGTTATTCATCGTCATCCGTTGTTATGAACATCTTTTTCTGATTGCCACCGCTGCCACCGCTGCCGCTGCCGCTGTCACTGCTATTATTTCCGCCATTGTTATTTCCGCCATTGTTATTTCCGCCATTATTGCCACCATTATTAACAGTTATACAAGAGGCCAATCCCCCGTTAGTAGTGACCTGAACACCGGCAATTGTTGCAGTAACATTACCACTGACCGCAATCGGAATTGTACCTGGAGGGCAATTAGCCGACGAACCAGTCGGGCCCGAAGTTGCGCTTCCACCGCCCTTTACTGGCGTAGGAGCTGCCGGTCCACCACCACCAATCAGATCAAAAATTTCATTTTCGATTACATACATAATATCCAACCCCTTTACATTTTAAATATTGACATACCATTCGGCATGGATGATTTTCCGTCCTTGACTCAATTAACGGCACGGCCTTCGCATTCCTGGTTCAATAATTCCTGAACCTTCTCATTACGAATCTTTATATATTTTCCCTGATTTTTATTTTAGAAAAATAATTTTATATTATAATTGCGAATTGATTGTTTTCAATAGAACAAAAAATACCACAATATACGATCGCAAAAATATGGCTATCTTTTTGCAATCGCAAGAATTGGCTCCGCAATCCATTCCCAAATTTTTCGCCGCTCTTGAACAATATCTGCTTCTAATGTCATCGCAGGCTTTAAATCTTGGATTTTTCCATATGCCAAGACGCCCTGCTGTTCCAACTTCACTTTAACTCGGTACAAACCCTCAGCGCCGCCGTATCCAGATGTGTTTCTTGATGCGTTACTTAATATGGTACTAGCCAAACTAGGGGGTAATTCATTTGGAGCAAATGGCGTCTTACTAATATCACCTACTATTCCCTTATAGAGGCCGAATTTTTCATAAGGAAATGCATGAAAACGTATTAACACAGTTTTCCCTGGCGATATGAATCCTGCAGTACGACTTGGAACGTAAAGTTGAGCTTCTAATAGCGACTTTCCCGATGAAGATGGAATAAGCATTGCTAGTGTTTGTCCAGTATTAACTACTTGACCGTGCTGACAAATAATTGTGGCTACAATACCTGTTTCTGGGGCTGTAATAAAATTAGACTTACGATCATTGTTTTCTACGATCTGCTGCTCAAGATTCGCCAAGCTCCCCTCAAACTGAGCCTGTTCGCTTCCAATCGTGCGTGCCAGTGTCCGATCTTCATTAGCCAAATCCTGCATATTCTCTTGAATCTGTAAACGATCGCGCTTTAAACTAGAAAGATGTGAAACTGCATCAATCATATCTCCTTCTTTTTGTTGCAATTGAAGTCCTGAAATAAATCCATCGGTCTGCAATGTTTCATATTTTGACATGCTGGACTGTGCGAGATAAACGCGGCGTTCAGCCAATGTTATTTCCTGTTGAATCTGCAACATCTCAGATTCCAGTGTTTTTAGTTTTTTTTTGATTGAATCTCGTTTTTCACTTAAATTAAGCAGTGTGAGTCGAAGTTCTGCCTGCAGACTTATTTTTCGGCTGGATAATTGCTGAGCTACCAAAGCAGAGACCTCACCATGATCACTTTGTCGCTCCGTCGAAATCTCAAACAATGGTTGACCAGCCTTGACCTGTTCGCCTTCATTAACTAGAAATTTCATTACAACACCGCTACTTAATGCAAAAACACCAATATTTCCACCGACAGGTACAGTAATTCCTGTTACTCGATCTTTTCTTGTAACACTGCCACACGTTACATAAATAATAAATAAAAAAATAATTAATAAGGATATAGCTGTGGCTAGCCAACCCGAAATAGGTTGTGAAAGCCTGATTGCACCACGGCTGAGCTGATTCTGAGAAGACGTTACCTCTGGCCTAAAAAAGAATATTTCCTGCTTTTTTTGATGCATGTAACTTATGCCCAAGAAAAAAATTTAATATATCAACTTAATAAGATATGAACATGGTGATATTTTTCAAATCCATTCTGATTGAAGTATTGCAAATAGAAACCCAATTTGACAATGAACAAAATATTACAAATTGGCAATGTCATATTTTTATACGCACCGGAATTGCCAATTAAGAAATTTAATTGATATTATGATCATTATTTTTTTAGATATACAAATGTGAAAAATTTAAAATTTAAAATTTTATTTGGCAAAAACAAATAAACCATCGAAGATTCCAATAGTTTTTTTTAATTTACCTAATTTTTTATTCTCAAGCCCACGTTTCCTCTGGAACCAATTAAAGAACAAACTATCAGGCCATTGTCTAAGGCGTTAAACGTTGTTTTTTGGGAATGGGAGCGATGCATTCGACTTAGAACGTCTAACAGCCGACCTTGCCGCGATCGGTGGAATTGGGTCTTGAGGACGAACGGGATGCAGATAAAGGCGGCACGCTCGTCAATGCGAGCACGTCCGCCTTTGGGGAAGGGACTTGTGCTGGTAGCAAAGGTTGAATCAACGCCCACAAGTCGTCAGGAAGAAGTGCTTTGGCCATGGTGCGGCTCCCGAAAACAATGTCAGGTGGGTTTGACCAGCTTCGGGGCCGTTTGTTTCTCTGAAATACGTTTTGTTAGGCGTTTTAAAAGGAACACTAAGGCTACTGCACTTTCGCTCACCAGCCCCTAGAAAACATACCTTGCACTGATAAGAAAATTTAGTGCGGATTTCAAGTCGCCGGTATCAATATCAAAGTCCGATATCGCCTGCGGATTTATTCGACCACACCATAAAGCTATAGGGAAAACACCAGCCGCGGCATCGCGATGTGGAAGTCGAGTGGCCTGCTCGATTAGAAAGCTACGGAAATTGCCGGTCAAGCTACCAGAGTGCACAGCGGGTACATTCATGGAGATGCATGCCAATACAACTAAGATAGAAGCCATATGCACGCATCTTCGTCCAGTATAGAACAGTGATGCAGAAAGTCAGAAGAACTGCTGGTTTTCCCCAAGAGAGGCGCTTAAGACAGCGTTACTGACCGATTTCCCGCAAGCCCTCACTATTAAATCAAAGCTCACATGCCTTCAACACCAGCCCCGCATACCGCTCACCCATACGCCGGTGCGTAGCCGCATCCGGATGCAAATTATCCGGCAGCGGCAATTCTTGCGCATCCGCCTCGCCATACAATTCACGCCCATCAAGGTAAAACAAATGTGCATCGTTCACCGCGCGTAGCTTGACGATTTTTTCCAGTTCGGCGCGGATCACATTGAGGGTCAGTTTGCCGGAGGCCCGTTCGGCCGGGTTGCCGGCGGCGTAAAAACTCAGCTTGCCGTTACTGAGCGCAGTCATATCGGGCAGGCTTGGGCCGGGCGTGTCTTCGTGGATCGGGCACAGGATCGGCGAGATGATGTGCAGCGGCGTGTTCGGGTGGCCTTCGCGGATGGTGTCGATGAAGCCGTGCACGGCCGGGCCGAAAGCACGCAAGCGCATCACGTCCAGATTGACCAGGTTGATGCCGAGCTTGATGCTGATGATGTCAGCCCTGGTATCGCGGATCACGCGGGCCACAAAAGGGTCGAGCAGCGCGCTGCCGCCGAAGCCCAGGTTGATCAGCTCTACCTTGCCCTGCGCGGCCGCAATCGCTGGCCAGGTGGTGCTGGGGCTGGCCGCGTCCGTGCCGTGGCTGATCGAGCTGCCGTGGTGCAGCCACACCTTGCGGCCATCGTCCGCGATCGGCTCTATCGGCGCATCGGTGCGCAGCGCCAGCAGCTCCGTCGCCTCGTTATAGGGCAGCCAGATCTCGATACGCTTTTCGTAACTCGGCAAACTGTCAAAGCGCACCGTGCCGGCCGGCCCGGTTTCCGTTTTCATCGATCCGGCCGCCATGTCGATGGTCATGACCTTGCCACCGCTGACGCTCTGTTGCGCCACCAGCTGGCCGTCGACGATCAAGTCATACAGCCCGTCAGGGCGCGCCGGCGCGCCCACATACACGCGGCGCGTACAGACGGCATCGAGTTCGATCACGGTCGCTTCGCTGCGAAACACCAAGCGCACGCCGGCTGGCTGGGCTTCCACCATCGCCAGTTGCGGGTCGCTGCACTGCTGGCGCGCCCATGCGGGCAAGCGATGCGGCAGCACGCCCTGGGCGGTCGCTTCGAGCTCGATGGCGCCGCGTAAAATATCGGTGGTGATGGGATGGTTTTGCATGCTGCCTGCCTATGGAAAGTCGATGGGTATGGTTGCGCGCGCATTATAACTTTCCATCGGCAGGCCAGCTGGCAGCCTCAATAAGGCAACCTCAATAAGTCCGCTTCAATAATCAAGCGAATACGTCAGGCCGATGCTGCGGCCACGGCCACGGTAGTCCAGTGCCTGGGCGGCGATCAGGCTGCCGTACAGGATTTTTGAGCGCTGGCCCCAGGTGGTGGTGTAGTCGCGGTCCAGCAGGTTTTGCACGCCAAAGCTCAACGTCCCTTTCGGCAGTTGGTAAGCTCCCAGCAAGTCGAACAGGGCGTAACCGGTCAGGCGCTTGCCGCTGGCGTCGGCCACCGCGAATACCTGCGTGCCCTGCAGGCGCAGCGCCAGCCCGGACTGCTTCCAGCCCACATGCGAAGTCAGTTTCGATGGGCTCGACACCGTCACGTCGCGCTTGTTCCAGTCGCCATTGCTTTGCTGCTGCGTGATAATGGCCAGCCAGTTGGCGCCCGCATCCCAGTGTTCATTGACGCTGAAATTGAGCTGTCCTTCCAGGCCGATATTGCGTACTTTCTGATTCACCACGCTGATGTCAAACGTGCTGCGGTTGACTTCAATCGCCTTGTCCGACTGCGAATAGAACAGCGCCACCTGGGCCGACAATGGCCCACCGCGATGGCGCCAGCCTGCTTCGAGCTGGCGCGTCTTGATGCCGCTCATCGGCGAGCCGCTGACGTTGATGGAATTGAGCAGATTCCAGCTGCCCGCCGCGCCGCCCACCAGCGCGTAATTGCCCTGGCCGTAGTATTTGGCCGGGTCGGCCAGTTCAAAGCCTTCCGAATAATTGGTCCACAATTGCTGTTGCGGCGACAGCTTGTACAGCAGGCCCGCGTTCAGCAAGCTGACGTCGTAGTGGTTCTTGCCACCGGGGATGGCTTGCGCCGAGCGGCCGATGCCGACAGCGATCAAACGCTGCTGCGCCGCCTGCACGAAGTCGTCGACGTCGATATTGGCGCGCTGGTGGCGCAGACCAGCCGACAGCGACAGGACGTTGCTGATGCGCCAGTCAAGCTGGCCGTACAGCGCATAGATGTCGGTCTTGAAGCCAGGGTAGCGGCCCAGTTCTGCAACTGGGTTGAACACCAGGCCACCGCTTTGCAGCGCTTGCGCCGTGTTGAACAAGACTTGATTGCCTTCGAATTTCTCGTGGTCGTAATCGAGACCATAGGTCAGTTTCAGCGCATCGAACTGCCTGGCGAAGACGGCTTTCAAACCCGAGGTATCCGTATTCTGGTGCGAGGCGGCATAGTTCAGCGAGCGCCCGGGTACGCCGCCCGCCACAAAATTGTCGATGCCGGGAAACGGATAAAAGTCCAGCTGTTCACTGCGCGTATAGGCTTGCAGATAAAAGTCCTGGCCACCCACAATATTGGCCGCATGGTAGTCTGCCGACAGCATATGGCGCTTGGTGCGCGGCTTGACGCTAGACGAAAAACCATCGCGCACATCAAGCAGGGCCGGATTGACAGGCGCCGCCGTCAGCTGGATCGCACCGCCCAGGCTCGGCCCCAGATACAGCGCCTTGCCCGGCTGGAAACCCGAGTCGTAGACCTGCGCCAGCAGTTTCAAGTCCTGGCCGGGGGCCAGCTTGATATCGAGGTTGCCAAGGATATCAATCGACTGGTTGTATTGCAGGTCGGTCTGGGTGATGTCGGGGATCACGGCCTTGCCATTGCCATCGTAACTGGCGCCTGTCTTGCCATACACGAAGCCCAGGCGGCCAAACACGTTTTCATTGCCGCCAGCGACCGATTGCGCCACATGCCAGTCCAGGTCTTCGCCATTGCGCAAGCCACTGCGCGCGCCCGCTTCGCTGGTGAAGGCCAGCGCGCTTGACGCCGCGCGCTTGGTGACGATGTTGATCACGCCGCCGGTGGCATTGCCGCCATACAGGGCGCTGGCGCCGGACAGCACTTCGATGCGCTCGATATTGAATGGGTCGATGGAATCGAACTGGCGGCTCAGTGCGCGCGAGCCATTGAGCGACACGCCATCGATCATCACCAGCGCGCTGCGTCCACGCAGGTTCTGGCCAAACGCCGTGCGGCCTTGCGGGCCGATATCGAGACCCGGCACCAGGTTGCCCAGCATTTCCTTCAGCGGTACACCGGCACGCGCCTGGGCGGCGATGCTGTCGCTGCCGATGATCCAGGCCGTGCTGGGAATTTCGGTGATCTGGGTCGGCGTGCGCGCTCCCACTACCAGCACTTCGCTCAGCACGGGGGCGGCTACCGTCGACAGCGGCGCAGCAGCATGCGCCACAGGCTTGCTGGCGGCGCGCTGGACCAGGAAACTGCCATTGATCTGTGCCGTGGCGCTCAAGCCGCTGCCCTGCAATATCGCCTCAAAACCCGATTGCACGCTGTGGCTGCCATTCAAGCCTGCCGATACCTGGCCCTGGACCAGGGCCGGATCGAAGGCCACGATCACGTCGGCCTGCTGCGCGAATTTGTTCAGTACGCCGCTCAAAGGGCCACTGGCGATACTGTATTGTCTGTGTGCCGCGGCGGCGACGGGCGCTTGCGCGTGGGCTGCCGCCGCCATGAAGAGCGGCGCGCCAGCGGCGCACAGCAGTGTGAGTCTGGCCGCCAGGCGCAGCGGGTGGAGTGTGTTTTTCGAGGTCATGTCGGTTCCTGTGGATGAGTGCATGCAATTGGCTCGCTACAGTAACCATGACGAAGCAGAACGGCGCAGGGACAGCAGTCAGGCAAAAATAATTGATTATTTTTTCGGCTTGACCGATACCACCGTCAGCAGCGGCGTGTAATGTTCGACCGTGATCGGCAGCAGCGCCTGCAAGGTGGCCAGCGTGCGGTCGCCATCGTCGAGCGCAAATACGCCGGATATGCGCAGGGCATCCATTTGCGCCGCGTCGTAACGCAGCAGGCCACGGCGGTAGCGCGACAGCTCGGCCAGCACCTGGGACAACGGTGCATTGTCGGCCACCAGGCGGCCGCGCACCCAGCTGGCAGCCTGTTCGCCATCCACCGCTTGCGGCGTACTGACGGCGTGGGCGCTGATGCGCACGCGCTGGTCCGGCAAAACGGTGCGCGACGAACTGCCATCGGCGCTGCCGGCCAGCACTGCCGATTCCAGCACCGTCACCACGGTGGCGCCAGATTCCCGCCGCACCAGGTAGCGCGTGCCGAGCGCGCGCGCCTCGCCATCCCCGGTATGCACGGCGAACCGCTGCGACGCTGGGTCGGCAATATGCGCCACCTGCACCAGCACTTCACCGGCCAGCAAGTCGACGCGGCGTTCATGGCCGTCGTAGCGGATGTTGACGGCGCTGCCGCTGTTCAAGGTCAGCGTGCTATGGTCGGCCAGTTCCACCACCCGCCGTTCGCCTGCCGCCGTGCGGTAGTCGGCGTTCCAATACTGCGCTTGCGGCAGTTGCGATAACAGACCGCCACCGGTGAGCAGCAGCGCTACGGTCAAGGCCAGCTTGATAGCCTTGCGCCGTGGCGGGCGCTGGCTCTCCAGCGCAGCGCGTGCCGGTTCAGCCGGCAAGCCGTCGAAACGCGAAAAGATGCCTTCCATACGGTGCGCCGCCAGCGCGTTTTGCGGGTGCTGCGCGCACCAGTCGCGGTAGGCGCGGCGCTCTTCCTCGCTGGCCAGGCCCGAGCTCAATTGCGTCAGCCACAGTATGGCCTGGTCCACCGCCGCGTCGTCGGGTTCCGGCTGTGCGCTGTTGGCCATCATGCGGCTGCCGGATACAGCAAGCGGTAGCAGTGGCCGAGCGCGCTGGCCAGGTATTGCTTGACCATGCTGGCAGAAACGCCCAGTTCGGTGGCGATCTCTGCGTGGCCCAGGCCATCGAGGCGGCTCAGCAAAAATGCGCGGCGCGGCTTGACCGCCAGACCATCGAGCATGGTGCTGATGGCGTCCAGCGCCTGCACGGCCTGCATGATCTGTTCAGGGGAGTCGGCGCAAACGGGGTCGTCGCCCTGCAAACGGTACAAGGCGTCGAGATAAGTCTGTTCCAGCAGGCGGCGGCGCTGTTCGTCGATCAGGATGCGCGTGGCCGTGGTGACCATGAAGGCGCGCGGCTGTTCCAGCTGGCGGGGATCGGGCAGCAGTAAAATACGGGCGAACGCCTCCTGCACCAGATCGGCTGCGCGGTGCTGGCATCCGGTCTTCTTGCGCAGCCACGCTGAAAGCCAACCATGATGGTTGTGGAACAGCAGGCTGAGAAACTCGTTGCGCTGGATGCTGTCGGCGGACACGCCCACCTCACTCAGGGATTTTGATTGCTGCGTTCATCGGGTCCCTGCCACTGCGCCCGCATGCGGCGAACCACCACGACAAGCGGCGCGGCCAGGCCCACCCAGCACAGCCAGTCCCACACACCATCGCCCAGAATGCCGGCGGCCAGGCCGCCCAGGCTCAATGCCGCCAGCAGCAGCGGCCAACCCCAGGTACCGTTCATGTTTTTCCTTCCCATCCATCGGCCAAGGTGGCCTCGTTGCGGCGCACGACCACCGCTCCGCCAGCCGGAGCGATGTGGAAGGGAATTATAAATGAGAATCATTACCAACAATAAAAATATTGCTGGCATTCAGGCAGCACTGGCGTGACTGGTTTTACGCCTGTCTGCGGCTCAGGGGAACGTATTCACCCGGTAGATGAGCCACTTCCAGGGCGTCCGCAAAGGCCAGCAAAAACTTGGCGGCGCCGTGTTCAGAAAGCAACAAGGAGGCGCCCTTGTGCCGCAGTATCTGCTGCACTTCCTGCAGATGCGCCTGGTATTCGGCGGAACTGCCATACGAGGCCTGGTACATTTCCAGCGCTTCCATCGCCTTGACGGCCAATATGAATTCGGGATTGTCCATGATGTTTCCTCCTCATTGCGTGGGAAAGGCCATCATACGCCGCATTGCATGCTTTACAGCGCCAGCTTGTAGCCTTCATGACTGGCCACAAAACCCAGCCGCTCGTAAAAGCGGTGCGCGTCGGGGCGGCCCTTGTCGGTGGTCAGCTGCACCAGATGGCAGCCGCGCGCGCGGCACTGGGCTATCGCCCACTCGAACATGTGCTGGCCCAGGCCTGCGCTGCGGTGCGTGGCGGCGATGCGCACGGCTTCGATCTGGCCGCGCCAGGCGCCACGGCGGGCGATGCCGGGAATGAAGCTCAATTGCAAAGTACCGACGACGGCGCCATCCTCGACGGCGACCGCCAGCTGCTGGTTCGCGTCCGCGACTATGGCCTGGAAGGCGTCGATATAGCAGGCGGCTGGCGGCGAGCCGGCTGCGGTGACGGTCTCGCGCTGGGCGCCCAGCGGGTCGTCGGCCAGCAAGCCGATGATGGCGGCCAGATCGCTGGCTTGGGCAGTGCGGAAAATGATGTGGTCCATGATCGCTCCGGCAAAAACACGATTGTACGGCGGGCATGGATCAAGCGCCTGCCGTGTCGGCGGGGAAGTCCGGTAACATGCCACCTTTGTATCAAGAAGATGGAGTTGCCCATGCCCCGTTCCCGCTATGCCCTGCGCTGGCTGCGCGCCGCCGCGCTGGCCCTGCCGCTGGTCGGCCTCACCGCCTGCGCCAGCCAGCCCGCCCGCGAGACCCTGTTCCTGGCCACTACCTTGACGGCGCCGCACTCCTTCACCAAGGGTATCGAAGGCCCGGCCGTCGATGCGGACGGCAATGTCTACGCCGTCAATTTCGCGCGCCAGCAAACCATCGGCAAAGTCAGCCCGGATGGCAAAGGGGAAGTCTGGCTGACACTGCCCGGCACCAGCATCGCCAATGGCATCCGCTTCGGCAGCGACGGCCAGATGTATTTGGCCGATTATGTCGAGCACACGATTTATAAAGTCGACCCGCTCACGCGCGCGCTGTCCATCCACGCGCGCGAACCGCGCATGTCGCAGCCCAACGATATCGCCATCACCGCTAGCGACGTGCTGTATGCCAGCGATCCGAACTGGAAGGACAACACAGGCCGCGTGTGGCGCATCGACACTGACGGCACGGTGACCCTGGCGCTGGGCACCATGGGCACGGCCAACGGCATCGAAGTCAGCCCCGACGGCAAGACCCTGTACGTGAATGAAAGCGTGCAGCGCAATCTGTGGGCCTACACTATCGCCGCCGATGGCAGCTTGGGCAACAAGCGCTTGCTGATCAAGTTCGACGATTTCGGCATGGATGGCATGCGCGTGGACGTGGACGGCAACCTGTACGTGACGCGCTACGGCAAGGGCACGGTGGTCAAGCTGTCTCCCGCAGGCAAGGTACTGCAAGAGATCATCGTACCGGGCGCGAAACCCAGCAACATCGCCTTTGGCGGCCCCGATGGCCGCACCGCCTATGTGACGGAAGTGGTGCAAGGCCGGCTGCTGCAATTTCGCGTCGACCGGCCCGGCCTGGAGTGGGAACGGGGGCAGCAGCGCAAGGTGCATGCCGCTGCCGCCATCGCTGTACCAGCCAGTATCAGCGGGGAATAACGCGCTCGTTCTTCAAGCGCTCGAACAGGGCAAAGAGCGTGACTTCCCAGCACCCAAGCAAACTCTAGGGTCGTACCCTCAGGGTACGACCCTGGTACTTTCGCTGTTGGGGGAAAACGGCCTAGCCCCTGGCACGCATCCTTATTAAAAGCCCGCTCGAATACGATGCTTACGTAGCGCCTCGCTATTCGGATGCAGACCTTTTTGAGCAGGCAGTAAGAGATGCTGACCATACATTTGTGCATATTCGGTGGCATGCAATCCCACCGCGACAATAAGTCTCATGTCGTCGTCAATCGCAATCAAACCTAAGTCAAACAAGGTATGTAAATCGGCGCGCAAGAGCAAGCCATTGGTGACATGATTCGTGTGATCGCCAAGATATGGCATGATATGGGCAGCTTCCAGCACGGCCGTCACGTGACTACCCGTGACCGCACAACGCCCTTCGTAGGCTGATAGCAAATCTCGTCGGAATCGTGGCTGGCCCTGCCGCCGCACCAGCGCAGCAAAGATACGCCGCCGACCATCTTCTTCATTCGATGGATCAAAGGTGCCAGCTAACGGTAACTGGTCTGCGACCGCTTGCAAATAAGGCGCCTCGCGATGCAAAATAAAATCTGCGGGTTCTCGCCCTGAGCGTGCAATATGAATGAAGCATCCTTCATAGCGAAACGCCGCACCATCGTGCTCATATTTCCGATCGCGATAAAACACCAGCAGCTCCAAACCACGCTGTACATGTTCCACTATCAGCGGATCTTTCGTGCCCCTAGTCTGCCCTTGCCAATACAATGTGTCTTGATTGAGTTGATCCACATACTGGGTACGGTCGCTGGTCTTATTTTTTGTGATGAACAGTAAAACGGATGCAAAACCCGCTGGCTTAAACACGCCCGTGTTAATCGTCGCATCGTTAGTGTCGAGGGTTTTTTTGAGGTGCTCGCGTGTGTACAAGCGGCCAGGGATCAATAAAGGAGAAACTTGACGCAAGCTTGGTACTTGAACTGCCTCAATGAGAGGGCCAACGAGGTCTACTTCGACTGTGTCTATTAACTCTAATGCAGGGCTTGTCTTGCTAGCGCTCGGATTCAAATTTCCCCTATCATCATGAAGTTGCCAATTTTTAACAATTGTACACCTTGCATCTAATTTATTGTTGAGTCCGCTTGACCCTCACGCAACGTCAGACTCCATGCTGTCTGTACGCCCACAGAAAAGGAGTATTCCATGCTGTTGAAAATCGGTGAACTGGCCAGGCGCACGGGCTTGACCGTGCGCACCCTGCACCACTACGACAGCATCGGCCTGCTCTCGCCTTCGGGGCGCACGCAGGCTGGCTACCGGCTGTACCAGCACAGTGACATGGCCCGGCTGCATCGGATCATGGCGCTGCGCAGGTTTGGCCTGTCGCTGGCCGAGATAGCAACTTCACTGGCCGGTCCGGGCCTGCCGCTGGCGTCTATCGTGGCGAAACAGATCGCCGCGCTCGATCACCAGATTGCGCAAGCCGATACCTTGCGCGGCCGTTTGCAACTGTTGCAGCAGCAACTGGCGCAGGGGCAGGAACCGGAACTGGCCGACTGGCTGACCACGATGGAGCTGATGACCATGTACGACAATTATTTTTCACGCGAAGAACTGCAACAGATACCGATGCTGAGCGATGCCAAGGTGGAACAGGAATGGAAGGCGCTGGTAGCACGTGTGCAGGCCGCCTTGGCACAGGGCGCCACGCCAGACGATGCCACCGCGCAAGCGCTGGCCACCGAATGGATGGTCAAGGTAGTGCAGGACACCAAGGCCCACGCCGGCCTGTTTGCACGCCTGAACACCATGCATGAAACGGAAACGGTGCTGCAGACGTCAAGCGGCATCGATCATGCGTTGATGCAATTCATTATCGCGTCCTTCAATGCCTCGCGCGTGGCGCTGTATCGCCCCTTCCTCGACGATGCCGAATTTATGTTCCTGAAGGCAAACTATGGCAAGCGCGCGTCGGAATGGCTGCCCCTGTTTGCCGCCATCCGCACGGCCATGGATGCGAATGCGGCGCCCACCGACGCGATGGTGCTGGAATTGGCCAGGCAATGGCTGGACTTGTTCCAGTCGTATGCGGGCCGCGACCCTGCCACGCAGTTGAAGTTCCGTATGGCGCACCAGCAGGAAGCACGTTTGATGGATGGCAGTTTCGTCACACCAGCCATGCTGCAATTCCTGACGCCTGCGATGGCTTTGCTGGCGCAGCAAGCGGGAGCATGCCAGTCGTGAGTGCTCATGGTGAATGCAGCATGTAAAATCGGCCATCATTCACGATAGCAAGGAAATACCGATGCGCCGCCTCTTGTTTGCCCTACTCTGCCTGCCCGCTCTTCCCATGATCGGCCAGGCAGCCGCCACGCCTGACAATGGCGAGCTGACTGGCGTCTGGCAAGGCAAGCTGGGAAACTCTGAGATCACCGCCTGTTTCAATTTTCCCAACACCTACGACAACAAGGGCAACTATTACTACACGCGCCACAAGACTTCGATCAATCTGAGCCAACCAGAAGGCAAGAAGCCATGGGTGGAAAGCGTGGATGCGGAAAACCGCAGCGGCAGCTGGGAATTGGATAAGCCGCAGGATGGCAAGCTGAGCGGCACCTGGCATCCCCCATCGAATGGCAAGAGCTTGCCGATTTCCCTGATACTGGTGCGCCCGCCAGCCGGCAAGGAAGAGCCCTGCTCCAGCACCGCCTACAACCTGGCGCTGGAAGATTTTCCTGCTTTGACCACCAGCCGGCCCATGTATCTGGACAAGCGCAAAGACGTGTCCTTCCGCAGCCTGCGCATCGCCGACTCGATCACCGTCGAGCTGACGGGGCCGGGCAAAGGCGTTGCCGCCATCAACCAGCAGCTGCGCACCGAGCTGCCGCAAAACAAGCATGACCTGGCCGACTATTTCGAGCGGCGCCGCAATTTCCTGGGCACTTATGGCATCGCGATGGACGATGAAGTGCACGCCGAGCCCACCTTCTGGTCGGCGCGCTATGTAACGATCAATTTTTACCGCTGGGCGGCAGGCATGGGCCGCAACGGCATCAGCATGCGTTTTCGCACCTGGGATTTGCAGAGTGGCAAGGAAGTCGATGTGTGGCGCTGGTTCGGCAGCAAATCGGAAGAAGGCAGCTACGACGTGAGCGCCCTGCCCCTCAGGCTGCGCCAGACCCTGTTCAAGGGTGTGACCGTCAGCGACGATTGCAAGACCGATTACATGGGACGCGGTCTGTACCACCTGAGCCTGACGGACACGGGGGTGAAGTTCTGGGAAGAATCCTATGGCAGCGGTTGCGAGCAGGAATTCAGCCTGCCTTATGCCAGGATCGCGCCTTTCCTGACGCAAAAAGGCAAGGCGGCATTGCTGCCATAATCAGCTTAGTCCAGCGACGCCGCCACCTGCGCCGCCACGGTTTCGGCGGTGGCGGCTGCCAGGGTCCAGCCCAGATGGCCGTGGCCCGTGTTGTAGAACACGCCCGGCGCCTTGCCTGCCCCTACCTTCGGCAGCATGTCGGGCAACATGGGGCGCAGGCCGGCCCAGGGCACGACCTTGCGCGTGCTGACGTTGGGAAAACATTGCTCTACCCATTGCAGCAAGGGGCGGATGCGGTCGGCGCGGATGTCGCGGTTGCTGCCATTAAATTCTGCCGTGCCGGCCACGCGCAAGCGGTCTACGCCAAGGCGGCTGCTGACCAGCTTGGTCGCATCATCGAGCAGGCTGACGACGGGCGCGGCGGCCTGGCTGGCTGCATCGTCCAGCTGCACGGTGATGGAATAACCTTTCACGGGATACACATTCACATGGTCGCCCAAGGACGCCGCCAGCTTGCGGCTGGCCGTGCCGGCGCAGATGACGACGGCGTCGAACACGCTGGCGTCTTCGTTGGTAGTGATGCAAACACGCTTGTTTTCACTGGCCACCGCCGTCACCGTGCTGCCGTAACGGCAGCGCACACCAAGCCGCAGGCAGGCGGCGGCGAGGCCGCTGGTAAATTTGTGGATGTCGCCGGTGGAATCGCTTTCCGTGAAATAGCCGCCATAAAAGTCGCCCCTCAAGGCTGGTTCGATGGCGTGCATTTCTGCTGGCGTGACGGGATGGCGCAGCAAGCCGCCCTGGGCCAGCAAACGCGACACGCGCGCCGCCCGCTCGAAGCCGGCACGGTCGCGGTAGATATGCAGGATGCCGGCCTGGCGATGATCAAAATCAATACCCTCTTCCGCCGCCCAGGCAAACAGATGTTTGCGCGCCGCAATCGCCATGCGCACGGTGGCCACCGTGTTGTCTTCATAGGACGGCATGGCAGCCAAGAATTCCGCGAACCAGCTCAGCTTGTGCCAGCCAGGGCGAGGGTTGAGCAGCAGGGGCGCGTCGCGGGTCAGCATCCATTTCAGGGCGTTGACGATGGTGGCCTTGTGGTTCCACACCTCCGCGTGCGAGGCCGACAATTGCCCGCCATTTGCGAACGAGGTTTCCATCGCGGCATAACGGTGCCGCTCGATCAGGGTTACATGCACGCCCCGTTTGGCCAAGGCATAAGCAGTGGTCACGCCCGTGATGCCACCGCCGATCACCGCCACCCTGCTCATGGCCTGGTCCTCATGGTTTCAACTTGTGCACGAAGGTATCGCCAGCCTGCAGCACGCGGCCGTCTGGCGAGAGCACCTGCAGTGTGCTCACGGGCGTGCCGGAATTGCGTTCCAGCAAAGTCGAATGCGCTTCGCCCACCTCGAACAGCTGGTCCTCGCTCCACTGGCGCAGCCCCACCACGATGGGAAACAGGCCCAGGCCTTTTTCAGTGAGCACATATTCCTGATAGGCCGTGCCATCGGACGCCGGTGCACTGCTAAAGATACCCTCTTCCACCAGGGTATGCAGGCGGTCGGCCAGGATGTTGCGGGCCACGCCCAGGCTCTTCTGGAATTCACCGAAGCGGCGCATGCCATCGTAGGCGTCGCGCACGATCAGCAGCGACCAGCGGTCGCCGATCACGTCGAGCGCGCGCGCCACGGGACAGGGATCGGTTTTCAGACTCTTGCGCTTGGCCACTGGGTTCTCCTTCAGTTGTGGTTGCATTTTAAAACTATTCGACATAGACTCCAACTAGTTTCATTTTAAAACTAGATTATTCCAAACTATGCGCGATACCGACCCCACCACTAAAACCCTGCCCGCTACCCTGATCTGGCTATTCGCCGCCGCGAGCGGCTTGAGCGTGGCCAATGTGTATTACGCCCAGCCGCTGCTGGCCACCCTGGCCCAGGAATTCGGTTTGACGCAGGCGGCCAGCGGCATGGTCATCACGGCCACCCAACTGGGTTGCGCGCTGGCCTTGCTGCTGCTGGTGCCGCTGGGCGATATGTTGAACCGGCGCCGATTGACCCTGGTCCAGCTCGTGCTGCTGTGCCTGGTCTTGCTGGCGCTGGGCAACGCCACCTCCACTGCCGGCTTGCTGGCCGGCATGCTGATGACAGGTTTGCTGGGCACGGCCATGACGCAGGGCTTGATCGCGTATGCAGCCAGCGCGGCGGCAAGCCATGAGCGGGGCAGTGTCGTCGGCATGGCGCAAGGCGGCGTGATGATAGGCTTGTTGCTGGCGCGTACCTTGTCCGGCATGGTGGCCGATATCGCTGGCTGGCGCGCCGTGTATCTGGTCTCGGCCGGCATCTCGCTAGCCTTGCTGATCTTGCTGTGGCGCATGCTGCCGGCGTCCCCGCAAGCTGAAAAACGCCTGTCGTATGGTGCGCTGCTGGCCTCGATGGCAAACATGCTGGCCCATAACAAGGTGCTGCAGGTGCGCGGTGTGCTGGCGCTGCTGATGTTTGCCGCGCTGAGCATCTTCTGGAGCACGCTGGTGTTTCCGCTGAGCGCGCAAGGTTTCAGCCACAGCGCCATCGGCGCCTTTGGCCTGGTGGGCGTGGCGGGTGCGCTGGGAGCGGCGCGCGCGGGGGCGATGGCGGACAAAGGCCGCGCGCAATGGACTACGGGCGCAGCCTTGATCTTGCTGCTGACTGCATGGCTGCCGCTGGGCTTTACCACGCAATCGCTGTGGGCTTTGATTGTCGGCATCGTCGCGCTGGACCTGGCGGGCCAGGCCATCCACGTCACCAACCAGAGCCTGATCTTCAGGCAAGACAGCGATGGCCATAGCCGCCTGGTGGCGTGCTATATGCTGTTTTATGCGGTGGGGAGTGGCGTGGGCGCGATCGCCGCCACCAGCGTGCAGGCGCTGGCCGGCTGGTGGGGCGTATGCGGCTTGGGCGCGGCCGTCAGCCTGGTCGCCCTGGTATTTTGGCGGCTGACCTTGCCGCTTGAGAAAGCTTAGTTGAGCAGCGGCGTGGCCGCGCCGTGGCGATAGCTTTTCAAGGCGTCGGACTGGATCTGTATCAATGAACCGCTGACCTTAATCAGATGCAAGTCCGTCAACTGGTGCAGCACGCGCGAGAGGGTAGCGGGCGCCAGGTTCAGAAACGATGCCAGCAAGCTTTTCTTCAAATCCAGCTTGACCTCGTTCGTGCGCTGCTGGTCCGATGCCTGCAGCAAATACTCGACCACTCGCTGGGTGGCGTTTTGCACCGAGCAGCGCTCCACATTGCGGATAAAGCCCATCAAGTGATGCGACAGGCTGTTCATCATCTGGCGGGCAATGCGCGGCGACTGGTCCAGCAGGCGCAGCAAGGCGTGCGGCGGGATGCGCAACAGCAAGCAATGCTCGAGCGCTTCGGCGCAGAAGGGATACGGCTCATCGAGGAAAATCATGGCTTCGCCAAAACTTTGTCCCGGACGTATCAGTTCCAGCACTTTGTCCGTGCCTTCCAGCGAAAACACGCTCAGCTTGATGAGGCCAAACACCACCACATAAGCGCCTTCCGCCACCTCGCCCTTGCGGAACAGGACTTTGCCTTTTTCCACTTCGACGCGCACCACGTCGTGGCGCAATTGTTCAAGTTGGGATGGCGAAATATGGCGGAACAGAGCCTGGCTCGACAGCAAGCCGTCGACGTTGACCTTATGCATGACACTCTCTTCTGTAGATTGGCGAATAGCCAAGTGTAGTGTGTCAGCAGCGTCAAGGCCATACGTCAAAGGAACTAGGATGATCCAGGCAAAAACGCCATCGAGATCAATTATTTGCCCAATCCCCGCTCCACGGCATAGACCGCGATCTGCACGCGGCTGCTGAGCTTCAGCTTTTTGAGGATGTTTTGCACGTGGATCTTGACCGTGCTTTCCGCCACGTCGAGCTCGCGGGCGATTTCCTTGTTGCTGAGGCCGCGCGCCAGGCAAGCCATGGCTTCGCGTTCGCGTGGCGTCAGTTTGTCGTAGTCTTCTTCGGGCGCGGCCTGGCCGGCGCGAAATTGCGACACCAGCTTGGCCGTCATGGCGTCGGCGATCACCGATTCGCCGGCGGCGGCGCGGCGTATCGCCTGGCCCAGCTGTTCAGCCTCGATATTTTTCAGCAGATAGCCACGCGCACCTGCGCGCAAGGCCGCGCCCAGGTCGCTGGCGTCTTCCGACACGGTCAGCATCAGCACCACCGTGTGCGGCCATTGCTGCAAGATGTGCTGCAAGGCTGCCAGACCCGAAACACCGGGCATGTTCAAGTCCATCAGCACCACGTCGGGCTGTAATTCCCCCGCCAGCCTGACGCCGTCGAGTCCGTTCGATGCCTCGCCCACCACCTTGAATTGCGGGTTGCGCTGCAGCAGCAGCTTGACGCCGCTGCGCAGCAAGGTATGGTCATCGACCAGCAAAATGTTAATTGTTGCGTTCACTATATCCGTATCTATGTTGATGCTATGTTGGGGGTTCATCAGGCGGCCAGGCGCCGCGCTTCAGGCAAGGCCAGCGACACCGTCGTGCCTTCGCCGGGCGTGCTGGCTACGGTCAATTGCGCGCCCAGGCGTTCCGCCCTTTCCTGCATGATGCGCAAGCCGATCTGCACTTCGGCATGATTGCCGCGCAGGCCGGCCTCGAAACCGTCGCCATCGTCGCACACGCGCAGCGCGAAATCGCGGCCATTGTCCACCCGCAGCAGCACGTGGGTCGCTTGCGCATGCTTGCGGATATTCGACAGCGCTTCCTGCACGATGAACAGCACCTGCAATTGCTGTTCCGGCGCCAGCGGCGCGCCATGACCACGCACGTCCAGCGCACCGGTAATGCCGGTCTGCTGTTCGAAGCGCGCCAGCACTTCGGCCAGTTTTTCCTGCAAGTCGCTGCCTTGCCAGCGGGTACGGAAATTGACCAGCAATTCGCGTACATCCTGATAACTTTGCTCGACACCCATGCGCATCAGCGGCAACACTTCGGCCGCTTCGCCCAGTTCTCCCCGGCGCACGGAATCGTCCAGCATCTGCACTTGCAGGCTGATGAAATTCAAGCTTTGCGCTATGCTGTCGTGCAAGCCTTCAGCCAGCAGGCTGCGTTCGCGGGCCACGGCACATTCTTTTTCACGCGCGATCAAACGCTGGTTTTCAATCGCGATGCCCAGGCTTTGGGCCAGAGTTTCCAGCCAGCCATGTTGCTGCGCACCCAGCTTTTGCGGCCGCGCAAAATGCAGGGAAAAACTACCGACCACCTGCTCGCGCACGATGATGGGAATCACGGTAATCGCACTAAAACCTTCATCCTGGCAACGGAAGCGCTGCTCCGTATCGCCAGGGCGAAATTCGCGGATCTGGATCACGCCTTGCGCCACGGCCGCGCCGCACAGGCAATCGTTATTCGGCATGCAATGCTCTTCTTCCACCATGGCGTCAGAGATACCCTCGTGCACGATCATGTGCACAGTGTCTTGCTGCGTATCGAGGATGCGCACGGTGCCGCCTTCAGCCTGGGCGAATTGCATCACGTGGCGCAAAAAGCCACGGCACAAGGCGTCGATGGCGTGCTGGCCGGCCAGCAAGGTGGAAATATCGTGCAGGGTGGCAAAGTGCCGCTGCTGCGCGGCGCTCAGGCCAGAGGGACTTTGTGCCTGGCGGCGCAAGCGCCAGCGCGAAGCGGGAAGTTGTTTGCGGGAAGGATTGCTACGCGGCGCTTGCATGAAAACTCATCAAAAAGAAACATACCCGCCAGGCATAGACAGCGTGGCGGGCCAGGAAATAATTACAAACGAATTTCGGTACCCAGCAGCTTGACGAACTGCGCCAGCCACGCCGGGTGCGCCGGCCAGGCGGGCGCCGTCACGAACTGGCCATCGGTGACAGCCTCGGTGACGGCGATATCGGCATACTCGCCGCCAGCCAGCTTGACTTCCGGCGCGCAAGCCGGGTAGGCGGAAATGCGCTTACCGCGTATCACATCGGCGGCAGCCAGCAATTGCGCGCCATGGCAGACGGCAGCAATCGGTTTACCCGCTTCGGCAAAGTGGCGCACGGCGGCGATCACCCGGTCGTTCAGGCGCAGGTATTCGGGCGCGCGCCCGCCGGCGATCATCAGCGCGTCGTAGCGGGCCGGATCGATTTCATCAAAGGCGGCATTGAGCGTGAACAGATGGCCAGGTTTTTCCGTGTAGGTCTGGTCGCCTTCGAAATCATGGATGGCCGTCTTGATGGTGTCGCCACTCTTCTTGCCAGGGCAGACGGCATGCACGGTGTGGCCCAGCATCAGCAGTGCCTGGAACGGCACCATCGTTTCATAATCCTCTGCAAAATCGCCCGTCAAAAACAGAATTTTCTTCGCTGCCATTTGGTTCTCCTATGAAAGATCATCCTTGGGTTAGCCCGTGCAAGATACATCGCAAGACGTATCTTACCGCCACTTGCGTGCCAGTTACGAGAATATCAAGATATTTATCTAACAATCCCCGCACGATGGCCTCACAGCCAACTCTCACGCTGAAGCTCAAAGCATGGCAAGATAAGCGCTCTCATCCTCAACAGCGGAACTTTCCATGATTTTTGAAATTGCCCATCTCCAGATCAAACCCGATACCCACGCCGCCTTCGAAGCGGCTGTCGCCAAGGCCGTGCCGCTGTTCCAGAACGCGCGCGGCTGCCAGGCCGTGCACCTGGAGCGTTCGATCGAAAACAGCGAAGGCTACCGCCTGGTAGTGAGCTGGGCCACCCTGGAAGACCATACCGTGCACTTCCGCAACAGCGACGCCTTCCCCGCATGGCGCGGCCTGGTCAGTGAATTCTTCGCCGCCCCGCCGCAGGTGGAACATATGCACACCGTGCTGACCGGTTTTTAAATAAAGAAAACAGGCGTTACAACACCTTACAGTACCGTCGCGAGCGGAAGGGAGAGGTGGCTAAGAAGCGCAACCGTACGAAGGTACGGTGAGCATCGCAGGCCGCCTATACCGACGCGCAGCAGGTACTGTCAGGTGTACTCATGCAGCTGGGTGATGGAATACCTGGCGCAGGTAAGCTAAGAAAGTTTCATCCTTGCACAGGGTCTTGCCCGGCGAATCAGACAATTTCGCCACTGACTGGCCGTTGCAGCGCATCAGTTTCATGACGATGTTGAGCGGCGTCAAGCCAACGTCATTCGTGAGATTGGTGCCGATACCAAAACCCGTCATGATGCGGTCGGCGAAATGCTGGTACAGGGCAAAGGCCTTGTCCAGGTCCAGGCCATCGGAAAACACCAAACGCTTGGTATTGGCGTCGATGCGCAAGGCCGCGTAATGGGTCAGCGCCTTTTCACCCCACTCGACCGGATCGCCCGAATCGTGGCGCAAGCCGTCGAACAGCTTGGCGAAATACAGATCGAAGTCAGCTAAAAAGGCGTCCATACCGACCACGTCCGTCAGGGCGATACCCAGGTCGCCGCGGTATTCCTGCACCCAGTCTTCCAGCGCCGCTTTCTGGAAATCGCGCAGGCGCACGCCGAATGACTGGAACGATTGCATGTATTCATGCGCCATGGTGCCGATCGGCACGATGCCCAGCTTTTTCGCCAGGTAGACATTCGAGGTGCCCTTGAAATACTCGGGCACGGCCTGCGCCAGTGTCAACACCACTTCGTCGTGCCAGGCGCCCGAAAAACGGCGGCGCACGCCGAAATCGGAAAATTCAAACGGATGCTTGCGGCGCGGCAATTTGCCGAATTCCTTGACGGCGACGACCTTGGCCGCCAGGCGCTGACGCCCTTCGCGCATGGCTGCGTCCAGGTCGAAGCGGCGGAAATACAGTTCGTTGATGATGTACAGCACGAAAATCTCGAAACCCATCACATGCACTTGCGGGCCGGCCGCATGCACGACCAGGTCATCGCCATCGGTGCTCACTTCGATGAATTTGCGCTGGAAGCGGAAGACGGTCAGGAAGTCGACGAAATCGCTCTTCATGAAACGCAAGGTGCGCAGATAAGCCAGTTCGTCTTCGGCAAACGACATCGAGCACAGATGGTCGAGCTGCTCTTCCAGCTCATGCTTCAATTCAGCCAGCGGGAACACGGGCGTATTGCGACAGACAAATTCGTATTCGGTATGGGTGTTCGGATGACCGTGCAGCAAAGCTTGCCACATTGTAAATTTATACAGATCGGTTTCCAGCAAACTGCGCACTATCGGGGTCATGTGTAATTTTCTCCAACTTCCTCAAGCCAAGATAGTACGCCACTGCAAGAATTTCAGCAGAGGCTGCCATGCAAATGCGTCATCCCGCTGCATTTTTCTGCAGTTCAGGCAAGACCTCCGCTGCCGTCGCCAGGCGCGCACCACGCGCCTGCATGGCCGCCAGGAAGTCGCGCTGCTGGACTTCGAAGCCGGTCACCGGGCTCATGCAATCGCTCAGGAGCACCAGCCGCGATAGCGCCTGCTTGCCCTGCTGCTGTTCCAGGTAGTCGGCGATATGCTCGGTGCTGGCCTTGACGCAATGGCTGGCCGCCTCGCCGCACACATAGATGCGCTCGGCCGGGATCAAGGTGTCGAGGAAAGCCAGATTCAGCTGCGTGGCCGGATCTTCGCTATCCGGTACTTCCGCCATGACGGCCGAGTAATGTTCGGTCCACGGATTAGCTCCCTTGCTGAGCTTGGCGACTATTTGCAGCTGCGCCACTTCCCAGCCGTTGTAGGCGGCGCGCACGGCCGCGTGGATATTCTGGCCCCAGGAGCCGATCTCGCAATGCACGGGCCACACCATCAGCTGGTAGCGCCCAGCGGTTTCCAGCGCATCGAGATAGGCCAGCGCGCGCGGCAAGGCTTCCGGCCGGCGCGGCTGGTAGCGGCCGCTGCGCACATCGGCGGCGACGATTTGCGTAAATGGCGCCACCACACCGCCATCGCCCGTAGACCAGAAGGTGGGATGGGCGATATCGTAGCGGTGATGGGCGTCCAGGGTCACGCTGATCTGCGTCAGGCCAGCGCCGCCTTCTTCGATCAGGCGCGCCACGCGCAGCATGTCGGCATGTGCGCCGGGCACCGGCAGCGCAGGCGCGGCGCCTTCAGGCAGCCAGGCGGCGGGCAAGTCGCAAAAATCGTTTTGCGGGTCGATGACGAGCAGGTGCAGCGAGCGTTTCATGGTGATCCTCGGGCATGGCGGAAATAAGATGATAAGGGCAAGCTTGGCGCCGCGCCTAGTGTCCGGACAAAGATCAATACTGGTGTGGCTGGCGCAGCCGCTCCAATACCGCCAGGCCCTCGGCATGCGCGGCCTGCTCCGCCTCCGCTTCGGTGGTGAAAACGTGATCGGCCATTACCCGGTGCTTGGGAAACACATTGTCGCGATGCATGGGACTGCCTGAGGGTGTAAAGATGGCGACGTAAGCGCCCCACTGGCGGGTACCACGCAAGGGTTCCGCCGTGTAATCGACTTCATAGTGATCAACAAATGCTATCGGCACAGCACGCCTCCCAGCTGCCTTCCACTGCAGACTACCACGTCTGGGAAACAGTTTCAGTGCAAGGCGCTATGGTGACGAGCCAGGCGGTGTCAGGGATGGAGGTAATAACGGCGCCGGCGGCGCTCGACCAGCGTCACGGCCACCTCGCTGGCCACGGCTATGGCGTCAGCTTCCGTGGTGAATTGATGGTCGGCCGAGACCCTGCGTTTTTTCAGGATATTGGTCCTGTGCATGGGATTGACCGAAGGCGCGTAGACAGCCACGTAAGCGCCCCATAGCTTGCAGCCGCGCAAGGGCTCGGCCATGTAATCCACTTCATAAAAATCAACATGCTTTATTGGCACGATGTTTGCTCCAAAAAATGACCGGCTAGTTCGTCTCTAAAAACTGGCCCGCTGGTGGGTTGGAAACCATGCGATCGCGCTTGCTCAGGATACTTAGCTCAGCTATTTATTTTTTATGACGCGGCACAACTGGGAAAATCGACGATCAGTCCGCCTTGCTACATGAACACACAAGCGCACACAAGCGTGTTGCTTAAATGCATGTAGAAAGTATAAACGATGTAAAAAAAATATTGCAACGCAAGCGGCTATTGAATCAGCCCTTACACCGGTCTGTAAGCTTGCGCTGGATCAATGATTGCAGCAATGTGGTAGCGACGGGAGATGGCGGCGCGGCACGCGCCTGTGGGAAATTTCGGGGCAATACTGCCCTGGCCAGCTTAAGCATGAGGATCTTTCATGGCGAACTGCTCGCCGGACTGATGCGGTGCGCATCGCCGGCAAGCTTATGTCAACCATGCAAGGCTGGCAATCCTCCTAAAGAACTAGTGGATGGCTTCAGGCGGCCAGTGCAGCGATCGAGGCACGGGTCTTGGCCAGTGCATTGGCCAGCGCTTCGTCACCGCGCGATACGCCTTCAGTCTGGATGAAGCTGACGTCGGTAATGCCGATGAAGCCCAGCGCCGTGCGCAGATAGGTGCTCAGGTAATCGTACGATGCCGCCGGGCCTTCGCTATAGATGCCACCGCTGGAGGTAAAGACGTAGGCTTTCTTGCCAGCGACCAGGCCAACCGGGCCCGTCGCCGTGTACTGGAAGGTGCGGCCCACGCGCACGACATGGTCGATCCATGCTTTCAGGGTCGACGGCACGGAGAAGTTGTACATCGGCGCAGCCAGTACCAGCACGTCGGCGGCCAGCAGTTCGTCGACCAGGGTATCGGACAATTTTACGGCGAACGCCGCTTCAGCGCCGCGCTGCTCGGCCGGGGTAAAGAAAGCGCCTATCACTTCTTCCGTCAGATGCGGCACTTGCTGTACAGCCAGATCGCGTTCGACGACGGTACTGCCTTGTGCTGCCAGTTTGGCGACGAATTCGCCCGACAATTGACGCGACAGGGAACTGTTGTTACGTGCGCTGCTATTGATGTAGAGAACCTTGGACATGAATCGCTCCTTCAGAGAAAGTGGATGTGGAATGCCGCAATTGCTGCACTTGCACATATCATAGTTCGGGTCTACTATCGATGAAACCAGTTAAATTTAAATGCTTAGCATCGAATTTGTAGATATCGTATGGGAATGGAGTGGCCATGAGAGAACCAGGACAACCTTCGCTGGACCAGTTGCGCGTGTTCGTCGCCGTCATCGACGCGGGCGGCTTTGCGCATGCGGCACGCCAGCTGCACCGCACGCAATCGGTGATCAGCTACACCATCGCCAACCTGGAAGAGCAGCTGAACGTGGTGCTGCTCGACCGCACCAAGCGCAAGCCCACCCTGACCGATGCGGGCCAGGCGCTGCTGGCCGATGCACGCGCCGTGGCATTGAAAATCGACGCCATGCGCGCGCGGGCCAAAGCCCTGGCGGGCGGGCTGGAAGCGGAAGTGTCGGTAGTGGTGGACGTGATGTTTCCCACCTGCGTGCTGGTGCGCATACTGGAAACCTTCCAGGCAGAGTTCCCTACCGTCGCGCTGCGCCTGCGCATCGAAGCCATGGGCGCCGTGTCGCAGCAAGTGCTCGATGGCCATTGCCATATCGGCGTGGGCGGCTGGATGTCGGCCAATTCGGACGCCATCGAACGCCTGGCCATCGGCTATGTGCGGCTGATGCCGGTGGCCGCGCCCGCCCACGCGCTGGCGCAAATGGAAGGACCGATCCCGATCAGCCTGGCGCGCGAGCACGTGCAACTGGTGCTCAGCGACCGCAGTGCGCTGACGGAAGGGCAAGACTTTGGCGTGCTGGGCTTGCGCAACTGGCGCCTGGGCGACCTCGGTTCCAAGCACGCCCTGCTACGGGCAGGCCTGGGCTGGGGCAATATGCCCGAAGCGATGGTGCGCGAAGACCTGGCCTCGGGCCGTCTCGTGCATTTGCCGCTGATCGTCGACAAGAGCGCCAACTACCCGATCTATTTGATACAGCGCACCGGCACCCCGCCCGGCCAGGCTGGAAAATGGTTGACGGAGCGGTTTGCGGAGCAGTTGCCGCTGCTGCTGGCACAGGGGTATTAGAAGCGTCGTGCGAAGGGTAGAATCCGGGATCAGACACAATGGAGACAATCACATGGCCGGCATCGACGATTTCGTCAACAAGCAAAAACCTGGCGCGCGTTTCGTCATCACGGCGCAAATGCTGCGCATGACGCCGCAGCAATTCGACACTGTGGCGCAGGAATGGATGGAAGACGGCGGCCCCGGCTTTGACGTGGCAGGCATACCGCACCGGGTGGTCGTCGATGGCCAGTTTTACATCGGCAGGATCACCGTGCAGCGGCACGGCGATCCCGACTAGGGCTTTACTCCACGCCGAGCACGTGCAGGCGCCGTTTCAGGCGCGCCACTTCGTCGGACAGATCGACCACCAGCGCCGCCAGGTCGGCATTCGCATCGAACACCGATTCGATTTCGCGCAGGCGGCGCGCGCGCACCAGGTCCAGGCTGGTGAAACGCCAGGCAGTGAGCTGCCCAGGCGGCCCATGGTGCAGCAGCACGCCCGTCTGCACACGCTGCACCACCCAGTCTGGCTCGACGGCGCAGGCGCGCGCCAGTTCGTCCAGGCTCAGGGCCGAGTCTTCCAGTAGCACGCCGATTACATTGCTCGTCATGATTTATGCTCCCAGCTTCTGGCGCGGATTGAAAGCCATCTCGCGCGCCATGGTTTCATACAGTTCGCGTGCCTTCGCATCGTTGGCCGGCGGCAACACCACTTCCAGCAGCAGATATAAATCGCCGGGCTGGGCTGCGGGTATGCCGCGCCCTTTCAGGCGCAGCTTGCGCCCCGTTTGCGAATTGGGCGGCACCGTGACGGACACCGTGCCCGATGGCGTGGCCACCTCGATGGATCCACCCAGCGCCGCTTCCCACGGCGTGACGGGCACCGTTTCAAAGACATCGCGCCCTTCGGCCTTGTAGCGCGCATCGTTCTGGAAGCGGATTTCCAGATACAGGTCGCCGGCCGGCGCGCCACCACTGCCCGGATTTCCCTGCCCCTTCATGCGCAGCTGCTGGCCTTCCGTCACGCCTTTCGGTATCGTCACTTCCAGCGTGCGTTCGCGCGTCACCACGCGGCCTTGCCCATCGGCTTCCGGCACGCGCAGGACGATGGTGCGTTTGGCGCCATGGTAGCTGTCGTGCAGGCTCACTTCGATGGCAGCGTGGCTGTCTTCGCCCTGCATCTGGAACTGGCTGTTGGTGCGCCCACGCCCACCCACATGGGCAAACAGGTCGGCAAAGAAATCGCTGTCGTCGGCACTGGACGATTCGTAGCCCGAGCCCCAGTTCGGCGGCGGCCGGAACGATCCGCCCTGCCCGCCCTGGGCATGTGGCTGGCGTCCCAGTTCATCGTAGGCGGCGCGCTTTTCCGCGTCGCCCAGCACGCCATACGCCTCGTTCAATTCCTTGGTGCGCTTGTCCGCGTCGGGCTCCTTGCTGACGTCGGGATGGTATTTGCGCACCAGCTTGCGGTAGGCCTTCTTGATATCGGCCTCGCTCGCCGTTTTTTCGACGCCTAGTTCCTTGTAATAGTCCTTGTAATCCACCGTGCATGCTCCCCATGGTTGACCCGCCTGTGGAAAGAGTACACGAATTGGCTGGAACACTGCTTGCGCACAATACAAGGCCAGGGATTAAGGCATGGCTTGCTGGCGCGCAGCCAGCCACGCCCGGACGTCCGTGGTAGGGATGCCGTTTTGCGCATTGTAGGTCGCCGCCTTGTCCCACCACATGCCGTCTCCCCGTGCGAAGGCGGTCCGGTAACGCAGCATGACATCGTCCGGCCGCTGCGCCAGTTGCAAGGCCAGCTTTTCACGGCTTAGCAGTTCGCGCTCGAAAGGGCGCCCCGTCACGTCTTCGACGATGTCCGCCAGCTGGCCATATGAAACCGTGTCGCTGGCAACGTAAATCACCTGATTGCGTATGCGCGGCTGCTGCAGCAGGATGTCGGTCGTCAGACGGCCGATGTCTTCCGGCGTCGTCACCGTCACCCTGGTTTCCCATGTTCCCAATCCCCGTACGAGGCCGGCATCAAAATCGACCAGGCCCGTGCCTGGTTCGAACAGGAAGCTGGTGAACATGCCGGTCGAAATGATCACCCACTCGGTGCCCGTTTGCGACCGCAGCAGGCCGCGCACATCGTACTGTTCATCGAACACGGGCTGGCCGCTGCCCTTGCCGATGACGTCGTAGTCCACCCCGAACTGCCATGGAAAATAGCGGCGCACCCTGGCGGCAATTGCAGCTTGCGTCAGCCTGGTCTGCGTGCCCGCGCCTGCCACGAATCCCGTGCAATTGATCACCGTATGAAATTGCCCCAGCAGCGCGATCAAATCGGCATTGCTGCGCCCGGCCAGATCGAAGGGCAACAATTGCACCCCCGTCGCATCGAGTTCGCGCTGGCGCACAAGCTGCATAGGCGTGGGCGAGACCAGCGATTGTGGCGTCACCAGCACGGACAGCGGCGTTTGGGTCGTTTGCAGGCGCGGCGCCAGGCTGCGCAAGACCGCCATACCCAGCTCGCCGGCGCCCAGTACCAGGGTGTTTTCCATCTCGGTGTTATTTTCCATCTGCGATTTCCTTTTCATGGTGTGCAAGCGATTAGTCTGGTTTTTGATTCAGTCTGCACAGTATAAAATTGGCCTGCACTCTGCATAAGTCCCCAAACGCTGCTTTCAGAATTGCAAAATACGGGATAATCTACGCATTTATCAGCCTAAGGGAGAGCGCCTTGGACAGAATTCGTGCCATGCAAATATTTTCCCGCGTAGTGGAATCGCACAGCTTCGCCGGGGCCGCCAAGAGCTTGTCGATTCCCCGTTCTACCGTCAGCCGGACGATCCAGGACCTGGAGGCGTTGCTCGGCGCCAGCCTGTTGCAGCGCACGACGCGCACGCTCAGCCTGACGCCTGGCGGCAGCCTTTACTATGACCACTGCCTGCGTGTCTTGAATGAGGTGGAGGCCGTTGAAGCCCGGTTTTCCACCCATGCGAACCAGCCCAGGGGCAAGCTGCGCATCGACATGACAGCGTCGTTCGCGCGCCAGATAGTCTTGCCGGCGATTGCGCAATTCCAGGCCAGGTATCCCGAGATTGACGTCGTGCTGACGCTGGGCGACCGGACTGTCGACCTGATACAGGAGGGTGTGGATTGCGTGGTGCGTAGCGGCGTGCCCGAGAATTCGGCCCTGCTGGTGGCGCGCAAGGTGGGCAGTTTTGAGTGGCTGGTCTGTGCCTCGCCCGGCTATCTGGCGAAAAATGGCAGGCCGCAGTCTCTGGAAGACCTGCAGCAGCACCAGCTGATTGAATTTCACTCGGGACGCAGTGGCCGTTCGGTCGACTGGCGATTCATCGTCGACGGTGAAGAGCGCACGATCGCCGTGAGGGGCAAGCTGGCGGTGAACGATACCGACGCTTATCTGGCATGTGGCCTGGAGGGGCTGGGCCTGATACGCATCGCCGATTACCTGGCAGCGCCGCACTTGCGCGCCGGCCGCCTGGTGCAGGTGCTGGAACAGTACGCGGGACCAGCCGTCCCGCTGTCGGTGATTTACCCGCAGAGCCGGCACCTGTCGTCGACGGTGCGGGCGTTCGTGGGCTGGATGGGCGACCTGCTACGCGAGGTGGGGCGGCGTACTTAAGGTACCCTGCGCACCGAGGAAATGCGGCGCTCCATGCCGTGCAAGCGGCCGTAGTTGCCCGGCCCCATGATCATGCAGCGGCCATGGTAGTTGGCGTCGACGCAGAATTCCCAGCGGCCGTAGTTGATGACGACGGAAACGGTACGGTCATTGAAGCCGTAGCGGCTCAAGTCGCGCGCTTCACGCTCCAGGCGCACGGGCCGGCCGCGCATGCCGGCATCGGGAAACAAAAGCACGGCGCCACGCATGTCATCGGGCGGCCGTGGCTTGGGAGGTGGCGGCGGAGGTGGCCTATGGCCGCCGTGGCCAGGCTTGCCCACTTCACGGACAGAAGAAATGACATCGTTCATGCCCGGCAGGCTGCTGTAGTAGCCCTGGCGCAGCACGCGGCAACTGCCCCGGTAATTGGCGTCCCGGCACACTTCCCAGGAGCCTGAGCGCACGATGATGCTCGACGCCCTGTCGTTGAAACTCATGCGCGACAAGTCGCCCACGTCGGAGCGCAAGGTGACGGCGCGGCCACGAAAATCGCTGTCCTGGAACAGGGTCATTTCGCCTGCATCGGCAGCCAACGGGGCCAGTAAAGTGGCGGCGCACAGCAGCGCCGGTCGAAAAGATGCCCGCATGTCAGCGCACCCGGCGCACGGAAGAAATCTGGTTCTCCATGCCGTTCAGGCGGCCATATTGGCCAGGTCCAATGATTTCACAGCGGCCGTTGTAGTTCGAGTCGACGCAGACTTGCCATTGGCCGTCATTGACGACGATCGACGAGATCCGGTCATTGAAACCAAACTGCACCAGGTCATCGGCATTGCGGTCCAGCGCCAAAGGTTCGCCGCGCATGTCGCGGTCTGGAAACAGCAAAATAGCGCCGCGCTGCTGATACTGCGGATACTGGGGCTGCTGCGGATATTGTGGGTATTGCGGCTGTTGCGGATACTGTGGCTGATCATACTGCTGGCGGCGCCCTTCGCGTTCATCAACCATGCGCGCCGACGACACCTTGCCGGACAGGCCGCGTCCCAGGTCGTCGTAGCGGCCTGGCCCGAAGATGCGGCACACGCCGTTGTAATTGGCATCGCTGCACAACTGCCAGTAGCCGTTGTAGATGACGATGCTGGTGGTGCGGTCGTTGAAGCCGATATTGACGAAGTCGTCGGTATCGCGGTTCAGGCGCGCCGAGCCGCCATTCTGGCCGGCGCCCGAATACACTTCCAGCATCGAGCCACGGCCATAGCCGCCGCCATTGCCACGGTCAGGATCGCGGCCCGGGCGGCCCGGATTGCCTCCCATTTCACGCACCGAAGAGAGGGCGTCGTTCATGCCTGGCAGCGAAGGATATTCACCCGGTTCGAGCACCTTGCAATTGCCGCGAAAGCCACCGTCGGTACACACTTGCCAGCTGCCTGAACGCACCACGATGCTCGATGCCTTGTCGTTGAAATTGTAGCGCGACAGATCGTCCGTGGTTTCACGCAAGGTCACGGCGCGGCCACGGAAATTCGAGTCTTCAAATAAAGTGATTTCACCGGCAGAAGCGCCGAGATGGATCAGCAAGGACGCTGCGCATAGCAGGCTACGTTTTAAAGGGTACAGCATCTTAACTCCGTTTATGTATATTCATTGCGCATGCAGCGCGATCGCCCGCGTGCGCCTGTGTTCTTTGAGTGTGGCCGGGCAGTGCCTTAATCGATGCGGCGCAGCGAGGAGATACTCTTGTCGAGGCTATTCAGGTCAGGGTAGCTGCCGGGCCCCATCACCTCACACTTGCCGTTGTATTGGGAACCCTCGCACATCTCCCACGTGCCTTCATGGATGACTATCGAGCTGGCCTGGTCATTGTAATTCATGCTTACCAAATCACGGACGTCGCGGTTGACGGACAGGCCTGGGCCCCGCATGTCGCTGCGTGCATACAACACCACCAGGTTATCGCCGCCGCGCGGCCGGTTGGCTTCGCGCGGATCGACCAGCCGCGCCGACGACACACGGCCATTGAGGTCGCGGCCCAGGTCATCGTAGCTGCCGGGACCGAAGACGCGGCAACTGCCGTTGTAATTGGCATCGCTGCAGAGCTGCCAGTAGCCGCGTTCGACGCGGATGCTGTTGGCGCGGTCATTGAAACCGATGGCGACCAGGTCGTCGCGGTCTGCATTCACGGGCGCAGATGCACCCCGCTGGTCGCGGTCGGAAAACAGCTCCAGTGCCGGGCGTGAACCGCCGCCACTGCCGCCGCCATCGCGTCCCGCTTCACGCACGGATGAAATCTTGTCGTTCATGCCATCGAGCGAACTGTAGTCGCCTGGCCCCAGGGTGCGGCACTGGCCGTTAAATTGCGAATCCGTGCACACTTCCCAGGTACCCGAACTGACGCGGATGCTGGACGCCGTGTCATTGAAATTGATGCGCGACAGATCATCGCTGGCGTCGCGCAGCACCACCACGCGGCCACGGAAATTGACATCGGTGTAGAGACTGATTTCACCTGCCTGCGCGGCGGCGTGGGATAGCAGGATGGCGGCACATACCAGAGCGTGTTTCAGTGTACGGTTCATCGGCGGGTCTCCTGTGATAAGAACATGGCAACTAGACGCCAGTGTAGCTGTCGCGCCAAAAAAACGGTGTAACAAAATATGCGAAATACACAAGAAATTGTTACTAAAAGCAATAATTGACGCTCTGACAGCGCCATACCTCTCAAGACCAGGCCCCGCCCTTTCCGCCTGCGCGGGGACAAGTTGCTGCAATGTCAGTAAAATGCCCTGTTCCTTCACGTCTTTCCAGCTTAGTCAGGTATCGTTTCAATGCCCCATACCACCTCGTTTACCGCCCCCGCCATCCGCAATGAAGTATCGTCCTTGTGGAAGCTGGCCTGGCCCATCCTGATCGGCCAGCTGGCCACCGTCGGCATGGGCGCGGCCGACGTGGCCATGACGGGCCACACCAATCCCGAAGAACTGGCGGCCGTGTCGCTGGGCGCGGCCATCTGGTCCATCGTGCTGGTGACGGTGAGCGGCATCATGATGGCGATCAATACCTTGGTGGCGCATGAAATCGGCGCCGCGCGCCACGACAAGGTGCCGCACATCGTGCGCCAGGCACTGTGGAAGGCGCTGGCCGTGGGCCTGGTGGCCTGTTTGCTGACGAATATGGCGGCGCTGGTGTTCGACCATCTGATGCTGGAACCGGCCGTGGCGGCCAAGGCCAAGCTGTTTGTGCACATCATCAGCTGCGCGCTGCCGCCGTTTGCCGCCTACCGCGCGCTGTATGGCTACAGCACCAGCATCAACCAGACCAAGCCGGTGATGGTGATCGCGCTGGCCGCGCTGGGCTTGAATATCCTGGTCAACTACCTGCTGATCTACGGCCACTGGGGCATGCCGAAGATGGGCGGCGTGGGCTGCGCCGTGGCCACCACCACCTGCGTGTGGATGATGCTGGCCGCGATGGTGCTGTGGATACGCCACGCCCCCGTCTACCGCCCTACATATCCGTTCAGCCACTGGGAAGCACCGCAGGCGGCCAGCATCGGCCCCATGCTGCGCCTGGGCCTGCCGATAGGCGTGACGTATTTTGCGGAAGTGAGCGCCTTCGGCATCATCAGCCTGCTGGTGGCGCGCTTTGGCGTGATCCAGGTTTCGGCGCACCAGATCGCCCTCAATTTTTCGTCCGTCGTGTTCATGGTGCCGCTCACCTTCGGCATCGCGCTGGTGACGCGCGTGGGCCACGCCGTGGGCGAAAACAATCTGCGCCGGGCGCGCTTCATTTCCTGGGTCGGCGTGGCCATGTCGCTGACGGCGGCCGTGGTCTCGGCCATCCTGATCACCGTGTTCCGCCACCAGATCGCGCAAGCCTATACCTCCGATCCGCAAGTGCAGGCGCTGTGCGCCAACCTGCTGCTGTTTGCCGCCCTGTTCCAGCTGTCCGACGCGACCCAGGTGGCCGCCTCGTGCGCCATCCGCGGCTACAAGGTAACGCGCCCGCCTATGCTGATACAACTGCTGGCCTTCTGGGGCGTCTCGCTGCCTATCGGTTATGTGCTGGGCCTGGCGCCGCAAGGCTTCTTCCTGTCGCCAGCCGCACCGATGGCCGCCACCGGTTTCTGGATAGGCCTGGTGCTGGGCCTGACGGTGGCCGCCGTGCTGCTGACCTGGTATCTGAACCGGCTATCGCTGCGACGCCTGCACGCAGGGGCCTGAACGCGAAATGGGCGGCGCAATTAAGGTGTGAATTAAGGTGTGAATTAATGCGCGCCGCCTTGACAGCTAAGAATACAAAATATCGCCACTCCTGAGGTTTCGCCGAAGTAAAGAAGGCAATCACGGCCTTATTCCGTGCCCTGCCCTATCGCATTAAATGCCGCGCTCTGGTATCGTTTGTGGTCAGGCCCGAGGCTTGACACCTCCTTTTACCATCACCGAGACATCCATGCGTTTTCTTCTTTGTTTTCTGGCCGCGATGGCCAGCGTTCCTGCGGCAGCTGAAAAGCTGACCCTGGAACGCATCCATGCCGATCCGGCGCTGTCCGGCCCCGGCGTGCGCAATCTGAAGGTCTCGCCCGACGGCGAACGCGTCACGTTCCTGCGCGGCCGTGCCGACAACCAGTTCCAGCTCGACCTGTGGGAATTCAAGCTGAAAGACAAGAGCACGCACCGCCTGGTCGATTCCAAGGCGCTGGTGCCGAATGAAACCATCTCGCCCGAAGAACAGGCGCGCCGCGAACGCGAGCGCACGGCCAGCCTGAACGGCATTCTCAGCTACAGCTGGTCGCCCGATGGCAAGCAGCTGCTGGTGCCGCTGGCCGGCAATCTGTATCTGGTCGATGCGGCCAAGCCGGACCAGGCGCGCCTGGTCGCCAAGGGCAATGTGCTCGATCCGAAAATCTCGCCGAAAGGCCGCTACGTGTCCTTCGTGCGCGACCAGAATCTGTTCGTGATCGACCTGAAAACCAATGCCGAACGCCAGCTGACCACCGATGGCAAGGGCACTGTCCATAACGCCGAAGCCGAATTCGTGGCGCAGGAAGAAATGGGCCAGCGCACCGGTTACTACTGGGCGCCGGACGATAGCGCGATTGCCTACAAACGCTACGACGAAGCGCCAGTGCCGGTAGTGCGCCGCTTTGAAATCTTCGCCGACCGCACCGATGTCGTCGAACAGCGCTACCCTGCCGCTGGCGACCCTAACGTGCTGGTACAACTGCGCATCGTCTCACCGGAAACGGGCGTACAGCGCCAGATCGACCTGGGCACGAATCCCGATATTTACCTGGTGCGCGCCGACTTCAGCGCCGACAGCAAGTCGCTGGTGTATCAGCGCCAGTCGCGCGACCAGAAAACGCTGGACCTGGTGGCAGTCGATGCGGCCACCCTGGCGCAACGCACCTTGCTGACGGAAACCTCGACAACCTGGGTCAGCATCAATGACGACCTGCGCTTCCTGTCCAACGGCACCTTTTTGTGGTCGTCCGAGCGCACTGGCCGCAACCATCTGTATTTGTACGACATGAGCGGCAAGCTGCTGCACGCTGTCACCAGCGGCGAGTGGGGCATCGACAATCTGCTGGCCGTCAATGAAAAGACCGGCAAGGTCTACGTGTCGTCCAACCGCGACGCCGTGATCGACAAGCAAACCTACGCCCTGGCGCTGGACGGCAGCACGGCCGACAAGCCGCAGCGCGTGACCCGCGCCGACGGCTGGCATGACACGACCTTTGCCCGCAATGGCGCGGTCTTTGTCGATACCTATTCCGATCCATCGACGCCGCCGCAAGTGAGCATCCGCCGTCCTGACGGTTCCATGGTGGGCTGGCTGGAAGAAAACGCCCTGAACGCCGATCATCCTTACGCCAAATACAAGGCCGACCACCTGCCGACCGAATACGGCACGCTGAAATCGAACGATGGCCAGACCCTGTATTACTCGCTGGTGAAACCGTCGAACTTCGACGCTTCGAAACACTACCCGGTCTTCCTGTCGACCTATGGCGGCCCGCATTCGCAGCACGTGGCTCGCCGCTGGGGCAACACCTTTGACCAGTACATGGCGCAGCAGGGTTTTGTGGTGTTCCGTCTCGATAACCGTGGTTCTTCGCGCCGCGAACGCGCTTTCACCGACGCCATCTACCATAACCTGGGTGCAGCGGAAGTGGCCGACCAGGTGGTCGGCATCGACTGGCTGGCCAAGCAAAGCTTTGTCGATCCGAAGCGCATCGGCGTATTTGGCTGGAGCTATGGCGGCTTCATGACCTTGCGTTTGCTGTCGGCTGCCTCGGACAAGATCGCCATGGGCGTGTCGGTAGCGCCCGTGACCGACTGGTCGCTGTACGACACCCACTACACGGAACAATTCCTCGGCCTGCCGAAGGAAGACGCAGACGGCTACCAGAAGAGCACCGTGTTTGCCCACCTGGACGGCTTGAAGTCGCCACTGCTGCTGATACATGGCATGGCGGACGATAACGTGCTGTTTACGAACACCACGCGTCTGATCGATGCGCTGGTGAACCGTGGTGTACAGTTCGACCTGATGACCTACCCGGGCGCCAAGCACGGCATTTCGTCGCGCGCAGGCCAACGCCATGTGTACGCGAAGATCGCCGGCTTCTTCAAGAAAAACCTGGGTACGGAGGCAGCGAAGTAAGCTGCTGTCGCCCCAAATAAAAACCGCCGCCTGTCTCGCGACAGGCGGCGGTTTTTTTCATGCGTGCCGGACTTATGGCTTGCGCGTGACGGTGTCGACCGCATCTTTCACGTCGCCAACTTTCTTTTGCACTTTGCCTTCAGCCTGGTTAGCCAAGCCCTTGGCTTGTTGCTCCTGGCTGCCGACCAGTTTGCCAGCTTGTTCCTGAATTTTGCCGCCGACTTCTTTCAGTTTACCTTCGACTTGATCTTTGTTCATGGTGAACTCCTCGTTGTAGTTGGTACATCTGTGGGTATATCTCTGTCCAGCCCAAGGGCCGGTACCGCGGCTCACACGCTGCTTGCTGCGTGTCGATGTGTCCATACTACGCTTGAGGACCTGAAAGTTCTGTTCGGTTCCTAACACATGCCCAAATGTATTTATTTTCGGTTTACTCACCCTTGCGCCATACGCTGGCCAGCCACGGCTGCTGTTCGCGCGGCAAGCCGGCGGGACGGTAATAATGTTCGAGCAAGGTAAAACCGGCCGCCTGCAGATGGGCGAACCAGGTGGCTTCATCGTAATAACTGCCGTAGCGCGGGCCATTCCAGCCTTCCTGGTTCTGGCCGCGCGGGTTGGAACTGAAGAGCACGCCACCGGGCTTCAAACAGCCGTGCAGCGCCCGCAGCACGCCAGGCAAGGCGGCGCTGGGCACGTGGAACAGTACGGCGTTGGCAAACACGCCGTCGAAGTGGCTGGCGGGCAGGTCGAGGTCAACAAAGTCTTGCTGCCAGACGGTGCAACCGCTATACGCGCGCGCCATCTCGACAAAGCGCTGCGAGCCATCGACGCCGGTGGCGTGGTGGCCCAGCGCGGTGAACGCTTTCAGGTCGCGCCCCGGGCCACAGCCCAGGTCGAGGATGGAAAACGGCGCGCTGCGCCCATCAGCTTGAATCGCGTTCAGCAGCGCATTGATATTCTGGCGCACGTCGTGGTCGCGCGTGCCTTCAAAGAACTGCTCGGCGCTGGCGTCGTAATGGGCCAGCGTGCGCTCCGTGATAGCGTGCAGCGCATCTTGCGTTTCCTGCTGCGAGGGGGATAGGGAGGGCTGGTCGTTCATGGTATTCCTGTCTGAGGTTTT
This sequence comes from Janthinobacterium saanense, assembly GCF_014200675.1. Classification (GTDB taxonomy): domain Bacteria; phylum Pseudomonadota; class Gammaproteobacteria; order Burkholderiales; family Burkholderiaceae_D; genus Janthinobacterium. The sequence goes on along the minus strand of NZ_JACHCI010000003.1, from coordinate 396,979 downwards.
CCTGTTGCATCAGCCCTCCATTTTAGCGTGCTACCAGACTCTTACGCGCTGCTCCGGCGCCAGGTACAGGCGCTGGCCCTGCCTGACGTCGAAGGCCGGGTACCAGGCATCGAGATTGCGCACGGTGGCGGCGCGGTATTGCGCCGGTGCGTGGCCATTCGTCAGTATCTGCTGGCGTTCGGCCGCTTCACGCGCCTTGTTGCGCCAGCTGATGCCATAACCGGTGAAGAACTCGCGGTCCGCGCCAGGCTGGACCGGCTTGCCTTGCTGCGACAGGGTAAACGCATCGTAGGCAGCCGACAGACCGGCCAGGTCGGCCAGGTTTTCACTGAGGGTCAGCTGGCCATTGACGGCCAGGTCGGGGAAGGGCTGGTAGGCAGAGAACTGCGCCACCAGCTGTTTCGAAGCAGCCTGGAAATGGGCCAGGTCGGATGGCGTCCACCAGTCGCGCCACTTGCCCTGGGCGTCGAACTGCGCACCCTGATCGTCAAAACTATGGCTGATCTCGTGGCCGATGGTGGCGCCGATACCGCCATAGTTGGCTGCATCGGAGGCGTTCGGATCAAAGAATGGCGGCTGCAAAATGGCGGCCGGGAAGTTCAGCGCATTTTGCAGCGGCAGGTTGACGGCGTTGACCAGTTGCGCCGGCATCGCCCATTCGGTGCGGTCGACCGGCTGGCCCAGCTTGGCCAGTTGCTGCTGATAGTGGAACTGCTCGGCGCGCTGCGCATTGCCCAGCGCATCGCCGCGCACCACTTGCAAGCCCGCATAGCCGGCCCAGTGATCGGGGTAAGCCACGCCCACGTACAGGGTCTTGAGTTTTTCCTGCGCCTGCGCCTTGGTGGCGGGCGCCATCCAGTCCAGCTTGTCGATGCGGCGCGAGAAGGCGGCCACCAGCTTGCTGACCATCTCCTGCACTCTTGCCTTCGATTCAGGCGAGAAATAGCGTGCCACATACAGCTTGCCGACGGCGTCGCTGAGCGCGTCATTGGTAGCGGCCAGCGCGCGTTTGCTGCGCGCCGATTGCTGCGGCGTGCCGCTCAGGGCGCGGCCATAAAAGGCGAAGTGCTGATCGGCGGCGGCGCGCGGCAAGGTGGTGGAGAAATGGTTGATGGCGTGGAAGGCCAGGAAATCCTTCCAGGTCGCCAGCGGCACGGTGGACGCCAGTGCAGCGCTGCCCTTCATGGCGCTCGGATGCCAGACGATGAAGTCTTTTTGTCCCGACAATCCTGCACCGTCAAAGAAGGCGGCCCAGTCCAGGCCCGGCGCCTTGCTGGCGAAGTCCTGCGTGCGCCAGACGTTGTTGCCCTTGGCGACATCGGCCGAATCTTCGCGGCTGGCGTGGCCGGCGGCGATCTTTTGTTCCAGCGCAAACACGCGCGCGGCGCGGCCTTGCGCATCGCTGTAACCGGCCAGCTTGAACAGGGTAGCGATATGTTTCTGGTACTCGCCGCGCAATTGCTGCATGCGCGGGCTGTTGTCCAGATAGTAGGCGCGGTCAGGCATGCCCAGGCCGCCTTGCAGCAGGTAGGCCACGTTGCGCGTGGTGTCGTTCAAGTCTTGCGCCACCCACAGGCCAAACAGGTTTTCAGTGAAGAAGTTCGTCGAGTTGAGCGGATCGACATCGGCGCGCAAGCTCGCGCCCAGCGCACGCGCCAGGCCAGCCTGGTCGTGCAGGGCGTCGATTTTCTTCAGCAGCGGTTTCAAAGGCGCCCAGCCTTTCGCTTCGATAGCTGCTTCGTCCATATAGGAGCGGTAAAAATCGCTGATCTGGCGCGCTTCGGCGTTTGGATTTTGTTGGCTCTCCAGTCCTTCGACCAGGCCGATGATGCGTTTATTGGTCTCGTCGGACAGCGTGGCAAACGAGCCCCAGCTGCTGCGGTCCGCGGGAATCTGCGTGTTGCGCACCCAGTCGCCATTGACGTAATTAAAGAAGTCGTCACCGGGCAAAACAGCTGCTGGCGCTGTGGCGGCAAGGGCTGTGGCAGGCGCAACAGGAGCAGCATGGGCCGGCACGGCCAGGGCAAGCGCCAGGGCGGCGGACAGTGGTGCAATACGCCAGGATGGGCGGGTAGCGGGCATGGAATTCCTTTCGGGGATATCGGCAAAATCGTGGCTGAAATCATAGCTTGTTTGGCGACAAAAAGCGTTGTCGATATATTTTGCATCCGAACAAAAAAACGGCATATAGTTTCATGACAGCCACACCGATTGCCGCGCGAACAAAGGAGAGTGCCATGCAACTTGAAGCGCTGTTTCAACACCCTCACGCCTTGCCCACTGCCCCAAAAATCGTCGATGAACTGGTGCGCAGCTTCGACAACCCTTCCATTTCCACCGAAGAACTGGCCCGCAAGCTGGGCGCCGACCCGGCCCTGAGCGCCAAACTGCTGCGCCTGGCCAACTCGGCCTATTACCACGTCTCGCGCAGCATAGGCACGGTGGAAGACGCGGTGCTGATGCTGGGTTTTGTGACCGTGCGCACCCTGGTCATCAGCTCGGGGCTGGTCAGCGGCTTCAAGGTCGTGCCGGGCTTGAACCTGCAGCAATTCTGGCGCTACAGCCTGCATAGCGCCGTCTCGGCCCGCTGGATCGCCAGGCAGACGGGCGAGAACACGGAACTGGCCTTCACCATCGGCATGATGCACGCCATCGGCCAACTGGTGCTGCATGCAGCCGCGCCCGAGCAAGCCATGCAACTGGACAAGATCACCCCACCCTTCGACGCCCGCCGCATCGATGCCGAAAGGGTGTCGCTGGGCTATTGCTACGCGGACGTGGGCGCAGAACTGGCGCGTCGCTGGAAGTTTCCACCCGTGTTAGCCGACACCATCGCCGCCTTTCCCGCTCCGCTGGCCGGCAAACCCCTCAATCGTCTGGCCGCCGTGCTCCACCTGGCCGCCTGGCGCGCCCGCATCGAGGAAAATGCGCTGAATAACGAAGAAATCATCGCCTGCTACCCCAACGAGGTGGCCGAAGCGCTCGGTTTAGCACCGTCCATCATGGTCGACAAGATGCCGCCACCTGCCACGCTCAGCGCCGGTCTGGAAGAGCTAGTACGCTAAATATTACCCTCAGCACAAGATGCCATCACCAGCATCCATGCGGCTTGCCGGGGAGTTTGCCGATTTGATGTCTGTTTGAACACTACTTACACTTTCTTTCAAAAAATCACTCAAGATTTCAGCAGCTTCGCCGTTATGCTAGCCATGTAGCACTTTTCCTTCACTTAACTGGAGAGGCTCATGACTCCCAACGAGGTTCTCGCGATGTATGAAAATATCGCCGGATTGACCAATAAAATGGTCGTCGCCGCGCGTACGCATGACTGGGATGGCTTGAGCAGTCTGGAAAAACTATGCTCTCAAGAATCGCAATCAGTCCAGGCTGGCGCCTTGCCGCCGCTGTCTGCCGCAGCGCGCAAGCGCAAGATTGACTTGCTGAAACAAATACTGGCGAATGACCGTACCATCCGCGACATGACGGTGGGCCCGGTCATGCTGGTGCCCAGCGCCGTACAGGGGTTGCCAAACTGAGCATCGTAAAAAAAGCGCCTCGGGCGCTTTTTTTACGTCTGTTCAAGACAACACTCACCACCTCACTCAACGCGAGAACGGCGATGGCTCCGCTTCCGCCGGCGCGTCATCCGCCGCTTCCCTTGCGCCGTCCACTGTTTCCGTCAAGACAGGCACCGGCGCACGGCGAAATGGCTTGCGCAGCAAGACCCAGTACTTCGATGGCGGCCGGTCTGTACCCTGCTGCTTGCGCTTGCGCCAGATATACACGATCACTGCCGTCAGCAGTAAAAAGATCAAGGTGCCGAGTCCCAGCCACCACAGGCCGCCGCCAGGTGGTTTCTTTTCCTTGGCGGCCGGGGCTGCATGCAAGGGCTTGGGCTTGGCATGTGGCGCTTCCGTCACGGCGACTGGCGGGGCAGCAGCAGGAACAGGAGCAGCCGGCACGGCCAGCGCCTTTTGCAAAGCGCCAACCTTGCCTTCCAATTCACCCAATTTATCGCTCAAGGCTACATTCTGTTGATTGAGCGCCGCACACGTTGCATCGGGCGCGGCAGCCACTTGCGGCGCGCAAGATGCCGCTGGCGCAAGGGCACGGCGCAACGGCGGCCGCGTCATTGCTACGGCGGGAGGCAGGAACACGGCCGGCGGACGCACCATGCCTTCGGCACGCGCGCGGGCCGCCAGCGCGGCGGCATCGGGTGGCGGCGCAACCGGCTTGGCCGGCAATATGGGGGCAGCTGATGGTATGGCTGGTGCGACAAAAGGCGCCGGTGTCAGCCAGACCGTTGCCAGGCGCACATTGGCGCCGCTATCGCTGCCCAGCACAAAATACAGGTGCACATGGCCGGCCGTGATGACTTGCTGCGTACTCACGTGCACATAGCGCCGGCCGTCGCGCACGGTCTGGCTGAGGGCCAGTCCTTGCAGGGCCGGGTCCATCGTGATGCCGCCACCCTGGTACACATCGATTGACGCCAGGCGCACGGCCACGCCGCCGCTGTCCTCGGGCGCCAGCGCCGTCAGTTCGATATCGGCAGACAGGGGCTGGCCCACGTGCGAGAGCGCGCTGATATCGCCAAGTTCGGCCGCAAAAGCAGCAGGCGCAGCCACGCTGCCGGCGATACAGGCGATCAGGATCCGACGGAAAAAGACACTACTGTGCATGGGTGAATCGCTTTGACAACAGGGAAAAGGGAGTACGTCCCATATTAACGGCAGGAAATACGCAAAATAAAGGCTGAGCAGTACAGTATGGCCACGCCCTGTGCGTTTTTGGCGTCTGGAGTACACTCGAAGGACCAAAATCGATGAAAGGGATGCCATGAGTAGCAGAATCGAACGCGATAGTTTCGGCCCGATCGACGTAGCTGCCGGTCAGTTGTGGGGAGCGCAGACCCAGCGCTCGCTGGAGCACTTCCATATCTCCACGGAAAAGATGCCGCCCGAATTGATCGCCGCCCTGGCCACCGTCAAGCGCGCGGCCGCCCACGTCAACCTGGACCTGGGCTTGTTAAGCGGCAAGAAAGCCGTTGCCATCACGCAGGCCGCCGATGAAGTGCTGGCCGGCAAACACCCGAGCGAATTTCCGCTGGCTGTCTGGCAAACGGGTTCCGGCACGCAAAGCAATATGAATATGAACGAAGTGCTGGCCAACCGGGGTTCCGAACTGATGGGCGGCCTGCGCGGCGCCGAGCGCCTGCTGCATCCGAACGACGATGTGAACCTTGGGCAATCCTCGAACGATATCTTCCCTACCGCCATCCACGTGGCTGCCGCGCTGGCCGTCGCCAACACCGTCTTGCCCGCCCTGCGCCAGCTGCGAGCCACGCTGGACGCCAAGGCGGCGCAGTTTGCCGATATCGTCAAGATCGGCCGCACCCATTTGCAGGACGCTACGCCGCTGACCCTGGGCCAGGAATTTTCCGGCTATGTGGCGCAGCTGGACTTTGCCGAACATATCATCACGGCATCATTGCCACCGCTGTTGCAACTGGCTGCCGGCGGCACGGCCGTGGGCACGGGCTTGAATGCCCATGCCGAGTTTGCCGACCGCATCGCTGCCGAACTGGCGCGCCTTACCAGCCAGCCCTTTGCCAGCGCCAGCAACAAGTTTGCCGCCCTGGCGGCCCACGATGCGCTGGTTGCCTCGCATGGCGCACTGAAAACCCTGGCCACGGCCCTGATGAAAATCGCCAACGACGTGCGCTGGATGGCGTCCGGCCCCCGCTCCGGCCTCGGTGAAATCACCATACCGGAAAACGAACCGGGCAGCTCCATCATGCCGGGCAAGGTCAACCCCACCCAATGTGAAGCGCTGACCATGCTGTGCTGCCAGGTCTTCGGCAACGATGTGGCCATCACGGTGGGCGGCGCTTCGGGCAATTTCGAGCTGAATGTCTTCAAGCCCTTGATTGCGCACAATTTCCTGCAGAGCGCCCGCTTGCTGGGCGATGGCATGCGCAGCTTTGACGAACATTGCGCACATGGCATCGAAGCAAACCGCGAGCGTATCGCCGAACTGATGGAGCGTTCCTTGATGCTGGTCACGGCCCTGGCGCCGCATATCGGCTATGACAAGGCAGCACAAATCGCCAAGCAGGCGCAGCATGAAGGCACGACCCTGAAAGCAGCTGCATTGGGCCTGGGCTTCGTGACGGAGGAACAATTTGCAACATGGATCGTGCCACTGGAGATGACGCGCCCCAACAAAAGCTGACACCCCGCCTGCATCCCTGACGGCTTGATGTAAACTAGGCGTAAGAAATTGGTAGACGTCGTCATCCAGTGCCAAAAACATATTATTGCAATAAGGGATACAATGCAAAAAGTAAGCTTTGATTTAAGCTCCGAGTTCATCGAACTGAACCAGCTGCTCAAGCTGGTCGGCCTGTGTGACAGCGGCGGCGCCGGCAAGATCATGGTCGACAGCGGCGTGGTGAAGGTCGATGGCAAGAAGGAATTGCGCAAGACAGCCAAGATCCGCGCAGGACAGGTGGTCAGCGTGGCCGACATCCGCATCACCGTCGTCGGCTGATGAGCAAAGCCTGGGGCGCAGCCGCGCTCCCGGGCAAGCGCCGCGCTCAGCGCCTGATCGGTGCATGATGATAGAGACTTTCAGTGTTTCATATATTCATCGATATTGCGGAAGGGGGAAGCCATGGACCATCCCGAGCACGGCACGCACGATCAGGAACGCCTGATTGCTGACTTGCGGCAAGTCATAGAAAATGCGGAAGAATTGCTCCGCAACACAGATAAATACACGAGCACCTTGTATCAGAGCGCGCGCGCCAGGCTGGAAATCGCACTGGTGGCCGCCATGGCGGAACTGAGCCGTTTCGAGGAAGAACAGCTGACGCGCATGATGGCGGCAACCGAAGCTGCCAACGCCGTATGCCACGATCAGACGGGCGAAGCACGCCTGTTGCGCGCCTTTAGCCAGCCTTGACGACGTTTTAGCGCATTTCCGTCAATACCGCATGGGCCAGCCAGTGGCGTAGCTGGGCGCCCAGGTCGAAGACGTCATCGAGCTCAAACGCCGCATCGAGCGCGGCGCCAAACACCTGCCCTTGCTGCAGTAGCGACAGCGCCGCATGGCCAGCCGCATCGAGCGTCACCGCCTGCGCCTTCCATTGCGGCCGGCACACCAGCACATAGCTATCGCCAGCGACTTGCTCGGGAAACACGCCCTTGCCATCACCTTCCTGATGCGCTTGCCACAAGGCCAGCACTTGCCATGGCGAAGCGATCAGGGCGCACGCCGGATGCAAGCTGAAGCTGCTCGCTTCGAGCTGCTCAGGCGTCAGTGTTGCCAGGGTGCTGGCCGGCAAGCCCGCTGCATCGGGCGCGTAATGGGCCAGATGCAAGGCCCACTCCAGACGCGCCATGTCTGGCAGATACGGCAACTCGGCGGCAGGCGCAAAGTCGTCGAGGAAAGTCGCAAACCGGGCGCCGAACTGGTTCAGGTCAGGATCTTGCGAAGGATAGGCTCGGCCATAAGCACCTGCCAGGCCACCAAAGAATGCGTCACCCACCAGCGCCAGCACGACAGGATAGGCATGGCCCAGGGTACGCCGCCAGGTGGCGCCCAGGTTGCCCCGGTACAAGGCCAGGCGCTCGGCGCGCGCTACTCCTTGCATTTGCGGCAAGACCGCCTCGCTGTGCGCCATATCCAATAGCGCGGCGGCAAACGCTTGCTGGCCGGCCTCCAGCGTAGAGTTCGGCAGCGCTGGCGTCATTGGCACACTTGTAACTTGCCAAGGCGCAGGCGGCTGATGGGGCTTCATGAGGCTGCGTGCCTGGTCCGCTTCCTCCAGCAAGACCTCCAGCGCGGGCACATCCGTATCCCATTCGATCAGAGTCGGCACCTGCCCAAAGCGCTGCAAGGCGGCTTGATACAAGGCCCACACAGGCTCGGCAACGCGCGCGCCGTGATGGTCGATCACGGCATGCGGCGTGACGAGGTGGCCAGCAAGGTGAAATTCGCCCACGCTGCCTGGTGCGATGGCTTGCAGGGCAGCCAGCGCATCTTCGCCGTGGTTACACTGGTTCACATACAGGTTATTGATGTCGAGCAGCAAGCCACAGCCGCTGCGGCGGGCCAGTTCGGCCAGGAATTGCGCTTCGCTCATGCTATCGCCCTGAAAGCGCAGATAAGTGGAGACATTTTCCAGCAAGATCGGCCTTTGCAAGGCATCTTGCACCCTGCCGACACGCTCGCATAGCAAGTCCAGTGCGGCACTATCGAGGCGCAGAGGCAGTAAATCATTGAGCTGATGCCGGGCGACGGCGCCCCAGCACAGGTGTTCCGACACCAGCGCCGGCTCTATCTCTTGCACCAGTTGGCGCACGCGCTGCAGATGCTGCTCGGAAAAACCCTGGGCCGATCCCAGCCCCAGGCCCACGCCATGCAGGCTCAGCGCATAGTCGGCACGCAAGGTCGACAACACTTGCCAGTCCCAGCCCGAACGGGCCAGATAATTTTCCGTATGCACTTCCAGCCAGTCCACAGCGGGCCGGGCCGCAAGGAAGTCGCGGTAATGGCTGGCGCGCAAGCCAACGCCCACACCAGCGAGCGCATGGGTAGGCAGAGGCATGCGGGCAGCAGTGATGATTACTTGGCCTGCTTGGCGGCCTTGACCGGTTTCAAGGAACCGCCAGCCTGGGTGCACGTGCCCTTGGCAACATAGGCCCACTCGCCAGGCAAGTTATCTTGTGTCGCCTGTCCGGCGCAGGAATGGGCGCCATCGGCCGAGGCGCAGTCATTCTGGCCTGCTTTGGCGACGCCGTAGCATTTTTCCTTGTCGCCGGTAGTGGCAGGCGCATCGTGCGCCGCTGCGCTGACGGCACTGGTGGCGCACAGGCCTGCGAGGGCAGCGGCGACGAAGGCTTGACGTTTGTTCATGGTATTCCTCTTGCAAGTGATAGATAAATGGGAGCAGACGCATGCCGCACCGGGCAGCCATGCCGCCATCGGCACAGTGATTCTACTGAATTGGCGGCGGCGTGGCGAACATTCCGTTTTTTTATGGCCACAAGAGGAACAGGCAAAAAACAAAAAGCCCACCGCCACCGTCAGCAACGGTGGTGTGGGCGGGCAAAAACCAGCTCAGACGCAGAGGATGGCGCCTGGTGACGCGCACTCAGGCAGTGGTATTGATGCGGTTACCCAGGTGAGCAGGCAGATTCGGCGCTGCAGGCACAGGTGGCAAGGCGGCCAGCAAGGCGGTGGCGGTGGAACTCTGCACTTCCTGTGCTTTTTTCAGCACAGACAAGCCGACGGCTTGCCGCGTTCCTGTCTCCGCCATCGTGGTTGACAGTTGAGCAATGCTTCCGACGTCCATGGCGTTCTCCAGTAATGGTCTACCTGTATTAACGGGCGGCACGAGCAATACTTTAGGCTTATTTTCGCAGCCAGTCTGTATGCCACTGCAGCAGCCAGCCCAGCACGTCATTGGGGGCATTCAAGTCCAGCCAGACCAGTCCCTCGCGCAGGTCGTCCGGCGCCGGGCTATCCGACGCCACGGCGATCACATGCACATCATGTGGATACAGCGGCACTTGCCCCACTTCAACACGAAATACTTCCAGCTTGGGGATGGCATCTTGCTTGAAGCCCTCGACCAGGGTCAGGTCTGCCGGCCCCATGCGGGCCAATTGCTGGGCCAGGGTCGGTTCGGGCGCGCCGCGCAACTCATGCACGATGGCATAACGATAGGGCGAAGCCACCATCACTTCGGCCGCGCCAGCCAGGCGCAAACGGGCGCTATCTTTCTGTGGCGGCTCCAGCGCCAGGTCATGGTGGCTATGCTTGACCAGGTTGACACGCAGACCACGCGCCGCCAGTTGCTGCACCACGTACTCCAGCAAGGTAGTCTTGCCACTGCCGGAACGGCCTATGACGCCCAGTACCGGGTGCGCGGGCATGGATGCTTGCATGATGGTCGTCCTCTTTTGTCGGTGGGGCTGCTTACAGTGAGTGCAGCTTATTATACGCAGCCACCTGACAGTTTCTTTCCAGACTCAGCCACTGCCCTCGCCATCGTTCAGCAGCGCCATCCTCGCTGGCGCCAGCACATGCCCATCGGAAGGACTTTTATTTTTCCGCCGCCGGCCGAGCGACTGCGGCCCACTCTTGCCACTTTTACCATTGGCTGCCAGTGCATTTTTCGCGCCACGGGCCAATTGCCGATGGGCGGCGATCGCGCCCGCCTCGGCATCGGACATAGTCGCCGCAGACGATGCGCCCAAGGCCACGGCCTTGTCCACGGGCGCGAAATCGGCGGCGCGCAGCTCCGCTTCCCAGCACGCGCGCTGGGCTTGCACACTGTCGGGCATGGCAGGCGCTGGCCGCGGCTGCGTCAGCGACAATGCCGCGCCCAGACTGCCTGCAGCTGCCACGCGCGCGCCCATGTCGGGCAAGGCGCCGTCCACGCCCTGGCAAAAGCGCTGCAAGATGGTTTTGATGATGGACGTGTGGTCCAGCAAATCGTGGCAGACGCTCCCTGGCGGCAGCAATGGCGACACCAGCAAGGCCGGCACGCGCGCTCCATACTGGCGAAAAGCAGGATCATCGTCTGCGGCCGGGCCGGGCAGCACGTGATCGAAAAAGCCGCCGTGCTCGTCATAGCAGAGGATGAACAAGGTGCGCGGCCAGGCAGGACCCTGCGACAAGGCCTGGTAGACCTGCGCCACCAGCGCCTGGCCGGCGCGGATGTCGGCTGGCGGATGGTCGTCATCGGCAAAGAAATGGGGATCGATCCAGCTGACCGAGGGCAAGGTACCCGCCAGCGTATCGCCGATGAAGCCATAGCGGCGCTGGCGCGAACCGAAAGGTTCATAGCATTCGGATGAGCGGTAATGGTCGTCCGTCAGGGCCAGGCTCCAGGGTTTCCAGGCGGAATAAAATTTCCAGCTGACCAGGGAACGCTCCAGCTGGCGCACAAAGGATTTATTCGCATACAGGGGCACGCGCTTGCTGTCCTTGCTGCCGGCCGCCCTGCCGCTGATGGCGTACAGGCGGTTGGGCCAGGTCGCGCCCGGCACCGAACTATGCCAGCGGTCGCAGACGCAAAATTGCTGCGCCAGGAAGTCATACATGGGCAAGTCGTTCGCGTTGTAGTAACCCATCACCAGATCGACGTCAGGGTCGCCAGGATGCGTTTGCGCATAATCGTCGACAAAACCGCCATTCCTGTTTTGCAGCTGCGCCGCGACGGACGCGCCTGTATGCGATGGATCTTGCTCTGCGCCCAATGCCGTGCGCTGCAAATGATGGATGGGATAACTCACGCCACCATGCGTGTTGGCATATTCGGCGCGCAAGCCGTCGATATCGCTGCGCCCGCCCTCCAGGCTCAGATAGCCCAGCATATGGTCAAAGGAACGGTTTTCCATCATCAGCACGACGATATGGTCGATCTGCGCCAGATTGCTCATCATGATAGAACTCCCAAGCCAGAACTTGCGGCCTGCCTGCGCCTGAGGCACACAGCGGTGCCAACAGCAGTTCGACCCAGGCCAAGCTAGCGGGTTCCCTTGGCCTTGGCCTGGCTTGATATGCAACAACGACCGGGCTGCAATCAATACGGCATCTTGTAGCGATAACCCTTGAAGTTGAAGATGGCTGCCTTGGGCTGCAGCTTTTCCAGCACCAGGCCCGGCGCCAGTTCCTCGCCTTCATGGCGCAGCACTTTGTCGATCAGCAACAAGCGGTCTTCCGGATTTTTGGAATAGATGTAGCCACCCAGGACGATGGGTGGAATTTGCTGCCGTATCGGTTCGGGCAAGTCGCGCAGGCCGGGTATCACTTCTTCCGATGGCGCGCTGGCTGGCGCGGCCGCTTCCGCCCTGGCGACAGCTTGTGGCTTGGGTTCAGGAACGGGCACGGGCGCCGCCTTGACGGGCGCGGGCGCTTGTGCAGGCGCTAGCGGCGCAAGCACTGGCGCAGGCGCAACGACGACAGGAGCAGGAGCAGGAGCCGGGGCCGTGACCGGGGCCAATACAGCAGCCGGCGCTGGCTGCTGCCAGGGCCGCCACCACAGCAGCGCCGCCAGCACGGCCAGCACGGCCGCCCCCAGCGCCAGCCACACCGGCAAGTGCCGATTGTCAGCCACGCCGTGCGCATGATGTAACGGCAACTGGGGCGCGTGGATGGATGGCAACTCACCCAGTTGACGCTCGGCCTGCGATTTTTTCAGTGCTTCCAGAATATACGACATCTTATTTCCCCGCGACCAAGGCCGCTGTGGCTGCTGTAGCTGCTGTAGCACCCGACAGGCGCGGCTCTGTATTGTTATCACCCAGTTGCATCAGGCGCATGAAAGTCTTCGGTCCGGCCAGGCCATCGGCCTTCAGCTGCTGTTCTTGCTGGAAGTCGCGCAGCAGCTTTTGCATCGCATCATCCAGCGGCAGGTTGTCGGCCGGCGGCGGCAAGCCATGCAATTGCGCCAATCTCCGCGCCAGCCAATCGACGTCGGCACCACGGGCGCCGACCGGCACTTCATCGCGCCAGCCGCGCGGCGCGCGCCAGAAGGTGACGAAACTGCCATCGCTGCGCTGTGCCAGTTGCGCCAGCGGCAAGCTTTGCTGTTTTCCATCGACCAGCACGCTGGCCTGCTCACCGTGCAGACCGGTCAGCACGGCCAGTTGCTCCACGCCGCCATCGCCGGACAAGCTCAGCATGGCTGGCCGGTCCAGCACGCGCAGCTCGGCGATGCCGCCCCGGCTTTGCAGGCAGCGCAAACCTGCGCGGGCGCCCGCCTGGCAGGCGTCGCCCGCCGGCAATTGCTCACCCCACAAGCTGGCCAGCTGGCGCAGGACGGCGTTGCGGTCCAGCACCGCCACCTTGGCAGCGGGTATGGCAGCAGGCTTGGGCGCGGATGCCACTGCGGCCAGCGGCGCCGGTGCGTGCCGGGGCACTGGCGCAAAATGCCAGGCCAGCGCAGCCGTCACCACGGCGCCGGCCAGCACGCCGGCCGCCACTTGCGGCCAGCGCCAGTGCGACGATGGTTTAGCGCCCTCTTCCGCAAACACTTCCTGCGCCGCCCGGCGCAAGATCTTGCGCGTCACTTGCCGCTGGTTTTCCACATAGGCGCCCAGCAGCGCGCGGTCGCACAGCAGATTGATGCGGCGCGGCACACCATGGCTCAACTGATGAATTTTCGCCATCAGGCTGGCAGCGAATGGCTGCTGCGCCGTGCTGCCCGCCACCGCCAGCCGGTGGTGGATATAGCTGGCCGTCTCATCGGCCGACAGGGAACCCAGGTGATAGCGGGCGATCACGCGCTGCGCCAGTTGCTCCAGTTCCGGCCGGGCCAGCATGGTGCGCAATTCGGGCTGGCCGATCAAAATGATTTGCAGCAGCTTGCGCTCGCTCGTTTCCAGATTCGTCAGCAAGCGCAATTGCTCCAGCACCGCAGCCGACAGGTTTTGCGCTTCGTCAATAATCAGCACATTGTTCTTGCCCTGCGCATGGCTGGCCAGCAAATGCGTGTTGATCGCATCGACATAGCCTTTCACGCTGGACACGCCGGGCGCCAGGCCGATGCGGAATTCCTCGCAGATCGAGTGCAGCAATTCTTCCACCGACAGCTTGGGATTGAAGATATAGGCGAGCTGGCAATTCTCGGGGATCTGCTCCATGAAACAGCGGCACACGGTGGTCTTGCCGGCGCCGATTTCCCCTGTCAGCAAGACAAAGCCGCCGCCGCTGCCCACGCCATACAGCAAATGGGCCAGCGCTTCGCGGTGGCGTTCGCTCATGAACAGATAGCGGGGATCGGGGGCGATCGAAAACGGCGATTGCTTGAGCTGAAAATAATGCGTGTACATGAAGACCCTGCGGATGGAGAATCAGGTGGCACAGTCAGGCGCAGCAGCAAACAAGCTGCACGCTCAACGGGTATGCTTGGGCAATGGCTTGTATCTGGCGCAATAGACTTTTGCCTTGCTACGAAAGTAGACGATTTTACTGCCAGGCACGGATGTTCGGACAGGAAATGCGGAATTATCGGCCTTGCTGAAAGCCATGCCCGACGCAGCGCGAATGGCCGGCTCCAGTTTTTCCGGCGTGGTGTCAGCCACCACGCCCATGAACACGAGCGCACTGGTATCGTCGCTGACGATCACGTCGGTGACGGGCGCGCCCCACAGCGTGGCGTCGGTGCGGAACCAGTAGGCGCCGCCCTCATGCTTGTAGGCCGGGCCGAAAGCCGTCAGCAGATAGGCATAAAAAGCCTTGTTATCGAGATGGTCGACGCACAGCACCGCATTGCCCACCACCTGGCCGAAGGTGCTCGGCGGCGCCTTTTTCTGCGCCACCGCACTGACGGCAGGCAATAGTGCCATGGCGGCCATCACGGCAAGTCTTGTCAGGTGGCGCATGCGCATACGAGCTATGCGCCTACCGCTTGCGCTCTTCTTTCTTGACCTTCTTGGCTTCCTTTTTTTCCTTCATGGATTTCGCGGGCTCCTTCTTGCTTTCCTTCTTGCTGTCCTGTGCCTTGCTCATCATCTGCTCCATACGCCCGGGCGGATTGCCCAGCCCATTATGACACTGCGCCGTGAAAATGCCACGTCATTTCCCGGCCAGCGCCAGCCTATCCCTCACTCTTGGCGTGCAATAAAAACAAAAATGCATTCCAAATTTATATGTATTGTGTTTAAATACAGCGAAAGCATAAAAAGATATGAAGCCATCATGTGCGGGCGCAAGCCCCTCGTCTTGGACAAGACTACACGCTGGAGACAAGACATGTGCCGAGATCATTTCGGCCCTGCGTATTCAGATTGCAGCCTCGAACGGACACGCCATGATGAAAAATTTGATACTGCTGACAGCAGCCCTGACCCTATCGGCCGGCAGCAATCTCGCCGGTGCAGATTCCACGCGATACAACCTCAGCAAGCCGCCCACCCCACACCCCTACGAACCGAGCACGCCAGCGCTGCTGCTGATTGCTGCCGGCCTGCTGCTCTTGCGCATACGCAACTCCAACAACGACACCTTCGTTGGCAAATAGATTCCAGACAGACAAACGACCGCACCAGGCGGCCGTTCTGCTGACTGCTTCTTTACGCCCCCACTACATCAGTGCAGGCAAAGGCGTCGGCGCGTCTTCTCGAGCAGCGCCGTATCGTAGGGATACAGGCACTCGGTAAACAACATTTCCGTTTCTGCCTCGTCTTCCAGGCACATCGCCAGCATGGTCGGACCATCGTCCAGGCGGCCGAGGAATTCCTTGGGCCAGCGATTCTTGCGATGGGCGCGCATCACTTCCATGCCCAGTGCCGCCAACGGCGCTGGCACGCCGGCGGCCAGCGCCTCGCTCTGCCACTCGTCCCAATATTCGCTTTTTGCTGCCTTGTCGTTCATCTGCTGTCTTCCAACTGAGGTCTAAAAGGCGGACTGTACTCCTGATGACCAGGCTTGCCAAGCATGCTCCCAAGCAAACTGCGCGCCTCAGCCATGCTGTGCCTGTAGAAAATTGGCATTAAACAAGGCCAATTTCAATACCATTCACAATGACAATAAACACCTTTACTAACAATGACTTATAGAAACACCTTCGGCTAGCCACACAAACTTTTTGGTGCTTTTATCAATACCACTTAAATACCTGTTGACAAGCCATCGGGCCGACAATATAGTGCCTTCAGCTTTTCCCGCGCTATCAATAAAAGACAGGGAACAGGCGCAATCAACCATAGCCGGACTGCATACACATGATCGAATACATAATCGGCGTCGACGGAGGGGGTAGCGGAACCCGCGTACGCCTGGCGCGCCCTGATGGACAAGAACTGGGGCAGGGACAAAGCGGGCCTTCCGGCCTGGCACACGGCATCGACCGCGCCTGGACTTCGGTGGCGCACGCCGTCACCCTGGCCTTCCGCGCGGCCGACCTGGCGCAGCCGCCCTTGCAGCAGATAGCCATCGGCCTGGGCCTGGCCGGCGTGCACAACAAGCAGTGGGCCGCCAGCTTCATCGAACACAATCCCGGCTACGCCCACGTGGCGCTGGAGTCCGACGCACTGACCACCCTGCTGGGCGCCCACAGCGGCAAGCCGGGCGCCATCGTCGCCATCGGCACCGGCAGCGTGGGTGAAGTGCTGCATGCGGACGGCAGCCGCCATGAAGTCGGCGGCTGGGGCTTCCCGTCCGGCGACGAGGCCGGCGGCGCCTGGATCGGCATGCGCGCCATGGGCCATGTGCAGCAAGTGGTCGATGGCCGCGTGCCTGGCAGCGCCTTCGCCACGGCCATCATCGACGCGTGCGGCGGCCATCGCGACGCCATGCAGGCCTGGCTGGCCAGCGCCTCGCAGACTACCTACGCGCAACTGGCGCGCCTGGTGCTGGAGCATGCACCGAACAACGCCGTGGCGCGCAGCATCCTGGCCGAAGCGGGCCAGCAAGTCGCACTGATCGCCAGGGCGCTCGATCCGAACGCCAGCCTGCCGGTCGCCCTGTGCGGCGGCCTGGCGGCGCCCTTGTCGGCCTACCTGCCGGCTGAACTGCTGCAACGCGTCGTGCCGGCTCAGGGCGACTCGGCGGCAGGCGGCCTGCGCCTGATACGCAACCATCTGCGGGAAACAGCGCCATGCTAGCCAAACTCTCCAGCTTCAAACCCAATCCCGCCAGCGACACGCCGCTGTACATGCAACTGGCGAACATGCTGTCGGACGGCATCGCCAACGGCGACTGGCGCGCCAACCAGGCCCTGCCCTCCGAGCGCGTGCTGTCGGACCTGCTGGAAATCTCACGGGTCACGGCGCGCAAGGCGATCGACATGCTGTGCGACCGCGGCATGCTGACCCGCAAGCGCGGTTCGGGCACCTATATCACGCCCAAGCTGGAGCAGCCGCTGTCGCGCCTGACCAGCTTTTCGGAAGAACTGCGCCAGCGCGGCTTCAAGGCCGGTTCACGCTGGCTGCAGCGCGACATCGGCGTGGCCGCGCCGCTGGAACTGCTGTCGCTGGGCCTGTCGCCGCATATGCCGGTGGCGCGCTTGCGCCGTTTGCGCACGGCCGACGAAGTGGTGATGGCGATAGAAACGACCACTATCCCGGCGCTGTACATGCCGGACCCGCAGCAGGTGAGCGATTCGCTGTACGGCTACCTGGAGTCGCGCGGCACCATCCCGATGCGCGCGCTGCAGCATATCCGCGCCGTCAACGCCACGGCGGAACAGGCCAAGCTGGCCAATATCAAGACGGGGGAAGCCATGCTGCACATCACCCGTGTCAGTTATCTCGACAACGGCGCGGCAGTGGAACTGACCCACTCATATTGCCGCAGTGATTATTATGAATTTGTAGCGGAGTCGCGCAGATGAGCGATGTATTGAATATCCAAGGTAATATCCTGACACCAGGCGGCTGGATCCATGGCGCCATCGAATTCGATGAGCGCGTCAAGGCGATCACGGGCGACTCGGTCCACCCCTCCCAGAACGGCGACGATTACATCATCCCGGGCTTTATCGACCTGCACGTGCATGGCGGCGCCGGCAAGGACGTCATGGAAGGCGGCGAAGCGGTCTACGCGATTGCCGCCATCCATGCGCGCCATGGCACCACCAGCCTGCTGGCCACCACCATGACGGCGCCGCCGGAAGACATCGACGTGGCCCTGACGGCCATCGGTATCGCGGCCAAGAACCGCCGCCCGAACACGGCGCGCGTGCTGGGCGCCCACCTGGAAGGCCCCTACATCAATTCCGGCAAGCTCGGTGCGCAGCCCAACTATGCGCGCGCCGCCTCGCTGGCAGAAATCGAACGGCTGCAAACCCTGGCCAAGCTGCGCGTGATCACGGTGGCGCCGGAAATCGCCGGCCACCTCGAGCTGGTGCGCGCGCTGGCCGACGCCGGCGTGCGCGTGCAGATCGGTCACTCGCTGGGTTCCTACGAAGACGGCGTGGCCGCACTGGAACACGGCGCGGTCGGTTTCACCCACCTGTTCAACGCCATGAGCGGCCTGCATCACCGCGAGCCGGGCATGGTCGGCGCCGCACTGGCGCACGCCGAATACGCCGAGCTGATACCGGACCTGCTGCACGTGCATCCGGGCGCCATCAAGGTGGCCCTGCGCGCCATCCCGCGCCTGTACTGCGTCACCGATTCAACCGCCGCCACCGGCATGCCGGACGGCGAATACATGCTGGGCCGCCACGCCGTGCAGAAATGCATGGGTGGCGTGCGCCTGCCCGACGGCACGCTGGCGGGCAGCACCCTGACCCTGGACCAGGCGCTGCGCAACCTGGTAGGGCTGGGACTGGACCTGGCCGACGCGTCGCGGCGCGTATCGACCAATGCCGCCGATTACCTGGGCCTGGAAGAACGTGGCCGGCTGGCCCCCGGCACTTACGCCGATCTGGTGGTACTCGATCGCGATCTCAAACTCAAAGCTGTGTATATAGAAGGAGAAATCTGTGACCTCAATGATGCTTAAAGAAGCCGTTTCCGCCGCCGAATGCGTCGCCCTGCAACTGGCCAGCGACACGGAACGCTACGCGGAACTGGGCCGCAAATTGAGGAGTACCTCGTTCTCGACCGCGCTGACCATCGCGCGCGGCAGTTCCGACCACGCCTGCAATTATGTCGCCTACCTGATCATGGCCCGTCTGGGCCGCGTGGTGGCGTCCCTGCCGATGTCGCTGGTCACCCTGAACAAGTCGCCGCTGCTGACGCGCGATACGCTGGCCATCTCGATTTCGCAATCGGGCCAAAGCCCGGACGTGGTCGAACCGATCCGCTACTTCCGCGACGGCGGCGCCACCACCGTGGCCCTGGTCAACGACATCGATTCGCCACTGGCGCACGCCGCCGAGTGGGCGATGCCGCTGCGCGCAGGCAAAGAACAAAGCGTGGCCGCCACCAAGAGCTTCATCACCAGCCTGGTGGCCGGTGCGCGCATGGTGTCGCAATGGCAGAACGACCCGGAACTGCAAGCGGGCCTGGAAGCGCTGCCTGAAGCGCTGCTCGCAGCGACCCGCATCGACTGGTCGCCCGCCGTCGAAGTGCTGGCGCCGGCCCGCAACATCATGGTGGTCGGCCGTGGCATCAGCTTCCCCGTGGCGCTGGAATCGGCACTGAAATTCAAGGAAACCTCGGCCATGCAGGCAGAGGCTTTCAGCGGCGCCGAAATCAAGCACGGCCCGATGGCCCTGATCGAAGACGGCTACCCGCTGCTGATTTTTGCAACGCGCGGCGCTACCCAGGCCAGCTTGCTGCAGCTGGCCGCCGAAATGCGCGGCCGTGGCGCCAAGGTCTTGCTGGCGGCACCGGACGACGTGGCAGAACGTGACCTGACCCTGCCCGTGTCGGCCACGCCTGACCTCGACCCTATCGTCGCGATCCAGTCCTTCTACGTGATGGCGGCACAACTGGCGGCGGCGCGCGGCATGAACCCGGATGCACCGCGTCACTTGAACAAGGTCACTAAAACGAACTAAGCGTAGTACCCGGCAGCGCCGCCCCCGGCACGGGGCAGCGCTGCCACCCCACACGATAAGCGACGGCAAGGGCATGTACCCGCGCCGCGGATTCATAACGATGGAGCCACGCCGCTCCAGGACAAGCATGATGATCAAGAGACTGTTGGCAGCCGTTGCCGCCGTGGCCCTGTTGGCGCCGCAGGCCTACGCTGTCGAAAAAATCGAATTCTGGACCTTCAGCATGAAGCCCAAGTTCACGCCGTATTTCAATGCGGTGGTAGCCAGCTATGAGGCGCAGAATCCCGACGTCAAGATCGAATGGATAGACTTCCCCTGGGATGTAATCCAGACCAAGCTGGTCACGCGCATCGTGGCCCGCACACCGCCCGCGCTGGTCAGCCTGAACGTGCCATGGGCCGATGAATATGCGCGCGACGGCTTGCTCACGCCCGTCGATGCGCTGCTCGGCGAGGCACGCGCCAACTACCTGCCCAGCGCCCTGGCCGACCTGGCTTTCAAGGGCCGCACCTATGGCTTCCCGATGTACAGCAATGTCGCGGTGATCGCCTTCAATACCGCCATTTTCAAGCAGGCCGGCCTCACGCGCGGCCCGGCCAGCCTCGATGAACAGCTGGCGTTTGCGCGGCAAATTGCGCAGCGCACGGGCAAGGCCGGCATCGCGCCGGCACTGTCGAAAATCGATGGCCTGTTCATGCAGCAGGGTTTGCCCGTGATCGTCAATAACAAGGCTGTTTTCAATTCGCCGCAACATGTGGCGCTGGTGCAGAAGCTGGCCGACACCTATAAAGTCGGTGGCCTGCTCAAGGAAAGCCTGTTCGCCGAAGATAATTTTCCGGCCGTGATCGACGCCTACAAGGGTGGCCGCCTGGGCATGCTGCTGGCGCCGCCAACAGCCATGCAGCGCATCCGCAGCGACGCCAAAGACATCTACGCCATCACCGACGTGGCGCCGGCGCCGCTGGGCCCGACCGGCATCGCCGATGGCGGCTGGCTGGTGCATTTTGCAATTCCCAAAGGCGTGTCGCCACGCTTGTTGCCGGCGGTGGGCAAGTTCGCCCGCTTCCTCACCAATGACGACAACCAGCTGGCCTTTGCGCGCCAGGCCAGCGTCTTCCCGACCACCATCAAGGCGGCGGCCGACCCCTTCTTTTTATCGACGCCGAAGAACGCAGGCGCGGCCGAAAAGGCCGTCGCTGCCGGCGCGATGTCGATGAACCACTCGCGCACCCTGTACGTGGCCGGCATCGACGATTACGATGAATTGCGCCGCTCGCTGGTGAAAGCCGTCGAGGCGGGTGTGACGGGCAAGCAGGATGTGAAGCAGGCGCTGGATCAGGCAGTGGCCATCTGGAACAAGAAACTGGCCACCTTGGCGCAGCATTGAGAAAGACGCAGATGAAACCCGTTCACCGCCGCACCCTGCAAGCCTGGCTATTTTTGACCCCGGCCCTGTTGCTGCTGGCTGCCTTTTCCTTCTGGCCCGTCGGCTACGGTTCCGTGCTGGCGTTCACCGATTACAGCTTGATACGCGAGACGCGTTTCGTCGGCCTCGATAACTTCCGCTACATCTTCAATAACGAGATGTTTGTCTCGGGCCTGAAAAATTCGCTGCTGTTTTTGCTGATGGTGCCCTTCGTGCAGATCGGTGCGATCTCGCTGGCGGTGCTGGTGAATAACCGCCTGCCCGGCATCCGTTTGTTCCGCGCCGCCTTTTATGTACCGGTGGTGACCACCGTGTCGGTGGTCGGCATCATGTGGGGCTTCATGTTCCACGAACAGGGCGCCTTGAACTACGTGATGATGACCTTGAAGCTGGTGAATGCACCGGTGGGCTGGCTGTCCAACGACAGCCTGGCGCTGTTTGCCGTGATGTTTGTCACCCTGTGGCGCGGCCTGGGCTGGTATATGGTGATGTACCTGGCCGCCCTGCAATCGATCCCGTCGGACATGCAGGAAGCGGCCATGCTTGATGGCGCCAACCGCTGGCAGCGCTTCTGGAAAATCACCGTACCGATGCTGCGCCCGACCATCATGCTGTGCTCCATCCTGTCCGTGCTGGCAGCCTTGAAGGCGTACCAGGAAGTCGATGTGCTGACACAGGGCGGCCCCATGAATTCCACCTTCACGGCGCTGTACTACGCTTACGACCAGGGATTGAAACACTTGAAACTGCCGCGCGCGCTGGCGGCCAGCTTTGTCGTTTCGCTATTCTGCATCGGCATCGCCCTGCTTTGCCTGCGCTATCTGAAACCGAAACACCGCTGATAAGGGAATGACCATGAAAATCCGTTCCCGCCCATTGAAGACGCGCTTACAAGTGCTGGCCCACTATGGCGTGCTGTGCGCCATCGCCGTGATCTGCGTCTTCCCCTTCTGGTGGACCCTGGTGACCGCCATTTCCACGGAAGGCAATATCTTCGCGTTTCCGCCCACCTTCTGGCCGAAAGCGCCATCGCTGGAAAATTTTATTGAAGTATTCAACGCGATTCCCATCTGGTCCTTCTTCAAGAACTCGGTGCTGATCGCGGTGTTCACGGTCTTCTGGAAATTGCTGCTGTGTTCCCTGGCAGCCTATCCGCTGGCGCGCCTGAAATTTCGCGGCCGCAAACTGGTGTTTGGCCTGATCCTGGCGACCCTGGTGCTGCCGTCCGAAGTGAACTTTCTGGTCAACTTCATCACCATCACGCAAATGAGCCTGGTCGATACCTACACGGGCGTGATCCTGCCGAACGTGGTGACGGCGGTGGCGATTTTGCTGCTCAAGCAGGCCTTCGAAGAAGTGCCGCAAGACCTGATCGATGCGGCGCGCGTCGATGGCGCTTCGGAGTGGGTGATTTTCAGCCGCATCATGCTGCCACTGATCACGCCATGGCTGGCCACGGTGGGTATTCTGACAGCCGTCGAATCGTGGAATGAATACATCTGGCCATCGATCGTGATGAGCAAACCCGATGAATTCCCGCTGTCGGTCGGCGTGCTGTATTTGCGCGGCACTTTCGGCAGCAGCACGCGCGTGGTGGCGGCCGGCACGCTGATCACCATCGTGCCAACCCTGCTGGCGTTTTTGTTCACGCAGCGCTTCTTCATGCGCGGCATGGATGGCGCGGTCAAGTAATCCCCCACAACATTGATACACCCACTGGATGCACGGAGACCTTGAATGACAGAGTTAAGTAAAAACGGTAAAAGCCTGCGCAGCCCGATCACCTGGGTTCCCACGCTGTACTTCGCCCAGGGCTTGCCGTTTTACGCGGTGGCGCTGGTGGCCGGCCTGATGTTCAAGAGCCTGGGTGTGCCGAATGACCAGATCGCGCGCTGGACGGGCCTGATCGGTTTCGCCTGGGTCTTCAAGCCCTTGTGGAGTCCCTTTCTGGAGCTGGCGCCCAGTAAAAAAACCATGGTGGTGCTGTTCCAGTTCCTCGGTGGCCTGAGCCTGGGCATGATCGCGCTGGCGCTGCAAACGCCGCTGTGGTTTGCTGCCTGCGTGGCGGTGCTGGCCGTGGCGGCACTGGCGTCGTCGACGCATGACATCGTCTGCGACGGCCTGTATATCGCCAGCCTGTCGAACAAGCAGCAAGCGGCCTACGCGGGCTGGCAAGGCGCCTTCTTCAATGCCGGCAAATTCATTTCACTGGGCGGCCTGGTGATACTGGCCGGCTACCTGGAAGACCATATCGGTAAAAAAGAAGCATGGTCGGTGATCTTCCTGATCATCGGCGCCATCATGGTGTCGCTGGCCGCCTACCATATCTGGTCGCTGCCACAAGTACGCAATACGGCAGTCAAGGACAAAAGCATCGCCGGCATCAGCAACACCCTGTGGGAAGTGCTGGTGGACTTCCTGAAAAAGCCCGGCATCTGGGGCATGATCGCCTTCATCATCCTGTTCCGCGCGGGCGAAGCGCAAGTGCAGACCATCGGCCCGCTGTTCCTGCGCGAAGCGCGTGAACTGGGCGGCCTGGGCCTGTCGACGGTGGAAGTGGGCGCCGTGTATGGCACGGCCGGCACGGTGGCCTTTTTGCTGGGCAGCATAGGCGGTGGTTACTTTACGTCCTGGCTGGGCCTGAAACGCGCCATGTTCTTCCTGATCCTGGCCATGAACTTGCCGAACCTGGTGTTTTACTACCTGAGCCACAGCCTGCCGACCGACCTGACCCTGATCACGGCCGCCCTGAGCGTGGAAATGTTTGGCTATGGTTTCGGCTTCGTCGGCCTGATCCTGTTCATGATGCAGGTGGTCTCGGTAGGTAAATACCAGACCGCCCACTATGCCTTCGCCACCGGCGTGATGCAGCTGGGTTTCGTGCTGTTCAAGATGATCAGCGGCGATATCCAGATGGCGCTCGGCTACAAGAACTTCTTCCTGTGGGTGCTGGTGTCGGCCATCCCCGTGCTGGTTCTGTCGCGCTTCATGCGCGTCGGCCCGAAAGAGAGTGCGGAAAAGCCTGCAACGGCCGAGTCCCCATCCGCACCAGCGAGCGCAAATTAAGAGTCAATCGGAGTCACGACGTACATGGCACAAATCGTTTTAAACAATATCGTCAAGCTGTATGACGACAAGCACCCGGTCATCCACGGCATCGACCTCGACATCCGCGATGGCGAATTCGTGGTCTTTGTCGGCCCGTCCGGTTGCGGCAAGTCGACCCTGCTGCGCATGATCGCCGGCCTGGAAGACATCAGCGGCGGCGAGCTGCATATCGGCGGCAAGCTGGCCAACGATATCGCGCCGGCCGAACGGGGCCTGGCAATGGTATTCCAGAGCTATGCCCTGTACCCGCACATGACCGTGTTCGAGAACATGGCGTTTGCCCTGAGCCTGGCCGGCCATAAAAAGGCCGAGGTGCGCGCTGCCGTGGAACGGGCGGCCGATATCCTGCAGATCACGCCGCTATTGAAACGCAAGCCGAAAGACCTGTCGGGCGGCCAGCGCCAGCGCGTAGCGATCGGCCGCGCCATCGTGCGCAAGCCGCAAGTGTTTTTGTTCGACGAACCGCTGTCCAACCTCGACGCCTCGTTGCGCGTGCAGATGCGCGTTGAAATCTCGCGCCTGCACCAGGAATTGAAGACCACCATGATCTACGTCACGCACGATCAGGTCGAAGCGATGACCCTGGGCGAGCGCATCGTGGTGTTCAACGGCGGACGCATCGAACAGGTGGGCAGCCCGCACGAGTTGTATAACAATCCGGGCAATCTGTTCGTGGCCGGCTTCCTTGGTGCGCCCAAGATGAACTTTATCCCCTGCACCGCTGTGGCGGGAGATGCGCACAAGGTCAGCGTGCGCCTGCCCGGCGGCGCCGTCATCGATATCGCCGCCTGTGGCAGCGCCATCGCAAACGGTGACAAGCTGACACTGGGCGTGCGCGCCGAACACCTGGGCCTGCGCGGCGCGGCAGATAGCCAGGACAATCTGGTCGACGCCCAGGTCAGCCACGTCGAATACCTGGGCGACGTGGCCATCGTCTACGCCAGCGTGGCGGGTGTACCGGAGATGCTGGCCGTAAAACAGCCGGCCGAGGGGGCGCTGCTGCAGGCGGGCGACGCCATGCGGCTATATCTGCCGCCCCAGCGCTGCCTGCTGTTTGATGCAAAAGGGAAAGCCCTAGCGCGCACCGTTTAAGACCTGCAGCGGCCGTTTATGTGACAATAGCCGCTGTTTACCATGCTGGCGCCCTTTAACTTGTGCGCCCGGAATGGCAGAATACGTGTTTTTCAAGCTAGCCTGGCCCCTTGTGTTGCCGCAGCAGCAAGCAATGCCAGCGCATACTTTTGTTATTGATTGAAGGATTGACCATGTCCCAATTCCGCCTCGCCCGTCTTAGCCTGCTCCTGGCCGCCATCGGCCTGAACATGCTGCCCGCCCTGTCGCACGCGCAGGATGCGCAACCTGCCGCGCCTGCCGCAGGCGCGCCGGCTGCCGCCCCTGCCGACACGGTGCGTCCTGAAGTCTTCAAGCTGCTCGATCCAGCCGTCGTGAAAGCGTCGATGGATGCCAAGAATTATGCCGACGTACAAAGCCGCATCGACCAGGTCGCCGCCATCCCGGCCCTGACGCCGTACGAGCTGTTCGTGCTGAACCGCCTGCGCGTGGCCCTCGCTTCGACCACCAACAATGCACCAATGGCCATGACGGCGCTGGAAGCAGTGATCGAATCGGGCAAGCTTGATAAAAAAGCACAAGGCGACTTTATCCAGGCACTGGCGAATTATCACTACAACGCCAAGGACTACAGCAACGCCATCAAATGGTTCACCCGCTACCAGACCGAGACCGGCGATGTGGCCGGCGTGCGCCAGTACATCATTCGCGCTTATTATTTCAACAACGATTTCGCCCGCGCGAAACAGGAGTTGATGAGCGATATCACAGCCAAGCAGCAAGCGGGCCAGACGCCATCGCTGGAAGAACTGCAATTGCTGGCCAATACTGGCTCGAAAAGCAAGGATCAGGCAACCTATCTGATCGCCATGGAAAACCTGGTGCGCTACTACCCATCCGATGATTACTGGTCCGACCTGCTGGGCCGCCTGCAAGGCAAGGCTGGCTACTCGGACCGTTTCGCACTCGACGTGCTGCGCCTGCAAAACCAGGCCGTGAAAACCATGTCGCCGGAAGACTATAGCGACATGGGTGAAATCGCCCTGCAAAACGCCTTCCCGACCGAAGCGAAAAAAGTGCTGGACGCCGGCTTCGCCAAGGGCGTGCTGGGTACCGGCGCCAACGCCGCCAAGCACAAGAAACTGCGCGACCAGGCCAACAAGGCCGCCGCCGATGACGCGAAAGGCATTGCAGCTGGCGAAGCATCGGCCCTGAAGAGCAAGGACGGCACGGGCCTGATCAACCTGGGTTACGCCTATGTGACGATGGACCAGTTCGACAAAGGTATCGACCTGATCCAGAAAGGCATCGCCAAGGGCGGCCTGAAGCGTCCTGAAGACGCCAAACTGCGTCTGGGCTACTCCTACGCCATGGCTGGCAAGAAAGATGAAGCGATCAAGGAACTGGAAAGCGTCAAGGGCACCGACGGCGTCAGCGACCTGGCCCGCTACTGGATCTTCTGGCTGAACCGTCCAGCGACGGCAGCAGCGGCAGCGCCTGCAGCAGCACAGTAATTTGCACGCTTAACGCATACAAAGCGGTTCCCGGCATAGTCCGGGGCCGCTTTTTTTTCGAGCTGGATTTTATCTTTTTCTCAACTTTTATAATTTAAAAATAGGATCTGACCACAACCATGCCGCCAACCACCGCTGCGACCACACAAGAACGCTTGATCAGCCTGGACGCCTTTCGCGGCTTCGTGATCCTGGCGATGATCTGGGTCAACTACCTGGGCGGCATGCCGGACATCCCCTACTGGCTGGAACATGCGGGGCCGCGCGCCGACGGCATCACCCTGCCCGACCTGGTCTTTCCCGGCTTTTTGTTCATGGTGGGCATGGCCATCCCGCTGGCCTTGCAGCGTCATTGCGGCCAGGTCACTCCGGCCCTGCTGGGTCGCTTGCTGTGGCGTTCGGCCAGCCTGATGCTCGCTGGGGTGGTGCTGGTCAACGCCTACCGCTACGATGCAGCAGCCAGCTTGCTGCCGCGCGCGCCGTATTACCTGCTGTTTTATGTGGCGATGATCTTGCTGTGGCGCCAGGGTTCCGGGCGTTGGGAGCTGGCGGCGGGCGGCGCACTGATGCTGTTTCTGCTGGCCACTTTCCGTGGCCAGCTCAATGATGAATTTAACAGTACCTGGCTGCAGCCCAGCTGGTGGGGCATCCTTGGCATGATAGGCTGGTCGTATCTACTGTGCAGCCTGATCTACCTGGCGTGCCACGGCAAGGGCACGGCCCTGATGGGCGCGTTTGCCGGCCTGATCGTGCTGTACATGGGCGGCACGGCGGGCAGCCTGGACTTCTTGCCAGCCGGCATCAGCAAGCTGGTCAATGTGCCGCAGCTGCTCGGTTCCACCGCTGCCAACGTCATGGCAGGCACGCTGGTGGGACGCCTGTTCCTGCGCGATGCTGCACTGAGCAATAAACAGCGCATGGTCTTCATGGCCTGGTTCGCGGCCGGCCTGTTTGCCGCCGGCCTGCTGCTGCGCCCGTATCATCAGATCAACAAGATCTTCGCCACGGAATCGTACACGCTGGTGTGCAGCGGCATCGTGCTGGCCATGTTCCTGCTGTTTTACATCGTGATCGATATCTGGCGCTGGCGCGCCTGGGCGGCCCTGCTGCTGCCGGCCGGCGCCAACGCCCTGTTTGCCTACATCGCCCCCGACCTGTGGGAACAATTGGCAGCTACGCTGCATTTGCCGCGCTTCTGGTGGCCCTGGTGGGAAACGGGCGGCGCCGCCGGCCTGTTGAACGCCGCCGTCGTCACCGCCCTGATGCTGCTGCTGACCGTACTGGCCAGCCGCTATCGCCTGAAGCTGAAGTTCTAACGCTTACACCTTGATGTAGATCTTGCGCTTGTCCATGCCGTAGGCGATCAGCCAGCACAGCAGCATGAAGCTGGTCGCAAACAGCAGGGACGCCAGATGCGGCGGCGCCCAGCCCACGAACAGGGTGCGGTACAGCCAGTCATACCCGTTCAGGGAGCCAACGCGCACCGTAAACGAAATGATCACCAGCAGCATCGACAGCAAATAGATGAACAGGGTATTCTTGCCGAACACCTCGAAGAAGTAAGTCCAGCCTGTCATGCGGCGCACATCAATGATGAACATCAACGCGACCAGCAGCAACACATCGAGGCCGATGCCCAGCATCACATAAGAGCTGGTCCACAGCTTTTTATTGATGGGGAACACCATATTCCAGCACAGGGCCACGGCCACGCACATGACGCCCGCCACGGCCAGCTGGTACAGGCTGCGGCGCAGCTGCGCCGGCGCCGTCTGGCGTAAAAAGCTGCCCGCCAGGTAGCCGGCGATCACATTGACGATGGAGGGCAGAATGCCCAGTATGCCTTCCGGATCGAAGGCCATGCCTTCGCCGTGGTACAAATGATTCTCGCCCAGCAAGAATACATCCAGCTTGGCCGGCACATTGCCCTGCAGCGTATAGTCGCCCCAGTGCGCCAGGATGGCCCAGTAGCCCAGCAAGGCCACGGCGGAAAACAGCAGCGCGCCGCGCGCCTTCCAGTAATGCAGGATCAATGCGGCGGCCAGGTAACACACGGCGATACGCTGCAGCACGCCGGGGATGCGCACCTGCGACAGCGGCGTCCAGGCGAACTGGCCCGCCTCATCGATCTTAAAGAAGGGAAACCAGTACAGGAAAAAGCCCAGCAAGAAAATCAGCGCGCTGCGCCTGAACAGCTTGGCCAGCACCGCGCCATGGCCCAGTTTTTCATACTTACCCAGCGCAAATGCCAAGGCATTGCCAACCACAAACAGAAAGCTGGGAAAAACCAGGTCGGTCAAGGTAAAGCCGTGCCAGTCGGAATGCAGGAATGGCGCATAGACCGTACCCCAGTCGCCCGGGGTGTTGACGACAATCATCAGCGCCACGGTCAGGCCGCGCAAGACGTCGAGTGCGAGATAGCGTTGAGAGCTCTGCGTTATAGTTGTCATGGTTCAGCAATTCAAAAAGAGAAACCGGCTTCCATTGATGACAGGAAGCCGGCAAAAAACTTACAGCTTGGCGCGCAGTCCAAAATAATATTGGCGGCCGTTCGAATACAGCGCCGTCGGCTGGTCCTTGTTGGCGCCGTAATACTTGAGCACCGGGTTGTTCAGGTTCAGCGCATCAAAGGTCAGCGAGTAACGTTCGTTGATCTTGTAATTGATCGACGCCGCCAGATTGCCCACGCCATTCACATACTGCGGTGAACTGCTGAACAGGCCGGCCAGGAAGCTGGAACGGTAGGTGTAAGCGAGGCGGGCACTGAGGCGGTCGTCCTCGTAATAGCCTTCCACGTTATACGTGCCCTTCGAACTGCCCACCACGGCGGCGCCATCGGCCGCCTTGCCATTGGTATAGGTGTAATTGCTCACCACCCCGAAGCCGCCCCACAAACCTTGCTGGTAACTCAATTCCACACCCTTGTTGGTGGCGCCGATATTGGTCGGCGACTGGATCACATAGGTGTTGAATTTCTTGAACGTATTATTGTAATAGGTGGCAGGCGCCGTGCCGAAGGTCACATAGGACTTCATGTCCATATAAAACACACCGGCAGACAACATGGCCTTGGGCGCGAAATACCATTCCAGCGTGGCGTCGTAATTAGTCGAGCGTATGGGTTTCAAGTCAGGATTGCCGCCCGTGCCCGTCAGCAGCTGGTCGTTCAGGTTGACGGCCCCCACCAGCGCGCTGTAATCGGCGCGCGCCATGGTTTTCGCTACCGCTGCGCGGGCCACCAGATCCTTGCTCAGGTCAAACTTGAGGTTTGCGCTGGGCAATACATCCGTGTAGCTGTGCTTGACGACGGTGGGCGTGTACGTGCCAAACAGATTGTCCTGGCCGATAGGATTCGGTCCGCCCGGCACATTCGTCACCGTCGTCTGCTGGGTGCGCACCAGCCGCACGCCCACATTGCCGCGCCATTTATTGCCGGACAAATTAGCCATCACATAGGCCGCGCTGTCTTTTTCCTTCACGTCCAGTTCGGCTGGCCAGTTACGCGAATTCGGTCCGCCGGTGGTGTCGTACTGATTGGCCCAGGCCACCAGGTCGGCAGGGCTGAGCTGCCAATAGCGGCCATAGCCGCCACCACCCAAGCCCTTGCCATAGTCGCCCGGATAAGTGGCGCCGCTCCAGACCGGCAAGGGTGCGTTGGTGGTGCCGTCGCACAGAGCGCAGCTGCGGTTTTCAGGCCACGACACATTGCGGTGATGCTCCGCGTAGCGGGCGCCGAATTTCAGCGATTCCAGCACGCCCAGATCCATGCTCAGTTCGCCATCGAGCTGACCGTATTTCTCCGTATCCAGCGTCTCCACGTGCGAACCCCAGGCCGAAGCCGTGACGGCATTGCTGAACTTCGACACATCGAGACCAGGGAAGGACATCTTCGCCGGCGACAGGCCGTTCAGCTGATACGACACGCCGATGCCGCTCAGGCCCGCTTCATAACCGAGGTCGACCGGCGTCTCGCCGATGCCGCGCGTGTAGCCCAGGCTGCCGCTGATGCGCAGCCGGTCGCTGGCGCGGTAACTGCCATTGAAATCGATGTACGCGGTCAAGGAATTCGAGCCGGGACGGTAGATCTGGTCCACCAGCGCGGGATACAGCTGGCCGTTGTAGGGCGTAGTGCCGGCAGCCGGGAACTGCGAAGCAGGAAAATCGGCCGCCACCAGGGTATTGTTCTTGACCGTGAAGGCGCTGGGGATCACGCCCACATGCTTGCCGTCATTGTCCACCGCATTCAGGTTGGCGCCCGGCTGGTTATAAAAGCTGCGGTTGTAATTGGCTGCGTCGAGCTTGGAATAAAAACCGTTCACGTCCAGCATCAAGTCATTGCTCGGCTTGAACTGCAGATCGATGCTGCCGCCTTGCCGCTTGCGCACCTGCTCGAACAGGGCCGAATTGATGCCCAGCGGCGCCAGCACACCGGCCAGTTCCGGATATTTCTGTGCGGCCGGGCTGTTCGCATCGATGGCGCCATAACCAAAGAATTCCTGGCCATCGCGGCGCTCGTGGCGTTTCTCGGAAAACACCTGGAACAGCACACCCATGCTCTTGGCCTCATTCTTCCAGTTGAACAGGGCATTCATCTGCGGATCGGTCTTGCCAGGCAAGTCCGCATAAATCGCCTGCACCGCCAGTTCGGCCGTGAACGGGTCCTTGAAGCTCAGCGGCTTGCGCGTCTCGATATTGATCGAGCCGGCCACGCCGCCTTCCACCAGGTCGGCCTGCGCACTTTTCTGCACCGTGACGCGGCTGACGATTTCCGACGGCAGCAGGGAAAAGCTGACGCTGCGCCCCACCGTGCCCACCTGGTCCGTGACAAACCAGTCGCCCGTGCCCACGGCATGGCCATTGATCAGGGTTTGCGTCAGGCTGGGACTGGTGCCGCGGATGCTGACCCGGTCATTTTCGGAAAAGCCGCCCTCGCCACCGGCCGACGATGAAATGTTGACGCCCGGCACGCGCTGCACGGCGTCGGCCACGTTCTTGTCGGGCAGCTTGCCGATATCTTCGGCGCTGACCACATCAATCACCGAATCGCTGTTGCGCTTCTGGCTCAGCGACTGTTCCAGCGAAGCGCGGATGCCCGTCACCACCACGGCTTGCATGGAAGGGTCGGTGGCGACAGCCTGCTGTGCCTGCACCGCCATGCTGATCGATAGCAGGGCGGCGGCGGCGGCAACAGGACGCAAGGTGGTGGTAAAAGCAGGGAAAGGAAATACGGCATGCAAACGACTATTCATAAGCTCCTCGATTTATAGGTATACCGCCGGTGGCGGGGTGTTTTATATGAATACAGAAAGCAAACAGCGAGGGGACAACGGTAAAACAGGCGCAGGCAAGCCACCGAGAGTGGTGGCTTGCCTTTAGAAAACACTGGTGCTGCGTTATGGCTGCGTTGACAATATCGGCGACAGCGCCGTGCCTAGGGTGTGCTGATAGTCGCCGCTCAATTCCCAGAACATGCCGCCGCGTAAGCCTTTGGCGCGGATATAACGCACTTTCTCGGCCACCGACTGCGCGTCTTCGTAGGTGATGAATACGCCGCTATCGCGGTTGTAGAGAGATGGCACTCGGGATTGTGCATTCCAGTGGCGCTGGAAGCCGCGCGCGCCCTTGCCATCGACCAGATAGCCTTGCTCGACCAGGTGGCTGTAGGTAAAGGTGGGCGAACCGTCGTTCCCGCTGGCGGCGCCCTGGCATGCCTGGTACAAGCCATCGCCGCGCGGACCGGCTGCACATTGTTTCCATCCGTAACCATAGAACGGCAGGCCCAACACCAGCTTGCCGGACGGTACGCCAGCGCGCAAGAAGCGCGTCACGGTGGCGTCCGAATACAGGGCCTTGTCATGCAATGGATCGGCTGAATCCGCATACAGGGGCGCCAGTTCGCCATTACTGGCATCCCATACGCCGCGGTAGTCATAGGTCATCAAGTTAATCCAGTCCAACTGATCGGCCAGGCGCAGCACCCAACTGGTCGGCGCATCGCTATCGTCGACCAGTGTGGCATGCGCCCCGGCGGCAATCGTGATCAGATAATGCCGCCCGCCATCCTGCTTGCCGGCCAGCTCGAACGCGCTGCGCAGCTCGCTAGCCAGGCGCACATAATTTTCCTTGTCATCGACGCGGTGGCAAATTTTGCCTTCGATACAGGGGATGCCGCCCTTGGCCGGATGTTCCCAATCGATATCCACGCCATCGAGACCGTGACGGCGCACAAGTTCCAGCGCCGAAGCGATAAAAGCCTGACGCGCGGCCGGCGTGGCAGCCATGTCCGAAAAGCGGTTCGACCAGATCCAGCCGCCCACCGACAACAGTACGCGCAAGCGTGGATTGTCTTGCTTGAGCGCATTCAGTTTGGCCAGATTGGCGGCATCGGCCAGCGGCGCCGGTAGCACAATACTGCCATTGGCCGGCTTGGCGTGCTTGCCGTCCGCATCCAGGCAGGCGCTGACGCCACCACCATCGGGGGCGGGATTGCCATGCTCGCCATCCCAGCAGATATCGGCAAACGCATACTGGATCAGGCTGACATGACGCGCGCG
This sequence comes from Janthinobacterium saanense, assembly GCF_014200675.1. Taxonomy (GTDB): domain Bacteria; phylum Pseudomonadota; class Gammaproteobacteria; order Burkholderiales; family Burkholderiaceae_D; genus Janthinobacterium. The sequence continues at coordinate 363,835 of NZ_JACHCI010000003.1, read as the reverse complement.
AATATTGTCTTGATTGACGGGAAACTGCGCCGACTTCCAGCCAGGATAATAGGCCACCACTTCCGGCGCAGGCGCCGGGACAGCGGCGGCCGCCAGCGACCAGGAGCAAGGGAAAGCGCAAGCCAAGGCGGCCAGCATTGCGTGTAATTTCATGTAGGGGTCTCTCTCAAGAAAACAAACCGGAGAATAAAAAAATGGCGGAGCCAGCTGCGCTCCGCCATTTGTCACGCCAGCCCGGGTATCCGGGAGGTGCTGACTGCATCAAATGCCTTACATTTTGCCTTGCAGGGCCAGGTAGATCTGGCGGCCGTTCTTGTAGAACGCGCCTGGCATGTCATCCGAGCCAGGTGTCTTGACGACCGAGCGCGACAACGGATTGTTCAGGTCCTTGCCATCCAGCGTGATGGCAAGGTTTTCCGTCAACTGGTAAGCGATCGAGGCCGACAGAGTACCGATACCGGCCTGGTACGCCGCACCGCGACGCGAAGTACCGTTCAGGAATTCCGAGCGGTAGCTGTAGGTCAGGCGTGCGCTGAACTTGGCATTTTCAAAGAAGGCGCCAATGTTGTACGCATTTTTCGAGGTGCCGATCATCGTGCAATCGCCCTGATCGCCGCAAGTGGAACCGGCTACCTTACCCGTTTCCTTACCATCGGTGTAGGTGTAGTTTGCATTCACGCCGAAGCCATTTGGCAGCGCTTGTACGTAAGCCAATTCGAGGCCACGCACTTCACCGGTGGTATTGAGTGGCGTGGAGGTATCGTATTCCGTGTACTTCTTCTGCAATTGATTGTAGAAGGTCGTCTTGCTCTTGCCATAGGTCACATAACCATCGAGCGACGAATAGAAGAGATCAGCGGACAGCATCGATTTCGGTGCAAAGTACCATTCAACACCAATGTCGGCATTATTGGCATAAATCGGACGCAGGTTCGGATTACCGACGTTACCGTCCAATTGGTTGTCGCGCAGATCCAGGCCAGCCATCATGCCCAGTTCAGGACGTGCCATCGTGCGGCTGATACCGAAACGGCCAACGATATCTTTCGTCACGTCCAGGCGCAAGTTGGCGCTAGGCAAGAAGTCGTTATAGATACTCGTGTAGTTTTTCAAGCCATATTGTTCTGGCGCCGTGATCTCGTAGCGATTCACGTCTTCCTTGGTACGCACATAACGCAGGCCAAAATTACCGGAGAAGCCTTCAGACCCAAAGTTTGCCATGGCGTACAGTGCCTGGGTCGGTTCCTTGATCTGGAATTCGGACTGGAACTGTTCCTTGCCATTGTAATCGCTGTTCGCTTTCAGCCATTGATTGACAGAATCTTGCGAGAATGTCCAGTAACCTGCGCCATTGACACCCAGGTCATTGAACTTTCCTGGGAACGAAGTCAATCCATTCATCGGCAGATTGGCCGGATTCGATAACGATGCATAATCATTGATCGCGATCGAACGCAGATCACGTTTATGCTCAGCAACACGGGCACCGAACTCGATCGAATTGATGACAGTATGGTCGAGTTTCAAGATAGCGTCGACCTGGCCATAGGTTTCCTTGTCGTTCGCGGTGACATGCGAGCCGTAGGTATATGGCGTAGCCTGACGGCCACCCATCGAGAACTTGTCCGCACCCGGCGTATCGTAGATCACGCCATGGTCGGCGCCGTTCTGGGTATAACCGCCACCGGTCCATGGCATCCAGATACCAAGCGCACCACTTTGCGTATTGCCGACACCTTTCGTCGTTCCCACTTTACCGGAGACTGTCAGGCGGTCATTGACACGGTATTTGGCGTCGACGTTGAAGAAGTCAGATTTACTTTCAGCCACAGGACGGCTGAACTCTTCCTGCACCGCGCTGGAATAGCCGTCGCAGATGGTGCCACAATTCGCTGGAACCGTCGTATGCAGGCCGGTGACGATACCGCCACGATAGGTGCCGTTGACGTTGCCAACTGGATAGCCGCCCTTGCTACCCGTTTCCAGGCCCACGGTCTGGATAAAGTTATGGTTGATGTTCGGTGCGTCAAGTTCGGAGTGGAACAGGCTAAAGTCCAGCATCAGGTCGCTCGATGGCTTGACTTGTACATCAAGCAAGCCGCCCTTGCGGGTACGAACTTGTTCAAACCACGCGGTACCGCCCATGTAGTTGACCCGGCCACCAGCCGATCCAGGGATCGCGCCAGCAACTGCCGAATCCGGCTTGACCTCGTCATACCAGACACCATTTTCTTGGCCGACACGGCTCAGGCTGCGTTTTTGATAAAAGCCCTGCAACATCACACCCAAGGTGTTGGTATCGTTTTTCCAGTTCAACATACCGCTGAACTGCGGATCTTTTTTACCCGAGTTGGAGGAGTACACACCGCCCAGACTGACTTGACCGCTGAAGGGTTTCTTGAAATCCAGTGGTTTGCGCGATTCGATATCAATCACGCCTTCGGCGCCACCTTCCAGCAGATTCGCCTGCGAACCTTTGTGTACAGTGACCCGACCGATCAACTCCGATGGGAACAGCGAGAAGCTGACGCTGCGGCCACCGCCGATAATATTGTCGGCAAACCAGTCGCCGCTACTGACGGAATGGCCATTGAAAGTGGTCAGGGTCAGGCCGAACGGCGTGCCGCGCAGGGCAACGCGGTCATTCTCGCCAAAGCTGCCTTCATTGCCGCCGGCGGCAGCGACGCTAACGCCTGGAATACGTTGCAGGGAGTCAGCAATGTTTTTGTCTGGCATCTTGCCGACGTCTTCCGCCGTGATCACTTCAATGAAACTGTCGGAATTACGCTTTTGATTCAAGGATTGTTGCAACGAAGCACGAATACCGGTCACTACCACTTGCGGGCCTTCAGCGCCATCGGCCGCGTCAGCAGCAGCGGCAGGCTTGACTTCTTTTTCAACGGCGTTTTGAGCATATGCCGAAAAACTTGCACCTGCCATCAACATGGCCACAGCAACGGCGATAGGCTTTACTGTCAAATTGCGTTTCATGTACTCCCCCTTGATTTTGGCCCCAGGATGGAACCTTTTCATTTTTAACGTAGATCTTCTTGACAGTGGGCCCCCAAACTGGCTGCCCCTGTAGATCCTTCTGCCAACCACTTACAAACCAATTCAACTCCAATATACTACTAACCAATACCACAGCACTACCAGTTGAAACATTTTTTTTATAACGTTGTTTGAAACACACAGACCACTTTGTCTCTATTCCGTGCTTCACTCTGGAACCACGATAAATACCAGCTGTGATTTCCACGCAATTGCCGCCTTGACCATGAAAATTGGTTTTATCACGGCCTTTTTTGGTATTATCCAGCGACGAAAAACACATGCAGAGCGCGTCCATAACGCGCCATAACGGAGACGCCCACCGTATGACTACCCTGGCTCAAATCATGCAAGGCCTGGGGCAAACCAGCAGCCTGCCCCTGTACCAGCAATTGCAGCGCGCACTGCGCGAAGCGATCGACAAACGCATCCTCGGCCCCGACGAAGCACTGCCGGCCGAACGCCAACTGGCGATGGACCTGGCCGTATCGCGCATCACCGTGCGCAAGGCTATCGATGGCCTGGTGAATGAAGGTTTGCTGGTGCGGCGTCCCGGCTCCGGCAATTTCATCAATACCCGCATCGAAAAAAACTTCGCCAAGCTGACCTCGTTTTCCGAGGACATGCGGGCCCGCGGCCGTACGCCGCGCAGCGTCTGGCTCAAGCGTTCGGAAGGCACCGTCACGCCGGAAGAAGCGCTGCGTTTGCGGCTCTCGCCCGGCGCGCCCGTGTACCGTTTTCACCGCATCCGCTATGCGGACGAGGTGCCGATGTGCCTGGAGTACGCCACCATCGTGGCAAGCTGCCTGCCGGCGCTTGAAGCCGTGGATATTTCCATGTACGACGCGCTGGAACAGGCGGGCAACCGCCCGGTGCGCGCCTTGCAGCGCTTGAGTGCGCTACTACTGACAGGCGAACAGGCGAGCCTGCTGCAAGCCGAGGAAGGCGATGCCGGCTTGTCGGTGGAACGCCTGGGTTTCTTGCGCGATGGCCGCGCGGTGGAATTCTGCCGCTCCTACTTCCGGGGAGACATGTACGATTTTGTGGCAGAATTAAGTACGAGTTAAGTAGCCATCGATTCCAGCCGCCACAGGAGATATGCATGCCAGCTCCATCCCTGCCACCCTGCAACCATCCGCTGGTCGAAATCCGGCCGCTGCTGGCGGCCGACATACCACACTGGTATGCCTATTTACGCGATCCGGAAGTCGTCCGCCACACCAGCTGGCAGTTGCGCGACATCCATGATTTATATGCGCTGTTCAATAGCTACCAGATAGCCGGAGCGGAAACACCGCTGCGTTTTGCGATTGCCGAACGTTGTGCAGACGGCAGCACGGGCCGCCTGATCGGCACCGTGGGATTCAACCAGCGCTCGGTGCAGCACCGCCAGGCGGAAATTGCCTACGACCTGGCGCCAGCATGGTGGGGACGCGGCATCGCCACGGCCATCTGCGTGGCAGCGGGCGATTGGGCATTGCAATCGCAGCGCTGCCTGCGCGTGCAGGCTTGCGTGCTCGACACCAATGCGGCATCGATACGCGTGCTGGAAAAAGCGGGATTCGAACGGGAAGGCTGGCTACGCTCCTACCGCATGGTGCGCGGTGTGCCGGGGAATTTTTTCATGTATGCGCGCGTAGCGGCATAAAGCCAGATTTCCATGCCCTCCATCTACCACAATGACCTGGACAGATAGTACATGCATGTCCCGTTAAACGAGTTGCAACTCCAGCATTTTCAGGCGAGGGGATTTGATTGAGTGCGCGTTGGCAGTGTGTGCGGACCAACACCACCCTTGCCCACGGACGCGGGCTGGCGGCATTGTCAGAATGAGTACTTACTTCTCGTCTGGATGCGGCAGCAAACAGGCTTCGACGATTTGCAGGTCGTTATCCTTGGCGAACTCGCGCACGAAGTGAAACGCCATCGGTTCGATTTCCCGCAGCTTGGTATTGACCACCACCGATTTCACGCCATTGACCAGGGTCGGGCGTACATAAGGCGAATATTGCAGGTGCGCATTGCGCCCGCCACCTTCGGGATTAAAACAGGACATCACTCCGCACAGGCGCTCGGCCCAGTCGCTGGGGCGAAACTGCTTGCCATTGCTGGTGAGACCTAAGATAAAGAACTCGTCTGAGAGTTCTCCGTTGTTTTGAGATAACTCGGCCATGTGGCTTGTCGGGACTGGATTGCGTGAATGGCCCCGGCAGCGAAACCGGGCTGGTATTTCAATTGCATCAACTTATTGCGACTGCCTGCGATGACGCTTGCAGCGCTCAGTCAGTATTATATCTTATAGAAGACCTGGCTTCTAGCCCGATCTGAACTGCAGATGTAAGCAGATATGAACGAACATGAAAACAGGGGCTGGTGCGTACCACGCGCCAGCCCCTCATTTTACCTCTGTTCAAGCCCTAATGCGCATACACAGACGCTATGTGAATGCCGCCATCCCTGCTATTAACCGAGCCAGACAGCGCCTGACATCAGCAGCAATAACAGCATCCACAGCAGCAAGGCGCGCCAGACCAGGCCCACCGTGCTCTGCAAGGCGCGCGCGCCAGGCTCTTCGCCGGGCAGGATGTCGCTTTCGCTGTCGCTGTCATCGACCGCCATGTCCGGCGTGACCACCACGCGGGCCGCCGTTTCAGCTGGCGTGCCCAGGCGTACGCCCATGGCGCCGCCGCCTGCCGTCAGGATGATGCCGATCGCCTCATTTTGCCAGCGGTGGGCAAAGTTGCGCCAGGCATAGATCGCATCTTCAAAATTGCCCACCACCGCAAAGGCCACGGCCGTCAGGCGCACGGGGATCCAGTCGATCCAGTAAAAAGCACGCTCGGCAAACTGGCCGAATGCTTCATTGCGCATGTGTTCCGGTTCATTCCAGGCGCGCGCCAGGTATTCGGCCACGCGGTACATCACGGCGCCAGCCGGGCCGATCGGCATCAGGAACCAGAAGAAGACGCCAAACACATTGCGATGGGTGGTGATCAAAGCCTTTTCGACGGCGATGCGCGAAATTTCACTCACTTCCATGCCCACCGTATCTTGCTTGGTCCACTCGGCCAGCAAGGTGCGCGCGGCAGCCTCGTCGCCTGCGCTCAAGGCCAGCTGGATCGAGGTGAAGTAATGGCTGTAGTGCCGGAAACCCAGCGTCAGGTAAACGATCAGGATATTCCAGGCGAAGGCGACGAAGGTCAGCTTGTAATACGACAAGACCCAATAAATGGCCGCCGTCGGCACCATCAGCATGGCCAGCATCAAAAACCAGCCCATGCGGCCATGGCTGGCATGGCCGGCATTGAACCAGGTCTCCATGCGCATCGCCAGGCTCTTGATCTCGGCGTAGATAGGATTATCCGCGCGCAAAGGTTTGAGCTGCTCGATCAGCAATGCGCAAAGTATGGAGAGAAATGTCATCAAACGTCCTTTTTGTCTTTTTCAGCAATACCGCAATGCCCGCTACGATAGCGCAGTGCCGTGCTGGAATCAAACTTATTACGTGCAGCACGAATTTTCAGCACGGTTTTTTTAATCGCCCTCAAGCCCGCAAGAGGTGAAACAGGTTGCGCAGCATGCCTGCCGTGGCGCCCCAGATGAAGAACCGCTCATACGGCATGGCATAAAACGAGCGGCGCCTGCCCGCCAATTCCACCGACAAACGCTGATGATGCGCGCCATCCATCAGGAAGGCCAGCGGTACTTCGAAGATTTCCGCCACCTCGGACGGATCGGCACGCAAGCTGAATGGCGGCGTGACCAGGCCCACCACCGGCGTGACCCGGTACCCGGTGCCGGTCAGGTAATCAGGCAGGCAGCCCAGCACTTCGATATGCGCGCGCGCCAGACCCACTTCTTCTTCCGTTTCGCGCAAGGCAGTGGCCACCGGGGTCACATCGTAGACTTCACTGCGCCCACCGGGAAAACTGATCTGGCCAGCATGGCTGCTCAAATGATCGGTGCGCATGGTCAGCAACACGCTCAAGCCCTGCGGGCGCTGCACCAGGGGAATCAGCACGGCAGCCGGAACGGGTTCAGCGCGCGTAGACAGCGCCGTTTCTGGCAACTCTGCCTGCCAGGCGGGTGGAGCAGCCAGGCGCTCACGCAGCCAGTCCGGCGCCAGGCGCGCAGCATCGAGCGCCGCTTCGCCAGCGATGGCATCGACAGCTAATTGCTGTGGATCAAATGTGAGTGTCGTCATGCAGTCCTCCTGAACATGCATTCTGCGCTGAAATAAAAAAGGGGGTACCGATGGTACCCCCTTTTCCAAGGCAGACGCTGATATTACGCGCTTGCTTTCGCCACAACGCGGCGATTTGGCAGTTTTTCTTTAATACGAGCCGATTTGCCCGAACGCTCACGCAGGTAGTACAGCTTGGCGCGGCGAACATCACCACGGCGTTTCACTTCGATCGAAGCGATCAGCGGCGAGTACAGTTGGAACGTACGCTCAACGCCTTCACCCGACGAGATCTTGCGAACGATGAAGTTCGAGTTCAGGCCACGGTTACGACGGGAGATAACGACGCCTTCGTATGCCTGGGCGCGCTTGCGCGTGCCTTCGACTACGTTGACGTTGACGATAACGGTATCGCCAGGTGCGAATTCAGGAATGGTTTTACCCAGGCGGGCAATTTCTTCCTGCTCTAATTGTTGAATCAAGTCCATTTTATAACTCCGAAAACCATCATGCCGGCGCACTGTGGATAGCGTACTATCCGCCCGGTAGAGGATGGGTACTACATATGGGCAACATGCCCGGCACTACAACCACCCTGCTTGCCTTCCGAAGAAAGCTTACAGGCTGGCCAAAAATTGTTCGTCGGACTTGCTCAGCAAGCCGGCGGCACGCGCGCCGATCAACAGATCGGGACGCTTCTTGGCGGTCGCTTCCAGCATGCGCTGGCGGCGCCACTTGACGATCTCGGCATGGTTGCCACCCATTAAAACGGGCGGCACAGCCACGCCTTCATACGTTTCAGGCCGCGTGTAATGGGGCGAATCGAGCAAACCATTGACGAAGCTGTCCTCGATCGCCGAGGCCTCGGTATTCAAGACACCGGGCAACAAGCGGATCACCGCATCCATCAAGGCCATGGCAGGCAATTCACCGCCCGACAACACGAAGTCGCCGACGCTGATTTCTTCATCGACACAACGGTCAAGCAGGCGCTGATCGACCGCCTCATAGCGGCCACACAAAATCACCAGGCCAGGTTCGGCCTTCAGTTGCGTGACTTTTTCATGCGTCAAGGGACGGCCTTGCGGCGACATGAATACCACGCGCGGCGCGGCCAGACCAAGCTCCGTCTGGCGCTGCTTCGCGGCATTGATCGTCGCTTCGAGCGGCCTGGCCATCATCACCATGCCGGGGCCGCCGCCATAGGGGCGGTCATCCACGGTACGGTGATTATCCGTCGTGAAATCACGGGGATTCCACAAGGACAAGCCACATTTCTTTTGTCCGAAGGCACGCCGGGTCACACCCGACTGCGTCAGCGCGGCAAACATTTCCGGGAACAGGGTGACGACATCAAATTGCATCGCTGGCCCATTCCAAAAACATTACGCGGCGCAAAGTGAGCGCAATCGGCTTAATAATCCAGGCCCCAATCGACCGTGATCTTCTTGCCGGCCTTGTCAACGTTAATGACAAACTGGCCAACAAACGGGATCAGGCGCTCAGGCGCCTTGTCTAGCGAGTCATCCGGGTTCTCGACTGGAGCGATACGCAATATCGATTGCGGACCATTGCTCATCATGTCGGTCACTACGCCGAGGCACTCGCCTTGTAAATTCTCAACTGTCAGCCCGATCAGATCGGACCAATAAAACTCATCGGCATCCAGCGTAGGGAAATGGCTACGCGGAATTTGCACAGAGACGCCTTTCAGCGCTTCTGCGGCATCCCGCCCTACCACACCCACCAGCTGGGCCACGACGTCGCCGCCGTGCAACTTCGCCTGCCTGACGTCAACGTCATGCAAGGTCGGTTTATCAAGCCACCAGGTTTTAACGCTTAATAATGCATCCGCGTCGTCGGAGAAAGGAGTGATCCTGACCCCGCCAGCAATGCCATAGGCACCGGAGACATAGCCTACCTGTACCAGGTCATCGGGGACTTTCACCCCGGATGCAGTCTTGACCGTCAAACCAGTGATCTGATATTAAGCTGCTGCTTTGCCGTTGCTGGCAACCAGACGAGCAACGGTTGGCGACAATTGTGCGCCAACGCCTTGCCAGTAGGCCAGACGGTCTGCGGTGATACGCAGTGGAACTTCGCCACCTTGCGCCATCGGGTTGTAAAAACCGATACGCTCAATGAAGCGACCATCGCGGCGATTGCGCGAATCAGTAGCGACGATGTTGAAGAACGGGCGCTTCTTGGCGCCTCCACGAGCTAAACGAATAACGACCATAATATTTCCAAAAAGTGTGCTGAGGCGGAAAAAGCCGCAAATTATAGCGCGCTTTACCGCCAGGCAGCAAGCGTTATGATGACGGGCGTGTAATTTGGGCTAATCAAACATTATGACCAGACATCGCCAAAGACGCAATACCCGTCTGCACTTATCAGGCTTGCGCAGCCATAAACCGTGCATTTTATTGTTATTTCGCATGCCGTTTTAATACTATTTACGCTACACAAAAAGCTATGCCTCACGCAGCCTTATGCACCATACTGATAATCTTTCCCGATAAGCAATCCTGGAGTTCTCATGAGCAGCACGACCATGACGCCGTCCACACACAAGAACAAGGCTTTCACCACCCTGCTGGCGTTTCTTCTGGGTACGCTGGGCCTGCACCGCTTCTATCTGCATGGCGGCAAGGATCGCTGGGGCTGGCTGCATCTGGCCGCCCTGCCCGCTAGTCTGGCACTACGCCTGGCCTTGCCTGACGCGGACTGGTTTTACCAGAGCCTGCCCTTGATCGTATCGGGCCTGATCGGCTTCCTCGAAGCGCTGGTGCTGGGACTGATGTCCGATGAAAAATGGGATGGACACTACAACGCGGCGTCAGGCCAGCAATCCGATACGGGCTGGCCGCTGGCCGTGGTGCTGGTCGCTACCCTGATGCTAGGCGCCGGCGTGTTGATCGCCACCATGGCGCGCCTGTTCGACCTACTCTACACCGGTGGCGCCTACGGCTAGGGACGCCTATCAAAACCTACTGCGCGTCGGTATAGGTAGCCTGCGATGCTCACCGTACCTATCGTACGGTTGCGCTTCTTAGCCACCTCTCCCTTCCGCTCGCTACGGTTTTGTTAGGCGTTGTTAATTCCCCGGCAACTCGCATCGTCAAAACCTTGCGCACCGCACGCGCAGTGGTGTGGGCAAGCAATTATGCTTTTCTCTATACTGGTCTCAAGACCAGCGCTGCTGGTGTTTTTTAATGGAGAAGATCATGATTCGTCGCCCTTTAATCCTCGCTGCAGCCGTCGCCACCCTGTTCAGTGGTGTGGCCACTGCGCAAAACCTGTCGCCCAAGGCGCAATACACCTACGATACCAGGCAGGCGAATACACGCTATGCGGATGACAAGAAATTGTGTGCCGACGAGACCACCTCGAAAGCGCGCCTGCAATGCCTGCGCGACGCCAAGAGCGAATACGACCAGGCCATCATCAATGCCAAGGCCGCGCAAAAAGCCGCGCTGGCTGGCGGCTCGACCCAGTATCAGCAGCCACAAGCCCAGCACCAGATCTGCGCCGATTGCGGCAAGGTACTGGCAGTCAATGTGAGCGAAAAAGCCGGTGAAGGCGGCGCGCTGGGCCTGATAGGCGGCGGCGTGGCGGGCGCCTTGCTGGGCCGCCAGGTCGGCGGCGGCACCGGCCGCGACCTGGCCACCCTGGCCGGCGCAGCGGGCGGCGCCTATGCCGGAAAACAAGTCGAAGGCCACTACAAAAACGCCAAGGTATGGACCGTTACCGTGCAATATGAAACGGGCGCCAAGGCTGATTTCAATTTCGACCAGGACCCGGGCCTGACGGCCGGCGACCTGGTGCGCAACTCCGGCAACGGCATTGCCCGCAGATAAGCCAAACCCAAGAACAAACGCCGGGGTCGGACCCTGAGGGTCCGCCCCCAGTCTTTGCTTCTGGGGCTTAAAACTGCGCTTCATCCAGCGCCATCACGCCGGCGCTGCCATCGATGATAGTGGCGCGCAAGCCCGGCGCTTGCGACAGGATATGGTCGGCAAAGAAACGCGCCGTACCGATCTTCGCCTTGTAGAACGCCGCATCGCCGCTGCCCTCGCCCAGCTTTTGCTGCGCCACGATGGCCGCGCGCGCCATTTGCCAGCCGCCCAGCACGATGCCAGCCAGCTTCAGATAGGGCACGCTGCCTGCAAACACGCCCTTGATATCGCTCTTCACGTTCGCCAGCACATACTCGACGACAGCTTCCAGCGCGGCGCTGCCTTCGGCCAGGTGGCGCTGCATGGCCTGGAAGTCGGCGCCGGTGAGTTCGCCCAGCTGGGCTTCGGTGGCGCGCACCTGGGCGATGATGGCTTTTGCCACGGCGCCGCCGTCGCGCACGGTCTTGCGGCCCACCAGGTCATTCGCCTGGATGGCGGTCGTGCCTTCGTAGATGGTGAGGATCTTGGCGTCGCGGTAATGCTGGGCGGCGCCCGTTTCTTCAATAAAACCCATGCCGCCATGCACTTGCACGCCATCGCGGGCCACGTCCTGCGACATTTCCGTCGACCAGCCCTTGATAACCGGCACCAGATATTCATAGGTGGCCAGGCTTTCCGCACGCACGTCCGCATCCGGATGGTGATGGGCCACGTCGCTGATGGCCGCGCCCACATAGGCCAGCGCGCGCGCCGCCTCGGTTTGCGAACGCATCGCCATCAGCAGGCGGCGCACATCCGGGTGATGGATGATGGAGACCGGGCCAGGCGAGCCGGCCAGGTCGCGCGACTGCACGCGGCCCCTGGCGAAAGTGACTGCCTGCTGATAAGCGCGCTCGGCCAGGCCGATGCCTTGCAGGCCGACGCCGAAACGGGCTGCATTCATCATGATGAACATGTATTCCAGGCCACGGTTTTCCTCGCCCACCAGGGTGCCGATGGCGCCGCCATGGTCGCCGAATTGCAATACCGCCGTCGGGCTGGCCTTGATGCCCAGCTTGTGCTCGATCGAGACGCAGTGCGCATCGTTGCGCGCGCCCAGGCTGCCATCGGCATTGACCAGGAATTTCGGCACGATGAACAGGGAAATGCCTTTCACGCCAGCCGGGGCGTCCGGCGTGCGCGCCAGCACCAGATGGACGATATTCTCGGCCATGTCGTGTTCGCCATAGGTGATGAAAATCTTGGTGCCGAACACTTGATACGTGCCATCACCTTGCGGTACGGCGCGCGTGCGCACGGCGGCCAGGTCGGAACCGGCTTGCGGCTCGGTCAAGTTCATGGTGCCGGTCCACTTGCCCGACACCAGATTTTCCAGATAGGTGGCTTTTTGTGCATCGCTGCCCGCCGTCAGCAGCGCTTCGATGGCGCCATCCGACAGCAGGGCCACCAGCGCGAACGAGATGCTGGCCGAGTTGAGCATCTCGATGCAGGGCGTGGCCAGCAGTTTCGGCAAGCCTTGGCCGCCGAATTCGGTCGGATGCTGCACGCCTTGCCAGCCCGCTTCGCCATAAGCCTGGAAGGCTTCCTTGAAGCCTTTCGAGGTAGTGACGTTGCCGTCATGGAAAAAGCTGGGTTCCTTGTCGCTGGGACCGTTCAATGGGGCTACCACGCCGCTGCAGAATTTGGCGTTTTCTTCCAGCACAGCCTCGGCCGTATCCGGCGTCGCGTCTTCACAGCCAGGTAGCGTATGGATTTCGGCCAGGCCGGCCAGTTCGTTCATGACGAACAACATGTCTTTCAGCGGGGCTTGATAGCTCATCTTATTTCCTCCAAGAAAAAAGCCACGCGCGGCTCGCCGTGGTGGGCGGGCCGGCGTGGCTTTGAATAAACAAAACCGGGATGGGCTTGATTTAGCCCAATTCTTTCACCAGTTGCGGCACGATCTCGAACAGATCGCCCACGATGCCGTAGTCCGCCACGGCAAAGATCGGTGCTTCCGGATCTTTATTGATCGCCACGATGGTTTTCGAATCTTTCATGCCAGCCAGATGCTGGATCGCGCCCGAAATACCGACCGCGATGTACAGCGATGGCGCAACGATCTTGCCGGTCTGGCCCACTTGCCAGTCGTTCGGCACGAAGCCGGCGTCGACCGCAGCGCGCGAAGCACCCATGGCGGCGCCCAGCTTGTCAGCCAGCGGTTCGAGGATATGGAAGTTTTCAGCCGAACCCATGCCACGGCCGCCCGATACGATGATTTTCGCGGCGGTCAGTTCAGGACGGTCGGACTTGGCCACTTCGCGGCCCACGAAAGCGGACTTGCCATTATCGGCAACGGCAGCGATGGTCTCGGTGGCAGCCGAACCGCCGGTGGCGGCAGCCGCGTCGAAACCGGTGGTGCGCACGGTGATGACCTTGATCTTGTCGCCAGATTGCACGGTGGCAATCGCGTTACCGGCGTAGATAGGACGCTCGAACGTGTCCGGGCTATCGACCTTGGTGATTTCCGAGATTTGCGCTACGTCCAGCTTGGCCGCCACGCGTGGCAAGATGTTTTTGCCGTAAGCGGTGGCTGGCGCCAGGATGTGGCTGTAGTTGCCGGCGATCGCCAGCACTTGTTCAGCCACGTTTTCAGCCAGGCCGTCAGCGAAATGCGGCGCGTCGGCCACGATGACCTTGGAAACGCCGGCGATTTGCGCAGCGGCCGCAGCGGCGGCAGCTGCGTTCGAGCCAGCGACGAGCACGTGCACGTCGCCACCGCAATGAAAAGCTGCGGTCACGGTGTTGAGGGTGCTGCCTTTTAAGCTAGCGTTGTCGTGTTCAGCAATAACTAATGCGACCATGATATGTCCTGTAATTGTTCTGGAGAAGCGGCAAGCCGCTTAGATGACTTTGGCTTCGGTACGCAGCTTGGCGACCAGCGTGGCCACGTCCGGCACCTTGATACCGGCCGAGCGCTTGGCTGGCTCGGCAACTTTCAGGGTTTTCAGGCGTGGCGTAACGTCGACGCCCAGGTCTTCCGGCTTGGTGATGTCGAGCGGCTTTTTCTTGGCCTTCATGATGTTAGGCAAGGTCACATAACGCGGCTCGTTCAGGCGCAGGTCGGTGGTGATGATCGCTGGCAGGGTCAATGCCAGGGTTTCCAGGCCGCCGTCGACTTCGCGGGTGACGGTCACTTTACCGTCTTCCAGCACGACTTTCGAGGCGAAGGTGGCTTGCGGCCAACCGAGCAGCGCCGCCAGCATCTGGCCGGTCTGGTTGCTGTCGTCGTCGATGGCTTGCTTGCCCAGGATAATCAGTTGTGGCTGCTCTTTATCGGCCAGCGCTTTCACCAGCTTGGCCACGGCCAGCGGTTCCAGTTCGGTCGTCGTTTCCACCAGGATGCCGCGGTCGGCGCCGATGGCCATCGCGGTGCGCAGGGTTTCCTGGCATTGGGTCACGCCGCAGGAGATGGCGACCACTTCAGTCACCTTGCCGGCTTCTTTCAGACGCGTGGCTTCTTCCAGCGCGATTTCATCGAAAGGATTCATCGACATTTTGACGTTGGCGGTATCGACGCCAGTGCCGTCACTCTTGACGCGTACTTTGACGTTATAGTCGACCACGCGTTTGACGGGTACCAAGACTTTCATAGCTATGCCTTTGGGAAATTATAAAAATGACGGATCAAGTGCTGATTGTGACTTCGATTATAAGAGAAATTTGAATCTTGAACCGAATTTAAGCACGATCGTGCGATTTTTTGTTAGAGCAATCCATCTAAATCAAGATGCTGCATGGATTTCAAGGGTAGATGCGAAGACGCTGCAGGGCAGCAAAAGCGTAGCAGCAAGGGGTGCCAGCCAGGCTGGCCAGGCCGTACTGCGACGGCCCCGGCCCATCAGATTTACTTGCGTTGCATCAAGAAAACAAACTCCGTGCCCGTTTGCACATGCGACAGCAGCGCATTGCCGGTTTGTTTGGCAAAGGCCTGGAAGTCACGCACGGAACCGGGATCGGTTGCCATGATGCGCAGCACTTCACCGCTTTGCAGCTCTGCCAATGCTTTTTTTGCTTTCAGAATCGGCAAAGGGCAATTCAAGCCCCGCGCATCGAGTTCTTTATGAAATTCCATAATCTCGGTATCAAGTAGTGTGTCGCTCATCAATATCCCACCATTGTTTTGTTGTACTGATTTTCGACATAGTACTCCAATTAGCGGCCCATGACGCGCTGCACCAAAATAGTTCAACAGCTGTTGTGGGGTCACAACGAGAGGACAAATAAAATAAGGGCCCGCAAACCACGTTTGCGGGCCCTTTTGGCAAGGCAGCGGAGCTAACACCCCGCATGTCTGCTGGCTTTCAGCGTAGATAGCCTTATTTTGCGCGTTCAGCAACCCAGGCAGGGACACCTGCCAAGGCAGTTGACAAACCGCTCGGATCAGTGCCACCAGCTTGCGCCATATCAGGGCGTCCGCCGCCTTTTCCGCCCACTTGTTGTGCAACGAAGTTCACCAGTTCGCCTGCCTTGACTCTGGAAGTGGCGTCTGCCGTCACGCCGGCGATCAGGCTGACCTTGCCGTCAGTGACGCTGGCCAGCACGATGGCGGCCGTTTTCAGCTTGTCTTTCAGCTTGTCCATGGTTTCGCGCAAACGGGCTACATCGGCGCCGTCCAGGATGGCAGCGAGCACCTTGATGCCATTCACATCGACCGCTTGCGTGACCAGCTCATCGCCCTGGCCGGAAGCCAGTTTCGATTTCAGCGCGGCCAGTTCCTTTTCCAGCGCCTTGACGTGGTCTTGCACCTGGACTATGCGGGCCGTCAGCTCTTCCGGCGGCGTTTTCAAGGCGCTGGCGGCATCGAGCAGGCGGCGGTTGATGGTTTGCACCAGCGCCAGCGCGCCTTCGCCCGTTACCGCTTCCACACGGCGGATGCCGGCGGCAACGCCGCTTTCAGCGATGATCTTGAACAGGCCGATATCGCCCGTGCGTTGTACGTGCACGCCGCCGCACAGCTCTTTCGAGCTGCCGATGTCGAGCACGCGCACTTCGTCGCCGTATTTCTCGCCGAACAGGGCCATCGCGCCATGCTTGACGGCATCGTCAAACGACATGTGATGCGATTGCGTGGCGTGGTTTTCCAGGATCTCTTTGTTGACGATGGTTTCCACGGCAGCGATCTGATCGACCGTCATCGGCGCATTGTGGCTGAAGTCGAAACGGGTTTTGTCCGGATCGACCAGCGAGCCTTTTTGCGCCACGTGGCTGCCCAGCACTTCGCGCAAGGCCTTGTGCATCAAGTGCGTGGCCGAGTGGTTGCGAATGGTGCGGCCGCGCTTGGCCTGGTCCACTTCAGCGGCAACCGCGTCGCCCACTGTCAAGCTGCCCGAGGCCAGCACGCCGTGGTGGCCGAATACATCAGCCTGGATTTTCAGGGTGTCGCTGACGGTGAAAGTACCCGTACCGGACGAAATCACGCCCTGGTCGCCCACCTGGCCGCCCGATTCGGCGTAGAACGGGGTGGTATCGAGCACCACGATGCCAGCCACGCCCGCTGTCAGTTCCTGCACGGCAGTACCGGCGGCGTACAGGGCCACCACTTTGCTGTTGAAGCTCAGTTGATCGTAGCCGACGAATGTGTTTTTCTCGCCCGTGTAGTCGACCTTGCTGTCTTTATGCGTCTTGCCGCCCTTGCGCGACAGCTCCTGGCTTTCTTTCAGGGCAGCATCGTAGCCCACCTGGTCGAAAGTGATGTCGCGTTCGCGGCAGATGTCGGCCGTCAGGTCTGGCGGGAAGCCATAGGTTTCGTACAAGGTAAACGCGGTGGCGCCATCGATGCCGGTGGCATCCTTGGCCAATTGGGCTTCCAGCACTTTCATGCCGGTTTCCAGGGTTTCGCCGAAACGCTCTTCTTCGGCTTTCAGCATTTGCGCGACGTTGTGCTTGGCTTCTTCCAGCTCGGGATAGGCGCCGCCCATCTCGATGGCCAGGTCGGCCACCAGCTTGTAAAAGAAGGGCTTGGTCTGGCCCAGCTTGTGGCCGTGGCGCAGCGCGCGGCGGATGATGCGGCGCAAGACATAGGCGCGGCCTTCGCTGCCAGGAATGACGCCGTCGACGATCATGAAGGCAGCCGAACGGATATGGTCGGCGATCACGCGCAGCGACTTGTTTTCCAGATCAAGCGCGCCGGTTTCGCGCGCAGCAGCCTTGATCAAATGCTGGAACAGATCGATTTCATAATTCGAATGCACGTGTTGCAGCACGGCCGCCAGGCGCTCCATGCCCATGCCGGTATCGACGCATGGTTTTGGCAGCTTGTGCATCACGCCCGCTTCGTCGCGGTTGAACTGCATGAACACCAGATTCCAGATTTCAATGAAGCGGTCGCCATCTTCGTCGGGCGAACCCGGTGGGCCGCCTGGAATGTCGGCGCCGTGGTCGTAGAAGATTTCGGTGCAGGGGCCGCATGGGCCCGTGTCAGCCATTTGCCAGAAATTGTCCGAGGCGTAGCGCGCACCCTTGTTGTCGCCGATGCGGATGATGCGTTCGGTTGGCACGCCGATTTCCTTGGCCCAGATGTCATACGCTTCGTCATCTTCGATATACACGGTGACGGTCAGCTTATCGGCCGGCAAGCCGTACACCTTGGTCAGCAATTCCCAGGCGTAATGAATCGCATCGCGCTTGAAGTAGTCGCCAAAGCTGAAGTTGCCCAGCATTTCAAAGAAGGTGTGGTGGCGCGCCGTGTAGCCGACGTTTTCCAGATCGTTGTGCTTGCCGCCGGCGCGCACGCAGCGCTGCACGGAGGTGGCGCGCGTGTACGGACGGCTGTCGGTGCCCGTAAACACGTCCTTGAATTGCACCATGCCGCTGTTCGTCAACAGCAAGGTCGGATCATTGCCTGGCACCAGGGAGCTGGAGCGGACGATGGAATGGCCCTTGGACTCGAAAAATTTGAGGAACTTGTCGCGGATTTCAGATGATTTCATGTTTTATTGGCAAAAGGTGGCGGCAGCTTTAAAGGGGTGATTATACGTGATATGGGTGCCCGGAATTAAGGACAAGACAAGGACACAGGCCGTCAGGCAGGGTCGGCGTGGCTGCAATCGTGCGGTGCCGCCGCCGTTGCATGCGCGGCGCTGGCGGCGGGATTGCAGTCGGCGCAGCGGCCATACAAGGTCAGCTCATGGTGCTCGACCACAAAACCTTGCGGCGCCATGCGTTTCAAGTCACCAGGGCAATCATGCACGTCGAACACGCGCTGGCACTGGGTGCACTGAAAATGGTGATGGTGGTGATTGGCCACCGCATTCGATTCATAACGCGGGTTTTCACCGGGCAAGGTCACCACCTGCACCTTGTCTTCCAGTACCAGCGATTTGAGGTTGCGGTAAACGGTGGCGATGCCCAGCTGCTTTACTTGCAGACTGGCCTGTTCGAGTATCTCTTGCGCCGACAAGGGGCGCTGGGCCGACTCGATGGCGGCTTGTATAGCGGTTTTTTGACGTGTTGTGCGTTCCATAGCCCACAGAATACACCATCGCCCTCTGCACTTCAGCACCACCTCAGTTGCTGTTTATCTTTACTGCATGCAAAATTTTCCACCCAGTAATGATAATGCGTTATCATTATCATTTTATGGCGCAGCTGATATTTTCTGAAACGCCTGTCACACCTTGAAAACACCGTTATAGATAAAGGAATCCCCGCCCATGACCGTTACCAAGCACCCGTACCGACCGACCCCGCTCGCCCTCGCCCTGACGCTGGCCTTTGCCGCTCCGGCCAGCGTATTGGCGCAGCAAACCCCTGCCCTGCCTGCCGTGACCGTTTCGGCCAGCGCCCTGGCCCTGGGCAGCGACGAGATGAGCACACCGGTCACCGTGCTGGAAGGCGAAGCACTGGTACGTGCACGCGAAGCCACCTTGGGTGAAACCCTGGCGGGCCAGCCTGGCATCACGTCCAGCCATTTCGGCGCTGGCGCCAGCCGCCCCATCATTCGCGGCATGGATGGCCCACGCGTCAAAATCCTGTCGGACGGTGCTGAAGTGCAAGATGCCTCCACCATCAGCCCCGACCATGCGGTAGCGGCCGAGCCGATGCTGTCGGAACAGATCGAAGTCTTGCGCGGCCCGTCGGCGCTGGCCTATGGCGGCGGCGCCGTCGGTGGCGTGGTCAATGTGATCGACAAGAAAATCCCCACCCGCGTGCCGGCCAAGGGGGTTGAGGGCAGCGCGGAAGTGCGCGCCAATTCGGCTGCGCGCGAAAAAGCGGGCGCCTTTGAAGTCACCGGCGGCTCAGGCAATATCGCCGTGCACGCGGAAGGCGTGAAGCGCAACGCCAGCGCCTACAAGGTCGGCAGCGGCTGGGAAGGCGGCTCCACCGTGCCTGGCAGCTACAACCGGACCGACACGGGCAGCGTCGGTGTGTCGTGGGTGGGCGAACGCGGCTTCCTGGGTCTGGCTTTTACCAGCCAGCACGCCGAATACGGCTTGCCCGGCCACAACCATGAATTCGAAAGCTGCCACCCGCACGGCACGCACCTGCATTGCGGCAGCCATGAAGGCCACGATCACGGTGATGGCGGCGACGAGCACGACCATGATCATGGCGCTGGCGACGTGCCTTACGTCAAGCTGAAAAGCGAGCGCTGGGATGTGCGCGGCGAATTGCGCGATCCCGTCCCTGGCTTTGCCAAGCTGCGCCTGCGTGCCTCGTTTACCGATTACCAGCATGATGAAATCGAAGGCACGGAAGTGGCCACCACCTTCAAGAACAAGGCGCACGATGCGCGGCTGGAAATGGAACACCAGCCGGTGCTGGGATGGCGCGGCGTAGTGGGCTTGCAAACATCGAAACGCGATTTCTCCGCGCTCGGCGAAGAAGCCTATGTGGCGCCCACCGTGACGAAAAAACACGCGGCTTTCCTGATCGAGGAATACAAGCTCGATCAATGGCGTTTCGAAGCGGGCCTGCGCCACGAATGGCAAGACATCGCCGTCGACAGCGCCACCCTGCAAGAGCGCAGCGCCAAGGGTACCTCGGTGTCGCTGGGCGCCGTGTGGAAATTCGCGCCGCAGTATTCGCTCGGTTCGACCCTGTCGCGCACGCACCGTTTGCCCAGCGCCGAAGAACTGTATGCGCACGGCGTGCACATGGCCACCGCGACCTATGAGCTGGGCAACCAGGATCTGAACAAGGAAACGTCGAACAATATCGACTTGACCCTGCGCAAATACGCGGGCGCCACCACGTTTTCGGCCAGCGCCTACCGCAACAAGATCGATAATTACATTTTCGGCTCCACGCTGGATAGCCATGAAGGTTTCCAGCTGATCCAGTACACCCAGCGCGACGCCACCTTCACGGGCTTTGAAGGACAAATCCGCCAGCAGATCAACCCGATGTTCGGCGCCAGCCTGTTTGGCGACAGCGTACGGGCCAGACTGGCCGATGGCGGCGGCAACCTCCCCCGCATACCGGCGCAGCGTTTTGGTCTACGGTTCGACGCCATCTGGCAGGCATGGAGCGGCCTGGCCGAGTTCTACCGGGTCAACAAGCAAGACAAGGTAGCTGCCTTCGAGACGGAAACGCCAGGCTACAATATGCTGAACCTGAGCGCCAACTACGACACCCGCATCGGCACCACGCCAGCCCAGTTCTACCTCAAGGCCAACAACCTGACGAATCAGCTGGCGTTCAGCAACACCTCGTTCATCAAGAATGCGGCGCCGTTGACGGGGCGCAATATCACGCTGGGGATGCGAGTGACGTTTTAATCAGGTCGATCCGGTCTGTACAAAAGCCGTCCACGCCCCAGGCCAGCAATTCGCTGGCCCGCTCGGGCGTGTTGACGGTGTAGCAGAACAAACCCAATCCTTCGGCCTTGACCGCCTGCGCCAAGGCCTGCGTCAGTAGCTGGTGCTTGCAATGCAGGGCCACCACGCCCAGCTCTTTTGCCTGCCGTGCCCAGTCAGCGGGAATTGCATCGACCAGCCAGCCGCGTGCCAGCTCGGGCGCGGTCTGGCGCGCCGCCTGCAGGGATTCAATACTGAACGACGATAGCAGCGGCAGTAATGCTTCGGCAGCAATCTCGGCAGCGAAATAATCGCGCGTGGCACGCGCCACCACCTCGCCCGTCTGCGCGTCAAAACCAGGCGCTGGCTTGATCTCGATATTCATCCAGATGCCCTGCGTCTTGCAGTAGGCCACCACGGCCTCGAAGCTGGGTACGCCCTCGCCGGCAAACTGGGGGCCGAACCAGGCGCCCGCGTCCATCTTGCCCAGCTGCGCCGCCGTGTAATCGTTGATATTGCCGCTGCCAGCCACGGTGCGGCCCAGTTCCGGGTCATGCACCACCACCGGCACGCCGTCGCTCGCCAGCATGACGTCAAATTCCACCGCGCGGTAGCCGTAAGCGAGGCCACAGCGCAAACCGGCGAGCGTATTTTCAGGGGCCAGCGTGCCGCCGCCGCGGTGCGCCAGGGTGCGTGGGTAGGGCCACATGTTTGTCCTTGTTCAATATGGTGGGCTTATCATCGCGTGAGCGCGCAGCCATGTAAAGGATAAATTGGCGAGATTGGCGCCGTGCCAGCCACGTTTCGTCGCACGGCTGTTGCACTGGCAGCGCACCGGCCACACAATGCCTTATCAACCACAAAACAAAATACCCATGTCCAGCCAGCATCCCTCCTCAGTCCAGTCCAGCCAGCCCGGCAAGTTGCGCCGCTCGCGCTATTACCGCATGCTGCACGATCTGCGCTATGCACTGGTCCTCAATGTGATCTGCGCCCTGCTGATTAGCTACATCATCAATCCGGGCAGCAATCTGGGACAAAACCTGATCGCCGCCATGTGCATAGGCACGATCGCCTTTGTGTTGATCGACGGTGCGCGCCTGACCCTGTGGAAGCCCGACCAACGCCCCAAGGCCTTGCCATTCATCCTGATCATCCTGGTGTCTGTACCGGTGGCGCAATGGCTGGGCATGTATTTGTTTACCTGGCTGACCAATGTCCAAGTGAAAGCCTTGAGCAAGCTCGATTCGACTGAAATGGTCGCCAACCTGGTGTTTACGCTGGCCGTGACAGGTGCTGCCGTCCTGTTTTTTTCCAGCCGCGAAAAAATTTCTCGCCTGCAAACGGCAGCGGCGCAGGAAAAAGCCCGCGCCGAATCGGTGGCGCGCCAGGCCATGCAAACCCAGCTGCAACTGCTGCAGGCGCAGATCGAGCCGCATATGCTGTTCAATACCCTGGCCAACCTGCAGGGCCTGATCAGCTTTGACACCGACAAGGCGCAGCTGCTGCTGGAACAGCTGATTCAATACCTGCGCGCCACCCTCAGTTCTTCACGCGCCGGCACCACCACCCTGGGCCAGGAATTTGCGCTGATGGACGCTTACCTGGGCCTGATGGCCATCCGCATGGGGCCGCGCCTGGGCTACACCCTGCAATTACCCGATCATTTGCGCCAGCTGACCGTGCCGCCCATGCTGCTGCAGCCGCTGGTGGAAAACGCCATCCAGCACGGGCTGGAACCCAAGATAGAAGGCGGCCATATCACGGTCGAGGCCAGCAGCGATGGCACACAACTTACGCTGACGGTGCGCGATGACGGCCTGGGTCTCGACCACCCTGGCCAGAGCAAGGGCACGCAGCTCGGTGTATCGAATATCCGCGAACGCCTGCAAGTGATGCATGGCGCGGCGGCCAGCCTGTCTTTACTTGCCCAGCCGGAGGGCGGCGTCATCGCTTGCCTGATCCTGCCCCTGCAATCGACTACCACGAGCATCCCATCATGAGCGAACACATTCCCCGCACCATCCGCGCCCTGATCGCCGAAGACGAACCGATACTGGCTGCCGCCCTCACCCACGCCTTGCGCCGGCTGTGGCCGGAGCTGGAGATCGTCGCCACCTGCGCGAATGGCGTGGAAGCGCTGCAACAAGGCCTGGCCCTGTTACCGGAGATCCTCTTTCTCGATATCAAGATGCCGGGCAAGACGGGGCTGGAAGCGGCCGAGGAAATGGCCGAGCAATGGCCGGAGACGCGTCCTTTTCCGCATATCGTGTTTGTGACTGCCTATGACGAATATGCCTTGAACGCTTTTGAACACGCGGCCGCCGACTACGTATTAAAACCTGTCAACGATGCGCGCCTGGGCAAGACGGTGGAACGCTTGCGGCAGCGCTTGCGTGTAGATAACATCGTGACCCCGGGCACAGACGACAACCTGGCCCGCTTGCTGACGCAGTTGCAAGCCATGACGCCACCTGCGCCAAGGCTGCAAATGATACGGGCGGCCGTCGGCAACAGCGTGCGCATGATCCCCATGGCGGACGTGGTGTATTTCGAAGCGCTGGACAAATACATCAACGTGGTGTGCCAGGATGGCGAAGCACTGATACGCACCAGCCTGAAAGAACTCTTGCCGCAACTGGACCCGCAGCAATTCTGGCAAATTCACCGTGGCACCATCGTCAACGCCAGCGCGATTGCCAGCGCCGTACGCGACGAAGCAGGCAAGCTGTCGCTGACCCTGCGCCAGCATCCGGCGCAATTAAGGGTCAGCCCTTTGTATGCCCATCTGTTCCGGCAAATGTAAAATCAGTGCAGCTGATGCTTCAGGTCCGACAACGCATCGTGCACCTTCAGCACCGCCTGCTTCATTTCCGGCGTCAACTGGGTCGCCATGCCGCAAGCCCGTTTGGCGCGGTCGCCCAGCGATTCCAGCTGGTCGACCGCCTGACGGATGCGCGCATCGTCATGCGTATCGATCGCCTGGCGTACCGCGTTCTTTTGCTGCTCCAACTGGTCCATGCAATCCTTCAAGTCCATCGGCATGGCTTGCGCGCTGCCGCACATTGTCGCCGCCTGGCCTATCGCCTGTTCGATAACGCCAAAACGCCGTGCCAATTCGCTTGCCTGCAACATGGTGATCCTCCTTGTGTTATTAGGTGTCTGCAGTTGGAGCAGCCAGCTGACGGGAGGTTCCCCAAGGTGCATGAATTTCCCCATGGTAGCTTCAGGCTGCTGCCGCCACGCTTGCCCCCAAAGGCTGCAAATGGCGCAAACGCAAGGCAATCAATACACCGCCGCCCAGGCACAGTCCCAGCATGATGATCACGCCGGTCCAGCCATCGAAGCCCCACATCATGCCGGAGGCGGAACCGATCAGGCTGGAACCGAGGTAATAGAACAGCAGGTAAAAGGCCGAGGCCAGCGCTTGCGGGGCGCGGGCGCGGCGGCTGACCCAGCTGCTGGCGATCGAGTGCGAGGCGAAGAAGCCAAAGGTGGCCAGCGCCATGCCGGCCACGATCAGCACCAGCGAATTGAACAGGGTCAGCAAGATGCCGGACAACATCACCGACAGCATGATCCACAGCACGCCGCGCCGGCCCAGGCGGTCCACCAGGCGGCCGGCCCAGACGGAGCTGAAAATACCGATCAGATACAAAAAGGCCAGCAAACCGATGGTGCTCTGGCGCAAGCCAAACGGTGCGGCCAGCAAGCGGTAGCCGATGTAGTTATACAGGCTGACAAAACAGCCCATCAGCAAGAACGCCAGGATAAATAGCCAGGGCAAGCCTTGATCTGAAAAATGCTGGCGGACGGCATGCGGCAAGGCATTCCAGCCTTTGGTCGTGGGGACGAAATTTTTCGAGGTCGGCAGGCTGCGCCAGAATTCAAGGCCGGCCAGCAAACCGGCCACGCCGAGGGTGCCCAAGGCCCAGCGCCAGGACAAAAAATCGCTGAGCACGGAAGCGATCAAGCGCCCGGACATGCCGCCAAAGGCGCTGCCGGCTATATACAAGCCCATCGACAGTCCCAGCGATGGCGGATCGATTTCCTCGCCCAGATAGGCCATGGCCACGGCGGGCATGCCGCCCAAGGCGATGCCCAGCACGGCGCGGATGGCCAGCAGTTGCGTAAAATCCTGGGCAAAGGCAGACAACACCGTCAGCACGGCGGCGCTGAGCATGGAAAACACCATCAGCGACTTGCGGCCGATGCGGTCCGACACGGCGCTCAAGAGCACCAGCGAGATGGCCAGCAAGCCGCTCGAGACCGACAGCGACCAGCTGCTTTGCGCGGGGCTCAAATGAAACTGGTGCGACAGCAAGGGAAACAGCGGCTGTATGCAATACAGCAAGCTGAACGTGGAAAAGCCGCCAAAGAACAGGGCGCGGTTGGTGCGCGTGAATTCGGGCGTGCCTTTGGCGATGGCAGGGGTAGCAAGGGGGAGCGATAAATCAGACATGGCCGTGTTCGGTAGGAGCGAGTTTTCATCATAAGATTGTCAACTCATATCGTCCAATATATATTTAAGGCCCAAGTCATACTTAAAAAAGATAACTGTATATGGAATTGCGCCACTTGCGTTACTTCGTCGCCGTCGCCGAAGAGCTGCATTTCACACGCGCGGCCGAGCGCCTGCATATCGGCCAGCCGCCGCTGAGCCAGCAAATCCAGGCACTGGAAGCGGAACTGGGGGCACAGTTGCTTGATCGCAACAAGCGCTCGGTACGGCTGACAGAAGCAGGCCGTTTGTTTCTGGACGATGCGCGCCGCATCCTGGCCCTGTCGGAACAGGCGGCCATCACGGCGCAGCGTGCCCAGCGCGGCGAAGCGGGAGAATTGCGCATCGGCTTTACCTTTTCCACGCCGTTTACGCCCTACTTCGCCACCGTCATCAACCGCTATCGCCAGCAGTTTCCGCATGTCAGTCTGACCCTGCAAGAAATCGCCACCCTGCATCAGCTCGAAGCGATTGCCGCGCGCACCCTGGACCTGGGTTTCGTGCGCACGCCCGAGACGACATTTCCTGACGCCATCAAACTCACGGAGCTGCGGCAAGACCCGCTGTTGCTGGTGCTACCCGTCGACCACCCGCTGGCGGCGAAAACAGCGGTGGCGGTGGCCGACCTGGCCGGCGAAGCGTTCGTCATGTATCCGAAAAATGCGGGGACAGGAATTTATATACGGATTTTCCGCCTGTGCCGGGCGGCCGGTTTCATTCCACGCATCACCCAGGAGGCGGGCGAAGCATCGACCATCATCGGCCTGGTGGCGGCCGGCTGCGGCATATCCGTGCTGCCCGCTTCCTTCGACCGTATCCGCATGGATGGCGTGTGCTACCGCCCGATTGCCGACCCGCAGGCGACCACCAGCCTGTTCCTGGCCTTGCGGGACGATGAAACCTCACCGCTGGTGACGGCCTTCGTGAAGCTGGCCGAAGCGGTGGCGCAAGAAGGCAAGTGAATGTGGAAAGTGTTGGGGACAGGCCCGAAGGGACTGCCCCAATCAGTTAAGAATAATCCGCGTCCAGCTCCGACCCGGCATAGTTTTCCAGATCTTCGAACAGGCTCTTCATGCTGGCCCGCGTGCGGATTTTCTGCACCACGGTGCAGCTGCGGCGGTACGCGGCGATACGGTCCTGCAGCACCGGATGGTGTTGCGCGGGCACCTTGGCCAGCAGGGCGGCCCAGCCTTCTTCGAAGTCGGGCTTGTTCTTGCGCACGGAACGCACGAAACGCTCGAATTCCTTCTGCCCCGTGCGCGCCATGATGCGCCCGCCGCCTTCGATGGCGAAGATGATGGCCACGGCAATCACGCCTTCGGCATTCAGGTCGCTGTCGCTGACGGGACCGTTGTCGTGGTGGCGGCGCAGCCAGCCGGCCAGGCGCACCACGGCTTGCACTTCCTTGCGCTGCTGCAACTGCAACGCATATTTCTCAAAGCCGGCCCAGTTCTGGTTCGGGTCAGCCTGGCAAATATCGATGAACAGCTCGCGCAAACGCCGCGCCATATAGACGGGGTCCTGGTCGTACTCGCCCACCAGCGCATCTTCGGGTAGTTGCGACAATTCCTTGATCAGGCGAAAACCCACCTGGAAGGCGTGCTCGGCGCCATGTTCGACCAAAAAATCCAGCGCGGCCTGGTCGCCTTCGTGATGCAAGGCGTGTTCCAGGCCCAGCGAGACGCCGCCCACCGTCAGGTACAAGGCTTTCTGGATGCCGTCGGCCGTGCGTTCATTGGTAAACTTCTCGGCCACCATGGCCGTGATGCCCGTCAATTCATCGGCCAGGTTCAGCGCCGCATCAAGACGCGGATCCGTCGGCAAGAGCTTGATGGCGCGTATCAGGCGCGGAAGATTCTCTACAACAATTGCTGGCAGCATTAGTGTTTCCCTGCTTTCATCAAGAGAAGATACCGGTGCCCAGGCTGCGGCGGGTGCTGGCGCGCGGCGCACTGCGCGTGCTCGGCACTTGCTTGCGCAAGCGGTACAGCAATTCCTTGGTGCTACGCTGCAACATCGTCGGCTCTTCGTCCGGGTCGTCCGAATATTCGGCGTCGGCCAGGTCGGCGCTGTGGCGGAAATCGGGGAACAGTTCAAACAGCGAGCGGTCCCAGCCGTCTTCATTGGCTTGCGCCAGTTCGATCGCCAGCGGCACGATATCGTTGTCGGACGAGGTCACGCCCGTCACATACGGTCCCTTGATGACGATCTCGCCAGCCACTTCGAGGATTTCCTTCGGCGCCATCGAGAACAGAATGGCAAACGCGGTGGCGCCCCAGTCGGTGGCCGAGGCTTCCAGCAGCAATTCGCGGCGGCGCTCGGCGTCGTCGGTGGAAAACACCACGCCATGAATGTGGGCGAACAGCGATTCGGCGATGCGTTCCGGATCATCCTCGATCTGGTCGTCGCTCCAGGTGGCGGCGATGAAGGCCAGGCTGTCGGCCCAGGCCTTGGGCGGCACCAGCAAGGTGGCCAGCGACATCTTGCCGCCGTCAAAACCGGCCAGGTGCAAGGCCGTCACTTGCGGCGGAATCGAATTCAATACTTCCACCACGGCCAGGTCGCCGTACTGGTCGGCCGCATCGGCAAACGCCTGCTCTGCATGGCCCAGCGAACCGGACAGCACCAATTCCGTGACTTGTTTCGTCAGCGCGGGAAGATTGCTTTTTTGATCATTATTATCGGCCATGGTCATCTCCATCCTGGTCAAACATCTGGGCGAAATCGTCAGTGGCTTCGTCTTCGTCATGCTCGTCGTCGCCGTCGTCATTGGCGGCCAGCTGGTCCAGCGACTGGTCGTCGTCATCCCACAGGCGCGGATGCTTGTGCAGGAAGGCCGTGATGATGGCCTGGCGGGCAAGGTCGGGGAAGCTCTCTTCGATGGCAGCATACATCTTGGCCGCTTCCGGGGCAGCACAGGACGCCATGGCAAACACGCGGGCCGTATCGCCGAACTCGTAGTCTTCGCTTTCGGCCAGCAAGCCTTTCGGGTCGCTGAAGCTAATGTGGTCCACCAGCGCGAAGGCCAGCATGTTGACGTCTTCGATGCCGCCGCCGCTGGCGTATTCGCCCACCAGCGCGTCGACCATGCTCTTGTAGTTCTTGCGATTGGGCGGATCGCCCAAAATGCCTTCGATCTGGCCTTCCAGTTCACGCGACTGATAGGCGAATTCGGGATGTACTCTTCTCATGTTGTGCTTTCCAATGTCATACGCGGCGCTGTTTTATAAAACAAAAGCGCCGTTGTTTTTTTTAACTTATTCAGGCCCGCTGCAGCGGCCTGCAAGGGCGCTTAATCTGCCGGAAGTACCGTACCATGCAGGCGGAACACGCCGCACCACAGGGCATAGGCTTCCGCATCGGCATCGATGATGATGCGGTGGTTGACGCTTTGGTCGTATTCGGCGCGCTTGACCGGATCGGCCAGGATTTCATACGCCTTGGTCACGCTCTTGAAGCGCGCCTCGGCGCCGGGAGCCTGGTTGCGGTCGGGGTGAAAACGCATCGCCAGCGAGCGATAGATTTTCTTGATTTCATCATCGCTGGCATTGGGGGCGACACCGAGGACGTTGTATAAATTTTCCATGGGAGGCTCCGGGGTGCTGATTTTCTGCTGATATAAAGGCGAATTATCCTATAGAACGGCCATGAAGTCGCTGGCATGCGCTGAATGAAGGCAAATTGAAGGCAAATTGGCAGCAGAAAGACGCTTGCGGTACGGTAAAATGCTCTTTACTGTCACTCTCAAGCATTGATCAATGAGCAACGATAAACCTAGTAGCGCTGCCGCCGCACCGGCGCTGGCACCCAATTTTTTGCGTAACATCATCGAAGCCGACCTGGCCGCCGGCACCCATGTGCGTCCCGGCCTGCCCCAGGTGATCACGCGTTTCCCGCCAGAACCAAACGGTTATCTGCACGTGGGCCACGCCAAGTCGATCTGCGTCAATTTTGGCCTGGCGCGCGATTACGCCGGCCAGTGCAATCTGCGCTTCGACGACACCAATCCGGCCAAGGAAGAGCAGGAATACGTCGACACCATCATGGACAGCGTGAAATGGCTGGGCTTTGACTGGGAAGCGGCCGGCGGCGTCAGCAATCTGCACTACGCCAGCGATTATTTCGACCAGCTGTATGCGATGGCCGAATACCTGATCACGGCCGGCTACGCCTATGTCGATAGCCAGAGCGCCGAAGAGATGGCCGCCAACCGTGGCAATTTCGGCCAGGCTGGCAAGAATTCGGCCTTCCGCGACCGTCCGCGCGAGGAATCGCTGGCCCTGTTCCGCGCCATGAAGGCGGGCCAGTTCAAGGATGGCGAACACATCTTGCGCGCAAAAGTCAGCGAAGACGCGATGAGCTCGCCGAACATGAACTTGCGCGACCCGGCCATCTACCGCATCCGCCATGCGCACCACCACCGCACGGGCGACGCCTGGTGCATCTACCCGATGTATGACTACACGCACCCGATTTCAGATGCGCTGGAAAACATCACCCATTCGGTCTGCACCCTGGAATTCCAGGATCACCGCCCATTCTATGACTGGCTGCTGGCAACCCTGTCCGCTGGCGGCTTTTTCCAGCAACCGGTGCCGCACCAGTTCGAATTCTCGCGCCTGAACCTGACCTACATCGTCACCAGCAAGCGCAAGCTGCGCCAGCTGGTAGAAGAAAAGATCGTCGACGGCTGGGACGACCCGCGCATGCCTACCCTGGTGGGCATGCGCCGCCGTGGCTACACGCCGGAAGCGATCCAGCTGATGTGCGAACGCACGGGCGTGACCAAGTCCGACGGCTGGATCGATTACAGCGTGCTCGAAGGCTGTCTGCGCGAAGACCTGGACCCGAAAGCGCCGCGCACGGTGGCCGTGCTGCGCCCATTGAAGCTGATCATCGACAACTTCCCGGAAGGCGAAAGCGTGGAATGCACGGCGCCCGTGCACCCGCACTTCCCGGAGCGCGGCTTGCGCAGCTTCCCGATTTCACGCGAATTGTGGATCGAGGAAGACGACTTCATGGAAGTGCCGAACAAGGGTTATTTCCGTCTGTACCCGCCTGTCGACGACAAGCCGGGCAGCCGCGTGCGCCTGCGCTACGGCTACGTCATCGAGTGCACCGGCTTTGAAAAAGATGCGGACGGCAAGGTTATCGCCGTGCATTGCAACTATTTCCCGGACAGCAAGTCGGGCACCGAAGGCAGCGCCAATTACAAGGTCAAGGGCAATATGCACTGGGTCAGCGCAGCGACGGCGATTGCCGCCGAAGTACGTCTGTACGACCGCTTGTTCACCGATGCGCAGCCGGACGCCGGCGGCAAGGACTTCAAGCAATTGCTGAACCCACTGGCCAAGGACGTGGTGCAAGCATGGCTGGAACCGGGCGCGGAACTGGCCATGCCGGAACAGCGCTTCCAGTTCGAACGCCATGGCTATTTCGCGGCCGACCGCGTGGATAGCCAGCCAGGCAAGCCCGTGTTCAACCGTATCGTCACCCTGAAAGACAGCTGGCAGCCGGCCAAGTAAGCGCCGTCCGCAGTGAAGCAGCCCCCGGCTTGCCAGGCAATCCGGGGGCTTTTTTCATTTCAGCAACAAGTTTTTTCCGCGAGAATCTTGCCTATTGACTACAATGTGACTAGTTTTGTATAGTAAGCACCTATTGCGTAATTTGCAATTTCAATAGCGCTTGTGCAAGCTCCGGCAGGCAGCACCCGATTCCTCTTTTTGATGCGGATGGCAATGTCTGCTACAACCGGCGAGAAACAGCCAAGACCAGAAAAAAGACCACTCTGGCTGCTCGGCGGTGTCATGTCCATGCTGGTCGGCCTGCTGTTCTATATGGCGGCGTCGCTGTCGATCGAAAACGATGCCAACGAACTGTTCAAGAATCTGACGCGCAATACCCGTCAAAGTATCGATGCCAGGGTGAAGTCGTATAGCGATTTGCTGCGCGGTGCAGCCAGCCTGTTCAAGGCCAGCGACCATGTCAGCCGGGAAGATTTCCACCATTACGTGGCCAATATGGATTTGCAGCGCAATTTTCCTGGCGTAATGAACCTCAATTACACGCAGGAAATCAGCGCAGCGCAGCGCCCTGCTTTCGAAGCGGCAATGCGGCGCGACTATCCGGCCGGACGTGATGACTATCCCGCTTTTGCCATCGAACCCGCTGGGCAACGCGCGCACTATTCCGTGCTCGTGTATATAGAACCGATCTCCAGCGCCCCGGAAAAATATGGTTTTGACATTGCTGTACGGCCACCCGTCAGCGATGTGCTGGCGCAGTCGCGCGATTCTGGCCAGATGAGCAATTCCGGCATGCCCGTGCCGATGCCGAACCGGCCACAACTGACAGGCATGGCCCTGCGCCTGCCCATCTACCGCAACGGCATGCCGCTAGCTACCGTACAGCAGCGCCGCGCCGCCTATGATGGTTCGGTTGGCATCGGTTTCGATCTGGCGCTGATGGTGGGCAGCGTGCTCAACGACATGGCGGTGCGCAATGTGCGCCTGACCTTGTTCGACGTCGGTGCGCAAACCCGGCAACCGCTCGATGTACCGCACCAGATGCGCCCCATCTACGACAGCACGGCGGCGGGCTTGCACTCGCCCTGGTGGCAACCTGGCCAGTCCAGCAAGTATTTGAGCAGCACCATGCTGATCGATTACAACGGCCGCGTATGGCAAGCCCTGTTCAGCGTGCGCAAGAGCGACCTGTACACCAGCTTCGACGCCTACCTGCCCTGGCTGGCCCTGCTGGCCGGTTTTTGCGGCAGCATGTTGCTGTACACACTGTTCCACACCTTGTCGTCGTCGCGCCTGCGGGCGATCCAGATGGCCACCGGCATGACGCAGGAATTGCGCGCCAGCCAGTTGCGCCTGCAATCGTCGAATCAAAAATTGCGCCGGCTGGCGGCCCACGCCGACCAGATCAAGGAAGAGGAACGCAAGCGCATCGCGCGTGAAATCCACGATGACCTGGGACAGAACCTGCTGGTGCTGCGCATCGATGCCGACATGCTCGCCTCGCGCACGGCGCAGCAACACCCACGCCTGAATGCACGCGCCCGCGCCACTCTGGGCCAGATCGACGCCACCATCAAGAGCGTGCGCCAGATCATCAACGACTTGCGCCCTACCGTGCTCGACCTGGGCGTGAACGCGGCGGTCGAATGGCAGGTGGCGCAGTTTCGCCTGCGCACGGGCATCGTTTGCGACGTCATCGAAAGCCACGACGATATCTCGCTCAGCGACCAATGCGCGACCGCCCTGTTTCGTATCCTGCAAGAATCACTGAGCAATATTTCCCAGCACGCCCACGCCAGCCGGGTACAGGTGATGCTGAAGAAATGCCGCGACACCATGTCGATGACGGTCAGCGACAATGGCGTGGGTGCCGCCATCGATGGGCGCAACAAGCCGGGCTCGTTTGGCCTGGTGGGCATAGAGGAGCGCATCAAGCTGCTGGGCGGCACGTTTTACATCGAAAGCAGCCCCGGCGCCGGCATGTGCGTACATGTCAAGGTGCCGCTGGAGGCGGACGCCTCGGTCTACACCCAGCAGGATGAATCGGACATCAGCGCCTGACGCTAGCAACATGCAATGCTTGCTTATTTCGTAATTCAATGCAATATTGACGCAGAACAACCTTTCCACACTGACAGGAGTTTCCCACCAGAACAGCCTTTCTACCTCAGCTGTACAGTCTTTCCAGTCACATTTTCTTTTTTACAGAAGGATATTCATGGATACGAACGACAGTTTCAAGGCAATTGCAGAATTGAATTTGGATGCGATCAAGGTCAAACTGATGCACCGGGAATCCGGTGAAGGCTGGAGCCTGGAAAAGGCGAATGCCGTGGAATTCGAATACCGCCGCTTCCTGATCCTGATGAAGCAATTCCCGCAGGAAGAAACGGCGCCACTGATGGATGTGGACACCTTCTGGCACTACCATATTCTTGACACGCTGAAATACGCGGCCGATTGCGGGCAGGTATTCGGTTATTTCCTGCATCACTTCCCCTACATCGGCTTGCGCGGCGAAGACGACGAAGCGGCGCATCACCGCGTCGGCGAGCGCATGAAGCAGTTGTATGAACAGACATTCGGGGAAGCTTACGAGCGCACGGAAACGGCCTACTCGGGCAGGGCCGTACAAACAGCGTATTCGGGCATGGCCATCCAGGCGGCTTATTCGGGCGCAGCCGTCAAGGCAGCTTATTCGGGCGCGGCCGTCAAAACAGCGTATTCGGGCATGGCTATCCAGACCGCCTATTCGGGCATGGCAACACCGGCACAGACCGCCTACTCGGGCGCGGCGCGCACGGCATTTTCCAGCGCACCGGGCTCGCTTGCCGCAGCGGTGGTCAAATCATCATTGGCAGAGGGACAGGTCAGCAGTTTCTATGTCGACCGGCCATCCATCGCCGCCAGCCAGGAAATGTCGTCCTGACAGGGTAGCTACTGAGCGGACTCACTATCGAGCCGGCATGGATAGCGTGTGGGCTGCCGCACGCGGCAAGCCGGATAAAACCAGGCGGCACCTCTCACGTTGCCGTCTGTCTACCACGTGAGGCAGCACATTAAAGCAACGTCAACTACGCAGCCTTCAATCAGGCAGCCATCAGTTCGCGCAGTTCACGGATGCTGAAGTCGCTGATTTCGTGCATGCGGATCAGGATCGTGGCGCCGATCGGCAGGGTGTTGTGACGAATCTTGCTGATGACGGGTGGCGCCACTTCCAGTGCGCGCGACAGGGCGGCATCATTTTTCAGCTGCAGCTTGTCAATGATGGCGTCAAGAACGCGATTTGGGTTATAGGTAGGCAAAGAGGTAATTTGTTTGAGAGACATGATCAAAAATCCGAACTTGTTGTATTACTGCGAATAAAAAATGATTAAAGGACTGCTTTGCAATAAATCTTGGGGAAGATACTAAAAAACGCCATTGCTTATGCGGTTTTTAGTTTGCAGGCCATATAATACACGTTATTGTTGATTTTTGCTTAACTTAAAGCAATTTTGTGATAATTGAATAGATTTGACGCACTTTTAATGTGCTAGAGGATAACTCAAAATGGAAAAGTTTGCTGCAGGCCATCAATTTTTTCGGTGAGCAATTCCGCCATCCATCAGCCATGTAATGGTCATCAGCATGCTCAGCCGGGCCATGTCAGCGGAGAGCTGCCAGCCCTGCGCGGCCAAGGTGGCCGGCGAGACGTCAGCAAGGCTACAAGCCAGCTGCCGCCTGATTTCATAGGGCGCGGGAGGCGCCTGGCGCGCTCCTTCGCGCCGCCGCATATAGGCCCGTACCTGCTCCTTGCTGGGATGAGTCACGGAGTACATTGCATGCTCCTGTGGGCCACTATACGGAATGTTGCAGACCGATGTTACAAGCAGTAATGCGGCGCTTGCTCGCCTGCCTGCTTACATTAGCCTCACGCCGCCACGGCGCGTTTGCGCAATATCAATAGTGCGATAAGCACAAAGTCCGGCAACTGCCGGACGGAATCATGGTTTCTTTTGCTGGCGCACGCGTTGCTGCTGCTTTTCCTGTGTTTGCTGACGATTCTGCTTGCGCTCGTACAAGGTCACGGCATCCTTCTTGGCCTGCTCCGCGGTACGCATCTCGGCGTGATCGTCGTGCGGCACAAAAAATTCCGCATCCTGGGCCGACACCACCAGCTTGATGGCAGCCTCATCATCAAGGTCATACAGTTCCGTGAGGACAGTGGTGACCTCGTCCAGGTATTCTTCGTAAGTCAGGGTAGTCATGCAATCATCCTCGGTAAAATAGCGCATGGCAAGAAAGCGCAATGCCTCTTCTTGCCTGTAAAAAGTGGGGAAATAACCGGTCATTTTAACTGATGACAGGATTCCCGGCTGACAACATCGTCAGCGCATCGGACACGCGCGGGTAGCGCAGGCGCACCCTCAGCTCGCGCTTGATGCGCGTATTGTCCAGCCGGCGCGATTCTGACATGAATGACAACAACATCGGCGTCAGCATTTGCTGCAGCTGCGCGCGCGGCAACCGTGGCGGATGCGGCAAGCCGAAGGCATCGGCGACCGCATCGAAATACTCCGCCATCTTCATTTCGCTGTCATCGCTGGCGTGATAAATGCGGCCCGGCCGGGCGCGCCACAAGGCCCGCTCGATAATGCGCGCCAAATCGTCGGCGTGAATATGGTTGGTATACACATCGTCTTGCGGCGCCAAGGCTGGCGTGCCCTCGCGCAATCGTTTCAAGGGCAAGCGGTCGTCGGCGTAAATACCGGGCACGCGCAAGATGGCCAGGCTGGCGGCACGGCGCACGCCCCAGGCGCGCAAGACGGTTTCTGCATCCACGCGGCGCTGCGCACGCGCATTGCGTGGCGCAGGCGCACGCGTTTCCGCCACCTTGGCACCACCACAATCACCATACACGCCGCTGGTACTGACATATACCAGCCGCGCGTGCTCAGGTAAAATGGCGGCCAGATTACGCGTGCGCCGGTCCAGCCGCCCCGTCGGCTGGGGCGGCGCCAGATGCACGATCCACGGCGCCAGCCCGGCCAGCCGCCGCAGGCTGGCGCGGTCATCGAGGTTGGCCACGATGGGCACGGCGCCCGCCGCACGCAGTTCTGCACAGCGCGCAGGCTGGCTGGTCACGGCAAACACGCGAAAGCGCCCGGCCAGCAAGGGCAGCAGCCGCATGCCAACATCGCCGCAGCCAAGAATCAGCAGGCGTGGCAAGCCCAGCGGCTTGTGCAATGGTTCAATTAATATGTTTTTCATCTCAAGGATAGTATGACTTTTCAAGTGACTGTTCAGCCTAGCGGCCAGCAATTCAGCTGCGAAGCGGACGAAACCGTGCTGGCAGCGGCAATACGCGCCGGCGTGAGCTTGCCTTATGGCTGTAAAAATGGCGCTTGCGGTTCCTGCAAGGGCAAGGTCGTGTCCGGCAGCGTACAGCATAAGGCGCACCAGGAACGTGCATTGACGCCGGACGAAGCGGCGGCCGGCTACTCGCTGTTCTGCTGCGCCACCACCGGCGGCGACCTCGTCATCGAAGCACGCGTGGTAGCGGGCAGCAGCGATTACCCGATCAAGAAAATGCCATCGCGCGTCACCACCATCGAGAAAGTCGCCCCCGACGTGGTGGTGCTGACCCTGCAATTGCCGGCCAGCGAGCGCCTGAACTACCGCGCCGGACAGTATATCGAAATCATGTTGCGCGACAACAAGCGCCGCAGCTACAGCATGGCCAGCGCCCCCGTCGAGGGCGGCCCGGTCAGCCTGCATATCCGTCACATGCCGGGCGGCCTGTTCACCGACCAGGTGTTTGGCAGCATGAAAGAGCGCGACATCCTGCGTTTCGAAGGTCCGATGGGCACCTTCTTCCTGCGCGAAGATAGCGACAAGCCGGTGGTGCTGCTGGCGTCGGGCACGGGTTTTGCGCCCTTGAAAGCCATCGTCGAGCACATGATCAACGAGAAATCGCCGCGCCCCATCACCTTGTACTGGGGCGCGCGCCGTCCGCACGACCTGTATATGGATGCGCTGTGCCGCCAGTGGGCAGCCGACTTGCCGCAATTCAGCTACGTGCCGGTGGTGTCGAACGCGCTGGAAGAAGACCAGTGGCAAGGCCGCACGGGCTTCGTGCACCAGGCCGTAATGGCCGACCTGCCAGACATGGCTGCCTACCAGGTGTATGCCTGTGGCGCGCCGGTGGTGGTGGAATCGGCCAACCGCGATTTCGTCAGCCTGTGCAATCTGCCGGCGCAAGAGTTTTACGCGGACGCGTTTACTAGCGAGGCTGACCTGACCAAATAACACCCTCCATGCAGCGGGAAGGCGCTGCGGGCGCCGCCCGCTGCCTTCCCACACCCCGCTGCTCTCTGGAAAGTGTTCATGTCCCTCGCTTCGCCCGGCAATGGTTTCAGCGTCCTGCGTCACCGCAATTTCTCTTTCTACCTGTCTGCCCGCGTGCTGGGCACCCTGGCCGTGCAAATGCAAAGCGTGGCCATCGGCTGGCAGGTGTACCAGCTGACGGGCAGCCTGTTCGACCTGGGCTTGATCGGCCTGGCGCAATTCGCCCCCTTCCTGGTCTTGATCCTGCCGGCTGGCCACGCGGCCGACCGCTACAACCGCCGCAATATCATCGCCTGGTGTTTGACGGCGCAACTGGTTTGCGCGCTGGCGCTGCTGGCGTTTACCGCCAGCGGCATGCGCGTGGTCTGGCCCGTATTTGCCGTGCTGGTGCTGTTCGGCAGCGCACGCGCCTTCATGATGCCGGCCACGCAAGCCGTGCTGGTCAATATGGTACCCACCGAAAGCTTCAGCCGCGCCGTCGCGCTCAGCTCGTCGAGCTCGCATGTGGCCATCATCCTCGGCCCCATTCTGGGCGGCCTGCTGTATTACTTCGGCCCCAAGGTCGTGTACCTGGTGACCGCTTCGCTGCTGGTGTTATCGGTGCTGCTGATGCGCGCCACCACGCCGGCGCCGCAAGTGGTCAAACGCGCGCCCGTCAGCTGGCATACCCTGCTTGAAGGCTTGCGCTTCGTCTGGTCCAAACCCATCGTGCTGGGCGCCATCTCGCTGGACCTGTTTGCCGTGCTGTTCGGCGGCGCTACCGCCCTGCTGCCGGCGCTGGCCCACGATGTGCTGCATACCGGCCCCAGCGGCCTGGGCTTGCTGCGCACGGCGCCCGGCGTGGGCGCGGCCGTCTGTTCGATTGCGCTGGCCTTCTTCCCGATCACGCGCCGGGTGGGCGCCTGGATGTTTGGCGGCGTGGCCGTGTTTGGCCTGGGCACCCTGACCCTGGGCGCCACCAGCCATGTCGCGGTGGCCCTGGCGGCCCTGTTCCTGATGGGCGCCGGCGACATGGTCAGCGTGTATATCCGCCATCTGCTGGTGCAGTTCGAAACGCCCGACGAAATACGCGGCCGCGTCAGCGCCGTCAATTCCGTGTTTATCGGCGCTTCGAACGAGCTGGGCGAATTTGAATCGGGCCTGACGGCCGGCTGGTTTGGCCTGGTGCGCGCCGTGCTGTTCGGCGGCGCCGCCACGCTGGCCGTGACGGGGCTGTGGGCGGTGCTGTTCCCCGTGCTGTCGCGCATGGACCGCTTCCCCCATCACGCGAAAGAGGAAGCGGCGAAAGGAAGCGCAGCAAGCCAAACTTAAAGGCTAAGATGCGGTATCGCCCACCACGCCTGCTTGCCCCATGAAAATATCGTTTCCCTTGCACGGCTTCATCCGCAGCCGCCCTCATCTGAGCATGGCCATCGTCATCGGCGTGGCGGCCGGTTTGCTGCTGCCCGACGCCTGGCGCCAGATGACGCGCTTGCTGGTGGCGTGGAATATCGCGGTGTGGCTGTACCTGATCACCATGGCCTGGATGATGATGCGCGCCAGTCATCACAAGGTCAAAACCGTGGCCGCACGCCAGGATGAACGGGCGGCCATGGTCTTGTCGGCGCTGTCGGTGGCGTCCGTGATGAGCCTGGTCGCGATCGTCTCGCAACTGTCGGCCATGAAAGACATGACGCCGGACGCGCGCGCCCTGCACTATGGCCTGACCATATTGACACTGGTCGGCTCCTGGTTCCTGGTCGGCACCCTGTTCTGCTTTCACTATGCCCATTTGTATTACCAGGCCAGCCCGCAGCAGCGCCCGCTGCGTTTTCCCGAGGATGAACAAAATCCCGATTACTGGGATTTCCTGTATTTCTCGTTCACCATCGCGGTGGCCGTGCAAACCTCGGACGTCACCGTGCAGACGCGCTTGATGCGCCAGATCGTGCTGGGCCAATCGGTGCTGAGTTTTTTCTTCAACCTGGTGGTGCTGGGCCTGTCGATTAATATTGCCGCCGGCCTGATTAATGGTTGATGAATGGCTGATGAATGGTCAATTCATTATTATGAGGCTGAAAAACATTTCCACAAGGAAACTTGACCTGACTGCAGGGTTAAGCCCATCTTAATCGTGCATAGCCCCTTGAAATAGGCGAAACAGGAGTAAGATAAGTCATGCAGGAGGTCATCTGCATGAGGCAGTAGCACGCCTGTGATGGGTTTTTTTTGAATTGAAGGAGTCTCGTATGCAAATCAATATCAATACCGACAGCACCATCGCCCACACCCCTGGATTGACCGAACATGTGCAATCCGTACTTGAAAACGCACTGAGCCGCTTTCGCGACAACCTGACGCGTATCGAAGTCCACCTGAGCGACACGAATGGCCCGAAAGGCGGTGCAGACGATATCCGCTGCGTCATCGAAGCCCGCGTTGCTGGCTATCAACCTATCGCCGTCACCGAGCAAAATGCCAGCGTGCATCAATCGCTCAGCGGCGCCACCGAGAAACTCAAACGCGCCATCGATAGCGCCATGGGCCGCCTGCACGGCAGCAAACGCCATGCCAGCGGCAAAAATGCCGTGAGCGATGCACCGGAAGCGGAAGAAGCCGCCGAGTAATTCCCCGTGTTTTTATAGAGACCTGGGCAGCCGATCAAGGCTGCCTTTGCATTTGGGGTACAGTTTTTGGCAAGCCATGCCAACATTGCACTTCAAACAATTATCATCACGACAAAATGATTGTCGTATTTCACACATAATTTCACTTCTGGAAAGCCTTTTTCATTACAGTAAAGCCTGCTTTAAGCTATCATGAAGCAACCAGCTCACTGCTTGCGTGGCGCTGGCTTTTTGAAAGTGGGCTTGTGGAACAAATCGGCAACTTCAGCGCTTCAAACTGCAACATCGGCGATCTACAGCTATTTCGCGATGGGGCGGACAGCCGGACGGCTGTCATGCTGGCCCCCTGCCCCGTGATCCGCCTGGAAGCGGGCGAAGCGCTGACCGACACGCAAGGCGCCAGCCTCTACATCGTACTGCGCGGTTCGCTGGCGGTCGCCGCCGACACGCATACGGGCATGGACGACGGCACCGTCAGCAAAGTCTTGCCCGGCGAAAGCGTGGGCGAACAATCGGTGCTGGACGAAGCGAGCAACCTGGCCGCCATTTCCGCCCTGGAAGAAACTGACTTGCTGGTGATTAACGCCGGTCTCGTGTGGGAATTGATCGAACGATCGAACGGCCTGGCGCGCAATCTGCTGCGCCTGCTTTCATTCCGCATCCGCGCCGCCAACGCCTTGTTGCGCCGGCGCCAGAAGCTGGGCGAATTCTACCGCCAGCTGTCAATGGTCGACAGCCTGACCGGCTTGTACAACCGCGCCTGGCTCAACGATTTACTGCCGAACATGATCGTCACGGCGCACAGCAGCGGCGAGCCGCTGTCGCTGGTGATGATAGACCTCGACCATTTCAAGCGTTTCAACGACACCCACGGCCACCAGGCCGGCGACCAGGCGCTGCGCATCGCCGCCCAGGTGCTGGGGTCCGCCTCGCGTCCGACCGATTTTGCCGTGCGCTATGGCGGCGAAGAATTGATGGTGATCTTGCCGGACACCAGCGAGCAGGTGGCCATGCTGGTGGCGGAGCGGCTATGCGAACGCCTGCAGCACGCCGTCATCTTCAACGACATGCGCTGCCCGCTGCCGCATATCACGGGCTCCTTCGGCGTGGCCAGCCTGGCGCAAAACCAGGATGAGCACGGCTTGATCGCTGCGGCGGATACGGCCTTGTACCGCGCCAAGGCAGCCGGCCGCAATACCGTTTCCCTGTAAATCAGGCAGCCTTGGTATCCGGTTTATCTGACGCTGCCGGCGCATCAGCCTTCTTGCTGCTGTGCGCGGCCTGGAAATCGGCGTAGCCCTTTTGCACCAGCGCATAGGTCTTGTCGATATTGCTGGCGATGTCACCACCCAGCACTTTCAAGCCACCGAGGATGTCGCGCGCTTCCTTGAAACCTTTTTCCATGCCGCCACTGATGGTATCCATGAACTTTTGCAAGGTGGCATCGTCGTCATCGCCGGGATGCTGTTTCTTGTAGGCTTCAAAGAAACCGGTCGACAAGGATACAATGCGGCTCGCCGTTGCCTCGGGACTATTGTCTTGCGACGCCGCGTTTTGCACCGCGTCATCGCCATACTGGCCCTTCAAGGCTTCATTGATGCTGGTGATGGCTGATTTGTAGACCAGCGCCAGCGGATCGTTCTGCGAACCGATGGAGACATTGAGCGAGGCCTGCATGATGGACGCGTTCAGTTGCAGGCGCGACTTGTCGTTGACGCTCATCTCGGTGCTGCTGCCATCTTTTTGGCGGACCTTGCTGTCGTCGGTATTGACGGAATTCAGGGAACTGCTGGAATTAGCGCCTGCGGCGATGGGAATTGACACGATAGGCCTCCTTGAACGGACAATATATGACACCATGCGAGAATGATCTTCCCGCTCTCATATATTATCGGCAAGTATTCAAAAAACTATAGCCACGACTTTTTTTAGCGACCAACAACGCCACCACCATCAATGACTATCCAGACTTTTCTTTGGCACGATTACGAAACCTTTGGCGTACAGCCGCGCCGCGACCGCCCGGCCCAGTTCGCGGCCATCCGCACCGATGCCGAGCTGAATGAAATCGGCGAACCCATCATGCTGTATTGCCAGCCTGCCAATGATTTCCTGCCAGATCCGCAATCGTGTCTGATCACCGGCATTACGCCACAGCAATGCCTGCAGCAAGGCGTGCCCGAGCATGCATTCGCGACCGTGATCGAAGCGGCCTTTTCCGAGCCTGGCACCATCGGCGTGGGCTACAACACCATCCGTTTCGACGATGAAGTCACGCGTTTCTTGCTTTGGCGCAACCTGCACGACCCGTATGCGCGCGAATGGAAAAATCATTGCGGCCGCTGGGACTTGCTCGACGTGGTGCGCATGACGCACGCGCTGCGCCCGGACGGCATGCAATGGCCCAAGCGCGACGATGGCCAGACCAGTTTCCGCTTGGAACACTTAAGCAAGGCCAATGGCTTGCTGCACGAAGCGGCGCATGATGCGCTGTCCGACGTGCGCGCCACCATCGCCCTGGCCCGTTTGATCAAGCAGACGCAGCCGAAACTGTTCGAATTCTGCCTGGCGCTGCACAAGAAAGACAAGGTCGCCAGCGAAATGGGCATGCACCTGGACGCCGCCCAGCGCCAGCCTTTCCTGCATGTCTCGGGCATGTTCCCGGCCGAGAGCGGCTGCCTGGGCCTGGTCTGGCCGCTGGCCACGCATCCAAGCAACAAGAATGAAGTACTGGTCTGGGATTGCCAGTACGATCCGCGCGAACTGGCCACCCTGGACGCCGACACCATCCGCACACGTTTGTTTACCCGTGCTGACGCCATGCCGGAAGGGCTGACCCGCCTGCCCGTGAAAAGCGTGCACCTGAATAAGTCGCCCATGCTGGTAGGCAATTTGAAAACCCTGTCGCCCGCCATGGCCGAGCGCTGGGGCATCGATGTCGAGACAGCGCTGGCCAACGCCAGCCATGCCGCCAGCTTACCCGATATGTCGGCCACCTGGGCCGCCGTCTTCCAGCGCCCCGGCAGCGATGGCGCGGTCGACGTGGATGAAGACCTGTATGGCGGTTTTGTCAGCAATGACGACCGCCGCCTGCTCGACTCGCTGCGCCGCAAGACGCCGGCCGAACTGGCCGCCGCGCGCCCTTCGTTTGCCGACGAACGCCTGCAGGAATTGCTGTTCCGCTACCGCGCACGCAATTTCCCACAGACATTAAGCGAAGCGGAAAGCCTGCGCTGGGAACAGCACCGCGCCGCCCGTTTGTTCGACGGCGAGGCCGGCGCCCGCACCATCGAAATGCTGTTCACGGAAATCGATACCTTGTCGGAATCGGTCGATGAACGGGGAGAAGAGATACTGGGCGAGCTGTATGACTATGTAGAGATGGTCGCGCCGCTACGCGATTAAATGAAAAATGCCGGGTCAGTTAATGAGCCCGGCATTTTTCATATTGCGTGAAACTTAAACGCTTCTGTGCGCGTTGATCGCATCGCGCGTGTCGATCGCCACGCGGCGGGCTGCATCGGCAAAATCTTCGCCGTCTTGCGGCTGGGCATAAATGATGGCGCGCGAAGAACTGATCATCATGCCCATGCCGCCCGCCGTCTGGCCTGCGCCTACCGTGGCGGCAATGTCGCCACCCTGGGCGCCGATGCCAGGCACCAGCAGCGGCATGTCGCCGACGATGGCGCGCACTTGCGCCAATTCTTCAGGGAACGTTGCGCCCACCACCAGTGCGCACTGGCCGTTCTTGTTCCACTTGCCTGCCACCAGACGCGCCACGCGCTGGTACAGCGGTTCGCCATCGATTTGCAGGAATTGCAGGTCCGAGCCGCCTGGATTGGAAGTACGGCACAGGATGATCACGCCGCGGTCGGCCCACGCCAGGTAAGGGTCGAGCGAATCTTCACCCATATACGGGTTCACGGTAACGGCGTCGGCGCCATAACGCTCGAACGCTTCGCGTGCGTATTGGGTGGCGGTGGCGCCGATGTCGCCGCGCTTGGCATCGAGGATCAGCGGAATATGCGGGTAATTTTCGCGCA
Organism: Janthinobacterium saanense; assembly: GCF_014200675.1. Classification (GTDB taxonomy): domain Bacteria; phylum Pseudomonadota; class Gammaproteobacteria; order Burkholderiales; family Burkholderiaceae_D; genus Janthinobacterium. The sequence continues at coordinate 319,918 of NZ_JACHCI010000003.1, read as the reverse complement.
GGTAGCGGCAAATGTCTTCCAGCTGCTTTTCTGCGCCCAGCGCGCCAAAATAGGCGATCTGCGGCTTGAAGGCGCACACCAGGTCAGCCGTGGCGTCGATGATGCGGGTGCAAAAGGTGGTGATACCATCGGGTGCATCGCGCAGTTCCGCCGGCAATTTCGCCAGGTCAGGGTCCAGGCCCACGCACAGCAGGGAATTATTGGCCGTCCACGCGGCGGATAATTTATTGATGAAATTCACGGCACACCTTCTCTATATTCAGTTGCAAACCCCGTATTGTAACGCGGCCGGGCCACTCCACGACAGCCGCCATGGCGCATGGGCGGCCGCGCTCGCTTATTAAACCAACCCCTGTTGCCGTTTCAGGTATATTTATCGTACCCCCTCACTACGCACGGAACCCATCATGCAAATCACCAATCAATTCACCAAATGGATGCGCCTGGCCTTGAGCGTCACCGTGCTGGCCGGTATCTTGACGGGCTGCGGCTACAACGATTTCCAAAGCAAGGATGAGGCGACCAAGGCGGCCTGGGGCGAAGTGGTCAACCAGTACCAGCGCCGCTCCGACCTGATCCCCAACCTGGTCAACACGGTGAAAGGCTATGCCACCCACGAGCGCGAAACGCTGGAAGCGGTGACCAAGGCGCGCGCCGCCGCCACCAGTTTCCAGATCACGCCGGAAGTGCTGAACGACCCGAATGCCTTCGCCAAATTCCAGCAAGTACAAGGCCAGCTGTCGTCTGCGCTGTCGCGCCTGATGGTGGTGTCCGAGAAATATCCTGACTTGAAGGCCGACACCAGTTTCCGCGACTTGCAGTCGCAACTGGAAGGCACGGAAAACCGCATCACCGTGGCGCGCCAGCGTTATATTGCTGCCGTGCAGGATTACAATGTGCACGCGCGCAGCTTCCCGAACAACCTGACGGCCATGATCTTCGGCTACAAGGTCAAGCCATCGTTCACGGTCGACAATGAAAAGGCCATCTCGACGGCGCCTACCGTCGATTTCGGCAAGTAATCATGAACGCCCGGGCCTATCTGGCGGCGCTGTGCGGGGCGCTGCTCTTCTGGCTGGCGCTGCCGGCCAGCGCACAGCTGGTGGCCGTGCCGCCGCTGACCGCCCGCGTCACCGACCAGGCCGGCATGCTCGATGACAAGCAAAAAGCGGCGCTGGAAGCGGTGCTGGGCGACTACGAAGCCAAGACGGGCAGCCAGATCGCCGTGCTGCTGGTCAAGAGCACGGCGCCGGAAGCCATCGAGCAATACAGCATCCGCGTGACGGACGCCTGGAAGCTGGGCCGCAAAGGCGTCGATGACGGCGTGCTGCTGATGGTGGCGAAAGACAATCCATCGGCGCTACGGCGTTTGCGCATCGAGGCGGGGCGTGGCGTGCAAGGCGTGCTGACCGATGCCCAATCGAAACGCATACTGCAAGACGTGATAGCGCCCCATTTCAAACAGGACGATTATTACGGTGGCCTGGTGGCGGGCGTGGGCGCCATCTCTACCCTGCTGAACCAGGAACAATTGCCTGCAGTGGCCCAGAAACAGGCGCCGGCCGCCGTGCAGACGGGCGCCAGCTTCTGGCTGCCGCTGCTATTCTTTGGCTTCCTGATCGCCCTGATCGTGTACCGCTCGCGTGGCGGGCCGAACCGCTTGCAGCGCGGCAGCAACTGGTCCAGCGGAGCGACCGGCGTGGTGCTGGGCAGCATACTCAGCCAGGCGCTGAATAACCGCAGCGGCGGCGGCTTTACGGGCGGCGGCGGTTTCGGCGGCGATGGAGGCGGTGGCGGCGGTGGCGGCGGTGGTGGTTTTGGCGGCGGTGGCGGCGGCAGTTTTGACGGCGGCGGCGCCTCGGGAGACTGGTAATGATGCATCATCACGGCACGAAACACCTAACGTTCGGGCAACGTTGCGGACGTACCTTGAAACACTTGCGCAGCACGCCTGCGGCGGCGCGCAAGGCCTTTCCCGAAACCACGCTGAAAGCCATCGAACACAGTATTGCCGATGGCGAAAAAGTCCATAACGCAGAAATCCGGTTGATCGTCGAAGCAGCCCTGACGCCAGGCATGGCCTATTCCGGGATCAGCAACCGTCAACGGGCGCGCGAACTGTTCGCCCAGTATGGCGTGTGGGATACGGAAGACAATTGCGGCGTGCTGATCTACATCAACCTGGCCTCGCACCAGGTCGATATCGTGGCCGACCGCAATGTGGGCCGCCGTGTCAGCCCGGAAGAATGGCAAGCCGTGTGCCGCACCATGACCACGGGCTTTGCCAGCGGCAACTTCCACGACAGCACGCTGCAAGCGCTGCAGCAACTCAATACCTTGCTGCAAAGTCATTTCCCCTCCACCGGCCCGCGCAGCAATCAGTTGCCGAACGAAGCGATCCTTTTATAAGGCGTGCGCAGGGATTAAAATCTGTGTTTGCCGCGCGAGATACGCGTCTTGCTTGCGCGGCGCCACCACACGCAGAGGAAACACCATGAAATTACAAGGCAAAACCGCCATCGTCACGGGCGCCACGCAGGGCATCGGCCTGGCGTGCGCCAGCCGTTTGATCGCCGAAGGCGCGCAAGTGATGCTGGTCGACATCAAGGAAGAAGGCGCGCAAGCGGCCGCCGCGCTGGGCCCGCAAGCACACTTCTTTTGCGCCGACGTCAGCCAGAAAGCCGATGTCGATGCAATGCTGAAAGAAACCCTGGCCCGCTTCGGCCAGATCGACATCCTGGTCAACAACGCGGGCGTGACCCATGCAGCCGACTTCCTCGACGTCTGTGAAGACGATTTCGACCGCGTGATGCGCATCAACCTGAAATCGATGTTTTTGTGCGGCCAGGCCGTGGCGCGCGAAATGGTCAAGCGCAACACTGGCTGTATTATCAATATGTCCAGCGTGAATGCCGAACTGGCGATCCCGAACCAGGTGCCTTACGTGGTGTCGAAAGGCGCCATCAACCAGCTGACCAAGGTCATGTCGCTGAACCTGGCCTCGTACGGCGTGCGCGTGAACGGCATCGGCCCCGGCACCATCCTGACGGAACTGGCCAAGCAAGCTGTATTGTCCAGCCCGCAAGCACGCCACACCATCCTGTCGCGCACCCCGCTGGGCCGCTGCGGCGAGCCGGAAGAAGTGGCCGGCATCGCCGCTTTCCTGGCCAGCGACGACGCCAGCTATATGACGGGACAAACCATCTATGTCGATGGCGGGCGCATGGCCTTGAACTATACAGTTGCCGTCAAGGAATAAATTCCGGTAGGCACGTAAGACCAAGTTATATCAAAAAACGATAATCGATATCTGAAAATACCATTAGACACATATAGTGCGACGCAGCATAATGCACCTGTCTCCACTATTCTCCTCCAAGAAAATAGTTTTAAGCCCGCTTTCACCAGCGGGCTTTTTTTTATCCGGCGTCTGTGCACGCATCCGCTACCGCCGCCCTTTTCGCTGGCGCCAGCATCAAAAAACTTTCTTTAAAAAATGTTGCGGCGTGTCATGGGCCGGTCATTTTCCCTCCCTATACTAGCTTCATCTGCTGTACACGCAACCGATATGCGCGACGACAGACAGGTGTGCCCCCGTGGTACACCACACCCTCTTCATGACTGTGGCGCAGGCAGCCTTCCTTGCTGCGACATGGTTGGTACAGCTCAACTCTTGAACCCGTTTGGGTTTTTGGCCCGCTCAGCAGCGGGCCTTTTTTTGTCCGTACACAAAGTCTTGCGCAAGTATCATCTCTTGCCGCCTTGCCCATGCTATGGTTGCCCTTTTCACTACCCTGTAACTCCATGCTAGCGATGCTGACACGATACTGTTTTTCCGAGCAATACCAAGGCTGGCGCTACCGCACGGCACTGATACTGTATGCGCTGGTCATCCTGATCGGCGATATTCCTGGCGCGCGCGCCGATATCGGGCAATATGCCTCGGGCGTGGTCTTGCATTCCATCGGCTACGGCGTGCTGGCCCTGATTTTGTTCAGCGGCACGGCAGGCAGCATGCTGCGCCGCGCCGTGCACGCCATGCTGATGGTGGCGGCCATGGGAGCGCTGGACGAATTCATCCAGAGCTTCCTGCCTTACCGCCACGGCGCCGTCTCGGACTGGCTGGTCGACATCACGGCGGCGGCCATCGTCGTCCTGCCCCTAACTTTCCTGTGGCCAAAAATAGTGGCCGCCGCACTGGGCCCTATCGCAGCCCGCGAAAAAAACTAAAGCCTCACCAGGCCAGGCGCAGCTCAGGCCTGGCCTGCATGACTATCCGCCAATTCCAGCGGCAACTGCCCCTGCTCGCCATGCCCCGGCGTAGCGATGCGCCGCAGCAAGGCGCGCATTTCGCGGCGGCTGCCTGCCCCGACGGCACGCGCCGTATCGCGCTGAATCTCCAGCAACTGTTCCGACCGTGCCAGACGCACCAGCCCATGCAAGGCTTGCTCCAGCACATGCCGCGTGCGGGCGTCTTGCCCGGCACCACGTACACTCAACACCAATTCATCGATCAGCTTTGCGGTAGGGCCTGAGGACATTTTTTCTCCTGAAGTGAACAGCGAAGAAACGTGCAAGCGCACGTAATGTTTATTGCAAGCATCTATTTATACCAAGCGTGACACCTCACCATTTGATATGGCGCAAGCTGCCATGACAGGCGCTGAACATTCATCGCGTCGACTACTCTTACTTGTACTAGCCACGGCGGCGTCCAGGATGCAATATGCAATATGCAATACGCAATATCAGGATCTGCCATCTGCCATCGCCTCGCGGTTATCGCCCCCTATCTTTAGCAAAGGAGACCAAGATGATATCTAAAAACACCCTGTTGTTGCCTGGCTTGCTATGTGCGTTCTTGTGTACCGTATTGGCTGCCTGCCATTCCACCGATAGCAACAGCCTGACGCGCAGCAGTGGCGGCGATGCTTACAACGCCACCGCTGGCACCAGCACGCCAGGCAGCATGCCCGGCAGCAGTACCAGCAGCAGCAACACCGGCAGCACCTCCACGGCCAGCGACATGAGCACCGGCAGTGACGCCAGCCAGTCCGGCATGAACATCAGCTCGGCGAGCGTGCAATCGATAGAAACCGTGCCACGCAGCATGGATCAAGGCAGCGGCGACATGCAGACAGGAACCTCGGGAACGGGTGGCACCGGCGGCGCGGCGGCGAACAATATGCTCTACCGCGTGACCTTGCGGCTGGACGATGGCTCGACCCGTACCTTCCTGCAAAATAACCAGCCAGGCTTCCAGATCGGCGACCGGGTCAGCGTGCAAAAGGGCGTGATACAGCGCCAATAACGCTACTAGCTGCTAATATCGCCAGCATCAGCCCGGCACCATGGTCAATGGCCGTCGTCGTCCCTGTATCAGGGGCGACGGCCAGTCAGGCACAAACTTGAAGAAACGCCATGGCGTGGCAAGCGCGCTATTTCGCCAGTTCGATCAGCGCGGCCGTGTACATCTGCAAGTTCAACAGCAGTTGTTTTTCCGTGATGAATTCATGTTCGGAATGGCCGGTGTACACCGTGTGCGGCATGGCGGGGCCAAAGCTGACGGCGTTGGGGAACAGCCGCGAATTGGTGCCGCCGCCGATGGCGACCGGTTGCGGATCAGTAATACCCGTGTAATGCGAAAACACTGTTAACAAGGTGGGAATCTGCGGCGCACTGGTTTGCAACCACGGTTCACCTATCTGCACTTGCAGCTCGGCCGCCACATGGCGCTGTGCCTTCCAGCCATTAAACGCATCCAGCACTTGCTGGCGCAAGGCATAGGCTGTCTTGCCTTGCGGACGGCGCAGATTGATATTCAGTTCCAGCTCGCCATTATTCTGCTTGAGCACGGTAGGCGCCACCGTCATCGGCCCCATGAAGGCGTCGCGGTAAGCGATCTGTCCAAATTTCTCGCCATACAGTCCGGTGCCCACCAGCTGATTCAGGAATGACAGCATGTCGGCCGCCTGCGTGCCCGTCCACGGCTGCACGTTCAAGGCGTCGGCCAGCATGCTGATGGCATTCAGACCGTCTTCCGGTTTCGACGAATGCGCCGATACCCCAAGCGCCTTGACGGTCAGGGTCTCCCCTTGGCGCTCGAAGGTGTAGCGCATGCCTTGCTGCTGCTGTGCCCGCGCCCTTATCTGCGCTTCCAGCGCGGCAGTCGCGTGTTCGATGGTGGCCCTGGCGTCTTCCGGAATCTGGCTGCCGAAAAAGCCGCCCGTCAGGCTGCGCAAGACGGGCGCAGTAGCGCTGGGCAAGGCAGCATCCGCTGGCAGGCTCAGCTTGATAGAGCCATAACCTTTCTCGGCCGTCACCACCGGGTATTCTGCATCGATGGTGATATTGATGTCCGGCGGCGTATGAGTCTTGAGAAACTCTTTCAACGGTTCCCAATCCGATTCCTCGGCCATGTAGACATACAATTCCACCCGCTTGCGTAGCAGCACCTTTTTATCCTGGATGGACTTCATCGCGTACAGGGCGGTGGCGATCGGCCCCTTGTCGTCTTCCGTGCCCCGTCCCAGCAGCTTGCCCGGTTCGCTGGTACGGTCCAGCTCGAATGGCGAGCGTGCCCATTTCGCCGGGTCCACCGGCTGCACGTCGCCATGCGTGATCACGCCCACGCGCTCGCTGCCCCCCCCATGCCGATCACCACCACGTGGCCGTAATCGTGGAAATCAAAACCCAGGCGCTGCGCCTCTTGCTGCAGATAACGCTTGAAACCCGCGTGCTGGGGGTTGCTCGCAAACGGCACGGCAGGGTCAGCCACCGTATTGAAGCTGACCATCTTCGCCAGACTGGAAATCATTGCTTCGGGATAGGTTGCCAGCGCATAGCGGGCCGCATCTTGCGCTTCAGCACTGACTGCAGCATCGGCGGCAGAGGCGTACACGGGCAAGTGAAAAGCACACTGTAGCAGCAGCGGCAACAAGGTACGCAGGGCAAGTTTCTTGAACATCGGATATCAGTCAGCCAGGCAAAAGTCGGGATGATCACTCTAACATTGCCTTATTGAATTTCCAATCAGCACGAGTTTTTTACCGATCAGTACGCAAAAAGCGGATTCGCATTATCATAGCGCCAGCCTTGTCTTTTCTTCATGGCCGGCGCCGGGTGCTACAACCCTGCAGCCATCAGGGGATAGATAAATCGTCCATTGTGATTCACCACTATAGCCCGATATTGCTCTCATGATTCCATTTTCCATACTCGATCTGGCCCCCATCGCCGAAGGCAGCAGCGCTGCGATTTCTTTCAAGAACACGCTGGACCTGGCGCAGCATGGCGAACGCTGGGGCTTTAACCGCTACTGGCTGGCCGAACACCACGGCATGCCGGGCATCGCCAGCGCCGCCACGGCGGTGGTCATCGCCCACGTAGCGGCCGGCACCAAGACCATCCGCGTAGGCGCGGGCGGCGTGATGCTGCCGAATCACTCGCCGCTGGTGATTGCCGAACAGTTCGGCACCCTGGAAGCGCTGTATCCAGGCCGCATCGACCTGGGCCTGGGCCGCGCGCCCGGTTCCGACCAGACCACCGCGCGCGCCTTGCGCCGCGATTTACAGTCGGATGCCGAGCAGTTTCCGCAAGACGTGCTCGAATTGATGGACTATATGTCCGATGAACCGCGCCAGCGCGTGCTGGCCGTGCCGGGCAAGGGTTCGAATGTTCCTGTCTGGATACTCGGTTCGAGCATGTTCGGCGCGCAACTGGCCGCCCACATGGGCTTGCCTTACGCCTTTGCCTCGCACTTCGCGCCGCAAATGATGAAGATGGCCGTCGACTACTACCGCGCCAACTTCAAGCCATCGAAGCAGCTGGCCAAGCCGCACGTGATGCTGGGCTTTAATGTGTTTGCCGCCGATACCGATGAAGAAGCGCATTTGCGCGCCACCTCGATGCAGCAAGCGTTCGTCAACCTGCGCACGGGACGCCCATCGCGCTTGCAGCCACCGGTGCCCGGCTACCTGGAACAGCTGGGTCCGCAAGAGCGGGCCATGCTCGACTCCGTGCTGTCCTGCACCGCCATCGGCTCGCCCGCCACGGTAAAGGCGAAGATGGCCGCTTTCATCAAGGAAACCGGCGCCGACGAGCTGATGATCACCTCGCAAATCTTCGACCACCAGCACCGCCTGCGCTCCTACGAAATCACGGCGCAAGTGCATGCTGAACTGGCTGCAGAAGAGTAACGCGCCTTTACCCTTTATCCTCCTGGTATATCCCGCTATATACCTTTTCCCGGCCATCATTCATGATCGCCGGGATTTTTTTGTCTTGTCACGATGACCAGTATCGCCAGAAAAACCGGCCTTGCCCGGCAGGAAAACCGCCCGGGCGCTATCATGCACCTCCAAAAGCGTCATTCCAAGAAAGTTGTACCGCATGAAATCAGCCAGCTCCAAGATCGACGCCAGCACCCTGCTGACGTCGACCCGCATCCTGTTGTTCGCCCTGTCCGCCGGCGTGCTCGTTGCCAGCCTGTATTACGTCCAGCCCCTCACTTCCATGCTGGCCGCCTCGTTTGGCGTCAGCGTCACCCACGCCGGCTACCTGGTCACGGCCACGCAGATCGGCTATGTGCTGGGCATCGTCTTTTTGGTGCCGCTCAGCGACGTATTGAACCGCCGCAAACTGCTGACCTGGATGCTGCTCGCCAAGATCGCCGCCCTGCTGCTGGCCGCCGCCAGCCAGAACATTTATATTTTTGCGATTGCCAGCGTGTTGATGGGCATCACGGCCAGCGCCCTGATGGTAGTCACGGCCATGGTGGCGTCGTACGCACCCGACCATAGCCGGGGCCGCATGGTGGGCACCGTCATGACAGGCTTGCTGTTGGGAATCTTGCTGGCCCGCACAGTGTCCGGCATCGTCGCGCACATCAGCGGCGGCTGGCGCACCGTCTACGTGCTGGCGGCCGTCGTTGTGCTGGCCCTGCTGCTGATGCTGCGCCACATCCTGCCCGATGAAGCGCCACGCGGCAAATTGCAATACGGCAAGCTGATGGCCTCCCTGGGCGACATCATCCGCCAGGAACCGCTGCTGCGCCAGCGCGCCCTGTTCGCCGGCCTGGGCCTGGGCACGTTCAGCGTGTTCTGGACCGGACTGACTTTTTTACTCAGCGGCGCACCGTACCATTACTCGGAATTGCAGATCGGCATGTTCGGCCTGGCCGGCGCCACCGGTGCGCTGGCTGCCAACACGGCGGGCCGCATGGCTGACCGCGGCCATGCACGCCAGGCTACCTGGCTGCTGGCCATCGCCTCGCTGGCGGGCTGGGCCTTCATCGGCCTGGGCGCGCAATCGCTGACCTTATTGCTGATCGGCATAGTGCTGCTCGACGTGGGCGTGATGGGCCTGCAAGTGACGCACCAGTCCATCATCTACAAGCTGGCGCCGCATGCGCGGGCGCGCGTCACCACGGTGTTTATCGCCTCCGGCTTTATCGGCGCCTCGGCCGGCTCGGCGCTGGCCAGCGCCAGCTTTGCCGCTGGCGGCTGGCTGGCCCTGTGCGCCGTCGGCGGCGCCATGCCGCTGCTGATGCTGCTGGTGTGGGGCAAGTACAGCTACGACCAGCGGCGCCTGGCACAAGCGTAAATGGCGGCACAAAAAAACCGCTCAGTTCATGCAAACTGCGCGGTTTTTTCATGCTGCGGCTGTGTTATTTGACTTGCTCACGCACCTTGCCAAAGGCATCGCCGGCCTTCCAGGCTGGCATCCTGGCGGCATTGGCTACGGCTTGCCCCAGGTTCAGGGTGAACTGGGCTTGCTGCGTCATGCCCGACAGATCCCAGCTGGCGTCGTACTCATCGCTCACCTGATGGTAACGGGGGCCGTAGGCGGCCGCCTTGGCTTTCGACGCTTCCACGTCCTTCACATACTCGCGTCCGCCATTGATGGAAAACGCGGGCACGCCGGCCTTGGCAAAGCTGAAATGGTCGCTGCGGAAATAGCCACCCGCCAGGTCAGGACGTGCTTGTGCAATATGCATGCCCATGGATTTTGCCACCGTGGCCGCCATGGCGCCCAGTTCCGTGCGTTCGCTGCCCTGCACGCCGATGTCGTGCGTGGCGCCCACGAAGTTCAGGCTATCGAGGTTCAGCGCGGCCGCCGTCTTGTCCAAAGGCCATAGCGGATCGGCCGCATACGCGGCGCTGCCCAGCAAGCCCTGTTCTTCGGCCGCTACCCACAGGAAAATCTGTGTGCGCCTGGCCGGTTTCTTGGCCGCTTCCTGCGCCATGGCCAGCAAACCGGCCGTGCCCGACGCATTGTCGACCGCGCCGTTATATATGATGTCGGCGCCAGGCTTGTCGCCCTCTTTTGGCTGTATGCCCAGGTGATCCCAGTGGGCGCTATAGATGACGGCCTCATCCTTCAACCTGGCATCGGTACCCGGCACCATGCCGGCCACATTGAATTGTTCCACCTTGCGCACCGCCGATTTCATCTCGCCAGCCAGTTTTGCATCCAATGCGACGGCCTGGAAATCCTTGCGCTCGGCCTTGGCGCGCAGCGCGTCCAGGTCTTGCCCACCAGCAGCGAACAAGCGGCGCGCTGCGTCTTCCGTGATCCAGCCCTGCAGCGGCGTGCCGGCGGTGCGCGCAGCCAGCTGGAAGCGCTCGGCGCCACTCCAGCTGTTTTGCACTACGCTCCAGTCATACGAGGCCGATGGTTTGGTGTGGATCAGCAACACGCCGGCGGCGCCCTGGCGCTGGGCTTCTTCGAATTTATAGGTCCAGCGGCCGTAATAGGTCAGCGCCTTGCCGGCAAAGCGGTTCGGTTCGGCCTCGGTCGGCTGCGGATCGTTGACCATCATGACCACGATCTTGCCCTTGACGTCCGTGCCCTTGAAATCATTCCAGCCTTCTTCGGGCGCCGTGATGCCGTAGCCGACAAATACCAGCGGCGCATCGAATGTATGCGTGGCAACCGAATCACCGGTGGCCCACACCCAGTCCGGGCCGAAGGCCAGCGGCACGGCTTTGCCACCGGCAAGCGCTTGCAGGCTGCTTTCGGCAGGCAAGGATTTCACGCCGGCGATCTGCACCGACTGGCGATAGCTGTTGCCGCGCACAGGCTTCAAGCCTGCCATCTGCGCCTGCGTTTCCAGATAAGCCACCGTCAGGTCGGCGCCGCGCTGGCCCGTGCCCCGGCCTTCGAGCAAGTCATTCGACAGGAAAGCCAGGTGGGCGCGCAACGGCGCTTCCTGCACCAGCGGCAAGCTGGCCGAGTTTGCCGCGTGGGCAGGGAAAGCCAGGGCCAGGCTGGCGGCGAGCGCCGTGGCGGCCAGGGAAGAAAACAGCTTCTGCATAAGATCCTTTTTGTAAGAGGAGATGAGATAAGCGGGACGGCGGGTAGCCGAACTGATAATTGTATGCGATGGTGAAACAGGCATCCAGGCTGCATCAAAATGCGGACGAAAAAAATCCCCGCCAGCGACAGCGGGGATGGTGTGCAAAACGTGTCAGACCAGCAAGGCCGCCGCCAGCGATTCGATCTCTTCCGCCGACTCCTCAAGGATGGTGTGCAAGGTGCTGCCACCGATGCCGAAGTCGATCTTCGCCGCCGCGAGGCGCCGCGCGGCGCTTTCGGGTGGATGCAGGGGCGAGCTGACTGGCGCCAGGTCGTTCGCCAGCACCAGGGTCGCGCCCAGGGTGCGCGGCGGAAACGGGCTGCCGCCATGCCACATGCCTTCCACCGCTTGCAGCACCAGGTCCGGCACTTCCAGCTGGCGCAGCACGCCGCGGCCGATCAGCTTTTCGCCGTATTCGATCCAGTCTTCCGTATTGTCGTCGAGCAAACCCGGATATTCCTCGGCCCGCGACAGCAAATAAAAGCCGCCCACTTCGTGCACGATAGCGGCAAACATGGCCGTTTCCACATCGACATGCGTGACTTTTTTGGCGATCACCTGGCTCAGTGCCGCCACGTGGGCCGTGTGCTCCCACAGCTTGGCGGCCTTGGCGCGCAAATGCGGATCGGTGATCTGGCTACCCAGCTGGCGCACGATGACAGACGCCACCATCGATTTCAAGGTGGCAAAACCCAGGCGCGAGACGGCTGCGCGCACATTGGCGATTTCATTGCCGGAACGGTTGTAGGCGGCCGAATTGGCCAGCGCCACGACCCTGGCCGACAGCAGCGGTTCAGCCATTACCATGCGCGCGGCCGCCTCGATATGGCAATCGGGATCATCGAGCGCATCTTGCAGCTTCAAGGTCGCCTTGACGTTGGCGGGAAAGGTCAGCTCACCCTTACTTGCCTGCAACGCAATGATTTTAAATACTGCCAATCGTTCCATGTATCGTTCTCCGAGACGGGCCTATGCTGGCTCTGCTGTACTGTGTGGGGAAAGGTGGGAACGCAGACCGCTCGCGCATCGCTTCCCTTTGCTGCCAATATTACAGCAGTTTTTATTGGAAGCCTTTCCCATTGGAAACTAATCCTGTCTGACGTGGTAAACCCTCATACACAACGAACGTAAAAAGCGGTAATAATAGAGATGAAACCGTGGATGCAAGCGTGGCTGCAACCGGGCTACTACCAAAGCCGCCTACAACAAGATGGGCGGTTGATAACATTATTGAGACCTTAGATGACCACCCTCTCCCCTCCTGCCCAGTCGAAGTTCGGCACCGTATTACGTGTCACCAGTGGCAACTTCATGGAAATGTTCGACTTTTTCCTGTTCGGTTTTTACGCCAACTATATTTCCCAGACATTTTTTCCAGCCGGTGATGCCTACGCCTCGCTGATGCTGACCTTCATGACCTTCGGCGCCGGCTTCCTGATGCGTCCGCTGGGCGCCATCCTGCTGGGCGCCTATGTCGACCGTGTCGGCCGCCGCAAGGGCCTGATCGTCACTCTGGCCCTGATGGCCACCGGCACCATGCTGATCGCCTTCGTGCCCGGTTATGCCACCATCGGCTACCTGGCCCCCTTCCTGGTCTTGACCGGGCGCTTGCTGCAAGGCTTTTCGGCTGGCGTGGAACTGGGCGGCGTGTCCGTCTACCTGTCGGAAATGGCCACGCCGGGCCGCAAGGGCTTTTATGTCAGCTGGCAATCAGCCAGCCAGCAAGTGGCGATCATCGTCGCTGCCGCGCTCGGTTATGGCCTGAACCAGGTCCTGACCCCGCTGCAAGTGGGTGCCTGGGGCTGGCGCATTCCCTTCTTTGTCGGTTGCATGATCGTGCCGGTCCTGTTCATCATCCGCCGTTCGCTGCAAGAAACAGAAGAATTCAAGCAACGCAAGCATCGCCCTGAATTGAAAGCCATCTTCCGCTCCATGGTCAGCAACTGGCGCCTGGTGCTCGCCGGCATGATGCTGGTCTCGTTTACCACCGTGTCGTTTTACCTGATCACCGTCTACACCCCGACCTTTGGCAAGAACGTGCTGAAACTGAGCACCAGCGACAGCCTGATCGTCACTTTCTGCATCGGCATTTCCAACTTCATCTGGCTGCCGATCATGGGCTCCTTGTCCGACCGCATTGGCCGCAAGCCTTTGTTGCTGTGCTTCAGCCTGCTGGCCATCCTCAGCACCTATCCCGCGCTGAGCTGGCTGGTGCACGACGCCAGCTTCCAGAAAATGCTGACCGTGGAACTGTGGTTGTCCTTCCTGTACGCCAGCTATAACGGCGCCATGGTGGTCGCGTTGACCGAAGTCATGCCAGTGGACGTGCGCACGGTCGGCTTCTCGCTGGCCTACAGCCTGGCCACGGCCATCTTCGGCGGCTTTACGCCGGCGATTGCCACCGGCCTGATCGAAGCGACCGGCGACAGCGCCGCCCCCGGCATGTGGATGACGTTTGCCGCCATCTGCGGCCTGATCGCCACTTTGATGCTGTATCGCAAGGGTGGTGCAGCCAGCATCGGCGACAGCAAGGCGGCGGCAGCCGTACCGCGCAGTGCATAAACAGCAGGGCAAGCAAGTTCATTATTAGAAATCAATATCCACCACCGCGCCTGATGCCAGCATGGAACTTTCCTGCTGGCGGAGAGCGCGACCGTGGAACAACTCTTACCGTATTACGAGCGCGAACTGGGCCTGTTTCGCCAGTACACGCGGGAATTTTCCAGCCGCTTCCCCAAGGCGGCCGGGCGCTTGCTGATCGCTGGCGACACCTGTGAAGATCCCCATATCGAGCGGCTGATACAGTCCTTCGCCCTGCTCACGGCCCGCGTCGCCAAGCGCCTCGACGACGACTATCCGCAATTTACCGACTCCCTGCTTGAAACGTTGTACCCGCATTATCTGCGGCCGTTTCCGTCGTGCTCGATCGCCCGCATCGCCCAGGAAGAATCGCCTGCCGGCAGCCAGCTGACCACCATTGCACGCGGCACGGTGCTGCGCTCGCATCCGGTGCAGGGCGTGGCCTGCAAATTCAGCAGCGCCTACGATGTAACTTTGGCGCCGCTGACGATCGCGAAGCTGCGCTTCAAGGCCATCATCGACGCCCCGCCCGGACTGCGCCTGCCAGAGGGCGCCAGCGCCCTGCTCAGCATTACTTTCACCAGCAGCAACGACAGCTATCACCTGGAGCAAACCGGCTTGCAACAGCTGCGCGTGTTCGCCGACGGCGAACCGTCCGTGCGCGCAGCCCTGCTCGACGCCTTGTTTTTGCGCAACGCCGGCGCTTATATTGCGCTGGATGAGCACAGTTCCTGGCTGCCCGTCAGCGGCATGCCCTTGAGGCCAGCCGGTTATGCCGACACCGATGCGCTGATCCCATTCGACTCCCGCTCGCACCCTGCCTTGCGCCTGCTCACCGAGTACTTTGCCTTTCCCGAAAAATTCCATTTCTTCGATATCGACTGGCCCATGCTGGCGACCTTGCTGCCCGCGCAATGCCGCCGCTTCACCCTGCACTTGCCGCTCAAACACTTGCGCAGCGACAGCCACGAAGCGCACCTGCTGGCGAGCGTCAGCCGTGACAACCTGCTGCTGGGCTGCACACCGGTGGTCAATCTGTTCAGCAAGGCCGGCGTGCCGGTGCGGCTCATGCATACCGAGCCCGACTACGCCCTGATCGCCGACGCCACGCATGCGTCTGCCTATGACATCCATAGCATCGAAGCCGTGACTCTGGTGCGCAAGGACGAGGCAGGCGAACGCCTGACTGGCTTTTTGCCCCTGTATTCGTCCTTGCAGGGCGACCAGACGGCTGGCGGCGGCCACTACTGGCTGGCCCGGCGCGACGCGGCCGTGGCGGCGATCAGCCCCGGCCATGAAATGCGGCTCAGCCTGATCGACCCGCAATTCTCACCAGGCACTGCGGCGTGCGCCACCGTATCAACCCAGCTGCTATGCAGCAACCGCGACTTGCCTACGCGGCTACAGTATGGTTTGCCGGGCGGCGACTTGTCGGCCGAAGACGTGCCCGACGGCATACCGGTGCGTTTCCTGCGCAAGCCCTCGGCCAGCCTGCGCTTCGATGCAGGCAGCGGCGCGCACTGGCGCTTGATCGCGCACCTGTCGCTCAATTATTCAGGGCTGACGCAAGCGGGCCTGGGTGAATTCCAGAAAATGCTCAGCCTGTACGACCTGCCCCGCTCGCCCGCGACACAAAAGCTGATCCACGGCATCACCACCTTGGCCCACGGCAGCACGCGCGAATGGATGGCTACCGTGCCCTTCCCCACCTTAATGCCCGGCATCGCCATACGGCTGGGTATCGATGAACAAGCATTTACCGGCAGCAGCATCTTCATTTTCGCGCAGGTGCTGCAGCGCTATTTCGCCATGAACAGCCAGCTTAACTGCTTTACCCGTTTGACCCTGGTATCGCAGCGCAGCGGCGAGGAACTCATACAATGCCCAGCCTGCTCCGCCGAAACGACGTCAGCGTAATCCAGCAGTTGCTCGATGCGCCGCAGCGCTTTACGTGCTTCCAGGCGCTGCGCCTGCTGCAAGCCTGGTTGGCCGAACACGGCGTCGATGAAAGCACGACGCTGGCCGATATCGTGCGCTTCGACAATAGCGTATCGCTGAGCTTTCCCGCCAGCCAGATCGAAGCATTGACAACGGGAGAACTGGACGATGCCGGCGCCGTGCTGCAGGCGCTGCTGTCGGGCCAGCTGCCGCATCTGCGTATCACGCCCACCTTCATGGGTTTCCTGGGTAGCCACGGCGTCTTGCCCAGCCATTATTCGGAGCGCATCGCCGCCCACCTTCACAGCGAACGCGACAGCAGTCCGCGCGACTTTCTCGACCTGTTTTCCAGCCGCGCCATCGCGCTATTCTTCCAGGCCTGGCAAAAGTACCGCATCGAACAGGGTCCCCTGCGTAACAACTTTTTGCCCCAGCTCTTGGCGCTGGCCGGCTACTACGGTAACGAGCACGGCAATAGCACAGCGATCGGCCTGTACAGCGGATTGCTGCAACAGAAAAACATGTCATCCATCATCATGGCGCGCATCCTGAGCGCCCACTTAGGCGTGCCGGTCCAGGTGACCGAGTCGACGGGTGGCATGGAAACCATGGCGCCGCGCGAACAAACCGCGCTGGGCGGTGTGAATGCCATGCTGGGCCAGCGGGCCGTCGTCGGCGAGCGCTGCCGCCGTCCCGAGCTGGCCGCGCGCCTGCGCATCGGCCCGTTGACGGCGCAACAGCATGCTGCCTTCCTGCCGGGCGCCCCCAACAGCGTGCAATTGAAAAAACTGTTGACGCTGTTTGGCCAGCCGCTGCTGCGCTACGACATCGTGCTGGTCTTGCGGGCCTGCGACGTGCAGCAACTGACCCTGTGCGCCACCGGCGAAAGCAGGCTGGGCTACGACAGCTTTCTCGGCCAGCAAGCGACAACGCGGGCACGCGACGATATGCATTACGTTTTGCCACTGATGGCGCCGCTCAATGACTGAGTCTTGCGGCCGCTCAAAACGCCTGAGCCCGCCATTGTTACAGTCGCTCAACTATCCCCACCGCGAGGCGATGTGCGATGACGCCGTTTCAAGATACGAGCCCGGCATTGACAGCGCTGCTGGCCGACATGCAGGGCGAGCGCCTGCTGCGCCTGCGCTTTCCGCACGGTGACGGTCCGGCCAACATGCAACTGCTGGCCAATAGCCTGGACGCCAGTGAAAGCCTGTCGCGCGATTTTTCCTACGTGGTGGAAGTGCTGTCCGACGACGCCAGCATCGCGCCGGACAAGCTGATGGGCAAGATGGTCACCATCGAACTGGTGCGCGAAGACGGCACCCTGCGCTACTTTAATGGCTACATCTTCGAATTTCGTTTCCTGCGCACCGACGGCGGTTTCGCCTGGTATGAAATGGTGCTGGAACCGTGGCTTGCCCACCTGCACTTGCGGCAAAACAATGTCGCCTTCCATGGCTTGACAGTGGCCGCGCTGACGGACAAGGTCTTCGAAGACTACCTGATGCGCGACTACAAGCTGGCGGCCACCGGCATCGATCCGGCCATCACCTACACCTGCCAGCACAATGAAAGCGACCATAACCTGCTGCACCGCCACTGGGAGCAGCTGGGCTGGCATTACCGCTATGAACACCGGCTGGATGGCCACACCTTGTGGCTGTCCGACGATAGCGGCAGCGGCAAGCCCATCGATGGCGAGTTCAGCGCCATGCCCTTCCAGCATCAGGCAGGATCATCGGAAGATGATGGCGTGCACAACTGGAGCACGGTGCGCCGCATGGCGCCCGCACAGATGACAGTGGCCAGTTTCAATTTCAAGAATCCGCGCAGCGCCCGCGCCAGCCGCGATACCCTGAACCGGCAAGGCGCCGTGCCACCGCTGGAAATCTATGAAAACACGGGCAGCTATGGCTTTAAGAATATCGACGACGGCGAAGCGCTGGCCCAGCGCCGCATGGAAGAGAGAGACGCGCGAGGCCAGCTGTTCGAGGCGCAAGGCAACGACCGTACGGCGCAGCCGGGGCGCTGGTTCACCCTGGACGGCCATTTTGATGTGGCCACGGCAGGCAAGGCCGCCACCGAATACCTGATCCTGTCGGTGCACCATTACGCCAGCAATAACTACCAGCAAGGCCGCAACGCCAGCTCGCACTACAGCAATACCTTCAGCTGCATCGAACGGGCCATCCCCTGGCGTCCGGGCCGCAATTTCCATAGCCGCGAACCGAAGATCTATGGCGTGCAGACGGCCACTGTGGTGGGCCCGCCCGGCGAAGAGATTTATACGGATGGTTATGGCCGGGTCAAAGTGCAATTCCACTGGGACCGCCTGGGCACATTCGACGACAAGAGCTCGCCCTGGATCAGGGTGGTGTCAACTTGGGCCGGCCCCAACTTCGGCCACATCAGCCTGCCCAGGATAGGCATGGAAGTGGCCGTGCAATTTCTCGATGGCAATGTCGCCCTGCCCATCATCATCGGCTGCGTCTACAACGCCCGCAATATGCCGCCCTGGGATTTGCCTGCCAATAAAACCCAGAGCGGCATGCTGAGCCGTTCATCGAAAAAAGGCACCACGGCGCACGCCAACGCGCTGCGTTTCGAAGACAGAAAAGATGCGGAAGAACTGTGGCTGCATGCCGAAAAAGACCAGCGCATTGAGGTAGAGCACGACGAATCGCACTGGGTCGGCAATGACCGCCGCAAAACCATCGACCATGATGAAACCGTGCACGTCAAACACGACCGCACGGAAACCGTCGGCCACGATGAAGACATTACCGTGCACAACAACCGCAAGGAACGGGTCGACCACGACGAACACATCGACATCGGCGACCACCGCCGCGAACACGTGGGTGGCAACGAGCAAGTGCAGATCGATGGCCACCGCTCGGAAAGGGTGCTGCTGGCCAAGGAAGAATTGATCGGCCTGGCCAAAGTGCTCACCATCGGCGCCGCCTACCAGACCACGGTGCTGGGCGCCATGAACACGACGGTCGTGCTGACGCAAACGGAACAGGTAGGCCTGACGAAAAGCATCACCGTCGGCGCCGACAGCAGCCTCAGCGCCAGCGATTCGCACACCATGACGGTGGGCAGTTCCAGCATCACCATCACGCCAGGACGCATCGAACTGGTGGCCGATGAAATCATCATCCGTGGCAGGAGCAAGGTGCAGATCCACGGCGACGATATCGATAACAATCCGGGCTGATCAGGACACCCTTCATGAGCGATACCGGTCACGCCCATTTCAATATTCCCAACCTGGTCTTCGACAATCGCACACCGCACGCGGCCACCCAGTTCGACATGGTCGATCAATTCGGCCAGGCCTTTCATGTGGTGGTGGCGCGCATGGGCTATGCCATCGGCCCGTGCGGCGCCGATGGATGGGCCAGCTTGACCCCCACGGCCAGGCCGGTGCCGCTGGCCACCGAAGACTTGCACCTGGGCGGCGACACGCAGGCGGGCGCTTTGCAGGAAAGCGATTTTGCACCGTACAAGCCGCGCTGCGACGTGATCGTCAACGCCGTGGCGCATGCGCCGCGCGGGCAGGCCATGCCACAGTTTGTGGTTCACCTCGGTCTGCGCTCGGGCAACAAGTCCTTGATCGACAAGACCCTGCAGGTATGCGGCGAACGCAGCTTCCGCAAGAAGGCCGTGCTGACACGCGTGGCGCAAGGCTGCGCCCGTATCGCCAGCGTGGGTTTGCTCAAAACCAATCCATGGCAGCTGAGCACCCCCGTCCCATTCTTGCAATTACCCTTGCACTACGCCTATGCCTATGGCGGGCAATGCCGCATCGCAGCCGACGATTGCGCCGCCAACGGCCTGCCGCCGGCAGTGCGTATCGCCAAGGGCCCGCTTGCCGCCCACGATTCTTGCCAGGCCAATCCGCTGGGACGCGGCTTTGCCCGCCACTGGTATCTGGACCTGAAACACATCCATGAACTGCCTGCGCCGCGCATCAGCTACGCATCGCTGCCCTGCACGGCGACGCAGTTCTGGCAAGGCGCCGCCGGCAAGGACTTGCCGCCACCGGCCGGACTGGCGCCGATCGGCCGTGGCTGGCTGCCGCGCCGTACTTTGGCCGGCAGCATCGAGGAAAAGGACAAGTGGGACCCGGACGACATACCGGCCCTGCCCGAGGATTTTGACTTTGCCTACTGGAACAGCACGCCGCCCGACCAGCAATGTCCGTTCCTGGCTGGGCAGGAACAATTTACCCTGACCAATCTGTGCCGCCACGATCATCCATCAGCCCGGGCCGACCAGCGCGGCAATACCGTGCTGCGCTTTACCCTGCCGCAACAGGTGATGTGCCTGCTGCTGGCGGACAAGCAGGACCAGTTGCTGGTCTTGCGCCTGGCCATCGATACGGTGCTGATCGATCCCGAAGCGGCCACCCTGGAACTGGTCTGGCGGACCATCGTGCCGGCCGATGCGGGCCAGAACGCCGCGCGCCTGCTGCATGTGATGGAGCCAGCGCAGATCGCCAGGATAGAACTGCTGGAACAGGCGCAGCAAGAACTGAGCAAGATGGCTGGGCAAGGCGACAAGGCGGCCAGCCATGACCAATGAAACCGTCACCAAATCGTCACGCTTTTATTGCGTCAGCCTCAGCCCCGACATTTGCAAGACGCCAGTCGGCTCCAGCACGCCGCCGCTGCCTTACAGCATCACCGGTGAATTCTCGAACGCGCAAAACGTCTCGCCCAACGTCAAATCGCATAGCGAACCCGTCATCCTGCACCAGCGCAGCACGATACCCACCGTCACCGGCGACGCGGCCGGCAAGGCAGGCGGCATCAAGAGCGGCACCGTCGGCAAGCAGGTCGACACCAAGGTCGCCAGCGCCATCCACCATGCCAACGGCGCCGACCTGATACAGGTAGGACGCGAAGTATGGATGAATGCACACAATACGGTCGGCAAGATTTATGAGCGTGGCGGCGAGAGCGCCAAGCCGCTGCTGCAAAAGTTAAAGGAAGCAGTAAAAGAAGCGGCGCAGGAATACAAGGATCACGGCTCTAAAGAAATGCACGCCACGGCGGCAGATCTGGTGGACGCGGGCGGCACCATACTGACAGGTAGCGCGGTGCTGGGCGTGGCGGGTGCCGCTGTCGGCGCCACGGGAATAGGCCTCCCGGCTGCCGCTGCGATGGAAACTGCCGCTGCCGCAGGCGCTACCGTGGGAACGGTAGCCGTTGCCGGTGGCAGCGCCATGGAGGCATCGGCCACGGTACTCGATCAGGCGGCCGATTATATATTGACCGGCAAGACGCCTGACTTGCTGGGCACGGCCGCAGAGATCGGCATGAATGTGGCTAGCACCGTACTACAAGCGGCGGTGTTCAGTAAAATTCCCGGCGGCAAATTATTAAGCAAGTTTCTCGGTAAAAAAGCTGCGCCCACGATCAAGAAAATCGAGGAAAAAATAGTCGGCAAAAAGCCCGTCAAGCCGCCCCCCAAACTCGACAAACCTCCGCCGAAAAGCGGCGGCGATGACGGCAAGAGCCGTGGCAAGAAAGAACCCAAATCGGAAGCGCCATCCGATTGCTGTCCCAAAAATGGCGGGCCCGCAAAAAAGCCCGTCAAGAGCCGCAAGCCCGTGCATTTCGGCACCGGCCAGGAAATTCTGTACCAGACCGATTTTGCGCTGGAACGCAGCATTCCCATTGCCTGGACACGCTGCTACCGCTCGGGCGCCGAGTGCGAAGACTGGGGCTTGCTGGGCGCGCGCTGGGCCACGCCCTACACCACCAGCCTGTCCCTGTGCGGCGCCGGCATCGTCTACCACGACGACAGCGGCCGCGCCTTGCGCCTGCCTGGCCTGGAAGCCGGCCAGCAATACGACAGCCGCAAGGAAGGTTTTACACTCACCCGCGATACCGCCGACACATTTACCTTGCTGTGGCGCGACGGCAGCCTGGAGCGTTTTGTGCGCGGCGAAACAGGCTGGCTGCCCCACGGTTACGATGGCGTCAACGCCATGCTGGCCCCGTCCGCCCCTGCCGCCACGCAACGCTTTGAACTGGTGCGCACGCAAGAGCGCGATGGACGCGGTGTCAACATCGAGCGTTTCCCCGACGCCAAGCCCGGCGCCGTACTACTGCGTCTGCGCAGCGATGACGGCAGCGTATTAGAGGCCATGCGCGCAGCAGCGAGCTTGCCGGCGCGTATAGACAGGATCGATGAGGTACTGGCGGACGGCAGCCGCATCTGCCATGTGCGCTACCGCTATGAAGCCGAAGCAAAGGAGACACAAGCCCCCTTTGCGCAGCGCCACAACCTGGTCGGCCAGTCGAATGTGCTGGGCGACACGCGCAGCTATAGCTACCGCAATCACTTGCTGACTTCCTGCACCGGCTACACGGGTTTTATCTACGATCTCGACTGGATCAGCCTTGATTTTTTACGCGCCCGCTGGAGCGGCAACCGCCTGGGCGACGAGGCACTGGCCGCCACCTTTCCCATTACCGTGGCCAACAGCTACCAGGCGCGGGCGATTGCCACCCGCGCGCGCGATGGCAGTGCCAGCACGTTGATCGATTACATCGACAACGACACCAGCCGCGTGATGGAAAACGGCGGCATCCTGGAATACCATTTTGACGCCAACTGGCTGGTCACCGAAGTGCGCCGCGTGCAGGATGGAAAGGCGGTGATACTGGGCCGGCGCGAGTGGGACCGCGACGGCATGTTGCTGGCCGACATCGACGCCAACGGCGCCGCCACCCGTTATGCCTACGATGCATCCGGCAACCTGACCGCCAGCACCGATGCACTGGGCCACCGCAGCAGCATCGCCTACGATGCAGCCAATCAACCGGTCGTCTTCACGGATGCATTGGGCCACATCACCCGGCGCGAATACGATGCGGCGGGCCGCCCCACTGCCATCACCGATGCGCTGGGAAAAGTTACCCGCTACCGCTATGACCAGCGCGGGCAATTGGCCGAACTGGTCGACGCCAAAGGTGGCAGCAAACACTTCCGCTACAACAGCCGAGGCTTGCTCACCGCCTACACGGATTGCTCCGGCAATACCAGTGAATATTCCTATGATGCGCAAGGGCAACTGATCGCCACGCACGATGCGCTGAGCCATGCCACCCACTACGAATACGATGCCCTGGGCCGTTTGATACGGCTCACCGGCCCCGATAAAACCCAGGAGCAATACCATTACGATGCCGACGGCAATCTGCTGCTGCAGTTGGATGCGGCCGGTCAACAGACGCGCTACCGCTACAACGGCCAGGGCATGCCCGTGGAACGCACGGACGCCATCGGCCAAACCTTGCGCTACCGCTACGATAGCGCGCTGCAACTGACGGAACTGATCAACGCCAAGGATGAAAGCTACCACCTCAGCTATCACGCCGAAGGCTGGTTGCTGTCGGAAACAGGCTTTGACGGCAAGCTCACGCAATACAGCTACGACCCGGCCGGCAATCTGATCGCCACCGAATGCGCCGGCCAGCGTACAGAGTTGCTGCGCGATGCGCTGGGCTTGCTGAGGGTCAAGACCACGGCCGATGGCGTGGTGCGCTATGCCTACGATGCGCTCGGTAATTTGTCTGCCGTTTCCTCCCCGCAGGCGGAGCAGCGTTTCTTTCACGATGCGCTGGGCCAACTGATCGAAGAACGCAGCGCCTGCTTCCTGCAAACGCTGCCCGAGGTCGCCAGGCTGCCCAACACAGACCGGTTGCCAGACGCCAGCTTCGTCATGCAACACGCATATGATGAACTGGGCAACCGCATCCAGACAATACTGCCCAATGGCCGCCGCATCGACACCCTACGCTACGGTTCCGGCCACTGGCATGGTGTGCTGTGGCACGGCAAGACCGTGATCGATGTCGAACGCGACCACTTGCATCGAGAAAAACAGCGCCACCTGGGCAGCGGCGGCCTGATCGCCACACGCCAATACGACCCGCAGTCACGGCTGACGCGGCTGACCCTGGGGCGCGACAGCGACACCGCAGCACCGCTGCGCGAGCGCCGCTTCCAATACGACGCACTCGGCAACCTGACCGGCATCCTGCAAACGGGCGCCATCGGCAACAATCGACTCGGCAATCTGCGCTACACCTACGATCCGCTGGGACAATTACTGTCCGCCTCGCAACCTGGCCTGGCCGAACACTTTGCCTTTGACCCTGCCGGCAACCTGGCCGATACCGCCCCCATTCAAGGCAACCTGCTGAAAAGCTATGGCGGTATCGCATACGACTACGACGAGCAAGGCAATACCACCAGCAAACGCTTCCATCCACCCAACCGGCAATCGAGCTGGAGCGACCTGGAACTGCAATACGACGCCGAAAACCGCCTCAGCCGCGCCAGCAAGACGGCCCACCAGTCACGCCAGCGCGCCCAGTACTTCTACGACGCCTTCAGCCGCCGCATCGCAAAACAGCTCAACACAGAGCAATTGCAGCAGCCGCAGGATATGGCCACCCACACCAGCTTCTTCGTCTGGGACGGCGACGTACTGGTACAGGAACTAGACCAAGCCGATACGGTCACATATCTGTACGAACCGGACAGCTTCGTGCCACTGGCGAGAATTCAATCGGAAGGAGGCCACAAGACAGCTGCAGTACATCTGCCCCGCATGGCTGCGTGGGACTTGCCAGACACTGGGCGCGATACCGCATTGCAGGAGGCAATAGCGCAGGAACACGCTGAAGCTGAAGCGCTGCACGCATCGGCCTGGACAGAAATCCAGGCCGCAGCCGATATGGCAGCGCCGCAAGACCGCATCACCCATTATCACTGCGACCACCTGGGCACGCCACGTGAACTGACGGACGCGCAAGGGAACGTGGTCTGGAGCGCACGCTACAAGGCGTGGGGATGCTTGCTTGAGACTGAAGGCGACATTGCACAGCCGTTGCGGTTTCAGGGGCAGTATGAGGATAGGGAAACTGGGCTGTTTTATAACCGGTACAGGTACTACGATCCTGAAACATCGCGTTTTCTCACACAAGATCCTGTCGGGTTATCTGGTGGGATTAACTTATATTCCTACGCACCCAACCCAACAATGTGGATTGATCCACTCGGGTTACAAAAAAAATGTGGGAATTGTTGTCTCGGTGGCCGTTTTTCCAGCGCTGATGGCGCTGCTCGCGCCGCATTAAGTCGTTACAATAAAAAATCAATTCGAGACAATCTTGAGTACGGCGGTCTAATTTACAAAGGGAAAAATGGGAAATATGACTTTACCAAAGCGACTCGTGGAGATGTCGATGGCGTCGACCCTTGGAGTGGCAAGAAAATTGCAAAAAATTGTGAAGAAACAGGGTATTGGCATACTCATGGAAATTACTCAACAGGAAAAGGAAAACCTACCACAAAAGAAAATGACTACTACGATAGCAATAATTTCTCAACAGCAGATATAGATGCCGCAAAATACAAAGGAATAGGAAAAACCGAATACAGAGGTTATTTAGGATCTCCAAATGGAACTTTCAAAGGATACAACTCAAAAAATGGAAAAATATATTATTTATGAAAAATATCACTACTATTTTAATATTACTCATTATTCTATCGATTGGTAGAAATACTTCCTCGGAAAACACACACCATAAAAAAGGAAGAGAAATGAAATATTCAGAAAATTTCAATGATAGAATATTGGGAAAATACTTTATATATTCCCTAATAGCTTATGAAGATTTCAAAGAAAAACAAAAAAATATAGAAGATTTCATAATCTATGTAAAAGATCAAGAAAATGAAATAGAATTAACTTTCCACCCTAACCTTGCAGAGGGAGAGAGACCAAAGCTAGGAGGTGGCACCTCGCTAGGACGAACAATAGTTTACCTTATCTCAAAGAAAGATAAAAAAATAGTTAAAATTAATTTCCAAAGATAAGAACCACTCTCAATAAAACGAATAAGAGTGATATTTCAGAAAAAATAAATAGGAATAAAAACAATACAACAAATGAATGATAATATTTATATTTGAATATTTTGTTTAAATTTTGAAGAGGAAAAAAAATTCTACATAAAAAATCTTGGATTTGAAAAAAATATAAGGAAAATGTATATCATTAATAATAAAAAAATTCCCGCACTACCGTTCTTCATAAATTAGTAAAAAAATCTCGAAGTAGAGTTTTCGTCGATGACTCCGACATAAGAAAATTATTACCCCATGCAAAAACCCTTAAATTCCCTAGGCCACAACATGAAAATAAACAAAGAAACTGGAGAAATAGAAATAAATGACAATATTATAATAGGTAAAAACACATCAAAAAATGATATATTAAAAATAGAAAAATTAGAGTATTTTGGGAAAACGAATGAATTCGAAACATATAGCACCCAAGGAATCTATTTCAACCAACTAAAAATGAAACTAATATTAAGATTTAAAAATGAAAAACTACTTATATTAGAATTCATTTGGCTAGATGGAGAAGTGAATAAACTAGGCTACGAATCAAGCAACTCGGAATTAAAAAAAGAAAAAACATACTTAAGCAAAATAATTTCGAGATTTCTATTTCAAGAAGCAGAAAAAACAACTCCATATGAGGATTTTTTTTCATTTTCATGGGGAGACATAATAATAAAATCAGATCAAAAATCATCATATTGTGTGACTATGATAGTGTATGGAAAAGATGAACTTATATAAAAACAATATTATTTCACATAAGAATGATGTGACATTGGAGAATAACAATGAAAGGACATTGGAAAAACAATAGTTTAGATAATAAGCCCTCATACATTTTCTCCCCTCCAACTGAATGGAATAAAGATGCCATTGAGACAGAAAACAATGAATACATTGAAGAAATATGCAGAGAAAATAAAACTTATACAGAAAAAAATGAGTGGATTAAAGAGATAAAAAATATTCCTGAAAAATTAATAGCAATTCTGCTGAGCGAAATGAAAAAAGGAAATTTTATTAAAAAAATAAGCGCCAGCGACTGGCCAAACAGGGGAAGCATTGTAGTTGTTCTAGCAAACAGATTTCATAATAAAAATAAAAATATACCAGGAACATCATGGCGAGAATTAAATGATTCCCACTATTGCAATGAGGAAATTTCAGAGACATACAAAGATATAGAGCACATTTTAATATGCTAAAATTACGCAAACCACACCAAATCATTTTTCATAAAAAAATATCATCATAATAAAATTCCAACAACATAATTATTATAATACATTACAAAATTGAAAAGATATGGATTTCAGTTCTCCGATGGAGCCTTCATCATTGATGAAATTACGATACTATCAAAAAAAATATCAATCAGAGAAATTCTCACCAATATTAATAAATATTTTCACATAAAACCAGAGAATATGAAATTTAACAAATATCATTTTACTGTGAGTTTCTTTATAAATAGTATTTTTATAGAATCTTTCATCATAAATGAAAAAAAAGGGTTAGTTAAATCATTGACAGTAAACAGAAAAATCAATCCCCACTTCCATAGAAAAAATGGCAATTCCACGGATGATACGATATAAGTCAAAAGAACAAGGCATTCTTGAAGGGTTATCGAATATAATTTTTATATATAACTGGGGAAAGATTAGTGTCAGATACGACATAAAAACATCGGCAGCATCCGCCTTTTTGGAATACTCATAAGAAATTTACAAAACAACATCATCGAAATACCAAAAATAATAAATATTACTCATCAAAAAATAACTAAAACTGCGAAAGCATGAAGGCAAATTTCGCCTCATATCCTCATCTGAAATAATATTTTTAAAAATTCTGGAAATATGAATAATGAAAATGAATTAACTGAAAAATTTGAAAAAATATCAGGAAAACATATTGAAAGACTACTTATAGCATATACGGAATTTAAAAAAGAACAAACAAATATTAATGACTTCACGATACAAATACAAGACAACGGTGAAGAAATTAAAATAACTTTCAATCCAAATCTTGCTAAAGGAGAGAGAATTTTGGGTGGAAAAACTTCTTTAGGCCGTTCGGTTACCTACACCATATCAAAAGATAAAAATAAGATTATTAAATCCAATTACCACAGATAAAATATAAAGTAAAACCATCAGGTTTCGATTTGACTTGGTTTTCACTCTGAACGATACTTACCCTACCGCTCCGTAGATCAAGCCATCCCGTAAAGTAACAGCAGCACATTCTTGTCAAACATATTTACCCGCATGACTGTTCCCACCGCCCCCTACATCGGCCGCTTCGCCCCCTCCCCCTCCGGCCCCTTGCACATGGGCTCACTCGTTGCCGCCATGGCCAGTTATCTCGATGCGAAGGTGCATCAGGGGACGTGGTTGCTGCGTATCGAGGACCTGGACTATGACCGCAATGTCGAGGGCGCCGACATGGCGATACTGGCCAGTTTGCAGCGCTGTGGGATGCATTGGGATGGAGAGGCGACGTGGCAGAGCCGGCGCTTGCCACTATATCAGGCGGCGCTGCAGCGCTTGAAAGACGATGGCCTCGTGTATGCGTGTGGCTGTTCGCGCAAGGAAATTGCCGATTCGAACTTGCGGGCGGGTGTGACCAAGAATGGCGTCGCCGTATATCCAGGCACCTGCCGGCATGGCTTGGCGCCGGGCAAGGAAGCGCGGGCCTTGCGGCTACGCGTGCCGCAGGCTACCCACGCTACCTACCGTTTTATCGACCGCTGGCAAGGCCAACAACAGCAGGATATCAGCGCCGAGGTGGGCGACTTTATCGTGCTGCGCGGCGATGGTTTCTGGGCCTATCAATTGGCAGTGGTGGTCGATGATGGCGCGCAGGCGATCACGCACATAGTGCGCGGGGCCGACCTGCTCGACTCCACGCCGCGCCAGCTGTATCTGCAAGCAGTGCTGGGCTTGCCCCAGCCACAGTTCATGCATGTGCCGGTCGTCAATAATGAGCTCGGTGAAAAGCTGTCCAAGCAGACCGGTGCGCTGGCCTTCGATACGGGTATGGAGGCGGCCACCTTGCTGTCGGCAGCGCTGCTGCCGACGGCGCGTTTTCTTGGTCTCGACGTGCGCGCGGACAACATTGACGACTTCTGGCGGCAAGCGATACCCGCCTGGGCGCAACGGCTGTCGCACTTGCCCAAGTAAAACCAAGCCATAAAAAAACCCGCTGCGGCGCGAGCCGGCAGCGGGTCAAAGCAGACGCCAGCCTGAGCTGGCGCCTGAAGTTGGGCAATTAGAAATTGCCCTTGAACTGCACACCCCATTGACGCGGATCATTGATGAAGCCGGTCCGGTTGTCGAAGTCGATGGCGCCGGTTACGCGGCGGGTGTTGGTGATGTTGCGGCCGAACAAGGCCACTTCATACTTGCCAGCATCCCAGGTGTAACCGGTGCGCAAGCCACCTTCCAGCAACGGTTTGCCGGTGAACTCGGTCGACTGGTACAGGAAGAAGTTGATTTCGCTGCGGTACGACCAATCCGTGAAGACGAAGATCTCGCCATTTTCCATCGGGATCGAGTAGCGGCCGGTAGCGGTCAAGGTCCATTTCGGCGCTTGTGGCAGCGGGTTGCCATTGATGACGACGTTGCCGGCAGCGTTGATCGGGTTCAGCACCGTGCAGCTGGCGCACTTGGCGACCGCCAGGGTCGGATCCTTGATTTCCGTAAAGTTGTAGCTGCCGCCGAAGGACATCTTCAGGCTAGGCGTCACGAAACCTTCCAGTTCCAGTTCCGCGCCGCGGCCATTCGTTTTGGCTGCATTGATCAAACGCGTCACGTTCGAATCGCCGCCCACTACCGTCAGCTGCTGGTTCTTGATCTGGTAATCGTAGATGCTGAACGCCAGACGTGCACGGCGGTCAAACAGGTCAGCCTTGATACCGGCTTCGTACGAAGTGATGGTTTCTGCATTAGCGATGGTCACAGGTACTTTATCGCTGGCTGGCGCAATACTCGGTGCGCGGAAACCGGTGGCGATACGGCCGTAGAAGTTCACGTCCTTGTTGTACTTGTAGGTGCCGCTCAAGTCCCAGTTGATTTTGCCTTTGCTGACATCGGCGCTGGTTGGGCCAACTTGTGTGATGTTGTCGGCGGCAACCGTATTGAAATCTTTCTTGTCCTTGGTGTAGCGCAAGCCACCACGCAGCATGAAGTCATCGCTGACAGCATAGTTGACCGAACCAAAGGTCGCCCACGCCGTATTCTTTTGGCGGCTGGCCAAATGATTTTGCAGCAAATGGGTGTCAGGGAAATAAGCGTCCGAATAACCGTTGGCATCTTCATTGAAATAGTACAAGCCTGCCTGCCAGTTCAGCGGACCAGCATTTTTCGATTCAGCGCGGAATTCTTGCGAATACTGTTTTACGCTGGTGATACCGCCTTGTGTTTCAACCTGGAATGGGATGAAACCCGGACCGTTCGGTGTGCCGCCATCGATGTCGCCATGCGATGCATATTGACCGACGTGCTCGAAGCCGGTGATCGAATACAGCTTGATGCCGTCCAGATCCCAGCTCAGGCGCGCGCTGGCGCCATTGGTGCTCAGGCTCTGGAAGTTCGGTGCATTGATGCTGATCTTGGTCGGATCGAAACCAGCGACGATATCGTTGCTGCCTTTATTCATCAAGTTCGCGAAGAACAGGCGCGCGCTGCCGGAGGTTGCGCGTTGATGCACATTGAACAGGGCATTGAAGCCGCTGCCGGTCGGTGCGTACAACAATTGCACGCGCTCGGCGTGTTCGTTGTAACCGTCCAGGGCGTTTTTCTGACCCGTGAAAGTATTATCGACATAATCGTCGCGGTGCTGGCGCAGGGTCGAGAAACGCATCGCCCATTCGTTGCTCAGCGGCACGTTCACGGCGCCATCAAAGTTGCTGGTGTTGTGGGTAGCGGTGGAAACGTTGTAATAACCTTCGACCTTGTCCAGGTTAGGCTTGACCGATTCAAACTTGACCACGCCAGCGGGCGTGTTGCGGCCAAACAAAGTACCTTGTGGACCACGCAAGACTTCCACGCCAGCCACGTCGAACAGCGGGTAGCCTTTCAGGATAGGGTTTTCCTGCACCACGTCGTCGTAAATCAGGGAAACAGGCTGCGAAGCAAAGATGTTGAAGTCGGTATTGCCGTAGCCGCGGATGTAGAAGCGCGGGAAGGTACGGCCGTTCGACGACTCCACGTTCAGGCTAGGCACTTTGCCGGCCAGCATGCGGATGTCCTGACCTCCGGAAACCAGCACGTCCAGCTTTTCGTCACGCAACAAGGATACGGAAACAGGCACGTCGCGGATGTTTTCCTTGCGGCGCTGGGCCGTCACGGTCACTGTTTCCAGTTGACCGGCTGCAGGCGCAGCAGCATCGGTAGCGGCGGCAGGTGCCGCATCGCTGCTAATGGCTGCAGGCGCAGCAGCAACTTCGTCAGCGTAGGCCGTAGCCATAGGCAAGGCAGCGGACAGTGCCAGCACAGCAGCGCTTTTGGCGCATAGCCGCTTATGCATCTTGGACATTTTGATCATGATGTTTCCCAGAAGTTTAAATAAAATTGACGTAACCTGTTCTGCAAACTTGTCTCCGGGATTTCTTCTGTGCGGCGCTGTCGCTATTGTCTGTTTATATAGGCCTGCACCTTCGTGGTGCGGCAGCGCGAGCGGGTGTCCCCCCACTCTCGGCGTCACTGGCTCTGCCTCGCTTGCCGTGGTCACGGCAGCGGTCCTGGCCGCATCTCTGGGATGTCTGATCAACGCCAACTTTCAAGCAAGGCGCCAATTTAATTCAAGCACCTTATGCGCTGCAAGAATATTGTTATCTGAAATATTTAATCGACAATAAGAAATGGCTTACTAGTGGTTATTCAGCCACAATTTGCACAAAAAATAGGCATTTTTGCGATTTTTGCGATTTTTCTTGACAGGAGCCATCAGATATTCATACAGCACTGCCAGTTTGCAGGACAGGCCCAGGAAGCTAAATCGTTGTAATATCGGCATAGCCATACCGGCTCAGCCATGCCCTTATCTAGTGCGGATACACTGTGCTGCACCAATACCTAGCTCTCATGCCCCAAATCAGCCAGCCCGACAGCGCTCCCTCCTCCCCCGCCTGGCATGCCTATGAGCACAGCGCCGATCCGATGTTTACCATCGATATCCATGGCGCCATCGGCGCACCCAATGCGGCTGCGCGCTCTTGCCTGCTGGGCACAGATTGGCCGCAACTATGGACCAGCGAACACCGCGCGGCAGCCGGGCAGGTTTTGCAGCGCGCCTGGGATAGCGGCGCGGCAGAATGGACCACCAGATTGGCAGGCGATGGTACGCAATGGCAAGCCAGGCTGACGCTCCTGCCGGCGCCGCAGAATGGCGGGGCCAGCGTGCTGGCCATCCTGCATGACATCAGCGGCCCCTTGAGCGCCGCCCGCCATCTGGCCGAAAGCGAACAGCGCGCGCGCCTCTTGCTGGGCGCCCACTGCGATATCGTCTGGAGCACCCGCAGCTTTGGCCAATTCGATGCGGACCAGCCCAGCTGGCGCGCCTATACAGGCCAGAGCGAAGCCGAGCTGATGGGGCGCGGCTGGCTGAACGCCCTGCATCCCGACGACAGGAGCTTGCCCTACGTCATGCCATCGAACCTGAGCAGCGTGTTTGAAGCCGAATACCGGCTGCGCCATGTGAGCGGCGCCTACCGCAACGTGGTGGTGCGCATGCTGCCCATCTACGGTCCCGATGGCGGCATCCGCGAATGGGTAGGTTCGCATTGCGACGTGACGGAGCAGCGCCAGACGGAACAGCGCTTGCGCCTGGCCATGCAGGGTGGCCGCATGGGCACCTGGGAAATTGATTTGGGCAGTGGCAGCATGGAATGTTCCGACGCCTGCAAGGCCAACTTCGGTTTCCCAACAGATGCCAGCATCGACTATCCGCGCCTGACAGCCGCCATGCTCGACGGCGACCAGACACATTGGCGCGCAGTGGTCCACGCGGCAATTGCTTCTGCCAGCGATTTCGAAATCGAGGTGCGCGTGCGCTGGCCGGACGGCTCGCTGCACTGGGTGCATCTGCGCGGCAGTTGCACCAGCGATGGGGCCGGCAAGGTGATCACGCTATCCGGCATCTCGCTCGATCTCACCATCAGCAAGCAAAATGAAGAAGCCTTGCGCCTGACCCTGGCCGCTGGCGAAGTGGCCATCTGGAACTGGGATATCGCGGCCGACAGGGTCACGGCCGACAGTAATATGGCGCGTCTGTTTGCCGTCGACACCACGCAGCCGGCACAGCCGCTGGCACACTATCTGGAACTGATCCACCCTGACGACCGGGCACGGCTGGACACACTGATCAGGCTGGCGATAGAGCAGCACCAGCCCTTCGAGGCCGACTACCGCGTGCTGGGCGTTGACGGCCATTACCGCCATGTGCTGGCGCGGGGCCGGGTCGAATACGGTTCCGATGGCAGACCCTTGCAATTGCCGGGCGTCATACTCGACATTACGCGCCAGAAACAGGTGGAAGATGCGCTGCGCCGCAGCGAAGAACGCTACAGCACCCTGATCGCGTTGATGGACCAGGCTTTCTGCATCATTGAAATGCTGTATGACGACGATGGCCATCCGATCGACTTCCGCTACCTGGAAGGCAACGCCGCCTTCGTCAAGCAGTCCGGCCTGGAAAACGCCATCGGCCGCACGATACGCGAAATGGTGCCCGATCACGACCAGCACTGGTTCACCCTGTATGACCAGGTGCTCAAGACAGGCCAGCCTGTGCGCTATGAAAACGAAGCGCATGCGATGGACCGCTGGTTCGATATTTTCGCGGCGCGCCTGGGTGACGCCGGCAGCCGCAAGCTGGCCGTGCTGTTCAGCGATATTTCCGAGCGCAAACGTTCAGAGCGGCAACTGCGCCAGCTGGCCGACAATCTGTCCGAAATGGACAAACGCAAGACCGAATTCCTGGCCACCCTGGCGCACGAATTGCGCAATCCGCTGGCGCCCATCCGCAACGGTTTGCAAATCATGCGCCTGGCGGCCGACCAGCCCGCCACGGTCACGCGCGTGCGCGACGTCATGGAGCGGCAGGTCAACCAGATGGTGCACCTGGTGAATGACTTGCTCGACGTGGCCCGTATCACGCGCGGGCAGATCGAACTCAAGCTAGAAAGGCTGGAACTGAAAACCGTGATCGCCGCCGCGGTGGAAACGGGCATGCCGCTGATCGACGCCAACCGGCACCAGTTGCAGGTCGAACTCGATGAACAGGCGCTGCCGCTCGACGCCGACCCGACCCGTCTGGCGCAAATACTGGGCAATCTGCTCAACAATGCCGCCAAATACACGCCAGCAGGCGGCCACATCACGGTCAGTGCAAAACGCGATGGCGCTGATGCCGTCATCGAAATAGGCGACACCGGCATCGGCATCCCCGCCGACGCGCTGGACACCATCTTTGAGATGTTCACGCAAGTGGGACAAAACATGGGCCGCGCCCAGGGCGGCCTGGGCATCGGCCTGTCGCTGGTGCGGCGCCTGGCGCAATTGCATGGCGGCAGCGCCACGGCCAATAGCGCCGGCGCCGGCCAGGGCAGCACGTTTACCGTGCGCCTGCCGCTGGCAGCCACTTTGCCGGTGATGCCTACCGACGAAGAGCCAGCATCTACCGCACCACAACAGCACTTCCGCGTGCTGGTGGTCGATGACAATATCGATGCGGCCGAGACCCTGGCGGCCGTGCTCGACATGATGGGCCATGCAACCCAAGTGGCCCACGATGGCCTCCAGGCGCTGGCCGTGGCGCCGCAATTTGCGCCCGACGTGGTCTTCCTCGATATCGGCCTGCCCGGCATGAGCGGTTACGACGTGGCGCGCACGCTGCGCCAGACGCCGGCAGGCACGCAACTGGTACTGGTCGCGCTGACCGGCTGGGGCGCGGAAAACGACCGCAGCCGCTCAAGCGCGGCCGGCTTCGACCATCATTTGACCAAACCGGCCAAGCTGCAAGCGATCACCGAATTGCTGGCCACCCTATCCATCTCCCATCATCGAAGCGACCATGACTGATACCCTTTCCAACGCACAACGCCGCCAGTATCTGCTGGCCGCCGGCGCCGCCCTCTTGCTCCCATCCGGCGCATTGCTGGCTGCCACCACGCCCGCTGCCGCCCACGCGCAACTGGCGGCGCTGGAGCAACAAGCCGGTGGGCGTCTGGGCGTTTCCGCCTGGCGCACGGACGGCGGCGCACGCATCGCTCACCGGGCCGACGAGCGCTTTCCCATGTGCAGCACTTTCAAGGCCAT
The DNA here is from genome assembly GCF_014200675.1 of Janthinobacterium saanense. Classification (GTDB taxonomy): domain Bacteria; phylum Pseudomonadota; class Gammaproteobacteria; order Burkholderiales; family Burkholderiaceae_D; genus Janthinobacterium. The sequence goes on along the minus strand of NZ_JACHCI010000003.1, from coordinate 284,767 downwards.
GCTGGCAGCCGCCGTGCTGGCCCGCAGCGTCAGCGAGCAAGGCTTGCTGCAAAAAACCATACGCTATACGGCCAAGGACCTGGTCACCTATTCGCCACTGACGGAGGAACACCTGACCGATGGCATGACAGTCGCGGAACTGTGCGCTGCCACCCTGCAACACAGCGACAACAGCGCTGCAAATTTCCTGATGAAACTACTGGGCGGCCCGCAAGCCGTCACGGCTTTTGCGCGCAGCATCGGCAACCCGGTATTCCAGCTGGAACGCTGGGAAACGAAACTCAATAGCGCGATTCCGGGTGAAACGCGCGATACGACCAGCCCCGCCTCGATGACGCACAGCTTGCAGCAATTATTGTTGGGGAGTAGTTTGCCTGCGCCGCAGCGCCAGCAACTGGAAACATGGATGCGCGGCAACCTGACCGGCGACCAGCGCATCCGCGCCGGCGTACCTGCCGGCTGGAGCGTCGCCGATAAAACAGGCTCGGGCGCCTACGGCACCGTCAACGATATTGGTGTGGCCTGGCCGGTGAGCGGCGCGCCGCTGGTGATCGCCGTGTACTACACGCGCGAACAGGCAGATGCGCCAACCAACCAGACCATCATCACGGCAGCGACGCGCATCGTGGTGAGCGCGCTGACGTAACAACTTTACTTGGGCAGCGCGGCCATGAAGCCGGAATAGGTAGCCCAGGCGGGATCGGAGGCGCTGCGAATTTCAATCGGGAACTTCGGACGGTCAGCCAGCGCCTTGTTGAGGCGGTTGAAAAAGTCTTCGCCCGACTGCGTGTAATAAATCCATTCACGCAGGTTTTCGCCGGTCGACACCAGCGCCAGGGTGGCAAAGCCATCCTGTTCAACCACCGGTTCCAGCGCCGCTTCCAGCTCTTCCATATGTTCGCGTTCATTCGGCGCCGGCATGCCGGTTTCATCTTCATAACGCCAGGCGAGGATGATACGGTCAGGCTGCGACGACAAGTCCCAGTCGTCATGGAAAGTATCGACATAGCGGTAAATGATGGCCATCTCGTCGCTATGCGTCACGATGGTGCCCCAGCTGCGGGCGGAAGTGGAATTCGGGTTCATAAGTGCAAGATTCAGTGTGAGTATCAATAACAGGCACGCAGCTTACAGCATCGGCGGACAAGTCACATTCCAGGCCTCATATTGCCCGCCGCTCTTGCGCAGCCAGACCCGTGCATAACTGTTGCGGTCGCTCTTGAACACCAGCGCATAACGCTCTTCATCATGGCGCACGGACGACCCCACATCGACCGCCGCCAGGCTGAACTTCAGCGCGCGCAGCGGCGCACAGGCGGTATTGCCCGCCATCAACAAGCGCGCCCGTTCCAGCAGCGGCTTCTGGTACAGCAAGACACCTTCCAGCTCCGTGTCGGGCACGCGCTGCAGCAAGCGCACCGGCTCGGCCACGGGCCGGCAAGTGCCACGGTCCAGCCAGGCGTAATACTCGATGCCCGCCTCTTGCCAGCGTTCTTGTTTACCGCTTCCCTGCAGCACGAATTTCGTGCGCTGCGTACGGCACAGCGCGCCATGTCCCCGATACGGCGCCGTTTCCACGCTGCCCACCAGCTCGCGCAGATGGCCACCCACCACCGGCACGCTCTGGAACACGCTGCGCGCAGCCGGCTGGTCCGGGTATTGCTGTCCATAAAACTGCAACAGCGACGCGCGCTCTGCGGCGGTCGCCGTCACGTCATCGGCAACAGCGCTGGCCGATACCAGGGCAGCCGACAAGACAAAAAGCGCTGCGGGGCGCACGAGGCATGCTGGCATGTCATTCCTTTAGCAGAGGGATCAAGAGCGGGCACGGCCCAGTGCGCAGATTATAGCGCCAGCGGGTGATGCCGTGACGCCACGCTGTCAGGAGGAACGGTAATTGACGCCGCCAGCAATCAGCCTGGCGCCGCAGCTGGTGCTATCGCCCTCAAAAGCCACAGCGATGCCATTGATGGCATGCCGTGCCGAACCGCTGGCAATCGTGCAGCCCTGGTGTCCCTTGATGGGGCAACTGCACAGATCGCCAACACAGGCGACGGCGATACCGTCGACCGTGAAGTGCGTGGCGGCACAGCTGAGCACCTTGCCGCCATGCGTAGTGGCGTCCCCCAGACGTATGACTTTGCGCATCTTTTCTCCCGACTATTTTAAGGCCTGCTCTTGCAGCAAGGCTTCTACTGACGGCGCCACATAGTTGGCCGGGTCGATGGCGGGAGTAATCCGGCTACGGAAGATATCACCGCCCTCATCCTGCTGCTTGCGTTTGCTGTCCGGGGGCGGTGTCACAAAAATGATGCTGGCTTCGTTACGGTCGCGCAAATTGATGGCGGCACTGGCGCCACCGTCACGGTAGCTGCCCATCACGCCGATGGCCATTTGCATGAACCAGCTGGCCGATCCCGTATTGCCCAGGCGAAGATCGGTGTTGATGAACTGCGTGCCCTTGCTGCTATCGATTTCCGGACCGCCCTGGGCAGCATACTCATGCAACATGCTTTCGAGCATCAACAACTGCTCCTTCTGCTGCCCCATGCCCGCCACGATGCGCGCCGGCCCTTTGCTACGCTGGACTTCCGGCAAGGTTTGCAAGGCTTGCTGCCAGCCCGCGTTGAACAGCTTCTGACGCTCGTCGCGCCGGGTGACAGGCTTGCCCTGCTCATCCGTGAACTTGACGAAGACTGGCCGATGCACAAAACCGAAGGTAGGCAAACGATCGAAAGTCTCCATCTGTTCGCGGTTCCACGGAATAGGAAACCACGGTGTCGGCTTCCAGTCCTGTGGCGGACGGTTTAACCAGGGATTGATCTTGTCGAACGCGTGTAGTCCGACACCCCGGATATCGGGACGCCGGGCAAAGGCCGCGGCAGCGGAGAGCCATTCGCTGACGGTGGGTTGACGGGACATGGGAGAAAAATTCTCACCTAGTTTTTTATCCGGTTTTGCCAGCGCACTTTTCAAGTCGTAATACATCGATTTGAATTTCTCTTGCAAAAACTTGTTCTCGGGATCCTCCCATACAAACGGACGCAAGGGATCCACTCTCTCACGGCGTGCCAGCACAAACACTGCCGTGGCGTCTGGCATGTCCGGGATGTAATAACCATCTTTCAATTTCATCGGATCACCAGGCTGACTATTACCATCACGGGTACCCGGACTATCTTCAGAATGAACCAGCAGATAGGGTACGTCAGGGTGCCGGTCAAAAAAATCAAACGCTTCTATCAGCAAACGATCAGGCCGCTCATCCAGTTTCCAAGGGCCAATTGAGAATAAATGAAAGGGTAACCCTATCGTACTAGCCCCCGCCACCAGGCCTGCCATTGGGTTTTCCATGCTTGGCTGTTCATCGGGATCCAGGATAGGCGTACCGGCAAAGAGCGATGGCAAGCCCCAATACATGGGCGTAAAGTTAGCCCCATTTTCCAAGGCATCGCATGCCCTGCCACCGCCCTGGCTATTCTTGTCCATTCCGGTCCACGGATATTTATTGGGATCCTGTTCGCGTATGCTGGTGTAAGCACTTCCCTTTTGCAGGGCTTCCCATAATTTGGCTTGCCGGTATTTATCAAGCGTCACGCCAAAGCCGATAATTTCCAGCACATACTCCTTGCCCTCGTCCATTTGTACTTTGATTTCTTTTGTCTGCCTTTGCACGGCGATTTCACGTGCCTGGCTTTTCGACAAAGCACCTAACCACAAGACCACAAAAAACAGCATAACGACTACCACTGATATACCAAGCCAACGTATCATCATTGCCATCACCTTTTTAAAGAGTCATTGTTACTTTTTAGACTTGCCAGTAACGACCTTCCTGTCTCGCGTTTCAGATACCACGATCTCCCATAAGGCACCGGACAACAGCGGCAAGCTTGGTGGCAATATCCCGGTGTTGTAATAGTTAGCGCCTCCCTCAATAACCATCTTTCGCCATGCTGGTTCAACACCTAAATACGATGAGTACAAAGTACAAAATCGACTCCACAATAGGATCCCCTCTCTTGGCGCTTCATTTTTCTTGGGCACCTTCACCCGCCAATCCGCCACCGCACACAAATAAGCATAAAACTGCGGGTCGGACGAAGCCTTGCCGCTGCCAATCGCCACGTCGTAGGCCGTCACCTGGCGGTGATTCTTTTCGCTGCCGATGATCGAACTATGGAAGGATTTGGGGCTCACTTCACGCTGCCAGCGCAGGCGCGCCTCGTTCGGGCTTTCCTGGATCACCGCCAGGACGGTGCCATTCGTCTTGCGCACGGCGGCGGTCACCGTGCGCTGATTGAGTACTCCCTTGTCATCGAGCTTCTTTTCCTTGTTGTAGGCGAGCGTCATCTGCGCCAGTTCCGCCTGGCGCACCGGTTCGTCTCGCTCGGGAAAGCGCCGGTATCCGGCCGGATCGGGGCGTTCTTCGCTCATGGCCTGCAAGCCGCGCCCGCTGGTCAGTGCCACGGGTGCGTCGCAGGGATCGACCATCTCGGCCGGCCCCTGGTCTTGCGGGCGCCGGTTGCTCATCATGGACGTTGCAGGAATATTTGCCGGATCGATTTGCGACGCGCCACGCAAGTCGGCCGGCACCGGCTGTGTCAAGGCTTCACCGGTGATGGTGCGCACGCCATTGCGCTGTTCGTCCTTGCCGAGTTTAGTGTCAAGCGGCCAGGCCACTTTCTTGTGCGAGGCACGGTTGCCGCGCAGCGAAGCTTCCACATGCGACTGTTCCGTTTCCGTCGCCAGGCGCAAGGGGAAATCAAAAGGCGGCGCCTTGCCGACCAGCGATACTCCCGTCTTTCCCGTGAGCGGGTCCAGCCTGGCCTTTGCACTGAACACCCGCTGATAAAACCTGCTGCCCAACTCCGACAATGCCTTACGTACATGGGGACGCGTCACCAGCTCAGACCGGCCAGTTGAGTACACCATGCCATCCATGCCATATGTTTGATCTTCCATTGCCAGCTCGCTGCCGGCCACGCTATCGGGCACGCCATCCCAGCCGATGCCCTGGATATTATCGAGCGCCACCGTCATGTCTTCAGGGCAGAAATACAGATACACCTTGCGGCGGTTGTCACGGTCCGCCGCGCTTTGCCAGTTGCTGCCAACCATGCCACGATGCTGGTCGGCTTTCAAGTCAGCAAAAGAAGGAAGGCAGGCTTTACCATCGCCTTTCGCCACGCCCGCCACGATATTGACCAGCGTTTTCAGGCGAGCAGACAGCGTCTGTCCGCCATCAAGCAAACCGTAATACGGTTTCATCGCCGCATCTTCCCCGCCATCGAGAGAACTGGCCACCTTCATCAGCATGGGAAGATTGTCCACCAGGCTGTAAGGCGGATGCGTCAGGATCAGGTTATCGGCCGGCGCCAGTCCCTTTTCCATCAGCATGGCTTGCGCCAGCAAGGACAGCAAACAGCCCTGGCTATGCGCCACGATGCTGACGGTATCCTGTTCATCGTAATCGCGGATCATGGAAATCAATGCCGCCAGACGCTGGGCCGCCAGCACCATATACATACGTCCGGGCGCCGTCCTGAGCGGGCGCAAGGGATCGCCCACGGGATCGACCGGTGCATACATGCCCCTGCGCCACATATCGGGCAAGCTGCTGGTGGCGTTGCCGAAGGGGCCGCCCTCCTTCGACAAATCCTTGTCCAGGCGGTTGCCATAGCGGTCAATGAACTGGCCGCGCATGGTGCTGCTCTTGCCCTCGACTTCGCGGTAGCCCCAGTAAAACGGAATCACCGGGCTATTGGTATCCTTGGCTACGCTGCGCTTGAAGAACACGGCATCGGGATCATCTTCCAGCTTGTGTTGATCTGCGTCCACCGGCATGCGATAACTGGCAGGATGGAAAGGGCGCCCCAGCCTGGCGGCCAGGCCCGCGCACAAGCCGTCTTCCACCGCCTTGTAGCTGACGCCCACGTCATTGACGCCATGGGTGACGATGATATTGCCGGGCAAATTGCGGCGTATCCTGACCTTCTTGCACACGCTGCGTTCGCAATGCAGGATGCCCACCTCCTCGCCTACCACATACGGCATTTTCGGATATGTTCCCATGCTTGCCTCCCCATGTTCTCAATCCTTGTTATTGAACACTTCGATGCCGGCCAGGTGCATCGCGGCACGCTCCAGCACGTCTGTCTTGCCAGCCCCATCGCTGCGCCCGCTTGCCGATGACCCATCGCCGAGCTTCACGTCAAAATGCGCCTGCGGCGCCAACTGCGGTTCCTGGCTGTCATCGCCTTCGTACTGAAACATGAATTGCTGATCCGCCTTGCCGTCGGAAAAGGCGGGCAATTGCACTTCCATGCTTTGCGGATCATTGAAGACGAAATTGGGCGCATTGAATTTCAGCGGCGACTTGCTGCCAAAAGTGATGCCATCGCCGATGCGGATAAAGGCGCCATGCTTGGAAATGAGGACGATTTCATCGGCCATGGCCGTCAGCTTGCCGTCGCTGGCCGTCAGCTTCAGGCTTTTGCCTGCGTTGAGGTCCATATCGTCATGCTGGCTCTGCAACAGAAATTTGCCATGATGGGCAATCGCACGGATACCGTCCGCATGCGCGAACAGGGAAATACCCTTGCCCGCATTCACGCTATAACGCTGGCCGGCAACCGCTTGCCAATGCTGCTGCGCCACCGTGTCGATACTCCCTGCGGCATAACTGATGATGGCTTTCGAGCTGGCAAAACTGATGCCGGCCGGCGCCGTGACGGCGATCACAGGCGCGCCACCCGGCTCGGCGCGCGGCTCGGTATTGCTGCCGCCCTCCCAGCTTTTCAAGCTTTGCTGCAGGGCCTGCTGCGGCGCTTCATCATTGTCCAGCGCCTGGTGGGCGGCGGCATATTTCCCCAGCGAACGGAAAAGCTGAAGGCAGTTTTCCATCAGGCCCAGATACTCGCTGCGGGACAAATGCCCACCATCGCCATTCACGCGTTTCCAGGCAGAGATCAACATGCCCTTGCCAGCCCGCAAAGCGAGTTGCTCATCGGTACGCAATTCCGCCCCCTCGCCCCGCGCCTCGCCACTGCCGTTGCGCCGGTCTTGCGTCAGCCAGCCCAGGTTGAGCTGGCTGGTGCCATGCTCGCTGGCAAGCTGGGCATTGATCTGGCCCTGGGTATCGTCGAAGCGCAGCTGATTGGCGCGCGTACCCTTGATTTCACGGCTCTTGATGCCGGACAAATACCGGTTCCCCGGCAACTCGCCTGCCCGGCTCAAGGCAATGGGCTGGGCACTGTGGTTGTACAACTGGCCGACGATCATCGGCCGGTCCGGATCGCCACCCAGGAAGTCCAGCAACACTTCGCTGCCCACGCGTGGCAAGCCCAGGTAACCGCATTGCTGCGCGCTGCCAGGGCCGTTGCCAGCCCAGCTGGAAGCGACACGCACCCAGGCCGAATCGGCATCGGTGTCCGACGCGCCCGCCCCGCTGGCATGCTGATGATCGATCGGGCGCGTGGCAGGGAAACGTACTTTGACGCGGCCGTGGGCATCGCAATACACCTCTTCATTGGCGGGCCCGACGACGACCCCGCTTTGCATGGTGACAGCCGGCAAGTCGGCGCGGGGATCATAGGCGGGAACGATCGCGACACCGCGCCGCACGGCCGTCAATTCTATCTGCATGCGTAATGGCCCGGCATCCACGCCCGCCGCCAATTCACGCTGCGACTGCGTTTCGCCCTCCGTCAGCCAGCGGTTGCGCATGAACAGGCGCGCTACCCTGGCAGCAAGTTCCCTGGGCAGATTATTCTGTGCCGCTACCCGCAAGGAAGTGACGACGAAATCGCGCTCGGTCCCGGGCAGTGCATCGATATCGGGATGTTCAGTCAGGCTAAAGAATTCACCGGCACACAGGTCGCGCACGCTGCCTTTTGCATGAAAACAATTGCTCTCGTAATCATGGCGCTGCATCGCCAGCTCACCTAACCGGCATAAAGCATCATGATTCCTGGCAGCACACGGCGGCAGCACCAGATAATCATCGAGGCTGGCGGCAATCGCGTTGCCATGCATGCCTTGCCGGGCCTGGCCAGTGGCCTCTGCACTCATGAACGGCCGCGCACGCGGATGCTCGGCATTCCAGCTATGGCGGGACACCGTGCCTGGCTGTAGCTTGCGCACCTCGCTCCAGGAAGTCAGGGTATCGCGCTCTTCGGTGGCACGGTCCGCGTGATAGCGCACCGTGCCAGCCTTGCTCTGGCGCAAACTATCGGCGTGATTGAACAGCACCAGGGTATGCGCCGGCTCGGCATGGGGACTGGTTTGTCCATCGGCGGCGCGAAAGAACCAGGCGACGCCGCTGCGCTTGAGCAAACGCCGCACAAAAGCCGTATCGGATTCATTGTGCTGCATGACAAACTCGCGCTGCGGGTAAGTCTGCATATCGAAGAAATCGGCAAACACATAATCGAAGGCATGGGCCAGCACGGTGTTGCTGCGTATCCATTCGTCTAACAGTATCTTGACGATGTCGATATCTGTCTGGCGGCGAAAAACGCGCGTATTGATGCGCTTTTCCATGATGCTGAAGGCATCCGTCAGCACTAGCTGATAGCTGGCCAGCGCACCATCGTTATCTCCGGCGCTGGCCTGCGTCACGATGCCGCAGATACTGCGCAACTGCCCCTGGTCCGTGACGATATCGAGCGCGGCTGGCAAGGCAATCAAGGCGTTCAGCGGCAGATTGGCCTGGTTGGAAAAACATAGCGCGCGATACTCGATGCCGCCGCACACGGCTTCGCTGCCAGCAATACGCTGCGGTATCAATAGCCCGGCAGGCAATGCCGGCGACGCCGCCAGGCGCAAACGTAGCGGCCGGTTAGCACCAAACGCCGCGATACCGCCCGGCTCCATGAAATGCGCACTGTCCCCATCCATCGCTGTCTCCCCAGGCTAGACGCACTGGCGCACGGCACAAGCCAGTCAAGAGCAACGACAATGCCACGCGAAACGGATGAAGAACTTGATATTCAGTAAGAATTTGCCGGACTGTTCAATACCCCGCGCAACAACTGCCGCTTGGCTTGCAAGGAGGTGTCGGTCAAGGTCCATTGCTGCAGCCGCGATGCATAGGCCGGCGTCATCATCCAGCCAAACACTTCGGCCTTGTCTTCCTCAGGGCCGTATTCGGCGTACATGCTGACCATGCCGGCATGCGGGTGGCCCAGGTTCTGGAAGCCTTTGCCGTAGGCGGTCACGCCGCCATGGCCATATTTGGTGTCGGGCGGATTCAGGGCCAGCCAGACGGGGTCGCGGTAATAAAAATCGTTGAATTGGCGGTATTCGATGAAATGGTAAAACTCGTGGTGCACGCGCATTTCCATGCCGGCCGGACACAGCGCGGCCAGCATATTGTCGGCATACACCACGCTATCGATTTCGGGCGCCGGCATGGCCAGCCGGCGCTGGCCGTCCACGCTCAAGTCTTTCACCAGCACCACATGACGCAAGCCCGTCTGCGCAAAGACGGAGACGGGATACCGTTCCAGCGCGGGCAGCACTATGCTCAGCAGCAATTGCAGGCCGGCGCGGTCTTGCGCGCTATCGGTGAAACTGTGCGCCTGGCTCTCGGGCATATCGAGTTGCCAGGCCGGCGTCAAATGCAAGGCTGCCAGGCGGCTGGTGGCGATCGCCTTTAACTGGGCCACCGTGGCGCCCGGCACTGCTACCGGCGCGTAATGCACGCCCCAGTCGCACTCGGCGCGCATGCTGTCCTGGCTGGCCGCCTGCTCAAAGGCGGCGGCATAGTCTGCCGATGGCGACTCCATGCCGAGACTGCCGCAGCCGCCCATCAATAATAAGCACACGGCGGCAGGCAATAGACGAGAAGGCAACATAACAGCTTTCACATGGATGAGGGTGTCAACCATTGTACCCAGTCTGTGCCTGCCTGCTAAAATCGGCCCGCCCCCACTACTTCCCCAGGTCGACCATGTTACTGCGCCGTCTTTTGCTTCGTTCTTTGCTTCCGCTGTTAGCCGCCGCCCTGTGCGGCAACACGGCCTTTGCCGCTCCGGCTGTCCAGCCCGCCCATAAAGTCATTGTCGACATGGATATCGGCGACGATATCGACGACGCCTTTGCGCTGGCCCTGTTGCTGCAAAGCCCCGATATCGAGATCGTCGGCATCACCACGGCGTGGGGCGACACGGCCTTGCGCGGCCGCCTGCTGGAACGTTTGCTGCGCGAAACGGGTCACGCCGGCATTCCTGTCGCGCAAGGCATCGTGACCACCAACAACCCGACACCCTTCACGCAAGCGCGTTACGCGCAGCGGGGACAGGCGCCGGCGCCGCAAGTGGGCGCCGTCGATTTCATCTTGCGCGAAGCGGCGCGCCAGCCCGGCCAGATCACTTTGCTGGCCCTCGGTCCATTGACCAACGTGGGCGCCGCCATTGCACGCGACAAGACCGCTTTCGGCGCCTTGAAACAAGTGGTCATGATGGGCGGCTCGGTACGCGCCGGCTACCGCAAATCGCAGTATGTGGCCAGCCGCCCGGCCGACAAGGAATACAACATCGCTTCCGACGTGAAAGGCGCGCAGGCGCTGTTCGGCTCCGGCGTGCCCATCGTCATGATGCCGCTCGACTCGACCCAGATACGCCTCGATGAAGTCGAACGCAACGCCATCTTCGGCCACGGCTCGCCGGTGACGGACGCCATCACCCTGCTGTACCACCAGTGGATAGATGCCTATCAACCGTGGTCCAGCAATATGCCCTCGCTATTCGACGTGGTGCCCGTCACCTACCTGATCGATCCGGACAGTTGCCCCGTGACCCCGTTGCACATCACGGTCACCGATGAGGGCTACACGCGTGAGGGCGCAGGCAAGCCCAACGCCCAGGTGTGCCTGGCCTCGGACCAGCCGCGCTTTTTCAATGTCTTCATGCAGCGGCTGCTCAAGTAAAAGGTCAGCGCTGGTAATTCTTGAAGAAATTCCAGCTGATGGTGGTGGCGTCCGGGCCCAGCTCATCGCTGAAGGGCCAGCCCGGAGGACCACCGCTCCAGGCGTGGTTCATGCCTTCCACCGTGTATTTCTGGGCGACCACAATCCCGTTGGAAATATAGGTGTCGATGGTGTAGCTGCGGCCATACGGCACCGTCTGGCGCACGATGCTGTCGGCACGGTAGCGCACGCTGTCATTGTCCAGGCCATCGTCGCCATAATCGCTGGTCTTCAGGAATTGCTCGATGGTTTGCTCGCCATTGACCGGGTTGACGACGATGTCAAACGTGCCGTGAAACACCATGGTCGGCATCAAGTGGCGCGGTGAACCGGAACAGCGCCAGGCATCCTTGCCGCGCACCCTGGGATCGAACGCACTGCCATTGAAGAGCGAATCGGCCGCCGTCACCAAGCCGGTCGCGCCCTTGTACATGCCGCCCGAATGCACCATCACGGCAGCGAACACATCCGAATAGCAAGCGGCCATGATGGACGCCATCGCGCCACCGGCCGAAATGCCCGTGACGTACACGCGGTGCTGGTCGACGCTGTATTTACTCTTGACCTTGTTCAAGATGCCCATGAAAACGGCAGGTTCGCCCGTGCCCCTTTCCTGGTTCAGCGGCAACATGAAATTCCAGCAGCGCATGGGGTTGGCCGTGACGTTCTGGCGCGGATACACAACGATAAAATTCTCGCGGTCGGCCAGTTCATTGTAGCGGCTGACGGCCGCCATGCTGTTCGGCTCGGAAGCGCAGCCGTGCAGCATCAACACCACGGGCAAGGGTCTACCCGGCTGATAATTGCTCGGCAGCCACACCTGGTATTCGCGCGAGCCCCACAGGCTGGCGTAGAGGCCGAAATCCCATTGCCCGGCGGCGGCAGGCATTGCCGCCAGCAAGGCGCAGGCGGCGATGAAGCTAGTAAATAAGTGACGCAGATGCAAACGCAGATAGGCCATGATCATCTCCATGAATGCTGGGGTTAAATGCTGGGATCAGTCTCTTGGGGACGGATCCCGGGTAAGAACTCCTTAAAATTTATAGCCGGCCTTGGCAATGATCTGGCGCGGCGGTCCATAAAAACCGTCGAGGATGAACAGGGCCGGGATGTTGTAGCCATCCGTGCGATAGCGTTTATTGCCCAGGTTGCTGCCGTGCAAGCTGAAGGTCCAGTTCTTCGGCGCTTCCCACACCACACCGGCCGTCCACAGACTGTAGCCGCCCTGCGCCAGCACTTCGCTCAAGTCGGTAGTCGGATAGACCTTGCTGCGGTAGCCAAAGCCGACCAGGCTGCGCAGCGCGCCGCCAAATACATCGCGGTCGGTGCGCATGAGATTCAAGCCCACTTGCCGGCTCGGTGTATTGCTAAACTTTTGCGTAGACGCAATGTTCTGGCCACCGCTGAGGAATTCGCCATAGCTTGCGCTCAGCAGCGCCACGAAACCGTTCACATCCCACTGGCGATTCGGCCGCCATGAAAACTCGAATTCCGCACCCTTCACTGTCGCCTTGCCCGCATTCGTGAAGTCGCCATAAAAGCCGGGCAAGCCGCCCGGCTGCACATAGCTGGTGAATACCGACAACTGAATATCCTTGTAGCGGTTGTAGAACAAGGCCACGTTGACGTCCAGGGTATCGTCCGGCTTGGCGTACTTCAAACCCACTTCCAGCGCATCGAGTGTTTCATCGCGGTAAGGGCGGGCCGAATCGGGCACGACCAGATTGTTGGCGCGCACATTGTAGCCACCCGACTTGAAGCCGCGCGATACGTTGCCGTACAGATTGGTCGTGTTTGACGCCTGGTAGCGCAGCGACAGTTTCGGCGAGGTATTGCTGACCGACAAGGTCTTGTCGAAGTCGGCCGCCGTCTGGATAGGCCGCGTAAAAGCCACATCGGCAAAGGCGCGGTTGAGCACGATGGCGCGCTTTTCTTCACGCGTATGGCGCAAGCCTGCATTCAGGCTCCACAACTGGCCCAGCGGCCAGGTCCAGTCCGTGTACAGCGCCGTGCTGTCGGTCTCTACCGTGCTGACGGCGGCAGTGAATTGTCTACCCAGGAAATTGTTGTAGATACCGCCGCCAGCCGTGCCTTCAAAGCGGTACAGGCCGATCACGCCGGCACCGTAATCGCCGCTGTAGGAGGCCTGCAATTCCAGGCTTTTCTGGTCGTCGTGGGAATCGCCGAATACGTCGGCGATCGGCTGCGGCAAGCCATCGAAGTCGATGGTTTGCTCGGAGGTGCTGCGCCGCTTGGCGCCTATCACTTTCAGCGACCAGTCGTTCGACAGCGCATAATTGGCGACCAGCGAGCCGCCCCGGTTATGCGTGAAGTTATTGCCCGGCATGCCACTCTGGATATCGTAGGCGCTGGTGCTCGGCGGGCGTTTGAGCGGATCAAAGGCGCTCACGCCCATGCGCTGGAAACCGCGCACGCCCGATTTATCGTCGGTGGCGTCCAGGCTCAGCACCACGGTGAGCGGGATCTCTTGGGGAAAGTAGCCGACGGATATGCGCGCCGCCGTGCTGTCCTGGTCGCTGACCTGTTCGCCGTTAAAGGTGTTGCGGCCGAAACCATCCCGGTCCAGCTTGGCGGCGGCCAGGCGCGCGCGCCAGGTGCCGCTCTCGTTGGCGACATTGAAAGCAGCCTTGAAGTTGCGCTGATGGTAGTTGCCGATGCCTACTTCCGTCGAAGCGCCGTTTTCCTTGGCCAGTGGCCGCGAGATATATTTGATGGCGCCGCCGATGGTGTTCTTGCCGTACAGCGTGCCTTGCGGTCCGCGCAGCACTTCGATGCGCTGCACGTCGAATACGTCGAGCAAGGCGCCTTGCGGCCGGGCCATATAGACGTCGTCGAAATAAATCCCCACACCCGGGTCCACGCCCCAGACCGGGTCCGCCTGGCCCACGCCGCGGATGAACGCGGTCAGGGTGGTGTTGGTGCCGCGCGAAGCGTAGACGGTGAGATTCGGCACCCGCTCCTGCAAGTCGGCCAGGTTCTGGATATTTGCCCGTTCCAAGGCCTTGGCAGAAAACGCCGTGACCGCCAGCGGCACGTCCTGCAAGCGCTCTTCGCGGCGGCGGGCCGAGATTGTGACGGACTCCATCCGCTCTTGCGCCTGGGCATCATCACTGGACGGGGCCGCCCGCTGTTGCTGTGCGTGGGCCACGCTGGCCAGGCTGAAGCATCCTGCAACAGCCAGGGTGATCGGTATCAGTTGTGTAGCAAGTTTCATGGCGTCTCCTGTTATCAAGCTCGCTGGCAGCAAAGGCAGATGGCTGGGTTGCAAAATCGCAAGACGTAACGGTCCCCGCACGCACCTGGCGAGCACCTGTCCTGCAATGACAAAACCCGATCCCTGCCGTTACAGCAGTGGCCTGTTTATTTATTTTGAATGTGAACTAAGGAAGGACCGCAACAAGGTATTCACACGCTGCGCCTGGTCCAGGGGCGTGGCATGACGCGAATTCGCAATCACCTCGAATTCGCAGTGTGGAAACTGTGCCGCAAAGGCCTGCTTGCTTGCGACGGGCGTGTAATCCTGATCGGCCGCAAGGATGCGCACCGGCATGGTCAGGGCATCAAAACGGACCTCGATCTGCCAGTGAAAGATGGCGTCCAGCGCGGCCAGATAGGCGCGCTTGTCCATGTCCGCCATCTGCGCGGCGAAACGTTCCACCAGCGGCTGCTGCTCTGGATCGGGAAACAGTTTCTTGCCGATGATCTTGCCCATGGCCTTCAAGCCGAAGGTAGCGATCACCGTGCGGCGCAGCCAGTAGGCGAACAGCAGCGCAGGCGGCTTGCTGCCCTGGAACGGTTGCGAATTGATCAGGCACAAGCTGGCGATGCGGCCAGGGGCAAGATTGGCCATCTCCAGGCCCACCATGCCGCCCAGCGAAAAGCCGACGACATGCGCGCGCGGCACATCGAGCTGGTCCATCAGATTGAAAATATCGTTGGCGAAGTCAGCGATCTGCCAGGCGCCCTCAGGAGCGGGACTACGGCCATGGCCGCGCATGTCGGGCACGATCAAACGGTAGTTGGGGGAAAGAGCCTCGATCTGCGGCTGCCAGTCTTGCGCGCAGGAACCCAGGCCATGCAATAGCAGGATGGGTTCATGATGCGTGGGCTCACCCTCCCCGCCAGGCTTACCGAGGCCAAGGTCGAGGTAATGCAATGGAACATCGGATGTCGTGTGACGCCGCATTCTGTCTCCTTGCTATTGAACATGCTTTGTGTTCAGTGCAGGGATATGTTTCCCTGCTGTTGGAAACATAATACGGAATCCGAATTCCGATTTCAAGTTAAATCGCTAAATATCTCAAGTCAGGTAATTTAAAGCAACACGTACCAACTCGTCTTCCAAGGCAGGCGCCGACAAAAACGACAGCGAACCCGTCAAGGTGTGCTGGTTCAAAATACCCAGCAGCACGGGCGGTATCACCATCATCGCCTGCGTGGGGTCGGGGTGGCGGATGCTGGCCGATTTGCTGGCCAGCACGGCCACCGTGCGCTGTGAAATCAAATGATTGATCTGGTGCACGCGGTCGCGGAATTGCGCATCCTGCGAAGAACGCGTGATCAGCGCGCGCAGCACGCCGCGCCGGCCACCATTGACGCCGACAAACATCGCCACCATGGCGCGAATGAAGTCTTCCAGGCTGCGCCCTTCCCATTGATGCAGCTCGGTTAAAGTCTCGACTTGCTCCACCATATCGGAAAAAAAGCGCTGCAGCAGCAAGCGGCTCAAGGTGTCCTTGTCGCCCAGCAAGCGGTAAAAAGTGCCCACGGAAGTCTCGGCCAGCCTGGCCAGGTCGGCCACGCCGATTTCATCGAAGCGGTTTTCAGCCAGCAACTGTTCCCCCACTAGCAGCAAGCGTTCAAACGCCTGCTTGCTGCGCGCCTGCGTGGGTTCCGGTGGAACGATCATTTGCGGAAAGGGAATCGGGGATGGGGGCATGCTCGCCTGTGTCTCGTGATAGTGGAACCGAGGTTCCGTTATGAGGGAGACATATTGTAACGCGAGCGGCGCATAATGGGGCAGCCTTGCTCAGGCGTGCAGCGCAGCGTGCACCATCGCCCCCTCACACTCGATGGCCGCGCCACGCCATATATACGTCGCCCGCTGATAGTGCAAACCGGTTTCAGGCGTCAATGACAAAGTAAGAAAACGAGCTTGCAAGCGCACCCGCTGCTTGCCCTGCCCGTCCAGGCATCATCAGCTCGTCATGGACATTTTGGCGCCGCCCGAGACTTCGATGCTCTGGCCCGTCACCCAGCGGAAATCATCCGACAGCACCGCCGCGATGGCGGCAGCCACATCGTCCGCCTGCCCCAGGCGTCCAAGAGCCGTCTTGTCAACGATGGCCTGAATCAGCACCGGATACTTGTCATAGGCATCGTCGGCGATACGCGTGCGCGTGGCGCCTGGCGCGATAGCGTTCACGCGAATGCCGCGGCCGCCAAATTCAATCGCCATACAGCTGGTCAATGTCGTCAGCGCCCCCTTCATCGCCGCATAGGCAGATGTCCCCGGCCCCATGCCGCTCCTGGAGACGGCATTGCTCGTCACATTGACGATCGCGCCACCATCCGCAAGCAGCGGCAACAGCGCCTGGGTCAGGAAGTACGGTCCCTTGAACATGACACGGTGATACATATCAAACAATTCTTCCGTCGTCTCTTCGAAGGACGCCATTTGCAAGATGCCCGCATTATTGACGAGATAGTCGAAAGAACGCGCCTGCCATTCGCGCTCCAGCACGGCGGCCACCTCATCCTTGAATGCCTTGAAACTGGCGCTGAGACCCACGTCGAGGCGCAAGGGAATCGCCCTGGCGCCGCGTTCCTTGACGGCCGCGACAATTTCCAGCACCCGCTCTTCGTGGCTGTGATACGTCACGATGGAATCGACGCCACGCTCTGCCAGTGCGATGGCAGCCGCGCCGCCTATGCCAGAACTGGCGCCCGTGATGATTGCGATCTTACTCATGGATAACTCCTCATTTAAACGTTGCGATGAGATCATTTTAGGCGCGGTAGTCGATACGATCTATAATCAAACGTCTTAAATACATTATGGATCGTCTGTATGGAACCACTCGCTGACATCATGTCCCTGCTACGTCCACGCGCCGTCGGAACCAAGCTGATGCAGGGATCCGGCCGCTGGGGCGTGCATCGCGCACAGACGGCATACGCCGGTTACGGGCTGGTACTGGCGGGGCAGTGCTGGCTCACCATCGATGGCCATGCGCCCCTGCGCCTCGATACCGGCGACTTCATCCTCGTGCCCGGCGCTCCGGGCATCACAATCGCCAGCCACATCGACAGCGATATCGTATCGCTCGACGCGCAAGATCCCATGGCGTGCCAGACCAGCCAGGGCTGGTACGGCGATCAGGAGCGCGAGGCCGACTTCAAGCAACTGGGCGGCTCTTTTGAACTGGACGCGCTCAACCGCAATTTACTGGCCGCATTGCTGCCGGCCTTTGTCCACATACAGGCAGCGGATCCGGCAGCGCAGCGATTGAACCGCACGATCAAGCTGATCGTCGAGGAAGCACTGGCCGACCGCCCAGGCCGTGAGCTGCTCATTGAACGGTTTATTGAAGTGCTACTGGTGGAAGCACTGCGATTCCACATAGAAAGTGTGGATGCCATCGGACAACCGGGCTTGCTGGCGGGCCTGGCGGATCCCCACCTCGCGCGCGCCCTGCGGCGTCTTCACCAAGACGTGGCCCATTCCTGGTCCGTGGAAACGCTGGCCAGGCAGGCAGGCCTGTCACGCTCCGTCTTCAGTGCGCGCTTCACCCAAAAGGTCGGCGTGCCGCCTATGCAATACCTGATCAACTGGCGCATCGCCCTGGCAAAAGCGATGCTCCAGCGCGCCGCGCCGCCCCTGGAAACGGTGGCGGCAGCGATCGGTTATCAGTCGGCAAGTGCGTTTAGTACGGCGTTCAAGAGAGAGGTGGGCCAGGCGCCCCGCGAGTATGCAAGGGTGGTAGAGTAAAACGCCACCTCGGCTCGCACAGAAAATAGCTGTCCAGCATCGGCGATACGGGCGCGACACGTTACGATGATGAGGTCGAGCAATATGCACTGGCCATCCTGCAATCGGTGCGGGCGGAACACAATTACGGCGCTTATATGTTGCTGGCAGCCAGGCCAGCGGCAGAGCAGCGTCAGATTGCAGCGTTTATCAGCCAGGAAGAAGACGATGGCTGGCTGTCGCATTGCGCTGGCCTGCTGGGAAATCAGCATAAGGGCTGAACTTTGAATGAATCAACTGAGGAATATCATGTCGGTCTACGCAATCACCATTCCCTGCTACGCACAAATGCTGCGCTCCCTGAACATCATGCTGGCCAAGGGGGAAGAACGGGCCCTGGCACTGGGCTTCGACCCGCAAAACCTGCTCGATGCGCGCCTGGCGCCGGACATGCACACGCTGGCCCGGCAGGTGGAATTTGTCTGTACCCAGGCGCAGGAAGCCGTGTGCCGGCTGACGCAGCAGCCTTTGCCCAAACTCGATACTCCCGGAAATATGCTGGCGGCAAAAGCGCTGATCGCGGCAACCCTGGCCATGCTGGCCGGCGCTGACCAGGCCTCAATCGACGACGGTGCCCAGCGGCAAGTATCGATCACGCTGGCCGATGGATTAGTCTTTGACATGACAGGCCAGGAATACGCCGCCAACTGGGCCACGCCACAGTTCTATTTCCACCTGGTGACGGCGTACAACATCCTGCGCCACAACGGCGTGCCGCTCGGCAAGGCGGAATATGTGCAACATATGTTTGCCTATTTGCGCCAACCTTGAAGTTCCAGGCTTAACGCATCCATTGATCTTGCCCCTCTCGATGATGGCCTGGGCGGGCGTCGCCCTGCCCGCCGCGATCGACGACAGCTTGGCGCCCCCTGCTGGCGCCTGTCACCATGATCTGCAGGCTGTTTCCCTTTCTTTTTTATTGAGTTGATTCGAAGCAAATCCTAAAAGTGTTTTGTTCAGTACAACTGAGATACCCCGCTGGCCCTTGCCACATCAAAAGCTGAAAACCTGTTTCACATCGCGAAAACACGCCCTGTCATCGGCCACACACACGCTCTCACTTTTTGAAAATTCATCTCATATCCTGAAATTTTCATGTCAAGTCTTTGATAAATAAGGAATTAAATTAAGTTATATGTCTTATATAAGACTTGATGATCCTGACTGAAAAGCCTACTATTAATTCATGCAGTCTGCCTTACAGACGTGGCGGCACACTCGACGATTTTCTCAAACTTAGTTTTTTCTTCAGGAGATAGACATGTCCCAATATCAAGACGACATCAAGGCAGTTGCCGGTTTGAAAGAACAACAAGGCAGCGCATGGAACGCCATCAATCCCGAGTCGGCCGCCCGCATGCGCGCCCAGAACCGTTTCAAGACGGGCCTGGACATCGCCAGGTACACGGCCAAGATCATGCGTAGCGACATGGCCGCCTACGATGCGGACCCATCCAAATACACGCAGTCGCTCGGTTGCTGGCACGGTTTCATCGGCCAGCAAAAGATGATCTCGATCAAGAAACACTTCAACAGCACCGACCGCCGCTACCTTTACCTGTCCGGCTGGATGGTGGCTGCGCTGCGCTCCGAATTCGGTCCGCTGCCCGACCAATCCATGCATGAAAAAACGGCAGTCACCAGCCTGATCCGCGAGCTCTACACATTCTTGCGCCAGGCCGATGCACGCGAACTGGGCGGCCTGTTCCGCCAGCTCGATGCCGCCGACGGCAGCGCCAAGGCAGCCATCCAGGCCAAGATCGATGGCCACATAACCCACGTGGTGCCCATCATCGCCGACATCGACGCCGGTTTCGGCAACGCCGAGGCAACCTACCTGCTGGCCAAACAGTTTATCGAAGCGGGCGCCTGCTGCATCCAGATCGAAAACCAGGTATCCGATGAAAAACAATGCGGCCACCAGGACGGCAAAGTCACGGTGCCGCACGAAGACTTCCTGGCCAAGATCCGCGCCATCCGCTACGCCTTCCTGGAACTGGGCGTAGATGACGGCATCATCGTCGCCCGCACCGATTCGCTGGGCGCCGGCCTGACCAAGCAGATCGCCGTAACGGCCACGCCAGGCGACCTGGGCGACCAATACAATGCCTTCCTCGATTGCGAAGAAGTGTCGGCCGATGCGCTCGGCAATGGCGACGTGATCATCAAGCGCGACGGCAAGCTGCTGCGCCCGAAACGCCTGCCCAGCAACCTGTTCCAGTTCCGCGCCGGCACCGGCGAAGCGCGCTGCGTGCTCGACTCCATCACCTCGCTGCAAAACGGCGCCGACCTGCTGTGGATAGAAACGGAAAAACCGCATATCGCGCAGATCGGCGGCATGGTCAGCGCAATCCGCAAGGTCATTCCGAACGCCAAGCTGGTGTACAACAACAGCCCCTCGTTCAACTGGACCCTGAACTTCCGCCAGCAAGTCTACGACGCGATGAAAGCCGAGGGCAAGGATGTGTCGGCCTACGAGCGGGCACAACTGATGAGTGTGGAATACGACCAGAGCGAACTGGCGCGCACGGCCGATGAAAAGATCCGCACCTTCCAGGCCGACTCGGCCCGCGAAGCCGGCATCTTCCACCACCTGATCACCTTGCCGACCTACCACACAGCCGCCCTGTCGACCGACAACCTGGCCAGGGAATACTTCGGCGACCAGGGCATGCTGGGCTATGTGGCCGGCGTGCAGCGCAAGGAAATCCGCCAGGGCATCGCCTGCGTCAAGCACCAGAACATGTCCGGCTCGGACATCGGCGATGACCACAAGGATTATTTCAGCGGCGAAGCAGCGCTGAAGGCGGCCGGCAAGGACAACACCATGAACCAGTTCTGATGTTCTGGTGTTGAAGCAAATAAGCTCGCTGCGGCGAGCTTATTTCTTTTGGGAGTGAAGAGTTAGGGCTGCAAAGCTTGCGCCACGGCATAACTGTCTTCCAGCATATGGCAGCGCACGATCAAGCCATCACGCACGGTCACGTCAAAGGCAAACGCCGTCTCCATCAGCTTGCCGGTGCTGCGCGCACGCGAAGCCAGTTGCCCCAGCACCACGCCGCGCTCGCCTTCGGCCAGGATGGCGTGCACTTCGAAGCGCTCTGAAACAAGCTGCTCGCGTATCTGCTGATAAAACCCGGCCACGCCGGCCCGCCCCACCTTGCGGCCTATCCAGGGCACGCTAGCCAGGTCGCCGGCGATATGCCAATCGACCTCGTCACTGAACAGCGTGGCGATCTGTTCAGGGCTGGCGCCGCCGCCCACGGTGGCAAATAAATTCTCGATCGTCTCGCGCGTCGTGCGGTGATTATTCATGCTGATTCCATTTATGTAGTCAATATTAAATAATTATCCGAGCCCGCCACCACGCATGTCAATGATTTCTGTATGATGCACTACAAAAATAAGGTGATAGAGGAAAGAGACGATGACTACCCGAGGCCGCCCGCGCGCGTTTGACCGTGAGCAAGCTTTGCAAACAGCGCTGATCACATTCTGGGAAAAAGGCTACGACCTGACCCAGGTCGCCGACCTGACGGCCGCCATGGGCATCAAGCCGCCCAGCTTCTACGCCGCTTTCGGCTCCAAACAAGCCGCCTTCAACGAAGCCATCGATCTCTACCTGCGCACAGTGGGCAGCAAGACCATCCACGTGCTCGAGCAGACGCCCAAGGTGCAAGACGCCATCGGCGCCATGCTGGCTGAAAGCATCAATGCCGCCCTGAGCGCTCCGGCTGGTGGTTGCCTGCTGATCCTCGGCGTGATCCACCGCACGCCAGACAACGCCCAACTCTGCCAGCGCCTGGAAGACATACGCCGCAGCAACCTCGACAGCATCCGCACACGCCTGCAGCGCGGTGCAAAGGAAGGCCAGCTGGCTGGCTCCGCGGTGGAAGGCTTGACGCAGTTGATTGCGACGGTGCTGCAAGGACTTTCTTTACGGGCGCGCGATGGGGCCACGCGGGAGGAACTGGAACTTGCTGTGGAGGGGGCGATGGGGATGTTTGAGGGTTAAGCGAAAAGTCTGGCCAGATCGTAGTTTGCCTGGCTTGCTCCACGCACGGCCTGACGCAGAACCGCCCCTCATGATGAGGGACGGAAACCGGATCAAGAACGCACTATCCCTTGCGGCGGAATTCGACACGTTGACGGCCGATCGTCTGGGTAACGAAATCGGCGTCGGCTGGAATCGGCTCCCAGAAAAAACCTCTTTCGAACAGCGGAATACGATCGAATTTTCGAGAACGGAAAATCCACCTGTTCTTCTTGAATTCGCTGTAGCGGTCGCCCTTGAACTGCTGGTGTACCGCGCTAAAGGGCAGCAATCTCTCGGCAATATCAGGAAACACCAATCCTGGATGAGCATCTTTAAAGTTTTCAAGATGCTCGAATTGATCGCGGCAAATAATCTGAATCGCAGTTTCCGGAAACTTATAGCGTTGCGCCCACAGGACGTGCCAACCCGATTCCGTCTGATTGATGAAATCCACCAGTCGCTGGCTCAAAATAAAAGCATCCGATTCGATATGGATGATCTTATCGGCCCCCAAGGCTTTGGCAACCTCGACGGAATGCAGAAAGCTGCGCCACCAGCCCGGATAAGTCTCCATATCTTGCCGTCCCAAGTTGTCATCGAAGCGGATGATGAGGTTTTCATCTTCATTCGATGCCAGAGGTGCATCATGAGGCAGCATATTGATGCTATCGCGAGGTGGTAAAAATGGCGACCCATCGTCAATCAGAATCTTTTTGACCGCATGGATTGGCACGTCTTTGTAGTAGTCAAGCCAGCGCTGATATCGACTTTCCCATGCGTCGGCATCCCTGATAAAACTGGTGCAAAATATAATACTTTTCATTTTGGTGGTAATTATTTTTCTTCGGGCGTTGCCAGCTCTATCTCATTTTCCGCTGAGATATGAGCTTAAAAATGATTGTGGCGCGCTGTCTGAGCAGTGCCTATATCGTCACAATCTGGATGCCAAAGGAAAGTCCAGGTCATTAAACTTTTTTCGTTCGCTCGCTTTATGCATTGATAGCGGAGAAACTGTGCAGTACCTGCATTCGGCAACCTGCTCCAACGACGAGAAAATCCTCAGCATGCTATCACATAAATACCCAATAATTCGAGATGAAAATTTACAACATGACATCAATATGTGCTGGGCAAAAGATAGCCGCAGGGCATGCCAACCCCGGCGCAAGCGCTTGATAGGCTCATGTCCGCAGGCAAGTTTGAGGTGTGATAACCTTTGCCTCTTGTCGCCGGCACACGCAGAGATAAACATGCGCGAAAAGCCTGCTCTCATGCTGGCGTGTCGCCGGGAATGATATGCATTTCTTGTGGAGCTAAAGTGCCTGATATAACTGCCTTGCTGATGTTTGGACTCGTGGCGCTAGGGATGGCGTTGACGCCAGGGCCCAATATGATTTACCTGATTTCCCGTTCCATCAGCCAGGGCCGGCGCGCAGGTTTCGTCTCCCTGGGCGGCGTGGCGCTGGGCTTCCTGTTCTACATGCTGTGCGCGGCATTCGGCATCACCGCCTTTGTGTTTGCCGTGCCCTACGCCTATGACTTGCTGCGCTTCGGCGGCGCCGCCTATATGCTGTATCTGGCCTGGCAAACCCTCAAGCCGGGTGGGCGCTCCGCGTTTGCCGTGCGCGACTTGCCCGTCGATGGGCCACGCAAACTCTTTCTCATGGGTTTTATCACCAACCTGGCCAATCCCAAGATTGCAGTCATGTATTTGTCCTTGCTGCCGCAATTTATTACGCCAGGTCACGGAAGCGTACTGACACAATCGATATCACTGGGCTGCGTTCAAATCCTCATCAGTGTGACAGTCAATGCCGTGATTGCCATGATGGCAGGGTCGATTGCAGGCTTTTTGGCGCGGCGACCGGGATGGGTATTGGTACAGCGCTGGATGATGGGTGGCGTGCTGACAGGTCTGGCGGTAAAGATGGCCTGGGAAGGCAAAAAATAGATCAAGGAGTTTTTGCTTTCTACCTTGATTGCAAGAAACTGTATCACTGCGTGCCTTGCTACTCCTTGCAATATCCTCCATCGCGATCATGCTGTATCCACCGTACGACGCAGTCAGTACGGTGGCAGTCAATGTCTAGCCAGCTAATTAAACCCCAGCCACCCCCTGCAAGCTGATGCCCGACTTGCTATGCACGACCTGTTCGCCGCTACGCTTGAGCGAGCCATCGCTGCCGATGGCGTAGACGACGATCTTGTCGTTGCCGGCGAAGTCCTGATACAGGAACTTGCCATCCGGGCTGATCCAGGCGTCGGCCGCGAAGCTCGATGCGCCCGCAGTAATTGCAGGTTCGACAGCCGCGGCGGCATTGAGCAATGTCAAATGGCCAGTCGCATCGAGCGAGAACTGGGACACAGCACCGCTGCCATTACTCACATACACAAAACGGTTGTCTGGCGTAATAGTGATCCAGCACGGCGCCTTCTGGCCCGTGACGGTGATGGGCGCGCCCAGCGAGCTGAAGCTGCCGCCAGCCGTCAAGTTGTAAGCGCTGGCCGTGGTGCCGGCTGCGTCAGCCGTCAGATACACATTGGCTTGCGCGCCATGGCCGAACACACCGCCAAATGGACCGACGCCGACCGTGGCCGAATTGACCGGCTTGCCCAAGGTGCCATCGCTATTGATCGCGAAAGCCAGCAATGTATTGCCCGGCGTGACCGGTGTCAGGGAACTCAAGAAACCATTGACCACCACAAATTTATGATCCGGGCTGATCGACACTTCGGTCGGCAGCGCATCTTGCTGCAGCACGGCATAAGAGCCCAGTTGCGTCAGCTTGCCATCGGCGCCCACGCGGTAAGCGCCCAGTTCGTTCCCACCCTGCTGATGCGTCACATACAAGACACCGTTATTGAAAGCCAGCGAAGTAGGCCGGATACCGCCAGTGGACGACACGCCCAGCAAGGTCAGGCCGCCGGTCGGCGCAATCGTGAAGACGCTCACGGTATTGTCACCCGCATTGGCAACGAACAACTGCTTGCCATCGTCAGTGACAACCACGCTGTGATTGCTGGTCAGCGCATCCGGCGCGACGGTATTGCCCATGAAGTAGTTCACGCCATTGGTGCCCTTGCCGCCCGTCGCGACTGGCGCCATTGCGGTCAGCGTGCCATCGGTATTGCGCAGATATTGCACCACCATATTGCTGCTGTCATTGGTCTGGGCAAACAATTGCGAAACCGGTGGCACCTGGCTGCTGCTACCGCCGCAAGCCGCCAACAAGGTCGCTACCGCACTGGCGATTAAAATATTCTTGATCATTTGTTTCTCCACAAAGTTTTTGTCTGGCGTCGCCGGGATTGGCTGCGCTGTTATGCCATCGGCCAGGGGGATTGGCCTTGGGGCTTCGGACGATAGTTCGCTGGGTGGAGAGATTTGGTTACAGTTGGGAGAAATTTGTTGTAACTTCGTGGAACTGGCTCAGGTGGCAGGCGATGGACGACATGCACCAGCCCTTGCAGTACAGCTCCCGCGCAAGGAATGCGTGAGCAAATCCTGCCCCTGGCAAAGACTGGTCCCTGTCAGTTCGGTCGCGGTTCCGGTATCATTCGGCATGAAAAATATTTCCTTCCAACCTTTTATCATTGGTGTCGCTGGCGGTAGCGGCAGTGGCAAATCCACCGTATCCCAGCAAGTACTGGCTTCCTTTGGCGCGGACATGGTCTCGGTCGTGATGCAGGATGACTACTACTGCGACCAAACCCATCTCAGCCCTGAAGTGCGCAGCCAGCAGAATTACGACCATCCGCAGGCTTTCGAGTGGCCATTGCTGGTACAACATGTCCAGGCCTTGCGCAATGGCGTAGCGATCGAGATGCCGGAGTACGACTTCACGCTCCACAATCGCTCCAGCAGGACCATTCCCGTCAAACCGGCCCCGGTGATCGTGATCGAAGGCCTGTTTGCCCTGTACGACGAAGACTTGCGCGACATGATGTCGCTGAAGATCTTTGTCGACACCGCCTCCGACGTCCGTTTCATCCGCCGCATGCAAAGGGATATCACCGAACGCGGCCGCTCGGTAGAAAGCGTCATCGAGCAATATCTGGAAACCGTACGCCCGATGCACAAGCAATTCATCGAGCCCACCAAGCGCAACGCCGACGTCATCTTGCCGCACGGCGCCAATGGGCCTGCGGTCGATATGATTACGACCAAGGTAGCGAGCGTGATTGGCGGGTTGAAGCGGGGCTGAGTTTGTCGGATCGGTTGTTTGATGATGTTATCGGATGAGGTGCGCTTGTTGCGGGCCTGGCTCGGCTTGGGGCCTGGACGGCGTACAAGCTGCGCCTGCGGAATCATCGCTGAAAGCAACTTGCTTTACTCTATGGGACATACAGCAAAAGGCCACCGCAAGGTGGCCTTTTGCTTTTGTGTTTTTGGAGCGAGAGGGGTTCGAACCGCAGATAAGCCATGAAGCTATAGGCTTGAATATACCTTCCGTTTAGACAGTCATTGATGGCCTGCCGGCAGGGAGCATCAAAACGCTCAACTGTGTTTTATGTTCCTTGCGGCGATCAATCCGGCGCAAGCTACATGAAATATTGGCATCGCCGCACTTGATTGTGGCTCGTCCTGCAAGATATGATGCTAAAAAGCAATTTTAAGAATTTTTTACAACATACGACATTTCGCTAAAGCACGCCAAAAGCTGCAGCGAAATATTTTGCAACCGGGCGAGAGACGCTCAAGACCAAGGATTTTCACGCATGGCAAACGATTTAGACGAAGTAACTGGCCCGATCAATGAGCAGGGCCGCGACATCAACGTCATCAGCAAGCAGATTCCCGTTCAAATCGGCACAGGATCGCTCATCTTCGAAATCGCCCTGTGGGCGGTGCTTCCGTTGCTCGGTCTCCTGGCGCTGCTGACCGGTATATTGCCGCAAACATACAGCCTGGGACTGCTGGTGTTGGGCGCCGTGCCTGGCTTGATCTTCCAGTTCATGAAAATCAACGCCCTGGCGTATCTGCGCAAGCTGCAGCAGAAAATCCAGGCCGATGCATCGCAGATCGACAATTACCTGGAACAGCGCGTCGTCGTCCTGAGCAACGTGGTTGGCCTGGTCGCGAAAGCGATCGATCTCGACAAGGATGTCATGAAGTCGGTAGCCGCTTACCGGAGCGGTCACAACGCCGATGCCGAACGCAATCAGGCATCCCAGAAAATCGACGGCATCTTTTCCCGTATCAGTCTGGCCGTCGAGTCCTATCCGGATCTGAAAGCGCACGCCGTCATCGCCGATGCCATGCGCCAGAACAGTTATCTTCAAAAGGAAGTGACCGCGGCGCGCACGCTGTATAACGATACCGTCGGCATGTGGAACCAGGACATCTTTGCCTGGCCGACCAAGCAGATCGTTGCGGCGCGGGCAGGCTATACCACGCGCATTCCCTTCACTGCCTCCGCCGAAACCAAGGCCGCCGCCCGGAGCGTCTTCTTTTGATCGACGACGTCCATGAACCATTAGCGCAGTATTCCAGCCATTTCAAGCATGCGCACGTCAACCATACATCGGACTTTTTCGAGGACCTGGTGCACCGCTCCGGCGTGGACGAGAACGCCAACATCAAGACGGTGCAGGAACTGCGCGTACTAGAGAGGCAGGCTGAGGGTGCCGATGCCAGCTACCTGTGGTGGCGCATCCTGCGCGGCGTCGCCATCGCCGCTGCGGTGCTGGCGGCGCTGTATATCTTCGCCCATTACGCACGGCCGTGGCTGGTGCTACCAGCGATTGCGCTTGCCCCTGCGATGTATGTGCTCAACCGCATCATCAACGATTCCAACGCGAAGTTAAAACGGCTGCAGCAAGCCTGCGAGGAAAAGCGTGCTGTGGCGTGGGGCCAAATGGCGCCACTGAACCGGCTGTTCGACTGGGATATCATCGCCAGGCTGATGCAGCAAACGGTGCCCCGCATCGCCTTCGATGCGTACTTCAGCAACGGCCGCATGGAAGAGCTGCGCAACAGCTTTGGCTGGTCTGGCAATCTCGGTGATGACCAGTCCATCGAATTCTCACACAGCGGTGTACTGAACGGCAACCCCTTCATTCTTGCGCGAACCTTGTCGCACTGGATGGGCAGCAAGAGATACGATGGCTCGCTCAGTATTTCCTGGACAGAACAGTACCGCAATTCGCAAGGCAAATGGGATACCAGAACCCGCCACGAAACGCTACGGGCATCGATCGAGCGTCCAATGCCTGCGTACGAAAACCGCACGTTTATTGTCTACGGCAACGAAGCGGCGCCGGATCTCGTGTTCAGCCGTCACCCTTCAAAACTATCCCAGCTGGAAGATGGCTTCTTCGACAAATGGCGCAAGAATCGCGCCATCAAGAAGCTGGAAGCCAAGTCGCGCGATGTTGGCGAGGGAAATAGTTTTACGGTGATGGCCAACCGCGAATTCGACGCTCTGTTTGATGCCACGGACCGCAACCATGAAGTGCAGTTCCGGCTGTTGTTCACGCCGCTGGCGCAGCAGGAAATGCTGAAGCTGCTCAAGGATAGCCAAACAGGTTTTGGCGACACCTTCGCCTTCGAGAAAACGCATATGATCAACGTCCTGGAATCGGCGCATATGCGCCCTACCGATATCAGCGGCGCCCCGGAGAAATTTTATGCCTACGAACTCGCCCAGGCGCGTACGTTTTTCAACGGCTATCACAACGATTTCTTCAAGTCCTTCTACTTCGGGATCGCCCCGCTGCTTGCCATCCCCTTGTACCAGCAACATCGATCGCACTCGGACATCTACAAAGACACGTATTCGCGCCAACCCTGCTTCTGGGAACATGAAGCGATTGCCAATTACCACGGCGAGGCGGTGTTCAAGCATCCCGAGTGCGTCACTCGCAGTATCCTGAAGACAGCCTTGCAGCAGGACTCCGACGGATCGCAGAAAGTGCATGTGACGGCCAGCGGCTTTCGCAGCGTAGCGCGTACCCACTACGTCTCCGTGCGCGGTGGCGATGGCCGCTCCCATCAGGTTCCCATTCATTGGGACGAGTATTTCGAAGTCGAGAACAGTGCCAGCATGCTGGTCAAGGAAATGGCTAGCGCCCCAGGCCACGCTGCTGAAGATAATGTCGCGGTACCGGCGGCGTTTTCACAGCTGGGGCTTGATGGCGGAAGGACGGTGCTGCGCAGGTCGATTTTTTCGACGGTTTTGGGGGGATAGGGGAACTTTTGCGGCTTCGCGGATTGCAGTGGGGGAAGTTGCTTACTTCAATTTGAGATCACAAAAAGCTCGTGGAAACACGGGCTTTTTTTATATCAAACTAACAAGCCGCGCAAGGCTCTGCTTGCATTCAATCTCATTTTGAGATAATCTTCTCGCGAAGGATGACCACCTGAAAACCGGTATGCGAGTTATCTCTAACAAAGCACTTACTGATTTTGCCGAACGCTATCCTGCTGCGGATGAGCCTATGCAAGCCTGGCGCAAGATCGTCGAGTCTCGTCATTTTGTCAGTTTTGCCGCGTTAAAGAACACCTTCAAGGCAACTGACCGTGTCGCCAATTATTATGTATTTGACATAGGCGGAAACAAGTATCGCATCATCGCTGCAATACACTTCAATCGACAGCTCCTCTATGTTCGAAACGTGTACACCCACAAGGAATATGACGCATGGAAGCCCTGACTGATCGCAAAGTGGTCGAACAAATCACGACGCATTACCAAGCCTTATCGACACTGGTGCCTCTGCATCCACTGAACGATGAGGCAGATTATGAGCGCGCAGTCGGTATCTTGAACGGCCTGCTCGATGCCGGCGCCGCCGATGAAAATCACCCCTTGGCCACGCTCGTTGAGACCCTCGGCATGTTGATCAGTCACTATGACGATCAGCACTACCCTGCCCCGCCAGTCTCGCCTGCTGCAGTGATACGCTCGCTGATGGAACAGCATGAATTGACTCAAAGGGACTTGGCCGAGATCGGCAGCCAGGGCGTCGTATCCGAAGTCTTGAGTGGGAAGCGGGAACTCAATATTCGTCAGGTGAAGGCATTGGCTAGGCGGTTTGATTTGCCTGTGGGTTTGTTTATTACTTGATGGGGGTGTTTGTGGGGGATCAGGATCAGTTCTGCCATTCAGACACGGACTGATGCATGAGGCGCAGTCGCTGCTACCATTGGAGCATCCGATTGTTACCCAAACCATGTTACCTCCTGAAAAGTACAACTAGCCTCTTCAGCCCCAGGGGGAGACCGAGGGGAGACGAATATAATATGAACTGCAAAGCTCGGGTGAATACCACGCGGTGCTAACTAACTACCATTGTAGATATGGCTTCATTTATGACACTCAGCATATTTAGCTTTAACGCTAAAAATATCTCTCTTTTTTAGCGTTTACGCTAAATAAAATTTGACTTTCGATTGCGCCGTGTTAGTCTCTACGCTAATATTTATAACTAAATTTAGGCTTAACGCTATGAAACTTTCAGAGCTGCTCAGCGACCGCCGTGCCCAATCGAACCGGACCTTGCAGCAGATGCACGACGTAACGGGCATTGCGACGTCGAGTATCAGCAAACTGCTCAGCGGAAAATCGGAAGCGAAAGCCGGTACACTTGAGGCGCTGGCAGACGCGCTTGACGCTACCTGGATACTGGTGCCCAAGCACCTGCTTCCCGAAGTGCAGCGATTGCTGTCCGGAAAGGCCATCGGTCCCGACGACTCGCCGTCGACTGTAGACCAGCTGTTCGGTGGCGGTCGCGAATGAGTAAGGAGCTACTGCCGCGCTATCTAGACGTTTTCTTGCAAGGTCAGCATATCGGCTGGCTGTGCGAAGCTGGGCGTGTAACGCGGTTCATTGCGACGGACGAGTACGTAGCAAACGCACGCCGGCCTACATTGTCGATTTCGATGACGGTACCTGGCGAGGACGAGCTGACCCGGAAGACGTTGACCAACTACTTCGACCAAGCGGTTTACCGTGAGCGTGGCGAACTGCCGCCGTTCTTCGCTGGCTTGCTGCCCGAGGGCGCGCTTCGCCGGCGTCTCGCCGCAACGCGCAAGGACCCGCGCGACATGGATGACTTCGGCGTGCTGGCCGCTGCTGGCGAGGATTTGCCTGGCGCGGTCCAGGTGAAGCCGGCGGACTTGGACAAGCTCACGGCGGCTGCTAGGGCATTCGGTGTCACGGGAGGCTCAGATAACCTCGAAATCGGGGTGCCAGAGCAGGCCGCCGAGGGTGCCGCGTCGCTGTCGGGAGTCCAAGACAAACTGGCGCTGTCGAGCGCGCAGAACGGCCAGCGCTACTGCATGCCGGTCAAGGGCACGCTCTCGGACCTGATTGCCAAGCTGCCGGCCCAGGGTGACGACTCGCAGGTCTTTAACGAATATGCATGCATGCAGCTGGCCGCGCAAGCCGGCGTGAACATCGCCCAGTGCCGCACTGTGCCGATGCGGGAAATGGTTGGTCGCGACGAATTGGTGGCGGCCCTGGGTCCGGATACGCATTTCCTCGCGCTTGACCGGTTCGACCGTGGTCCCAGCAGCGCGGTGCATATGGAAGATGCGTGCCAGCTCCTTCGCCTGATGCCAAACCAGAAGTACGCTGGCCGCGAATACTTCGTTCGCTTGGTACAGGTGCTCAACCGTTTCAGCACTCGCGGCATCGAGGACGTACGCCAGTTCTTCATTCGCCAGGTGGTGAACACGCTCCTGGGCAATTCCGACGCACATCTGAAAAATTTCTCCGTGCTCTATCACAACGGAGTGATGCCCGAACTCTCGCCGGCTTACGACATCGTGTGCGTTGCGGCGCTGCCGGGCTTCCAGGGATTCGGCACCAACGTTGCCATCGACAAGTACCAGCGCAAGGAAACGGTCGACGACTATATTACCGTGGCCAAGAGCGCCGGAATCTCTGAGCGCATTGCCAAGGCGGCAGTCAAGCAGACGGTCAACTTGGCAAAGGAGTTGTGGCCAGACGCATTGACCAAATTGAACGCGCCAACGGCGGTGCGCACCGAGATTCTGGACCGCCTTGCCACGCTGCCGCTGGCGAAATAGCGCCTGCTGGAGCGATTTTTCTCGAGCGCGGAGGGTCGGTTTGCCATTCAGACACGGGCTGATGCATGAGGCGCAGTAGAAGCGGGCTCAGCCGAAACATGATTAGAACCACGAACGCGCGCCCGCGGCGCGCGGGGCTGCCGCGTAGCGGCAGCAGATGGTCGATTCGGAGAGGGCCGGTAGGCCCGACCCTTCGAATCCCCCGCGCAGGGCGCGCAGGCGCCCTGCTTCTCTCCGCGTACAGACGAAAAAAAAGCTACCCGAGGGTAGCTTTTCTTTTTTCATCTGTGGCGGAGAGGGGGATTCAAATCATGGCTGGCATCCAGCATGAATGGCTAATTTCGACGAATGGTAGATTGAAGAATATCCCGAACCATTCCCTTGCGAAGAATAACTTGCCAAAAATTTAATACTTTCTCTATAGGAATTTCTTATATCCAAGAAATTTTACTAATTAAAAATACTTTATGATTCCTTTGGTTTCCTCAAAGAATAAATAGAAGACAAAATTTCATTGCCATATTTTTTATTCATGCTTTCCACAAAAGAAGGTTCAGCATCACGAGCAAAACCAAGCAGCCCTTGCAAACGATAAGATTCACTCTCAGCCAAATCTTTATATCGAAACTTGTGTATCATTGCTGAAATTTCTCTTTTTCGCCCTCGCCCCAAAGAAACCATTCCATCATTGTTTATAATTAATCCAGTCACACGCCTCTGGAATCGCTTTGACGAATGAATAGTTTTCTTATCATTCAATCGAAGCACAGGACAA
Organism: Janthinobacterium saanense; assembly: GCF_014200675.1. Lineage (GTDB taxonomy): Bacteria > Pseudomonadota > Gammaproteobacteria > Burkholderiales > Burkholderiaceae_D > Janthinobacterium. Next base: position 251,897 of record NZ_JACHCI010000003.1, on the reverse strand, counting down.
TCAAAATCAATTAAAGAATCGACTAGAAATTTATGGATTTCAGAACAAGCCCCTTTTTCATTTGTCGAAAAAGTTAAATCATCAGCATATCGAGTATATGTAATAGAGCGTTCTTGACACCAATATTCTATGCGAGAATCAAATTCATACAAAATAGCATTCGATAACAAGGGCGAACTTGGCGCTCCAACACTCAGGCATAGACCAAAATCTGGCTCACGAACACAAGATACTCTCGCCATATTGTCAATATCGTCAGGGGAAAAACTATCCACTAATAACAGACTCAAAAAATCATTCACATTATGATATTTTATTGAGTTGAAGAAATTACTAAAGTCAAATTTAGCCAGATATGAATTTTTCGAATGTGCTGCGGCGTTAATAGCTATACTTGTTCCAGCCTTATACGCCATTGCACAGCGATGAACAGGGAATTTCAAAAAAATATTTTCTATTAGCCAATGTTGAATATATTTCGTTTCTTTTGCAGGCTGAGCGATCCAACGATCTCCTCCTGTGCGCTTTTTTATTGTGTAATGTTTATAGGTATCTGGAGCACGTCTAATTAGACGTTCAAACTGCGAAGGATGAAGTCCTATATTTTCTTGAAGTAACTGAGGTAATGAATACTTCATCGCTGTACTCCCTTGGATGCTTGAGAGATGGCACGCTGACGATTTCTCTGTTTAGAATCAGTTTTATAGAACTGCAAGCACTCCATGTTCACACGTGCGGAATCAATTCGAATAGCTGCATCTTTTGAAGCCAGCCTAAGTCTATGAAATTTGCTTCTACCTACCATGAAAAACGTAGAATCGCTATACATTTCTTTTTTCAATAGACCAAATCTTTCCAAAAGAAATAATTTACGACGCAAATCATCACGTGAAATTTTTATATCAAAAAAATCTAAATAGGCCGAAAATTCACTTTCTCGCACCGCCGCAAAAATTGTCGTCAACTCGCACAATAAAGCAGCAACATGAGTTGTAAGATTCGGATTGAAAATTGATGTTTTTGGAATTTCCGATAATATTTCAGAAATATCAAATAACACATCTCTTACTACCTCATCTTCTATAGCATGGGGAGCAGAAATGTTCCATGGGTAATTTCTAACAGATGAATTTTTATTTTCTCTTAAAAAACGCAATATTCCTAAGTTTATAAAAGAAGCTAAATTAGCATCAGTCTCAAAATCTCGCGATTTAATTGCGACAATTTTTTCACTTAAGTCAGGAAGTTGTGAGAACGCACCTAGTTCGGCAATAGAACCAGCACTCTCAAGTGCAATAACAACCAAAGAGCAAATTCCAGCGAGCTCTTGCTCAAAGTTCATTAGATTTTTGAATAAACCATCCACGTGCCAGTCGGTTATATCTTCTGGGCGAAAAGTTTCAAATTCTGGGGGAGCATGGGTTATTGCGTGCCTTAAAGAAGATCGGATAGGTTCATCATCATCAGGGCGCTCTTTAAATCGAACCTTCCCTCCACAAAGTAAAACAATGTGGGATTCAGAAAACTCTACTCGTGCTTTCTCGAGATTTATTTTTTCTAACAAATTCTGTCGAGGATCTTCAATAATTTCTTGCATTTATGGGTTCTACACCTAGAAAAGCCGCAGCGGCATTTTGCGGATCGGAGTCGAGCATGAGCGAGCGTAGGGCCGTAAAATGCCGCTGCGGCTCATGTCGCCACAATCATATAGAGTCTGGCTAACCGCCCGACTAAGTTACGGATACTTTCGTAACCACATTCGCGTGAAGAACAATTAATTATCAATGTTGTTACACTTACTGTCAAGAAAAGGTTTGCAGTTTCTTTAATTTGACTTTCATACAGTAAAGTTTTATCCCTCTTCACAAAAACCGCAGGGATCGTGGTCGAAGCTGAAACTGCTCCCTCGGTGACCAGTATAAGTGTCAAGACCCGCCTGGTTATAAACACGTTTAACGAATAATTCTGGCTTTTTTGCCTGCCATTTCTGCGTTGCCTGAATCGGCGTTTCGTTGTTGAGAGCGCGCTGTGGGATGTTGTGGTTATAGATTTTCAGGTAATTGCGCAATGTTGATTCGAGCTCGGCCCTGGACGCGAAACGGGTCTGGTTGACGATCTCACTGATGCGGCCGTTGAAGCGTTCCACCATGCCGTTGGTCTGCGGATGACGTGGCGGGATCAGCGGATGAGCGGCTGAGGGTCAGTGAGCGGCTGAGGGTCAGTTCTGCCATTCCGACACAACCTCATCCATCATAAATCAAAGCAGAACAGCAGTACGCCCCGGCCCAAGTCGCAAGCAAGGGTTCTCCGGGCCCAGCGGGTCTGAAAAATGGTCAGGGCAAGGCGCGCGGGCGCAGACAGTACGCATGTACGGCAAGCCCAAGCAACGCAGCCATGGCCATTTTCTCAGGCCCGCGATTCAGGCCCGCACTTCAAGTGCAGCAGAGCCTGTTCTGCCATTCAGACACGGACTGATGCATGAGGTGCAGTAGAAGCGGGCTCAATCGAAACCTGATTAGAACCACGAACGCGCACCCGCAGCGCGCGGGGCTGCCGCGCAGCGGCAGCAGTTAGTGGATTCGGAGAGGCTCGCCCCGGTAGGGGCGATGCCTTCGAATCCCCCGCGCACGCCCCGCAGGGGGCGTGCTTCTCTCCGCGTACAGACGAAAAAAAAAGCTACCCGAGGGTAGCTTTTGTTTTTTCATCTGTGGCGGAGAGAGGGGGATTCGAACCCCCGATAGAGTATTACCCTATACACGCTTTCCAGGCGTGCGCCTTCAGCCGCTCAGCCATCTCTCCTGAAGGCAATGTGTGCGTCTTGCTTGCTCACATCGTGTATTGCATCTCGCTTGTCGCGAAGCCGCAGATTATAGCAAAGATTCCACAGAGTGCCAAAGATATTTACCCTGAAGTAAAAGTAACCCGGGACAGAACAGGGTCGTACCCTCAGGGTACGACCCTGGCTGTTGTTTTGGGTTATTACGACGCCTCTTTCAGTTGATCCAAGATAGCGGGGTTTTCCAAAGTCGACACATCCTGCGTAATCGTCTCGCCCTTGGCCAGCACGCGCAGCAAACGGCGCATGATTTTGCCGGAACGGGTTTTGGGGAGGTTGTCGCCGAAGCGGATTTCTTTTGGTTTCGCGATCGGGCCGATTTCCTTGCCGACCCAGTTGCGCAGCTCCAGCGCCAGCTTCTTCGCTTCCTCGCCGGTGGGGCGGGCTTGCTTCAAGACCACGAAGGCGCAGATCGACTCGCCGGTCGTGTCGTCCGGGCGGCCGACTACGGCCGCTTCAGCCACCAGCGGGTTGGCGACCAGGGCCGATTCGATTTCCATCGTGCCCATGCGGTGGCCGGAAACGTTCAGCACGTCATCGATGCGGCCCGTGATCGTGAAGTAGCCGGTGTCCTTGTTGCGGATGGCGCCGTCGCCGGCCAGGTACATCTTGCCGCCCAGTTCTTCCGGGAAATAGCTGGACTTGAAACGGTCCGGGTTGTTCCAGATGGTGCGTATCATCGATGGCCATGGGCGTTTCACCACCAGAATGCCGCCCTGGCCGTTCGGCACGTCCTGGCCCGCTTCGTCGACGATGGCGGCCATGATGCCGGGCAATGGCAGGGTGCAGGAACCGGGCACCATCGGCGTGGCGCCTGGCAATGGGGTGATCATGTGGCCGCCCGTTTCCGTTTGCCAGAAGGTGTCGACAATCGGGCACTTCTCGCCGCCGATGTTTTTGTAGTACCACATCCAGGCTTCCGGATTGATCGGCTCGCCCACCGTGCCCAGCAGGCGCAGGCTGCTCAAGTCATAGTGTTGCGGATGCACTTTCGGATCCACGTCAGCAGCCTTGATCAGCGAACGGATGGCCGTAGGCGCCGTGTAGAAGATGCTGACCTTATGCTTTTTGATGGTTTCCCAGAAGCGGCCCGCGTTCGGGTAAGTCGGGATACCCTCGAATACCACTTGCGTGGCGCCCACGGCCATCGGGCCATAGGCGATGTAGCTGTGGCCCGTCACCCAGCCGATGTCGGCCGTACACCAGAACACGTCGTCGGGCTTGATGTCGAAACTCCATTTCATCGTCAGCGCGGCCCACAGCAAATAGCCGCCGCTGGAATGCTGCACGCCTTTTGGCGTACCGGTCGAGCCGGAGGTGTACAGAATAAACAAAGGATGCTCGGCATCCACCCATTCCGGCTCGCATTGCGCGCTCTGGTTTGCGACCAGGTCATGCAGCCAGGTATCGCGGCCCGCCTGCATAGGCAGATCGCTGCCCGTGCGTTGGTAGACGATGACGTTTTTGACGGACTCGCAGCCGCCCAGCGCCAGCGCCTCGTCGACGATGGATTTCAAGGGCAGCTTCTTGCCGCCACGCAGTTGCTCGTCACCGGTGATGACGGCCACGGCGCCCGCGTCGATGATGCGCTCTTGCAAGGATTTGGCCGAGAAGCCGCCGAACACGACCGAGTGGGTGGCGCCGATGCGCGCGCAGGCTTGCATGGCGGCGACGCCTTCGACCGACATCGACATATAGATGATGACGCGGTCGCCCTTGGCAATACCTTTGGATTTCAGGCCGTTGGCGAACTTGCTGACTTTTTCATGCAGTTCTTTATAGCTGGCTTTGGTAACCGTGCCGTCGTCGGCTTCGAAGATGATGGCGGTCTTGTCGCCCAGGCCATTTTCGATGTTGCGGTCCAGGCAGTTGTACGACACATTCAACTGGCCGTCTTCGAACCATTTGTAGAACGGCGCGTTGTCTTCGTTCAGGGTGCGGGTGAACGGCTTTTTCCAGCTCAGGTTGTCGCGCGCCAGCTTGGCCCAGAAACCTTCGTAGTCGCGCTCGGCGTCAGCCACCATCGCGTGGTAGGCATCCATGCCAGAGATCGTTGCTTGCGCGGCAAATGCCGCCGATGGATCAAATACGCGCGACTCTTCCGGTCCTTGCTGCTGCGTGCCCTGCCCTTGGTTTTCTGTACCGGCCATGCTTGTCTCCAGTGTAGTGTGTTTGCCAACACGATAAGCGCAGTGCCTTACGGACGCCTTACATGCAGCGTTTCCTCTGTCAGCACTAACAGTAATCGCCATCGGCAACAGGCGTCAAGGGGGCGCTGCACAGTATTTTTGATGGGAAAATAAAGAATGTACCGAATAGTTAATACCACTTTGTCTTTCATCAAGGTCAACAATCCAGATCAAGGCCAAGCGCACTGCCTGCCAGCACGTGTAAAATATCGGGCGTAGCAAAAAATTGCTTTAATCTCAGGAACCTTTAATGAACGACCAGAAAAAATCCATACCACGCAAGTTGCACCCCTTGTCCGCCTTCATCTTCATGTCGCGCTGGCTGCAACTGCCGCTGTACCTGGGCCTGATCCTGGCCCAGTGCGTGTATGTATTCCATTTCTGGGTCGAACTGTCGGACCTGATCGGCGCCGTGTTCGGCAATGATGCAGCCCTGCAGCACGTGCTGACGGCTGTTGCCGTGCCGGGTGCGCCGCTGCCGACCAAGCTCAATGAAACGTCCATCATGCTGGTGGTGCTGGGCCTGATCGACGTGGTCATGATTTCGAACCTGTTGATCATGGTCATCATCGGCGGCTATGAAACCTTTGTGTCGCGCATGCACCTGGACGACCATCCTGACCAGCCGGAATGGCTGTCGCACGTCAATGCGTCTGTGCTGAAAACCAAGCTGGCCATGGCCATCATCGGCATCTCGTCCATCCACCTGCTGAAGACTTTCATCAATGCCAGTTCGTACAAGCTGGACGTGATCATTGCGCAAACGGTGATCCATATGGTCTTCATCATTTCGGCCATGGCGATAGCCTACACGGACCGTATCATGACCGTGACGCAAAACCAGGCGCGTCCCCACTAAACTTCAAGCCCACGACCGCCAGCGGCATGTGGGCTTTTTTTTGATGCAGTAACAAGTCTTACCCTTCTTATCCCTCGCGAGAACACCATGACTGTCATAAAGCAAGAAGACCTGATCGAATCCGTCGCCGCAGCGTTGCAGTACATTAGCTACTACCATCCTGCTGATTATATCGAGCACCTGGCGCGTGCCTACGAGACCGAGCAAAGCCCGGCGGCCAAGGATGCGATCGCGCAAATCCTGACCAACTCGCGCATGTGCGCGGAAGGCAAGCGCCCGATCTGCCAGGATACCGGCATCGTCAACGTCTTCCTGAAAATCGGCATGGGCGTGCGCTTCGAAGGTTTTACTGGCACCGTGACCGACGCCGTCAACGAAGGCGTGCGCCGCGCCTACAATTTCGATGACAACAAGCTGCGCGCTTCCATCGTGGCCGACCCGCATTTCGACCGCAAGAACACCAAGGACAACACGCCAGCCGTGGTGCACATGGAACTGGTCGAAGGCCATACCGTTGACGTAAAAGTGGCGGCCAAGGGCGGCGGTTCGGAAAACAAGTCGAAGATGATCATGATGAACCCATCCGATTCGCTGGTGGACTGGGTCATGAAAACCGTGCCAACCATGGGCGCCGGCTGGTGTCCGCCTGGCATGCTGGGCATCGGCATCGGCGGCACGGCTGAAAAAGCCATGCTGATGGCAAAAGAAGTGTTGATGGAAGACATCGACATGTATGAGCTGAAACAACGCGGCCCGCAAAACAAGCTGGAAGAACTGCGCATCGAACTGTGCGACAAGATCAACTCGCTGGGCATCGGCGCGCAAGGCCTGGGCGGCCTGACCACCGTGCTGGACGTCAAGATCATGATGTACCCGACGCATGCTGCCTCGAAACCGGTCGCCATGATTCCTAACTGCGCCGCCACCCGCCACGGCCACTTCGTGCTGGACGGCTCGGGCCCTGCCTACATGACCCCGCCACCGCTGTCGACCTGGCCAGATGTGAGCTGGGCGCCGGACACGGAAAAATCCAAACGCGTGGACCTCAACACCCTGACCAAGGAAGAAGTTGCTTCCTGGACGCCAGGCCAGACCCTGCTGTTGAACGGCAAGATGCTGACCGGCCGCGACGCTGCCCACAAACGTATCCAGGACATGCTGGCCAAGGGCGAGGAATTGCCAGTCGACTTCAAGAACCGCGTGATTTACTACGTCGGCCCGGTCGACCCGGTACGCGATGAAGTGGTCGGCCCAGCCGGCCCGACGACGGCCACCCGCATGGACAAGTTCACCGATATGATGCTGGAAAAAACCGGCCTGATCGCCATGATCGGCAAGGCCGAGCGCGGCCCGGTCGCCATCGAGTCTATCCAGAAACACCAATCGGCCTACCTGATGGCCGTCGGCGGTTCCGCCTACCTGGTGTCGAAAGCCATCAAGGGCGCCAAAGTGCTGGGCTTTGCCGACATGGGCATGGAAGCGATCTATGAATTCGACGTGGTCGACATGCCGGTGACGGTGGCCGTGGACTCGAAAGGCACTTCGGTGCACAACACGGGTCCGAAAGAATGGCAGGCAAAGATCGAGCAACTCAATAGCGTCAGCAAGATTCCCGTGACTGTCGCTTAAACAAGCACTACCATGAACGCCGCGCGGCAACCTAGCGCGGCGTTTTTTTATCCCTTCAGCCCTATATGACTTTGACTTCAAGCGACACCAACCCTGGCAGCCCCATCGGCGTCTTCGATTCCGGCGTGGGCGGCCTGTCGGTGCTGCGCCATATCCGCACGCAGTTGCCGCAGGAAGACCTGATCTACTTTGCCGATTCCGGCTACGCGCCGTATGGCGACAAGACGGAGCAGCAAGTGATAGACCGTTCACTGGCGATCGCCGCCTATCTGCTGGCCCAAGGCGCCAAGGCCATCGTGGTGGCCTGCAACACGGCCACCGTGGCCGCCATCAAGGCGCTGCGGACGCGTTACCCTGAATTACCGCTGGTGGGCGTCGAACCCGGCTTGAAACCTGCCGCCGCCTTGACGCGCAACGGCAAGATCGGCGTGCTGGCCACCAGCCGCACCTTGTCCGGCGAAAAGTTCCTCTTGCTGCGCGAACAGATCAGCGCCGCCAGCCAGGCGCAATTCCTGCTGCAGCCCTGCGTCGGCCTGGTCGACCTGATCGAACAATGCGCCCTGGGCCAGGACAGCAACGACGCCACCAGCGCCATGCTTGAACGCTACATCGCGCCGCTGCTGGCACAAGGCGTCGATACGCTGGTGCTCGGCTGCACCCACTACCCCTTCGTACAAGACGCCATCGAACGCACGGTGCGCGCCCATACGGCTAGCCCAATCACCCTGGTCGATACGGGCGAAGCGGTCGCGCGGCAACTGGCCCGCTTATTGGATGCGGCCGGCTTGCGGCGCGACGGCAACCCTGCACCGCAGCTGCGCGGCTATACGACGGCCGGGGTCGATATGCTGGCGCAAGCATTTGCCGGATTGCTGGACTTGCATCCCCCGGTGGAACATCTGTCCGTATAGGGAAAAGCAGGGTTTACAGGCAATCTTTCGAATAATGAAAAAAGACTGGATTTAGATTTGCCACTTTGCCGAATCCTTTGTATAATTCGGCACCTGTTCAGCAAAACAGCTAAATAGCTGAAGTAGTGAAGCAGATTAGTAAGACAGTGGTGGCTGTAGCTCAGTTGGTAGAGTCCAGGATTGTGATTCCTGTTGTCGTGGGTTCGAGCCCCATCAGCCACCCCACAGAATGCGTAGTAAAGAAAAGGGTTACATGCTTAGGCTTGTAATCCTTTTTTCATTTCTGGCAGCACTTTAACGGGTACTGCGAAGACAGCTTAACTTATTGCTGAAGCAGTCTTTTAAACAGATGCGTCCTGAAGTCTCTCTTAGTACTGATAAACATGTGTATCAGTACCAAACTATCGTCGAACTCATAAACTATCCTTGTCTGCCTGACCAAGGTGTATCGAATGTTGCTGGTGCCGAGCTCTCTCAAGCCGTCAATCACATGGCCGATTTTCGGATTGGCTTTGATGAGCTGGAAAGAGTGCTTGTATTCGGCATTGACCGTGCTCCAGACAGTGTCTCCGAACTGCCTTTTGACATAAGCCTTGATATCCCTGAACTCCTCCTTGGCGCTATCAAGAATAACGATTCTTCTGGTCACGATCAGTCGTCCATCTCGTCAAGAAATGCTTCAGCATCGCTAAATTTTCCTTCCTTGAACTCTTTCTTTCCTAACGCCAGCAACTTCAACAGGGCCATTGTTTCTTGTTGCTTTTCATATTCATTGATGTCCATCACCACCATCTTGGCTTCGCCGTTCTGGGTGATGATGATGGGTTCGGGATTGACGGCAAATTCCTTGACGATTTCCGCTGCGCTGGACTTCAGGTAGGTAATGGGTCTGATCTGCTCTGCCAGGGACATGATGGCTCCTTGCTTGTGTAGTGGACAGAATACAGTCTGAATTCTACCCTATCGGCGATCGCAGGGTATAGCGCAAACATGAGCAACACACTGATCACCCCGCCAGCACCGACTCCACCGTCGTCGCCAGGTCTTCCATGCGCACCGGTTTGACGAGGAAATGGCGGAAGCCTACCGTCAGCGCGTCGTCCATATACATGGGCAGGCTGTGGCCGGTGACGGCGATCAGCACGGCGTTGGCGGTGTCGGGATTGTTGCGCAGGCGGCGGCCGATTTCGATGCCGCTGATGCCGGGCATTTCGATGTCGAGGTAGACGGCGTCGGGTACGCGTAGTTTGACTTGCTCGGCAGCCATCTGCCAGTTGCGCACCACCACTACCTGGTGGCCAAAAGTTTCCAGCAGCAGGGCCAGCGTTTCGCCCACTTCCTGATTGTCGTCCACCACCAGCAGGTGCAACTGGCGCTTGCCTTCCGATTGCGCGGCATCCGTATGGCGGCGCTCCGGTGGCGTCGTTTCCGCCTTGTTTTCCATTAGATAGCTCATAGTGCCTTCACGTCCAACGGCTGCAAAAACGGCAGTATACAAGAAGGTCCGAGGATGCTGCCGCACCCCAGAGGAGTAGCTGGATAGCATCTAAACCCCGCATGGACAGTGACTTGCCTGCAAATCTACGTAGTTTGTGTCATTGACGATAAAAATAAGAATCATTATCATTCTCATCCTTTAGCCGCCGGATGCCTACGCCACGCCATATCACCTTGCGTTGCGCCGTCCCACCGTCTGCGCAACCTTTTCCACCGGAGCACTGCATGGCCGCCGCACCTTATAACCACTCCCTGACACTGCGCCCTGGCGCGCTGGCCATCGCCCTCGCCTGCCTGGCCATGCCGTATGCGGCCCATGCGGAGGATGCCAGCAATATCAGTTCCGATACCACTGCCGTAGCCGCCACCGACAATAGCGCCGCGCCGGGCAGCAGCGCCGATAATGCCGGCCCGGTGCTGGAAGCGATCCAGGTAAGCAGCAATTTGCTGGGCACTACCATGTCGGCCAGCACCAAGAACTTTGCCGGCGCGCGCACTGTGGTGCAAAAGGATGCCATCCAGAATTCGGGCGCCACCAGCCTCAGCGATGTGATGCGCCGTATTCCCGGTGTGCAGATCAGCGATAACTCGGGCAGTTCCGGCAGCGCCGTCTCGCTCAATATTGGCGTGCGCGGCCTGGCCGGGCGTTATTCGCCGCGCAGTACGGTATTGCTCGATGGCATACCGATGGCGGTGGCGCCCTATGGTCAGCCGCAACTGTCGTTCGCTCCCGTCAGCCTGGCCAATATCGAGACAGTCGACGTGGTGCGCGGCGGTGGCGCCGTACGCTTCGGCCCGCAGAACGTGGGCGGTATCATCAACTTCAAGACGCGCGCGATTCCCAACACGCCAGGCATCACGGGCGACGCCAGCGTGCGCTACAACAGCTATAGCGAAACGGGACAAAACCAGCAGTACAGCGTGTTTGCCGGTGGCCAGCTCGACAATGGCCTGGGCCTGGCCCTGCTGTATTCGGGCGTGCGCGGCAGCGACTGGCGCGTGGGCAGCGATGAAAAGGTCAACGATTTCGCGATCAAGTACCACTATGACCTGAGCCCGACTTCCGAAATCTACGGCAAGCTGTCCTACTATGATGTCAATTCGCGCACGCCAGGCGGCCTGACTGTGGCCCAATACAAGGCCAATCCCTACCAGAATACGCGCCCGACCGACTTCTGGAGCGGCGACCGCACGGCGTTTGATATCGGCTATCTGAACTCCATTTCCGATACACAAGAATTTGAAATCCGCAGCTATTACAACACCAGCTCGCGCCAGAGTACCTTGATCAACGGCGCGAACCTGGGCCACCAGCCGCGCAACTATGAAACCATCGCCATCGAGCCGCGCTACACGCAGCGCTTCAGCACCGGCAAGGTATCGCAGGACGTTACCGTCGGCTACCGCTATCTGAGGGAGCGTGCTGACGAGACCGTCTACAACACGGTGCTCGCCACCAACGCGCAACTGGCGCCGACGGCCTTCGCCAATAACTCCACCGATGCGCAATCGCTGTATATCGACGACAAGATCGCCATCAACTCCTGGCGCATCACGCCGGGCGTGCGCTACGAACATATCAAGACGGTGCGCGTCAATCACATACCGAGCGACCAGGAAATCGCCCTGCTCAACAACAAGGCCCTGCCATCGATCAATGTCGCCTACTTGCTGAACAGTAATGTGACCCTGTTCACCGACTACAACAGCTCGTTTGGCGCCGTGCAAAACACCCAGCTCAACTCGCAGTCGGCGAATAATCCGCTGCAACCGGAACTGGCGAAAACGGCGGAACTGGGCGCGCGCTGGAAAAGCGCGCAACTGTCGGCCGAAGCGACTCTGTTCAATATCAAGTTCGACAACCAGATCCAGTCGGTCGGCAGCGGCATCAATACCATCTTCTTCAATATTGGCGCGACCCATCATCGTGGCCTGGAAACGGCGGTGGACTACCACTTCGATGATCGGGGTCCATTGGCGGGTTTCAGCACCTATGCCACCTACACCTATACCAAGGCCACTTTGCAAGATGGCGTGAATGCGGACAACGATGTGTCCTTCTATTCGCGCAACACCGATACGCTGGGCACCCATTACCAGCAGGGCGCCTGGGGCTTTGACTTGTCGACCACGCACCAAAGCCGTCAGTTTGCCGATGAAGCCAATACCGTGCTGGAAAACGCTGCCGGCAACCTAGGCATCATCCCCGGCTACCGCACCTGGAATACCCAGGTGAAATGGAAAGTGCCAGGGCAAAAAGGACTGGAACTGGTGGCTGGCGCCAACAACCTGACCAACAAGAGCTACTTCACGCGCACTTCCGACAGCAACCTGGGCAAGATGGTCGGCGCACCGCGCATGGTGTATCTGCAAGGCAGGTTGGCGTTTTAAGCGAGGAATTGACTGCACACTGATCAGATCGATAGCCTCCGGGCTACCCGGCACGCTACAAAAACCTGCACCACTGTTGTTTTGGTGCAGGTTTTTTTTCGCCCCAATGTTACAAAATTACTCTGATGCAATTGAGATAACAGCGCTGGCCACTCTGAGCCTGCACTTTAATTAATTCACTTTGGAAATCAATTTCCATACGGATATAAACGATTTCACAATTGCACTTTTTTTTAGCGAGCGTTTGTTCTTTTGGTGATTTTTGGTGATATTCTTTAAATGTCATTTAGGAAATTAACTTAATCATCAAACAAGAGATAAAACCATCATGAAGACGCCTGCTACCCTGCTGAAAATCGCCGCACTGGCCACTCTGGCCGCCGCCGGCACCACCCACGCCGCGACCAATCTGGTGGTCAACGGCAGCTTTGAAGACAATCAAATCAGTACACCGTATGCGCAGGTCAGCGCCGTCACTGGCTGGACCTCCTCGGTCAGCGGCAACGCGGCATTTGAAATCCAGAAAGGCGCCACCCAGGGTGGCTTGAGCGGCTTCAATCCGGTCGCGGCCGATGGCACGCAATACCTGGAATTGAATAGCAACCGCCTCGCATCGGTATCGCAAACCGTCTCCACCACGGCGGGCGGTACTTACATCCTGTCGTTTTCTTATTCGGGCCGTCCTGACACCCCAGGCGGCGCAAATAGCCTGATGAATGTGTATTGGGGCAACACCCTGCTGACGCCTGGCCCATTGAGCGGCAACACCAACGGCGTGTGGCAGACGTATAGCCAAAGCCTCAGCGCCCTGGGTTCCTCGACCGTGCTGCGCTTTGAATCGGTCGGCCCCGTCTCCGCGCCAACTTACGGCTCTTACCTGGACAAGGTGTCGCTGGTATCGGCCGTACCTGAGCCGCAAACCTACGCCATGTTGCTGCTGGGCCTGGGCTTGATGGGTTTCGTGGCGCGCCGCAAGCGCCAGGCATAAAGCTCCTGCGATGCACCTCGAATTAGCCGCCCGGCAACCGCTGCCGGGCGGCTTTTTTTCGTCTGCAGGCACGGGATAGCAGCGTCAGAATGTTGCACAAAAGAATTAAATTGGGACTACAATAGGCGTGGCGGATCCCGCAATCATCCAGATCAGGCAATCAGCAATATCGCCAGGCCCAAGCTGCATCCAGCCTTGCTAACCACACGCACCATTGAACAGGAGAGGTGGCGCCGCCGGCAGCGTTTGCGCTACGGTTCCGGGCGCCCAGTACGCACTATGTCTGTAGAGAAAACCATCACCGAAACTAGCTCCTACGGCAAGGAAACTCCCGTGGGACGTCCTGACATCGATGGCCGGGCCGGCATTTTTGTGCCGACGGCCGACTTTGATATCAACAACACGACCACCATACGCAAGGGCGCCGGCATCGTCGGCTTCGGCAATCTGGATGGCACGCTGACCGTGTATTTCGAAGGCAACCGCTTCGATGACAGCAGCCTGCACAAATGGGAAAACAAGGCGCGCAAGGCCTATGACCGCATGGTCATGGGCGCGCCCACGGTGTCCAAGGCAAAACTGGATGCGCGTTTGCTGGAACAGGTGGGCATCATCGATGGCATGGGCATCAATATCAAGCAACCCGAACGCCTCACGCACTGGCTGACCATTTCAAACCTGCTCGACACGGCGCCAGAAGATACGGTGGTGCGCTGGAAGGGCCGCTAAGGGCCGTCAAGCGCAAGCTAGCTCATCAGCGGCGGGCAGTTGTCCTACATGGCGGCGGACATTCATCTGATTCCTGTAGGCATCAAATAATTTTAAGATGGAAACATAGTCACCAGACAAACCGCCAGCCATCAGGAGTACGACATGTCCCGCCTCATCCCCATCAGCTTCGGCGCCTTGCAAATAGGTCTGGCAGGCTTGGCGATGTACCTGCTGTGCTCGGTGGACGTGTTACATCAGGCGTCGATCTACTTTCATTGAGACGGACGCCTGCTTTATGACTTATAACATCTGACAAAACCGGCGCAGCAGGTTTTATCAGCTGCGATCAACGCCAGCGGCCGCGTCCCCAACCACCGCGATAGCCGCCGCCCCAGCCGCCACGGTAACCACCCCAACCGCCACGATAGCCGCCGCCAAAGCCGAATATCAGATCGACCGACACAGGCGGGTTATAGTAGTAGGGCTGCGCATACACGGGCGCCGGTACATAGACAGGCTGTTCGACATACACAGGCTGTTGCTGCACATAGACAGGTTGATCCGTATATTGCACGCTAGGGGTACTCACAACAGTGCTGTTCTGCACTACCGGGGTGGACGACACGGTATGCCATTCATACGGATTGTATGCCGCTTGCGGGGCACGCGTGCCGTAATAGGCAGGACCAGCGGGCACTACTGCACACCCACCCAGGGCGGCCAGCGAAATTACTGCCAACAAGGTTTTCATCGAAATTCTCCTATCTCTAACTAAGTACTATAAGAAATAACGCGCGCCTTTGCTGTGCATTTACCTATTGTTACACCGCTACGCAGAGTGCAACATGAAACGTGGCGGCGCCGCCACAAAGCAGCTCCAGCGCGCATTCTTTCAGAGATTCCCCGTGCTAAAGCAGCATCAGATATAGGGAATCTCACAACGATCGATCACTTTCCCGGCTGCATCGTAGCGCTGCACGCAAACTTGATAGCGCACGCCGTATTCGAGGTCGACCTGCTCCACTTTGCCATACTTCAGGCTCAAGGCGGGACGCAGCTGGCGTTTGAGCTCCAGTGCCGAGACATCCTGCGGGATCGTCATGGAAGTCTGCACTTCGCCCTGGCGCGCCTGCTGACGCCGCGCCACGTCCATTTCCAGTGCCAGCGATACATTGACGCCGCCTTGCACATAGCTGAACGTGGGAGCGTCGCGCCAGGCCCGCATCACGCCCCAGGCACAAACCTTGTTATCGGCATCGCACTGCTTCAACTGCGCCAGCGGAAAATATTCAGCGGCGACCTTGCCACTCTTCAAGGGCCAGCTGGTACGCACACCATCGCGCTTGCCGCTCAGGGGATTGTCCCAGCTCAGGCTATTGACGACGGCAACAGTCTGCCCGGCTTCCAGACCGACGGGCGTGCCCAGGCTGGCGCAGCCGGGCAAGGCCACGGCCACGGCCACGGCAATGCTGGCAACAATGGAAAGTTTCAGGGTGCAATGCATGATGGACCTCTTCTCGTGGGGGTATGGGCTTAGAGTAACAGAAGCACGCCATGGCGCCGTACCCTCGCGCACATAAGCGGCACACATAAGACTAGGGGCAGCGTCTGCTATCAGACGCTGCCCCATGACGGTAGCAAATATAATCTCACGCTAAAACGCCTGACAAAACCGTAGCGAGCGGAAGGGAGAGGTGGCTAGGAAGCACAACCGTACTTAGTACGGGGCCGCCGAGGTGGTGAGCATCGCAGGCTAGCTATACCGACGCGCAGCAGGTTTTGTCAGGTGTCATTAGTCCAGCTTCCAGGCGTAGTCTACCTTGGTCCAGGTTTGCGCTACTGCGCCATCCTTGGTGCCCGGTTTGAATTTGCAGGCGGACAGCGCCTTGATCGCGGCCTTGTCCAGATTCTTGAATCCGCTGCTCTTGTCAATTTTCGAATCAGCAACACTGCCGTCGGCGTTGACCAGGAAGGACATCGTGACCGTGCCTTGTTCCTCGTTCATCAGCGAGGCTTTTGGATAGTCGGCCTTGCAGTTTTTCGAATCGAATGTTGCTGGCACCTCGGCTGCAAATGCAGCGGAAGAAACAGAAACCAGCAGTGCTGCAGCCACACTCATCGAACGCATTTTTTTAAACATTTGCTTCCCCATAATTATCAGAATTATCAAACACAGCAGTTACGTTCTACATAGCCCGATGTGCTTGCAACCGAATATAAAACCAACCTTAAAATTCTTCCCACTCGTCATTACTGGTGCTGGCAGCCGCGCGCTTCGGCGCCGGCGCAGGCGCCGCTGGTGCAGCCACTTCCGTCTTGCGTGCCAGCGACTTGACTGGACGCAATGCTGCTGCCGGCTTGCGTGCGATCACGGGCGCCGCTTTCGGCTCGGCCTGCACCGGTACGTAGGCGCTCGGCTTTTCTTCGCCTTCCACCAGCTTGAAGATGCTGACCACGTGGGCCAGTTCGGCCGCCTGGTCTTGCAGGCTTTGCGCTGCAGCAGCCGCTTCTTCCACCAGCGATGCATTTTGCTGCGTCATGCCATCCATTTCGATGATGGACAGATTGACCTGGGCGATACCGGCGCTTTGCTCCTGGCTCGCGCTGGCGATCTCGCTCATGATGTCGGTTACGCGGCGCACACTGTCGACCACTTCGCCCATCGTCACGCCGGCCTGGCCGACCAGGCGCGTACCGCGCTCGGTCTTCTCGGCCGAGTCATCGATCAGGGTCTTGATTTCTTTCGCCGCGCCAGCCGAACGCTGGGCCAGGTTACGCACTTCGGACGCCACCACGGCAAAGCCACGGCCTTGCTCGCCAGCACGCGCCGCCTCGACGGCCGCATTCAATGCCAGGATATTGGTCTGGAAAGCGATGCCATCGATCACGCCGATGATGTCGACAATCTTCTTGGCCGATTCGTTGATCGAGCTCATGGTATCGACCACTTGCGACACCACCGAGCCGCCCTTCAGCGCCACATCCGATGCGGTGGCGGCCAGCTTGTTGGCTTCACGTGCATTGTCTGCATTCTGTTTCACGGTCGAGGTCAGTTCTTCCATCGCCGAGGCGGTTTTTTCCAGCGCGCTCGCTTGCATTTCCGTACGCGACGACAAATCCAGGTTGCCGGCGGCGATTTCACGCGAGGCCGTACCGATGGTTTCCG
This sequence comes from Janthinobacterium saanense, assembly GCF_014200675.1. Classification (GTDB taxonomy): domain Bacteria; phylum Pseudomonadota; class Gammaproteobacteria; order Burkholderiales; family Burkholderiaceae_D; genus Janthinobacterium. The sequence continues at coordinate 234,720 of NZ_JACHCI010000003.1, read as the reverse complement.
TACCGACACGTACCTGGCCCACGATATTGACCAGGCTGTTACGCATTTCCTTCATTTCCGCCAGCAGGCTGGAATTGTCCGAAGGCTGGGTATGGATGCCGATCGACAAGTCGCCATTGGCGATGCTGCCGGCGATCGATGCCGTGTAATCCGGTTCGCCGCCCAGCTGCTTGAGCAAGCCACGGGTAATCACCAGTGCCGCTGCCACGCCCATCCCTACCGCCAGCACGCCGAGGATGATCATGAACAAACGGGCGCTGTCGAACGCCGTGCGGGCATCCTGCTGCATTTGCGCATTCAATTTGTCTTCCAGGGTGGTCAATTGCTCCAGCGCTTCTATCCATTTCTTTTGCACCGGACGGATTTCCTTGATCATCACGCGCGTGGCGCCTTCTGCATCATTGGCCAGCCACAAGGCCGATGCCTTGCCGATAGCCGGCATGGCCGCTGCCTCATATTCCTTGATCGACGCGAGCAAGGTTTTTTCCTCGGCCGTTGCTTCGAGGGCGAATTGCGCCTCCAGCTTTTTCTGTGCGTCCTGATAAGTTGTAGTCTGCGTCTTGATACGCGCCATTTCTGGTTCCATATCGCCCGCATCCGTCATCAAGGTCAAAATACGCAGCGAAGTGATGCGGTCACTGACGTTGGTCCGCATGTCGGTCACCAGGCGGGTCACGACGTTGTTGACCTCGATCACGTGATCGAGACGTTCCTGGATCTGCGCCATGCGTGCAATACCGACCACCGTGACGGCCACCAACAACACCAGCACCAGGGCGAATCCCAGGCCCAGACGTGTACCAACCTTCATTTTTGCTAAATTCATTTCGGCTCTTCGTAAATGAAACTATTGATAAGAATTTTGCCCGGCACGACAAGACGAAGGCTGCGTGTCACCGGTATCCACCAGTGGCCTGCCCGGCTGCTCGCGGTATCCGGCCGCACGCAGCCCAAAGGTATTTCCTGGTATTCCCAACCCTCTGAACTAGCAGTGACTGCGAATGCAATTTGTTCCGCATATTAAATAATCGATATGCTTAATAGCCGTAGCAACATCAAAAATTCATTTGAGAAATATTTGTCTATAATCAATTATAGGTGTAAATTTTGCCTCAAAGCAAGCAATAACTGCCTGAATAAATTGCAGATTAACTTTCTTCGGGGAAATGACAACATCACCGTTTCTTGCCAAGCTGAAATGCCCCACAGGCGTGCAAGCGTGCGCCGAAAATGCGCATTTACAACATATGAGAAAATTATTTATGCCAGTTTTACAATAAATGGCAGTGGCGGGAAGTGATGGAAAATGCGGCGCAGAGGCCGATGGGCCGGGACTGAACGCCCGGCCGCATGGAGTGATATCAAGCCTGGATCATGCTTTCAGCCATACGCAGGCAAACGCGCCGCTGCCTCAAGCAGCAAACGCGGGTCGCCCGAAGCGAGCTTCTTCGAGTCGGACAAAGTCTGGCGGAAGCTGCGCGCACCCGGCAGGTTTTGCATCAGGCCCAGCATATGGCGCGTGATGCTGTTCAGCTTCAGACGGCCACCCTCTTTTGCCAGCTGCGCACTAATATAAGGAATCATCGCTTCGAGCACTTGCTCGCGGGTTTTCACGGGCGTTTCATCACCGTAATAACGCTGGTCGAACTGCGCCATCACATAGGGGTTGTGATAAGCCTCGCGGCCCAGCATCACGCCATCGAGGTGCTGCAAGTGCAGGTCGATCTCGTCCAGGGTCTTGATGCCGCCATTGATGATGAATTCGAACTGCGGGAAGTCGCGCTTCAAGCGATAGGCGTAATCGTATTTCAGCGGCGGCACTTCGCGGTTTTCCTTCGGGCTCAAGCCTTTCAGGATGGCATTGCGCGCATGCACGATAAACGTGGCGCAACCGCCGTCGGCCACGGTGCCGACGAAATCGCGCACGAAGTCGTAGGACTCGCTGTCATCGATGCCGATGCGGTGTTTGACCGTGACGTCGATCGTGACCACGTCGCGCATGGCTTTCACGCAATCGGCCACCAGTTGCGGCTCGGCCATCAGGCAGGCGCCAAACGCCCCCTTTTGCACCCGCTCGGACGGACAGCCGCAGTTCAGGTTGATTTCGTCATAGCCCCATTGCTGGCCCAGCTTGGCGCTGATGGCCAAATCCTTGGGATCGCTGCCGCCCAGCTGCAGCGCCACCGGATGCTCTTCCTCGTTGAAGCGCAAATGGCGCTCCACGTCGCCGTAGACCAGCGCACCGGTGGTCACCATTTCCGTGTAGAGCCAGGTATGGCGCGTGATTTCGCGGTGGAACTTGCGGCAATGGCGGTCGCTCCAGTCCATCATCGGGGCGACGCTCATCCGGCGACCAGTGTCAACCTTGGATTTTTGGGCTTCCCCTACTGGGGACTGAAGGTCTTGTTGCATTGGTTTATCGCTGTACATAATGAATCTTCACTTGGGTCAGCTCGTTGCGCGACAGGATGGCGACGAGCTAGCATCAGCAATGAAGATGATAACTAATAAGAGAGTAGGCTATGGCGCAAGGGCTTTCCCCTTCGTCACGAAGGGCAGGCCGTGGGGTAGGCGACTACGGCCGAGTGGAACATTCTGGCTATAAAACACCAGCAGGTGCGTATCATATCAAAAATGACGCTGGCCGGCCTGATCGGCAACCCGGCCAGCGATGGCAAGCCTATCCAGAAAAGAAACAGGAAGATATTTTACGATGCGTCCAATGGATTACCAGGCAGAAGCTCCCGCCGCACGCAAACGCGGCAAGCCCCCCACCGCGCAAGCATTGTTGGCGGCTGCCTGCAGCATCGCCGCCGCCGAAGGCCTGGCTGGCTTGACCTTGCGGCCGCTGGCAGAAAGCCTGGCGGTGTCGGTCACGGTGCTCAGCAATCACATTGGTGCGCGTGCCGATGTGATCACGGCCATCTGCAAGGCGGCACTGGCTGAAGAGCTGCGGCTGTTCACAGCCTGGCGCCGCGACCTCGTCACGCTGGAAGTGCTGGCGCCGGCCGTTGCTGCCGACCTGGCAGAAATCATCCTGGAAGAACTGGCGGTGCGCCAGCGTCCGCTGTCGCAGCTGTTTGTCGAACTGGCACAGGCGTCGACCTGGGACGAGACGGTGCACGCGGCGTTTACGCCATGGCTGCAGGCACGCCGGCAGTTCTGGCACGAGTTCGGCACGCGCGCGGCGCTCCCCGCCGCCCTGCTCGACAGCGGCTGGCTGGCGGGCTATTTCATCGATGAACTGGCCTATAGCGTGCTATTGAATCATGCGCCGCCTTACCGCCTGCTGCGTCGCCTGTGCCTGCGCCGGCTGTTTTCCGGACTGAGCAAACGGCCGGACGAGAGCGGCGATACGGCCTTGTTCTCGCTGGTGTTCGATGCACTGGAATATCAGGCGGGCGAACCATCCGTCATTCAGGGCGCCGACCTGAGCGCCGGCTGGCCGGGGCGCGCAGCCCATGCTTGCGCCATGCAGTTGTCAGCGCGTGGTGTCAGCGGCCTGACGCACCGCGCCATTGCCGCCGAAGCCGGTGTGCCGCATACCACGCTCAGCTATCGCTTTCCGACCCAGCACGATCTGGTGATCGCCGGGCTGGAATACATCATCTCGCACCTGCTGATTGCAGTAGACCAGGCCGAGCTGTCCGGCAAGCAGCTGTCAAGCGCAGGCGACCAGCACGGACTCGATGTCGGCCGCGCCACCTTTGCCGTCGCCATCGCCGCCACGCGTCTGCCCCGGCTGGCTCCCTGCGCGGCCGACATGCGGCGCCGGCGCGGCATCAATCTGGTCAAACTGTTACCCCAGCTGGCGCCCGATGCCTCGGGGCTGGACTGGCTGGCGGCGCAGATCATGTCCATCGGCCTGATCGGCCTGGCCAATACCCTGCCGCCCGGCGAAACTGCCCGGCTAGCGATTAACCAGGCCTTCGGCAGCGTCATCGATTGGGCGCAGCGCGCCTGACACAACTCGACCATCCGTCTTTCATTTTCAAAAAAACCCTATTTAAACGTAAAATATTTTCGTACAAGTGTAATTTTGCGGTCATATTGGATTGATACAGTAAAGCTTTCATCGACTCATTCCTGAGGAAAGCATGTCAATCTCAACCCCTTGCCGCGGCCTGGTGCTCGCTTGTGCCGCCGTCAGCTGCGCCGCCGCATCCGCGCAAGACCAGTCATCGACTGAATTGCCGGATGTCATCGTGACGGCGCAGCGACGTAGTGAAAATGTACAAAACGTACCGATTGCCGTCAGCGTGGTCACTGGCAAGGCACTGGAAGATTCCGGCTATCACTCCTTGACCGACCTGCAATACCTGGTGCCCAGCCTGCAGTACGATCCCACGCAGGGTGCCGCCTTCCAGATTCGCGGCGTCGGCAGCGAAAGCTTCGATTTTTCCAACGCCAAATCGGTCAGTGTGGTGGTCGATGATGTGGTGATGGACGCCCAGCGCGCCAACGGCCTGATCGGACTGGTCGACATCGCGCGTGTCGATGTGCTGATGGGGCCGCAAGGCACGCTGTTCGGCAAGAACGCCACCTCGGGGGTGATGTCGGTCAACACGGCCAAGCCCGAAATCGGCGCCACCAGCCTCAACGCCGGCGTCAGCTATGGCCAGCGCAACGATCATACTTATAACGCAACGCTGAACCTGCCGCTGGGCGACAGCAGCGCCTTGCGCATCTCGGCCTTCGAGCAGGGCCAGGATGGCTACGGCAGATACACCACGCTTAAGCGCACGCTTGGTAGCGTCAGCGAACGGGGCTACCGTGCGCGCCTGCTGTTCAATCCCAGCCGTGACCTGGAGGTGACACTGTCGAATGATTACCAACATCACTGGGACAGCAATATTCGTACAGCTGTTTCCGGCGCGCCAGCCGCCGTCACCGCTGCCGAGATCGCCAACGGCGTTACTCCTGGTCCACGCAATGCCGACAGCGCCGATTCCTCCTTCGGCCAGACTACCAGCGAGGAATGGGGCAGCTCCTTGCGCCTGCGCTACCAGCTCGGCAACGGCGCGACGCTGACCTCGATCACCGCCTATCGCGCCTCCACCTACGACAACGACACGCCAGCCGACCTGGTTCCAAGCAATATCTTTGCCTACGTGCCCTACAACAAGGGCGCGCTGGGCACCAGCAAATATAGCCAGGAATTGCGCCTGGCCTCCGCGACCGGGCAATTTGCCGAATATGTGGGTGGCTTGTTCTGGAACCAGCTCGACGCCCAGCAAACCCAGTTGCAATGGGCTACCTTGGGCGCACCGCTGGTCTCGCCCACCGGCGTGCCGCGCACGCAGTTGTACGCGCTGACGGGCGCCATCGGTGAAGATGGCAACACTTCCCTGTTCAACACCCGCAACACCACGGCAGCGGCGTTCGGCCAGCTGAAATTCAACTTGACGCCGCAAGCGAGCCTGGCGCTGGGCGGTCGCTACACGCAGGACCGCAACAGCCAGTCGCTGCGCTATATCAACACGCCCAGCGAGCCGATCACGGGCGTGAACAACACCTTCGTCGCCACCAGTGCGCCGCCGCTCTATCCTGAGGGTTCGGTGTCCGGCCACAACTTCTCGTACCGGATTTCGCCGCAATACCAGCTCAGCAAGGACACCATGGTGTACGCCAACTACACCACCGGCTACAAGCCAGCCGGGATCGCCTTTGTCGGCAACAAATACGATCCCTACCACGAAGAGACGGTGAAGAGCTACGAGCTGGGCATCAAGTCGGAACTGCTGAACCGTACGCTGCGCCTGAACGCCGACCTGTTCCTGGAAAAATTCAAGGACTTCCAGACCACCATCCTCACGAGCATCCCCGGCAGCCCGACACTGCAAGCGGTGATCGGCAACGCCGGCGGCCTGCGCAGCGGCGGCGCCGAAGTGAGCGCTACCTGGCGCGCCGCACCCGCGCTGACCTTCAATAGCGCACTGACCTACACGGCCGCCAAGTTCACCGACTACGTCTACGACAGCAAGACCGACTACACCAACACCAGCCTGACCAATGCCCCGCGCTGGGCGGGCAATGTGGGCGTCAACTACCAGACCGAAGTCGGCGGCAAGCTGACCATGAAAGCACATGCGGACTATGCGTTTCGCAGCAAACTGTGGACCGTGGTCGGCCAGCCAGCCTATTCGGAAGTGCCCGGCTACGGCCTGGTCAACGCACGCCTGACATTTGCACCGCATGACAGCGCCTTCGAATTCGGCCTGTATGCGCGCAACTTGCTCAACCGTTATTTCTCTACCGGCTATCAGCAATACGGGACACTCGGCCTGCTGCACTACACCTCGCCCAACGCCGTACGCACGGTAGGTATTTTTGCCAACTACAACTACTAATTACTAACAACCAATACATCATGAAACTGCACACACTTATCCTGGCCTGCCTGCTCTGCCCATCCGCCTACGCAGTCGAAGCGCCACAGTTGCCGGCCGACATGAAGATCAACCGGTTGCAGGTGCTCGGCACCCACAACAGCTACGGACAAGGACTCGATCCGCAGATGGAAAAGCTGTTTGAAGAAAAGGCCCCCGACTTCAGCAGCTTCATCGAGAAAATGCCACCGGCGGCGCGCGCCCTGTTCCAGGAAGAGCATCCGAACAGCATGTCGGCCTCGGAATTACTGAAGTACAGCCACCCCAGCCTGGAAACCCAGCTGAACCTGGGCGTGCGCAGCCTGGAGATCGACATCAATCCCGATCCCAAGGGCGGCATCTATGCCAATCCGGTAGGCTACAAGTTGCTGCGCGAACAGGGCATCACTGATTTACTGCCATTTAATGCGGCTGGCCTGGACCAGCCCGGCTTCAAGGTGCTGCATATTCCGGACATCGACTTCCGCAGCAACTGCCCTACCCTGCACCTGTGCCTGCAGCAGATACGTGGCTGGTCCGATGCACATGCCGGCCACGTGCCGCTGTTTATCCTGATCGAGGCCAAGAACCAGGATCTGCCCATCCTGCCCGGCGCCACCCACACCGTGCCGTTCACGCCGGCGCTGTTTGATGACCTGGACCAGGAATTGCTGTCGGTGATGGGCCGCGAGCGCATCATCACGCCCGATGATTTGCGCGGCAACTACCCCACCCTGAATGCCGCCGTGCGCGCCGACAACTGGCCTGCGCTGGCCAGTGCACGTGGCAAGGTGCTGTTCTTGCTGATGACGGCGAACGGCCCCAGCGGCGCCGCCGGCTACCTGAGCGGCCACCCGTCCTTGAAAGGCCGCGCCGCCTTTTTGCGCGCCGAGCCGGGCGAAGACCATGCGGCCTTCTTGCTGATGGACAACGCATTGGTGCGTGGCAAGCAGATCCGTCAATACGTGGAACAGGGCTATCTGGTGCGCACCCGCTCGGACATCGAGACCTTTGAAGCCAAGACCAACGATATGCGGCGCGCCCATGCCGCCTTCGCCAGCGGCGCGCAGATCGTCTCCACCGACTTTGAGCAGCCGGGCAATGCCTACAAGACCGATTATGTGATCAAACTGCCGGGTGGCGATGCAGCGCGCGTGCGGCCAGACCCAGCGCCATCCCTAAAGTAAACGCCAGAAACAACAAACCCGCTACGGACATACCAGAAGGCATGCCCGTAGCGGGTTTGAGTGCGGCATGGCCCGCAGGCCACGCTCTACAACATATTACGCGTCACGCGACGCTTTTTTACGCTCGTGCTCTTTCAGGAAACGCTTGCGCAGACGGATCGATTTCGGGGTGATTTCCACCAGTTCGTCGTCCTCGATGAATTCCACTGCGTATTCCAGGGACATCTGGATAGGTGGTACCAGGCGCACTGCTTCGTCGGTACCCGACGAACGCACGTTGGTCAGCTGCTTGCCCTTGATCGGGTTGACGACCAGATCGTTGTCGCGCGAGTGGATACCGATGACCATGCCTTCGTAGACTGGGTCATTGTGCGATACGAACATGCGGCCGCGGTCTTGCAGTTTCCAGATAGCGTAGGCAACAGCAGCGCCGTCGTCTTGCGAGATCAGCACGCCGTTACGACGGCCAGCCATTTCGCCACGGGTGTTGTCGACTGGTGCGTATTCGTGGAACACGTGGCTCATCAAGCCGGTGCCGCGGGTCAGGGTCATGAATTCGCCCTGGAAGCCGATCAGGCCACGCGCAGGGATCAGATACTCGAGACGCACGCGGCCCTTGCCATCCGATTCCATGTTTTGCAGGTCGCCACGACGACGGCCCAGTTCTTCCATCACGCCGCCCTGGTTGACTTCTTCAACGTCGACCGACAGGTTTTCAAACGGCTCGTGGCGCACGCCATCGACCATTTTGAATACCACGCGTGGACGCGATACAGCCAGCTCGAAGCCTTCGCGACGCATGTTTTCGATCAGAATCGTCAGGTGCAGCTCGCCGCGGCCCGATACTTCAAAGATCGTGTCGTCGTCGGTCGGCGCTACGCGCAGAGCAACGTTGGCTTTCAATTCTTTTTCCAGACGGTCACGCAGCTGACGCGAGGTCACGAACTTGCCTTCGCGGCCAGCCAGTGGCGAGTTGTTGACCATGAAGTTCATGGTCAGGGTGGGCTCGTCGACGGTCAGCATCGGCAGCGCTTCTGGGGTGTCCAGTGCGCACAGGGTCGAACCGATACCGATTTCGTCGATACCGTTGATCAGGCAGATGTCGCCGGCAACAGCTTCGTCTACCAGCACGCGCTCCAGGCCCTTGAAGTTCAGCACCTGGTTGATGCGGCCTTTGATCGGCGTGGCGCCTGGACCATTGATGACCAGCACGTCCTGGCCGACCTTGACGGTACCGCGGTTGACGCGGCCAATGCCGATCTTGCCGACGTAGGACGAGTAGTCCAGCGAGGTGATCTGCATTTGCAGCGGGCCTTCTGGATTGTCGTCACGCACTGGAACGTGTTCCAGGATGGCGTCAAACATTGGCTTCATGTCGCCGCCGCGTACATCTTCGGTCAGGCCGGCGTAGCCGTTCAGACCCGAAGCGTAAACGATAGGGAAGTCCAGTTGCTCGTCGGTCGCGCCCAGTTTGTCGAACAGTTCGAACGTCTGGTTGATGGCCCAGTCCGGACGTGCGCCCGGACGGTCGATCTTGTTGACGATAACGATAGGTTTCAGACCCAGTGCCAGCGCTTTACGCGTGACGAAACGGGTTTGTGGCATCGGGCCTTCTTGTGCATCGATCAGCAGCAGAACCGAGTCAACCATCGACAGTACGCGCTCTACCTCGCCACCGAAGTCGGCGTGGCCTGGGGTATCGACGATATTGATGTGGGTGCCTTCGTACTCAACGGCGCAGTTCTTCGACAGAATCGTAATGCCGCGCTCCTTTTCGAGGTCGTTCGAGTCCATGACACGAGTGTCGACCGCCTGGTTCTCACGGAAGGTGCCGGACTGGCGCAGCAGTTGGTCCACCAGGGTCGTTTTGCCGTGGTCAACGTGGGCGATGATTGCGATGTTGCGAATTGCGCGTTTTGTATTTGACATGGTCGTAGTAGTTACTGAAAAACTGCGGAGTGCGTACGTAGGTGTACGAGATACCCGAATGCTAATCTATTTCCGGAACCGCGTAGTATAGCATGTTGCGCTGCAACGCTATTTAAAAATGCTGGCGGCTCCAACGGTCGGCGACGGATTGCTTAAAAAGCGACACCGGATGAACAGTGTCGCTGACTAATATGACTTTGCTGTGACTTTGCTGTGACTTTGCTACAACTTACTGCTGCTGCGCCGTGGCGATCAGACGTTCCGGCGCCAGGATGCTGTATTCCTGCAACTGGCCCGTACCCAGCAGTTTGCTCTCGTGATACACGCGCACCCTGCCCGGCTCGTTTGGAACCACAACTTCTTCCTTGCCCAGGGCGATGCGCTGGCCGTGCAGAAAGCGTTTTGCCAGCTCTTCCGTCAACTGGATCGCCGGAAAACTCGACAGCAAGGCATCGACCGGCGCCAGCAAGCCGAACGGCGCTGCGTGCGCAGTCAATTCGTCCAGCGTGATGACGCCATCGATAGTCAAACTACCCACCTGCGTGCGGCGCAAGGCGTTCAGATGGGCGCCGCAACCGAGCACCGCGCCGATGTCTTCACCGAGCACGCGGATATACGTACCCTTGCTGCACATCACCGACAGCGTCAAAAACGGCGCTTCATAGCGGATAAATTCCAGCTTGTGGATGGTCACCGGGCGCGCTTCGCGCTCCAGGGTGATGCCGGCGCGCGCATATTCATACAGCGGCTTGCCATCGCGCTTCAGCGCCGAATACATCGGCGGCGTCTGCATGATAGGACCACGGAACTGGACCAGCACGGCCTCGATCTGCTCTTGCGTCACGTTGACGTCGCGCGTTTCCAGCACGGTGCCTTCGGTGTCGCCCGTATCCGTCGTCAGGCCCAGATGCACCACGGTTTCATAGGTCTTGTCCGCTTCCAGCAAATCCTGGGAAAACTTGGTCGCTTCACCAAAACACAGCGGCAGCAAGCCGGTGGCGAACGGATCGAGCGTGCCTGTATGGCCCGCTTTTTTCGCGTTCAGCACGCGCTTGGCCTTGATCAAGGCATCGTTGCTGGACCAGCCAACCGGCTTGTCCAGCAGCAACACACCATCGACCAGGTCACGCACCCGCTTGATGCCGGGCGGCCGCTTATTACCGGCCATGCTCGTCCGACTCAGGCTTGACGTCCGGCTCGGCATCGGCCGCGCGCGTGGCGTTGGCCTTGTCGATCAGCAAGGACATTTCCATGCCGCGCGAGGTCGAGCTGTCGTGTACGAAATGCAACATCGGCAAGGTGTGGATGTGCAGGCGCTTGCCCAGCAGGCCACGGATGAAGCCGGCTGCGGCGCTCAAGCCTTCGGTGGTGTTCTTGATGGCTTCCTTGCTGTCTTTCAACATCGTGAAAAACACCTTGGCGTGCGCGTAATCAGGCGTGATCTGTACTTCAGTCACGGTGATCATCGTGCCGACACGCGGGTCCTTGAGTTCGTAGGAGATGATTTCGGCCAGGTCGCGCTGGATCTGGTCAGCCACGCGCAAGCCGCGCGCTGGCATGGTTTTGCTATGTTTAGCCATGATATTTCTATGCTGTCCTAAGTGCCGCAGGGCGCATGGGTCAAACGGTTGCCCGTTGACCAATGCGCCCCACGTGTTTGCGCGGACAAGTCCGCGCGGAGTATGACAATTACAGGGTACGAGCGATTTCCTGAACTTCGAATACTTCCAGGGTGTCGCCAACCTGAATGTCGTTGTAGTTCTTCAGCGACAGGCCGCACTCCAGACCGGCGCGTACTTCTTTCGCGTCGTCCTTGAAGCGTTTCAGGGAGTCGATCTCGCCGCTCCACACCACGATGTTGTTGCGCAACAGGCGGACGGAAGAAGCACGCTTGACCACGCCATCGGTAACCAGACAGCCGGCAATTGCGCCCACTTTCGAGACCAGGATAACCTGGCGGATCTCGACCTGGCCGATAACGGTTTCGCGTTTCTCTGGCGCCAACATGCCCGACAACGCCGATTTGATCTCGTCGATCGCATCGTAAATGATGTTGTAGTAGCGAATGTCCACGCCATTCGACTCGGCCAGCTTGCGTGCTTGCGCGTCGGCACGGGCGTTGAAGCCGATGATGACCGCTTTCGAAGCGACTGCCAGGTTGACGTCCGATTCCGAGATACCACCGACGGCAGCGTGTACCACTTGTACGCGCACTTCCGAGGTCGACAGTTTCTGCAGCGAACCGACCAGCGCTTCTTGCGAACCTTGCACGTCGGTTTTGATGATCAATGGCAAGTTTTTCACTTCGCCTTCGGCCATCTGGTCGAACATGTTTTCCAGTTTCGCGGCTTGTTGCTTGGCCAGTTTCACGTCACGGAACTTACCTTGACGGAACAGACCAATTTCACGCGCCTTGCGCTCGTCAGCCATGACGACCACTTCTTCACCAGCCACTGGCACTTCCGTCAGACCCTGGATTTCTACCGGGATCGATGGACCAGCTTCGGCAATCGCCTTGCCGTTTTCGTCCAGCATGGCGCGCACGCGGCCATACGACGAGCCAGCCAGAATCACGTCGCCGCGCTTCAGGGTACCGGACTGCACCAGGATCGTTGCAACAGGACCACGGCCCTTGTCCAGGCGCGCTTCAACTACCAGGCCACGCGCAGGTGCATCGACCGGCGCTGTCAGTTCCAGCACTTCAGCTTGCAACAGCACTTGTTCCAGCAACTCGTCAATACCTTGACCCGTTTTGGCCGATACCGGCACGAATGGCGATTCGCCACCGTATTCTTCCGGCACGACCTGTTCGGCGACCAGTTCTTGCGTCACGCGGTCGACGTTGCCGCCCGGTTTGTCGACCTTGTTGATCGCCACCACCAGCGGTACGCCAGCTGCTTTCGCATGGGCAATCGCTTCTTTGGTTTGCGGCATCACGCCATCGTCGGCGGCAACCACCAGAATAACGATGTCGGTTGCTTTTGCACCACGGGCACGCATGGCGGTAAACGCTTCGTGGCCTGGGGTGTCGAGGAAGGTGATCATGCCGCGTGGCGTATCGACGTGGTAAGCACCGATATGCTGCGTAATGCCACCAGCTTCGCCGGAAGCAACTTTGGCGCGACGAATGTAATCGAGCAAGGATGTTTTACCGTGATCGACGTGACCCATGACGGTCACCACCGGTGCGCGTGGCTTGGATTCGAAGTGCGCGTGTTCGCCCACGTCGGCCAGCAAGGCTTCCGGATCGTCTTGTTCAGCAGCAAATGCCTTGTGGCCCATTTCTTCGACCAGAATCATGGCCGTTTCCTGATCCAGCACCTGGTTAATGGTGCACATCTGGCCCAATTTCATCAAATGCTTGATGACTTCGGATGCCTTGACGGACATTTTGTGCGCCAGTTCGGCGACGGTGATCGTTTCTGGCACGTGCACATCTTTGACGACGGCTTCAGTCGGCGCCTGGAAGTTCGATTCACGGTCATCATGGTGCGTCGGGCGACGGCCCTTCGCGCCACCGCGCCAGCTGTCACGACCCGCCGGGCCGCTATTGCCGCGTGGCTTGGGACCACCGGTAGCGCCGCGTTTTTTCGCGTCATCCGACCAGGTCGACGACACATTGGCCGACTTGATCGATTTTTTATCGGCAACGGCTGGCTTCTTGTCGCCTGGCTTGTCGCCAGGTTTCTTGTCGGCCGGCTTGTGCAGCGTGCCTTCCGGCGCCTTCGGCTTGACCGGAACAGGGACTGGCTCAGGGGCTTTGATGGCGCGGCGTGGCGCGTTCATCATGGCCTTGATCTGGGCGACCTCGTCCGCTACGGCCTTGCGGGCACGTTCGGTGGCTTCGGCTTTTTCAGCAGCTTCCTTGGCAGCAACGGCAGCGGCAGCAGCTTTTTTCTTCGCTTCTTCAGCGACGGCAGCTTTTTTCGCCTCAGCAGCAGCATCGTCAGCCACGGCAGGCGTACCTGCGGCAGCGGCAGCAACCACGGTCGCGGCCTTGGCGGCGGCTTTCTTGGCTTCTGCGTCGGCTTCTTTCTTGGCAGCTAATTCAGCCTGTTGCGTGGCTTTCGCCTGGGCTTCTTTTTCTGCGTCGAGCTTGGCCAGACGTTCTTGCTTTTCGCGCAGATCGGCTTCCTGGCGGGCGATCAGTTCAGCCTGTTTACGGGCGTCTTCTTCGCGGCGCGCCACTTCGGCGTGATCGATCACCGGCGCGGCAGGCGCGACCGGTTCTGCTGCTACCGGCGCGGCTTCATCACGCTGGACGAAAGTACGTTTCTTGCGCACTTCCACCTGGATGGTGCGCGATTTGCCGGTTGCATCGGCTTGCTTGATTTCGGTCGTTTCCTTGCGGGTCACGGTGATTTTCTTCTTTTCTGTGTCAGCCGCTGCGCCATGGGTGCGGCGCAGATGATCCAAAAGCTTGTCCTTATCATCTTTCGACAATGGATCTGACGTCGAACTTTTCTCGACGCCGGCAGAACGCAGCTGCGTCAGCAGCAAATCTGCAGGCATCTTCAGTTCGGTGGCAAATTGGGCTACGTTGTTACTCGCCATTCAGTCCTCTTTTCTATGTGTCGCGGAGATGATAAAGATACTCAAATTAAGCCTTTGCGGATTCGGCCAGACTCCATGCCTTGGCAAGCAAAGCCTTGGCACGATCGTCGTATTTCGAGTCAACCAACTTCATCTCATCGTCGGTCACATCTTTAAATTCACTTGTAATCAGTTCACGCGCACGGTCCGCAGACAAGGCCAGGATTGCGCCAAATTCGTCGTATGCCAGTGCTGCAAATGCTTCAACGGTCTTGATACCAGCCAGACCCAGCTTGCCGGCGGTGACGCGGTCCATGCCTTCCAGACTCACCAACGCCTCGTCCATGCCTTCCAGACCCTCTTCCGAAGCAATCGCTTCAGTCACAAGCGCATCACGCGCACGGGTACGGAGTTCATTGACGGTATCTTCGTCAAACGATTCGATTTCCAGCATTTCGGAAATTGGCACGTAAGCGATTTCTTCCAGACTGGCGAAACCTTCTTCCACCAGAATGTCGGCCACTTCCTGGTCAACATCGAGCTTTTCCATGAACAGGATGCGCACGGCAGCCGTTTCCTGGGCAGCTTTGTCAGCCGATTCTTCGGCCGTCATGATGTTGATCTTCCAACCGGTCAGGTCAGCAGCCAGGCGCACGTTCTGGCCGGAACGGCCAATCGCGATTGCCAGGTTTTCTTCGTCGACCACGACATCCATGGCGTGCTTTTCTTCATCGACCATGATCGACGAGACGTTCGCTGGCGCCAGGGCGCCGATGACGAACTGGGCCGGATCTTCCGACCACAACACAATATCGACGCGCTCGCCGCCCAGTTCACCGGTCACAGCCTGCACGCGCGAACCGCGCATGCCGACGCAAGTACCGATAGGGTCGATGCGTTTGTCCGCCGTGTAGACGGCGATCTTGGCGCGTACGCCGGCATCGCGGGCTGCGGATTTGATTTCCAGCATGCCTTGCTCGATTTCTGGCACTTCCAGCTCAAACAGCTTCATGATGAAGTCTGGAGCGGTGCGTGACAGAATCACTTGCGGGCCGCGCATATTGCGGTCGATACGCAAGATGAAAGCACGTACGCGGTCGCCGATACGCAGATTCTCTTTCGGGATCATCTGGTCGCGTGGCAGACGCGCTTCAATTTTGCCGGACTCGACGATTGCATCGCCGCGTTCCATGCGCTTGATGGTGCCGGTAACGAGCGAATCGCCACGTTCCAGGAAATCGACCAAGATCTGTTCGCGCTCGGCGTCACGCACGCGCTGCAGGACCACCTGTTTGGTGTCTTGCGCGAAGCGGCGGCCGAAGTCGACGGACTCGATCGGTTCTTCGATGTGGTCATCGACTTCGATGTCGGCGATCTGTTCTTTAGCCTCGAAGTGCAGGATCTCTTGATCCGGCAGTTGCAGGCCTGCTTCATCGGGCACCACGTGCCAGCGGCGGAACGATTCAAACTCGCCCGAATCACGGTCGATCGAAACGCGGATGTCTACTTCACCCTCATAACGTTTCTTCGTGGCTTGCGCCAACGCGAATTCAAGCGCGCCGAAAACGACATCTTTATCGACGTTTTTTTCGCGCGCCAGCGCGTCAACCAATAATAAAACTTCGCGGCTCATGCTTTGCGTCCCTTAAAATCCACCTTTGGCACCAAGCGTGCCTTATCCACGTCGGCGAGCGTAAACTCCAACATCGCCGGACCATCCTTACCTTCAAATTCCAACGACAAATTATCGCCGACGGGTTCTTGCAAGGTCCCCTCGAACGACTTCCGGTTGTTCGTACCCGGCATCGCTACGCGCAGCTTGACGATGATTTCATAGCCTGCGAAACGGACAAAGTCTTCCAGCTTGCGCACCGGCCGGTCCAGGCCCGGGGAAGAAATCTCGAGACGTTCGTAAGGAACGTTCTCTACCGTCAACACATGCGATAACTGGTGACTGACCGTGGCACAGTCTTCGACCGTGATCGGACCTTTTTCAGCGGCATCGGCGGCGCTGAAATCAATAAAGACGCGCAGCAGGCCGCGCTCGGCACGTTCAACATCAACGAGCTCATAGCCCAGACCGGTGACTGTCTTTTCAATTAATTCCAACTGCTGCAAGAAATTCTCCAGAAATAAGGCCTGTTTTTTGCATCGCAACATCCTTTTCGGCGCTGGCGGCATGCAAAAAAACACGTTCAAGTCATTTATGGCCCCTCGCGGAGCCATTACAAACGGTTCAACAAAAAAAAAATGGGCATCTGCCCATCTTCTTGTATTTCCCCAACCAGATGAAAGCACTCCCCACCAAACTACCCTGCGGAGAACTTTTATTAGGCTGCAGATTATAACCTCTTATTAACTGCGCCGCAATGCCGCACGACAGGCGTGGCCCTGCTTACAACAGTCTCAGCCACAAGAATTGCGCATCCGGCACAGAAACCGGATGCACGACTAGCGTATCCCGATCAGCCTTTGCGGCGGCGCGGCATGCCATCCATGCCACCACGCGGCTGACCACCGGAACGCACCTGGCCGGCGCCACCGCCAGCACCGCCACCATTGCGGCGCGGCGCCGAATTGGCAAAGCCGAACGTCGTTTGCAGTGGATCAGGCTGACGCGGAGCACGCTGCGGCGCGCGGCCTTCGCCACCCGGACGTCCCTGGCCCTGGCCTTGACCCTGGCCGGCTGCGCGCGGCGGACGACCCTGGCCTTGCGGCTGGCCATCGAACGATGCCGACGAGCGAGGCGCACCCTGGAACGGACCTTGTGGCTGGCCACGGCCCGGACCACGGCTTTCGCCGGGACGTGCGCTGCCGCCTGGGCGACCCTGGCCTTGCGGACGGGCAAACTGGCCTTGCGGCTGGCCACGGCGCGGCGCGACCGGGAAAGGATCGGCGTTGCGGTTACTCACATCGATGCGATTGCCATTCGGCTCGTCATCACGGGCAGCCTTGCGCGTTTCGCGGCCCTTGGCGGCGCCAGCGGCGCGCGGATCACCGGAAGCCGGCATTTTCTTTTCAATCCCGTAGGCGGTCAGCAGGTCGCGCACGGTATTTTCATCCATCTCTTCCCAGCGGCCACGTTTCAGGCCGCTCGGCAAGACCATCGCACCGTAACGGGTACGGATCAGGCGCGAGACGGTCAGGCCGATTGCTTCGAACATGCGGCGCACTTCGCGGTTACGGCCTTCGCCGATCACCACGCGGTACCACTTGTTGATGCCTTCGCCGCCGCCATCAGCGATCTTCGAGAATTGTGCCAGGCCATCTTCCAGCTCGACGCCGGCCAGCAGTTTCTGGCGCATGCCCTCTTCCAGCTCGCCCAGGGTACGCACGGCGTACTCGCGGTCAATGCCATAGCGCGGGTGCATCAAACGGTTGGCCAGATCACCGGAAGTCGTAAACAGCAGCAAACCTTCGGTATTAAAGTCCAGACGGCCCACGGCCAGCCATTTGCCTGCCTTCATGGTCGGCAAGCGGTCGAACACGGAAGGACGGCCATCCGGGTCGTTGTGGCTGACGATTTCTCCGGCCGGCTTGTGGTACACCAGCACGCGTGGCGGCTTCTTGCTGACGCGGCGCTGGATCAGCTTGCCATTGATACGCACATGGTCGGTCGGCAAGATGCGCTGGCCGATATGGGCCGGCTCGCCATTGACGGAAACACGGCCCGAAATGATCAGGTCTTCCATGTCGCGGCGCGAACCGAGACCGGCTTCGGCCAGCACTTTGTGCAGCTTCGGCGCATCGTCCTCGGAGGTCAGGTCGCGGCGCACGGCCGCCTTTTGTATGCGGCCCGTGCCGCCTTCTTCGCTGTCGAAAGCGTCGGAAGTAACAAACGAGAACACCGCGTCGGCTTCATTGAGCTTGCCTGGCGCAGCCTGGCGGCCCTTGCCTTTTTTACGGCTCTTGCCGGCATTCTTGCCCGTGCCCGGCAAATCGTTGCGCTGGGCGCGCTGCTGGCGCGGATTGCCGTCGGCGTCAACTTGCTCAGCGACGGGCTCGGCTGGCGCAGGCGCGGCTTCCACGGTTTCACGCGGCGGCTGGCGCAATGCGCGCTCGGCTTGCACGCCACGCATCTGGCGCGGTCCGCGCGGCTGGCGCGCTGCAGTGGTTTCGTCAGCAACAGTCTCAACGGACTCAACAGCCGCCTTGACGGCGGCGCGGGCGCGTGGCGGACGCGCTGCAGGCGCTGGCGCCGCGACGGCATCGGCGGCCGCTTCGGCAGCAGCGACGAGGCCCTTGGCGGCTGGCTTGGCACGGGTTTTCTTGACCACTGGCGCCGCTTCGGCGTCTACGGCAGCGACGGGCGCATCGGCGGCCACATCGGCTTTGCTGCGGCGTTTTGGTTTGGCGGCAGCATCTGCCGCCGGGCTGGCGGTGCTGGCAGCGGCTGCATCGGCTTCTATCTGAGCCTTGGTGCGGCGCTTGGGCTTGGCGACGATGTCGTCGCTGGCGGTATTTGTCTCGGGAGTATTCGGATTATTCATTATTCGTTTCTTGGCTGTGCTGACCTGGCGCAGCGTCAACCGTTAGTTCTGGCGCAGGGTCGTGAGTGTAGGCTTCATCCAGGGGCGAAGCATCGGGGCCGGCATCAGGGCTTGCTGTCACTTCAGTTACAGCGGCATTGCTACCTGCACCAAGCTGTTGTGCAACGTCATCCGTTGCGTCATTCTTTGCTTTATCAAAATTTTCTTGCAGGGCCGCTTCCAGGGCTTCCATTCCGTTCCCCTGCATCTCGCTGATTTGCTGCAAGGGCGGCAGCTGGGACAGCGAGCTCAAGCCCAGATCATCCAAAAATTGCCTGGTGGTCGCCAGCAAGGCTGGCCGTCCCACCACGTCGCGGTAGCCGATCGCATCGACCCAGCCGCGGTCTTCCAGCATCTTGATCGTTTGGGAATTGACGGCCACGCCGCGAATTTCCTCGATATCGCCGCGCGTTACGGGCTGGCGATAGGCAATGATGGCCAGGGTTTCCAGGGTCGCCCGCGAATACTTGGGCGGACGCTCTGGCGTCAAACGATCGAGATACATCTTCATTTCCGGCCGGCTTTGAAAACGCCAGCCCGACGCCAGGCTAACCACCTCGATGCCGCGGCCTTCCCACTCCTGGCGCAACTCTTCGAGCAACTGCTTGATGGTATCGGCGCCGACGCCGACACCGCGCACGCGGCCATTCTCGTCTGCATCGACGAACAGCTTTTTCAGGCTATGGATCGTCAACGCTTCACGAGCGCACAGCAATGCGGTTTCGAGGACTTTTTTAGCCTCAATTGTATTCATAGCAGTTCTGTGCGGATATGTGTTGCAATTCGTATGCAGAGAAAGAAATCAAAACGTTCATTTCAACGTAACAATTCAACGTAACATAAGACAGGGCGGACATCGGTAATGACGCCATGCTGGGTTACAAGTTGAGGCTGTTTTTTCCGACGCCTTGGCCGATGCGCGCAAAGCGGGAGTCATGCGGATGCGGTGAACGTCCCGCCATCCATGGTGCCGGTCTTAATTAACCAATTAAATAACCAGCGCTGAAACGTAATCCGGAGCAATCGCTACATCAGCGGCGTAATCCTCAGCCGGGCAATTGAGCGACAGTCGTCGTTTCATCCAACGATGCCAATTGTACCTGATAAAAAGAGGAAAAGCGTAAAACCGGGTAAAACACGCGTTTTACCCGACCGCGATGCGAAAAACAGACAAGCCGCCCGGCTAGCGCGCCAGCCCAGCCCTGGCGCTGGCGCCATTCAAAAACATGGCCAGCAGAAAATCGGCTCCCTGGCGCGCGCCCATCGCTTCGTCGGCGATCAGATCGGAGGTGGTTTCCGCCAGCCCCTGCAAGGCGCCGACCAACCATTGCGCCGGCAGGTCCTGGCGAAACACGCCCTGCACCTGGCCGCGCTCAAAAAAGGCATGCAGGCGCTGTTCGATTTTATCGACCGCCGCATCCATGCCCGGCACCAGCTCCACCAGATGCAGCCAGCTATAGCCGAGCCCATATCCCAAACCCCATACTTGCCCGATAGCCCGGTAATGCCTGGCGAGCGCAGTGAAGGCCACATCGACCGGGTCTTCCTCCAGCCCGGCGGCGTCGAGCATCGACAAGGCCTCGCCCAGCACCCGCCCGACCAGCGCGGCGATCAATAGTTCGCGGGTAGCAAAGTAGCGCGCCAAGGTGGTTCGGCTGACGCCGGCCGCCTTGGCAATGTGCTGTATCGATGCACTGCGGTCACGCGACAAAACCATCGCGGCCGCATCCAGAATATTTTCAGACGTTCTTGACATGGCACTCCATATGAAGCATTTATGCTCATTGTGGTACATTTATGTACCATTAGGCATTTCAATGTAATCAAGGAGTTTACCATGCCGTCCCTGTACCGCCGCAGCCTGCTGCGCCGTTCTCTCGCCACCATCGCCGCAGCGCTCGCGCCATCCATCGCCACCGCGCGGCCCAGCCGCCCCATGCCGTCCGTGATCGTGATCGGCGCCGGGATCGCCGGCATCGCTGCAGCGCAGCGTTTGCAGCGCGCCGGTTGCCGCGTCACCATGATCGAAGCTCGCCAACGGCTGGGCGGGCGCATCTGGACCGACCGCAGCTGGCCCGACGCGCCGGTCGACCTGGGCGCTTCATGGATACATGGCGTGCACAACAACCCGGTGGCGGCGCTGGCCCGGCAGCTGGACATCCCGACCACCGTCTACGATGCGGGTACGCTCAGTAACAACCTCGCTGAAAGCCGCTTGTATGACGCTGACGGCGCGCCCGTGACAGCGGCGTGGCGCCGGCAACTTGCTGCCGACCAGGACCAGCTCGCCGACCGCATGGCCAGCATCGCGGAAAAAAAAGCCGGCACCCCGCTCTCCATGCACGATGCGCTGCGCCAGGCCTTGCAAGACAGCGCCTTGCCGGCCGGCCGGAAAACCGCCGCCTTTGAATTATTCAGCCGCAATGTGGAAGACGACTACGGCGCCAGCGTCGATGAGATCGCGGCATGGGCGCTGCAAGAGGGGTCGGGTTTCGGCGGGCGCGAAGTGGTGTTTCCAGGCGGATATGGCCAGCTGGTCGAGCGCCTGGCGCAAGGACTTACCATCCTGACCAGCCATGTCGTCGAACACATCGACTATCGCGGCCCCGCAGTCCAGGTGCACACCAGCCAGGGCGTGCTCAGCGCGGACAAGGTCATCGTCAGCTTGCCGCTCGGCGTGCTCAAGGAAGGCAAGCTGGTCTTCACGCCGGCACTGCCAGCAGAAAAAACCGGCGCCATCGCCCGCCTCGGCATGGGCGTCTACGACAAACTGTATCTGCGCTTCCCCAAGGTCTTCTGGGATGCCAGCGACATCATCACGCAACTCGATACCAAACAGGGTATCTGGTCGAACTGGTATGCACTGGAGCGCGTGACGGGCCAGCCGATATTGTGCGCCTTAAATGGCGGCAACGCGGCGCGCTTATTGGAAGGCATGCAGGATGAAGCCATCGTGGCCAGCGCGATGCAGCAATTGCGCAGCATCTATGGCAGCGCCGCCATGCAAGCGGAAAGCTGGCACATCACGCGCTGGGCGGCCGATCCCTACGCGCGCGGAAGCTACTCCTTCCCTGGAGTCGATGCGCTACCCGATGACCGCAAGAAATTGGCGGCGCCAATTCAGCACAAGCTGTATTTCGCAGGAGAAGCCACCCACAACGATTACAGCGGCACCGTCCACGGCGCCCTGCTGTCAGGCTGGCGCGAAGCGCGGCGGATCTACGGCTGAGCTTATTGCGTGCCGAGTTTTTCCGACAGAATGGCCGAAACACCCAGGAAAGCAGGATATTGCGCAGTAATCACGAAGGTCGGGATTTGCGAGACATAATTGGTAAAACGTCCCTTGCTTTCAAAACGGGCGCGGAAACCCGAACGGTCGAAGCGCTCGCCCAGGCGTGGCACGATGCCGCCGCCGATATAAATGCCGCCCAGCGCGCCCAGGGTGACGGCGACATTGGCCGCCATCGAACCGAGCACGCAGCAAAACGCTTCGATGGCCTCGTCGCACAGCAGCGATTCGCCCGACAGCGCGCGGCGCGTGATTTCCGCCGCGCTCAAGCCTTCCGATGACACGCCAGCACGGTCGGCCAGCGCGCGGTAAATCAGTTCCAGGCCATCGCCAGACAACAAGCGCTCGGCCGAGACATGTTCGAATTCACGCCAGGCATATTGCAGGATCGCCACTTCCACTTCATTCGATGGCGCGAAATTGACATGGCCGCCTTCGCTTTGCAGGGCAACCCAGCTGCCATGCGCAGGGATCAGGCCCGATACGCCCAGGCCGGTGCCGGCGCCGATCAGGCCAATCGCCGTATTCTGGCGGGCCGACCCTGTGCCGACCTGATGTTTCTCTTCATTCGACAACAGCGGCAAGGCGCGCGCCAGAGCCGTAAAATCATTGACTACGTCCAGGGTCACGAAACCGCACTCGGCGCGCATGGCGCTGATCGAGAAGGACCAGTGATGATTCGTCATGCTGAGGAAATCGCCATCGACCGGGTTGGCGATGTCGATCGCGGCGTGGCGCACCGCCGCTCCACCGGCAGCGGCCACGGCTGGCAAGGCCAGATAGGCTTGCAGGGCAGCGGTCAAACTGGGGTAATCGGCGCAGGGCAACACTTCCACCAGGGTGATGTTGCCAGGAGACAATTCCAGGGCGAAACGGGCATTCGTGCCGCCCACGTCGGCCAACAGGCGTGGACCATCGGCAAAAGCGGAAGATTGCAGTGCAGGAGAAGACGATGCGCTCATGATTTTAATGTTGAAATGGGACCCATGGGACGCCAAGCTTAAAGGATGAACGAGCTTCGATGCAAGCAAAGTTTGTAGTTTAAGTACATCAAATCTGGCATTTGTTGGTAGTTCCACTCCAAATGCAACATTACTGAAATAAGTTATTTAATAATTACGCTTTGTTGTGAGCGCACACTATCGCCACACGCCAGATTATCATGTTGCACAGCAGCAGAAATCACTGTGTAAAGATGGAGAAAATTGTCTGCATGACGGCGCTGACTTGCACACCCCGGGCACATAGCGGCAGGCTTTTCCGTGGCCTTGGCGACCTGGTTTTCGTATTATTACTACCGAATTTTTACGCGATAAAACGGAGAGTTCAGGAAGGCACACCTTCGCTGAGCAGGCTGGAGGGCACCGGCAAATCGGAGCGGTATGCGGCATTCCAGGCATCGAGGCCACCATGCAAAGGCCGGGCGCGGTGGAAACCGTGTTCGTGCAGCAACTTGGCCACCTGGGCAGCCGTCACGTCATTGGGGCAACTGCAATACACGATGATGTGCCTATCCTTGTCCATCGTGATCATGGCAGGCACGGGTTCCTTGCCATTGAAAAACATTGCGCCGGGTACGGCAGGCTCCAGCGCCTGCGCCGTGGCGCTGCGCGCATCGACCATCAGCGGCTCTTCGCCCTGCTCTATCAATTCCAGCAATTCATCGATGCCGATGCGTTCGATCTGCAAGGCTTGGCGGAAGCGCCGGCGCTCCAGGTATTTATAGAGCAGGAACATGCCCAGCAAGGTCGCCAGCACCAGCAAGGCGGTGCCGCCCATGGTACTGAGCAAGTCCAGCACTTGTTGCACACTGGCATGGAAAATCACGCCAAGCAGGATGCCGGTGCTGCACCACAACAAGCCGCCCAAGCCGGCGTAAAAAAAGAAACGCTTGGGCGAGGTACCCATGGCGCCCGACATGGGAGCAGCAATGGTATTAAACCCGGGAATGAACTTGGAGACCACCAGCGCCTTCGGCCCCCAGCGCTTGAACTTGTCTTCCGTCTGGCTGACGCAATAATCGGGCGACAGCGAGATACGGCAGAGCAAACGCAGGATGCGCTTGCCGAAATAACGGCCCGCGCGGAACCAGGTGAAATCGCTGATCAGGCAGGCAGCCAGCGCTGCGGCCAGCACGGTGCCGAAATGCATATCGCCATCGACGGCCAGCGCGCCGGCCACGATCAGCAGGGGAAAGGCGGGAATCGGCAAGCCGAGCTGCTCCACCAGTACGATACCGAAAACGATCAGCACGCCGTAATGTTCGAGGAGATGGAGAAGAGTCAGCATGGCCCTATTTTATCGCATCTGGGACAGGTCCGCGCGCGGCCCTTATGCATACGACATGGCCTGTGCCAGCGCGCAACACAGCTCGCAAAATCACGCTATATTGATGGCCCCAGAACGCCTCTCACCTTCCCGGAGTTTTCATGAGCACCCCACATTTCAGCACGCCGGCCGCCGTTGCGCTCTTGCTATTGGCCGCTAGCAGCGCCGCCAGCGCCGCCACACCGGCGACCTATGGCCCCGAACTGCAAGGTTTTACGTATCCACACCCGATTCAGTCGTTCAACTTCAGCTCGCAGGGGCAAAGCTTGAAAATGGCATATATGGACGTGGCGCCCAAGGGGGCACCAAACGGCCAGACGGCAGTACTATTGCATGGCAAGAATTTTTGCGGCGCCACCTGGGACCAGACGATTACAGCGCTCAGCGATGCCGGCTACCGCGTGGTGGCGCCCGACCAGATCGGCTTTTGCGCCTCGAGCAAGCCGGAGCACTATCAATATACCTTCCAGCAACTGGCCGGCAATACGCAAGCCTTGCTGCAACATATAGGCGTCACGCGCAGCGTCATCATCGGCCACTCGACGGGCGGCATGCTGGCCACGCGTTATGCCTTGATGTATCCGCAAGCCGTGTCGCGCCTGGTGCTGGTCAATCCGATCGGCCTGGAAGACTGGAAAGCGCTGGGCGTGCCCTATCGCACGGTGGACCAATGGTATGAGCGTGAACTGAAACTGAATGCCGACTCGGTGCGTTCGTATGAGAAATCGACCTATTATGTGAACCGCTGGAAACCGGAATACGAGCGCTGGGTAGACATGCTGGCCGGCCTGAACCAGGGCCCTGGCCACAAGCTGGTGGCGTGGAATTCGGCATTGATCTACGACATGATCTTTACGCAACCCGTGATCTATGAATTCCCGCAACTGAAAATGCCGGTCACGCTGATGATAGGCGATGCCGACACGACCGCCATCGGCAGCGACATCGCGCCGCCGGACGTCAAGGCCAGGATCGGCCATTACCAGGTACTGGGCAAGCAAGTGGTGAAATTGATCCCGCAAGGCCAGCTGGTTGAATTCCCCGGCCTGGGCCATGCGCCGCAGATGGAAGAACCAGCCGCCTTCCACAAGGAATTGTTGAAAGCGCTGGTCCAGTAAATTATTTGGCTGCTGAAGTCGATGGGGTGGCCATATCGAGATACTGCCACTCCTCCTGCATGATCGGATGCTTCTTGTAGCCCAGCACGCTCTTTTGCGCCAGCATATTGCGGTAGCGCCCGTAAGCGACCATGGCGCCCGCGTTCACTTCCAGCCGGCGCGCCATTTCATGGTAAAGCAGATCGCGTTCCGGGCCGGCCGGCAATTTTTCGCTGGCCGCATACCATTGATCGTATTGCGCATCCTGATAACAGGCGGAATTGTTTTGATGCGTGTTCGGGCCGTAAAACAATTGCATGAAATTGCTGCCGTCAGGATAGTCTGCCTGCCATGGCGAGGCAAACGCCTGCAGCTTGCAATTCTTTTGCTCCTTGACCAGGTCGCCAAACGTCAGCATCTGACTTTCCATACGAATATTGATCGACTTATAGGTCTTGCGCCACAGTTCGGCCTGCAGCTCGCCGGCGCTGCCCGCGCGCGAAGCAAAATGGATCACCATCGGCTTGCCATCGGGCAAGGTACGCCAGCCGTCCTTGCCTACCTTGTAACCGAACTGGTCCAGCAGCTTGTTGGCCAGCGCCGGATCGTATTGCAGCAAGCTCCGGTAATGCGGATCATGGCCCACCACGCCCGGCGGTATCGGATACTCCAGACGCTGGGCTTCGCCATTCAAGGTGATGCGAATTTCTTCGTTGACATCATGCGCCATCGCAATTGCACGGCGCAAGGCGATCTTGTCCTTGGAAAAACCACCGACCACCGGATCTTGCATATTCCAGTAATACGCGGTGATTTCCGGGTCGAGCAAGCGCGACAACTGCATGCCCTTGGCAGCCAGCTCGGGGCGCAACTTGCCGTTCAGCAGCGCTTTCGGCGCCAATGCTCCCCCCAGGCGGAACAGGTCGGCGCCGCCGCTCTGGAACGACAGCCAGCGCGACTGGTCTTCCGTTTGCACGCTGATTTCAACGCGCCCGATCTGCGGCATCTTCTTGCCCTTCATCTGGGACACGATGCGCTGGTCGTCGGGATCATCGCCAGGCGCCACATCCCAGGTTTGCGGCAAGTGATCGGTATTTTCATTGAGCACGATGCGGCTGCCGCGCACCCATTCACCGAGTTTATAAAAGCCCGTGCCAACCGGATTCGAGGCAACCTCGCCCTTCATATCACCATATTGCGCCACCACTTCGCGCGCCACGGCGGCCGAGGCAGGCTGCGCCAGCAACATCGGCAGATTGAAATCCGTCTGTTTCAAATGGATGCGCAAGGTATAGGGATCGAGCAATTCGAAACCGGCGATATTCTTGTCGTAGTTAAATGATCCGCCTTTGCTGGCGGCCGCCGCCAATTCATCGAGGCCGACCACCTTGCCATCGAACAGCCAGCTGTTCGGCGAGGACAAACGCGGATCGAGCAAGCGCTTCCACGAATACACGAAGTCCGCCATCGTCAATTCGCGGCGCTTGCCCTTGAAGGCGGGGTCGGGCGTAAACACGATGCCTTTTTTCAGGCGGATGGTATAGGTCTTGCCGTCAGTCGAGATGTCCGGCATGGCGGCGGCCGCCTGCGGGATCACCTTCACGGGACGGGCCAGGTAATCATAGGTGTACAAGGTGTCGAAGATGGCTTCTTCGATCATCAAGCCGCCCTCGTCGACCGTGGTGGCCGGGTCGAGGCCGCTTTCGGCTGCTTCCATGATATAGCGCAAGACCTTGACCGGCTCCTGGGCATGGGCGGCCGGCAATATGGCAGGCAAGACGAAGCAGACGGCCAGCGCCAGCTGGCGCATGCGTGGTGGTTTCATGGAGGACTCTCAGTATGGAATAGTAGCGCCAGGCGACGGCACGCTGTGCGCCGCCTGGCTGGCAAGGTTTTACAGTTGTATGCCGCGCGGAATCGCGCTCAGCAAGGTTTGCGTATAAGGATGGACAGGGTTGCGGTACAACTCATCCGAATCGGCCATTTCCACCACCTGCCCCTTGTGCATCACCATCACCTGGTCGGCGATGTATTTCACCACCGACAAATCGTGCGAGATGAAGATGTAGGACAGGCCAAATTCATCCTGCAAATCCTGCAGCAAATTCAGCACCTGCGCCTGCACCGACACGTCCAGCGCCGACACGGATTCATCGCAGACCAGGATTTCCGGCTGCATCGTCAGGCAGCGGGCAATCGCAATACGCTGCCGCTGGCCGCCGGAAAACTCGTGCGGATAACGGTGGAAAGCCTGTTCCGGCAAACCCACCTTGTCGAGCAGCCAGTAAGCCTTGGCGATGCGTTCCTTGTCGTTCGCGCCGATGCTGTGGATGCGCATCGGTTCGAGCAAAATCTGCCCCACCGTAAAACGCGGGTTCAGCGAGGCATACGGATTCTGGAAAATGATCTGGATGCGGCGTTTATAGGGCAGGTATTCCTTGTTTGGCATGGAAATCAAATCCTTGCCGTGGAACATGGCCGTGCCGCCGGTGGCCTGATGCAGGCGCAGCAGGGTCAAGCCCACCGTGGTCTTGCCCGAGCCCGATTCACCCACCACGCCCAGCGTCTTGCCGCGTGGCAAGGTAAACGACACATCCTTGACGGCCTGGAACTCGCGCTTGCCGAACCAGCCATCGCGCAGATAAAAACTTTTACTCAGGTTTTTTACTACCAGCACCGGTTCGTCGCCTGGCGTGTAGCCGCGCGTGCGCTGCGCGGTTTCGACGCCGGGGCCGGCCTTGCCTTCCATATAGTCGGCGATCACCGGCAAGCGCCATGGCCGCTCGTCCAGTGACGGGCGGCAATGCAACAGGGCTTTGGTATAAGCATCGGTGGGCGCTTCAAACACTTGCCGCACTTCCCCCGTCTCGCGCACTTCGCCGTGGCGCATGACGATCACGTGGTCGGCGATCTCGCCCACCAGGCCCAGGTCATGGGTAATGAAGAGCACCGACATCTGGTGTTTCTTTTGCAGCGCGGCGATCAAGTCCATGATCTGCTTCTGGATCGTCACGTCGAGCGCGGTGGTCGGCTCATCGGCGATCAGCAGTTTCGGTTCGCAGGCAATCGCCATGGCGATCATCACGCGCTGCTGCTGGCCGCCCGACATCTGGCTGGGGTAGGCGTCGATCTTGCTGGCAGGATCGGGAATGCCCACCTCTTCCAGCAGTTCCAGGGTACGCGCACGGGCCTGCTTGCGGTTCATGCCCATGTGCTGGCGCAAGACTTCGGCGATCTGGAAACCCACCGTGAACACCGGGTTCAAGGACGACATCGGCTCCTGGAAAATCATCGAGATATCCTTGCCGCACATATTGCGGCGCTCGGCAATCGACAGTTCCAGCAGGTTGCGCCCGCCGAAATGGATGCTGGAAACAGGATCGATGATGGTATTGTCTGGCGGCAGCAGGCCCATCACGGCCAGCGAGCTGACGGACTTGCCGCTACCCGATTCGCCCACCAGCGCCACGGTGCTGTTGCGCGGCACGTCAAACGAAATGCCTTTGACAGCTTCAAAGGTGTTCTTCTTGTCCAAGCGGAAGGTGACGCGCAGATTGCGCACTTCCAACAGGTTATTCTGGTCCATGAGCAACTCCTATTTCACTTTGGGGTCGAGCGCATCGCGCAAGGCATCGGTAAACAGCGAGAACGCCGTCACCAGCACGGCCATCGCCGCAGCGGCAGCTGTCAGTTGCCACCACTTGCCCAGGATCAGTTCATTTTGTGCTTCGTTGAGCATGCTGCCCCACGACACGGTGCCCACCGGCACGCCAAAACCGAGGAAACTCAAGATCACTTCGGCCTTGATGAAGCCCACTACCAGGATCGACATCTGCACCAGCGCCACATGGCTGATGTTGGGGAAGATGTGCGAAAACATCTTGCGCCAGTGCGAGGCGCCGATGGCGTCGGCCGCCATCACGTACTCGCGCGCCTTGTGCTTGATGTACTCGGCGCGTATCAAACGGTAAGGACCGGTCCAGCCCGTCAAGCCGAGGATCAGCACGATGGTCAGCACGCCTTTTTGCTGCAGCACGGCTGCCACCGTCAGTATCATCAGGATCGATGGTATCGAGGTGAAGATGCTGTAGAACCAGTTGAAGAAGTCATCGACAAAACCGCCGAAATAACCGGACACGGCGCCAAACACGGTGCCCAGCACGACCGCCAGCAAGGCCGCCACCAGGCCCACCACGATCGACGTTTCGCCGCCCTTGATGGTTTTATCGATCACGTCGTGGCCCCATTTATCGGCGCCAAACGGCAAGGTGGAGGCCTTGTGGGCGATGATCTTTTTGGTCTTGCCCATGCTGGCGCGCAAGGCCGTCAAGTCGTCGGCCAAGGGATCTGTCACGCCGTACATCTCGACGCCGGCGGCCGGATTGCTGCCCATCTGTGCGCGCAGTTCGGCGATGTCGTCGGCCAGCGGATCGAGCACGTTGACCGGGGTCGGCGTGCTGTGTTCATCGGCGGCATGCACCACGCCATCGACGCCGTCTATGCCAGCGTCCGTATCGGCGCCGATAAAAGTAGGCGGCGCATAGCTGAGCGCCACCTCGTCTTCCCAGTTGGCGCCCACCAGGCCGCTAGCCGATGCAAGCATCAATAAAAAGAAGGCGCCGACAACCGCCAGCGAGACCATTGCTACCTTGTCGCCGCGCAAACGGCGCCACGCCAGTGCCCACAAGCCGGGCGAAGTATGTGTATTCGACATCATTTCTTTCTTACTTCAGTTGTACGCGTGGATCGACCGCCTGGTACAGCAGGTCGGTGAGCAGATTGAAGAGCATGGTGGCGGCGGCGACATACACGGTGATCGCCTTGATCACCGGAAAATCGCTACGCTCGACGGCCAGGATCACTTCACGCCCGATGCCGGGGATGCCAAAGAAACGCTCCAGCAGGAAGGCGCCGATCAGCAGCGCCGGCAAGTTCGACATCACATAGGTAATGATGGGAATGGCGGCATTGCGCAGCACGTGGACCCACATGATGCGCCCTTCGGAGAGGCCCTTGGCGCGCGCCGTGCGCACGTAATCCTGGTTCGCTTCATCGAGCACGAAGGTGCGGAACAGACGCAGGGTCGGTGCAATCGACACGGCCAGGCCGATCAGGATGGGCAAGGTGGAATAGCGCAGCAGGTTTTCCCAGAAACTGTCGCCCCAGCCTTGCACGGGGAACAGGCCCAGCTTGTAGGCAAAGCCGTACTGGAACACGATGATGTAGACCAGGATGCTGATCGACATGCCCACCGTGCAGGCGATCATGACGGCGCGGTCGGTCAGCGAGCCGCGCACGAAGGCGATCGCCAGCGCCAGCGCCACGCCGAAAAACGTTTCCAGCACGGTCAGCGGGATCAACACCATCATCGATGGTCCCAGGCGCGACGTGATGATGTGCGAGACCGTCTCGCCGGTGGCCCAGCTCTGACCAAAGTCAAAGGTGACGATCTGCTTGATGAAGATCCACAGCTGGATGTAGTACGGCTGGTCGACACCCAGCTGGCGGCGGATGTTGGCGATGCTTTCCGCATTCGACATCTTGCCGGCCAGGATGTAGGCAGGGTCGCCACCCACCCAGTTAAACAATATAAACACCAGCAAGACCACGCCCAGCATGGTCGGCAGCATCTGCCACAGGCGGCGCAGGATATAAGCAAACATTCTATTTCCTTGTTGTTATAAGGCGCGCTTATTTGGCCGCGGCCTTGGCAGGGGCGGCGGCAGGAGCGGTGGCAGGACCGTTCGCATTATCGATGTCCATATATGCCCATTCCTGGAACAGGATAGGGTGCTTCTTGTAGCCCAGCACGTTCTTTTGCGCCAGCATATTGCGGTAGCGCGCGTAGCCGATCAGGGAGCCGGCATTGACTTCCAGGCGGCGCGCCATCTTGTGGTAGAGCTCATCGCGCTCCGGGCTGGCCGGCATCGATTGGCTGGTTTCGTACCACTTGTCGTACACGGGATCCTGGTAGCAGCCATTGTTGTTCTGGTGCGAGTTCGGGCCATAGAACAATTGCATGAAGTTATCGCCGTCCGGGTAATCGGCCAGCCACGGCGCCGTGCGGGTCTGCATCTTGCACTGCTTTTCCGTTTTCAGGATATCGGAAAAGATCATGCGATCATTTTCCATGCGGATACCGATCGAGTTATAGGTCTTGCGCCACATTTCCGCCTGCAGCACGCCATTGGCTTCGTTGCGCGAAGCGTAGCGGATTACCAGTGGTTTGCCATCAGGCAAGGTACGCCAGCCATCTGGACCCTTTTTGTAGCCGAACTTGTCGAGCAGCTTGTTGGCCAGCACGGGATCGTATTGCAGCAAGCTTTTATAGTGCGGATCGTAGCCGACCACGCCCGGTGGAATCGGATAGTCGAGGCGCTTGGCCTGGCCATTCCAGATGATGCGGATTTCTTCGTCGATATTGTGCGCCATGGCAATCGCGCGACGCAGGGCAATCTTTTCCTTGCTGAAACCACCGAGCACCGGGTCTTCCATATTCCAATAGTAATAACTGATTTCCGGGTCCAGCAGACGCGACAGTTGCACGCCCTTCTCTGCCAGTTCCGGACGCAGCTTGCCGTTCAGCAGCGCTTTCGGCGCCAGCGGACCGTCCAGCCAGAACACATCCGTGCCGCCGCTCTGGAAGGACAGCCAGCGCGACTGGTCTTCCGTCATGACGGTAATTTCAATGCGGTCGATGGCGGGTATCGATTTACCCTGCATCTGGCGCACAATGCGCTGGTCGTCGGGATCATCGCTGGGCAGGAAATTCCATTTTTCCGGCAGGTGCAGCGGATTCTTGTTCAGCACGATGCGGTTGCCGCGCACCCATTCGCCTAGCGTGTAATAACCGGTGCCGACCGGGTTAGACGCCACTTCGCCTTTGACGTCGCCATACTTTTCCACCACTTCGTGCGCCACGGCGGCGGTCGGCACATAGGCCAGTATCATGGGAAAATTAAAATCGGTCTTGGTGAGCGTGATGCGCAGGGTGTAGGGGTCGAGAATTTCCAGGCCGGCCACTTTTTTGCTGTAATCGAGCTTGTTCGTTTTGGCGGCGTCCTTGGCCAGATCATCGAGACCGACCACCTTGCCTTCGAACAACCAGGTGTGCGGTGAAGACAAACGCGGATCGAACAAACGCTTCCATGAATACACATAGTCGGCCATGGTCAGTTCACGGCGTTTGCCGCCAAACGCCGGGTCGGGCGTAAACAAAATGCCTTTTTTCAGATGTATCGTATAGGTCTTGCCGTCGCTGGACACTTCCGGCATGGCCGCGGCGGCGGCAGGCACCACCTTCACGGGGCGGGCCAGATAATCATAGGTGTACAGCGTGTCGAAAACAGCCTGGGTGATATGGTTGGAATATAAATCGCGCGCGGTGGCCGGGTCAAAACCCGTTTCGGCAGCCGGCAAAATATAGCGCAAGGTTTTCACCGGCGTCGCTGCTGCCGGGGCATCGGCAGCGCTGGCGGCCAACGGCAATGCCCCCAGACAGGCCAGCAGCGCCAGGCGCCGCATCCATGCTAACTTCATGTCATACCCTTCATCTTGATTGTCTGCTGCACCGTATTGGTGCACTTTACTGGCATTACCCTGGGATACAGGGAAGAGCCGCTAAAACCAGTCCATTTACGCAAGATCTATGCCTTGTTTCCAGCTCGACAAGCCCGGTGTCCTGACTGCCTGAAAAACGCGTAACGATAACGCATATTTTGCCCGCCGGGCGAAAAGACCAGCCTCTTCCGGTCAGCGGCATCACCACGCGTCCCAGCACGATATCAATTTGCTGCGCCGCAATAGTGCAGCATTTTTTCGCCATGGCCGCGTATTGGTAAAAACCCTTATACGCAAGAATAGAAATCTTTTTGATATCTATGATGAATACGAATATTGCGTCGCAACATAAAAATATTTACATTTATAACAATGGTCAAAGGTTACAAATTTGAGTGTTGTTTTCAACATGAATTGACATAGTTGCTCGTTGACAGCACTTCTCGCCTAGTGGTCTTATGAAAAAGCGGCAACTAAAAAGACGCCGTTTTTTTCCATAGTGATTGCCGACGCAGCAATCGTGTTTCATACAAACAGTGACACCCGCATAGCGGGTAATCACGATCACTTCGGGGTTTTTGAGAATGATGATGGAAACAGTAATATCACGCTCCGTACGCCTGATTTTTTCAGGCAGCATTGCAGCGCTCAGTCTGGGTCTGATAGCAGCACCGGCAATGGCGCAAGACGCCAATGTCCAGCGTGTGGAAATTACCGGCTCGAGCATCAAAAGGGCCACGGCGGAAACCGCGTCACCGGTTCAAATCATCAGCCGCGACGACTTGCTGAAATCAGGCAAGGCCACCGTCGCCGAATACCTGCAGACGCTGACAGCCGATGGCGCCGGTTCCCTGCCGACCGGTTTCGGTAACGGCTTCGCCGCTGGCTCGACCGCCATTTCGCTGCGCGGCCTGGGCGCCACCTCGACCCTGGTACTGCTGAATGGCCGCCGCATGGCGCCGTTCGCCCGTGCCGACGATGGACAAAAAAGCTTCACCGACCTCTCTACCGTGCCGATGCAGATCGTCGAACGTATCGAGATCCTGAAAGACGGCGCCTCGTCCACCTATGGCGCCGACGCCATCGCGGGCGTGGTCAACATCATCCTGCGCAAGGACTTCGAAGGCCTGACCTTGAAAGCCGATACCGGCATTTCCGGTTATAGCGATGACAAGCAGCATCGTGCCTCGCTGACCTTCGGCAAGGGCAATCTGGACGAAGACAAATACAACTTTGTGATCAACGCCGAATACACCAAGTCGGACATGTTGATGAACAAGGACCGCTCCGACCGCAAATGGATAGGTAAGGCTGATCTGCGTCCATATGGCTACCCGATCGGCACGCAGTTCGCCGGCGGCTACATCAATGGCACCAACGACGCGAATGCCGCGCCGACTGGCCTGATCCGCGATCCGAATACGCTCAACTACGTGTCGCTGCCAGGCTGCTCCACCCTGTCGGTATCGTCGCCACAAGACCCGAAAGGCGGCTGCCTGTGGCACCACGACCAGTTCCGTTCGATGCAACCGAGCATAGAATCGGTCAATCTGTACACGCGCGGCACCTGGCAAGTCAATTCCGACACCCAGGTCTATGCGGAAGCAGGCTACTCGAAACGCAATACGGCATTTACGCTGATCCCGCCATCGATCACGCCGACCATCGCTTTCCCGCCCAACGCCTCCAATCCTAACGGCGTGATCAATTACGGCTCCGGCGCTGGCACCACCATCGTACTGGCAGCGAACCACCCGCAGAATCCGTACGGCGTACCGGTACGCGTGCGCTACCAGGCATTTGATGTCGGCCCAAGCACGCGCCAGGCCAACAACGAATTCAACCGCATCGTGCTGGGCATCAAGGGATCGGCCATGGGCTGGGACTACGATGCGGGCTACACGCATTCGGAATCGAAGCTGCATCTCGATTACAGCAATATGCTCAATATGGCGGTCGTCAAAGATGCCCTGGGCAATCCGAACAGCAAATACTTCCCCTACTATATCGGTGCACAGGCAGGCAAGAATCCCGCCTCGCTGTACGCGGCCATGGTGACGAATGCGACCTCCGATTCCACCACCAAACTCGACATCGTCGACTTCAAGGCCTCGCGGGAACTGATGCAATTGCCGGGCGGCGCCCTGGGCCTGGCAGTCGGCGCCGAACATCGCCGTGACAAGCTGGACAATCCTTCCCTGTCCGGCACGCAAGACGGTTCGATCAACTCCAGCTATGTGGCAGCCAAGGGCGACAGCAAGGTATCGGCCGTCTTCGTCGAAGTGCTGGCGCCGGTGATCAAGACGGTCGAACTGTCGGGCGCTCTGCGTTACGACAAATATGACCGTTTCTCGTCGACCACGCCGAAGCTGGGCGCCAAGTGGACCCCGCTGAAAACCTTTGCACTGCGCGGCACCTACTCGGAAGGTTTCCGTGCACCGGGCCCTGCAGAAAGCAATGCCGATTCGCAATCGACGGGCACCTCGACCGTGAGCGATCCGATCCGCTGCCCGAACGGCAAGCCACTGGCCGGCGCGACGCTGACCGACTGCGCCATCCAGGTCGCGGCCGTGAAGATCGGCGATCCCAACTTGCAGCCAGAAAAATCGAAAGGCTACACCCTGGGCCTGGTATGGGATCCGTTCAACGATACCAGCCTGTCGCTCGATGGCTGGAAGATCAAGCGCAGCAACGAGATCAATCCGCTGCCGTACAACGAAGCGGCCGCCCTGCCGACCGCTATCCGCGCCGACAACAACCTGACGATCAATGGCGTGGTCGTGCCGAACACGGGCACCTTGCTGATCACCAAGGCGCCCTACCGCAATTCCAGCTTCACGGAAGTCAAGGGTATCGACCTGGACGTCAAGCAGCGCGTGCGCCTGGGCGACTACGGCCGCGCCACGTTCGGCCTGACCTGGAGCCACGTCGCTTCGTGGGTACGCGCCGAGTCCGCCACGGTGCAATACCAGTTCGCCGGCACGCATGGCAACTGCGACACGTCCAACTGCGCCGGTACGCCGAAAGACAAGATCAATCTCACCGGCTCGTGGGACATCGGCAACTGGAATTTCAGCGGCGTGCTGAACTATCGCTCCGACATGAAAAACATCCTGTATGAAGGTGCAGGCTGTGCTTCCAAGCTGGCGAACGGCGCCGATGCACCTAACGGTTGCAAGATCGCTTCCTTCACCACGCTCGATCTGTCGACCCGCTGGAACGTCAGCAAGCAGCTGCAACTGTACGCGTCGATCAATAACGTGACCGACAAGATTGCACCGCTTGATCCATTGACCTACGGCGGCATGAGCTACAACCCGATGGATGCGAGCGGCGCCATCGGACGCTACTTCAAAGTGGGCGCCAGCTACAAGTTCTTCTAAGCGCTTACAGGTCCCAAACAAAAGGCGGTGAGCAATCACCGCCTTTTTTTACGGCGCCGCCATCCTGTGCGGCCAAGCATAGATAAAAATAAAATAAGTATATTTGATAATCATTTGTCTAAAATCATGCTAAATATCGCTATCTGTTGTTTAACTGCACAATCCACACACAGTTGTTGACAAGATAATTTCCAATTTATTACATTTGAGAAATTGAAAAGATATAAACAATTTAACCCCACTTTTCAATGATCTCGGACATGCCACCCCGGATGACCGTTCTTGCCCCTTTAGCCAACCGCTTTATCTGGAGTCTTGAACATGCTTAGAGAAATACGCTTGTCCCGTTCCATTCGTTTGATCTGCGCCAGCGGGCTTGCCGCCGGTTTGTTCAGCCAGCCGGCACTGGCGCAAGACAGCGGCGACAGCCCTGGCCTGCAAAGGGTCGAAGTCACCGGTTCATCGATCAAGCGCCTGGTCTCTGAAACGGCCACGCCGCTGTCCATCATCAAGGCCGAAGAATTCGCCAAGCAGGGCTTGACCACGGCCCAGGAAGTACTCAGCAAGATACCCTCGAACTCGTCGAGCATGGGCAGCGGCAATGCCGTCGGCGGCAATACCAGCGGCTTGCCCACGGGCGGCCAGGCCAGCGCCGATTTGCGCGGGCTGGGCGGCGACAAGACGCTGGTTCTGCTGAACGGCCGGCGCATCGCCAACCACCCGTATGACGGCGCCAGCGTCGACCTGAACATCATTCCCATCGCCGCACTGGACCGTATCGAAGTACTGCGCGACGGCGCCTCGGCCATCTACGGCACCGACGCGATTGGCGGCGTGATCAACTTCATTACCAAGCGCTCGATCAACGTCACCAACATCACGGCGGAAGTGGTGGCGCCCCAGCACCAGGGCGGCGGCGAGCACCGCGTGAATCTGTCGACCGGCTTCGGCAAGCTCGACGGCGATGGCTACAATATTTTTGGCGTCGTCGATTACCACAAGCAAAACGTGCTGACCTCGCAAGACCGCGATTTCTCCAGGACGGGCGTGATTCCCTCGCGCGGCTTGTCTGTCACCAGCGGCACCACCTTCCCTGGCAATTATTTTGATGCGGCAGCCAACAAGGGCGATGGCCTGGCCGGCAATCCGTATGCGGCCACGGGCTGCAACCCGCCACTGTCCGCGCCGGCCGCCAACGGCACTTGCCGCCAGGATTACACGCGCCAGATCGATGATTTGCCGGCACAGGAACAAGTGGCGTTCTTCGGCAAGGGCGCTTTCAAGGTCGGCGATGGCCATCTGGCCACCGTGGAATACTTGCATTCAGAAAACAAGGTCAAGGCGCGCACGGCGCCACCGCCGCAAACTGGCCTGATACTGCCAAACAGCAGCAAATATTATCCGGGCAATAGTGGTGGCGTACCGGCACAAGCTGGCTTGTCGGGACAGCCGCTGAGCGTCAACTGGCGCCCCATCGAAGCGGGCCAACGGCAAATCGATTCGGACGGCAAGGCGGATCGCCTGGTACTGGCGCTGGAAGGGGAACTGGCCGGCTGGGATTACAAGACGGGCTTGAGCCACGCGGTCAGCAAGTCGTCGGAAAAATTTACGGGCGGCTATGTGCAGGACGCCTCGTTTGCAGCCGGCGTCTTGAATGGCATCTTGAATCCTTTCGGTCTGCAAGACGCCGCCGGCAAGGCTTACCTGGACAGCACGGCGCTGCGTGGCGAGGTGCAGAACGCCAAGGTCACCACCACCGGTTTCGATATCAAGGGGAGCCGCGAGCTGACGCAGCTGGCCGGCGGACCGCTGGCCATCGCGCTGGGCGCCGAACTGCGGCGTGAAAAAGCCGAGTTCAATGTGAACCGCGATATCGCCGGCCAGGCGGCCAGTTCCGGCTTGTCCGGCTCGCTGTCGAAGAACGGTTCGCGCGATATCGAAGCCTTCTTTGGTGAGCTCAACCTGCCGTTGGTCAAGGATCTGGAAGTGCAGCTGGCGGCACGCTACGACCACTACAGCGATGTGGGCAGCACCACCAATCCGAAACTGGGCGTACGCTACCAGGCCAGCCCGCAACTGGTGCTGCGCGGGTCGGCCAGCACGGGTTTCCGCGCTCCTACCCTGTTTGAAAAGAACGCGCCACCGTCCAAGAACGACACCAACGATAGCTATAGCGATCCGGTGCTGTGCCCGGGCGGCGTGGCGCAACCCGGTTCCAACCCGCTGCGCGACTGCGATATCCAACAGTACAAGCTGCAAGGTGGCAATGAAAAGCTGAAACCGGAAAAATCCACCACCTTTGCCTTCGGCGTGGTGCTGGAACCGACCAGGGACGTGACCGTCGCCATCGATTACTGGAACATTCATTTGAAGGACAAGATTGCCGCGCTGCCCGAGCAATCCATCTTCGGCGACTACCAGCGCTACAAGGCCTTGTTCCTGCGTAATCCCGATGGCTCGCCGTATGCGATTCTCGACTTGAACGACAATCTGGGCGAGGTCAAGACGGACGGCATCGACATCAGCGTCAACGCTCGCCTGGGACGCAGCAGCTATGGCGATTTCAGCCTGTCGGTCGACGGCACCTGGACCCACAAATATGACTACCAGAACGAGCGCGGCGGCGAATTCATCCACAATGTGGGCCGCTACGCGGACAACAATCCCGTGTTCCGCTGGAAGCACACGGCGACCCTCAACTGGCGCCTGGGCAGCTGGGGCGCAACCCTGTCGCAATCGTTCAAGTCCGGCTATACGGACCAGAACAACGTGGCCCCTCAATACCAGCAGGATGTGCCTACCTACAGCTTGTTCAATCTGTCGGGCAGCTATACCTGGAAAGGTTATCAGTTGATCGCGGGTGTGAAAAACTTGTTTGACAAGCAACCGCCATTCTCGAACCAAGGCACGCTGTTCCAAAAAGGCTATGACCCGCGCTACACGGATCCGATCGGACGCGCCTACTACGTACGCGGCAGCTACACGTTCTAAGCAAGGGTTTACTGGAGAGAAAATAGACAGGACCGGCAAGCAGTTGCCGGTCGCACAAGAACGGCGCCCATCAGCGATGATGTGCGCCGTTTTATTTTACGCGTCTGAACACGGCTGGCAAGAGTACACGATATTTTATTGCTGAAGGATTATAAAAAGAACAGTGTTTCGTTGCATTTCATCCAAAAAAAACCTCTGAAATTGACAATCGGAAGTGTGAATGTTCTGATGACGGCCGCTGAAAATTTTCCGAATTTTCGGTGGTCAATTTTAATTAAGGCAAATTAATGACTGCGTTACATCTTGTTACAAGATATTAATTGCTGAATTAATCATAAAAAGAGGAATTTTAGAGAATGGTTGAAAATGTAATCGCGCGCTCGCTGCGCATCATGTTTGCCGGTAGTCTGGCATTAGGCATGCACGCGGCGTATGCGCAAGAAGCAACAGATGGTGTCATGCAACGCGTCGAAGTCACCGGTTCGAGCATCAAGCGTTTGTCCTCGGAAACAGCGCTACCGATCACCTCGATCAAGGCAGATGATTTCGCCAAGCAAGGTTTGACGACGGCACAGGAAGTCCTGGCCACCATTTCCATGAATCAAAGCTCGCAGGGCAGCAGCCAGTCCGTGGGCGCCGGTACCGGCGGCCAGTCCGTGGCCGACCTGCGCGGCATCGGCGGCGACAAGACCTTAGTCTTGCTCAATGGCCGGCGCATCGCCAGCCATCCATTCAACGGTTCTTCCGTTGACTTGAACATCATCCCCATATCGGCCCTGGAACGTGTAGAAGTGCTGCGTGACGGCGCCTCCGCGATCTACGGCACCGACGCGATCGGCGGCGTCATCAACTTCATCACCAAGCGCTCCGTCAAGGGCGGCTCGGTCTCGGTGGAACATTACCAGCCAGAAAAATCGGGCGGCGGCGATGAATCGCGCCTGAACCTGTCGGGCGGCTACGGCGACCTGAACAAGGATGGCTTCAATGTCTTCGGCGTGGTCGACGTGCATCGCCAGTCAGCGTTGAACGCCAGCGACCGCGCTTTCTCGTCCACCGGCTACATTCCTGGCAAGGGCGTCAATAACCTGAGCAGCACCACGCCAAGCGCCAACTTCACGACCATCAATAAAGATCCGTCGAAAGTATTCTCGGGCAACCCAGCCTTTGCCGGCGGTTGCGCAGGCCAACACCAGCGTCCCAACCCGGATGGCAGCTCGGTCTGCTCGTTCGACGCCGCGCCTTACATCGAAGATATTCCAAAGACCAACCAGGAATCCTTCCTGGGCAAAGCCAG
This sequence comes from Janthinobacterium saanense, assembly GCF_014200675.1. Taxonomy (GTDB): domain Bacteria; phylum Pseudomonadota; class Gammaproteobacteria; order Burkholderiales; family Burkholderiaceae_D; genus Janthinobacterium. The sequence continues at coordinate 194,232 of NZ_JACHCI010000003.1, read as the reverse complement.
CTTCAAGATCGACGAAGATCATCTGGCGACCCTGGAATACCTGCACGCACGCAGCACCAACGAGTCGCGCATCACGCCGCCGACACTGACCCGCATCGGCCTGACCATCGACCCGACTTCGCCATACTATCCAGGCGGCAGCGCTGGCGTACCCAACGTGCCGGGCCTGGCAGGCGAAGCCCTCAACCTGAGCTGGCGTCCGATGGAAATAGGCCAGCGCGTCGGCTACGACACCAGCACCTCGGATCGCCTGGTGGCAGCGTCGGAAGGCGTGGTCGCAGGCTGGGACTACAACGTCGGCCTGAGCTTTTCCGTCAGCAAGGCCACCAGCGCCTTCGTCAATGGCTACGTGGGCGACAAGCGCATGGTCGATGGCGTGGCCAGCGGCGTGCTGAACCCGTTTGGCCCGCAAAGCGCGGCCGGCCTGGACTACCTGAAAAATTCGCTGCTGCAAGGCGAATACCTGAACGCGAAGATGACCAACACGGGTGTTGACGCCAAGATCAGCCGTGAAATCTATGACTTGCCAGCGGGCGCCGTCGGTTTTGCCGTCGGCACCGAGTTCCGCAATGAAAAAGCCGAGTACAACATCAATACGGCACTCGCTTCGCAAGCATCGAGCTCCGGTTATGCCGAGGCAAAAGACCAGTCGGGCAGCCGCAATATCGGCGCCATCTTCTCGGAACTGAGCGTACCTGTCCTGAAGAGCCTGGAACTGTCGCTGGCAGCCCGTTACGACCATTACAACGATGTCGGCGGCAGCTTCAATCCGAAAGTCGGTCTGCGCTGGCAACCGACCAGCCAGGTATTGTTCCGCACCTCGTACAACACGGGTTTCCGCGCACCGACCTTGTACGACCTGCACGGCCCGATGAGCAAAACCTTCACCGCCGGCAAGTACAACGACCCACGTTTGTGCCCTGGTGGCGCAGCCGTGCCTGGCGCCGACAAGAATACCGCCTGTTCCACGCAACAATATATCCGTACAGGCGGCAATCCGGATATCAAGCCTGAAAAATCGAAAACCTTCAGCGCCGGTGTGGTCATCGAACCGGTCAAATCCGTGACGGTATCGGTCGACTACTTCCAGATCAGGCTGCGCGACAAGATCGGCACCGTGGCCGAACAAACCCTGTTCGGCGACTATGACAAGTACAAGAACAACTTCGTGTACTCGGCCGATGGCAGATCGCTGGACTACGTGGTAGCCAACCTGGACAACCTGGGCGAGATGCACACGGCCGGCGTCGACCTGGGCTTGAACTGGAGATTGCCACGCAGCCAGTATGGCAATTTCACCTTTAACTTCGACGGCACCTGGGTACAGAAGTATGAGTACCAGAACGAGCGCAATGGCGCGTACGTGCAGAACGTGGGCGTGTATGCCGACAATGGTCCGGTATTCCGCTGGAGACACAATGCATCGCTGCAATGGAATCTGGGCAAGTGGAACGCGACCCTGGCGAACAAATACATGAGCGGCTACCAGGATATGAACGATGTCGATGACCAATTCGTACAAAAGGTCAAACCGTATTCGATCTGGTCGCTGTCGGGCATGTATGCCGGCTTCAAGAATACCGAAGTGACGGTAGGCGTGAAAAACTTGCTGAACGAAAATCCACCGTTCACCAATCAATACAATACCTTCCAGACCGGCTACGATCCGCGCTTTGCCGATCCGCTGGGCCGTACTTTCTACGTGCGCGCCACCTACAAGTTCTAAGCTGAGGTTAGCTTAAAACCAGGAAGCCCGGAAAGCTGATGCAGCTTTCCGGGCTTTTTTTTATGGCACTGCAAAGTACGTTTTTTTCTGCGGCGCAGACCAGCGATGGTCTGCGCCGTTTTATTTTACGCGACTAACAAGAAATCAAAACATCACACAACATTTTATGACTCATGAATTATAAAAATTACAGTGTTTTGTTACTTTTTTTCCAAAAAAAGGACGAAAAATTGACAATTACACGCATGAATGTTGTCATGAGGACTCAAAAAATTTGCCAAATATTCACTGGTCAATATAAAAAGAAGCAAAATTATAATGATTAAATTACCAGTTTCATCAAGATAAATGCAACATTTATCAATAAAACAAGGAATTAACAATGATGATAGAAAATGTAATATCGCGGTCTTTGCGCCTCATGTTTGCCACGAGCATGGCGTTGGGCATGCAGGCCGCATATGCACAGGAGACAAGCGATAACACCATGCAGCGGGTCGAAGTCACCGGGTCGAGCATCAAGCGCCTGGCGTCGGAAACGGCGCTGCCGATCACCTCGATCAAGGCGGACGATTTCGCCAAGCAAGGTTTGACGACGGCGCAGGAAGTGCTGTCGACCATTTCCATGAATCAAAGCTCACAAAGCAGCTCGCAGTCCGTCGGTTCGGGTACGGGCGGCCAGTCGGTGGCGGATTTGCGCGGCATCGGCGGCGACAAGACCCTGGTGCTGCTGAACGGCCGGCGCATCGCCAGCCACCCGTTCAATGGCTCCTCCGTCGATCTGAACATCATTCCCATTTCGGCACTGGAGCGTGTCGAAGTGCTGCGCGACGGCGCCTCCGCCATCTACGGCACCGACGCCATCGGCGGCGTGATCAATTTCATTACCAAGCGTTCGGTCAAGGGCGGCTCGGTGAGCGTCGAACATTACCAGCCACAGAAATCGGGCGGCGGCGACGAGTCGCGCCTGAACCTGTCGGGCGGCTATGGCGATCTGAACAAAGATGGCTTCAATGTCTTCGGTGTCGTCGACGTGCATCGTCAATCTGCGCTGAGCGCGGCGGACCGTGCCTTCTCGGCCAGCGGCTACATTCCAAACAAGGGCGTGGATAACCTGAGCGGCACCACTTTCCCGGCCAACTTCTACGATACCGGTAACGGCCTGGTCGGCAACCCGGCGTTCGCGTCCGGCTGCGTCGGCCCCAATCTGTACAAAAACACCTCGGGCAAGAACACCTGCGCCATGGATGTCACGCCCTTCATCGACGCGATTCCCAAAACCCAGCAGGAATCCTTTTTGGGCAAGGCCAGCTTCAAGCTGAACCAGGATCACCTGGCCACCATCGAATACCTGCACTCGCGTAGCAGCAATCAAGCGCATATCTCGCCCCCGCCGATGTCGAACATCGGCTTGCTGATGCCATCGAGCTCGCCTTACTATCCAGGCGGCAGCGGTGGCGTGCCAGCCGTACCCGGCCTCTCCGGGCAAGATCTGGATATCAGCTGGCGCCCGGTGGCATCGGGCCAGCGCAGCGGCTACGACACCAGCACCTCGGACCGCCTGGTACTGGCGCTCGAAGGCGTGCTCGGTGCGTGGGACTATAACGCCGGCCTGAGCTATTCCGTCAGCAAGGCCACCAGCGCCTTCACCGGCGGCTACCTGAACGATCAGCGCATCATCGACGGGATTGCCAATGGCATCTTGAATCCGTTTGGCGCCCAAAGCGCTGCCGGCGAGAGCTACCTGCAGGATTCCGTCCTGAAAGGTGAATATCTGAGCGCCAAGATGACGAGCACCGCACTGGACGCGAAAATCAGCCGTGAACTGTTCAACTTGCCTGCGGGCGCCGTCGGTTTCGCGCTCGGTAGCGAGCTGCGCAATGAGAAGGCGGAATACAACGTCAACCGGGAGCTGGCCAGCCAGGCATCGAGCTCCGGCTACGCCGATGCCCTGAGCCAATCAGGCAGCCGCAACATCAGCGCCATCTTTTCAGAGTTGAGCGTTCCGGTGGTCAAAGATGTGGAACTGTCGCTGGCCGCGCGTTACGATCATTACAACGATGTCGGTGGCAGCTTCAACCCGAAAGTCGGCCTGCGCTGGCAGCCAACGAACCAGGTCTTGCTGCGCAGTTCCTACAACACGGGTTTCCGCGCACCGACGCTGTATGACCTGCATGGCCCGCAAACCAAAACCTTTACGGCCAATAAGTACAACGACCCTCGTTTGTGCCCGGGCGGCGTGGCCATTCCTGGCGCCAACGGCAACGTGGCCTGCGGCGCGCAGCAATATATCCGCTCGGGCGGCAATCCGGATGTCAAACCGGAAAAATCGAAAACCTTCAGCGCCGGTATCGTTCTTGAGCCGACCAAGTCGCTGACCATGTCGCTCGACTACTTCAATATCAAGCTGCGCGACAAGATTGGTACCGTGGCTGAACAGACCCTGTTCGACAACTATGCCAAGTACAAGGACAGCTTCATTTATTCAGCCGATGGGACCAAGCTTGAATACGTGCTGGCGACCCTGGACAACCTGGGCGAAATGCATACCTCGGGCCTGGACCTGGGCCTGAACTGGAAGCTGCCACGCAGCCAGTACGGCAACTTCACCTTTAACTTCGACGGTACCTGGGTACAGAAGTATGAGTACCAGAACGAACGCGGTGGTGAATACGTGCAAAACGTGGGGGTGTATGGCGACAATGCACCGGTATTCCGCTGGAGACATAATGCTTCTCTGCAATGGAACCTGAAGAACTGGAACGCCACCCTGTCGAACAAGTATATGAGCGGCTACCGCGACCAGAACTATGTCGATCCGGAATTCGAGCAAAGCGTCAAGGCTTACTCGGTCTGGTCGCTGTCGAGCGCGTATTCGGGTTTCAAAAACACGGAAGTGACCGTCGGCGTGAAAAACCTGCTGAACGAAGACCCACCGTTCAGTAACCAGACCGGCACCTTCCAATCCGGCTACGATCCACGCTTCACGGATCCGCTGGGCCGTACTTTTTATGTACGCGCCACTTACAAGTTCTAAACCGAGGTCCGTTTACAATCAAAAAGCCCGGCAAGCTGACGCAGCTTTCCGGGCTTTTTTCACCATGGCCTGGCTTACTCCTGATCGCCCTGCAGGCGGCGCTGCTTGACGGCGGCGGCCAGGTTTTCCAGCACGGCCACGCTGGCGCTCCAGTCGATGCAGCCATCGGTGACGGACTGGCCATAGATGAGTTCCTTGCCTGGCACCAAGTCCTGGCGGCCCGCCACCAGATGCGATTCAACCATCACGCCCACGATGCGCTCATCGCCCGCCGCCACCTGGGCGGCGATATCGGCGCAGACGGGAATCTGGTTTTCCGGTTTTTTCGAGCTGTTCGCATGCGAGGCGTCGATCATCAGGCGCGACGCCAGTCCCTGCGCTGCGATAGCCTTGCAGGCCTCGTCGACACTGGCTGCGTCATAGTTCGGCGTCTTGCCGCCGCGCAAGATGATATGGCAATCTTCATTGCCATTGGTCGACACGATGGCCGAGTGGCCGCCCTTGGTGACAGACAGGAAATGGTGGGGCTGCGAGGCGGCCTTGATCGCTTCCACAGCGATCTTGACGTTACCGTCCGTGCCATTCTTGAAGCCTACCGGACACGACAGTCCCGAAGCCAGCTCGCGGTGCACCTGCGATTCGGTGGTGCGCGCGCCGATCGCGCCCCAGCTGATCAGGTCGGCAATGTATTGCGGGCTGATCACATCAAGAAACTCGGTGCCAGCAGGCAAGCCCAGCTCATTGATGTCGCGCAACAATTCGCGCGCCATGCGCAAGCCATCGTTGATACGGAAACTGTTGTCCATATAAGGATCATTGATCAGCCCCTTCCAGCCCACCGTGGTGCGCGGCTTCTCGAAGTACACGCGCATGACGATTTCCAGTTCGCCGGCAAAGCGTGCGCGCTGCTTGACCAGCAGGCGCGCATATTCCATCGCGGCCTTGGTGTCGTGGATGGAACAGGGGCCGATGACGACCATCAGGCGGTCGTCCTGGCCATGCAGGATACGGTGCAGGGCAACGCGCGATGCGGCAGCAGTCTGCGCAGCGGACTCCGAACAGGCAAATTCGCGGATCAGGTGGGACGGCGGAGTCAATTCCTTCATTTCGCGTATACGCAAATCATCGGTGCGGGGCATTATTTTCTCCAAAATTTGAACAGAGGTAAAACCGTGGGGTAAAAAAAAACCGCCATCGGTGGCGGTTTTTTAGAATTTGCTGGGATCTCGTTTTTGCTGCTACGTGAACCGTCCGCTACTCCACCGCCATTGGGTTGGAATTGCTAAAGTAAAAGTAGGCGGTAAAAAAGCGAGCGAACATGCGAGTTATCCAGTGAGTGTTGATTGACTATAACGCCAAATTACAACACTTGGCAAGCATATTTATTATGCGCGAAGTAGTGCAACATGCTTGCATCGTGTACACTTTACCATCGGATGTGGATTTTTTTCCTCCGTCATCAGCCTGTCACTACATAACTTTACAATTGAAAAGTAAGCTATCTTCATTCTGCTTGCCATAGCGTTTCCTCACAAACGTTTCAATTTGTAAGCGACCTTGTCGCCCCTTTCAAAATCCCCTCGCCAGCATCCATGCGGCCTCATCTAATTGGCCGTTCCACATAGGCAAGACACTGCGTCTGCCATGCATCAATTCGTCTTTACATCTGTGATTAATTATTACTGTTGGTTATTTTCACTCTTGTCTTTTTGGTTCTTGACCCTGCTACCGGCGAGGTGATTTGATGAATACGTCTCCTGCATAAAAAAACAGCGAGGCACCACTGTTACAGGCCTAAGGCCACCCCTTTGCTTGTAGACAAATATAAATCACAAAAAATTATTGACCAGGAGTTTTGCCATGATGATAGAAAAATTGCTGTCGCGGTCGCTGCGCCTCATCTGCGCCAGCGGCCTGCTGTTAGGCATGCACGCGGCAGGCGCGCAGAGCATAACGGACAGCAGCACCGATGACTCGGCCAGCATGCAGCGCGTGGAAGTAACCGGTTCGAGCATCAAACGCCTGTCGTCGCAGACCGCACTGCCGATCACCTCGATCAAGGCGGACGACTTCATCAAGCAAGGCTTGACGACGGCGCAAGACGTGATGAACACCATCCCGATGAATCAAAGCTCGCAAGGCAGCAGCCAGTCGGTCGGTCTGGGGACCGGCGGCCAGTCGACCGCCGACCTGCGCGGCATCGGCGCCGACAAGACCCTGGTCCTGCTGAACGGCCGCCGCATCGCCAGCCATCCATTCAACGGCTCTTCCGTTGACTTGAACATCATCCCGCTGTCGGCCCTGGACCGCGTGGAAATCCTGCGCGACGGCGCATCGGCCATTTACGGTACCGACGCCATCGGCGGCGTGATCAACTTTATTACCAAACGCTCGGTCAAGGGCGTTACTGTCAGCGCCGAAGGCTTTACGCCAACCAAGAGCGGTGGCGGCGAAGAGTCGCGCCTGAACGTGACTGGCGGTTATGGCGACCTGAACAAGGATGGCTACAATGTCTTCGGCGTGGCCGACCTGCACAAGCAATCAGCGCTGTCCGCCATCTCGCGCGGCTTCTCGGACACCAGCCTGATTCCGAACAAGGGCGTTGACCGCACCAGCGGCACCTCGCAACCAGCCAACTTCTTTGCCGATAACGGCTTGACTGGCAACCCTTACGCGGCCACCGGCTGCCAGGGCCCGGGCCTGATCGCTACCTCTAAAGGTACCTGCCGCACCGACACGACCAAGTTCATTGATGATATTCCGAAAACGCAGCAAGAGTCCTTCCTGGGCAAGGCCACCTTCAAGCTCAACGAAGACAATACCGCCAGCGTGGAATACCTGCATGCACGCAGCAGCGATACCTCGGCGGTCGCACCATCGCCGTTGATCGGCGTGTCGATGACGTCCAGCAGCCCTTACTATCCAGGCAATGGCACTGTGCCTGGCGTGGCAGGCTTGAATGGCAGCGACCTGACGCTGAACTGGCGTACCGTCGCGGCCGGCAAGCGCGAACAATACGACACCAGTATTTCGGATCGTCTGGTGCTGTCCTCGGAAGGCCTGATCGGCGGCTGGGACTACGATGTAGGTCTGAACTACTCGGTCAGCAAGGCTGCCAGCGCCTTCGTCAATGGCTACACCAATGACAGCCAGATCATGCAAGGCGTGGCCAACGGCATCCTCAATCCGTTTGGCGACCAGTCTGCCGCCGGCGCCGCCTATATCGATGCGGCCCAGTTGCACGGCCAATTCCTGGCTGCAAAAATGACCAGCACCGGCGTCGATGCAAAAATCAGCCGCGATATCTACCAGTTGCCAGCAGGCGCAGTCGGCTTCGCCGTGGGCACCGAATTCCGCCACGACAAGGCTGACTATGACGTGAACACAGCCCTGGCTTCGCAAGCGCAAAGCTCCGGTTATGCCGATGCACAAAACCAGTCCGGCCAACGCAATATCGCCGCCCTGTTCTCGGAACTGAGCGTGCCTCTGCGCAAGGACCTTGACCTGTCGCTGGCCGCCCGTTACGACCATTACGATGACGTCGGCAGCAGCTTCAATCCGAAAGTGGGATTCCGCTGGCAGCCGACCAAACAAGTGCTGTTCCGCACCTCGTACAACACGGGCTTCCGCGCCCCTACGCTGTATGACCTGCACGGCCCGGCTACCACCACCTTCACCGGCAACGCTTATGACGATCCGAAACTGTGCCCTGGTGGAAATGCAATTCCAGGCGCCAACGCCAACGTAGTCTGCAACCAGCAGCAAAACATCCGCAGCGGCGGCAACATCAACCTGAAACCGGAAAAATCGAAGACCTTCTCGCTGGGTATGGTGCTTGAGCCTGTCAGCTCCGTGACCCTGTCCTTCGATTACTTCAATATCAAGATCCGCGACAAGATCGGTACTGTGGCAGAGCAAACGCTGTTCGGCGACTATGCCAAATACCAGCAAGACTTTGTGTATTCGGCCGATGGCAAGACGCTCGAATATGTCAACGCCAATCTGACCAACCTCGGTGAAGTGCATACCTCGGGTATCGATACCAGCCTGACCTGGAGACTGCCACATAGCAACACCTATGGCGACTTCGGCGTGCAGTTCGATGGCACCTGGGTACACAACTATGAATACCAGAACGAAGCCGGCGGCGCCTACATCCAGAACGTAGGCGTGTATGCGGACAACAATCCGGTATTCCGCTGGAAGCACAATGCATCGCTGAACTGGTCGCAGGGCAAATGGGGCGCCAGCCTGTCGAACCAGTTCATGACCGGTTATCAAGACCAGAACCTGGTCGATGCACAATATCAGCAACACGTGAAAGCCTATTCCACGTTCTCGCTGTCCGGTTCGTACAAGGGCTTCCACAACACCGACATCAGCGTCGGCGTGAAAAACCTGTTTGACACCAACCCGCCATTCACCAACCAGGGCACGGTATTCCAGACCGGCTACGATCCACGCTACACGGATCCGCTGGGCCGCACGCTGTATGTGAAAGCCAGCTACAAGTTCTAAGCTGATCACTTAAAGCACGACAACAAAAGGCCAGAAAAGTTCATACTTTTCTGGCCTTTTTTCAACTGTCGTACACCCACCACAAACGACAATAAAACGATCCCTAAGTCATGCACAACTGATGCAGATCGAATCTGGCGACAGGCGCCCCGGCAAAACTGGGAGTTCAGGCAAACACCTGCACATCCAACCGGGAGAACAGCATGTCGCGACATTGCAAGGCAGGAACATTCCTAGTCACCCCCATCGTATTCGCATTGCAATACGCCTTCGCACCAGGCGCCGTGCTGCTGGCCCTGCCTGCATTGGCGCAAGCACAGGATGCCGCCACGGGCGCAACTATCGCCCGCGTGGAAATCACCGGTTCCAACATCCGCCGCGCGCAGGCTGAAACGGCATCGGCCGTGCAGACACTGAGTGCCGCCGACATCGAAAAATCCGGAAAATCGAGCGTGGCCGAACTGCTGCAAACGCTGGCTGTCGACAACCAGGGTTCGGTCCCCACCACCTTCGGCAATGGCTTCGCTGCAGGCGCCTCTGGCATCTCGCTGCGGGGCCTGGGCACCGCCTCGACCCTGGTGCTGCTCAATGGCCGCCGGGTGGCGCCATATGGCCTGGCGGACGATGGGCAAAAGGTCTTTGCCGACCTGAACATCATTCCGCTCGACGCCGTCGAACGGGTGGAAATCCTCAAAGATGGCGCCTCGGCCATCTATGGCTCGGATGCAATTGCCGGCGTGGTCAATGTGATCTTGCGGCGCGACTTCCAAGGCACCACGATCAAGGGCAATTACGGCAAGACCAGGTACTGGGATGGCCGCGATGCGCACGCGGCCATCATGCATGGTTTCGGCGACATCGACGCCGACCGCTACAACGTGCTGCTCAACCTGGAATACAGTGAAAAAGCGCCGATCTGGAACCGCGACCGGGCCGGACGCGGCGCTGTCGGCAGCAGCGACTTGCGCAACCTGGGCTTCAGCGCGCAGCAGGCGCTGGGCGGCACGGGCGCCATCACCACCAACAATGCGGCCGGCAGCGCCATCAACGGCAATGTGCGCAACCCCGACACGCTCGATTACTACAACCGTGGCAACCTGGCTGGCGCGGGTTTTACGCGCACCTTCCCGGCTGCGGCCTGCAGCAACTTCACCACGCATGCGCAAGGCGATCCGGGCGGCGGCTGTTTGATTGATTCTGCGCAACAATACGGGCAAATCCAGCCCAGGCAAAAGAACCTCAACTTCTTCGGCCGTGGCGCCTGGCAACTGACGCCCGAGCTGCAGACGTATGCCGAGGTCAACCTCTACCACAGCGAATCGACCTCGCAGACGACGCCATCGACCATCAGCGGCTCGGTCGGCTATCCGGGCGGTCCCGTCAGCAATGCAGGCGTCTCGCTGGGTGCCACGCATCCGGACAATCCCTACTTCGGTACCGCCGCCCGCCTGCGCTATCTGGCCGGCGACGTGGGGCCGCGCGTATCGAACATCGATTCCACCTTCCAGCGCTACGTGCTGGGCATCAAGGGCACGCTGGCCGGCTGGGATATCGACAGCGCCCTGCTGTACTCGCAAAACCGGGTCTCGAATGAACAGAACGGTTTCCTGCAGCGCGACGTGGCTTTTGCCCTGCTCAACCCGACCGCCGCCAACGTGGCTGCCGCCAGCCTGAACCCTGCGTATGCCGCCCTGCCTGCGGGCAGCCTGTGGCGCATCGCTGAAAACGCCGGCCTCAATTCGCCGGCCCTGTATGCGGCGCTATCACCCACCATTTCCAATGACGCCAAGACGCATATCGGCCAAATCGATTTCAAGGCCAGCCGCGAAATAGGCAAGCTGAGCGGCGGTGCGCTGGGGGTGGCGGTGGGGACGGAATTCCGTCACGAAGCCACGGAGCTGCAACCGACCACGGGCACGGAACGGGGCAATATCATCGGCCTGGGCTACTCGGCCTACAAAGGCAGCCGCAACGCCTCGGCCATCTATGCCGAGGTACTGGCGCCCGTACTCAAACAGGTCGAACTGTCAGGCGCCTTGCGCGCCGACCATTTCAGCGACGTCGGCAATTCCTATACACCGAAAGCAGGCATTAAATGGACGCCGCTACGCGAACTGGCCTTGCGCGGCACCTTCGCCAAGGGTTTTCGGGCTCCCAGCGCGGCAGAAAACGGCGTTGGCGGCCTGGCGGCGTTTTCCACCGCCACCGACCCCTTGCGCTGCGCGCTGGGCGTGACGGCTGCCTGCGATCCCGCCTCGATCGCCATCATCACCTCGCCCAACCCGAACCTGTCACCGGAGCGCTCGCGCAGCTATTCCCTGGGCGCCATCTGGGACCCGCTGCCCCGCACCAGCGTCTCGGTCGACCTGTGGCAAATCCGCCGCAAGAATGAAATCAACCAGGAACAGACGGATACGGCGATTGCCGAAGGCCATGTGGCGCGCGACCCGTCCACGGCCACCGGCATACCGGGCGACCCTGGCGCCATCACGGCCGTGCTGGCCAACTATGTCAATTCGGCGCAAACAACGGTGCGCGGCATCGACGTCGATGGCCGCCAGCGTTTTGATCTGGGGCATGATTATGGCAGCTTGACCTTCGACGTGAAATGGACGCATTTGTACAAATGGCTGCGCACGGAGCAAGATGGCACGCAACGTGATTTTGCCGGCACGCATGGCAATTGCGACGTTTCCAACTGCATGGGCACGCCGAACAACCGGGTCAACCTGGGCATCACCTGGGAGCGCCAGAACTGGCGCGTATCGACCAACGTCAACTACCGTGGCGCACTCGACAATGTGTTGTTCAAGAACGATCCCGATGGCTGCGCCACGCATTTCGCCGACGGTTCGGACGCGCCGCGCGGCTGCCGCATCGCCTCGTTTACCACGGTGGACCTGACCGCCCGCTGGCTGGCCACGCCCAAGCTCGAAGCGTATGCGTCGATCCAGAACCTGTTCGACAAGATCGCCCCGCTGGACCCGCTGACCTACGGCGCCACCAGCTACAACCCGCTCGACTACGCGGGCGCAGCAGGACGGTTCTTTAGCGCAGGCTTGAAGTACAAGTTTTAATTTTCATTACATTTGTTGACGTAACGGGCATTTCAGGAACCGTAGCGAGCAAGCCCAATATTGGGTTGAGTAGCGGAGCTGTACATTCGTACGGGGGCGCCAAGCCAGCGAGCAACGCAAACTCAAGAGTGGGCTGCGCAGTAGGTTGCTGGACTGCCTACCTAAGCAGTGCCGCCTACCGTGATACCGTCGAGGCGAAGCGTTGGCTGCCCCACACCCACCGGCACGCTTTGGCCTTCCTTGCCGCACACGCCCACGCCGGAATCAAGACGCATGTCGTTACCGATCATCGAGACGCGATTGAGCACATCGGGGCCGTTGCCGATCAGGGTCGCGCCCTTGACTGGATAGCTGAGCTTGCCGTTTTCTATCATATAGGCTTCGCTGGCCGAGAAAACGAACTTGCCGTTCGTGATGTCGACCTGGCCACCGCCAAAATTGACCGCATACAAGCCGTTTTTGACCGATGCCAGTATCTCGCCCGGGTCCTTGTCGCCGCCCAGCATATAGGTGTTCGTCATGCGCGGCATCGGCAGATCGGCAAACGATTCACGCCGTGCATTGCCCGTCACGGGCATCTTCATCAGGCGCGCATTCATGGTGTCCTGGATATAGCCTTTCAGGATGCCGTCTTCAATCAGGGTGGTGCATTGCGTGGGGTTGCCCTCGTCATCGATATTGAGCGAACCACGGCGGCCCGGCAAGGTGCCGTCGTCAACTACCGTCACGCCCTTGGCAGCCACGCGCTCGCCGATGCGGCCCGAAAACGCCGATGAACCCTTGCGGTTGAAATCGCCTTCCAGGCCATGGCCTATGGCTTCGTGCAAGAGGATGCCGGGCCAGCCCGGTCCCAGCACGATGGTCATGGGGCCGGCTGGTGCGGGGCGCGCTTCCAGGTTCACCAGCGCCGAATTGACGGCGTCGCTGGCGTATTGTTCCAGCACAGCATCGCTGAAATAATCGTAGCTGCAACGCCCGCCGCCGCCGGAAGAACCCGTTTCACGGCGGCCATTCTGTTCGGCGATCACTGTCAGCGAAAGCCGCACCAGCGGCCGGATATCGGCCGCCAGCACACCATCGCTGCGCAGCACCAGCACCACATCGTATTCGGCAGCCAGACCCGCCATCACTTGCACCACGCGCGGGTCTTTGGCACGCGCCATTTTTTCCACGCGCTCCAGCAATTGCACCTTGGCCGTCGCGTCGAGCGAGGCCAGCGGATCATTCGGCAGATACAGCGAACGGCCGCCCTGGAGCTGTGTCTGGCCTGCTACCTTGATCTTGCCGGCGCCCGCGCGTGCTATCGTGCGCGTGGCGGCGGCCGCTTCCAGCAGGGCCTGCTCGGAAATCTCGTCGGAATACGAAAAAGCCGTCTTGTCGCCAGACACGGCGCGCACGCCGACGCCCTGGTCGATGGAAAAACTGCCCGTCTTGACGATGCCTTCTTCCAGGCTCCAGCCTTCGCTCTTGGTGAACTGGAAGTACAGGTCGGCGTAATCGACCTTGTGCGTAAACATCGTGCCCAGTGCCTTGAGCAGCTTGTCTTCATCCAGGCCGAACGGCGTCAGCAGGATGTCGCGCGCTACGGCCAGGCTGGACAGATTGGGTTCAAATGGGATCATGGCTATCTATTCTTAAAATTCAACTTACATGGTGCGGTGCGCCAGGGCTGGCAGCGATTCGCGCACGCCCGCCAGGAACAAGGGGTCGATGTCGCCTATCACCACGCCCTCGCCTTCGGGCAATACCGCCTTGATTTCGCCCCAAGGGTCGATCAGCATGCTGTGACCCCAGGTGCGGCGTCCGTTCGGATGCAAGCCGCCCTGCGCCGACGCCAGCACATAGCACTGGTTTTCGATGGCCCGCGCGCGCAGCAGCACTTCCCAGTGGGCGCGGCCCGTCGTATGGGTGAAGGCGGCCGGCAGCACGATCAGCGCGCAATCGCCCATGGCACGGTACAGTTCAGGAAAACGCAAGTCATAGCAGACCGACAGGCCGACCCTGCCAAACGGCATTTCGATGCTGCGTACCTGGCTACCGGCGACGATGGTGCGCGACTCGTTGTACGACTCGGCGCCGCGCGTAAAACCGAACAGGTGGATCTTGTCGTAGCGGCCGGCCGGCTCGCCTTGCGGGTCATACACCAGGGTAGTGTTGAGCACTTTCCCAGCCTGCTCAGAGACCAGCGGCAAGGTGCCGCCTATCAGCCAGATGCCATGCTGGCGCGCCATCTGCGCCATGCCATCCTGGATGGGGCCGCTGCCAGGCCGCTCGGCATGGGCCAGCTTGTCTGTCTCTTGCTGGCCCATAATGGCCCAGTATTCAGGCAAGACCACCAGCTTGGCGCCGCCAGCCGCCGCCTGGGCCACCAGGCGCTGCGCGGTGGCCAGGTTTTCCTCGACCGAGGGCGAGGAAATCATTTGGATTGCTGCCACTGTATGCATCATGTCACCTATCGTTCAGCTTAGTTCAGCTACTTGCGCTTATTTCGCTACTGCATCCGGCGTCGCGGCCGCAGCAGGCACCGGCTCCAATTTACCACCATCGAGCTTGGTCACCACCGGCGACTTCCACGGCCCGGCGATCTGCATATGGTAAGTCAGCGCCTTCATCACGGGCGCACGCAGGAAGAGCTGCGCCAAAAAGCTGCCGATGCCGATCACCGGATTGACGGCCAGCGCATACACCAGCGGGCCCGTACCGAGATTAAATTCCGGGATCACCACTACGTGCAGATTGGTCGTTTCGTTGGCAATGTCAGCCGTGCCGTCCATCAAGACGGTGGCCGCCACGCCATGCATCTTCAAGTTGTCGGTAGACACCACGCCACGCTTGATGCTGGCATTGGCCGTGATGCCATCGAAAGCCAGGCCTTCGGAAAACACATCGTGGAAATCGAGTTTCAGCAAACGCGGCAAGGCTTGCAGGCTCAACACGCCCAACAGCTTGGCCGCACCAGGATCTTGCTTGAGGAATTGGCCCGATTCCACATTCATTTCGATATTGCCGGACAAGCTGGGAATGTCCAGCGAATACGGCAAGCCATTCCAGGCGATGTCGCCACTCAGGCGGCCCTTGCCACGACGCAAGGTATCGACAAAGCCGAAGCGGTCCAGCAACTTGCCGGCGTCGACGATATCGAGTCCAAAGCGCAGGCTGGTGGTGCTTTGCCCATCCTTGAGTATCCATTTGCCGTTGCCGCTCAGGGCGCCATCGGGATTGGATAATTGCAACTTGCCGACACGCCACTCGCGCCCGCCGGCCGCCATGGTGTTATAGGCTTGCAGTTCCAGCCGGCCGATCTTTTTATTGAACAATTCAAATTGCTCGGCGACGATATCCAGCGAAGGAATCGATTGCGCGCTGCTCTTGCCTTCCAGCAGGTTTTTCACGTCGTTCGCAGCCGATTCCGGAATGATCAGCGACGACAGCCGCGCCGTCATCTTGCCCAGGCCGGAAGGTGTTTCCAGCCAGGTCACATAACCGGATACTTGCTTGGCGTCGATATTGGCTTGCCAGACATCTTTTTGATGGGTGGCGCCCACCACCACGTTTTCCAGCTTGCGCTCACCGAGCATCAACTCGCTGGCGCGCGCCGCCATCACGTCCGGCACCACATATTGCGCAAAATCAGGTGTGTCGCCATCGGCGCCGGCATCGGCCACTGCCGCCGTGCCGCTGCCGGCGATCTCGCTGCCGGCAGCGATCCAGCTGTCCACATCGAGCGACTTCATGTTCACGTTCAACATCATGCCGCTGTCCGGTTCAGGCGCCGGCACATTGACGCCGATGCCGCCGCGCACCAGACGCCAGGCGTCCTTGCCCTGCTTCTGGCGCTGGTAGCGCGCGGCAATGCCGTTCGCCAGATTGATGCGGATATCGTCCGTGCGCAGACCGGCCGCATTGGCGGCATTACCGGTGAGCGTAAAGCGCAGCGGCAAGCTGTCGCCTGCGGCCTTTTTCAGCGGCGCCGGGAAATCCAGGCCCAGGCCGTTCAAGGGCGATTCGACATTGACTACTAGCAAGTGATCGCGCGCGGTGATCAAGCCGTTGTAGCGCGCGCCGCCATTCAAATGCTTCGCCAGCCGCTGCACCACAGGGGTCGGATAGGTTTTGCGCAAGCCATCGACCGTCATATTGCCGGCGATCTTGACCTGGATGGAATTGTCAGGCTGCGTGCCGCCCGAGATGGCCAGCGGTCCGCCCAGCAGGTTGCCGTTCAAGCCGTTCAGATTCACGCCCTTCTCGTTGAACTCGATCTTGCCCTGCGCGCCCAGCACGGGTGGCATGTCGTGGAACAGCACCACGTCATTGCCCGCCAGCTGCAAGCTGCCCTGCACCGTCGATTCCAGCAAGCGTTCGATCGGCAAGTGCAGTTTCAGGGCCAGCTTGGCGTTGCCGGTGGCTGTCGTTTCATCGGTGAAATGGTCGATCCAGGCCAGCACGGGGCTGTCCGTGACATATTTGAGGAATTCCTGCATGGGGCCGGCCGCATTACCATCGATATCGAGCAGGGTGTCGAAGACGGTCAGGTCCGGTATCACGGCTTTGACATTGCTCAGGGCTACGCCGCCCGTGGTGGCCGTGTCGCCGCGAATTTCCATGCGCGCACGTTCAAACAAAAAACTGCCCTTGATCTTTTCAGCCTGCGGCCACAACGGCGCCTTGCCGGCCAGCGGCCCGCTTTCGGCAAATTCGCCAGGCGCGTAATTGAGCTTGCCATTGTCGATCTTGCCTGCCACGCGGAATTCACCACGGCTGCGCTGGGCTGCCGTGTCGGCCTTGAATGGGAAATGATCCAGTTCGCCACGCAAACGCAGCGTCACGTCGCGCGCCACGCCGTCTTCCAGCGCACCGGTCAGCCAATGGCGCAAGTGTTCGGGCGTTTGCACCGGCAGGTAGCGGCCGATGGTGTTGACTGCAAAATTGTCCAGCGTACCCGTCAAGTCCACCTCGCCCAGATTGCTGCCATCGAGCGGCATGCGGTGCGTGCCGTGCAAGCTGGCGCGCAAGCCTTGCTGATTGAAATCGAGCTTGTCCAGCTTGACCTGCAGCATGTTGTTCGCTTCGAAGGCCCAGCTTGCCTGCATCTGGAACTGCTCGAACGGCAAAGCCGGATCACTGAGATAAGAGGGCAATTGCAAGACCAGGCCGTGCGCATCGATATCAATCTTGCCGCCCTTGTCGCTGGCGTCGATCGTGCCGCTGAGCTTATCGAAGCCGGGAATGGCAGGCGCAGCCGCCTGCGCCGGGCTGGTGGCGGTTTTCGCCATGGCCAGGCGGGCCGGACGCGCATTCAGGCCCAGTTCCACCAGGCGGCCGCGCACGCGGTAACTGCTGGCGGTGGCGAAATCGCCGTCCCATTCGGCCGAAAAATCGCGCAAGCCGCCGCGCGGCGCCAGGGTAGTGAGATGCTCGCGCTGTTGCTCGCTGAGCGGCAATTTGTCGGCCAGCGCAGCCAGGGTTTGCAAATCGAGCGCCTGGGCCGTGATTTCCGTGTGCGCCGGCTTGCGTTTGGTGGCAGCGGTAAAGCGTTCAGACAAGGTAGTCGGCGGCAGACTGAGGCCATCGTGCGTTTGCAGTGCGAAATCCGTCAGCTCCACCTGATGGCCATACGCGCCAAAAGTGGGTTTGCCGACCGGCGTCTGGACAGACAGTGTTTCCTTCGCAGAAACACGTCCGCTGACCGACAGCAAATCGAGCGGCGCGATATGCTCGCCCAGCCTGGCTTGCACATCCGTCAGCCCCACGTCGGCCGTAAAACCGGCCAGGCGCGCGTGGTCCAGGCTCAACCAGGCGCGCACGGCGCCCTTGCCCTGGCTCAATTCAAACGGGTAATCGAGGTAGCGGCGCCAGGCGGCCAGATCGGCATTCTTCAAGTCGGCATACAGTTCGCCCTTCCACATCGACATATCGGAGATGCGCGTGCTGAAAGGCGGATGCGTGAAGTGGGCGCGCACATCGATGGGCGCGGCCAGGCTGGCGGGCGGCGTGGCTTGCAGCCCCAGGCGGTGGCTGCGCCAGCGATTGCGCAGCAACAAATTAACTTGTTCGAGCGCCAGTTCCGGCGTGCCGCGCAGCTCGTCCGTCCAGCGTACCTTGCCGTCGCGGATGATGATGTCGTGCTGCGCCAGCAACCAGTCAGCGCCCTTGCCGTCGCCGCCCTGGCTACTATCGACCAGCACGCCGGCCACGTAGAGCTTGCCGTCTGCACTGCGGCGCACATCGAGGTCGGGGCGCGTGATTTCCAGTTCTTCAAAACGGACCGAACCCAGGATGCTCCACCACGAAAAAGTGGCCGAAACGCTGGGCAGGCTCAGCGCCTGACGGCCCGTCTTGTCGTGCAGGGTAACATCGCCGAGGAACAGATTGGGCCGCAAACCATGCCACGAAGCATAAATACGGGCAATGCTGACGGGATTGCCCAGGGCGTGGCTGGCCGCCTGTTCGATATCGCTCTTGTAATAATCGATATTGGGCAAAATCGCGTAGCGCAGGAGCAGAAACAGGATGGCGAAGGCAAAATAGACCAGCATCACGGCTTTGACGGTAAAACCCAGCACGTGGTGGGTGGCCAAATTTGCCATGCGATAGGCGGCACGCAGCCGCTGCCAGCGCTGGGCCAATGGCACATGCTCTGTCTCGCTTGCTTCTGGCGGTTTTTGCATCAATAAGCTAATAAACTGGCCTGGCGTCAAATAATGGCAAAAATCGTCTGAATTCTCAGGCTAGGGGCTCGCCGCAATGGCGCTGCCGACCTGCTGGCGCTTGCGTCTGCGCCTTGCCTCCCTTACCATCGTTCGGGAGGACACTGCAGCAAATAAGCGGCAAATAAGCAGCAAACTACCGGCGGCCCAATTTTACCGCATCCCCCGGCGTTCGCAGTCACTTTACGCGCCGATACCCCCTACTACACGATAGAAAACGCCACCATGAGTGCTACGCCCCCGATCTCCGTCTCCAGTTCCGCCTCCCGTTTTTACCAGCGCTGGCTGAATGCCGCCCCCGAACGCGCGGAACAAGTAGCACAGTTGGTGCTCACTCCACTGGACAAGATCGATTTTCCTGCCGCGCTGGCCGCCCAGGCAAACGCGGTCCACCCGCCGCTGCCGCTTGAGCGCGCCATGCGGCGATTGCGCAACCTGCTGGTGTGCGGCTTGATCGAACGCGACCTGGCCGGCCTGGCCGACTTGAACGAGGTAGTCACGGCCATGACGGGCTTCGCCGATTTTGCCATCCGCACCCATGCCGATGCGCTGATGGCCGAAATGGTGGCTCTGCACGGCATGCCGGTGGGCGAGGAATCGGGGCAGCCCCAGGAGTTGATGGTGCTGGCGATGGGCAAACAGGGCGGTGGCGAGCTCAATGTCTCGTCGGACATCGACCTGATCTTTGTGTATCCCGAAGACGGCGACACGCAAGCCACGCAGCCGGGCCAGCGCAGCCTGTCCAACCACGAGTTTTTCATTCGCCTGGGCAAAAAGCTGATCGCCGCCCTGGCCGAGATCACGCAAGATGGTTTTACTTTCCGCGTGGATATGGCGCTGCGCCCGAACGGCAACTCGGGACCGCTGGCCGCCAGCCTCAGCATGGTCGAGCAATATCTGATCGTGCAGGGCCGTGAATGGGAGCGCTATGCCTGGGTCAAGGCGCGCGCCGTGACGGGCAAGCCCGACGATATCGCTGCTTTGGACGCCATCGTGCGCCCGTTCGTGTTCCGCCGCTATCTCGATTTCGGCGTGATCGACGCCATCCGCACCATGCATGGCCAGATCCGCGCCGAGGTCAACCGCCAGGAACGCTTGCATCCAGACCGCAGCAACAACGTCAAGCTGGGCCGCGGCGGCATCCGCGAAATCGAATTCCTGGCGCAAGTCTTTCAGTTGATACGCGGCGGGCGCGACGCCGAACTGCGCGACCGTTCCACACGGGCCACCCTGCGCATTGTTGCCGATAAAAACCTGCTAACGCCTACCATCGTCGAACAACTACTTGCTTCCTATACCTTTCTACGCAATCTGGAACACCGCCTGCAATACCTGGACGACGCGCAAACGCATACCCTGCCCGCGAATGACGCCGACCGACTGCTCGTGGCGCACATGATGGGCCTGCCCGATACGGCGACCTTGCTGGCCCAACTCGAAGCGCACCGCGTGTTCGTCGCCGGCCAGTTCGATGAAATGTTCAGCGACAAGAGCAGCGGCACGCCGCCGGCCGACACGGGCATCGATCCGCAAAGCTCGAACGACTCCACCGCCTCGGACCAGCAGGAAGCCATTGAAGTGCGTTTTGCCGCCCTGGGTTTCGACGAGCCGGCCGCTTGTGCGCGGCGCCTGCTGGCCACCTGGCAGGCGCCGCGCTTGCAATCGTTGCCGGAAGCGAGCCGCACGCGTCTGGTGGCCCTGGTGAACTCTGCCCTGCCGCTGATCGCCGACTGTTCGATAACGAACGGCAAGGCGAGCCAATTATCGACTTTAGGGCGATTACTGGACTTTTTAGAAGCCATTGCGCGCCGTTCGGCGTATTTATCGCTGTTGACAGAATACCCGCACACCCTAGAACGGGTGGTGCGCATGGTCTGCGCCAGCGGCTGGGCCGCCACCTTCCTCACGCAGCACCCCATCCTGCTCGACGAACTGTTAGACGAACGCATCCGCCATAGCGTGCCCGACCCAGCCGCGCTGGCGCTCGATCTGCAGCGCCAGCTCGATGACGCGCCCGGTGATACGGAACGGCAAATGGATATCCTGCGCGAAACACACCATGCGCAGCTGTTCCAGTGCCTGGCGCAAGACCTGGCTGGCGACCTGAGCGTGGAAAAACTGGCCGATTACCTGTCGCAGCTGGCCGACATCATCGTCGCCGCCACCATTCCGGCCGCCTGGCAAACCGTGGCCACGCGCCATCGCGAGGTGCCGAAATTCGCCGTCATCGCGTACGGCAAGCTCGGTGGCAAGGAGCTCGGCTATGTTTCCGACCTGGACGTGATCTTCCTGTTCGACGATGACGACCAGGAAGCGCCGGGCCTGTACGCCAGGCTGGCGCAGCGTTTCATTACCTGGATGACCTCGCACACTTCGGCTGGCATCCTCTTCGACGTCGACATCGCCCTGCGCCCCGATGGCGCCTCCGGCATGCTGGTGTCCAGCGTGCAAGCGTTCGAGCGCTACCAGAGCAGCGCGGCCTGGGTGTGGGAACACCAGGCACTGACGCGGGCGCGCTTTTGCGCCGGCGACGCCGCCATCGGCCAGCAGTTCGAACGCATCCGCGACACCATCCTGCGCAAGGAACGCCCTGAACATGGCCCGCTGAAAGGCGAAGTGGTGGCCATGCGCAAGAAGATGCTCGATGCACACCCACAGCGCGCAGGCTGGTTCGACCTGAAGCAGGATGCGGGCGGCATGATCGATATCGAATTCATGGTGCAATACCTGGTGCTGCAGCATGCGGCCCGCTACCCACAATTAACGGTCAACGTGGGCAATATCGCCCTGCTGCGCCTGTGCGGCGAACTGGGGCTGATCGACGCTTCCCTGGCCGCGCTGGTTGCCGACGCCTACCGCGCACTGCGCAAGCTGCAGCATCAGTTGCGGCTGCAGGGGCAAGACCTGGCCCGCGTGGAACCGGAACGGGTCCGCATGCATGCGGACAACGTGTGCCGCCTGTGGCAAACGATTTTCCAGGAAACCGCGATCGCTTGACAGACCAGACTGCGCCGATACGGCGCGGCGACCATCAGGCAACAGGTGCTCAAACCACATCTGCTGCCGACCCACGCCTGTGCACTACCGCGCAAACCAGGCACAGCACTGGTGACACGAAAACAATTACCCGTCAAGCGCCTGTATCAAATTAACCACTGTAATAATACCCGCTAAATTTCGCGCATTCCACCGCTAAAAGTCAGCATCTGCCATTCATAACCCCCCTGTTCTCAAGCCTTCAGGTACGCAGCCGCAATCCTTACAATCCTTCCAAAATGTAATAAATGATACATTCAGTTACACATGGAGTGTTGTTTTTGCAATTGACTATTAGAAATAGTGTCCAAGCGCTAAATATAATAAAACCGCAGTCACATGATCTGTGACGCACAAAAACCTATACATAACTAAAGTAAAAACGGGAGTTTGAGTGAAAAAAATCGGACTGAAACAGAGTGTTATCGCTGTCGCGCTGACACTTGCAACATCACAAGTGGTATTGGCACAGGACTCGGATTCAGGCGACAAGCCGATTGAAAAAGTCCTCGTGACGGGTTCCAACCTGAAACGCATCGATACGGAAACGGCTACGCCAGTACAGATCCTGAAACATGAAGACATCGTCCGCCTGGGCGTGAACTCGGTCAAGGAAGCACTTGAAACGTTGACCGCGTCCACTGGCGCCCTGTCCGATATCGGCGGCTCCAACTCCTTCGCTGGCGGCGCATCCGCTGTTTCGCTGCGCAATCTGGGCAAGCAATCGACCCTGGTATTGCTCAACTCACGCCGCGTCGCCCCGTATGCGCTGGCCGATTACAACGAAGTCTTCACCAATCTGGACTCGCTGCCGCTGGACGCCATCGAACGCATCGAGGTATTGCGCAACGGCGGTTCGGCCATCTATGGCTCCGACGCCGTGGCCGGTGTGATCAACATCATCACGCGCTCCGATTACCAGGGCGTGCAGGTACGCGCTGGCTACGACCAGTCGGTTGCCCATGAACAGTTCAACACCAAGACGGCCAGCATCACCGCCGGCGTGGGCGACTTCAGCACGGACAAATACAATGTGCTGGCCAACCTCGAAGTGTTCAAGCGCGGCGAAGTACTGTGGCGCGATGTCGTCGACCACATCAACCCGACCTATGGTACGAAATTCTCTGCGGTTGCACCTGGCAGCGGCCAGATGTTTGGCAACCGTGGCGCTCCTTCGACCTTTTCCTATCCTGGCAACCTGATCGGCCAGGGCGCCGTGCCAGGCTGCACCACGCTCAACGCCGCCGGCCTGTGCGTGTATGACCGCTTCTCGCGCTTTGAAGCCGTGCCACAGGCAGACCGCGTGAATGCCTTGCTGTCGGGCAAACTGAACCTGGGCGGCGGCACTGAAAGCTTCTCCGAAGTACTGTTTTCACACACCAAAACCACCTACACCAACGCTTTCGGCACCTACGGCTCGACCAGTCCTGATACGATCTGGGGCAATCCAAGCACTGGCCAGGGCAAGGACTTCACTTACCAATACCTGCCGAGCACCCACCCGTTGAACCATAGTGGCGACGACATCGAACTGCGCTATCGCTGGGCTGATGCACCTGCTTACCGTGAAACGAGCAGCGACCAGTATCGCGTGCTGACGGGACTGAAAGGCCAGTGGAGCACCTTTGACTGGGAAAGCGCCGTCGGCATCATGGGTAGCAAAACCAAGGACCGTACTTACGGCTCCCTGAGCGACAGTGGCTTCATCAAGGAAGTGGGCGACTACACCAAGATCGATCCGAACACAGGTAGCGTACTGGACCCGAACTTCTTCAACCATGGCTACAAGATCGGCCAAAAGAATTCGGCAGATGTGCTCAACACCCTGTTCCCGGCGCAAGGCTATGACGGCAAGATCACCCAGTACTTCGCTGACGCCAAATTGAGCGGCGAAGTGGGCAAGATCGATGGCCGCGCCATTGGCCTGGCCGTGGGGATGGAACTGCGCCACGAGAAGTTCCAGATCACGCCTACGGACAATCTGCTGTCCGGCGATATCGTCGGCTATGGCGCATCGTCGGCCAATGCCAGCCGTACGACGGAAGCTGCATTTACCGAAATCAACCTGCCGCTGACGTCTACCCTGGAGGCAGTGGGAGCAGCACGCGTCGATAAATTCCCAGGCTTTAAAACCCATGCTTCGCCAAAAGTGTCCGCACGCTGGGAAGTCACGCCCACCCTGTTGTTCCGCGGTACCTTGGAATCCGGTTTCCGCGCGCCCAACCTGACCGAAAGTGCGCAATCGACCAAATTCGCCTTCGACAATGGCGTCGTCGATCCGAAGCGTTGCGATCAGGCGCAAGCCTTGTCCAACGACTTGCAAACGCAAGCCAAAGCCCTACCGGCCAGCGATCCGAACAAAGCACTCTTGCTGGCACGCGCCGATACGGTTCAAGGTAGAGAGTGCGCTGCGGGGGTCGCCAGTATCGTGCGTAACAATCCGAACCTGAAACCGGAAACCACACACAGCGGCACCATTGGTTTCGTGATCGAACCAATCAAGGGCACCAGCATTTCGCTGGACTACTGGAATATCCAGCGCAAGGATGAAATCGGCCTGAAATCGACAGATGACCTGCTGGCCGCAGAAGCGGATCAGGCACCGGGCGTCATCAACCGCCTGCCCTTGTCTGCCGACAAGACCTTCACCGCTGCCGAGCAAGCCAAGTACGGTGTCACAGCGGGCCCACTGGCCTCGACCTCGGGCGAGTTCCTGAACGTGTCGCGCACCAAGACGAGCGGTCTGGACTTGAGCGCCAATAGCCGTATTCCTACCCGCTTCGGCCGCCTCGACCTGAGCGCCAACGCGACCTACCTGTTGGATCTGAAGAACTTCAGCAGTTCGCTGAACAGCTTCGGCGACAACCTGGCAGGCCGCTATGGCTACTCGAAAATATCAGCCAACGTTGGTGCGTCCATACAGACTGGCAACTTCAGCAACAGCCTGCGTCTGAACTACCAAAGCAAGACCTCGCTCAACACCGACTACTTCGACACCACCTATACCCAGGCTGGTTGCGCCGCGAAAAAATGGTCGGCCGATGATTGCCAGGTCAAGGCTTATGAGCGCCTGGACTACAACGTCAACTACACCGGTATCAAGGATCTGACCTTGTCGATGTTTATCCGTAACGTCACCAACCGCCGTCCACCGGTGGACTTGCGCGCCTTCAATGCTAGTGGTGGTGGTGTGATTCCGCAAGACACGTCCGACGTCACCGGCCGTGCCGTACGCCTGACTGCGGAATACAAGTTCCGTTAATCGCAGCAGCTCGCGCAGCAGCCCGAAAAAAAACCCTCCCGGCGCAAGCCGGGAGGGTTTTTTATATGGCATCCGCACGGACATCGCCGTGTACGCCTTGGTCAATTACTGCTGGGCAGTCTTGCTGCCGGCGGCCGGACCAATATAGCGGTCGATGAAGCGGTAGACGGCTTCGCCCCATTTGATGTTATTGCTTTCCTTGGACCAGCCATGGCCCTCGCCTGTCATGACCATCCATTCGACGGTATTACCTTGCTTGAGCAACTGGTCACGCATTTTCTCGCCGTGGATCAGCGGCACGCGGCGGTCTTCGCTACCATAAGCCATCAGCACCGGCGCCTTGATCTTGTCTGCATGCTCGATCGCCGACACTTTCTTGAAATAGGCTTCGTCGGTTTTGGGATCGCCATGCATTTTCGTACCAATGTTATCCATCACCGGACCGGCCACATCCGACCAGTTAACGGTAAACAGCATTTTCACGTCGGTCACGCCTACCCAGTTAATGCCGCATTTATACAGATCCGGGTTTTTCACCAAACCATACATGGTGGCATAGCCGCCATAGCTGGCGCCGATGATACACACGCGGTTGCGGTCTACCACACCCTGCTTGACCAGGTCTTCTATGCCATCCGTGATGTCGTCCTGCATGCTCAGGCCCCATTGCTTCCAGCCTGCCGTATGATGTTTCCAGCCGAAACCAGTTGACATGCGGAACTGCGGCTGCAGCACGGCGTAGCCGCGCGAGGCCAGCATCTGGGTGATGGGATCATAACCAAAAGCGTCCCGGGCATGGGGCCCGCCGTGGATGTAAGCCACCAGCGGCAAGGCTTTCGGGACACGTCCTTCCGGCAAGGTCAGATAGGCGGGTATCGTCAAGCCATCGCGCGCCTTGTAGTGGATCACGCTTTGCTCGGAAAGCTTCTTGCCATCGAGTTCAGGCTTGACGCTGTACAGCGGCTCCAGCGTCTTCTTGGCGGTGTCAAAGAAATACAGCTTGCCCACATTGTTGACGCCGCTGGTGACCACCACGGCACGGTTGCCACGCCACTGGAAACGCACTTGTTCATTGGGCAGACTGGCATCGAGCGAGGCCTGCAGGCGGGCATAGTCTTCGTCAAAATAATACATCTCCGGCTTCATGCCATTGACGGCCACGCCCACAATCTTTTTACGCGCATCGTCAAACACCAGGCCATCGGCAATATCGGCTTCCGCATGTTCAGCGATCAATTCGCCAGCACTGCTGGTCTGGCTATTCCAGATGTGCACGCCAGCCTTGTCCCGGCCATTGAAACGCCCCGCCACAAACAGGGTCTTGTTATCGAAGTCAAAGCCCAAGGGATTCATTTCCTTGCCTTCGTCGAGATAGGCCTGGTAAATCGTTTTCCATGGCGCTTTCTCGTCATCGCGCAGATACACCGTCTGTATGATGCGCTTGCTGCCTGCTTCCACCGTCATGGATGAGGCCACGCGGATCACATTATTATGGTCCAGCACCCAGCCGCTGACGGCGCCCGGATTATTAAAAGTCAGCAAGGCCATGCGGCCATTGGTGGTATCGAGACGAAATACATCGCTGGCGCCCAGGTCGGCGTCCCGGCCACGCTCATTGTTGACCACGATCAAGTCATTGCTATCATCGCCAACGCGCTGCAATACCGTCACCGGCTTGTAGGGCATGCCGGTACTCATGGCTTCCTTGACGCTGATCACCAGCTTGCGGAAACCACTGCCATCACTGTTGACAGCAAACAAGCCGCCACCGGTCTGCTTTTCCAGTACTTCTTCGCTGCCTTTGCTGATGCTGAACACCAGGCGCTGGTTATTGACCCACATCGGATTGGCCACGTTCCACTCGGGATCCGAGGCGACCACCGTTGAGGCGCGCGTATCGAGATTAATCACGGCTAGTACAGCACGCCCGTTACGCGGCGTCAGTACCGCCATGCTTTGTCCATCGGGTGACAGGATGGGGCGGCCGCTGAATTCAGCCTTCTTGAAAAAATCGGCAATCGGGATTGACTCGTCGGCGCGGGCGTGCGCGCCATAGAGGCCGCTACTGAGCAACAGCGCGCCAAGCAGGACAGGAATAATGCGTCGGTTCAAAATAGTCTCCTCGATAAAGACAATGGCATAGATTTTCTGCGGACAGCTACGCGGTTTTTCCGCAGTACAGCCTGATAAAAAAAGGCGCCGCTCCCTTGATGGTCACGGCGCCTGTTGACTCACACGCGATTACTTGAAGCTGTAATCAGCCGTAATCTGGAAGTAACGGCCCATCGCGCTGTGCAGCGGCGCATAGTAGTTTGCCGAATCGTTTGGATGGAAAGGCGGTTTGCGGTCAAAGGCGTTCTGGATTGCAAAGCTCAGTTTGGTGTTCTTGAAGCCGCTGTAGCTGCCGCCAAGGTTAACCACGGTGAACGATGGAATACCTTTGCACAGTTCCGGGTAGCCTTCGATTTCCAATCCACAAGGTTGGGTACGGTCGGCAACGGAAGCCATCTTGCTGACGAACACCGTATCGGCCGACAGGGCATAGGCTGCTTTTTTCCAGGCCAGACCCAGGTTGGCCTGTACCGACGGCGTACCGCGGGTACCCGCGTACTCGATCAGGTCGTCGGTCGGCGACGGTGCATTCTTGAACGACTGCATATGGCTGACGTTCAAGGTCGGCTGCAAGGTGCCGTACTCGCCCATATTGATACGGCCAGTCAGTTTCAAGTCCACGCCACGGATTTGCGTGACAGCCACGTTGGTCAGCAACATCTTGATGTTGGTGATTTCACCAGCAGTCGCACCAGCGGCCTTGTCGGCGGCAGTCAAATCAGCACGCGTAATGGCAACGGCTGGGTCACCCGCGTAACGGCTCGGATCGGCCAGTACTTTGGTCAGGTCATAGGTGCCGATTTCATTGACACGCTTGATCTGCCACAGATCGACCGTTGCCAGGAACGAGGAGCTAGGCTCCCAGGCCAGGCCCAGAGTGTAGCTTTTCGCCGTTTCAGGCTTCAGCTCCGGATTGGCGCCACTTTGATACGGACTGGAAGTCGTGCAGCCCAGCTTGTATTGCGCGTTGCAACGGAAGGGATCACGGATCGACACGAAGGCATTGCGCACGTCGGTAGAGTTCTCTACCAGCGTTGGTGCACGGAAACCTTCAGCGTAGGTGCCACGTACC
This sequence comes from Janthinobacterium saanense, assembly GCF_014200675.1. Classification (GTDB taxonomy): domain Bacteria; phylum Pseudomonadota; class Gammaproteobacteria; order Burkholderiales; family Burkholderiaceae_D; genus Janthinobacterium. The sequence goes on along the minus strand of NZ_JACHCI010000003.1, from coordinate 165,685 downwards.
ATGAAGGCTGGCGTGACGTTCCATTTCAGGCCAACTTTCGGCGTGGTCGAATTACCGTAGTCCGAATAATGGTCATGACGCACAGCCACCTGGGCTTCGAGCGACTTCAGCAGAGGAATCGTTGATTCTGCGTAGATCGATGCGATACGGCGGCTGTTTGAGAAGCCAGGCGGCAATTGCGCCTGGTGATAGAACTCGCCTTCGACCGCGATCGGATCCGGGCTAGTCTCCAGCGATTCCCGACGGAACTCGGTACCGACGGCCAGGCCGACGGCGCCAGCTGGCAAGTTGAACAGTTCGCCGGAGATCTTGCCATCGATTTGTGTCAAACCGGACTTGAACAGATTTTCCGAGTTGGCCGTGATCGAATCATACAGGGCCTGATTGGCTGCGCCGCCACCGAAGATAAAGGTGCCGTTCTTGTAGGCATTGACGAAAGGCGTCAGCAAGATCGCACTGGTGTTGCGCGAAACAACTTTACTATTCGTTTGCAACAGGGCTGTTTCCCAATCCCAGTTATGGAAGTCACCCTTGACGCCGACCAGGTAGCGGCCAAAATCGGTGGTGTTGTCCTGGCCCTGGCCCGGGAAGTCGCGCAGCGACGCGCGTACACGCACGGTACCATTGCCGCCGGCCAAGGTCTTGCCGTCTGGGCCAATCAGTTCTTGCGGATACTGTGGATGCGTGATCGGCAAGGCTGGCGTAGGTTGACCAGTCTGGCCCGCAACCCAGTGCAGCAGGCCGGTGACAGTGGCTTTATTACGGTTGAACATCAACTCGCTGAAGACCGTGGTGCTCGCGGTAGGCTGCCAGGTCAGGCGGCTGGTGATGCCGAAACGGTCGGTCTTGCCGGCGGAATTGATCGAGCTGTCCTGGAAATCATCAAACACGCAAGCCTGGCCCAGTGCGCCCGCGCCCAGGACACTATTGGCAGGAACCAGGCGGTCAGCCGGGCAGTTCTTGTCGAGCGTGCGCGAAGTCAGGGCACCGGTCGCCTTGTCGGTCCAGTAGATATTGCCTGGATAGGTGTACAGCGAGCGGTTATCCTTGTAGCCATAGGCGCGCAGATCCTGCGTGCTCAGGTAACCATCACGCTTGCGCAGGTACATCGGGTCGCGCTGACGCACATCCAGGGTGGCATAAGCATTGAAGTGGTCTTTGACCAGGCTGCCTTTACCGAAACTCACGGTGGCACGTTTTTGCTCACCATCATTGCGGCTGGACTGCCCCAGCGAGCCGCCCACTTCCAGGCCTTCGAAACTGTCGCGCAAAATGATGTTGACCACACCGGCCATGGCTTCCGAGCCATAGATGGCCGAGGCGCCGTCTTTCAGGATTTCAATACGTTCAACTGCACCAACCGGTATCGAGTTCAAGTCGACAAACGTCGTCTGGAATTCAGGCTGTGCATAGGGGGCCAGGCGGCGGCCGTTGATCAGGGTCAAAGTAGCCTGGCTGCCAAAGCCACGCAAGTTCAGACCGGCAGCGCCGGCGCTAAAACCATTGGTGCGGTTTTCATCGATACCGCCGACGTTAGCCGAAATGGTGCGCAACACTTCGTTGAGCGAGGTGGCGCCGCCGCGTGTCAATTCTTCACGCGTGATGATTTGCACCGGCGAAGCCGACTCCAAGGCAATACGGCGCACGTTGGAACCGGTCACGTATACCTTGTGCACGCCACTATTATCGGTGCCGTCGGCGTTGACCTTGGCAGAGGCCTCGGTCTTTTGCGCCAGGCTTGCATCTTGCGCATGCGCATACTGAGCAAACATACCGGCGCCCGCTAACGTACCGATCGCCAAACGAACTAATGCCACACTGGTTTTTTCTCTTAAGAACATTACTCTTCCCTTTTTTGCTTTTTTATATACATAATTTTATTATTTAAAATTCAACTCAAGCAGTCAATGACAGATGCGGCAGACATAGGAAACAAATACTTTTTATGCAATATGTCATCACTGCAAGAAAATTAATTATGCATGTAAGAAATCAGACTTTGTTACAAATGTTATTAAATGTTGCAATAAAACGACTTGACGATATACATCTTAATAAATTGCATATTTTGAAATATTAAATTGGATTATTTTTCATTTATGACAAATAAAATTCAACTGTATAAATAATTTCCGCCAAGGGATTTACCTATGAGGAAGAATGTTGTATCGCGAGAGAAAATTATTGGATGTCGCACCGCATGCTGACATGGCAATGCCGGGGAACGGGGGGTGGGGCTGTGCTCCTGCGAGGAGACAGGACTACAATGATTACTTATTAACCACCATATTTTACCTACAGATGTAAGCAAATGTAAGACACTGTTACATCTTGGAACCGACGTCTGTGGCAAGCAGAGGGATAAAAACAGGCGGGGAAGCACAGGGTAGGCTTGCCGGAAAATGGTAAAAATTGTGCTCCGCGGCTACAAAATTCAAGGCATAAAAAAAGCCGCCCCGGCTACAAGCCAGGGCGGCATCGCGCCCCGCAGGGCGTGTTCAGCAATTGCCGGAAATTACTTGGCAGACATCAGTGCAACGGTGGTGTCGAGCATGCGGTTCGAGAAACCCCACTCATTGTCGTACCACGACGATACTTTCACCAGACGGCCCGACACTTTGGTCAGGGTCGAATCGAAGTTCGACGAAGCCGGGTTATGGTTGAAGTCGATCGATACCAGCGGTTCGGTCTGGTACGTCAAAATGCCTTCCAGCGCGCCTTCCGAAGCGGACTTCATCAGGGCATTGACTTCTTCCACGGTGGTGTCACGCTTGGCGATGAAGGACAGGTCGACCAGCGACACGTTGATGGTCGGCACGCGAATCGCGAAACCGTCCAGTTTGCCGTTCAGCTCAGGCAGCACCAGGCCAACCGCAGCGGCGGCGCCGGTCTTGGTCGGGATCATGCTCATGGTGGCCGAACGGGCGCGGCGCAGGTCTTCATGCATCACGTCGGACAATACCTGGTCGTTGGTGTAGGCGTGCACGGTGGTCATCAGGCCGGTTTCGATGCCGATGGCGTCGTTCAACGGTTTGACCAGCGGTGCCAGGCAATTGGTGGTGCACGAAGCATTCGAAATGACCGTGTCGGTCGATTTCAGTACCGAGTGGTTGACGCCGAATACGACGGTAGCGTCCACATCCTTGCCGCCTGGTGCGGAAATGATGACTTTCTTGGCGCCGCCTTTCAGGTGGGCCGAAGCCTTTTCTTTGGTGGTGAAGAAGCCGGTGCACTCGAGCACCACGTCCACGCCCAGCTCGCCCCACGGAATTTCAGCAGGATTGCGTTGTGCAAACACGCGGATCGGATCGCCATTCACGATCATGTTGTCGCCTTCGACCGTGACGGTGCCTGGGAACTTGCCGTGGGCAGTGTCGTAGCGGGTCAGGTGGGCGTTCGACTTGGCGTCGCCCAGGTCGTTGATGGCAACGATCTGGATATCTTGTTTCTTGCCGCCTTCGTAGAAAGCGCGCAATACATTACGGCCGATGCGGCCGTAGCCGTTGATTGCAACTTTGATCGTCATACTCTGCTCCTGATAGAAAAAAAACTGAACACATTCAAAAAATGCGTGCCGCCGCGCCCATCTGCGGGGCGCTGGCGGCAGGAACTTGCTACTAAATCAATTAGCCGGCGATGACAGCCTTGACCTTGGCCACGACGTTGTCGACCGTGAAGCCGAAATGCTTGAACAGCACGCCAGCCGGGGCCGATTCACCGAAGGTATCGATACCGACCACGGCGCCTTCCAGGCCCACATATTTGTACCAGAAGCTGGTCACGCCGGCTTCAATCGCCACGCGTGGCACACCTTTGGTCAAGACGCTGGCCTTGTAGGCCGCGTCCTGGCGGTCATACACGTCGGTCGACGGCATCGATACCACGCGGACAGCGATGCCTTCGGAAGCGAGCGCGCTGGCGGCAGCCACAGCCAGTTCCACTTCGGAACCGGTGGCGATCAGGATGGCTTTGGCGTCAAGCACGTCATTGAGCACATAACCACCGCGGTAAATGTTTTCGATCTGCTCGCTGCTGCGTTCTTGATATGGCAGGTTCTGGCGCGAGAAGATCAGGGTCGACGGGCCATCCTTGCGGCGCACGGCAGCGCCCCAGGCAGCAGCCGACTCGACGGTGTCGCATGGACGCCAGTTGTCCAGGTTAGGAATCAAACGCATCGACGAAACGTGCTCGACCGATTGATGGGTCGGGCCGTCTTCGCCCAGGCCGATCGAATCGTGGGTGAACACGAAGATCGAACGCAGCTTCATCAGGGCGGCCATGCGCAGGGCATTGCGGCTGTAGTCGGAGAACGTCAGGAAGGTGGCGCCGAACGGAATGTAACCACCGTGCAAGGTGATGCCGTTCATGATGGCGCTCATGCCAAATTCACGCACGCCGTAGTTGATATGGTTGCCAGGCTGGCCCGAACGCACGGCCACGCACTCTTTCCAGTTGGTCAGGTTCGAACCGGTCAGGTCGGCCGAGCCGCCCAGGAATTCCGGCAGCGACGAAGCCAGTGCCTGGATGGCGTTCTGACTGGCCTTGCGGGTCGCGATATTTTCTTTCTTTTCCACGCAGGAAGCGATGGCAGCGCTCAAGGCCGCTTCAAATGCTTCTGGCAACTCGCCCTTCATGCGGCGGTTCAGTTCAGCGGCTTGCTGCGGGAACTCACGGCTGTAAGCGGCAAAACGCTCGTTCCAGTCTTTTTCCAGCAGGGCGCCCTGCTCTTTCGCATCCCAGGCGCCATACACGTCGGCTGGAATTTCAAATGGCGCGGCGTCCCAGCCGATGTATTCGCGTACGGCAGCAATTTCCTTGTCGCCCAGCGCGGCGCCGTGCACCTTGTCGCCGCCTTGCAGATTGGGCGAACCCTTGCCGATGATGGTCTTGCAGCAGATCAAGGTTGGCTTGGTCGCGGCTTTTGCAGCGGCGATGGCAGCCGAGATGGCGGCAACGTCATGGCCGTCGACAGCGCGGATCACGTTCCAGCCATAAGCTTCGAAACGGCCCGGGGTGTCGTCGGTGAACCAGCCTTCGACTTTACCGTCGATGGAAATGCCGTTGTCGTCGTACAGGGCGATCAGCTTGTTCAAGCCCAGGGTGCCGGCCAGCGCGCATACTTCGTGCGAAATACCTTCCATCAGGCAACCGTCGCCCAGGAATGCATAGGTGTAGTGGTTGACGATGTCGTGGCCAGGCTTGTTAAATTCAGCGGCCAGCAATTGTTCCGACAGAGCCATGCCGACGGCATTGGCGATGCCCTGGCCCAGCGGGCCGGTGGTCGTTTCCACGCCTGGCGTGATATCGACTTCCGGGTGGCCCGGGGTTTTCGAATGCATCTGGCGGAAGGCCTTGATGTCGTCCATCGACAGGTCGTAGCCGGTCAAGTGCAGCAAAGCGTAGTGCAGCATCGAGCCGTGGCCGTTCGACAGCAGGAAACGGTCGCGGTTTTGCCATTTTGGATTGGCGGGATTGTGGCGATAATGACCACTCCACAAGGCAACTGCGATCTCGGCCATGCCCATCGGCATGCCAGGATGGCCGGAATTAGCCTTTTGTACAGCGTCCATTGCCAGTGCGCGGATCGCATTGGCCATTTTGGTAGTCGGGAGCGTAGTTGTCATGATGATGTGGGTCAGTCGCGAGTTTGGAATTCGTTTGCAGCAGCGCAGACAAGGAAGCCGGCTGCTTTCTGTAGTCAACTATTTTACCAGACTGGGGGACTGCAAATTAGAATTGCGGCGTACTGGCCAGCCAACTGGCTATACTTTCACGTCTTTTACCCACTTTACCGCTGTCGAGGATTTGCATGCCGCGTTTTTTCTGCCCCCAGCCGCTCGTCGCCGGCACCACTATCGCTCTGCCTGAAGCCGTTGCCCACCATATACAAGTCGTGCGCCTGGCGCCCGGTGACATCATTACCCTGTTCAATGGCGAAGGCGGTGAAGTGCAAGCCAGCCTGGTCACAGTGGCCAAGCGCAGCGTGACGGCCGAAGTGCAAGCGCATGTGGCGCGCGAAGCGGAACTGCCCTACGCGGTGACCCTGGCGCAAGCCTTGCCGGAAGCCTCAAAAATGGACTGGATCATTGAAAAAGCCATCGAGCTGGGCGCGGCCGGCATCGTACCGCTGGCGGCGCAGCGCTGCGTGGTGCGCTTGTCCGCCGAACGGGCGGAAAAGAAACTTGCTCATTGGCAAGGCATCATCGTTTCCGCTTCGGAACAGAGCGGGCGTAACCGCCTGGCGCAACTGGCGCCGCTGCAGGACTTCAATAGCTGGAGCAGCCAGCAAGATTTACATAAGCGCATCATCTTGACGCCGCGCGCGGAACAGTCACTGGCCGACTGGGCGCGCCACCAGCCACCACAGGCGATCACCCTGATGGTGGGACCGGAAGGCGGTTTTTCGGAAGCGGAAGAAAAAGCCGCACTGGCCGCCGGCGCCATCGGCCTGGCGATGGGCCCGCGCATTTTGCGCACGGAAACAGCGGGCTTGACGGCGCTGGCGACCTTGGGAGCGCTGTGGGGCGGGATGTAAGGCACCGCCAACTCGCCATCAGGGTTGCTGCGCTCGACGGTTTCAGAGTAACACTTGCCTTTCACACCGCTGGCATAACGCGAGGTAACGGCGGCACTCCAGTCACCCAGGCTCCAGTCCAGCGACAGATAGGTTTTAAAACGGTTGTAGTTATACTCGCCGTTGTACTCTTGTCATTTATCATCTGCATCATCCGTGCTTCGGGTCTTGAACGACTTGACAGCGTCTGATCGACTGGACCACCGAGTTGGTGAGCGCCTGCACCACACAGTGCGATGCACGGCAGGCTCTGTCAGGCATCCCCATTGCCACCTGCACGTGGCGGCACGGAGTCCTGCGCTGCGACAGCTCCCGCCTCCCCGTACCAGGCTATCCAGCAATACCCCGCCCCTCCGCGGTTCATCAATATGCGGCGCAACAGGTAAAATATCGTCCTGATGACACCGCCCACGCAGTCTCTCACAGACTCTCCGCTAGATACGGAGCCCAATATCTTTACAAAGACACATCATGTTGCGACTCAACGAAGTAAAGCTCCCTCTCGAACACGACGAAGCAGCCCTGCCCGCTGCCATCCTGGCCCGTCTGGGCATCACGGCCGATGACTTGCTCGGCTACACGGTCTTCAAACGCAGCTATGACGCGCGCAAGCGCAGCGCCGTGGTGTTGATTTACTCGCTGCACGTTGAAGTCAAGCATGAAGCGGCCGTGCTGGCGCGCCTGCAACACGATATTCATTTAATGCCAGCTCCCGACACCGACTACAAATTCGTTGCTGGCGGTGAACAATTAGCTGGCCATAGCAATCAGCCGCGCCCCATCGTCATCGGCACCGGACCTTGCGGCCTGTTCGTGGCGCTGATTCTGGCGCAGATGGGTTTGCGCCCGATCATCCTGGAACGCGGCAAGCAAGTGCGCGAACGCACGGTGGATACCTTTGGTTTCTGGCGCAAGCGCGAACTGAATCCGGAATCGAACGTGCAGTTTGGTGAAGGCGGCGCGGGTACCTTCTCGGACGGCAAGCTGTATAGCCAGATCAAGGACCCGAAACACTACGGCCGCAAAGTGCTGACAGAATTCGTCAAGGCTGGCGCGCCCGAAGAAATCATGTATGTGAGCAAACCGCACATCGGCACCTTCCGCCTGGTCAAGATGGTGGAAGAAATGCGCGCCAATATCGAACAACTGGGCGGCGAATACCGTTTTGAAAGCAAGGTGGTCGATATTCATATCGAGCCTGGCAGCGACGGTGGCCAGGTGCGCGGCGTGGTGCTGGCCAGCGGCGAAACCATCGCCAGCAACCACGTGGTGCTGGCGATTGGCCATAGCGCACGCGATACCTTTGAAATGCTGCACCAGCGCGGCGTGTATATCGAGGCGAAACCATTCTCGATTGGTTTCCGCGTGGAACACCCGCAATCCCTGATCGACAACTGCCGTTTCGGCCCCAGCGCCGGCCACCCGATCCTGGGCGCGGCCGACTACAAGCTGGTGCACCACGCCAGCAATGGCCGTTCCGTGTACAGCTTCTGCATGTGTCCGGGCGGCACGGTGGTGGCCGCCGCCTCGGAGCCAGGCCGCCTGGTGACCAACGGCATGAGCCAGTATTCGCGCAATGAACGCAATGCCAACAGCGCCATCGTGGTCGGCATTACGCCAGCCGACTACCCGGGCGGTCCGCTGGCCGGCATCGCCCTGCAGCGCGAACTGGAAGAGCGCGCGTTTGCCTTGGGCGGCGGCAACTACGATGCGCCGGGCCAGCTGGTGGGCGACTTCGTGGCGGGCCGTGCCTCGACCGAATTTGGCGGCGTAGTGCCTTCGTACAAGCCGGCCGTGCACCTGACGGATCTGGCGCCTTCGCTGCCCGAATACGCGATCACGGCCATGCGTGAAGCCTTCCCGGCATTCAATAAACAGATCAAGGGTTACTACAAGGCCGACGCCGTGCTGACGGGCGTGGAAACACGCACCTCGTCGCCGATCCGCATCAAGCGCCATGACGATGATTTGCAAAGCCTGAACACGCGCGGCCTGTTCCCCGCTGGCGAAGGCGCTGGCTACGCAGGCGGCATTTTGTCGGCAGCCGTCGACGGCATCAAGGTGGCCGAAGCGGTGGCCCTGTCGATCGCCTCTGCCTGATCCTTCGCTGACACACCATCAATACGCGCTATCCAGGCTCCATGCATGGGGTTTGGAAGCGCGCAAGCCGTTCTTGGCACCACTTCCCTTAGCATTGTTTTAACTAAACAACAGTGCAGCGATTACTGCATGATAAAATTTTAGTTGCTAAATAGTCAGTTACACTACTCAATCACAAGTCACTTCCGATGTAACAAATACATGAGCTCTTTGCTGATGTGTTTCATTTTCACGTCACCTTTCCATGTGTGTCGTACTTGTTACAAATACGAACAAAAAAGTATCATTATCATATCTTTATTTTGATATTTTTTTCTTGCCTGATACAGCCATTCCCTCGCCTCTCGCTATGAAGATAATTCCAAATTAGAAAATTTATTGCATTAAATACATCAAAAAAGTAACGATATAGATTGTGAAACATCTGTTACAAAATCACTTGAAATATTACATATTTGCGTTGTTTTCTTCGAATTTAATTATTTCAAGAAACTTTTTTCGCTCAATACAAATTATCTAATTTGACAAGCAATCACCGCCGGTGATCTCATGGAGAGACTGAATGTTAGTTGCTGACCCCGCAAGAAGTTCAGTTATCACTTAATAAATTAATTTGTATTTAGATTAACTAAATCCTCCAGGAGTTGACCAAATGATCATGGAAACTGTGTTATCTCGCTCACTGCGTCTGATGTTCTCAGGCAGTGCAGCATTGATCGGTGCCGGCTTGTTGATCCAACCTGCATTTGCCCAAGACAACACTCCTATACAACGCGTGGAAATCACCGGCTCATCGGTAAAACGCGTCGATGCTGAAACATCGCTGCCAGTACAGGTCATCAGCAAAGCGGACATCGCCCGCACCGGCGCTACCAGCACGGAAGAACTGCTGCAATCGATCTCGGCCTTCTCCTCGGCCGGTGGTACCACCAACGCTACCGGCGCCGGCACCTCGACCGGTGGCCTGTCGTCCATCTCATTGCGCGGCCTGGGTTCGACCCGCACCCTGGTGCTGGTGAACGGACGCCGCCTCGCTCCCTTCGCCGGCAGCGACGGTGGTTCTGTCAATGTCAACGCCATTCCGCTGGCGGCAATTGAACGCGTCGAGATATTGAAAGACGGCGCATCGGGCGTGTACGGCAGCGACGCCGTCGCCGGCGTGGTCAACTTCATTCTGGCCAAGCACGTTGATGGCGTCGAAGTGACCGGCGGCTATGGTTCGCCAACCACCAGCGGCGGCGGACAGAATGGCAAGGCGTCGATTACCGGCGGCTACAATACCGATAAATTAAGCGTGGTGGTATCTGGCTCTTACGAAAAAGAAAAAGCCCTGTTTGGCCGTGACCGCTCTTACTCAGCCTCCGCCACCCGCCTGCCTTACTACAACTCGACTGCAACCGGCCTGGGCAATATCCAGGGCTCGTTTACGCCAGGCGTAGGCCCTGATGCGGGATTCAGCAGCGGCGGCTCTGGCTACGGCAATCCGCTGGCCATCGGCGACAAGTGCAGCACCATCAAGATGAGTACGATTCAGAACGGCGCCAAAGGCAGCCCGTATTGCGCCTACGACAGCGGCCCGGACGTTGGCTTGACCCCGGATCGTGAACTGTACAATCTGACCAGCAATCTGAGTTATCAGATCAACGAAAACCATCAGCTGTTTGCTGACTTGCTGTATTCCAACAGCAAAGTGACCCAGACGTACCAGCCATCGCCAGCGCGCGCCAGCTTTTTCGAGACCGACGGACAATTCGCCCAACAAGGGGTAGACCCTGCGTTGCTGCTGTATCCCTCCAATCCGGCCTACCAGTCGATCGCCGTACCTTACCTGACCAGCCAGGGCTTTACCTCGCTGATCGGCAAACCGTTGTCTATCACCTCGCGCGTGTTCGATTTTGGCCCACGCCAGAATGTGGACACCGGCAAGCAGTCACGTTTGGTAGTCGGCGCCAAGGGTTCGCTCAGCTTTGGCGACTATGAAGTCGCATTGAGCCATAATGAATCGAAGCTGGAAAGCGCTGTCACCACCGGTTACTTCTCGCAAGTAGGCTACGCCAAGATCATCAATGGCAGCAACTGGAATCCATGGGCAGCCGGCGGAGTGCAAACGGGCGCCCTGGCGACCCAGCTGCAAACGGCTGCCTTTTCTGGTAACTACCTGAGCGCCAAATCGACCATCGACGCGTTTGACGGAAAAATTACGGGCGACTTCTGGACCATTGCCGGCATCACCCCGCAATATGCCGTGGGCCTGCAGTCGCGCAAAGAAAAATACGTGACCGATCCTAGCGCCGCCTATCAGTCTGGCGATATTTCGGGCCTCGGTGGTTCCGTCGTGCCTATCGATCGCAGCCGCACCGTGAATTCGGGCTACGGCGAATTGAACGTACCGATCCTGAAAACCCTGGAAGTCAATCTGACTGCCCGCGACGACAAGTACAACGACGTCGGCAATACGGCCAACTGGAAAGGCAGCTTCAAATGGCGGCCAGTGCAGCAACTGGCACTGCGCGGCTCCTATGGCACCGGTTTCCGTGCACCGACGCTGGTAGACTTGTGGACCCCGCAAACACTGGGTACCTCGGAACAGTTCAACGATCCAGCTACCAATCAAACCGGCCTGCAAGTGAACGCTTTAACCGGCGGCAATCCGAACCTGAAACCAGAGAAATCGAAACAATACTCGTTCGGCGCAGTATGGCAGCCTACCAATACGGCCAGTATCAGTCTTGACTTCTTCAACATCAATATCCGCGACATTCTCTCGACTGCATCGGCGCAGGAAATTGTCTCGCGCTTCCGCGCTGGCGACCCGGCCTACGCTGGCCTGGTGACCCTGAATGGCAATGACATCGTCAGCATCCGGCAAACGCTGGCCAACAACGGCAATGCCAATGTGCAAGGTGTCGACCTGTCCGCCAACTGGAGAGATAATTTCAGCTTCGGCAGGCTGGAGGCGGCCATCAACGGTACCTATATGGATACCTTCGACCAGACCAGCCCGGGCGGCCAGGTGTCGCATAAAGTCGGCACCATCGTTGAAGGTGACGGCACACCGGTGATCGGTGCACAGAACGGTGGCGTGATCCTGCGCTGGAAACATCAGCTGGCTGGCACCTGGACCACCGGCCCCTGGGCTACCACGCTGGTGCAAAACTTCCGCACTGGCTATCAAGTAGGCCATGACTTGAACGACAACAAGGTGTTTATCGGTGCAGAAACGATCTATGACGCCAACGTCACGTACCGCGGCATCAAGAACCTGACCCTGGCGCTGGGCTTGAAGAACCTGTTCAACAAGCAGCCTGAGCCGATTGGTACTGCAGTAACCAACCAATTCCAGGCTGGCTACGACATCAACCAGTACGATCCACGTGGCCGCCTGGTCTACGTGACCGCTGGCTACAAGTTCCAGTAATAGCCTGGCCGCAAGTCAAAACGCCTGGAGCAATCCAGGCGTTTTTTTTCGTCCCGCTCTCAGGCCACCAGTGGCAGCCTGATGTGGATGTGACAGCCGGGTGCGCCATCGGTGGCGCGCACCTGGCCGCCCAGCTGCTGCACGATGGTGTAGACGATATGCATGCCCAGGCCGGAGCCGCCCTGGCCACGCTTGGTCGTGAAGAATGGTTCAAACATGTGCTCGCGCACGGCAGGCGCCAGGCCGATACCGTCGTCGGCAAATTCCAGCGACAGCCATTGCCGGCCATCACTTTCCTCCACCTCTATTTGCGCGCGGATGGATATCTGCCCCGGCCCGCCATGCGGATAACCGTGGCGGGCGCTGTTCATCAGCAGGTTCGACAGGATTTGCGACAGCTTGCCGGCCGCCAGGCGAACGCGGCAATCGGGAGCGATATCGAGCTGCACGCGCAAGGCCGCCTTGCGCAATTCGGGGCTGTGCGCCGAGACCAGGCCGTGCACATACTCATGCAGCGCCAGGTCGGCCACGTACTCGCTGACCTGGTCCACCGCCAGCTGCTTGAAGTTGCCAATCAATTCGGCGGCCCGCGCCAGGTTGCGCTCGACCAGCGCGGCTGCGCCCTTCAAGGCTTCGGCAAGATCGATCAGTTCGGCACGGCTGACCTTGGCGCCGCCCAGCAGCTGCACCATCTGGTCGGCATAACTGCCCATGCTCGAGGCCGCCGTCAGCGCCACGCCGACCGGCGTATTGACTTCATGCGAGACACCAGCCACCAGCGAGCCGAGCGCGGCCATCTGCTCCTGTTCGATCAGATTGGCCTGCGCCGCCAGCAAGGACTCCGTACGCTGGCGTACGATGTCTTCCAGTTGCTGAGTCTGTTCCTGATGCTGCAGTTCCGCCGCACCGCGCGCCGAAAAAATCGACAATAGCAATAGCGCCAGCAAACGCTTGTTTTCATCGATGGGACGCGTATCGATGGCCGAGAGTATGCCCAGGGTCTTGCCATCGGTATCGACCAGCGGCATGCCGACATAGCTTTGCGCGCGCATGTCGACCAGCATCGTGTCGAGCGGAAAGCGCAGCTGGATATCGCAGCCATGAAAACACATGCTCTGCTGCGTCACATCCTCGCACGGCGTGTGCCGCAAGCTGTATTCCAGATTCGGCTGGTACGCGCCGCCACCCCACAGGGCCAGCGTGCGCACGCCGTCACTGCCATCGTCCAGCCGGACCAGGCGTCCGGCGAGCACATAATGCACATCGAGCGCCTCGGCCAGTTCCCTGACGAGGATGCGCAGGAAATCATCGCCACGGGCACGCGCCGTCGATGCCGTGATGGAACGCAGGGCCGCTTCCGCCAAGGTACGCCGCTGCTCAGGGTCGAACAGGGGTTCCTGTGAATTCACATCGAATAGCGGAATACTCATGTACACTCCAGCGCAACATGGCAAGCGCAAGCAACACTGCCGGCGCGGCAATCCTCATCAATGGCCCGCGATAGCGAGCCTGCCGCGATTGTACCCCCGGATATTGCTTAATAATACAGATTCATGTGAAATTTTTATAGCCAGCCAGCACGTTTGAACTTGGTGTACATATAACCACAAACGCAGGACATCACGGCTACCGCCACCGGATAACCATATTTCCAGTCCAGTTCCGGCATCACCTTGAAGTTCATGCCCCAGACGCCGGCAAAGGCGGTAAACACGGCAAAAATAGCCGCCCAGGCTGCCAATTGCTTGTTTACTTCGCTTTCATCGATGGCCACCATCGACAAATTGACCTGGATCGCCGTGCTGATGGTGTCGCGGATGGTGTCGAGCGTGCCGTTGATGCGGGCCAGATGGTCGTGGACATCGCGGAAATACTCCTGGGTATCGTGGCATAAAGGCGGCACCCTGCCGCCATGCAACTTGCCCACCGCTTCCATCAGCGGCGACACCACATGGCGCAAGACCATCACCTTGCGCTTCAACTGATACAGCCGCTCGATATTGTCGCGCTCGCTGCCACGGTCAAAGATGCGGTCCTCGATCAATTCCAGTTCTGATTCCAGCGCGTCGAGCACCGGGAAATAACGGTCGACGACAGCATCCATCAGTGCATACAGCACGAAAGCCGAACCCTGGCGCAGCAAATGCGGCTCGCGCTCGGCGCGCGCGCGGACACCCAGGAAACCTTGGCTACTATTGCTGCGCACGGAGAGCACATAGTTGGCGCCGACAAAGATATCGACTTCGCCCAGCACCAGTTCATCATCGACCATTTCCACGGTTTTCACCACCGCAAACAGCGAATCGCCATATTCTTCTATTTTTGGGCGCTGGTGGCCGCGCTGCGCGTCTTCCACGGCCAGTTCATGCAGATTGAACTCGTGGCGCATCTCACCCAGTTCATCGGGCGTGGCGTCACGCAGGGCGACCCAGACGAAGCAGTCGGGCCGCTCGACGTAATCGCTGATGTCCGCAATCGGCAAATCCGCCAGTTTTTTGCCATCCTGGTAGGCTACACAGTTAATCAGCATACAATTGTTCCACAGTTCAGATTAGGGCCGGACGAAACAGTCCGGCAAGCGTCAGCTTACCTTATCGTGGGAAATTGTTGTGCCTTGTCGTGTGTCATGCGCAGAGAGGGACGGAGCGAGCGCCCCGTCCGGATACAACATCAATCGTCCTTGGCGCCGTCTATGCCCAATTCCGAAATCTTGCGGGTGATGGTGTTGCGGCCTATGCCCAGGCGCACGGCGGCATCATTCTTGCGCCCATGCGTATGCTTGAGCGCCGTCTTGATCAGGGCCGATTCAAACTGGCGACCCAGCACGGCCATGACTTCCTGCTGCCCGGCGCCCAGCATGCCGGCCGCCTGCAATTCCAGCAGCCCGATCCAGCCTGGCGGTGCGCCATTGGCAGGCGCGGCCACATCGAACACCTGGCCACCCTGTGTGTGCCCCTGCGCAAGCGCTGTGGCCGGCTCGCCCGAGATGGCTGGCGCCGCACCATCGCCCTTGCCTTGCGTCAATTCCAGCGGCAAGTCCTTGATTTCCACCGTCTGGCCCGGCGCCATTACGGTGATCCAGTTGCACAGGTTTTCCAGCTGGCGCACATTGCCCGGCAAGTCCAGGCCGCTGAGAAATTGCATGGTGGACTCGCTCATGCGCTTCGCTTCCACGCCCAGCTGACGCGCGCTCTGCACCAGGAAATGACGCACCAAAATGGGGATATCTTCGCGCCGCTCCCTCAAACTGGGCAAGCGCAAACGGATCACGTTGAGGCGGTGATACAAGTCTTCGCGGAACAGACCATCGCGCACGCGCTGTTCCAGGTTTTGATGGGTGGCAGTAATCACGCGCACATTCGCCTTCATGGGCTGATGTCCGCCCACGCGGTAAAAATGCCCGTCGGATAGCACGCGCAACAGCCGCGTCTGCAGGTCAAACGGCATGTCGCCGATTTCATCCAAAAACAGGGTGCCGTTTTCAGCCTGTTCGAAGCGGCCCCGGCGCGTGGTCTGCGCGCCCGTAAAAGCGCCCCGTTCGTGGCCGAACAGTTCCGATTCCAGCAAATCCTTGGGGATCGCCGCCGTATTGAGGGCGATGAACGGTTGCGCGGCGCGTGGGCTATGCTTGTGCAGCGCGCGCGCCACCAATTCCTTGCCGGAACCCGATTCGCCCGTGATCAGCACCGTCACATTCGATTGCGACAAACGGCCGATGGCGCGAAATACTTCCTGCATGGCGGGCGCCTGGCCCAGGATTTCCGGGGTTTCCGAAGGCCCGGACTCGACACTGGTCTCGCGCAGGCTTTCATCGAGTGCGCGGCGTATCAGTTCCACCGCCTTGTCGATATCAAACGGCTTGGCCAGGTATTCAAACGCCCCGCCCTGGAAGGCCGCGACGGCTGAATCGAGGTCGGAAAAAGCCGTGATAATGATCACCGGCAAACCTGGAAAGCGTGACTTAACTGTTTGCAACAGTTCCAGCCCGGACGCGCCCGGCATGCGGATATCGGACACGAGCACTTGCGGCGTGTCAAATTCCAGCGCGGTGATGGCGTCGCGTGCATTGGCAAAACTCTTAGTGGCGAGGTTTTCCCGCGCCAGGGCTTTTTCCAGTACCCAGCGGATTGATTCGTCGTCGTCGACTATCCAGATTGGCTTCATTAGTGTGTGCGTCCCGCAATGGATTTCATGGGTGGGATACTCCCTCGCTTATGGCAAAGGTAAAACGATCCTGAAATCGGTGTATCCAGGCCGGCTTTCGCACTCGATCACGCCCAGGTGCTGTTGCACGAAGGTTTGCGCCAAAGTCAGCCCCAGGCCGCTGCCGCCTTCCCGTCCCGACACCAGCGGATAGAAAATGCGGTCACGAATCTGGGGCGCGATGCCCGGTCCATTGTCAATGATATGCAAGTCTAATGCCAGGCCGTAGCGCACCTTGGCCAAAGTCACCTGACGCGCCACCCGCGTCTTGAAAATCAGCTCCGCATCGCCCGCTTCTATGCGTTCGGACAAGGCTTGCGCCGCGTTATGGGCGATGTTGAGCACGGTCTGTATCAATTGCTCCTTGTCGCCACGAAACTCGGGAATGGAGGCGTCGTAATCGCGCAAGATGGTCAGACCGGTGGGAAATTCAGCCATGATCAGGCTGCGCACGCGCTCGCACACTTCGTGGATATTCACGTCGCCGACGATGTGCGGCCGCCGGTGCGGCGCCAGCAAACGGTCGACCAGGGTTTGCAGACGGTCCGCTTCCTTGATGATGACCTGGGTATATTCGCGCAGCTCGCTCAGGTGCAGGGCCGGCAATTCCAGCTCCAGCAACTGGGCCGCGCCGCGGATGCCGCCCAGCGGATTCTTGATTTCATGCGCCAGGTTGCGGATCAGTTCCTTGTTGACCTGGCTCTGGTCGAGGATGCGCTCCTCGCGGTCCAGTTTGAGTTGCTGCACGTTTTCGCGCAATTCAATCAGGATGTTATCGGAGGGACCGTCGAGTGCGCTGATGATGCTGTGCACGCGCAAGGGTTCGCGGCCCAGGCGCTCCAGGTTCAGGTCCTGGCGCAAATCGGAAAATTTATGTTCGAGCGCCTGCGCGCAAATGCCGGCCAGTTCGTCCGGGTTGAGGAAGAGCGCCGTCAGCTTTTGCCGCGACAGCGCTTTCAAGGAGCTTTCCAGCAGGTTTTCCGCCGCCGCGTTGGCATAGCTGATGCGGCCATCGGCATCGAGCACGATCACGGCCGAAGCCAGCAAATCGAGGCCGGCCAGGTGGGGCGGACGGCTGGAGTGGGATTCTGTCGTCATCGGATATTGGCGATCTCGCGTTTCAGCGCTTCGACGTTCTGCTGCGTCCGGTTGATATTGTCTTTCATTTGCGCCACCCGTTCCTGATACTTGGCATAGTTGCGCTCGTTGCCCTGGCGTTCAGGCTGGCCTTCATTCAATTCCTGGCGCTGCGCCGCCAGTTTTTGTTCTTCGCTGCGCAATTCGTCCTGCAAGATCTGGCGCCGGTCCAGGTCGCGCGCGCGCTGTTCTGCGCCATCGACGCGGGGAAAGGCGCCGGGCGCCGGCGCTACGCTGCCCGCCGCTTGCGCAGCAGGCTTGGCAGAGCCGGCCAGCGGTCCCGTCTTGCGCGGCGGTTCGGTGATGGCGCCGGGCAGATCGAGCAGCTTGCAAGCAGGATTGCGCCGCACATCGGTCAATTCCTTATGGCCTTGCGCGTCGGTGCACATGAAAATCTGCGCCTGGGCCAGGTTCGCCATCCCCATTAATGCTGCAGCCAAAGCCATTCTGCTGTGCCTCGTCAATCTTTACTCCTGTCAGCTCTTCTTGCCCGGTTCATCGTTCCTGGGCCGACTATACAACATCACACTGGCGCTGATCGAAAAAAACGCGGGGAAGACCAATCGCCTCACCCGCGTTTTCTTATGCAATACCGGCAGCTTGCCGGCAAGCCGCCATTACAGCGAGTAGTACATATCGAACTCGGCAGGATGCGTGGTCATGCGCATGCGCTGCACGTCCTGCATTTTCAGTTCCAGGTAAGCATCGATCATGGAATCGCTGAATACGCCGCCACGGGTCAGGAACTCGCGGTCTTTGTCCAGCGCATCGAGGGCTTCTTCCAGCGAAGCGCAGACGGTAGGGATCAGTGCATCTTCCTCAGGCGGCAGATGGTACAGATCTTTCGAGGCGGCTTCGCCTGGATGGATCTTGTTGGCAACGCCGTCCAGACCGGCCATCAGCAGTGCTGCGAAGCACAGGTATGGGTTGGCCAGTGGATCCGGGAAACGTGCTTCCACGCGGCGGCCTTTTGGATTGGCAACGTGCGGAATACGGATCGAGGCGGAACGGTTTTTCGCCGAGTAAGCCAGTTTCACTGGTGCTTCGTAGCCTGGTACCAGGCGCTTGTACGAGTTGGTGCCTGGGTTGGTGATGGCGTTCAGTGCCTTGGCATGCTTGATGATGCCGCCGATGTAGTACAGGGCGAAATCGGACAGGCCGGCATAGCCGTCGCCAGCGAACAGGTTTTTGCCATCTTTCCATACGGATTGATGTACGTGCATGCCCGAACCGTTGTCGCCAACGATAGGTTTTGGCATGAAGGTAGCAGTCTTGCCATAGCTGTGCGCCACGTTCCAGACCACGTATTTCAGGTTTTGCGTCCAGTCGGCGCGCTCGACCAGGGTCGAGAACTTGGTGCCGATTTCATTCTGGCCAGCGCCAGCGACTTCATGGTGGTGCACTTCGACCGGAATGCCCAGCGATTCCAGGATCAGGCACATTTCCGAACGCATGTCCTGGAAGCTGTCCACTGGTGGCACCGGGAAATAGCCGCCTTTGACCGTAGGACGATGGCCGCTGTTGCCGCCTTCGATGTCCTTGCCGGTCGACCAGGAACCTTCGTCCGAACCGATCTTGACGAAGCAGCCCGACATGTCGATTTTCCAGCGCACGCTGTCGAAGATGAAGAATTCTGGCTCAGGGCCGAAGTAGGCGGTGTCGCCCATGCCCGACGATTTCAGGTAGGCTTCGGCGCGTTTCGCGATCGAGCGCGGGTCGCGGTCGTAGCCCTTGCCGTCCGACGGTTCGATCACGTCGCACTGCATGAACAGCGTCGTTTCTTCCATGAATGGGTCGATATTGGCGGTGTTTGGATCCGGCAGCAAAATCATGTCGGACGCTTCAATACCCTTCCAGCCAGCGATCGAAGAACCGTCAAAGGCGTGGCCCGACTCGAATTTGTCCATATCGAAGTGCGACACGGGAACCGTCACGTGTTGCTCTTTACCACGGGTGTCGGCAAAGCGGAAATCAACGAATTTGACTTCGTTTTCTTCTACCATCTTCAAGACTTCTGCGGCTGTCATTGCCATGCGTATCTCCTAAATGAATGTGGGGTGAGCCGACCAAGTGCGTCTGGGCTGATGAAGCGAAGCAAACATTGCGTGCCACCAAAACTCAACAAGGATCATAGCAGATTCCATGCCAGCTTTTGAGGGGCCCAGGCCGACAGCGGCAAGGCGCTGAAATCACAGTGGAATTGTCCATCCTGCGATTTTTTTGAGCGGCATCTGTGCTGCATCAAAAATGCACTATGCAAGTGCGAAAACCAAATAACGCACCATTATCGTGCATTTCACCAGAAAATCCCAGGAATGTGCCATTCTGGTGCATATGCTTTTCGCCGTTGCATGCCATCGCCGGCGCACTATAATCGTTCACACCTTTCCACTTTCATCGAGGACGCCATGACTACCGCCGCCGATATCCTGAACACTGCCCGCAGCCGCGTCTATGAAGAAACGCCCTACGCAGGCGCCGTGACGCCTGAGGAAGCGTATGCATTGCTGCAACTGGACGCCGCCGTCAAGCTGGTCGACGTGCGCACCAACGCCGAGCGCGACTGGGTGGGGCGGGTCGACATCGCCGATACCCAGCATGGTGCGGTGCAATGGGCCACCTATCCGGGCGGCCTGCCCAACCCCGACTTCCTGGCACAGCTGGCCAGCCAGGCCGGCAAGCATGACGTGCTGCTATTCCTGTGCCGCTCAGGCGTGCGCTCGCGCCATGCGGCCAAGCTGGCGACGGAAAACGGCTACCCACACTGCTACGACATTCTCGAAGGTTTTGAGGGGGACAAGGATGCCGACGGCCACCGCAAGCAAGTGGCCGGCTGGTGCAAGGCCGGCCTGCCGTGGCTGGGCGCCTGAGCTGAATTTAACTGCAGCGTGTTTGATATGGTGGGCCACGCCCCCGCCTGACATCGCTTACAACAATCCATGGCCGCTTTTTTCAATAGCGGCGCAGATTTACCTTGCGAATATGTACTTTATATAGTACAACGTAGAGGTGCGCCATGGATGCTTCCGATTTACGGCAGATTAATCTGCTGTTTTATGCCAACGGCAATGGCGGCGAGCCCGTGCGGGACTGGCTCAAATCATTGCCTGCCGAAGAACGCCACGTGATCGGCCAGGACTTGATGCATGCGCAATGGCGCTGGCCCGTGGGCATGCCGCTGTGCCGCCACCTGGGACAGGGTTTGTCGGAAGTGCGCAGCAACCTGCCTGGCAACCGTATTGCCCGCGTGCTGATTTGCCAGCATGACACTTGCCTGGTGGCGCTACACGGCTTTATCAAGAAAACCCGCACTACCCCAGACGACGATCTGGCACTGGCCCGGAAACGTTTAAAGGAACTGTGATGGAAACGACAAACACCCATATCGGCAGCAGTCTCGACGACTTCCTGAAAGAAGAAGGCATCTTCGAGCAAACCCAAACCCAGGCCGTCAAGGAAGTGATCGCCTGGCAACTAACGCAGGCGATGGAAGCGCAGTCGCTGTCAAAAACGCGCATGGCCGCCCTGCTGCAGACGAGCCGCTCGCAGCTTGACCGCCTGCTCGACCCTCACAGCGACGTCACCCTGTCCACCCTGGAGCGGGCCGCCGCACTGGTGGGGCGCAAGCTGTCGGTCACACTGGTCTGACGTCAGCTAGTTGTTTCAGGCTAAGGCGTCCGCCTCGGCGACAGGATGCTCGCCCATCAGTGACAAGATGCGCTTGCGCACAAAATTGATATGGCTGCGCAAGCCGTACAAGCCATCGGCAAATGACAGGGGTATCGAAATCTGGTTGACCATTTCTTCGATATGGTCCAAGCGCTTCAATTGCTCCGCATACATTTCTGCGCGCCGTTCTTCGGGCACATCTTCCAGCGCCTGCTCCACCGTGCGTAACTGGCCATACCAGCGGTACACGCGCGAACGGATGCGCCACACATACAGCGGTGGCACAACCCTGGACAGCGGCAGGATCAAGGCGCCCAGCGCCACCACCAGCACCCACATGCGGTCAAAGAAATTGGCCAGCCAAAAGCTAATATAGCGCTGCAGCACGGGGGCGCCATCCTTGTAAAACTTCAGCGCTTCCGGCGCCACGGGAATTTCCGTGTAGCGTGCCGAGGGAAATTGCCCCTGCTGCTGGAACCAGCCCGTGCCGCCATGGATGCTGGCTGCCGCCTGCACGAACAGGTCGATCAGGGCCGGATGCAAATCTTCGCGCGCCACCAGGGTCGCCGTCGGCGCGATCAACTGATAATCCTGCGGCGGCAAGTCGCGTCCCAGGTCGACGATGCCGCGCGGCAGCACCACATGGGTCAGGAAAGGCAAACGCCGCGTGTACGCTTCAGCCTGTGAAAAGTCGAACAGCTTGATGCCCGGCGTTTGCAGCAGCATCTGGATCAACGGCGCTTCCGGCGCCGAGCTGAACACCAGGCCGTCGATGCGCCCTTCCAGCAACTCCACCGTGGCTGGCGTATTTTGCAAGGAACTGACCGTCAACTCATTGGCTTCGACACCATTGACTGACAGCAACTGGCGAAACAGGCTGGGCACGCCCGTGCCTTCCGGTCCCAGATTGATTTTCAAGCCTTTCAATTGCGTCAATTCCGTCACTGCCTTGTCTTCACGCATGAACAGCCACACGGGTTCCGTAAACAAGCTGCCCAGCGAAATCAAGCCATGCCGTTCGGCCTCCGCATGTTCGGTCGAGCCGCTCTGCACGAAGGCGATATCGGTCGTGCCGCTATTTAAGCGCTGCAAGTTTTCCTGCGAACCCAGCGACGGCTTCAAGGTCACCTTGATACCGTGTTTCGCCAGCGCGGCCGCATATTTCTTGCCGAATTCTTCATAAGCGCTGTTTTCCTGTCCGGTCGACAAGGTCACATGGCGCGGCGGCGCCGGATCGACCAGCCAGTAGGCCAGCGCGCACACGGCGGCGATCAGCAGCAAGGTGGGGCCAGCCGTGGCGAGGAAATCGCGCACGGAAAAACGGCTGAAGGCAAGGATTTTGGACATCTGGTCGCGCATAGGTTTCATGGCGGCTACGATGCCAAGAAAAACTCAACTATGCAAGGCACTTTCGCATACACAGCGCCCCTGCTTGCGCTAGAGTGGCATAAAAAACTACTGCTCACGGAGCCAGCCATGTTGAAAATTCTTGGAAAAGCCGCCTCGATCAATGTCCATAAAGTCATCTGGACCTGCGACGAGCTCAATCTGCCCTTCGAGCGCGAAGACTGGGGTGCGGGCTTTCGTGCCACTGACGACCCGGCCTTCCTGCGCCTCAATCCCAACGCCATGGTGCCCGTGCTGATCGATGATGATCTGGTGCTGTGGGAGTCGAACACCATCTGCCGCTACCTGTGCGCCAGTGCCGGCCGCGACGACTTGCTGCCAGGCCATCCCCGCGCCCGGGCCGAAGTGGAAAAATGGATGGACTGGCAGATGGGCGAGCTGAACAACAGCTGGCGCTACGCCTTCATGTCGCTGGTACGCCACAGCCCGGCGCACCAGGACCCGGCGCAACTGGCGGCCGGCATCGCGGGCTGGAACAGGATGATGGGCGTGCTGGAGCAGCAGCTGCAAAAAACCGGCGCCCATGTGTGCGGCGAGCACTTTACGCTGGCCGACATCGTGCTGGGCCTGTCCGTCAAGCGCTGGCTGAAGACGCCCATGCAGCGCCCCGCGTATCCGGCGATTGCCGCCTACGGTGCGCTGCTGGCCGAAAAGACGGCGGCCTTCAACGGCTAATCAGCTGGCCAACTAATTGCCACACTGCTTGAGCACGCCGTCCTTCTGGGCGGGCGGCTCGATCAGCGGCATCAGGCTGGGCGCCAGCGATACCAGCAATTGCACCGGCAAGGCGCTGGTGAAATCATAATTCTTCGATTCCGGGCCCCGCACATAGGCGGTCATGCTGCCATAGAAGCGTTCGCCGATATTGAATACAAACGTCGCCGAGCGGTTCACATACCGCGACTCGATCAGCCGGCCGCCTGCGCCATACACATCGAAACGCTGGTCGCCGGTACCCGTCTTGCCGCCCATCGGTATCGGCTGGCCATCGGCGCCGATAAAGGCGGTTTTCGCGCGCTTGGCCGTGCCGTCCGACACCACTTCACGGATCGCCTTGGCCACCGCCTTCGCCACGTCCGGCGACAATACTTGCTCCGCCTTCGCCCTGGCGTCGCGCTTGACCAGGGTGTCGTACGGCGTATCGGCGGCAAAATGCATGGAATCGATGCGCACGCTCGGTTTGCGCACGCCATCGTTGATGATGATGCCCATCAACTCCGCCAATGCAGCTGGCCGGTCGGCCGAAGCGCCCAGGGTGGTGGCGTACGATGGCACCAGGGAATCGAAGGGGTAACCCATCTTTTTCCACTGGCGGTGAATTTCCAGGAAACCTTCGACTTCCAGCAAGTTGGCGATGCGGCGGTCTTGCGCATGCTTGCGGTGCGTATTGAACAGCCATTTATATACTTCCTGGCGTTGCTTCTCGCTGGCCGCCACCATCTGCGACAGGGTCGAACCTTCGTGCTGGCGCAAATACGCCACCATCCACAATTCCAGCGGGTGCACATTGGCCAGATAACCGCGGTCGGCCAGCGACCAGTTTTCCATCGCGTATTGCTGGTACATCTTGGCCACGCGCTCGGGCGGCACTTCGTTTTGCGATGGCAGGTTGGCGCTGAGGAAATCGCCGAACTCTTCCAGTGTGCCTTGCGGATTGATGGTGCGGTAGATATTGGCCAGGCGTACCGGCGTCGGACGTATGCTGGCCAGCAAGACTTTCTCTTGCTCATCTACGCTCTTGCCACGGTACTTTTGATAGAAGCGGTGCAGGAATTCGCGCCCTTCCTTGTCGGCAAAACGGCTCAGATACTGGGCGCGGCGCGGATCGTCGGCGTCGGCCAGCAGCGAGGCCGATGAATCGGGGCGCGAGAACATATAGTAGCGGGCCACGTCGCGCATCAGGCGCACGAACACCAGGTTGGTCGACTGGCGCAAGGCTTGCTGCACCGTCAGGATGCGGCTGTCGTCGAGCTTGGAGAAGTTGCCGAAATGATGCAAACCGCCGCCCGTGAAGAAACCTTCATTGGGACTGCCCGAATATTTGCGTTCCATGGCGGCCGCCAGCATGGCTGGCAAGTTGCGCGCTTCACCCAGCGGCAAGGGTTTGAAGTAGGCAATCGCCCATTGCGACAGCAAGTCTTTCGGATCGACCGCTACCTTGCCCAGCTCGGCGGCGTTCATGCCGCTGTAGCGCTGCTGCAACTGATCCATGATGTCCAGATACGTGACCAGGGTACGCAGCTTGGCGGTGGAACCCAGGTCCAGCTTGGCGCCTTCGTTGATGTCGAGCGGCTGGTCGTAGTTATCAGTCTGCACGCGCAGCAAGTTGGCCTTGTCGCCTTTTTGCAGCAAGGTAAAGCTGTACACCACATTGGCCGGGTCGCCATTGCCCAGCATGCCCTTGCCCGTCAGGCCGGCCGCTTTCGCCACTTCCGGGTCGCGCAATTCGCGCAGCACTTTGGTGACGGCATTTTGCGCTTGCGCATCAAGCGTGCTGACCACGTTCAAATCCAGGCGGTCCAGGTTATACAGGCGCGGATCGCCCAGCATGCTGGCCAGGTGATTGCGCACGGCGTTCGAGGCCTTGCGCGTGACAAACGAGGTGGCAGCTTCGGACTGCACGCCGCTGGCCATCGATGGGTGCAGCGGCTGGGCGATGGCGGCATCGCGCAGTTGCGGCGAGATCACACCGGCCTGCGCCAGCAGGCGCAAATGGCTGTTGGTCAACACTTCCAGGTCGGCGCCACCGGCCACCAGATAATGCGAAGGTCGGCGCTGGGCGATCAGCAAGCTCAGCGCTTCCTTGTAGGCCAGCGCACTGCCGGGCTGATCGAGCTTGGCATTGAGCAAGGTTTTCACTTCCTCGAAGGGGCGGCCATACCAGACCCACATGCCGTCGCCGATACCGTTGACTTCGCCAAAACCGCTTTTCGCCGACAGCGGCACCGTATTGATGTAATTGAGAACGATCTTGCGCCGCGCGTCGACCGTATTTTCGCCATCCTGGTAAGAGCGCAGGCTGGCCGACATCATCTGGAACAGTTTGTCCTTCATGGAACTGGTGCGGCCATCTTCCGAATGGCGGTATTTTTCAATTTGCGTGGCCAAGGTACTGCCGCCGCCACCGCGATGGCCGCCAAACAGGTTCAGCGCCTTGTCGAGGATAGCCTTGCTCAGGCGGTCCCATTCGACGGCGGGATTGCGTTGCGGCGTACCGGGATCGAGCAATTCGCGGTTTTCAATGAACAGCAGGCTTTGCACCAGCGCAGGCGGCGCTTCGTCAAAACCATTGAACATGCGTTCCGGATAGCTGGCGGCAAACAAAGGCTGGGCGCGGCAATCGAGGATGGTCAGACCGGCCCGGTTTTTCTCGTGGTAGGTGGCAAAAATGCCCATGTCGGCCAGTTGCACCATCTTCGGCGACATGCGCGCCTGCGCCGTGACGGCGTAATCGCGCGCATTGAGTTTGGTGATGTAGTCGGGCAAGCTGGCGTAACCGAGGCGCTCGTCATACGGGCCATGCTGCGGATAGTGCATGGTGCCGGCAGGCGCCGGCCCCGCCTCAACCTGGTAGGTCAGCTGACGGCTGAGGCGATTGAAAAACTCCGCCTGCAGGGCCGAGGTGCGTACTTCGCGCAGCACGAACCAGACCAGAGCGCCAATCAGCGCCAGCAGCAGGATCAAAAAGATCGGCCAGATCCTTGTGCGGCGCCGCTTTTGCGGACCGGCAGGCGGTGGCGCATCAGGCTCAGGTTCAGGAGTCGGCCGCGCTTGGGCATGGGCCAGGTGTACGCCAGTGTCTTTCATGGGATGCACGGGAAAAGTGGGGTGTGGACGGCGTCCGGTATGCCCTCGGCAACAGCAGTGGCAAAGGCGGTGCAAGGTGCGGCGGCCCTATGGGGCCGGAGGAAACTAAACTTGCTCAACATAATGTCCAGACCGGTGATTCAAATTAACTATTTTTCAGGCTCAGGCAAGCTACAGCAGACGCAAGCGATACAGGGCAAAGCTGATTTTTCTTTCAAGTAGCCCTGCTCACCATTCCACCACAACGGCGTGAAAACGACGGTCGAGCGCGTACAAAAATCATGCTTCTGTGCAGATTTTCGCAAAAAAACAACGTCTGGGGAGGCGCGCCTTGGAAAGTAGCGTGGGCGCAGCGCAAAACGGGCTACGCGCCGGGCAGAAAACTGCCGGCGCGGGGCTGGCGGAAAGTCAGATCCCGACGTATTCGGCGTGCATGCTGTCGAGCTCGCCACACATCTCGGCAAAGGCGGCCGCAGCCTGTGCCGGCTCGCCTTTCACGCCCAGTTCGATATGACGGCGGGTAACGGCATCACCCACGCTGGGCAGGCTGAACACCTTGATCAGGGGATATTGCGCTTCCAGCCTCACCATCAGCGGCGTCAGCAGGGATTCTGCCGTTTCATACACGAGCAAGGCGTGTTCCGCATGCGGCACCTGGTTGAACAAATGGGCGTAATGGGTATCGAGCACCCATTCGATCATCGGCCAGGACATGACAGGGAAGCCCGGTACAAAATAATGCTCGCGCACGGCGAAACCGGCGATCTTGTTATACGGATTCGGAATCAGCTCCGCGCCCTGGACGAACTCGGCCATCTTCAGACGATGCAGGTTTTCCGGTGTATTCAAGTCGGCCGGCACGCCCGCCTCCAGCCCCATTTCCGTGATGCGCTGCTGGATATTGATTTTCCCCTGCGGATGCAGCAGCAGCGGCAAGCCCAGCGCGTCGGCGGCGGCCTGGCGCGTATGGTCGTCGGGCGTGGCGCCAATGCCGCCAAAGGAAAACACGATATCGCCGCTGGCAAAGCTGCGCTTGAGCAAGGCAACGATGCGCTCGGGCTCATCGCCCACATATTCCGCCCAGCTCAATTGCAAGCCGCGCGCCTTGAGCATGCTCACCACTTTCGGGAAATGCTGGTCCGTACGCTTGCCCGACAGGATTTCGTCGCCAATGATGATCAGTCCGATAGCCATGAAACTTCCTTAAAATTCTATAAATTAAGATCAGAGGTCAGCGGGCGCCACATCCCGCATGCCGCGCTGACCACGCAGGGCCGACAGCGCTTCCAGGCAGTAATACTGAAACCACAGGCCCGTAAAAATAAAGATCAGCACATACAGCCAGATCGCGAACGCCGCGATGAAGGGGAAAAACACCACCGACATCACGCCGCCCATCCACAGCAAGCCCGGCACAGAACCGGCCGCGCCCGAAACCATGCCGATCGCCAGCAAGGGCCAGCGCCGCGCGCGCGTCACCGCCTGCCGCTCTTCCGCCGTGGCGTAATCGGCCAGCGCATCGTACGCCATCACCCGGTAAGTGAGCCAGCCCCACAGCACCGCCTGCGCGGCCAGGGCCGCCGGCGGAAACACATACAGGGGCAGCAAGACCAGCCACGCCAGGATAAAGATCACAAAAGTAGCCAAAGCCGTGCCCACACTGCCCAGCAGGCTGCCGCCATGTTTTTTTTGCAGTTGCGGAAAATGTCGGCCACCCACGTGGCGCGAAATCACGGGCATGGCGAACAGGCCCATGAAGATCAGCGCCGTCAATATCATCAGCGGCAGCAGCAAAAACATGGCGATCAGGGGCACGACCACGGTTTTCAGCATGCCCAGGCCCACCATGGCCAGTATCTGGCCGCTGGCGTGGAAGAAGTCATGCTCCGTAAACAAGGCGTGCAGGCTGTCGATCAGCGGTTGCAAGCCCACCCATAGCAGCGCGCCCCACAGCACCAGCGACAGCAGAAATGGCAATACGCTCAGCAACAGCATCTTGCCGTGCAGCTGAGACAGAAAAGCGCGGCCATAGGAATTAAATACATTGCGCATCAAGAACGTCCTTTTTTTCTTGCAAATTCCACCATGCGTCGCAAGCCCAGCCACTGTTGTTGCCAGAAGCCACGACCATAGTTGCGCCCCGGCCGACCGATGCCATTGCGGTCGATGCGGGCCAGCTGGTCGCGCACCCCCGTGCGTGCATAGCCGGTGGAGAAATTGGCGGTGCCCAGCAGCATATCCCAAATTGGCAGGACGACGCCAAAGTTGCAGCCGCCCATGCTGCCCTTGCCCTTCGATTCATGCCCGATTCCAATCGCATGGTGGGTGCGGTGAAAACGGGGCGATACCAGCAGGCGCTCGCCGATGCGGCCGAAGTGCAGCCTTACATTGGCGTGCTGCAAGCTTTGCAAAATGCGCGAAATCGATACCAGCAAGATATATTGGCCAGGCGGCACGCCGATGCCCAGCGCGATCACGGCCATCACCACGTCGCGCAGCAAGTCATCGAGCAAATGGTTGCGGTTATCGCTCCACAGATTCAGGTTTTGCTGGCTGTGGTGCAAGCTGTGCAAGCCCCACCACCAGCCGAAATGGTGGGAAGCGCGGTGATAGCAATAGTCGACAAAGTCGAGCAAAACAAAATAAATCAGGAAGCTGGCGAGCGGACTGATGCCCGGCAACAGCGTTTCAAGGTGCAGCGGACGCACATTGTCGAAGCGCAAGGCGCCGGCCAGCGTATCCATCAGCGGGTCGAGCGTGAAGAAAATCAGCACGGAAAACAGGCCGATACGGTGCAGCACGGTATAAAGAAAATCGTTCCAGCGCGCACGTGGATCGGTGATCTTTTGCGCAGGGATCAGGGCTTCCATCGGACGCAGCACCAGGAACAGCAGCAGCAACTCGCACATGCCGATCAACAGCCACTCCGTGCCTTCGAAGGCTTCTTCGGTAAATTCGCCAAAACCCAGGTGATACACAACAGGATGAACCACCGTCTGGAACAGCCAGCCTTGCGCCTGGCCAAAGGTATCGACCACCGCGGCAACGATGGGAGCAAGCAAGGCAGCTATCATGGCTAATCTTTCTTTTTTACATAGTCAGGGTGCTCACGCAAGGTGGCGAAGCAAAAGCCCTTGTCCTGCAAGCCCGTCACCAGGGCATCGAGGTTGGCAGGCGCCCACGCATCCTTGCGCGACCAGATGCCCATGTGGGCAATAAAAATATCGCCACTGCGCAAGTTCGCCAGGGCTTTCTTGAGCAGCATGGCGTTCGGATACTTGTCGCTAGGCAGCTCATCGCCCGAATACCCGGCCGGCGCCCAGCCCGCGTGGCGATAAGCGCAAGCGCTGCCTGCCGCCAAAGTCCGGGGCGAAGTATAACCGCCCGGCGCGCGCCAGAACGGATCGAGCTGATGCCCGGTCAATTCCTGGAATCGCTGGTCGACGCGGCGCAATTGTTCACAAAACTGCCCGGGCGTGACGGAAAGCAGCTTGCCGCCCTCCTTGCCGAACTGCGGCTTGACCTGGATCAGTCCATTGGGCAGATCTTTTTTCCAGTACACGTGGTCAAACGTATGCGTACCAAAGGCATGGCCT
This sequence comes from Janthinobacterium saanense, assembly GCF_014200675.1. Classification (GTDB taxonomy): domain Bacteria; phylum Pseudomonadota; class Gammaproteobacteria; order Burkholderiales; family Burkholderiaceae_D; genus Janthinobacterium. The sequence continues at coordinate 135,774 of NZ_JACHCI010000003.1, read as the reverse complement.
TCGGCGACGCGGGCTTTCCAGTACGGCGCCCAGCTGGGGTCCAGCGAATAATCGCCGCGCGTGGTTTTTTCATTGGCCAGGAAAAAAGTGGCTTTGACGTGATGCTTGTTGAGTACATCGGCGATCAACTGGGCCTGCGACTGGCTGCCCGTGTCAAAGGTCAGGTAAATCGTGCCCTTGCAGACCGGCGCAGCAGCTTGTACAGGCAGGCTGGAGAACGCCAGCAGCAGCCACAAGGAGGAAAGTGAGCGCATGCTCACATGCGCGGCGAATGGCGCGAGAAATACACACCGTGCGGCGAGCGGCCCACGGGGATCAGCTTGATGACCTTGCGGCTGGGAATGTCGATCACGGCCACTTTCTTGATCCAGCGCAAAGTCACCCACATGGTCTTGCCATCGGGCGTGATTTCCATGCAGTCCGGGCCGCCCGGCACATTGATGGTGCCGACGTTTTCCAGCGTGGTCTGGTCGATGATATTGATGGTGTTCGACACGCGGTTCGAGACAAACGTCATGCGTTTATCACCGAGCGCGCGAAAATTATGCGCGCCAGCGCCAGCCTTGATGCGCTTGATGCTTTTCTGCGCGCGCCAGTCGATCACTTCCACGTAATCGCTGCCCATGATGCCCACCAGCAGATACTTGCCGTCCGGCGTGACCGTAATGCCAGCTGGCGCGGGACCGACGGGCATGGTCCATTTCACCGTTTGCGTGGCCAGATCGATGGCGCTGACCTGGTTGCTACCCTGCTGGGTAATGAAGGCCATGCTGCTGTCTTCCGTAAATGCCATATGGCTGGGCATTTTCGGCAGCGCGATGCGCTTGGCCAGGGTCAGGTTGGTGCCGTCATAACGATACAGGTCGATGCGGTCCAGGCGCAGGGAATTGGAGATGAACCACTTCTGGTCTGGCGAAAAACCGATCTGGTAAGGGTCGAGGATATTCGGAATGCGGCGCTGGATCTGGCCCGACACCGGGTCCAGGAAGATCAATTCATTGCCAACGGCACTGGCGACGATCAGCGACTTGCCGTCTGGCGTCTCCATCAAGTGATGCGGCTCCTTGCCGACCGAAAAAGTCGACAGTGGTGCGTACGTCTTTTGATCCAATAGTTGCACCGTGGCGTCACGGGAATTGAGCACCACCACCACTTCGGCTTGCGCCGTGGACAGGAAGCAAAGCAAACACAGTACAGACAGGCGGTGGAGGCGACGAAACATAGCAATCACGATGAGTTCACTGTTAATTACAAAACAGCCATTTTACTTTGAAACACTGTTTTTTTTAATAAATACCCTGCTGTGTGAACAATTACCGGGCAGCATGTCCTTTCGTGTTTTGACTGCGCCAGGACCCGTCTTGGCGCTTTGGCGGCGCTTGCACTACAATCTGAAGCTTTTATCCGAACCATAAGGAATACTATGTCCACCATCACCACCGCCTCCGGCCTGCAATACATCGACACCGTCATCGGCGAAGGCGCTGAAGCCAAAGCGGGCAACAATGTTGTCGTGCATTACACGGGCTGGCTGCAAAACGACGATGGCAGCGCCGGTTCGAAATTCGATTCGAGCAAGGACCGCAACGACCCGTTCGAATTCCCGCTGGGCGCCGGCCGCGTCATCCAGGGCTGGGACGAAGGCGTACAAGGCATGAAAATTGGCGGCAAGCGCCAGTTGATCATCCCTTCGGCACTGGGCTACGGTACGCGCGGCGCCGGCGGCGCGATTCCACCGAACGCTACCCTGATTTTTGACGTCGAACTGCTGGGCGTATAAACCTTAGCGTCAACTGTCCCAAGCGCCGCCATCAGGCGGCGTTTTTTATGCAAGCTCTGTTTTGAGTATCCCCTCTAATGCAGGGCCGTTTTTTTTCACTATGATGTCAGATATGCGGCAGGCACGGTGGCCACTCCGCCGGGCTTGCGCAGCCATTTGTTACAGCAATATTTATCACAGCGATATTCGTCACAGCGATTCATCCAGCCCACAGGAGATACCATGAGTCTACAAGAGCAATTCGACCAAGCACAGCTCGATTCCAAGACCCTGTCCGAACGTCCGGACAATATGACCTTGCTGAAAATCTACGCACTGTTCAAGCAAGCTGCGAACGGCGACGCCACCGGCGAGCGCCCTGGCATGACCGATTTCGTCAACCGCGCCAAATTTGACGCGTGGACAGCCCTGGCTGGCACCTCGAAAGAAGATGCGCAGCAGCAATACATTGATCTGATCGAAGATTTGAAAGACTAAACTTCCGCGCTATGCCTGCCCTGGCGCCGTCCGGGGCAGCTTTTTTTACCGATGCATCATGAACCACCACACCATCCGCCCTGCCCAAGTGAGCGACCTGCCGCACTTGTTCGACGTCTGGCATGCTGCCGTCATCGCCACCCACGATTTCCTCAGCCCTGCCGATATCGATTTCCTCAGTCCTTTTGTCCGTATCGAGCTGGCGCGTGCCACCAGCGTACAGTCGCTGCATGTATTGCGCTGCACTGACGACAATGCGTATGCCTTTATGTGCGTCGAGGCGCACAAGATCGAGATGCTGTTCGTGCGTCCTGATCAGCGCGGCAATGGCGCCGGCCGTACCCTGATGAGCTACGCCACGGACAAGCTGGGCGCGACCGCCGTCGACGTCAACGAACACAATACGCAAGGCCACGATTTTTACCGCCATATGGGCTTTATCGAGGAAAGCCGGTCCGAACTGGACCCTTTCGGCAAGCCTTTCCCCATGTTGCACCTGAAATTGGCCAAAAACGGCGAAAAAATCACCAAAAACCACTGAAACAGCCTAAAAACGCCATAGTGCCTACGGAATGCGTAGTCACTCGCAGGCGCGTGCCTGTTTTGACGGGTTTCTCCATTTTTACCTTAAAACAGGCCAAAAACGGCAAAAAATTCACAGAAAACCACCAAAACAGCCTGTAAACGCAAAAGTGGCTACCGAAGCGGTAGCCACTCACAGCGCATGCAAAAAGCGCTTTTACTTCTTCGCTTACTTCTTCGCTGCGGCCAAAGCCTGGGCGATCCAGCCATCAAACGTTTGCTGGTGGAACTTGATCCAGCCATCCGTATGGCGCGCGATATCCTGCTGCGTGTTTTCGCCAGTGCGCATGCGCTCGTTTTGCGCATTGATGTCGGCCACCGGCAATTGCATCACTTCGAACAGCTTGGCCGCTGCCGGGTTTTTCTCCACCCACGCTTTATTGGCCACGATACGCGCCGTGTTGACGGCAAAACCGTAATCGCTGCCATCATCGAGGCGGGTATTCACATTGTCCGGATTGGCTGAAAACGGTACCTTGAGCCAAACCACGTCGCGTCCCGGCACCAGCACGCCGCTGACCCAGTAGGGCGTCCACGTGTAATACAGTATGGGTTCGCCACGCTTGTAGCGGCCCAGGGTATCGGCGATCAGGGCCGCATAACTGCCTTGTACGTGCTTGACGGTGTCGCGCAATTTATAGGCATCCATATGATGCTCAATCAGCGCCTCGCAGCCCCAGCCCGGGTTGCAACCGGTCAGATCGGCCTTGCCGTCGCCGTCATGGTCGAACAGCTTGGCCAGGTTAGGGTCGCGCAACTGGTCGATATTGGTGATGTTGTACTTTTCCGAGGTCGCCTTGTCGATCAGATAACCCTGTGCGGCCGGACCTGCATACTGCCCGGTGCGCGACAGCTTGGCGTCGCCGCCCGCATTGTTATAAAAATCCTTGTGCATCGGGTCCCAGTGCACGGCCATGAAGGTAGCGTCGCCATTGGCAATCGCGATATGCGCAGTCGGATATTCCACTTCCTTGATCGGCAACACCTCGTAACCGAGCTTTTCCAGTGCGCGGTCGACCAGCATGGTCTGGAAAGTTTCTTCCGCGATCGAGCTTTGCAGCGCTTGCACCTTGATGCCGGCGCCGGGCAGACTGGCGTCGACTGGCGCCTGCGCCATGGCCAGGCTGGTAGTCAGGGCCAGGGCGGCAAGCGCCAGGGCCGAGATCCATTTGAAGCGGCGTTGCGATTTTTGCGTTGCTTTAAAATGTTTAGTTTGTTGCATGCGTTTCCTTTTTATTGTGCGTTGGCAAGCGTCGCTTGCTGCGTGGTCTGTGCTTCAGCGCGATCAGCATTGCCGCGCACCAGGCGCAGCACGAAACCGGCTGGGCCCGTCTGGTACCAGTGGCGCACGCCACGGCGCGGCTGGCCCATGGATTGCGTCAAGCGGTCCAGGGTAATGGCCAACAGCACGATGCCCAGGCCACCGACGGTTGCCAGGCCCATGTCCAGGCGGCCGATGCCGCGCAATACCATTTGCCCCAGGCCACCAACGGCGATCATCGAGGCAATTACCACCATCGACAGGGACAGCATCAGCGACTGGTTGATACCGGCCATGATCGATGGCATGGCCAGCGGAAATTGCACGCGGGTCAGCAATTGCCACGGCGACGCACCGTAGGCGCGGGCCGCTTCGATCAGGTCGGGACGCACCTGGCGGATACCCAGGTTGGTCAGGCGCACCAGTGGCGGCAAGGCAAAGATGATCGTCACGATCACGCCAGGCGCATTACCGATACCAAACAGCATCACTACCGGCACCAGATACACGAAGGCGGGCGTGGTTTGCATGGCGTCGAGCACCGGACGCAGGAAATTTTGCGCGCGGTCGCTGCTGGCGAGGAAAATCCCCAAGGGCAGACCGATCGCCAGGCAGAAGGCGAGCGAGGTCAGCACCAGCGACAAGGTCACCATGGCTTCTGGCCAGATGCCCAGCATCGATACCACCAGCAGCGCCAGCACGGTGCCGACGGCCAGAGTACGGCTGGTAAATTGCCAGGCCAGCAAGCCGATGATGGCGATCAGGCTCAGCGATGGAAGCACCATCAGCACATCCTGCACGCCATTCAAGGTGCTGTCGATCGGCGCGCGCACGGCCTGGAAAAACGGACGGAAATGGGTCACGACCCAGCCCAGGCCCTGGTTGATCCAGCTTTCCAGTGGCAGCGAACCGTCAAAGATGTGCGACAGGTGGAAACCAGTGGCATGTTCTGGCGATACGGCCGGCGCCGCAGCGTCGAGCCAGGCGGTACTGCCAGCCGGTGGCGGCGTCATGGCCCAGGGATTGATTTGCGGTGCGTGTACAACGGCAGTGGCTGCTTGCTCGACGACGGGTTCGATTACGCTAACGTTATCTGGATTCATGCTTGTCCTTTCTGTAATTGTGGCTCGGCAATGGCTGGCGTGTCGCGGTCGAGGAACTTCAGCAAGGTTGTCTTGCTGATGGCGCCGCGGAAGCTGCCATCATTGGCCACCACTGGAACGGCGTAAGGCAGTTGCGCCACCTGGCCGAACAGGCCGGCCACGGGCTCATCGGCATTAATCGTCTGCACTTCAGTCAGGTAGGCATGCTGCAGGCCCAGCGGTCCGACGTGGCCATCGAGCGCGTTGCGCAGCGAGTCGGCCGATACCACGCCGAGGAATTTTTTCTGCGGGCAAACTACATAGGCATACGCCCGGTCCTGGTCTTCCAGCATGGTCAGTGCAGCGCGCGAACCGCGGGTCGGCGATTCGGACACCACCACCTGGCTCTTGCGGGCAATATCGCTGGCCTTGAAGACCGCCGCCGCATCGACGCCGCGCACAAAGTTGCGCACGTAATCGTTGGCAGGTTTGCGCAGGATTTCTTCCGGCGTGCCCACTTGCACCACATGGCCATCTTTCATGATGGCAACGCGGTCGCCGATGCGCATCGCTTCATCGAGGTCATGCGAAATGAAGACGATGGTGCGGCGCTTGATCTGTTGCAAACGCAGCAGTTCCGATTGCATTTCCGTGCGGATGATGGGATCGAGTGCGGAAAACGCTTCATCCATCAGCAAAATCGATGGATCGCAAGCCAGCGCACGGGCCAGGCCCACACGCTGCTGCATGCCGCCCGACAACTCGTCGGGATAACTGGCGCCATAACCGGCCAGGCCTACCTGCTCCAGCGCTTGCTGGGCCAGCGCGTGGCGCTCAGCTTTCGGCATGCCGGCCAGCTCCATGCCGAAGGCGGTATTGTCGAGTACGGTAATTTGCGGCAGCAGCGCGAACGACTGGAATACCATGCTGATGTCCTTGCGGCGCAGCGCGCGCAACTGGGCGTCCGGCAAGGTATTGATATCGTTGCCGTCGATCAGGATCTTGCCTGCCGTCGGTTCAATCAGACGGTTCAACATGCGTACCAGGGTGGACTTGCCCGAACCGGACAGGCCCATGATGACGAAAATCTCGCCTGCTTCAATGGTGAAACTGGCGTCGAACACGCCGATGGTGCAGCCGGTCTTGGCCAGGATGTCTTGTTTGCTGGCGCCCTGGTGGACGAGTTCCAGCGCAGTATCGGGCTGGTCGCCGAACACCTTGAATACATGGTCGATAATGATTTGTTTTGCCACGTTGTGGTTCTCCCTCGATTTGACGAATGGAATGACACCTTGCAAGCATGCAAGCTTGCGACAGGTATCAGCAAACCCTGCTCCGTCGGCTACGCAACGGCGCAATGCGCACGGGAGCGACAGATAGCAGGGATGACACGCGTGTAACCGGCATATCGATAAGTCATGCCGGGGTGCCCAGTGCGTGCTAAAAAGAGGCTGTGGTTCAGGACTTTTAGCGACGCTGGCGCCATAAATACATGGCACCAAATGTATCTAACCGAAAAAATCGGTCAAAAACGATTAAGCGGATGCGGGTGTTATAACCCGAAGAAATATTAACCAAATGACTATAAAAAGTCAGAGGAAAAGTACTGCGAAGCAGAAGATGATGCGTTGAAGCTGTTGTAAATATGCGTCAAGTATAACGCAAAAAGACGTCAAAGTCCAATAGCTTTCTAAATTGAAACATGGTAGTAATGTGCGGCAACGTACAGTCAAGCGTAAAACAGTGCCAAGAGCGGCGCACGGCGCCCTGTCGTGGCCATGCAGAAATGGCATCGAACAAGGCGCCCTGACCAGCATCAAGCCTGCTCTGTAAACACCTTGCGCATCTTTTCCGCGATCTTGCCTTCGATCGTGGAAGCGAAGGCGCTGAGCATGAAACCGAGCTTGATTGTGAGCTGGGCCTGTTCTTTGCCCAGGGTCAGCGCACCGTCGACGCCACTGCGCTCGAAGCGCAAGACATCGCCATCCCAGGTACACGCCAGATCAAACTCCCGGGCCAGCTTGTCAGCCACTTGCTGCGCCGCTGCACGGGCCTTTTCTGCTGTCAGCTGATGCTGCTGAACTATATTGATATCCGCCATCAAACTATCCTTTTATTAAAAACGGGTACGACACGGCCAGCATGATAACAGCCGGAAAGCCACCCCTTCCGACATCCGCTTGCGCCGCATCAAACCAGCCAGGGCCGTGCGGGCAGATGATTTCACTTCCAGCCGCCGCTAGTCAGGGAGAGTCGCCATGGACCAGAAAGTCATCGTACCGGTCGAAGCCGTGCTGACCCAATGCGTTTCCCTGCCCGTCGGCTACGTGCCCACGCCGTCAGCACCCTACCGCCAGCACCGCAAGCAGGCCCAGCTGACCTTGCAGCCTGGTCCGCCGCGCCTGAATGATGGCAGCGGGCGCACACTGGCGGCCGTGCCGGCCGGCTCGCGCATGCTGATCTGGAAGCAAGATCCGTCCGTGAGCGAACTGGGCACACGCAAGGCCTTCGTGCCTGGGCTGATACTGCAAGGCCCGCGCGATGCACGCATCACCTTCGGCGAACCGGGCATCGCCCAGGTCAGTCCCAACGCCTTCGGCGACTTCATCGTCTCGCCCAACACCGACCAGTTCGACGCAGTGCACACCTTTGCCATCGTGCGCATGACACTCACCATGTACCAGCGCGCGCTGGCCAGCATAGGCACGCCTTCGCCGCTGCCCTGGCAATGGAATAGCGCCAGCAATACCGCTCCCTTGCGTGTGTTTCCGCACGGCTTGCCCAATGTCATGAACGCGTATTACAGCCGCAGCGACACGGCGCTCAAGTTCGGCGACTTCATTCCCAGCGGCGCCACCGAGCGCGTCTACACCTGCCGCTCGCTCGACATCGTTTCGCATGAAACCGGGCACGCCGTGCTCGATGGATTGAAACCACAGTGGCTGCTCAGCAACAACCCGCCGCAGACAGGCGGCTTACACGAATCATTCGGCGACCTGACCGCCATCTTCCTGGCCCTGTCGCAGCTGGACCAGGTGGAAGCGGTGATCGCCCAGACCAAGTCTGACTTGCACGACAAAACCTTTCTGGCCGACCTGGCCGAACAATTTGGCCTGGCGCTGGGCCGCCCGAACGGCTTGCGCAACGCCGACAATGACATCAAGCTGTCCGAAGCGGGCACGGAGGTGCATGCAATTTCGCAAGTATTTACGGGCGCCATCTACGACATCCTGGCCGACATCTTTTCCCATGAACGCCAGCCGCAAGTGGAAGACGACGCTGCCGTGCTGCACCGCTGCGGCGACTACCTGCGCGGCCTGGTCTTGCGCGCCCTGCTGGCCTCACCCAACCTGGCGGCCAGCTATGCCGACGTGGCCAACCATATGCTGGCCATCGCCAGCAGCGATGGCAAAGCCGGCTATCTCGATTTCATCCGCAGCAGCTTCACCCGGCGCGAGGTGCTCAGTACCACGCTCAGTGCAGGCGCTGGCGTGGACATGGGCGGCGAACATACAGCTTATGCACCCGGCATCGTCGATGAAGCCGGCGCCGTGCAAGACCGGCGCGCCTGCTGTGGCACCATGAACCACGCCGAATACAGCACATCCGACCAGGAACTCGATGCGGAACGGGCCGCGCTGGCCGCCTGGTGCCGCGACTATGCCTGCAGAACCGAATAAACCCATCCATCACAGGGAGCACCATGAAAATATCAGCCAGCAGCAGCGGCGGCTTTGCCGGCCTGCATGAGCACTATGACATCGATACGCAAACCCATCCTGCCGGCCGCACGCTCGAAGCGGCGCTGGCCAGCAGCGGCTTCTTCAATGGCAGCCAGGCTGGCGACGCCGCCGTGGGCGCCGATCTGGTGCATTGGCGCATCACCGTCGAGGCTCCCGACGCGCGCCGCACGATCAGCTTTGCCGAAGATGGCAGCGCTGAAAATGCCCACTGGCAAAACCTGGTGGCGCAAATCCGCGCCGCCAACTGAAGCGCTTCCCTGTACAGCCGTGGCGCTGCCAAAAAAGAATTTACTTATGCGTATTGTATCTAAGCCGGATTTGTGAGAAATAAGGAATTGCCTTAAAATACGAGGCTTTGCTTTAGTATGCGCCGCCGATATTCCTTCAGGCGCTACAGCACCTCCCAATATTGATAGGACTGTTATGACCCACGTTGTCACCGAATCCTGCATCGCTTGTCGTTACACCGACTGCGTCGATGTCTGCCCGGTAGATTGTTTCCGGGAAGGCCCCAATTTCCTGGCAATCGATCCGGACGAATGTATTGATTGCGCAGTATGCGTGGCAGAGTGCCCGGTGAACGCGATTTTCGCGGAAGAAGACGTGCCTGGCGATCAGCAAACCTTCATCAAGATTAACGTCGACCTGGCCCGCAACTGGCCGTCGATTACCAAGACCAAAGCTGCATTGCCGGAAGCCGAGCAATACAAGGACGTCAAGGAAAAGCTGGACATGCTGGTACGCTAAGACGCATCGCCAATAAAGAAACAATATTAAAAAAGCAGCGGAAACGCTGCTTTTTTGCTTTAAAAACATGATTACCGATCTTTTCACACAAGTGTGGCGCATTGACACAATGGGGCGCAAAGTGTGACGCTGTGCGCGGTAAAGCACATTTTGTCCTCTACAAATGTCATAAAATTGGATTATGATATTTGAGCCGATATTGGCGCTTGGAATTAAACAAGGACTCTATATGCTTTACCAACTGCACGAACTGCAACGCTCCTTCCTCACTCCGGTGATGCAATGGGCAGACATGTCCTCCAAGTTATTTACCAACCCGGTTTCCCCTCTGGCCCACACCCCGTTTTCGCAACGCATCGCAGCCGGTTACGAGCTGATGTACCGCCTTGGCAAAGACTATGAAAAACCGCAATTTGACATAAAATCCGTGCTCGTCAAGGGCGAGAGCGTCAATATCCTCGAACACGTAGTCGTAAACAAACCGTTTTGCCGTTTGATCCATTTCAAGAAAGAAGCCACTGGCTTGCAACAGCCTAAAGTTTTGCTGGTTGCCCCCCTGTCCGGTCACCACTCGACCCTGCTGCGCGATACGGTGCGCGGCTTGCTGGCCGAGCACGATGTCTACATCACCGACTGGACCGACGCGCGCATGGTGCCGCTGACCCAAGGCCCGTTCCACCTGGACGATTACATTTATTATGTGCAAGAGTTCATCCGCCTGCTGGCGCCCGACCTGCACGTGATCTCCGTCTGCCAGCCAACCGTGCCCGTGCTGGCCGCCATCTCGCTGATGGCGACCGCCAAAGATCCGCACATGCCGAAATCCATGACGATGATGGGCGGCCCGATCGACCCACGCCGCTCGCCCACGCAAGTGAACGATCTTGCGACGGAAAAGAAATTCTCGTGGTTTGAAAACACCGTGATCTATGCCGTGCCGCCGAATTATCCGGGCTTTGGCCGCAAGGTCTATCCCGGCTTTTTGCAACACGCTGGCTTCATCGCCATGAATCCTGGCCGCCACGCACAAAGCCACCGCGAGTTCTATATGCACCTGGTGACGGGCGACGATGAACCGGCGGAAGGCCATCGCCAGTTCTACAATGAATACAACGCCGTGCTGGACATGCCTGCCGAGTACTATCTGGACACGATCAAGACCGTGTTCCAGGAATTCAGCTTGCCGAAAGGCACCTGGAAGGTCGGCGGCCAGCTGGTGCGTCCGCAAGACATCACCAACGTGGCGCTGTTCACGGTCGAAGGCGAGCTGGATGACATTTCCGGCGCAGGCCAGACGCAGGCAGCCCATGATTTGTGCAGCAGCATCCCTGCGCACATGCAGCAAGACTTCGTGGCGCCGAAATGCGGCCACTACGGCATCTTCTCGGGCCGTCGCTGGCGTGAAATCATTTGCCCGAAAATTGGCGAATTCATCCAGAAGCATGCCTGATCTGTATCACTGAAAAAAATGGCACGCCAGCGCAAGCAGGCGTGCCATTTTTTTATGTCCAGCTTATCTCCACCTCAGGCGCGTGCCGTTTCGATTTTCACCGTCGGGTGCGTATTGACGTAGATCTGCTCGACCCGCGGTTCGCCCGGCCCCGGCTTCTTCATCGCGTAGCCATTCACCGGTTGCGAACGGTTCACCCACAGCGCGTAATACAGGTGATCGGCGCGCGGATCATCGGTATTCGGATGGATCAATATGGTCAATCCCAGGCTATTCAATTGCAGCCACGGCACGATCACGGGCAACAAGTCATTCGTAAATCCGAAGTAGAACGAGGGCGTCACGTGCGGGCCGCGCGGCTCCAGATTCCAGTCGCCCAGCTCGACCGAGAAACGCTCGGCTGCCCATTTCCTTATCAGCGCTGCCTTCTGGTAACTGTCTTCGTCAAAATAGATATGCGCGTGATAGCTCTCGATATCGGTGTAGGCGCGCGGTTTCGACGGCAAGGTTTCTTCGCCAGGGCGCACGCTGACAGGGCGCGGCGTGGGCGCCGTATCCGTATGTTCACCCCAGGGGCTTTTACCGGGCGCCGGTTTCACGCGCGCCGGCTTGGCCTCTTGCGCCAGCGCCGTGCCCGCCAGGCCGGAAGCGGCCAGCGCCGCCACCAGGCCGCCGCCGCGCAAGACGGTGCGGCGTTGCGGCGATAAGAGATTGGCCCATTCCAGGTCGATGGCGGCGTGTTCAGTATGGTCAGACATGGGATTTCCTGTTCTTGATGATAGGTAATGGAGGAATAAATTAGAAACGGACGGTGGCGCGGGCGTAGTAGTAACTACCCAGCACACCCAAGGGTCCCGAGTTGTCGTAGGCGCCTGTGTATTGCGCCAGATTCGAGGCGCTGCGCGCTTCACGCGGCACCTGGCTCGGCTTCTGGTTGAAGACGTTGTTGGCGCCCACAGTCACGTTGATGCGCTTGCTGATGTCGTAGCCCAGGCTCAAGTCCGTCACGAATGCCGCTTTCAGCTGATAGTCGTCGCCCGTGATGGCGTTCAGGCGTTTCAGCTTGCCGTAGCGCGTTTCGCGCAGATTGAAAGTCCAGCCTGCCTTTTCATAGGCCAGGGTGACGATTTCCTTGTCGCGTGGTGCGCGGTACAGCAAGTCGTATTCGGCCGATTTGCTGAGCGTGCCGATATTGGGCAAGCCTTGCAGCACAGCTGGCAAGTCCGCCTTGCCCACCAGGCTGGTGTGATTGACATTGGCCGCCGCCGTCCAGCGCAGCTTGCCATCGGCCAGGCGCAGCACATCTTCCGCCGTCAGATCGATGCCGCGCGTGCGCGTATCGCCCACGTTGCTGAAGTAATGCGCCACCAGGCCATTGCCCACCGTCAAGCCCGCCGAACGCAGCAGGTTTTCAATGGTGGCCGCTTGCGCCGCCGTCAGCGGCCGGCCGCTGCCATCGAGCGCCAGACCCGAACTGCGGTCGATACCGATATTCGACGATACGCCCAGGCGATCGCTGACCTTGATCTGGTAAGCATCGACGGCAAAGCGCAGGGTCGATGAAGGGTTGAAGGTCAGGCCAGCCGAAAAATTGGTCGACTTTTCCGGTTTTAAAGGCTGTGCTCCCAGCGCCTTGGCAGCCGCCGAACTCGGTTGCGCCAGGGTATAGGGCACGCCTGCATGGTCCGAGGTATTCGAATACGATTGCGTGACCAGGCTGGGCGCATGGAAACCATTGCTGAGCGTGCCGCGTACGGCAAACGTGGCAGCTATGTCATAGCGCGCCGACAAGCGGCCCGTGCTCTTGCTGCCGAAGTCCGAATATTTTTCCGCACGCAAGGCCGTATCGACCAGCAACTGCGGCGTGATCTTCGTCCCCAGGCCGATGTAGGCGGCGTAGCTGTGGCGCGCCGTGTCCGATGCATCAACGGGCAGATAACCGGCCAGCGCCGAGGAGCCGCTGCCCTGGTAGGACGCCGGTTCGCCGGGACTGCGCTGCTGCGTTTCATGCGAGTATTCCAGGCCGATGCTCAGGTCGGCAGGCTCGGCCAGGCCCAGGGCCACCGGGCGGCGCAGATCGACATTGCTGGTCGAGCGGCTGTAGCGCTGGTTGCCGATATAAAAACTGGTCTGCCCGCCCGGATAGGCCAGCGAGTAATTGGCCGAACTCTCCACCCCGACATCGATATCGTCGCGGCCATAGGTGGTGCTGAAATCCCAGGCCCAGCCCGCCGCTTCGCCCTTGACGCCGCCCGTCAGCGAAAAATCGTCTTCGCTGGTGGTTTCATAGGGCGTAAAACCGTCCGGATAAACGGACAGCAAGCCGCGGTTGTTATTGAAAATGGTGTTAGGCAGGCGGAAATTCTGCGCCGAGCGGGCGTTGCGGTGGGCATAGGTGCCAAAACCATAGACTTGCACGTCATCCGACACGTCATACCCGAGGTTGGCGCTGAGCGAGGCGGTGCTGCTTTGCGGCACGCCCGTATTACGCCACGGATTGCTGTTGCGGTTCGCTTCGGCCGGGTTCGGCGAGGCGCCGGCCGGCAAGCTGTTGTTCGGTCCCAGGCGCACCAATTGCCCGTCGCTATTGCGCACGGCCGGGTACGACAGATAGCCAGGGTTCAGGGCGAAATTGCGCACGGCAATGCCTTGCCGCTGGTATTCGGCGCCAAAGTGGGCAAAACCCCGCTCGCCCAAACGCGTGCCGCCGTCGAGACGCACATAGCCGTTGGCGCCATCGCCTGCAGAGGTGGAGCCCGCTTGCGTGCTGGCAGTGAAGCTGTCATCAGATTTCAGGATGATGTTGATCACGCCGGCAATCGCATCGGAGCCGTAAATAGCCGACGCGCCATCGCGCAAGATTTCCACCCGCGCTATGGCGCCCGTGGGTATCAAGGCCAGGTCGGTGGCCACCGAACCCGGAAAACCATCTTCATTGACGATGGCCGTCGTATGCCGGCGCTTGCCGTTGACCAGCACCAGCGTGTGTGAAGGGTCGAGGTTGCGCAGCTGGCCGGCGCGCACGATGCTGCCCAGGTCGGGCTGCACCCTGGCCGGCAAATTAAACGAAGGCAAGGCCGAGTCCAGCGCATCGAGTAAATTGAGCTTGCCGGTCGCCACCAGTTGCTGCGCGCTGATCACATCGATGGGCGCGGCACTGTTGTCGACCGTACGGCCCGAACCGCGCGCGCCGGTGACGATCACGGCATCGAGCGGGTTGGCGGCGGCCTCGGCAGAGACTTGAGCAAGAGCAATACCAGGCTGCGTCAGCAACAACACGGCGACTGACACCGCCTGCGCCAGCCGCCGCAGGCGTGGTGCGGAGGGATGCACGGAATCAGACAATACTTGCATACGAACATCCTTTTTAATAGTCAACAAGACAATGCATGCAGACTAAAGGATGGACAAACAAACAAGAACGAATGCTTTCGTATTAGGTTATTTCGTTTTGGCAACGCGCAACAGTTGGTGAGAATTGTGTGGCGAACGCAGGCGGCGTATATCCTTGCCTGCAACAGGTTTTTTACTTGTGTTTACTTGTATATGGCCCGAATGGCCGATAATGGCGTTTTAGCATATTGAAGAAGACCGTGCCGCACCCAGTTCCCCCATCACTTGCCGACCAGATTGAAGACTTGCTGCCGCAAACGCAATGCACCAAATGCGGTTACAGCGGGTGCCGCCCGTATGCCGATGCGATCGCCGAAGGCAGCGCCGAGATCAACCAGTGTCCGCCCGGCGGCGCACAGGGCGTGGTCCGTCTGGCCAGTCTGCTGGGCAAAAAAGTCATTCCCCTCAATCCTGTCCATGGTTATGAGCGCCCGCGCTCGCTGGCCTACATCGATGAATCGTTGTGCATCGGCTGCACCCTGTGCATCCAGGCTTGCCCCGTCGACGCCATCGTCGGCGCGGCCAAGCAGATGCATACGGTGGTAAGCGCGCTATGCACGGGCTGCGACCTGTGCGTGGCGCCCTGCCCCGTCGATTGTATCGTCATGTACCCGGTCAGCGGCGAGGCCACCGGCTGGGACGCCTGGAGCCAGGCTGAAGCCGACGATGCGCGTGCGCGCCACGACTTGCGCACGCAGCGCTTGCGCCGTGAAGTAGCGGAAAACGACGCGCGCCTGGCCGCCAAGGCCGTCGCCAAGATGCAGGAAGTGACACAGGAAGTAACCGTCACGCCCGAAGAAACCGCTGAAAAAGAACGCAAACGCGCCATCATCGCCGCCGCCATGGAGCGTGCGCGCGCCAAGGCGGCCGCAGCCGCCGGCACCAACCCACCGCCAGCCCCTGACGTATCCACCGTACCGAAAAAAGACGCATGAACGCCGCCAAACGACTGGAAATCTTCAAGCGCTTCCGCGCTGCCAATCCTTCGCCCAAGACCGAGCTCGAATACACCACGCCCTTCGAATTGCTGATCGCCGTGCTGCTGTCGGCGCAGGCGACCGACGTGTCCGTCAACAAGGCCACGCGCGTGCTGTATCCGGTGGCCAATACGCCAGCGAGCATACTGGCGCTGGGCGTCGATGAATTGACGCAATACATCCGCACCATCGGCCTGTTCCGCACCAAGGCGAAAAACGTCATCGCCACCTGCCAGATCCTGCTCGACCAGCATGGCGGCGAAGTGCCGCGCGACCGCGCCTCGCTGGAAGCCTTGCCGGGCGTAGGCCGCAAGACAGCCAACGTGGTGATGAACACGGCCTTTGGCGAGCTGACCATGGCGGTCGACACGCACATCTTCCGCGTCTCGAACCGCACCGGCATCGCGCCAGGCAAGAATGTCGATATCGTCGAGCAGAAACTGCTCAAGTTCGTCCCCAGGGAATTTCTGCTCGACGCCCACCACTGGCTGATCTTGCATGGCCGCTACACCTGCATCGCCCGCAAGCCCCAATGCTGGAACTGCATGATTGCCGACCTGTGCGATTACAAGGACAAATCGCCGATGCCGGCCGTGGTATAAATGAGGCTAAGCAAATAAAGCAAGAGAATAAACTGATATTTCAAGAAGTGAATGTATATTAACGTAGCCCATGTAAGCTTTTGTAATATGGGTCAACGGACTTGCCTGTGATCACGTTTCTGCGCACAGCGGTAGGAAATCATTAACTGCAATGCGTAACAACGCCGATCCGGCAAAACAGTCTTTTAAAAATATGCAGAAAAAAACACTGGACCTGCTCGCCTGTCCCGCTTGTCGTATTGCCATGCAGCCGCATGGGCAATCCGACAACAGCAAACGCTTGATGCATGGCTGGCTCGAATGCCCGCTATGCGCGGTACAAATACCCGTAGTGCAAGGTTTTGCGCTGTTCACTGAAGCCACGCCGGCCGAGAGTGCCGACCTGACGCAGAAATTGGCCACGCTGGACCAGCAATTGAGTCCATCGCCCGATTACATTTCCTTTGTCCATCACCGCCATATCCGGCGCATTCCCGACCGCTATGCGGCATTTCAGCCATTTAATGAATCGACCCGCGCTTTTTATGCACTGCTCGACCTGGTACGCGGCCAGTTGCAAGCGGGCGACGTGATACTCGATACATGGGGCCGCACTGGCTGGAGCGGCGAAATGCTGGCGGCAGCGTTTCCCGAACAACATGTCATCTCCATCTGGGAAGGCAACTTCGATGTGCTCGGCTATGCCGGTTATGCGCATTGGCTGCCGGCCGCGCGGCGCGCCCCCAATCACGACATCGTGTTTGCCGCAGCGGGCGCCGGCCTGCCTTTCCTCGATCAACAGTTTCATCTGATACATGGTCTCGATTCCCTGCACCGCTACGCACCGCTGAGCTTTGCCGGCGACGTCTTGCGCGTGGCGCGTGGCGATGCGGTGATCGTGTTTCCCCATGTACATATGGCCAATAGCCAGCCGCAGCCGTTCTTCGAGCGCGGCGGCGCCATCGTGCATGGCCGCGCTTATCAGCAACGTTTCGAACGGGCGCAGGCGCGCCGCGACCGCAAGGTGATGGTGATGGCCGAAGTGCAGCTATTCAATGCCGAGGGGACCCTGGACGCCGATCCGGATACGCCCCATTACAACGGCGTGGTGGCGCTGCTGCCGCCGGCATGGCAAGGCGCGCCGCTGCGCAGCGCCAACCTCGATATCTGCCTGCCGCAATCGCGTGCGGCAAGCAATGCCTTGCTGCGCATCGACAGCCTGGCCGGCAGCGCTACGCCCGACGCCTCGGCGCTGGGCGGCCTGATGGAAGAATTACTGCTGCGCCACCCCTGTTATGCCGAGCGGCTGGCGCAACTGGGGCCGGTAGCGCTCAATGCACTGCAATTACAGTTGTTATTCCAGTTGGGGCAATTACGCACCCTGGAGGAAACAGCGCGGCAACTAGACTTGCCATTTGACACGGTGGCACACGAAGCGGCACAGCTGGTCGGCCAGGAATTGCTGCAACTGGCGCCGCTCAGCGACGCCATGATACGGCTGCAATCGTATTATGCCGACCAGATCGTGCGCCCGCTGCCGAGCGAGGAAACCTTTGAATACCTGTGGCAATTGCTGCCAGCACTGTATTGCGAACGGCCGCTGCTGTTGTCAGGCGCTGATGGCAGCGCCTTCGGCTGGAACGAGGTGGAACTGCTGGTCGGCGCCTTGCAGCGCGGTTTGATCGCCAGCGGCGTGAAACCGGGCGACAGGGTCGCAATGTTGTGTGCGCCCCATCCTGAAGCCATGTTGCTGAGCTGGGCAGTATGGCGCAACGGCAGCGTACTGGTGCCGCTGCGCAAGGAGCTGGCCGATGCCGGCGCCAGCCTGGAAACCCTGCTGCAGCATATTTCGCCCACATTGCTGGTGCTGGACCGGCCGCGTGTCGCCGCCGCCAGCGTGGCGGCCTGTCCGGTGCTGGTGCTCGACGACGCCGGCGACGAAGCGGCCCCGGCTGAAGACGGCTGGCCGGTACTGGCCGACTTGCTGGAAACATGGATGGACTTGCCAGCCACCGCGACAACTAGCGTGGCGCCAGACGATGCAGCGGTGATCCTGTTTACTTCCGGCAGCACCGGCCTGCCCAAGGGCGTGGTGCTGGACCAGCGCGCGCTATTGCAAAGCGGCCAACTGGCGGCCACCGAATTCGGCTGGCATGATAAGGATGTCTTGTTGTCGCTGGGCGACCATCACACCATGAGCGGCTTGCGCAATCCGGCCGTGGCGGCGCTGTTCGCTGGCGCCACGGTCTATATTCCGGACGATGCCGTACGCCTGAATGTCGGCAAGACCTTGCAGGCGGTGGCCGAACACGGCGTCACCTTGCTGGCGACCGGTCCGGCCTGGCTGTCCATGCTGGACTTGCTGCCGCCGCACCTGACACGGCATCCGGCGAGCTTGCGGCAAATCCTGTCCACCGGCGCCCCGCTGCAATCGGCACTATACGCGGCGCTGGCCGAGCGCATGCAAGTGGCGATCATCGATTATTACGGTTTGACGGAAACCGGCGGCCTGTGCCTGGTCTTCGAACATGACAACGCTGCGCTACAGGCGCCAGCACTGGGACGCCCGGTCGGCGCGGTGCTGCAAATCTGCGATGAGCACGGCGTTCCCGTCGCAGCGGGCGTGGCCGGCGAATTGCGCGTACATAGCAACCAGCTGATGCGCGGCTATTGGAATAATCGGGCACACAGCGCAGCCGCCAAGCGCGGCGGCTGGCTGTACACCGGCGATATTGCCAGCCACGACGGAAATGGTCGCATCAAGCTGCTGGGGCGGCGAGACGATCAGTTGAAGAATGAATTCGGCGAGATCGTCCATCCCTCCCACCTGGAACGTATCATGGCCAGCCATCCGCAAGTACGTGAAGCCGCCGTCGCGCAAGGACCGCAAGGCCTGGTCGGCTTGCTGGTAGTACAAGACGGAAATAATTTGTCTGACTTTGCCAGCGATTTTGCCGCCTTTTGCCGTCGCCAGCTGGCCGGACATTATTTGCCGCGCGAACTACGCCAGCTGAGCGCACTGCCCTATACCGCCGCAGGAAAACTGGACCGCCAGGCATTGGCGCAGTCGATTCCCCAATAAAAAACCAGAACAATAGAGAGACATCATGTTTCAAGCCCGTCCCAGCGCCGCACAATTTCTTATCGGCCCTAAAAACCTGTCCTATGCCGAACTGGAAGAAGCCATACTGCAAGTCGCCGCCCAACTGCTGCAACGCCAGCTGGCTGGCAAGCGCATCTTGTTCATGGTGCGCGACGACCATCCTTACGCCCCGCTGCTATTGGGCTGCATGCGCGCCGGCGCGGTGCCGATGCTGCTCGATCCGGGCACGCCGGCGCAGCAAGTACGCGATATCCTGGAACACAGCGGCGCCGACGGCGTGATCGCCGATGGCGATACGATAGACCACTGGCTGGCGCAAGGGCTGAGCTTGCCGGCACAGCAATTGCGGGTCCAGCCCGCCGCCGCCAAAGGCATGCTGCTGAACAAGCTGCTGGGACGCCGCGCAGCGGTCGACCTGGACAATTGGCCAGGCTTGCTGTCGGGGCAAAAAGCGCCATCACTGCCGCCATTGCGCGAAGATGGCATCGCCTATGTGGTGTTTACTTCCGGCAGCACGGCGCGTCCAAAAGGTGTGCAGATGCGCTGGCCGGCACTCCTGAGCCACCTCGATACCATCGCCACGCAATATCAGTTGCAAGACGATGCGCGCCTCATGAATCTGATGCCGCTGTCGCATGCCGACGGCCTGGTGCAAGGCTTGCTGCTCTGTTATCGGCGTGGTCTGACGCTGGTGCGCCCAGCGCCGTTCAGCATCGTCGCCATCGAAAACATCCTGATCGCGCTATACCGTGAACGGGTCAGCCACCTGATCGTGGCGCCGACCACCCTGGCGCTGATCCAGCAATACGGCGGCCACCTGGCGGAAAATTTTGCCAGCGACAGTTTCCGCTTTGCCATTTCATGCAGTGCGCCCTTGAGCAGCGCCGTCTGGAGCGGCTTCAGTACACGTTTTAGCGTGCCCGTCGTCAATACCTATGGCTTGAGCGAAACCGGTACCTGCGGCTTTTATGCTGGCCCCGATGCGGCTAGCCACAAAATCGGCAGTATCGGCATGCCACGCGACATGGTCGCAAAGATCCTGCGTGAGGACGGCAGCCTGGCCGGTGGCAACGAGCCGGGCGAATTGTGTGTGCAAGGCAGCAATTTGATGTCTGGCTACCTGGACGACCCTGCCGCCACTGCCAAGGCGCTGCGCGACGGCTGGTTGCATACCGGCGACCAGGCCATCTGCGACAGCGACGGCGTGTACTGGATAACGGGACGCATCAAGGACCTGATCATTTGCGGCGGCTATAATCTGTCGCCGGAAGCCATCAACGGCGTGCTGATGCAGCACCCTGCCGTGCTGGAAGCGGCCACGGTCGGCATGCCGGACGATATCTGGGGGGAGATTCCAGTCGCCTGTGTGGTATTGCGCCCCGGCCACGAAACCGATGCGTCGCAATTGCTGGCCCATTGCGGCCAGTACCTGGGCAGCCATGAATTACCGAAGAAAATACACTTCAGCAGCCAGTTGCCGCGCACGCCATCAGGCAAGGTGATCACGGCGCAATTGCAAAATGCATTGGCGCAGGACAGCAAGACCGGCCCTGCCATCGGCAATCTGCAAGAACAGATCTATACACTGGCAGCGCAGTTGTTCAACTTGCAGCCCGGTCAACTGAAGGGCGATTCGGGCCCCGCCAATACCCCGGGCTGGGATTCGCTGGCGCACATCAATTTCGTGATCGGCCTGGAAACCATGTTTGATATCCGCTTAAAACCATCCGATGTGGTGCGCATGGAAAGCATGGATGCGTCAGTACAATTGATTAAACGCCTGGTGCATTGATGCGCCCTGCACCACCATTGTGGGTCTGGCCGCTGGGTGCTGCACTGGCAACCGTGGCAGCCTTGTTAATGCTGCTATGGATGAATCACACCATCGGCCTGGAACCACCCGGCCTCGCCGCCGCCTATGCCAGGCGAGTCCTGGAGGCACCGCGCTCGCCCGGCGATATTCGCGTAGTGGGCATGGGCTCGTCCTTATTGATGGCGGCGACGCCGCCATCCTATCAAACGGCATACCATCTGCGCTGGATCCGCCTTAGCAATCCCGGTCTGGGCGTCAGCTTCCTTGGTGCCAGCCTGGTACAGGTCGAGCAACATCCGCCGGATATCCTGATAATTGAAAAAAATCTGCTGCTGGTCGATCCCCAGCATGAGAGGATGGGGCGCCTGCGCGGAGAAGTCACGCTGGGTTTGAGAAAAATCGCCGCTATCGCCATCCCCTCGCTGACCCAGACCAATCAGGTAGATGATGCGCTGCAAAAACAAGATGAAGATCTTTCTTGTGCGCAGCTGCCAAAACCTCCCAATGAGGTTGATTTTGAAAAGTATATGGATCTTTTAAATACCACCTATACCAGTCTGCAAGTGGATTCCTCCTTAACCGCCGCCGTGCAAAGGCTCGCTCGGCGTGGCGTCTATATAGTCATACTCGATATACAGCGCTCCAAGACGATCGAACATTTGACCACGAACGCCAAACAAGCATGGTTTGCACATCTGCAACAAGAACTGCCGCCTGGCGCCAGGCTCGCATATTGGACGTCCCCTTCCTATGATAATGGCGCACTGTATTGCGACGGCAGCCATTTGAGTCCCGACGGCAAGCGTCAGTTCTCAGTATGGTGGTATCAGCAATTGGCACAACTCAAGAAGACGATAAGCTAATATGATGTGGCTAAGTGATTTCGGCATGCTGTTCATCATCGCCACAACCGTGCTGTACTATCTACTGCCGCCAACGTGGAGGCCATGGCTGCTGACGGCGGGCGGATGCCTGTTATTGGCGCACGATAGTTGGACCAGCGTGCTGGTCTGGACCGCGCTGCTTGCCTGGCTGGCCTTGATCTGCGGCCCCGGCTGGCGCCGCCACGCACTGGTGCAGAAGATCGGCTTGGCCGGCTTGCTGATCGCGTTTGCCGGATATCAATACGCCAAGGCATGGCAGGGACTGCTGCCCTACCTGGGCTTTGCCTTCGTGACCTTGAAAGCCTGGCACTTGATCGCCGAACACGGCACGGGCGCTTACCGTCAGGGCCGTATGGCAAGTTCACTGTCCTATCTGCTGTTTCCACCCACCCTGCTGGTCGGGCCGGTGCAGCGTTATGACGCCTTTCGCATGGAGGCGCTGCGCGCGCGCTGGGATAGCCAGACGGCGTCGCGCGCCCTGGAGCGTATGCTGTATGGCTATTGCAAGATCGTCTTGCTGGCGAATTTTCTACTGGCGAATAAACTGCAAAGTCTGCATGGCCTGAGCACCCATGTCTGGCTCGATACTTACCTGGGCTTGCTGGCCTATGGCCTGGACTTGTATTGGCAATTTTCTGGCTATTGCGATATCGCCATCGGCTTCGCATTGCTGTTGGGCATGCGCGTCCCGGAAAATTTCAACTTCCCATTTGCTGCCCGCAGCTTGCAGGACTTTTGGCGTCGCTGGCATATCACGGTATCGGAATGGTGCCGCGACTTTGTATTCCGGCCCATGTTTGCGCGCAGCAACAACTACCTGGCCGCCAGCCTGTGCGGCATGATGGTGCTGGGCCTGTGGCACGAGCTGTCGCCGCGCTACCTGGCCTGGGGCCTGTTCCATGGCGCCGGCCTGGGCGTGGTGCACTTGTGGTCGAAATACTCGCCGCTAGCCGAAAAATTACGCCAGTACAAGGCATGGCGCGTGGCCAGCTGGTTTTTGACGCTGCAATTCGTGATTCTCAGTTTTGCGCTCACTTCCAGTCCGACCATTGCCGAAGCGATCAGCAAACTGGCCATTCTGAGCGGCCTGCACTTTTAAAGAAAGGCAATGAGATGTATACATTTTTGCTGCGCTGGCTGCCTGCGCCACTGGCCAATCTGATCATGGCCTTGTGGTATGGCGGCTTGCTGATGATGCTATGGCTGAAGCTACCAGACGCCCTGGGCGTTGGTTTCCGTTACGGCCAGATATAGAAAACGCTGCCAGCACGCAATGCTGGCAGCGTTTCAATCTGCCGTCTACAACAGGACCATATTATCGCGGTGTATCAGCTCATGGCCTTCCATATAACCAAGGATGGCTTCGATCTCGGCGGAAGGCTTGCGCATGATGCGACGCGCTTCGCCGCTGGTGTAGTTGCACAGGCCGCGCGCCACCGGCGTACCTTGGCCATCGACACAGGTGATGATGGCGCCACGGCCAAATTCGCCCTGCACGCTTGTCACGCCGATCGGCAGCAGCGACTTGCCTTCCTGGCGCAGCTTTTGCACGGCGCCCGCATCGAGCACCACCGCGCCGGCCGTATGCAAATGATCGGCCATCCACTGCTTGCGGGCCGTCAACTGCCCCGTCTGCGCGCGTAATTCCGTACCGATGGCTTCACCCTGGGCCAGGCGGCTCAGCACGTCGCTGTCGCGGCCCCAGGCAATAATCGTATGCGCGCCCGACTTGGCGGCGCGCTTGGCGGCCAAAATTTTTGTCAGCATGCCACCGCGTCCCAGGCTGCTGCCGGCGCCGCCGGCCATCGCTTCCAGTGCCGGGTCGCCGGCGACGCCTTGCGTAATCAGGTAAGCGTTCGGGTCCTTGCGCGGATCGGCCGAGAACAGGCCGTGCTGGTCGGTCAGGATCACCAGCGCATCGGCTTCGATCAGGTTGGCCACCAAAGCACCGAGCGTGTCGTTGTCGCCAAACTTGATTTCATCGGTGACGACCGTGTCGTTTTCATTGATGATCGGCACCACGCCCAGGCGCAGCAAGGTTGTCAGTGTCGAGCGGGCATTCAGGTAGCGTTCGCGGTCGGCCAGGTCGGCATGCGTCAGCAACACTTGCGCCGTGCCCAGCTGGTGGGCGCGGAAGCTGCTTTCATAGATTTGCGCCAGGCCCATCTGGCCAACGGCGGCGCACGCCTGCAATTCGTGGATATCGGTGGGGCGCTGTTCAAAACCGAGGCGCAGCATGCCTTCGGCGATGGCGCCGGAACTGACCAGCACGACTTGCTTGCCCAGCGCGCGCAGACCGGCAATTTGCGCCGCCCAGCGGGCGATGGCGGCATGGTCGAGGCCGCGGCCATCGTTGGTCACCAGCGAGGAGCCGACTTTGATGATGATGCGGTTAGCTTTTTGAATCACGGAATCCATGGGGCTCTTTATCTGTCAGCATGCAATATACGGTAGTAGCAAGATTATGCCTGCCAACTACGCGATTGCACACCTGAACAACACAAAACCCTGGGGCAAGCAGAAGCGAAGGAACGCGACATGCGACCGGCTGGCTGCGCCAGGACCAACTATGCAGTGATATCGCCAAGGACGGGCGGTTTGCCCTGTCGTGTTGCGAACAGCGCCAGCAGCGCGATAGCGCTAGCCGACACCGGGAGAATGGCGTCGAACTGGCGGTAGCCACTGACGCCATGAAGGCCTATGCGACCCTTGAAGAGGATGACCGCGGCTGCCTCGCAGGCAGCCGCGGTCAGTGAGGCTTAATCCAGGATCTTGAAACGCGGATCATCCGGGTCGATCGACGAGATACCGCGTGCTTCTTCGGTCATCTGCGTTTCTTCGGCACGGCTTTCGCTGTGTTTCTTCGCTTCCAGATGCTGGTAAATCGCGTTGACCAGTTCAGGGCAACCGTTATGGTTCAGTGCGGAAATCTCGAACACAGGACCTTTCCAGCCGAAACGCTTGATGAAATCCTTGACGATTTTCACGCGGGTTTCATCCGGCACCATGTCGAGCTTGTTCAACACCAGCCAGCGCGGCTTGTCGACCAGCGACTCGTCGTACTTCTTGAGTTCCTTGACCAGCGCCTTGGCTTCCTTGACCGGATCGACATTGGTTTCAAACGGCGCCAGGTCGACGATGTGCAACAGCAAACCGGTACGCTGCAAGTGGCGCAGGAATTGATGGCCCAGGCCCGCGCCTTCGGAAGCGCCTTCGATCAAGCCGGGAATATCGGCGATCACAAAGCTTTTTTCGTGCGACACGCGCACCACACCGAGGTTCGGGTGCAGGGTAGTAAATGGGTAGTCAGCGATCTTCGGACGCGCGTTCGATACAGCCGAAATGAAGGTGGACTTGCCGGCGTTCGGCATGCCCAAGAGGCCAACGTCGGCCAGCACTTTCAATTCCAGGCGCAGTTCGCGGCGTTCGCCTTCCTTGCCCTCGCCTTTTTGGCGTGGTGCGCGGTTGGTCGAGGACTTGAAGTGGATATTGCCCCATCCGCCTTCGCCGCCCTTGGCCAGCAATTCGATCTGCCCGTGTTCGGTCAGGTCGGCCAGGATTTCACCGCTCGCGTTGTCGATGATCAAGGTGCCGACAGGCATGCGCATATGGATATCATCAGCGCCCTTGCCATAGCAATCAGCGCCACGGCCAGGCTCGCCATTGCGAGCCTTGTGCATTTTGGAAAAGCGGAAATCGACGAGCGTGTTGATATTGCGGTCGGCGACGGCCCAAATGGACCCGCCCTTACCGCCATCGCCGCCATCGGGGCCGCCAAAAGGCCGGAATTTTTCACGGCAGAAAGATGCACAGCCGTTGCCGCCATCGCCCGCGATGACTTCGATTTTTGCTTCGTCGATAAACTTCATAATTTTGCCGCCATAAAACTAAAAAGGCTCTACCTTGGGCAGAGCCTTTCGATTGAAGGCTTGCGCCTTACATCATGCGATCACAGCGGGGCAAGCGCCCCGCGATGAATTACGCTGGTACTGCTTCGTTTGGTACAACGGTCACGAATTGCTTCGAGCCAGCACCTTTGACAACGAACTTCACTTTGCCAGCGATCAACGCGAACAGAGTGTGGTCCTTGCCCGTGCCTACACCTTCGCCGGCGCGCACTGGGGTGCCGCGTTGACGAATGATGATGCCGCCAGCATTGATAGCCTGGCCGCCGTAGACTTTAACGCCCAGACGTTTTGATTCTGAATCACGGCCGTTTCGCGTTGTGCCGCCGCCTTTTTTATGTGCCATTTATAACTCCTTGATAGCTGATTAATTCAAACAGCGGCGATTAGCCGTTGATCGAAACGATTTGGATTTCGGTAAAATTCTGGCGATGGCCTTGATGCTTTTGGTAATGCTTACGACGACGCATCTTGAAAATTTTGACCTTATCATGGCGACCATGCGCCACAACCGTAACCAGTACCGTTGCACCTTCGACCAATGGAGCACCAAACTTGATGCTGTCGCCCGCGCCTACGGCGAGAACTTGATCGATGGTGATTTCGGAACCAATGTCTGCCGGTATCTGTTCTACTTTAAGTTTTTCGCCAGCGACAACTTTGTATTGTTTGCCACCGGTTTTTATGACCGCGTACATGATTTGAAACCTCATCAAATGTTGAAAGAATTTGTCCCTCTGCTACATAAAGCAAGCCGTACACAACAGGGGGAACCTGCAATTATACATGGCCTGTGAAAATGCGTCAAAAACTATTCACAAATGCGGATGATCGTGGTATGTCGACAACCTGAACACGATGTCATGCCAGCGTTTTACTGCGCTTTTTAATGACCATCATGGGCAATGCAATCAATTAACGGGCACTCATAGCCAAACTATAGGCAAACATCACGCAGGCCTTGGGCATGTCGTATAATCGCGGCACCCACAATCTATCGCAGGTTCGCCTTGTCTGACGCTAACAACCACGTTAACCAAAACACCATCGTGCAAACGATTGCCGCCGATATGGACGCAGTCAACACGGTGATCCGCCAAAAACTGCACTCCGATGTCATTCTGATCAACCAGATCGCCGAATACATCATCAGCGCAGGTGGCAAACGCATCCGTCCGGTGCTGATCTTGTTGGTGGCCAACGCCCACGCCTATCGCGGCACGGCGCACCACGAACTGGCTGCCGTGGTCGAATTCATCCACACCGCCACCCTGCTGCACGATGACGTGGTCGATGAATCGTCGATGCGCCGCGGCCGCCAGACGGCCAACGCCCTGTTCGGCAATGCCGCCTCGGTACTGGTGGGCGACTTCCTGCACTCGCGCTCGTTCCAGCTGATGGTGGCGCTGGACAATATGCGCGTGATGCAAATCCTGTCGGACGCGACCAATGTGATCGCCGAAGGCGAAGTGCTGCAATTGCTGAATATGCACGATCCGGATGTGACCCAGGAAAGCTACCTGAAAGTCATCCGCTCGAAAACCGCCAAGCTGTTTGAAGCCTCGGCACAGCTGGGCGCCCTGATCGCCGGCGTCAGCGAAGCCGATATCGAAGCGGCAGCCGAATACGGCCGCTCGCTGGGCACCGCCTTCCAGCTGATCGACGACGTGCTCGACTATGCAGGCGACGCCGCTGAAATTGGCAAGAACGTGGGCGACGACTTGCGTGAAGGCAAACCGACCCTGCCGCTGATCTGGCTGATGGAAAATGGCACGCCGGAACAGCGCGAACTGGTACGCAGCTGCATCGAGCAAGGCGACGAGCAGCATTTCGACGCCATCCTGGCAGCCGTCACCAGCAGCGGCGCCCTGGATTACACACGCAAGGAAGCGGAAATCGCTGCCCAACGCGCCGCCGACGCGATCGCCGGCTGGCCCGACAGCGTCTACAAGCAATCCTTGCTGCAACTGTGCACCTTTGCCGTGGACCGCAATCACTGATCGCGTTGCAACGCATCACAACAGAACGGCGCCGATGGCGCCGTTTTTTATGGATGCCTACTTACTTTCGTGTTCCATGGCCGCGCCCGCCAATTCACGCACGATGGCCGGCTCCGCTTCCAGCCGTTCGCTGTAGCGGCTGCCCAGATAATCGCGGCGGTCGCGCACCAGCAAGGTGAATTTATACAATTCCTCCATCACATCGACCAGGCGCTCATAATAAGGCGACGGTTTCATGCGGCCCGCATCGTCGAATTCCTGGTAAGCCCTGGCCACCGAAGACTGGTTCGGTATCGTCACCATGCGCATCCAGCGGCCCAGCACGCGCAAGCCATTGACGGCGTTAAACGATTGCGAGCCGCCCGACACTTGCATCACGGCAAGAGTACGCCCCTGCGTGGGCCGCACGCTGCCCGTTTCCAGCGGCAGCCAGTCGATCTGCGATTTGAATACGCCCGTGAAAGCGCCATGCCGCTCGGGACTGCACCAGACCTGCCCTTCCGACCAAAATGACAAATCGCGCAATTCCTGCACTTTCGGATGGTCGGGCGGCACACTGTCGACCATCGGCAAGCCTGCCGGATCGAACACGCGCGTCTCGGCACCGAAATGGCGCAGGATGCGTTCTGCTTCCAGCGTCAGCAGCTTGCTGTAGGAACGTTCACGCAGGGAGCCGTACAACAGCAAGATGCGCGGTGCGTGCGTGGACAGCTGCACCGGCGCCAGCTTGTCCAGGCTGGGCAGATCCAGGTGCGCGGCGCTAATATTAGGCAACTGATTGGCCAGGTCGTCCATCTCAGGCCACCGGCTTGCCGTCAGCGCCCACCACGGCTTGCCCGTCTTCCTTGTTAAACGCGCCCTGCTGCGGCAAAGGCAGGATTTCCAGCACCTTTTCCGACGGCCGGCACAGGCGCACGCCCAGTTCCGTGACGACGATGGGGCGGTTGATCAGAATAGGATGGGCTTGCATGGCGTCCAGCAGGGCCGCATCGGGCAAGTCCGGATTGGCCAGGCCCAGCGCTTCATACAAGTTGCCCTTGTCGCGCATGGCGGCCCGCACAGACAGGCCGGCGCGGCTAATCAAATCGATCAGCTCCTCGCGCGAGGGCGGGTGCTTGACGTAATCGATGATGACAGGTTCCACCCCCGTGTTGCGGATCAGGGCCAGGGTATTGCGCGAGGTGCCGCAAGCGGTATTGTGGTAAATCGTGATGTTCATCAAATATTCTCCTTTGGTCAAGATGGTTCACGGGGTTCGGTGACGCAGCACGGCGCGCCCGCGCAGCAGTTTTCCGTCAAAAAGGCCAGCAAGCCATTCATGCCGGCATAGTTGGCGGCGTAGATGATGGAGCGCCCGGCCTTGCTTGCCGTCACCAGATCGGCATGCGCCAACTCCTTCAGGTGAAACGACAGCGACGAGGGCGCGATGCCCAGCGCCTCGGCAATCTTGGTGGCGGCCATGCCTTCCGGCCCCGTCTGCACCAGCAGCCGGAATACAGCCAGCCGCGATTCCTGGGCCAGCGCGGCCAGTGCCGCAATGGCGGCCGCGCTGCTCAAAGGCAAGGCCGGCTTATTAAGTGTGTTGGCGTTTTCCATATTTCAATAATAGTCGAATTATGGAATCAATGCTAGCCACCTTCTGTTCCTACGTAACCCAGCGCACCGACAGGCGTGGAAAAAAAGTCTATCTTGGCTAAAAATTCAAAACAATGGACATGCCATGACACGCTCTACACCGTTGAAAATCGTCGGCTGGACAATCGCAGTCTTGCTGGCCCTGATCGCCATCCTCGTCATCATCATCGCGACCTTCGACTGGAACCGCGCCCGCCCCTACATCAACCGCAGCGTTTCGGAAAGCACGGGGCGCGAGTTCGCCATCGGCGGCGATCTGCAAGTGAAATGGACGCAGGGCCAGGCGACGGAAACCGGCTGGCGCCGCTACGTGCCGCGCCCCGTGATCAGCGCGCAGGACGTGCACATCGGCAATCCGGACTGGGTCACAGTCGGTCCGCAACTGGCCAGCGCGCGGCGCATCGACCTGTCGCTGCACCTGCTGCCCCTGCTGCATCACCAGGTGGTGCTGACCGACCTGGCGCTTGAAGCACCGCAAATTTCCCTGCAGCGGCGCGCCGATGGCAGCAATAGCTGGACCTTGAAAGACAATGGCCCCTCGCAATGGGAGGTCGAAATCGACCGCCTGGCCTTTGCCGATGGCGCCATCCGCTATCTCGACGACGGCATCGCGCTCGACCTGCGCGCCAAAGTCAGCTCAACGGCGCCCGACACCCAGGATACTGCCAACGCAGCACCACAAAAATACGGCATCGCGTTTACATTAGGCGGCAGCTACCGCAAGGCGCCCGTGACAGGTGGCGGCAAGGCAGGCGCCGTGCTGTCGCTGAAGGACAACCATACGATTTATCCAGTGCAGGCCCATGCCGTGCTGGGCAAGAACAAGGCCAGCGTCAACGGCACCCTGACGGACCCGCGTACGCTGTCCGGCATCGATTTGCAACTGAGCCTGGCGGGCGCCAGCATGGCCGACCTGTATCCGCTGACAGGCGTGCTGCTGCCGGAAACGCCAGCCTACGCCACCAACGGCCGTCTGCTGGGCAAGAAAGATGGCCAACGCTGGATCTGGACTTATCAGAACTTCAAAGGCAGCCTGGGCGCCAGCGACCTGGCGGGCACCTTGCAATATTTACCGCGCCAGCCCCGCCCCCTGCTGCGCGGCGAAGTCCGTTCCGAGCAATTGCGCCTGGAAGACCTGGGCCCCACCATCGGCGCGGAAAGCAATGCCAGCAAACAGGCGCGCGGCAAGAAAGCCAACCAGCCCGACAGCAAGGCCTTGCCGGTGGAACAGTTCAATACGGCGCATTGGGATGCACTCGATGCAGACGTGAAATTTACCGGTAAAAAACTGGTGCGCACGCACGATATTCCACTCGACAATATCGTCGCCGACATCCACATGAAAGACAAGGTATTGAGTTTGACGCCCTTGAACTTCGGCATGGCGGGCGGCGAAATCACCACCAACATCACGCTCGACGGCCGCCAGAAAACCATCGCGGCGCAAGCCAAGGTGGCCGCGCGTCACTTGAAAGTGCGCGAACTGTTTCCCAAGCTGCAATCGATGCAGGCCAGCTTCGGCGAGGTGTATGGCGATGCAGCGCTGACGGGCCACGGCAACTCCGTCTCGTCCATGCTGGCCACGGCCAATGGCGAACTGGCCGCCACCGTCAGCGAAGGCACGGTCAGCCAGTTCATGCTGGAACTGGCCGGCCTGAACCTGGCCAACGCCGTCTTCGTGAAAGTGTTCGGCGACAAGCAAGTGCAGCTGAACTGCATGGCCAGCGATTTTGCCGTCACCGATGGCTTGGCCAAAGTGCGCCGTTTCGTGCTCGACACCGACAGCGCGGTGGTCGACGTGACCGGCAATGTCAGCCTGGCGAAAGAAACCCTGGACCTCGACATCCGCCCGAAAACCAAGGGCGCCCGCATCATCTCGCTGCGCACGCCGCTGTATGCAAAAGGCACTTTCAAGAACCCCGACGTGGGTCCGCAAAAAGGCCCACTGGCACTGAAAGCCGGCGCCGCCATCGCCCTGGCCACCGTGGTCGCCCCGGTCGCCGCCCTGCTGCCGCTGGTCAACATCGACAAAGCCCCCGACACCGACTGCGCCGCCATCATGGCGCAAGCCACCGCCACCCGCCAGCACCCCACTTCACCGGCCACGAAGGCGCCGGCCAGGAAAGTGAGCGAAGCGGAAATCAAGAAAGCGCAACAGGAGAAAAAATAAGCCGCCTTAAAGCTGCCGCATGAGCCTGGTAGAGCGCCACGTGCGGGACGCAGAGGCCGCAGCTTCGAATCCACTCACATCGACCAGATTGATCGAGCCCGATTCTGGATGCCAAATAATGAGCAATGAAAAATGGGAGTAAGTAGCGCGCTTGCGTGCAATCTGCTGAATTTGCATGATGAAGTTGTTTCACAGTAGGTTGACACAGAGCTCTGACCGTTCACGCGGGCGAGCCCAAGAGGGTCGTCAGCAGCGCGACACAAGGCATAAACAATCTCCACTGCACTCCTCTGGCTCGGTGTGGCCGGAATCGCCCCGGCACCAATCGGCCGGCTTCGACTGATAGCGCAAATGAAAACATTGCCAATAAGCATCGATGCATCAGCCTGCTAGCAGCAGAATGCGGCCATGAGGACGGGTGTTCCATGAGTCACCGTGGCCGCCGTTCGCCAGCATGACGGCAGTAAGCTGACCCATCAATGCCCGGGGCGACTAATGCTGATATTGTCCAAAATTAAGATGGGTTCGGAACTAGCAAAGCAAAATGGCATCTCGGAATAGACAGTCCGTACGCCTGCAGCTTAGCTTGGTTAGCAGCCTCATCTGGATTGAGTTGAGGAGCTGGCCGCGCAACGGTGCGCCGATTTGACCAATTAACGGCCCTCGTCTTGTTTGGGCAATGGAAATCAATATGCCGCATGAACACGTCGCCGCGCGTACCGCGCTGGTATTGGAGACGAATAACCTGCGCGGCGGTGCCGACCTGGATGCGGCCGGCACCAGCCTGCTGCATGTGATCGGCCTGCTGGCGCAACAGAGCGTAGCACTGAGCGCACTCGCGCAACTGGTCGTCACGCACGACGGCCTGTCCGAGCGCATTCGCACAAGCGCGGAGCGCCTGGCAGGTCGCGGCATCGACTTCGTGCGTATCCATGCCAGCACCGGCTACTACCAGGCCAAGAACGACGGTTTCGACGCAGTCCATGCCGACCGCTGCGACTACGTCTGCTTCGCCGACGCCGACTGCACGCCCAAACAAGACTGGCTTGAACAGCTGATCGCGCCGCTGACAGAGGCAGCGCCACCGGCAGTGGTGGCCGGCCGCACCAGCTACGCCGCCACCGTGGCAGGCACCGCCCTAACCACGATTGACTTTATGTATTTCCCCAGCCAGCTGCAAGCTCGCGCGACGCGCAACTTCTACGCCAACAACGTGGTGTTCTTGCGCGAGGTGTTCGCGCAGCACCGCTATCAGCCACTCGACGGCGTGTACCGCGCGCACTGTCAGGTGCTGGGCCTGCGCCTCCAAGCCGCAGGCGTGGTTCTGCACTACGCGGCGCGGGCACACACCGAGCACAAGCTGCCCGATACCCGCCTCGAGCTGCTCAAATTGCGCTGGATGCGCGGACAGGACACGCTCGGCCTGACGCCCCACCTGGTGCGCACCTATCTGCCAAGGTCCATGCAATGGCTGGGTCACAGTGGCCCTGTCGGACCGCTCTGCGTGCTGACGGCGCGACTGTGGTACAGCCTGCGCGCACTCAACCATCAGGATGCAGCGCCGGTACGCGGCCTGCGCCGGGTGTCAGCCGTCGTCCTGATCGGGATCTTTTCTGGGCTGGACATGCTTGGCGCACTGTGCCGGGGCCTGGGTATCCGCAGCGCAGCCGCCGAGGGGGCCGACGCACAATCGCTGTCCTACCATGAACGCTAACCACGGGAAACCCTACCATGACCTTGCACCGTTCCTACCCCCCTTTACAATGGGCAGCCTTGAGCGCGCTGGCGCTGACCTTGAGCGCCGGCGCCACGGACCTGGAGGGACGTGGCGTTCACTATTTTGCATCAACCAGCGGCTGCCCGCTACCCGAGGTGAGCATGCGCGCCGAGATGTGCAACCGCATCGGCCTCGACGACCAGGCCACCACGGCAGCAGTCGACACCAGCTCGCATCAGATTCACTTCAACAACGCCCGCAGTTATGACAAAAAGTCCATCGTCGGCGACGTGCTGTTGCAAGGCTCGGCACTGGACGAAGCGGGCCGCCGCGTACCGGTCAGCGTCCACCTGATACTGAGTAAATCCGGAGACGCCTGGTCAGTCAGCGGCCATGCGCATACACCTGTCAAGGGGGCGTTCAGCGCGGTACACATTGCCCCCTATCTGGTGGACGTGCCGGCAGCAAGTGGCCGACGTGTGCTGGTAACGTTCGAGCAAGTCACAAAGCTGGTGTCCGATCCGGTCCTGGCATCGCGCCTGTCCAGCCACCTGGTACAGGTACGTGATAACCGCGGCGCGAACACGGGCGATGCCGACATCACCATCGCGCTCGGTGCAGGTAAGGTAGCCAAGCCTGTGATGCGCGCAAGGCTGCGCACCGATCCGCCAGGCGCCGGCAACGCCGGCGGCCTGCTGGCGCACGGCACCTGGTCATTCGAGCTGGAAGCGCTGACTGGAAAAATTCCCGACCACGTGGTCCAGCGCGAACTGTTCCTGTACGGCCTGAGCGAGCAGCCGCTGCTCAAGCCGCTGATGAAGCATGGCTTCGCCGCGCGCGAAAAGCTAACCATCGGCGCTGTGCACGGCCAAGGCTACCTACGCTACGGCGATCAGCAACAGGCCTTTGCCGGGGCCGGCGATGCGGCGTCGGACTTCCTTCAGCAAAGCTTTATCGGGCTCGTGTTGGGCAATCAACTGGTGGCGGGCGATGCGCTTGCACGCTGATGGAAGGCCGCTGCCGGCCCGCTTGGCAGCGCCGCCACTACGCGGTTTGCCGGCCATGCAGGGGCGCTGGGTCGACAGCATCAAGCGTGCCGCCCTGCGCCAACTGCATGCCAGCGTGGCCGGTGAGCGGCTACTGTTGCGTATCTACCTGATCGGCGAGGAGGCCAGCGAAATCGCGCTGCAGTCTGACCTGCTGGGCCAGCCGCCGGTCTGGCTGGCGCGACAATTGGAAAAGCACCTGGCGGACGAACGGCGTCATGCTTCGCTGTTTGCGGCTGCACTAACGGCGCGGGGCGGGATAGCGCCGATACCTTTGTCCGCGCGGCCCGATACGCTCACCCTGCGCAAGATAGCGCAATGGCGCACACTCGCGCATCGCTACGGCAGCAGCTTTTCCGCGGGCCACCTCATCCCGGCGTTCGCTATCGGCTTGTGTGCCGAACAGACGTTCACCCGCGTTCTGCGGCGCCATTGCGCACTAATTGGCGCAGTTCATCCGCTATATCCCCTGTTGGCTGGCGTGCTGGGCGATGAAGACCGCCACGTTCGCTTGTGCCAGCATACGCTGGCACGTCTGGTGCTGCCGTCCGAACACGGGAGTCTGGCATCGCTGCTCGATGAGATTCGCGCCATCGACCGTGCCTGGGGCGTCTCCAGCGCGCTCATCATGTATCTGGCCGGCGCCGCGTTGCGACTGTGGCCTGCACGTCCATGAATACCATCAAGGTCACCTATCTGGCAACGGCCGACGCCCGCGGCCACCTGATGCGCGCGCAACTACTCACGCATGCGTTGCGCGAATATGGCGCCGATGTCGAGGTACTGACCACATCGGACGAAGGGGTCGCTTTTCTGGCCGGATTCGGAATCACTGCGCACGTACTGTCGCGCCACTACGCAGTCCAGTTCGACACCCGGCAAAACATGCTGCCCGCAGAAACCGACGCAAATATCGCCAACTATCTGTTCCGACCGTCGCGCATGTGCCGCGACATTATGCAACTACGCGCCGCTCTGCGCAGCGCGGACCTCATCATCAACGACTCCTTTCACCCGGCATTGCTGTTCATGGGCTGCATGCCCGCATGGCGGGGAAAGGTGGTACACGTCTACGGTGCCAGCTTGCGGCAGGCGGTCCAAAACAATTTTTCCGGGCGACTACCAGCTATCCTGTCACGCCTGTTCCATCGTATCGTCGGATGGCAGATCAACGCCAGCTTAGCGCGCATTGAGCACGACTTTAGCTACGAGGCGACTTGCGACGGCGCCACATTCCGCCTGCCGACTCCGGTCGTTGTGGCCGCGCTGTTTGACGACGCAGTGCCGCGCGCCCAGGCGTGCGCAGCCGTCTACCTCAATCCCCATTTCCGCGACCCCTGCCTGGCCGAAGGCGTCGAAACCGGCTTGGGCCTCGCCTGCATGCACGCAACGCTGGTCGGCGAGGGCTATGCCGGGCGCGCGCGATGGGAGGCGCAGGATGCCGACTGGGTGCGGCAAGCTGCCGCCAGCAACCTGATCGTCTCGGCACCCGGCATGGCGGCGTTGTCGGTGGCGCTGGTCTACGGTCGACCCATCGTGCTGCTGCTAACCGAGCAGCCTGAGCAGAAGATCAACGCAGCGCGCGCGGCGGCGCTAGGGCTGGCACATCGCATCGTCATCTGGCGCGGCGACGCGGCAACGTTCGCCCAAGACCTGTGCAACGCGTGCGCCGGCCTGCTACAAAGCGGCCCCACCTTGCCTGCGCCGGACGGCCGCGCGGTAGCCGGCGCACGCCTGCAGAGCTGGGTAGCGGTGCTGTACGAGCTGGCCGCGCGGTCTATCCACCGATGAGGCGTCCATCATGAGGCCTCTATTACCGGCACATCTCACAACGATCAGCAATTCGCGCGCCCTACTCGCCGTCGCGCTTGACTGGGTGCTGATTGCTGTCTGCTTCGTCGCGGCTATCCGCTTTTCCCATCCGTTGGTGTTTCTGCTGAGCGCGATCCTGATCGCCCGCACCCAGCTCGCGCTAGCCGTGCTGATGCATGAAAGCGCTCACGGTACCCTGCTGTCGTATCGGTGCCTGAACGACATCGCAGGCCAGCTCTTCGCGGCAGCGCCACTGCTGCTGGTGATGGACTTCTATCGCAGCGGACACTTGCAGCATCACCGCGCGCCGATGGTGGCCGACGATCCGGTCGCCACCATATTCGGCATCGACGACTACCCCGTAACGCGTAGGGAATTGGTGTGGCGTTTGTTCAAAGATGCCACCGGCATTGGTTACTTCCTCAGCGCGCGCAATCTGGTCCGCACCAGGCAGCGTGACCGCAATCCGCACAAGGCTGCCGACCACAGCAAGAGGCTCTGCGCAATCGCCAGCATCGTTGCGGTGCAGGGCGTGATGATCGGACTGCTCGCGGCGGCGGGACATGCAGCGCTGTATTTCGGGCTTTGGATCTTGCCAGCGCTGACCTTGCTACCGCTGTTCGGGCGCATACGCGCGATCACCGAGCATGCCGGTTACCGGGCATCGGAAGATCAGCGATTCAGTGCGCGTACCGTCGTACGGCGCAGCTGGCAAACTTTTTTCGTCGGACCGCATCGTATCCATTACCATATCGAGCATCATGAATATCCACGCGTACCCTTCTATCGCTTGCATCAGGTGCATGCGCTCATGGCGCAACAAGGTCGCCTGCCGGCGGCCAACTTGTATCGATCGTATGGACAGGTGCTGAGAGACGTCAGCCAACTCAAGCAAACTGCTGAACACTGACCGCATGCTTTGCGTTAGTACACGATCAATTGCTGAGCTAAGCGTCTATGCCATGATGAATCATTTGCCTGAGCAACCAGCAAATAAGAAGAAACCATATCTCCTTGGGCTGCTCACCGGATTTCTCCCGATCCTCGTCTTTTTCCTGCTCAACATCGATCACCCGACTGACTTGGGATATTCATAGGTATCAGCGTGCCTGATTTCAACGACAGGCCACTGAAAATCCCACTGGCGTGCGTCGCACTGTGCCTGTTTCTTTGGGCATCGTTCAAGCCAAATCGAGACCGCCGGTCATTATTTCTCCTTGATAGCGGCAGTGTCCTGCCAAAGAACCGTTTACACAAAATTATTTACCCTCTTCGCCCCAACTAAAAATCTACTTACATAGCAAGCCAGCATTTCCCTTTCCTCCCATCGCGTATCCCGCTGATGCGCGCCCTATCTTTACACCCGTCCTCATCAATCTACCACCGGTTTGATATCGATTAAGCCAGCTTATCTTATAGGCCATACCATGAGTGTGCTTTCTGGTTAATCGTTCTTTATTTGTTTTTACTCAAATGAAAGGTATTTAAAATGAAACCTGCAATGCGGAAACTCAAGTCTTACCAACAACAATTAGGCCAGGGGATGACCGAATATATCGTGATCGTCGCCCTGATCGCCGTCGCCGCCATCGCCGTGTATCAACTGTTCGGCGCGACGATACGCAACCAGACGGCCGGCATGGCCATGGAAGTTGCCGGCAAGGATGGCACGGCCGCCATCGCCAAGGCAGCCACCGCCGCAACCTAAGCCGAAGCGGCAGCCAAGGACGCCAGCAAGAACAGCCTGTCCACTTACGGCGACCAGGCCACCACGGGTAAACAGAACTAAGCGGGTTCTCTTCAGACGCCTGTACGCCAACGCTCCTTGCCTGCACGCCATGTCCCCCTTACAACGGATTGCCACTCGCAC
The DNA here is from genome assembly GCF_014200675.1 of Janthinobacterium saanense. GTDB lineage: Bacteria > Pseudomonadota > Gammaproteobacteria > Burkholderiales > Burkholderiaceae_D > Janthinobacterium. The sequence goes on along the minus strand of NZ_JACHCI010000003.1, from coordinate 97,746 downwards.
CATGAAACCGGCACACGCATCCACCGCAGCCACATTCGCGCACCGCCGCCAGCAAGGACAGGCGCTCATCTACGGCATCGTCGTTCTCCTGGGCGGCATGGCCGCCCTGCTATTCCTGTTCAATACCGGCCAACTCACGGCTGAAAAAACCAAACTCGTCAACACTGCCGACGCGGTGGCCTATAGCGCCGCCGTGATGCATGCACGCGCGCTCAATTTCGACGCCTATACCAACCGCGCGCTGATGGCCAACGAAGTCATGATTGCCCAGGCCGTCAGCATCGCTTCCTGGTCGGCGCATGTCACCAGGCACACACAGAATGTGCCGCCACTCAATTGCTATTCTGCGTATTCGGTACCGGTCGCACTGGCGCTACTCGACTACATTCCCGTCTGCTACCTGCTCAGCCTGGTTGGGGCGAAGCTCACCGCCGAAACCGTCAATGGCGTAGCCCAATTTGCCGCACAAACCACGGTTGCCTTGTCCGAAGCGGCCAAGACCATCCTGCAAGGCGCGCAAACCAACATGGCGGCCACCTTCCTGATCGAGCGCAAAGCGCTGATGCAGCAGGTAGCCGACGCCAACTATGCCGGCGATGGCAGCGTGCAGGTCGATACGATGCCGATTACCGATCATTTCTCCCTGTTCGAAGGACAACCGTTCATCCATGCCTACTCCGGCGCCGACCGGGAACGTTTCAAGGATGCGGCAGTAACAGCGGCGAACCGTGACGACTTCGTCAAACAACGCTCCTGGACCTCGGCCAACAGCTTTCCCTGCATTTTGGGCAACAAGGCGGCCTTCCGCCGGCGCGGCGGGACCGAACTCATCGATTTCGACGAGTGGAAAGCCATGGATACCGCCTCCCTGCATCACTGGTCATGGCATACGCATGGCATCTTTCACCTGCCCACCTGCGATGACGATGAACTGCCGCTCGGTTATGGCACCCAGGCGGCCGCCACCGGCTCGCCCGACGACGCGGGCGCGCGTTACGGCAATTCGCGTCCGGACAACCCACGCGCCAGCGCCGCCGCCAGCAGCGCCGACTGGGGCTACAGCGGCTTGCCCACCTTTTATGACCTGTCCATGCCTGCCCTGGCTTACACCTCCACCGACCCGCAGCCTCGCCTGAAATTCGCGATACGGCTCACGCGGGCCAGGGAGCAACTCGCCACGTCCGACGGTACCTCGGTCGTGAAACCGAGCGGCCGGCTGGCCATCATCGACGGTAAACCGGTCGCCAATGTCCTGGCGGCGGTGGCCAGCTCGGAAGTCTATTTTGAGCGCCCCGCCGGCCGCGACGACGGCAAGACCGAACTGGCCAGCCTGTTCAATCCGTATTGGCAAGCGCGCCTGATTTCCACGTCAACAGCCGACATGGCGCTAGCCATGGCCTTGGGAGGACCACGATGAACAAGCTTGCGCTTAACAATGCATGGCGATGCCCTGCCCCATCCCTGGCGGGTTTGGGTCGGATGCTGATCCTTCTGCTCTGCGCACTCTCGCTGCCGGCCAGGGCGGCGACGCAGGCCGAGGAAGAACGGGACAAGGCGCCCATGCCGCACGAGACGCTGGCCGCCCCCGGTTCGCACGCCGCCATGGTCAAGGTGCACCTGGTCAGCGGACGCAGTTATCTGGTGGGCCGGCCACCGAACGATGACACCACCTCATTGTTCCTGCTGCATGTGCAAGTGAATAACTGCGTACGCGACAACAATGCCAGCGGCCGTCCATCAACACCACCGCGCGCCTGGCCGGATCATCTCAACAGCAATCGCAGCGACACGTATTCGGCCCTCAACCGTAGCATCACCTATGCATATGGACTGACATACGGCGTCAACGCGCTCGATTGCAGTCTGCTGGAAACCCCATTCCATACGGCCCGCCTTTCCTCCAGCCTGGGCAGCTGCGAGATCGATTTGCAAGAAAAAACCGCCCGTGGCGCCTGCGATGCCGCAGGGCATGCCAACGCCAGGCCGCCGGTCCGCCAGCCGGCAATGAGTGCGGCGCAAATCGCCGCGATTGAACGCGCAGCACTCGGCAATCCGACCATGGCCGCCCTGGCAGCGGCCATCCACAGCAACCCGCCCTACGGCACAGGCGAACGCAAGACCATACTCGGCCTGGAATGCGATGTCTGGAAAAATCCCTTCGATCCCGAAGGCACGATGTGCCTGTCGCGCGGTGGTTCCTTCACGTCCTCGGCGGTCAACGGCGACTTGAAACAGTCGGGAATGATGCTGGAAGGAACCACCACCGCGGGTGTCAAGATGTGGGCCACCCAAGTACAACTGGACACCATGGTCAATGGCGCCATCTTCGCGCCGTACCTGGCCGGTGGATTCCGCATCATCAAGACGGGAGCGCATCCATGAAACGGCAATTTCCAGACCGGAGCCGGCGACACCATCGCGGCCAGGCCCTGACCGAATTTCTGGTACTGGCGGCGGCCCTGCTGCCGCTCTACCTGCTGATGCCGATGATCGCCAAGTACCAGGATATCGCCGCCCAGGCCGAAATGGCCAGCCGCTACGTCACGTTCGAGGCGGTGACCCGCAACGACGCGCAAAACAGCTGGAAAACCCCGAAGGAACTGAGTACCGAGATAGGCCGGCGCTTTTTCAGCAATACAGACTCTTCCATCAAGACGGGGGACGTCGCTGGCAATTTTAGCGCCAACCACAACCTGTTCTGGCGCGGCCCCGGCAATGCGCCGCTGATTGCCGACTTCAACCGCGATGTGGCGGTAAGCTTCGGTCCGGAACAAAAACCGAACCACGCCGACGCGTTCACCGCCGCCAGCGATGGCGCGCCTTTCAATGGCGTAGCAGGTTCGGCAATCGGCATCCATACCGCCAACGAACTGGGCCTGGGTAGCCGGGGCATCTACACCGGCAACGTCTCGGTCCAGCTGGCCAATCTGCCGGCTGGCCTGAAAATGCTTGAACCTTTCGACAAAATCAACCTGGCCATCACGCGCCACACCAGCGTGGTCATCGATGGCTGGCAAGCCGGCAGGCCGGCCCAGGTCCAGTCCCGCCTGGACAGTGGCTTGCTGGTGCCCGCCACCTACCTGAAAGATGCGGCAGCAGTGGTCAGCGGCAGCGTCGCTCTGGCAGAGGCAGGCCATATTTCTGCTCCCCGGCTGGGCCAACTGGATTTCTGGGCCGACGTCGTGCCTGTCGACCGGCTCAAGTAGATATCCGCATGGCATGCCGGACGGGCCCGCAGCCAGCTCGCCGAATTGCCAGCGGCACGCACAACCCTTTATCGGAGACAGACATCATGGCAACGCAAAGTAATGAACAAAACGTGGTCGGCGACAAAGTGGCGGGTCAGGCAGCGATGCTACTGGTGTTGACCTTGCTCTGTGGCCCAGCGTCGGCGCAAGTAAAATGGCCAGTAGTGACCATTCCGCAAGGGGTCCAGTCCTTCCCTGTGGGTGGCGAAATCACGGTCAACGGACTGCCGCTGCGGGCACAGGGCGTGCTGTCGGCCAAGATGCCGGCCCAGGTGGCAGAGCTTTTCCGCGAAAGCCTGGGACAACCCCTGGCCGAGGATAGCCAGGGTAACAAGCTGGTGCTGGGCCAGGCGCTGGGCGAATTCTACGCCACAGTGCAGCTGGAGCCCGCCAGCAACGGTACGCGCGGGGTGGTTGCCGTCACGCGTCCGGGCGCGGCAGTCGGCGCAATGCCAACATTGAAGGAAAGCGGGCAACGCACCCTTTCCCGCTTCCCGGCCGGCTCCAGAATCGTCAGCCAGACCAGTTCCGTGGATGGTCCGCGCCGCAGCGATTTCCTCACGCTCAGCAATAACCTGGGCGTGCCGTTCAACGTCGAACACATCAAGCGCATGCTGGACGCCGAAGGCTACATCAGCGAGGGAAGCGCCTCACCCACAGGTTCCGGCAATGCAGCTTCCCTACAGTCTGCGCGCGATGGCACGACGCTGTTTTTCAAGCGTCGCGACGCCGAGGCGGTCGCCGTGGTTTACCGCGACAGCAAAGGCGACACGGCCATCGTCCTCAACACCGTCACCGACATGGCACGCGCAAAATGACGCCGCTCACTCCTCATCGCCGGCTGCAAGACGGGCAATCGAGCATGGAATACGTCATCGTCTGCGCCGCGCTCGCCATCGCCCTTGGCGTGGGCATGAGTGGCGACACCAGCGTCCTGAAGCAGTTGCTTGAGGCGTTCAGGACGGCCTATCAGAATTTCAGCTACGCCATTTCCCTGCCAGGCTAATCATGAAACTGACCTTTCCTGCCCGACTAAAAGTGAACAAGACCTGGGCCGTGCTGGGCGCCGCACTCGCCATCGGCCTGCTTGCCGCACTTGCCACGCGCAGCTTCCTGAGCACGCAGGTGGCGGCGATCGAAGCGCGCAATCAACATCAGATGGTCAGCGTCGTGGTCGCCAAAACCGAACTGGCGCAAAACACGGTGCTATCGAACCAGAACGTTGCCGTACGCAAGATACCGCTTGAATACGCCCATTCAGGCGCGGTGCTGCCGGCCGATTTCGAGCGCATCGACGGCAACAGCCTTGCCTTCCAGGTCAAGCCAGGCGAGATGATCATGTGGAGCCAGATGGCGGGCAAGCGGGCGCCGACCTTTTCGGCGCGCCTGGCGCAAGGGCAGCGCGCCATCACGGTGGTAGTCGATGAAATCAATTCCATTTCCGGCATGCTGGAACCGGGCGACTTGATCGACCTGATGTTTACCATCGACCAGAACGGCAGGAAGATGGTCGTGCCGCTGCTGCAAAGCATGCAAGTCATGGCCACGGGCCAGCGCTCGGTGGACGATCCGAAAAGTGGCGAGCGCATGCAATTTGCCACCGTCACGCTCGACGCTACGCCCGAGCAAGCCAGAAACATCATCCTCGCGCGGGAAACCGGCAAGCTGACCGCCTTGCTGAGAAACCCCGCCGACAACTATAAGCCAGGAGACAACTATGACCTGGGCTCGCTGTTCGGCACCCAGCCCGAGGGCAATCCCATCAGCGCCAGCAGAACCATACCCGTGCTGTATGGCGGCAGCGGTGCGAAATATCCGTCCGAAGCGCTGCACCTGGGGCGTAACTTGTCCAGTGACATCGCATTCCCACCGCCGCCAGCCGCTGCACCGGTGCCTGTACCGGCGCCGGCCGCAGGCGTACCAACCAGTTCGCCCTGAGCCAACCATGTCAGCTATCCGCAAAAAATCGCACGGCGCCGCTGTGTGCAGGGCATTTCACGCCCATTTCTGGACCAGGCCCATGAACAACCTTTTCTGTACCTTGCCGCACAGGCTAGGAAGCACACATTTTGTGCAGCTTCTTCTCATCGGATTAAGCATGAGCCTGACCGGCGCGGTGACGATGGTCCGTGCCCAAACGCTTGCGCCAGACGTCATGCCAGCCGGCGCACCGCTCCCGGCGCCGCCAGCACGCGGTTCACTGTCGACAAACCTGCTCAAAGCAAAACCAGCGCCCGCGCTTACGGTTGCCAAGGCAACGGAGCACTACGCACCCATCCACAAGCAGGAAGACAGCGAGCCGGTGCCGGAACTCGAACTGTTTACGGGCGAATCGCGCGTGTTTTCCACGCCGGGCGTGGCGCGCATCGCGGTGGGTAACGGCCAGGTCATCACCGCCAATGCGCTCGACGACAAGGATGTCATCATCTTCGCCAATGGCGCCGGCACCTCCACCCTGTTCGTGTGGAACCAGCAAGGGCGCTTCCAGCGGATCAAGGTCACCGTGCTGGCCGCCGACATGGGCCGCTACCTGCGCGACGTGGCTGCCTTCCTGGCGGCAATACCGAAAGCCAAGGCCAGCGTGGTGGGCGACAAGGTGATCGTCGAAGGCGAGGAACTGTCCGATGCGGACCGCGACAAGGTGGCCGAACTGGCCAGGCGCTATCCACAAATCGTCAACTTCACCAGTCCCATCGGCTGGGAACAAATGGTGATGATGGATGTCAAGGTGGTGGAATTTCCCAAGACAGAACTGCGCGAACTGGGCCTGAAATGGGGCGCCACCGGGGGCGCGGCGGTCGGCGCCATCTGGGCGCCATCCGGCCGTGGCGACACGGGCGGCTACGCGATCTCGGTCAAGACGGGCGAGGCCAACGCGCCGCCGATTACCGTGCCGAACGGCAATGGCCAGGTTCCCCTGCCGTCAAACCTGACCATCCTCAGCGCCATCAACCTGGGTTTGAACGCACAGTTGCTGGCGCTCGATCAGCAAGGCACGGCCAGCATACTGGCAGAGCCGCAATTATCGACCCGCAGCGGCTACAAGGCCAGTTTCCTGGCGGGTGGTGAAATTCCATATTCAGTCGCTTCGATCAATGGCGTGACGGTGCAATTCAAACCCTACGGCATCAAGCTCGACATCGAACCACGGGTGGGCAGCAACGGCATCATCCGCGCCGTCATCGAATCGGAAGTCAGTTCCATCGACGCGTCGCTGTCCACCACCAGCGGCCCGGCCTTGCTGACGCGGCGCACCAAGACTGAATTCAACGTGCGGCAAGGCGAGACCATCGTGCTGTCGGGCTTGCTGCAACGCAATAGCAGCACCGATATCGACAAGGTGCCGTTCTTGGGCGACATACCGATACTGGGCGCGCTGTTCCGCTCGAAACGTTTCCAGAACAAGGAAACCGAACTGGTGGTGTTCGTCACGCCCAGCATCGTCGACAGCCACAGCGCCGGCCTGGCAGATAAAACCCGCCGCGCGGCCGAGCGGCTGGAACGCACGCTCGATGGCCCGCCCTACCTGAGCAATCCGCTGCAGCCCGGCGCCGATGCGGCCCGTTTCAACCAGGTTCCACCACGCCCTGCACCGGCCGAACCGGTTCAGCCATTGACGCAATAATCACCAGACAAGATCATCATGTTCCAGGTCGACATCCTCAATCCCGACGGCAGCGGCAGGCAAGTCAGCGTCGCTGACGACTGCATGGTCGGCAACAAGACCAGCAACGATATCTGGCTCGACAGCTGGAGGGTCGGCAAGGAACACGCGCGGCTGCTCAGGACGCCGTCCGGCGTGCTGCTGGAAGACATGGGCTCGTACACCGGCACCAGCGTCAACGGCGTGCGCATCGCTACCCAGCACGGCCCGCTGGCGCCGACCGACATCATCGCCATCGGACCCTACAAATTACAGGTGCTCGATCTGCACAGCGCGGTACAGGCAGTGCAGGCGGCGGCGCCGCATTCGCGCTCGAGCAGCGCCGCCGCGCGCAACCAGCATGCGACAGCGGAAATCCACGCCTCCCGGCTGGCGGCCGAGCGCATCCAGCACAAGATCCAGCATGGCGGCGAACCAGGCCCCGCCGAGGCGAACAGCGCAACGCCGGCCGATGCCTATTCGCTGGTGCTGGCGCCACGGGCGCTGCAGCAACTCGAATTCGAATGGCGCCAGCGCCTGCACGCCATCCTGCTCGAAACAATGGATTTACGCCGCCATGATGTCTCGAAAATGAGCGATGATCAATTGCGCATCGAGGCGCGGCGCTACATCAGCGACATCATGCGCGACCAGCGCGCCGCCATTCCCCCTGAACTGGACCACCAGCTGCTGGCCACGCAGGTACTCGACGAAGCCGTTGGCCTGGGGCCGCTGGAAGAATTGCTGGCCGATGCGGGCGTCACCGAAATCATGGTCAACCAGTTCGACCAGATTTATATCGAGCGCAACGGGCGGCTGGAAAAACATCCGCTGACTTTCACCAGTGAGCGCGCTGTGCTGGGCGTCATCGAACGCATCGTCGCACCGCTGGGCCGGCGTATCGACGAATCCTCGCCGATGGTGGATGCGCGCCTGAAGGATGGCTCGCGCGTGAACGCCGTCATCGCCCCGCTGGCCTTGAAGGGACCGGCGCTGACGATACGCAAGTTTGCCAAATACAAGATGACGGCCGACGACCTGGTGGGACTGGGCGCCATCAGCGCCGGCATGGCGGCCTTCCTGGAAGTCTGCGTGGCCGCGCGCAAAAATATCGTCGTCTCGGGCGGCACCGGTTCGGGCAAGACCACCCTGCTCAACATCCTGTCCAACTTCATCCCCTCTGGCGAACGCATCATCACGGTCGAAGATGCGGCCGAACTGCAACTGCACCACGAACACTGGATCAGCCTGGAAGGACGGCCGGCCAATGTCGAAGGCAAAGGGGCCGTCTCGATCCGCGAGCTGGTCAGGAACACCCTGCGCATGCGGCCGGACCGCATCGTCATCGGCGAATGCCGTGGCGGCGAGGCGCTCGACATGCTGCAAGCAATGAATACGGGGCACGACGGCTCGCTGACGACCTTGCACGCCAACAGCCCGCGCGACGCACTGGCGCGGCTGGAAACCATGGTCATGATGGCCGGCATGAACTTGCCCCTGTCCGCTATCCGCGAGCAGATCGCCTCCGCGATCCAGATGATCGTGCAGCAAACGCGCTTCTCCTGCGGCACGCGCATGGTCACCAGCATCACCGAAATCACCGGCATGGAAAGTGGCAAATTCCAGATCCAGGAGTTATTTCGCTTCATCAACCAGGGTTACGCCCCCAAAGCGGAAGGCGGCAATATCCAGGGCTATTTCAGCGGCTGCGACATGGTGCCGGGCTTTTACGAGCAATTGCATGCGCACGGCAATACGCTGGACATGCATATCTTCAAGCAGGGAGAATGGCCATGAGCGCCAGCAACATGCTGCTGTTCGTCACCGCCATCGCGGCCCTGGCGGCGGCCATCCTGGCGTGGCTGGTAATCGATATCGGCATCGGCACGATGCGCCGCTACCGCGCCCACTTCACCGAACGCACCCGCTTCCAGGTGCGTGAATTCTTCCTGTTCGTCGATCCCGCCAGGATCTTCCTGGCCCACGCCGCCCTGATGACGCTGGGCGCGATTGTCGCCGGCCTGGCCACCGGCAGCATGCTGGTCGCCGCCGCCGTTTTCATCGGCCTGGCCCTGCTGCCTCGGGTGGTCTACGCCTGGCTGCGCGTGCGCCGGCTGCGCACCTTCGAAGAGCAATTGCCGGACGCCTTGATGATGCTGGCAGGCGCCCTGCGCGCGGGCCTGAGCCTGAACATGGCCATCTCGCAGCTGGTCATCGAGGCGCGCGCGCCGCTGGGCCAGGAGTTCACGCTGATGCTGCGCGAACAGCGCCTCGGCGTCACATTGGAACACAGCCTGAACGGCCTGGTGCGCCGCATTCCCACGCAGACCACGATACTGGTGGTGTCCGCCATGCGCATCGCCACCGAGACTGGCGGCGGCCTGGCCGAAACGCTGGAACGCACCGCCCACACTGTCCGCAGCCGCCTGCAAATCGAAGGCAAGATCCGTACCCTGACGGCGCAGGGAAAACTGCAGGCCTGGATCGTCGGCCTGCTGCCGCTGTCGCTGATGCTGGTACTCGACCATATGGAGCCGGCCGCCATGAGCCAGCTGTGGCACACCGGCATGGGCTGGGCGGCGCTGGCCGCCATCGCCACGCTCGAATTCCTCGGTATTTACGTCATCCGGCGCATCGTCGCCATCGACGTCTAGGACGCCGCCATGTCACCCGCACGCATCGAACTGATCATCGTCGCCCTGGCCCTGCTGTCCGGCCTGGCCGTCGCACTGGCCGCCGCGCTGCTGGCCGGCGCGCTGGCCGCCATTCCGCCCGAGGACCGCAGCTACAAGGACGCGCCGCCGCTCGGCTTTCGCCTGTTCTGGTGGCCGATCCACTGCTGCGGCCATGCGCTGCGGCCCTTCATTTCACGCGCGCCGACGGCTTCGCTACCGGTGCGCCTGCGCAAGGCCGGCCTCGACTACAGCATCAGTCCGGCCCAGTTCACGGCAGCGCGCCTGCTATGCGCGCTGGGTGCTGCCGCTGCGTCGTGCTGGGTGCTCGACTCGCTGGGCAAAGCCAGCGCTTCCGGTGGTTTCGGTGTCTCCCGCTATTGGGAGGCGGGCGCCGCCGGCGCCTTGTGCGGCTGGCTCTACCTCGGCGTCTGGCTGCGCGACTGTATCGCCCGCCGCAAAAGCGAGCTGCATAAAACACTGCCGTTTTATCTTGACCTGATCACCCTGTGCGTGGAAGCGGGCTTGAACCTGCCGGGCGCGCTGAACCAGGCGGCGCTGAAGGGACCGAAGGGTACGCTGTGCGATGAAATCAAGCGCGTGCTACGCGATGTGCGCAACGGCAAGGTGCGCGCCGATGCGCTGCGCGCCATGAGCGAGCGAGTCCAGGAACCGGCCGTGAGCAGTTTCATCACGGCCATGATACAAGCCGAACGCATCGGCATGAACCTGGGACCGGTGCTGCGCGCGCAAGCGGACCAGCGGCGCTCCGAGCGCTTCCTGCGCGCCGAAAAGCTGGCAATGGAAGCGCCCGTCAAGCTGCTGTTCCCGCTGATCGCCTTCATCTTCCCTTGCACCTTCATCGTCCTGTTTTTTCCCATCGTGATCCAGTTCATGCACTCGGGGCTATAAGGAAACACGCCATGACGACAGCAAAAAGCAGCACTTTGCACACGGCCAGCGGCGCCCATCGGCTCACGCTGCGGCTCGCCGATAGTTTCTTTGCGCGCTTGCGCGGCCTGATGCTGGCTGGTCCGCTGGGCAGTGCGCAGGGCTTGCTGATCACCCACTGCCCCAGCGTGCACGGCGCCTTCATGCGTTATGCCATCGACGTGGTGTATCTGGACCGTGACGGTGTGGTGACCCAATGTGTGGCGCTACGGCCATGGCGCGCCAGCATCAGCGGTATCAGCCGGAACGCCGAAGGCAAGCGGTACCGGCGCGCCACCCACGCGCTGGAACTGGCGGCCGGCGCAATCGCGGCGATGACCATCCGTCCTGGCGATAGGCTAGCGCATCCGCGTTTGCAGGCCGTACCGGCGCCCTCCTCCCGACCACCCCCGCCAGCACCGCAAGGCGGCTCCGCGATGATCGAATTTACCATCGTCGGTCCCATCATCACCTTGCTGGGCCTGTCGGTGCTGCAGTACGGCATGCTATTTTTTGCCAAAAGCCAGATCAACTACGCCAGTTTCATGGCCGCGCGCGAAGGCGCCACCGCCAACGCCAGCGTGGACAGCGTCTATGCCGCCTATGTGCGGGCGCTGGTGCCGCTGTATGGCGGCGGACAGACGCCGGCCGAGCTGGCTGCTGCGCTGGCGAAAGCGGCCGCCGACATCGGCCCGAATGGCGTCGGCAACGTCAACATTGAACTGCTTAATCCCAGCAAGGAAAGTTTTGATGACTGGAACGATGCGGCCAGACAGGCCGCGCTGCATACCGGCAGCCGCCGCGTCATTCCCAATAGCGGCCAGGCCGACAAGGACCAGAAAGTCGGCGCTACCTCGGGCCAGACCATCCAGGACGCCAACCTGATCAAGTTGCGCATCACGCAGGGCTATCTGCCCAAGGTGCCGATGGTCAAGAACCTGTATACCAATTACCTGACATGGCTGGACCCGCACACCGACGCGTTCCATACCAAGCTGCTGGCCGCCGGCCGCATTCCGCTGGTAACGCAGGTGACGCTGCACATGCAGTCCGACGCCATCGAGCCGGGCGCGCCAGTGTCCTCGCCGGGTGCGGGCAACGGTGGCACGCCAGTCAACCCGGGCGATCCGCCCGTCACGCACGATCCGCCGCCCGATTGCAACAACCTGAGTTGCACCAACCCGCCGGCGCCGCCATCGCCGCCAGTCTGCAACCCGCTAACCGATCCGGCCCACTGCATCGATCCGTGTGCCGCCATGTGCTGTACACCCAGCTGAGGTTTTTGATGAAGAATGCACTCCAACATGAGCACGCATGGCAAGTGCGGCGCCGGCCCTGCATCCTCGCGGCAGGCCGCCTTGTGGTTTTCTGCTGCCTCATCCTGTCCGGCGCCGCCAGCGCCTGCGGCCCCGAACCGGGCGGGCCACCTGCCGCCTGTACCGGCGCGGTCGCCGGCGTCGAAGGCGGCGGCCCGGGCGCCAGCGCCGGCAATCCGATCAACGTCATCACCGGCAACAAATACCAGCGCGAAGAAGACATGCCCGCGCTGCCCGGCGTGCTGGGCCTGGAAATCGTACGCCACTACAACAGCGCCTACAGCCAACCTGGTGCGCCCAACGGCCCGATGGGGCGCGAATGGAAGCTGTCGTATGAAACGGAACTGCTCGACAAATTCGGCAAGATCCAGATTCTGCAAGCAGATGGCGTGCGCATCATCTTCGACCGCGACCCGGCCCATCCAGGCCTGTGCAGTACGGCGCTGCCGGCCAACGGGCGCATGACGCTGGCGCCACAAGCAAACGGGGCGACCGACTACACCTGGGCCTTGCCCGACGGCCGCCGCCTGCACTTCAACACAGCCGGCAAGCTCGACCGCATCACAGCCGCCAGCGGCGAAGCGCTCACCCTGCTCTATGATCCCGGTAATGTATTGATCAAGGTGACCGATCCGCAGGGCCGCAGCCTGTACCTGGGCTATCTCGGCCGGGCCAGCGCCAGGGCGAACGCGCGCTTCAATGGCGTGCAAACCATCGACAGTCCGGTCGGCAGCTATGGCTACGAATACGGCGGCGCTGCGCCTCTGGGCGCCGTGCCATTCGACACGCGCATCCTGTGGGCCAATCTGCTGCGGGTCCGCCTGCCGGCCAGCGGCGACGGTGACGCCAACCACAAGGCACAGCCGCTCGTCAGCCGCGTCTACCATCACGAAGACCCGCGCTTCCCCTGGCTGCTGACCGGCATCAGCATCGAGACCAGCGGCGCCGACGGCAAACCCGTCACCAGGCGCTACGCCACCTACGGCTACGACAATAACGGCAAGGCGAACCTCAGCACCCACGCCAACGGCGTCGGCAAGGTTACGCTCGACACCAGTGCTGGCGGCAAGACCGTGCTGACCAACAGCCTGGGCCAGCGCACCGTCTACCGCCACGCCATCGTCGGCGGCGCGCAGCGCCTGCTGGAAGTGCGCGGCGCCGGCTGCGCTACCTGCGGCGAAAGCAATGTACGTTACGACTACGACAAGCTGGGACAACTGCTGGAAACCATCACACTGAACGCCAGCGGCGAAGCGCTGAGCGCCGTCCGGCGCGAACTGGACCAGCTGGGCCGCACAAGCAGGGTTGGCAAGGTCGACTACCAGCACGGCAAACCGGGCCCGGTGCAATGGCGCTTGCGGCTGGAATACCCTGGCGACAGCCGCGCGCCTGGCCTGATCGCGCGGCCCAGCGTGGTGCCGGGCAAGGAACGGCAAACCCGCATCGTCTACAACCAGGCCGGCCAGCCGCTGAACGTCACCGAACTGGGCTGGATTCCCAGCTATGACGGCAAGCAGGCCGCGGCGCCACTCAGCCGCAACACCAGCTACCGCTACGCCACCATCAACGGCCGCAGCCTGCTGACCCGCATCGACGGCCCCCTGCCCAACGGCAAGACCAACAGCCCGCTCGACTCGGACGTCACCGTGCTCGAATACGACGGGCGCACCGATAACGGCAACGATAGCAGCGGCAAGGTCGCGGCAAGGGCAGGCACACTGGCGGGATATGATGAACGGAATCAACGCAAGGGATTACTCACCCGCATCATCGCTCCGGGCAACCTCATCACCGAAGTGCTGGAACGGGACCAGGCACTGCGGCCAAGCAAATTGCGCCTCACGAATGGCGACATGGTGAGGATTGCCAGCGTACACAGCAACTGGCGCGGCCTGCCACAAGACATTGATCTGACGGCGGGTACGATGCATCGGCAACTGCACTATGACTACGATGCCGACGGCCAACTCCAAACGGTAACGCGACCGGGCAAGCTGCGCAGCACCTTCGAATACGACCAGGCCGGGCGCGTCAGCCGCATCACCCTGCCGGATGGTAGCGGTATCGCGATTAACCATGATACGGAGGATCGCACCGCCAACGTCACGCGCTACGACGACATGCAAGCTGGTCTGGGGCAAGCGCTGTCAACGACACGTTTCGACTATGACCGCGAGGTGGACAAACCCGGCCAGCTGACGGGAATAGCCGATACCCTGGGCCAGCTCAAGAGTTACCGCTACAACGATATCGGGCAAGTCACCGCCATCGCCAATGCGCTCGGCACCACTACCGTGTTCGACCATGACGCGGAAGGGAGGCTGACCAGCCGCACCGATGCGGCCGGCAGCGCCGAGATCGCCGTGTTGCGCCTGGCTTACGACAATGCCGGCCGGGCCACCCGGCTTACCGCCGCCAACGGCGTTGATACCTTGCGCCGCTACGACGACTTCGGCCGCAAGGTATTCGAAGCGGACCCGGACCGTGGCGTCACGCTCTTCCGCTACGACCCGGCTGGCCGGCTGCTGGCGCGCATCGACGAAACATTGTCGGCCACACGCTACACCTATGACCATGCCGGAAGGTTGCTGGCCGTGGGCAAGGACCGGATAGCCAATCTGCTGCAATACCGGTATCGCGGCAGCCAGCTCGCAGGCATGATCAGCACCACCGACGGCGATCTCGCCCATGCTACAGAGCGTCTCGACTATCAGTACGACGCGATGGGCCTGTTGATACGCGAAACGCGCTGGCTCGCCGAGGTCGGCCCACACGGCGATGCTGGTACAAACACCACCACGAAAGGGCTGCTGTTTGTCACGCACCATGAATATGACGAAGCCGGCCGCCTCGTCCATCAGACGCTGCCAGACGGTCATAGCCTGCGTTATCGTTTCACTCCCGTTGACGACGCCAGGCAAGAAAAGAATGCGCACCATCGTCCCGGCCAGCTAGAAGCCATCCTGTTCGACGAACACATCGTCGTTGGCGACATCGAGTGCACCGGCACAGGAGGACTGACGGGCTACACCATGAGCAACGGCGCACGCCAGCAAATCTTGCTGGACCAGCGCGGCCGCATCGAACAACTACGCACACTCTCCGGCGCCAGTGGAGCGGAAATGGGCTGGTGGCGCCACATTGCCGCCTGGCTCTCACCCGGTGGCAGCATCAACACGCCACCGCTATACCGCCAGGTCAATCGCTATGACGAAGCTGGCAGGCTAGTCCGGATTGAGCGCCAACTGGCAGCGCCCGATGCAAGAACGCCGTCTACGCCACAGCGTGAAAACTATGTCTACGACCGGCTGGACCGGCTGACAGGCATCGTCCCCGACACGGGCGAAAACACCTCTTTCCGCTACGATCTGGCTGGTAACCGTCTCACCGAATCCGTACCCGCAGTAGTGGCACTGGCAACAGGTCGTCCGGAAGTACCGGGCCAACGCAGACTCGACCTCAATTTCAACTATGCGCGAGGCGGCAACTGGCTGCTCGCCACGACGCAGGCCAATGCCGACGGTAACGCGCCACCTTTCGTACGCGGCGTCTGGTTCTACCATCCGACCGGCCTGCCGCTGGCGCAACTACAGTGGCAAGCGAACGGCAACAACATGAGCGACATGCGCCAGCGGCGCACCGTCTACAACAGCGACAAGCGCCCCGTCGCCATTTACGACAACAGCAGGCTCATTGCCCGCTACCACTACAACAACCAGGGCGAGCGCATCGCCAAAACACTCTATCCGCCACGGCCGGCGCTGATACCGGTCTCGCTCGCCGAGGCTGCAGCACCAGGCCAGACCAGCTACACCCTGTATCGCGAGCAACGCCTGGCGGCAGAGACGGATAGCCGGGGGCATATCACCGCTCACTATATCTATCTGTACGGCAAGCCCGTGGCTAAAATCGACATGACAGAAAATACCGCCGTGATGCACAGTCTGTGGAAGAGCATCACCAGGCGCGACGAGCGTAACGCCAGCGATAGCGTAGCCCACCTTTACGCCATCGTCACCGACCACCTGGGCACGCCACAGCAAGTCCTGGATCAGCAGCAGCAGCCAGTATGGCAAGCCGTCACGGCCGCGTTTGGCCAGGCCCACGTGATACGCGCGAGTATCGCCAGCAATGGCAAACCATTCGACATGCCGCTACGCCTGCCCGGGCAAGTCCACGACGCCGTAACCGGCCTGCATTACAACTACTTGCGTGACTACGACCCCATGCTCGGACGCTACCTGACCCCTGACCCGATGGGCGCCGGTAGCGCAGGCAATCCCTATGCCTACGTATCGAACAATCCACTGACCAACATCGATCCGCTGGGGCTGTACCAAAGTGACATCCACTACTACATGACCTTCTTCCTGGCGGTGGCTGCCGGCGTCAATCCAGAAGAGGCTCGGCTCATCGCCTTGGCAACGCAGTTTATCGACGACAATCCAGACACCAGGCCGCTCAATCTGTCCAGCGGCCTGAGCGATGCACACCGGGCACGCCTCCTGAGCTACCACTTCACCATGGTGCCTTCGAGCATCGATGAAGAGACCGGCCTGGTAATGGGTGGCGTCACCAGCTATGGGGCGCCGCCAGCCAATTTTTCCTACGGCAACCTTCCGGAAAGTCCTCAGTTACTACACTTGAACGCGGCGATCACAGTGGCTGGTTACGTACATGACCTGAGCAATATACGCTGCACGCAACTGCAATTTTTCGGCGAATATCTGCATGCTTTCGAAGACACTTTTTCACACCGCGACTCGAATGATATGCCATTCGCACTCCGCGTCGGACTCGGCCATGGCAATTACGGCAGCAATCCTGACTACACTTACAACCACAGATCGTGGCCGCCAGGAAATGGGCATTTCAACTGGAACAGCAACGAAGACCGTACGCTGGAGGCAGAGAGGGAAGTGTTCGCAAAACTCGCGGCGTGGGGAGACTCCAGCAAGGCAGCAAGTTTCGATGGAATAGAAGAGACCTTAAGAACTTTCAACGCTATCCATGAGAGTGAGGCAAGCGGAAACACAACTGAAGAGCATCAAACAGGCTATCCGAACAAAATCAGGCTGCTTCAAGCAGCCCTTCAGACGCATGGTTACACAAACATCGACATTACTCAAAAAGGGAAACAATCATTTAACACTAGAAGTGCCTCTGACAATAGGACGGAATACTTGCATGACAAGTACGGTACCGCTTTGGACCAGAAACTATATAGAGGTACGATCCTTCCTAGATAATTTTCAAAGAAAGAAAAACAATGAACACACTATTTTTTTCTTGTCTTTCGATGCTATGGTTGATATTAGACTGCGCGCAAGCGCAGCCATGCTTTCATGTTACGCTCCCAGAAGGAGCCAAGGAATTCAGGGAACCAGCTAAGCTCTCGTTTGTCTTTCCCCAACGCAGTCCCATACCCCCAGGATTTAGTATCTTTCACAACGGAGAAAATCTCGCCTTAAGTGGTCCGGCTTGCTTCTTGTTGGAACTGGATATAGTGCGCCATGTAGGTCTATTAGGAAAGTTTCTGGGAGAACCGGGCGGCTCAGGCTCACTTGTGGAGTTAGAGGGTAGCGACATTACATTGGACTTGAAGGGCCACGCACTGCGCTCGAATCGGGCTAGTACAGCTATCGGTGCAGGTGTATGGGGGATTTTACAAAAGCCAAAAAATCGTCATTACTCATTTAAAAATGGCACTATTGATGTAGGTGGTATCGGCATATCTATGACGGGATGGCAATATAGTGGGGAGAGTCATAATTATCGCCCTGGTCCTCATCAAGTAAATATGGCAATTGACTGGTACGGCCCCAACTTCCGGGAGTTCGGCGACACCAATATCCTGCTGGAGAATCTCACCATCAAAAGCGGTGGTTTGGCTGCCTATCTGATCGGCCGCAACAACATCATCCGTCACTGCCACATCGAAGTCGAAGGTCATGAAGCCATCGCGCTGTTCGGCGCAAACAATCAGTTGATCGACAATGACATCGTCATCAAACGCTCAAGGCCCAGGCCTTCCGAACCATACCAACCACCGGCTCGTTTAAATATCGGTTCCTACTATTCAGAATACGCTGCCATCTGGATACGCGATGCACCGGGTTTAATCATTCGTGGCAACAAAATCACCATCGAAGGACTGTTCAATGCCAAGGAAGCGATTCTGCTGATTAACAGCCCGAACGTTGTCATTGAAAATAACGAAGTAAGCGGTGCCGACAGGCTTTATACGGCGCTAGACGAGCAATCCTCAGCCCATGCCCGCGACAATCGCAAGCGCTTCGGCAAGTGGCCGGACAGCGAGTCACACTAACGATTATGGCCATCGGACCGAGCCATTGCCCCCATTATTCCGCCGCGGCGCTATCGCCAACCGGTGGTGCTGATTGACGCATCAACAGATCCCATAACAACGCGCATGGCTGGCGCAAATGATTTCAGACATCGCACCCTGCACGCGTGCAGCAGGATTAACAATCTCGATATCGGATGGGACGAACCATGAGCAAGTACAAGCTTTTAGCCTCCATACTGGCCGCCATCGCGCTATGCATCGCCTGTACAACATTACGACCAGCGGATGGGCCGGGCATGGTCGCGACATTCAGCAACGGGATCAAAGGAAAAAAAGTCGATGTGCTGCACGCCAGGACGGCGAACGGCGCGCCTTTTCCAGTTCCGGGTTCCGTGAGCCCTGACAAGAATCCCATGACAGGAGGGAAGACCATGGGCGCAGCACCCGATGGCCGAGAATTACCCGAATGGGTGGAGTTCGAGTGGAAAGTGTGGCCCTATCCATACCCGCCCATGCCATCCGATCCCGTAGCCCTGCAAACATGGAGTGAGGGCGTGCACGCCATGTCACGCTCGTTGCCGATTCAAACAGCACGCGTCGCCGTCAAATCGCGCGTACCGCAAGAGGTAGTCAACGAGGTGCTGGCGTCAAACAGAAACAGAGCGCCGAGGGCATTGCCGGACAAGCTGCTGTGGGTTTATTTCATCTGGTACGAAAGCGGCATCAAATTTCGCTGGAGCCTGGAACAGGGCTGCTGCAAGGTGCTGCGAGCTGGCGGCGACGACGTCGGACCATGACAGATTTCGCTGCTTCAGGCGGCAACTGACTGCCCGATATGCAGCCCGCTGCAAAATAAACTTTGCGCACGCTTGATCCCGGTGATTGAAACGCACTTCCCCCTATGCTTTAATGACAACACCTTGGATGTGACTCAGTGTATACGCGTTGTGCCCGGGACACAGAGGCCGTCGCCTGGCATCCTCTGCCCCTGGCCCTCTCCATCTGTCCACCCCCATTTCACTTCCATACAGCGAGGGCTCCGTCGCATGTCTTTCCTGATCGTACTTGCCGCATTGGCTTTCCTCATGCTGGCCGCTTACCGTGGCTACAGCGTGATCCTGTTTGCTCCGGTCGCCGCGCTGGGCGCCGTTTTATTGACCGATCCGTCCGCCGTACCGGCCGTGTTCAGCGGTATCTTCATGGAAAAGATGGTGGGTTTTATCAAGCTGTATTTCCCCGTCTTTCTGCTCGGTGCGGTATTCGGCAAGCTGATTGAACTGTCCGGCTTTTCGCAAGCCATCGTGGTGGCGGCCATTCGCTATATCGGCCGTTCGCGCGCCAATGCCGTGATCGTTGCCGTGTGCGGCGCGCTGACGTATGGCGGCGTGTCGCTGTTCGTGGTGGTGTTTGCCGTCTATCCGTTTGCAGCCGAGCTTTATCGGCAAAGCAATATCCCCAAGCGCTTGATGCCGGGCGCTATCGCTTTGGGCGCGTTCTCGTTCACCATGGATACGCTGCCGGGCACGCCGCAAATCCAGAACATCATCCCCACCACCTTTTTCAACACGACCGGATGGGCCGCGCCCTGGCTGGGCACGATAGGCGCCATATTGACGGTGGTGTTCGGCCTGGCTTTCCTGGAGTGGCGCAGACGCTCTGTGATGGCGACCGGCGAGGGCTATGGCGCCGAAGCCGAACAGGTGAAAACCGACGCCAGCAACCTGCCCCATCCGCTGCTGTCAGTCGCGCCTTTGATACTGGTCGGCGTGGCCAACTTTGCGCTGACCCGATTGATACCCCACTGGTACGGCGCCAGCCACGTGCTGGGCACCGATGAACTACCGGGGCTGCATGCACCCGTGACAACCACCATCGCTTCCGTGACAGGCATCTGGGCCGTGGAAGGCGCCTTGCTGCTGGGTATCTTGCTGGTGTGTCTGACCGCCTTTGGCCGCATCCGCAGCGCCTTTGCCGAAGGCACCAAGGTAGCCGTGGGCGGTGCGCTGCTGGCGGCCATGAATACGGCGTCGGAATACGGTTTTGGTGGCGTGATCGCCGCGCTGCCCGGTTTTCTCGCCGTCAGCAACACCTTGCGCAGCGTGCCCGATCCGCTCGTCAACGCAGCCGTCTCGGTGACCACGCTGGCCGGCATTACCGGTTCGGCCTCGGGCGGCATGAGCATCGCACTGGCCGCCATGTCCGACAGTTTTATCGCGGCCGCTAATCAAGCCCATATTCCGCTGGAAGTGATGCACCGCATTGTGGCCATGGCCAGCGGCGGCATGGATACCCTGCCCCACAACGGCGCCGTGATCACCCTGCTGGCCGTCACGGGCCTGACGCACCGCCAGTCCTACCGCGACATTTTCGGCATCACCATCATCAAGACGGTGATCGTGTTTATCATCATCGGCGTGTACTACATGACAGGACTGGTCTGAGGTCTAGCTTTTTAACGGCGGCTACCAGCAATGGCAGCTGCCTGCCTGTCCTTGAAAAGATGGCTGATACCCATCGTCAGCAACGGACCGGCCAGCGCCAGGTAAGAGCTGTCGACGCCATACGGATTACCGGCCAGGAACCAGCCGATGGTGGCGATCACGGAAACGATCACGCCAACAAAGGCGCCGCGCGGCGTGCCGAATTTCGGCGCATAAAACGCCATCAGTACCAGCACGGCCAGGGTGGCGCGCAGGGCCTTGCCAAGGAAGGCGATCATCAGCAGTTTTTCCGCATACAGCGCCAGCACCAGCGGCAGCAGGCCGGCCACCACGATGGCGATGCGTAAAAAGGCCAGCGACTTGGCATCGCTCTTCGCCTTGTTCAGCCACGGATCATAAAAGTCCTTCATGGCCAGGGTGGCCGACGCCAGGGTGGTCGCAGAGATGCCGCCAAACAGCGCGCCGGCCAGGCCCACCACCATCACGCTGGCCGAAAAGGCCGGCATGTGGGCGATCAGGGTCGGGAAGGCGTCGATCGATTTCATGCCCGGATACAGCACCGCGCTGCACATGCCGATCAGCGCTGCCATCAGGCCGAACGGTATCATCAATGAAGACACGTAATAGCAGGCGCGCTTGGCCACGGCCGGATTGTCGGTGCTGACCAGCGCCTGGATCACGTACTGCGTGGCGAAGATGGAGCCGATGCCGCCTATCATCCAGGCGATGATCTGGCCCCAGCCGATTTCGACCCAGTTGAACATCGTGGCCGGCAATTGCGCCTGCAGCGCACCGATGCCGCCTGTCGCTTCCAGTGCATAGGCCAGCGCCAGGATCACGCCCAGGTATTTGACGATGGAATGGGCAAAATTGGTGTAGACGACCGAGCGCATGCCGCCCAGGCTCACATAAATCACGGTGGTGGCGCCCACCAGCAGGATCGCCACCGTTTTATTGATATGCAGGACGGCCGCCAGCACCGCGCCACCGCTCGCATACAGCGCCACGGCGACGATGCCCAGCGCAACGATGGTCAACACCGAGGCGGCATAGCGTACCGGCTCGCCATAGGTTTGCGCCAGGATGCCGGAAATGGTCGACTGCCCGCTTTCCTTGTATTTTTTAACGAGCACAATCGCCAGCAGCAAAAAGCCCAGCGACAGCGCCACCAGATTCCATGCGGCGGAAATACCGAGTTCATAGCCTTTCTGGGCCGTGCCGATGCTGACGGAACTGCCGATGAATTCGGACAGCAGCAGGGCACCGATCAGGTAGGCGGGAAAATTGCGGCCGCCTGCCGTCATGCCTTCGCTGCTGTTGGCATGCTTGCGCACGCTGTAGGTAATGTAAGACATGATGGCGAAATAGCCCACCATGACCGCTGCGATAATGATTAATCTGGTTTCCATCTGTCTCTACTCCAAGTCTGGTTTTATTATTTTTATTTTTAAAAAAGTGGCTCCCGCCATATGTCGGGGGATGCCGGCACAAGCTCAAATCTAATCCAGCAAAAACTCCCGCAGCAGTGCCGTAAAGGCTTGCGGCGCCTCGATATTCGACAGGTGCGAGGCCGGCACAGTGGCCAGGCGCGCAGTGCCAATCTGCTGCTGCAGCCAGCGGCCGTCAACGATGGTCGTTACAGGATCGGTTTCACCAGCGATGATCAGGGTCGGCGCCGTGATCTGCGCTGCGGTGGTCCGCAAGTCCGCCTGCGCCAGCGCCTCGCAGCATGCTGCGTAAGCATAGGCATCCTGGGTACGCAAGCTGTGCACCATGCGCGCCACCGCAGCGTCTTCGCGGCGCATGAATTCAGGGCTGAACCAGCGTCCGGCAGCGCCATCGGCCACCACATCCATGCCAGCTTCGCGCACCTGCTGCGCGCGCGCCAGCCAGGCCTCGCTGCTGCCGATGCGGGCGGCTGTATTGGCCAGCACCAGTTGCGTAAAGCGCTGCGGATGCCCGCTGCCCAGCCACTGGCCCGTCAGGCCGCCCATGGAAATGCCGCAAAAGGCAGCCTGCGCGATTTCAAGGTGATCGAGCAGCGCGATCACGTCGCGGCCCAGGTCTGCGATGAAGAATGGCGCACCGCCACTGGTGGAGCGGCCATGTCCCCGCGTATCGTAGCGCACGATGTAAAACGCCGAAGCCAGTTCGGCCACCTGCGCATCCCACATGTGCAGGTCCGTCCCCAGGGAATTCGACAGCACCAGGCATGGGCGCGTGCGCGTGCCATCGGCGCGGTAATGCAGGCGCGTGGCCTCTCCGGCGACGCCCTGGCTCAGGTCCAGATAGTGATGCATGCTGTTCTCCATGAGCTGTTCAGAAATCGCCATCGCGCACGGACGATGGGTGGCGGCACAGGGCCATCACTTCGATCTGCATATAGGGAAATAGCGGCAAGGAAGTGAGCAAGGCATGCAATTCATCCACGCTGGCCACGTCGAACACACTGATGTTCGCGTACTGCCCGGCGATGCGCCACAGGTGGCGCCATTTGCCTTCCTGCTGCAGGCGCTGGGACAGTTCTTTTTCCGTGCGCTTCAATTGTGCCGATTGCTCCGCCGGCATGGTCAAGGGCAGGTTCACGTTCATACGTACATGGAATAACATGGTTCTCTCCTTTATTGACGCTGCATGGAACGCAGCTTATCGGTATCGATGTCCACGCCCAGGCCAGGGCCGGTCGGCACTTGCAGCATAAAGTCGCGGTACACCAGCGGCTCGCGCAAGACTTCCTGCGTCAGCAGCAAAGGACCGAACAATTCGGTGCCCCAGGCCAGTTCGGCAAAGGTGGAACACAGGTGGGCGGTAGCGGCGGTACCGACGCCGCCTTCAAGCATGGTGCCGCCGTACAGGCCGATGCCGGCCAGGCGCGCCACCGTCGCCACTTCCAGCGCGGGCATCAAGCCGCCCGACTGCGTGATCTTGACGGCGTACACGTCGGCGCAATCGCCGCGCGCCAGCGCCAGCGCATCGTCGGGACCATGCAGCGCTTCATCGGCCATGATGGCGACGTCGAAACGCTGCGTCAGGCGCGCCAGCGCGGCGCGGTTGCTGGCCTTGACCGGTTGTTCGATCAAGTCCACGCCACCGGCTTCCAGCGCGGCGATGCCGCGCACCGCGTCCATCTCGCTCCAGGCCTGGTTCACATCGACGCGCACGCTGGCGCGCTCGCCCAGCGCGCGCTTGATCTCCAGCACATGGGCCACATCGTCCATCACTTCGCGCAAGCCGATCTTCAGCTTGAAGATGCGGTGGCGGCGCAGGTCCAGCATTTTTTCCGCTTCGGCGATATCGCGCTGCGTGTCGCCGCTGGCCAAGGTCCACGCCACCGGCAGCGCATCGCGCACCCTCCCGCCCAGCAATTCCGACAGCGGCACGTTCAAACGGCGCGCCTGCGCGTCGAGCAGCGCGGTTTCAATCGCACACTTGGCGAAGCGGTTGCCCTGGATGACCTTGCGCACCTTGGCCATCGCCCTGGCGACCTGGCTCGCTTCCATGCCAACCAGCAGCGGCGCGATATGGGTGTCGATATTGGTCTTGATGCTTTCCGGGCTTTCCTCGCCGTAGCTCAAGCCGCCGATGGTGGTCGCTTCGCCCCAGCCGACGATGCCATCGGCGCACTGCAGCTGCACCAGCACCAGGGTCTGGGTATGCATGGTGGCGACAGACAGCTTGTGCGGGCGGATGGTAGGCACATCGACAAGGTAAGTCACGATATGTTGAATCATATTTATTCCGTATAATTTCAGGCAGTGATGCCAAGATATTCCCGGAACAGGCTGGCGTCCAACACCAAGTTGGTATGAAACCTATACCTGAAAGGTATGAAGATGGAATTGCGGCATTTGCGCTACTTCGTGGCGGTGGCGGAAGAAAGGAACTTCACGCGGGCCGCCGAACGCCTGCATATCGCGCAGCCGCCGCTCAGCCGGCAGATGCAGCAACTGGAAGAAATGCTGGGCGTAGCGCTGATTGAAAAGGGCTCGCGGCCCTTGCGGCTCACGGAAGCGGGCACGTTTTTCCTGGCCCATGCGCGCCCGCTGCTGGCCCAGGTGCAGGACCTCAAGGCCATGACGCAGCGTGTAGGCAAGCTGGAACGCACCCTGGCGATCGGCTTCGTCGCCTCGACCCTGTATGGGGACCTGCCCGACATCGTGCACCGCTATTGCGAACGCCATCCCGAAGTCAATGTCACCTTGCACGAGATGACGACGATAGAACAGATCAAGGCGCTCAAGGAGGGACACATCGACGTCGGCTTCGGGCGATTGAAAAGCGAAGACCCCAGCATCCGCCGCATCGTGCTGCGCGAAGAGCGGCTGGTAGTCGCCCTGCCGCCAGGACACCGGCTAGCCGAGGGCAAGGATGGCTTGCGCCTGACAGACCTGATCCATGAAACCCTGCTGGTCTATCCGAAGGCGCCACGCCCCAGTTTTGCCGACCAGGTACTGGCCATGTTCAGCGAAGGCAATGTCACGCCCGGTCCCGTCGTTGAAGTGCGCGAACTGCAGATTTCCATGGGGCTGGTGGCGGCCGGCCAGGGCATTTCCATCGTGCCCGAAAGCGTGCAAGCCATGCATCACCGTAACGTCGCCTACCGCAAGCTCGACGACAAGCATGCGTTTTCACCTATCCTGTTCAGCGTGCGCCATATGGACCATACACCGGAACTGGAAAACCTCCTCACCGCCGTGTACGAGATCTACGATGAACTGGGGATCGCCCACATCAAAGAAAATTTGTAGCAGCGGCTATAGCTTGGCGTCGGCCAGCAGTTCCGGCCGCAGCGCGCGGATGCGCAATTCCGTGAAATAGCCGCCGGCCTCGTTATAGCGCAGGTAGTGGCGGCCGCAGTTCAGGCAGCGCGACACCTGGCTCAGATTGGCGGGAAAATAGCGCGGCGCGATGGGCGCGTCGGCACTGTCGTAGCGCGTGCCGTTCGGGTGGTATTCGGCGAAGCTCGGCTCTTCATACGGATCTTCGCGCAAGGTGCCCACTTCTTCGAAACGGTCCAACTCCAGCGAGGTGGGCAGCCGCTGCCAGGCGTCCAGCGGCACCCTGCAGCAGCTGCACGCTTGCGTCGCGCGGGCCGATACGGCGGCCAATTCAGATAAAGCGGCAAAATCGATAAATAACATGGGCAAGCCGGTCAAGAAAGCGGCCCATGGCAGCAAGCCGGGCCGTACCCGCCCATTCTAGCGTCAACCGCCACTCAGTGCCCCATGAAGTCATTCCATTTCGGCAGCAGCACGATGCTGTTCGGATTGAGCCCCTTGTTTTTCAGGGTATCCACGCTGCCCACCACCGCCTCTTTTTTAAGGTCGATCACGGTGATGGAACCATCGCTCATGCCCGGCAAATTGAGCAGCGCATTCTGCACGAAACCATAGCGGCCATCCCTGGTGAAAGCCACGTGATGTGCGCCTTCGGCAGCAGGAATCGACTTCAGCAAACTGGGCTTGCCGATGCCAGCCGTCAGATCAAAGATATGCAGATGTCCGGGCTTGGCCGTGGTCAGATACAGCCTGGTGGCGCCTTTGTTGAAATACAGTTCCAGCGGCACGCCCGCCTTTTGTTCGGCAAAGTCATGCACCTGGGCCGTCTCGAAATCCTTGATTTTCGGATTCCAGGTGGCCGTCCACACGGTGCCGCCATACATGTTGGCGATATAGGCGACGGGCGGATTACTGCCCGGGACGAACAGCACTTCCACCGGCGCTTCGCCTGAAGGCGACGGTTTTTTCGACAGCTTGTGGGTACCGAGCACCTTGCCCGTGCTGGTCTCCACCACGCTGATCACCTCGCCCGCGTCACCCAGGTCGCTGGGCCGGATGGTACTCGTGAGCAGGGTCCGGTCAATGCCGTCATGGACGGCCAGGCCATGCGGATAAGGCGCCGGCAATTTGATGGTGCGCACGGGTTTTTCATGCACGGCGTCGCCTTCCAGCATGGCTTGCGATCCCATGCAGCTCAGATACCAGCGCTTGTGGTCATCCGAAAAAACGATGTCCTCGCCCACCTGGCAAGTCGGCACCTCGATCACCTTGATGGGCAAGTCCTTGTGGTGCATGTCCATCACGCGCAGCTGCGCCTTGCCCAGCGCCGTGATATAGGCCTTGCTCATGTCGTGGTTATAAAAAATGTGGTGCGCCACCAGATCCGGCGGCAGCGGAATGTCGCGCATGATCTTGCCGAAATTTTTCGATTCGGGGTCGACATCGATGATGGCGATGCCCTCCTTGCGCGAGGGTGGCGCGACGGGGCTTTTCAATGACTTCAACGATTCCGGCGACTTGCTTTCGTAATTGACCATGGCCAGGATTTCAGCCGACACGGGCAAAACAGCATAGCAGGCTAGCGCCAACGCCAGCATCTTTTTCTGATGATTCATCGTCTCCTCCGCCTTTCTCTGATGGGATAGGAAACCTCGGACAAACAAGGTTTGCGGCCTGGCCGCACCAGTCATTCTACGGTGGCACTTTTCAAGCTGGCGTTTTTTTCAAGATGGCCAATGAGGGAAATATTTCATAGAATTTAAGAATGAAAAAAATCCTCACACCCCAGTCAGCAGCCGGCGTCAGCCTGGCTTTTTTTCTTGCCTGCCTCGCCCCGCAAAGCCAGTCGCAGAGCGCTTCCCCGGCCACATCACAGGCTGTGGAACGGCAGGTGGCGCTGGCGATCGTGCAGCGCAAAATCGCCGCAAAACCACCCACCATCAGGGTCAGGCAACATGAAAAAATCAGCCTGGCCTGGACTAGCGACGAGATAGTCAATATCCACCTGCATGGCTATGACCAGCTCCTGATCGTGAAGCCGGGCGAAACTGTCTCCATGCGTATCGACGCCAGCGTGCCCGGACGTTTTCCTGTTTCCGCACACGGCTACGGCGCCGCGGCAGAGGACAAGGGAAAACAGCACAAACATCAGCACATGGCGCCGCTGATGTACCTGGAAGTACTGCCACAATGATGGCCCGCGCCCTGCTGGCGGCCAGCTTGATCGCCATGCCGTGCGCCGCCCGCGCGCACGGCTTCGGCCAGCGCTACGATTTACCGCTGCCGCTGTGGCTATACATGACAGGTGCGGGCCTGACGGTGGCGCTATCGTTTGGCTTCCTGGCGCTATGGCGGCGCGATGCCGCATCGCCGCCATGCCAGGACGACTATGCCCGTCTTGTCCTGCACCGCATTCCCGGCGCGCGCGCCATCGCCGCCATCCTGCGCCTGCTGGTGCTGGCCCTGTACATCCTGGTGATCGTGGCGGGACTCGTCGGTGTACAAAACCCGGTGAAAAATATTGCGCCGGCCATGGTATGGGCCATCTGGTGGGTCGGCATGGCCTATGTGTCAGCGCTGGTGGGCGACCTGTGGGCGCTGCTCAATCCTCTCGATACCGTGGCACGCATGGCACAGCGCCTTTTTCCGCACTGGCGCGCCCCCTTGCCCTGGCCGGCATGGCTCGATAGCTGGCCAGCTACGGTGCTGTTTTTCTGCTTCATCTGGATGGAACTGAACTGGGAAGGCAGCGAGCAGCCGGCCAGCCTGGCACTGGCCATGCTGCTGTATTCGGCCCTGACGTGGACCGGCATGGCGCTGTTTGGACGCACCGTCTGGCTAGGCCACGCGGAAGTGTTCAACGTCGTCTTCGGCCTGCTGGCGCGCTTCGCGCCCAATACCATCCGCGCTGGCGCCTGGCATGTGCGCCCCTACGCGGCAGGCTTGCTGACGCGGCAGCCCGTGCGGCCCGCTGGCCTGCTTCTGGTGATACTGATGCTTGCCTCGGTCAGCTTCGACGGCATGATGGAAACGCAGGCGTGGTACGACATCGTCGACGCCGTGCTTGCCGTCTCGCCGGGCGCGCTCGGCTGGATCACCACGGCCGCCCTGCTGCTGGTGCCCGCGCTGTTCCTGCTGGTTTTCCTGCTTTTTTGCGCGCTGATCACGCGCTGCGGCGCCAGCACCAGCCTGCCTGCGCTGCCGCTGGGGCGCGTGGCCGGCCACTTCGTGCTGACACTGGTGCCCATCGCGATCGCCTACCACTTCGCCCACTACCTCTCTTTTCTGGCGATGGCGGGCCAGTACCTGATACCGCTGGCGTCCGATCCACTGGGCCTGGACTGGGATTTATTCGGCACCAGGCTGTACTTCATCCGCCTCGGCCTGGTCGATGCCAAGGCCGTGTGGTACGTATCGCTGTTCGCCATCGTCGCAGGCCATGTGGCGGCCGTCTGGCTGGCCCATGTGTGCGCGCTACGCCTATTCGGCAGCCGCAGCGCAGCCCTGCGCAGCCAGTACCCGATGCTGGCACTGATGATCGCCTATACCCTGCTCAGCTTGTGGATCATCGCGCAACCGATTGTCGGCGGCTAGCCTGCGCCAGGCATAGCTCCAGCAACGCCAGCACGGCGCCAGAGATTAATAGCAAGGGCATCAGCGCGCACATGGCGGCCGCCACCAGCCAGGCCAGCGGCGAAGGCGAAGTCCAGGCGCCGGGCAGCAATTTGGGCAAGCCCAAAGTGCCTGGCGCGCGCCGCTTGAAGAACATGATCCAGCCCGATACCAGCGAGAACAGCACGCTGGCGCCAAATACAAACAGCAAGGCCTGGTTCCACCAGCCGAATTCACCGCGATGAAAGGGAATGCCGATGGCTGTCGCCTTGCCGAACGCCGTCTGCTCATCCCATCCCGCGTAATACAGGGGCTTGCCGCTGTAGGCGTCAAACTGCAGGTCGAAGCGTTTCAAAGGCTGACTGCGGTCAGCCATGGTAACGCGCCAGACATCTTGCTGGCTGGCCGGCGCTGTCAATTGCAGCGCGATGGCCGGGGCATTGCTGCGCGCCGCCTGCCAGGCGCCCTGCCAGTCCAGCGGCCCGCCATGCACGTCCTCGCGCGAATGCAGGCTGCGCGGCACTGGCGGATTAGCCTGGCCACTGATGTCGCGCAAGCTGCGGATACGCCCGCCCGCCTGCTGGCTCCAGGTCAGTCCCGTCGCCAGAATCACGAAGCTGACCAGGCCCAGCGCCACGCCCAAAAAGGCATGCCACTGGCGCCAGCCATTGCGGCCTGTTGCCCCCTTCTTCGGCAAGCCAGATTGCACGCCGCGCGGCCACCACAGGATCACGCCCGTCACCAGCATCACCATCAGCCAGCTGGCCGCCAGCTCGATCATCCAGCGCCAGCCATCGGTCTGCAGCAGCCGCGAATGCAGCTTCCTGGCCCAGTTATTGAAACGCTGGCTGCTGGCCAGGGTGCCCAGCACAATGCCGTCATACGGATTCACATACACGACGACGGCTTGCGCCGGCGCCACGAAAGCCGGCTTGGCGACTGGCGGTTTCATGCCCGGCATATTGTGGCCCGCATGTTCATCGACTTGCACGCCGGGCGGCGCAAATGTCACCTGCACCGAATCAATTGCTTGAAACGGCGGCACCACGTTCTGTACCACCCAGCCCTTGGGCGCGGCTTGTTCAGAAGCCGCCACGGCGGCGTCCAGCGACAGCATCGCACCGTGCGGCGTTACGTGATCGAGATGGCCATAAAGCACAGTCTCGATCTGCGGCGTGAAGACATACAGCATGCCCGTCAGGGCGGCCAGCAAGGCAAACGGTGTGGCGATCAAGGCTGCCCAGAAATGGATGCGCCAGTACAGGCTTTTGCGGCGCGCCAGGCGCCGGGATTGAATATTGTCGGTCATGTGGTTCTCGTTTAAATTAGCGGGCGCAGCACCTCACGCCAAGAGGCGGGAAGCGCAAGCGCAAAAAAGCTGAAACTGAATTTAAACGAGACCAGGCGGGGCGCGCGACTGCGCCGTAGACCAGACAAACAAGGGGCTGTGGGACTGGTAATACAGGGCCGGCTGCATGGCCAGGCCGACATCGACAGGCAGCGGCAGCACGGGCTGGTGGGCGGCAAGCCCACGGAACCGGCATGCATGGAACAGAAGGCGCAATGCTCCATCTGCATGGCCTTGCCGTCCGGCTGGCCAACACCGGATTTATCCCCGTCGACCTTGACGAAGCGGATGCCGGCCATCGAGCAGATTTCTACCCAGCCGGAGCTGGACTCCTGCTTGGCATGGGCAACGGCCTGGGAAATCGACGGCGCAAGCGCGGCCAGCAAGATCGCAAAACAGGCGATCCAGGCGGCAAACCTGCGTGTGATTGATGTCATTCCCATGACCGTATTTTAGCATTTGCTAGCCTGCTTGAATGGCCGGGCAGCCGCTATTGCCGCTATTGCCGCTATTGCCGCTATTGAAACCACGCACCACGGCGGACATCTCGGTGGCGATTTTCTGCACGGCGCGGCGATGACCCAGCACCAGCTCATCATAGCCGCCGCCGACTTTTTCATTGGCCACCGTGCGGCACGTC
Source organism: Janthinobacterium saanense (assembly GCF_014200675.1). GTDB lineage: Bacteria > Pseudomonadota > Gammaproteobacteria > Burkholderiales > Burkholderiaceae_D > Janthinobacterium. The sequence goes on along the minus strand of NZ_JACHCI010000003.1, from coordinate 66,808 downwards.
ACTACCTTGTTGTTTGAGAGCTGGCGCACGCTCCACACGGCGTCGATCAGCGCATACTGGCCCATCACGGACTCGAAACGCTGCACGTTGGTGCTGATGCGGTAGACGGGCAGCTTCTCTGGATACGGCGTGCGGAACACGTCGATCGCGCCCAGTTCATTGGTCACTGCCGTCGACAGCGACTGGCCGATTTCACCGGCCAGCGGTCCTGCCCAGCGCTGCTGCTCCAGCAGCTCGATGCGGCCCGATGGGGCCGTCACCACGAACTGGTTGCGGTTGACCTGCTGCGGCACGCTGACGGCCAGCACTTCCACGTAATACTGCACCGGTTTCTCGGAGACAGCGGCGCCGCCGCTGAGGGTATAAAAATACTCGGGCTGCGGCGTGGAGCAGGCGCCCAGCAGCACCGCCAGGCTGGCGGCGGCCATTAGCTTGAACATGGGCTTGATCATTTTTCATCTCCTTTTTTGCCACGGATCAGCGATTCCGGATGGCGTTCCAGGTAATCGGACAGCGCGTTCAGCGATTGCAAGGTCTGCGTCAGCTGCTGCAAGGCCTGGCGCACATCGGACTGCAGCGGCGAATCCTTTTGCAGTACCTGTTCGGCCGTACCGAAGGTCTGTTTCGCGGCTTTTAATGTATCGCGCACTTCCGGCACCACCTGGCCATCGAGCTGCTTGAACAGGGCATTACCTTGCTTGAACAGCGCGTCGGCCTGCTTGATGGTCGCATTCAGGTTATTGCCGATCTCGTCAAACGGCACCTGGTCCAGCTTCCTGGCGATGCTGGCGATCTGCGTCTGCAATTCGTCCAGGGTGTTGGGCACGGTCGGCACTTCCATCGGATACTTGTTCACGTCCAGCTCCACCTTGGGCGCTTTCGGGAAGAAGTCGAGCGCGATATACAGCTGGCTGGTGAGCAGGTTACCGGTGCGCAGCTGGGCGCGCAAGCCACGGCTGACCATGCGCTCCAACAGCTGGTGGCCGGCCGATCCATCGGGCTGGCCCACGGCCGCCTTGAAACGCATGCCCAGGCGCGCCGGGTACAGATTGACCGTCACCGGCATGCGGAAATTCTTTTTCACGGGATCGAACTCGATGCCCACCGAGCGCACTTCGCCTAGCACGATGCCGCGGAAATCAACGGTGGCGCCAGGCTGCAGTCCGCGCAGCGACTGGTCGAAATAAAACACGCTGGTGATCGCCTCGCCATCGGGTTCGCGCATGGCGCTCGCTTCGTCGGCCGCCAGGCGGTAAATGGTGCCGGCCGGCGCCGGCTCCTGCGGTTTGCGGCCATTTTCCGCTTCAAACGCGATGCCGCCTACCAGCATTGCCGCCAGCGATTGCGTATTCAATTTAAAGCCGTTCGAATCGAGGCGCACATCGACGCCGCTGGCATGCCACCAGCGCGCATCCTTGCCGACAAACTGGTCATACGGTGCATTGACGAAGACCGACATGGTGATGCCATTGCCGTCCTTGTCCAGCGCAAAGCTGACCACCTTGCCCACGCGCAGGCGGTGGAAGAACAGCGGTGAGCCCACATCGATGGAACCGAGGCTGTCTGCATGCAGGGTAAACAGCTTGCCCTTCTGGTCGCCAGCGATGGCAGGCGCCGTTTCCAGTCCAACGAAACTGTCTTTCTTCGCTTCCGACTTGCCCGTATCGACGCCGATGTAAGCGCCCGACAACAAGGTGCCCAGGCCCGTCACGCCGCTGGCGCCGATTTGCGGACGCACTACCCAGAAGCGCGAATCTGCAGTGGCGAAGCGGCGCGCATCCTTGCTCATGTCGATGGTCACCAGCACCTTGCTCAAATCGTCGCCCAGGCTGATGGCGCGCACCTGGCCGATATCCACGTCCTTGTACTTGACCTTGGTCTTGCCCGGCTCCAGTCCTTCGGCGCTCTTGAAGCTCACTGTGACCGTCGGCCCCTGGTCGATAATGGACTTCGTCACCAGGGCTGCACCGATCAGCGCGGCCAGCAAGGGAATCAGCCATACCAGCGATGGCAGCCAGCGGCTGGCCTTGTCCACATCGGGTTCGGCCACCACGCTTGTGCTTTCAGTTTCTTTTTCAGACATGCTGCTCTCCAATCGCCAGTTTATTTTTTTCTGCATCGCTGCGCGCCTTGTCGTCGACCGGGTCCCAGATCAGGCGCGGATCGAACTGCATCGAGGCCAGCATGGTCAGCACCACCACCGCACCAAACGCCAGCGCGCCAGGGCCGGCCGTGATCACGGCCAGCGACTTGAAGCGCACCAGGGCCACCGTCAGGGTGACCACAAAGATATCGAGCATGGACCAGCGGCCGATGAATTCGACCATGCGGTACAACACCGTGCGCTGGCGCGGCCGCCAGCGCGAACGCCGCTGCGCCGTCCAGGCCAGCAAAGCCAGGGTGCCCAGTTTCAGCACGGGCACGACCACGCTGGCGATGAAGATGATGATGGCCAGTCCCTTCGAGCCGCTATTCCAGAACAGCGCCACGCCGCTCATGATGGTGTCGTCCTGCGCGCCGAACAGCGACTGCGTCACCATCACGGGCAGCAGGTTGGCGGGGATGTACAGGATGGCGGCGGCGATCAGCAAGGCCCAGGTGCGGCTGATGCTATTCGGTTTGCGCGTGTGCAGCGGCGTGCCGCAGCGCGCGCATTCCAGGTGATGGCCCTTGCCCACGGGCGGCGCCACCAGCCCGCAAGCGTGGCAAGGCAGCACGCGGGCGCCAGGCGCAAGCGGCTTGTAGCGGATACCGGGCAAGGACTCCCGCACCAGGTCGTCACCCACATTCCACAGGGTTTTCGGATCGAACGAGACGACGATGGCCAGCATCACGGTCAGCGCGCCGAATGCGAACAGCCCCGGTTGCGGCACCACGGTGGCCAGGCTGGTCATCTTGACGACAGTGATCAGGATGCCGATCATCAGCACTTCCGTCATGCCCCATTCACGCGCCGTCTGCACGGCACGCAGCACGCGGTTAAAGCCGGGCACCCTGATCTTCATGCGCAAGCCCAGCGCCACGTACAGCAGGGAGCCCAGCTCGATGGCGGGAAACAGCATGGTAAACAGGAAGACCATGGTCGCCACCACCTGCATCTGCTCTGACCACAGCACGCGGATCGAGCCCAGCAAGGTGGCGCTGGAAGTGAGGCCATTGATGTCGAGTTCGACGATGGGAAAAAACTGGGCAATCAGGAAAACAAAGGCGGCGCCCAGAGTCAGGGCCACCACCTTGTTCAAGTCGGCGGAACTGCCACGGTACAGTACCGAACGGCAGCGGACGCAGCGCGCTTTTTCGCGCGGGCGCAGCGGGCGTTTGCAGTACAACACGCCGCAGTCATGACAGCTGATCAGGTCATATCGGTGCACAGTAGGGAGTGGGCCGCTTAATAAGTGTCAAGTTGATAAGTGTTTGATCTACCTCAAGATCGCCTATCATACGACAAACCGGCCCGATTACTGCACAGCAGCATTATTTGTTAGCTGTTTTAGTTCGCGCTTAACAATGCCTCCACCGCGCGGCCCAGCCGCAGGATATATTCATCCTGGCCGCCCAGGCCACAAATCCCTAGTCCCACGGGCAGTTCGCCGTCCGCCTGGCAAGGCAGGGACAATGCGCAGCCATCGAGGAAATTGATCACACTGGTATTGCGCAGCACCAGGCCATTCGTGGCGAAAAACGTCGCATCATCGTGTTCCAGGGGCGCCAGTTTGGGCGCCACGATGGCCACGCTGGGCATCAGCCAGGCATCGTAGGGAGCAAGACGGGTGCGCGCCACGGTCATCAGGCGGCGGCGCGCATCGAGCAGGTCGATGTAATCGGCGGCGCCCTGCTGCTGGCCACGGCGGATGCGGGCCGCCACGCGCTGGTCATATTGCGCGCCCTTTTCATCGAGCAGCGCGCGGTGCCAGTGCCAGGCTTCGGCGGCCACCAACCCTCCGCCGCCATTGATGGTGGGCAGCTCCAGCAGTTCCGGAAAATCGAATTCTTCCACCAGCGCGCCCGCTGCGCGCAGCTTGTCCAGCGCGCCATCAAACGCCTGCTGCACCTGGGCGTCCACGTTGGCGCCCACATAGTCACGCGTAAAGCCGAAGCGCAATCCTTTCAGCGCCGGTGCATCCAGGGGAATATCCTGGCCCGACAGCGCCGCATGCAAGATGGCGCAGCAATCGACGCTGTGCGCAATGGGGCCAGCCGAATCGAGCGAGCGCGATAGCGGCACGGCGCCGGTGAGCGGCACGCTCGACGCCGTCGGCTTGAAGCCCGTCAAACCGCAAAATGCAGCAGGGATGCGGATCGAGCCGCCCGTATCCGTGCCCAAGGCGCCGGCCGCCATCTGCAGCGCCACCGTGACGGCGCCGCCCGAGGTGGAACCGCCGGCGATGCGGCTGCGGTCGTGCGGATAAACGGGCGTGCCGTAATGCGGGTTCAAGCCCAGGCCGGAAAACGCGAATTCGCTCATATTCGTGCGGCCCAGCAGGATGGCGCCCGCTGCGCGCAAACGGGCCACGGCGGTGGCGTCTGTGCTGGCGGGCGCTGCGTCGGCCAGCGCCAGCGAAGCGGCGCTGCTGACCTGGCCCTGCACGTCGAACAGATCCTTGATGGAGATCGGAATGCCGGCCAAGGGCGAAGCGACGATACCAGCCGCGCGCGCCGCATCGCTGGCGCGCGCCTCGGCCAGCGCCTGCTCGCCATCGAGGCTGACATAGGCCACGCCGCCCTGGGCGCGATGGGCTTCGGCCCGCGCCAGCATGCGCTGCGTCAGTTCCACGCTGCTGATGCGGCCGGCAGCCAGGTCGGCCGCCAGTTCACGAATGGTTTTGTTCATTGCTTATCCTTCCACGGGCAGGGTTTGCACCGCATAACGATGCTGCAATCGGCGCTGCAAGACTGGATCATACAGTTCCAGTTCGAATGCGTCGCCATGGCCCATTTCGCCGATGATGGGCTGGGTGCCGCAAAACATGGCGCTACCGACCGGCAAGCTGGCCTGGCCCGTGTAACGCAGTATCAAGTCTTCCGGCGCCAGCATGCGCGTCACTGGCCCTTCCTGGTACAGGGCCGGTACGCCATCGCGCTCGCGCCAGGAACGCATCTGCAGCTGGTCCCAGTGGCTGGCCACGTCGCTGTAGCGCCACAGGGTATCGCTGACCGGCTTGCCGCACATCTGCTTCGATACCGTCACGCCATAGCTTTCCACCTTGCGGTCCGTATGGTCGGAACCGATGCCCACCAGCAGACCGAACTCGGTGGAAAACAGCACGAATTCCGCCTCGCCCGACGAATCGGCGCCCGGCACTTCGATGGCGCCGTCGCTGGACAACAGTGCTGCCGAGACGCGGTAAAACGTGGGCACGCTTTTCGGCCGCGCCACGCCGATCGCTTCCAGTTCGGCGATATGGTGTTCAACCATGGCCATGTCGCGGCCCGTCCAGCCGGCGATGATCAGATTGTCGATATTGAAGGTGACGGCGCCATGGCCCGTCAGTTGAAAATTTAAGGTCGTCATATTTTTTACTCTTCCAATGGGCCGCGGCCCGTTTCGCGTGCCGCAAACACCGAGATTGCTGTGATCAGCAAAGCCGCCGCCACGTACAGCGAGACGGCCATGGTGCTGGCATATGAGCGGTACAGGCTGGCGATCACCAGCGGGGCAAAGCCGCCGCCGATCACGCCGGCCAGGGTGTAGGCCAGCGAGGAACCCGCATAGCGCACCTTGGTGGGAAATTGTTCAATCACGAAGGCAGCCTGCGGGCCATACATGATGGCGTGGATGATCAGGCCGACGACCACGGCGGCGATGATGGCGGCCGGGCTGGCCGTGTCCAGCAACGTGAAAAACACGAAGGCCCAGATCAAGCCCAGCACGGCGCCCAGCGCATACACGGGGCGGCGGCCTATCTTGTCCGACAAGGCGCCAAACAGGGGCACGCTCAGTGCGTTGCAGGCCGTGCCGAGCATGATGGCGGTCAGCGCCAGGGTCGACGACAGATGCAGCACCGTCGTCACATAGGTCAGGGTAAACACCACCACCAGCGCATACAGCACGTCCGAGCCGATACGCACGCCACCGGCGATCAGCAGGCGGCGCCAGTAGATGCGCAGCACGTCGCCGATCGGCGCTTCCGCCTTGGCATCCTTCTTGTCGAGCTCCTGGAACAGCGGGGTTTCCTCGATGCCGCTGCGTATCCACATGCCAAAAGCTACCAGCAGCAGGCTGGCGACAAACGGAATGCGCCAGCCCCAGTCCATGAAGGCCTCATGCGGCAGGAAGTAAGTGATCAAACCGATGCAGCCGGTCGCCAGCAAGGTGCCGAACGAGGGTCCCACCTGCGTCCACGAGGCGTTGCGTCCGCGCTTGTCGGCTGCCCCATGTTCGACTGAAATGAGCACCGCACCGGCCCACTCGCCACCGAGCGCGATACCTTGCACGAAGCGCAGCGCCACCAGCAGGACCGGGCTCCAGATGCCGGCCGTTGCATACGTAGGCAAAAGTCCCATCAAACCTGTCGTCACGCCCATCAGCATCAGGGTCACGACCAGCACCCAGCGGCGCCCCAGCTTGTCGCCCAGGTGGCCAAAGATCACGCCGCCGATCGGACGCGAGATATAGCCGACCGCATACGTGGAAAACGCCAGGATGGTGCCCGTCAGCGGGTCGAAGGAAGGGAAGAACAGATGGTTGAAGATCAGCGCAGCCATGGTGTTGTAGACCGTGAAGTCATACCATTCCAGGGTCGTGCCAACCATGCTGGCCGTGGCCAGGCGGCCTGTTTTCGGCTTGCCGGCTGGCGCCGCCGTGCCGTCATGCGCGGGAATGTGCGCGGAAGTGTAGCTGCTCATATGCGGTCTCTCTCGTCAGTTTATTGCAGGCCCGGCGCAGGATGCTTGCCCTGCGCCGTGGCCAGTGTCTCGTTTTATCAGTACGACCAGAAGCTTGCGCGATCAGGCGGCTTGCAGGTCCGTCTCGCGCAATTGCCAGGACAGCTGCAAGATGGCTGCCTCGTCGGCATCCAGGCCCAGCGCGGCGGCTGCCCGGGCAATCGCCGCCAGGGCAGCCGCTTCCGAAGAAGCGTCAATCAGGAAGATCGGGTCCAGTACGCGCCCTTCCTTCTGTTCGGCCGGCAGCGGGCCGGAAAGATGGGTGTCTGGCGTCAGCAAACGCGAGGCAATCACGCCGTCGATGTGCAGCAGTTCACGGCCCAGCGCCGCCAGGCCGGCTACTGCCTGACCATCCTGGCCGATGGCATCCGAGCCCAGGCGCAGCACGGCCAGCCAGGCGCCCGTGCCAAAACCTGTTTCCGCCTCGATGGCGCACACGCGACGCATCGGGTCACGCATGCGGCCCAGATTCGTCACCGACCATGGCGTCTGCTGCTGGAAGGCCTTGAAGTAATCGGGCGTCTGGAAAGCATCCAGCGACACGGTGCGGTACAGGCCCAGGTATTTGCGCGGGCCGCGCACGCTCTGGTAGCGCGTGCCGCTGACGAAACCAGGGATGCGCACGCGCTCTTCCACGTGTTCGCGGTCGTACCAGCGGTTGAAATCGATCTCGTGTTCAGGGTCGGCGCTGGTCCAGACAAACAGGATGCCAGGCAAGGTGGTGGGGGACGTCGTCATGATGGTTCCGTTCTGCAGTGTAAGTGGAGTGCCAACCTAGAATAGGTGGCGCCACTCTCCATGGCAAACGGGTTATTTTGAAGCCGACTGATAAGTTTTTCTTGTGGAGGGAAGCCTATCCCACGCCATACTCTGCACTCAGCCCCACCGTAAACCGCGCCGCCTCTTCGCAAGCCAGCATGGCCACCAGTTGTATGGCTTCCGTCGTCAAGTCTTCGCTGTAGCTGATCACGATACGCTGCGGCGCCAGGGTGCCGGTGCACGGGATCAGGGCGATATTGCCCAACTCGATTTCCTCGCGCAGGGGCGCCAGCGGCAATACCGCGATACCAAAACCTGCTTTCACCAGGCGCACGATGGCCGATATCGAACTGACGCAATGCACGCGACCCAATGGCACGCCTTCGTCCTGGAACAGCGCCTTCAGCGCGGAATGCGGCTGCGAACCCCGGTTCATGGTGATGATCGGGTGTTCGGCCAGCTGCGCTACCGTGAAAGGCGGGCTGCCCGCTGGCCAGTCGGCCGCCCTGCCCGCCCAGCCCATGGCGATGGCGCCGCTGCCCGTGCTGCGGATATGGTCGCCCGTCAGCATGTCTGTCTGCAGGGCGATATCGAGTTCACCCTGCTGCAGCTGCTCGTGCAGGCGCCGCGTCGATTCCGATGTCAGCTGGATCTCGATGCCCGGATACCGTTCCTGCACCCGCTGCAAAAACGGCAGCAGCCAGGTATGCACGATGGTTTCGATCACGCCGATGCGCACTTCGCCCGTGATCTGCGAAGGCGAAGAATTGGCCGCATACATGTCGCGGCACAGTTCGAGCATGCGTTCGGCATACACGAGCAGATTGCGCCCGGCGAAAGTCAGACGGATTTCACGCGAGTCGCGGTCGAACAGACGCGTGCCGAAGTCCTGCTCCAGCGAAGCGATGCGGTTGGAAATGGCAGCCTGCGTGATATTGAGCTTGTCGGCGGCAGTACGAAAACTGCCCAGCCGCGCAGCCCAGACAAAGGCTTCGAGAAAACGGGTATTCAAATGGGGCTTCTTCACTAGTCTTCACAAAACGTGACGTCGCCCCATTGTAAGCCAAATTAGCTGTCTATTATTTCTGCGCCAGCAAGTCGTACAAGGTCAGCGCCACGATCTTGCTGGCCTTGCGCAAATCGTCCAGCGCCAGCCTTTCATCGGCCTTTTTTGCATTCGATTCCGGCACCGTGCGCGGACCGGCGCCATACAGTACGGCCGGGATACCGTGTTCGCCATACAGGCGCGCATCGGCATACAACGGCGTACCCTGCGCAGGAATCGTCTCGCCGAGGATGGATAACGCGTTTTTCTGCAGGCTCTCCACCAGTTGCTGCGAGCCGGGCAAGGGCCGCAGCGCGTGCGACAGCAGCAAACGGCGTATCTCCACGCGTATGCCCTCCTCGCCGCGCACGGCGTCCTCGATCAGCGCACGCACCTGCGCTTCCACCTGCACCGGATCTTCTTCCGGGATCATGCGGCGGTCCATCTTCATGACCACCTTGCCCGGCACCACATTGGTATTCGTGCCGCCATCGATGCGGCCCACCAGCATCGTCGGCGAGTCTATTCCCGGCACGCCGGACTTGATTTTTTTCAGTGCCGGCAGCTGGCCATAGATGGCGTTGAGGATCTTGCTGGCCGCCTGCAGCGCATCGTGCCCCGTTTCGGGCATGGCGCCGTGGCCGGACTTGCCGTGCACGGTGATCTCCAGTTGCAGACAGGCGTTGTGGGCGGTGACGATGTTGTAGCTGAAACCGGCCGCAATCACGAAATCGGGGCGCGTCAGTTTTTGCTCCAGCAGCCAGCCCGGCCCCAGCAAGCCGCCGAATTCTTCGTCATAGGTAAAATGCAGTTCCAGAGCGCCCTTCAACGGTACACCCAGCGCTTCGAGCGCGCGCGCGGCAAACACATAGGTGGCGAAATCGCCTTTCGACACGGCCGTCGCGCGGCCGTAGATATAGCCATCGACCACCTGGCCACCGTAGGGCGGATAAGTCCAGTTGTCGCCGGGAGGCACCACGTCGCCATGCGCGTTCAGGGCCACGGTCGGCCCGCCCGGCGCATAGGGCCGGCGCACGATCAGGTTGGTGATGCTTTGCATGCCGTAGGCTTCCACCTGCTCTTGCGGCACCGCGTGTTTTTCAGCCTGCCAGCCATAGGCTGACAGCAGTTGCGCCACCAGCTCCGCGTGCGGCGCGTTATTGCCCGGCGGGGTATCGGTAGGCTGCTGTACCACCCGCTGCAAGAAGGCGATCTCCTCGTCGAAGTGCGCGTCGATCCAGGCGTTCAGTTGTTCGGCATGCGCAGTCATTGTGTCCCTTTCATTTTGCTCCCTGCAGTGTCTGTTGCAGCCAGGCGCCCAGCTGCGTGCGTTCGGCTTCCGTCATATTCGTCAGATTCCCGATCGGCATGGCCTTCAGTTCAATCGCCTGCTTGTAGATTTGCGCCGCGTGCTGGCGTATCAAGGGTTCGCTGTCGAGCATGATACCGGACGGCGCCGTCGCAAAACCGGGCTGCGTCGGGTGCGCCGAGTGGCAGGTGGCGCAGCGCTGCATGATGATGGCCTGGGCTGACACAAACTGCGCGGCAGCATCGGACACCGGCGCTGCCGCCACCGGCGCCGGCGCTTTCGGCGCAATCGCCACCGCCACGGCTATCAGCAACGCCACGCCGATGACGGGGTAGCGCCACTCAACACGCCCCTTGTGGCGCAGGTTGAAGAAGTGGCGGATGAACACGCCGGCCGCCATGATCATGGCCAGCACCAGCCAGGCATGGTCGTTCCGGTAGGTCATCGCGTAGTGGTTGCTGATCATGATGAACAGCACCGGCAAGGTGAAATAATTGTTATGCACGCTGCGCTGCTTGGCCTTCTGGCCATGGCGCGGGTCGGGCAGTTTACCGGCCGCCATGGCTTCGACCATCTTGCGCTGGCCGGGAATGATCAGCATCAGCACATTGGCCACCATGATGGTGCCTATCATGGCGCCGACATGGATGTAGGCGGCGCGCCCGCTCAGCAAATGCGTCAGCACATAGGCTGCGGCGACGATCAGCGCAAACACCGTCACCCCGAACCACAGTTCATGCTTTGCCAGCGGCGAGCGGCACAGCAGGTCGTACACAATCCAGCCAATGACCAGGGTGGCGATGCCGATGGCGATGGCCTGGCCGCTGCTGATGTCGGCCACGGATTTGTCTATCATCATGGCTTGCGCATTGAAGTAATACGCGATGGTCAGCAGCGCGATGCCGGACAGCCAGGTGGTGTAGGCTTCCCATTTGAACCAGTGCAGTTCCTTGGGCAGCTCGGCTGGCGCCACCAGATATTTTTGCGGATTATAAAAGCCGCCGCCATGCACGGCCCACAGCTCGCCCGACACGCCCTTTTTCGCCAGGTCGGAACCGGGCGCCGGCGGACGGATCGAGTTATCGAGCCAGACAAAATAAAACGAGGCGCCTATCCAGGCGATGCCGGTAATGACGTGCAGCCAGCGCACAATCAGGTTCAGCCACTCCAGGCCATAGGGAATCAGATACGTGAAGACTTCCATACATTTCCTTGCATGAGGCGGTGACCGGTGGGCGCACTATCAACACTGTTGCGCCAGTGTCCACAAGATAAACCGATTCACGGCCCATCACATGAAAAATGCCGTATATTTGACATATCCGTATCCATATACCACCAAGTACAACCTAGCCGCCGCCACATGTCCAGCCTGCCGCAACACCTAGACCTGCACCTGATCCGCATCCTGTATCTGCTGCTGGTAGAAAAAAACGTGTCGCGCGTGGCGCTCAAGCTGAATCAGCCGCAGCCCTCGATTTCGGCTTCGCTGCGCAAGCTGCGCGAACTGACGGGCGACCCGCTGCTGGTGCGCGGCGCGCGCGGCATGGTGCCCACCCAGCATGGCGAAAGCCTGCTCAATCCGGCCAAGCGCATCCTCGACCAGACGGAAAGCCTGTTCATCAAGAAGACGCCATTCGTGGCGCAGGATGAAGCGCGCACTTTTCATATCGCCGCGCCCGACTATCTCGATAGCCAGTTCCTGCCCAACGTGGTGGCGCTGCTGCGGCGCGGTTCGCCGAAAAGCCGCGTGGTGCTGCATAGCCTGGGGCCGGGCATCGACCATATCCGCCAATTGTCGGACGGTGGCCTGGACCTGGTGATCGCCAACTGGGATGAGCCGCCGGCCCATTTACATATCTCGAAACTGTTCGAAGACCCCATCATCTGTGCCATGCATGCGGAAACGGCCTACGCGCGGCGCACGGCCAGCGACGCCATGACCTTGGACGATTATCTGAGCCTGCCCCACGTGGCGCCCTCGCCCATGATGCCCGGCTACCACGGCGTGATCGACTCCTTCCTGGAACGGCAAAACCTGCAGCGCAACGTGGTGGTGGAATCGGCCTATTTTGGCTTGATCCCCTATATGCTGACGCAAACCGACCTGGTGCTGACGACGGGCCGCCAGTTCATGCGCTTTTATGAAAAGAGCCTGGCGCTGAAAAGCTATACGGTGCCGCTGAAATTTCCGCCGATGCGCTTTTACCAGCTGTGGCACCAGCGCGTGCACCAGGCGCCCGAGCACAAGTGGCTGCGCGACCAGGTTACTGCGGCCGCCAGGGCACTGGTGCAGCGATAGGCCTTATGCGCGTCCGCATATAATGCAAGCATGGCTGGGAGGCTATCATCACTGCTTGCATGATGGGGATAAGCACGATGGAGACTAGCATGACCACACTTTCAGACTTGAACAGCAGCAGCGACGTCGGCTTCGTCGATCTGCTGCACGGCATCTATGAACACTCGCCCTGGATCGCCCAGCGCACGGCGGCAGCACGGCCCTTCGACAGCATTACCGCCCTCAAGCGAGCCTTGCAGCACGTGCTGGCGCAAGCATCGCCGGCCGAACAACTGGGCCTGATACGCGCCCACCCTGAACTGGCCGGCAAAGCCGCCATCGCCGGCCAGTTGACGGCGGAATCGACGCGCGAGCAAGCCAAATCCGGATTGAACCTGTGCAGTCCAGAGGAATTTTCCACCCTGCAGCGGCTCAATAGCGACTACAACGCGAAATTCGGCTTCCCCTTTATCCTGGCAGTAAAAGGCCCGACCGGCGCCGGCCTGACGCGCCAGGACATTATCGCCACCTTTGCACGGCGCCTGAAAAACCGCCGCGACGACGAACTGGCCGAGTCGCTGCGGCAGATCAAGCGCATCGCCGAACTGCGCCTGAACGACCTGTTCGATGTGCGCCTGGTTTTCGGCCCCGCCATCATGCAGCAGGCGGAAACCCTGGCCGGCTGGAGCGACAGCGCTTACAACCTGACCTGCGCCTACATGACGCCAGCCCACCGCCAAACGGCCGATCAACTGGCCGAGTGGATGCGCGTAGCGGGCATGCAGGTGCATATCGACGCGGTGGGCAATGTGGTGGGGCGCTATCTGTCGGACGAGCCGGGTGCGAAGACCCTGATGACAGGATCGCATTACGACACGGTGCGCAATGGCGGAAAATACGATGGCCGCCTGGGCATTTTGCTGCCGGTGACCGTGGTGCGCCATCTGCACCAGCGCGGCGAAAAACTGCCGTTTCATTTCGAGGTCGTGGCGTTTGCCGAAGAAGAAGGCGTGCGCTTCAAGAGCACTTTTTTGGGCAGCACGGCCGTCACGGGCAAGTTCGACCTGTCGCTGCTGGAGCAGCGTGACGCCGAGGGTGTGAGCATGCGCGACGCGCTAACCGCCGCCGGCCACGACGCGACCGCCATCGCCGCCATCGCGCGCGATCCCGCCAGCTTGCTCGGCTATGTGGAAGTGCATATCGAGCAAGGCCCCGTACTGCTGGAACGCGATCATCCGCTGGGCGTCGTCACGGCCATCGCCGGCAGTTCACGCTACCTGCTCAAGCTGGGCGGCCTGGCCAGCCATGCAGGCACCACGCCGATGGGCATGCGCCGCGACGCGGCCAGTGCAGCCGCCGAAATCATTCTGCTGGTGGAACAGCGCTGCAGCCAGGGCGAGGCGCTGGTGGGCACGGTGGGCCAGCTGCATGTGCCCAACGGCTCCGTCAACGTGATCGCCGGCGCCTGCCAGTTGTCGCTCGATATACGCGCGGCCAGCGACACGGTGCGCCAGGCTGCCGTGGACGATATTCTCGAGGGCGTGGCTGCCATTTGCGCGCGGCGCCAGATCGATGTGGAGCTTGAGCTGCTGCTGTCGGCCAGTGCCGCACCGTGCGCACCGTGGCTGATGGCGCAACTGGCCGAGGCAGTCGAATCGGTGGGCCTGGAACCCTATCGCTTGCTGTCAGGCGCCGGCCACGACGCCATGGCCATGGCAGCCATCACCGATGTGGCCATGCTGTTTACCCGCTGCGGCAATGGCGGCATCAGCCACAATCCGCTGGAAACCATGACCGCCGACGACGCCGATATCGCGGCCCATGCGCTGCTGGGCTTTTTGCGCCAGTTCCAGCCCAGGGCCAGCTAGCATGGCGAACGAAGACAAGGCCGCCGAACTGCGCCGCAGCAAGCGCCTGGCGCTGTTTTTTTTGCTGGCGGCCGGCGCCATCTTCATCATCACGGCCTTTTTGCCGCGCAGCCTGTGGACTGATGGCTTGAAAGCCGTTTCCGAAGCCGCCATGGTGGGCGCGCTGGCCGACTGGTTTGCCGTGACCGCCCTGTTCCGCACCATCCCGATCCCCTTTATTTCACGCCATACCAATATCATCCCCAGGGAAAAGGACAGGATCGCCGTCAACCTGGCCGGCTTCGTCAAGGATAAGTTCCTCGACACAGACTCGCTGGTGGCGCTGATCGCCAAATACGATCCCGCCAAAATGATAGGGGAATGGCTGGCGGCGCCGGCCAACGCCAGCCTGCTGGGCGGCTACCTGGTGAAGATGCTGTCGACCGCGCTGGACATGACGGACGACGAACGCATCCGCCCCTTCATCAAGAAGGCTTTCGACGCTGCGCTGTCGAAGGTGGACCTGTCGCAGTCGACTGGCGCAATCCTGGAAACGCTGACAGCCAATGGCCGCCACCAGGAGTTGCTGGACGACGCGATAGCCAAGCTGGTGGCCGTGCTGCGCGAACCGGATAGCCGCGAGCTGATCGCCGACAGCATCGTCCACTGGCTCAAGACGGAACACCCGCGCAAGGAAAAAGTATTGCCGACTTCATGGCTGGGTGAACACGGTGCGGAGCTGATCGCCAGTGCCCTCGACAGTAGCATGCGGCGCATCGCGCAAGACCCCGAGCACCAGTTGCGGCACAAGATAGACGCATCGGTGCACAAGCTGATCGCACGCCTGAAGACCGACCCGGTGTTTCTCGCCAAGGGCGAAGCGCTGCGCGAGCACATCAGGAACGATGTCGTGCTCAATTCCTATGTGAACGGCCTGTGGGAACAGCTGCGCAGCTGGCTGAAACAGGACCTGGCGGCCAGCGACTCGGTGCTGCATGCCAAGGTGGCCGCGATGGGCGGCTGGCTGGGCAAGGAACTGGCGCAGAACCCGCAACTGCGCGACTCGCTCAATGAGCGCATGCAGGATGCAGCACGCAACATGGCGCCCGACTTCGCCCTGTTCCTGACGCGCCATATCGGCGACACCGTCAAGAACTGGGACCCGCAAGACATGTCGCGCCAGATCGAACTGCAGATCGGCAAAGACCTGCAATACATCCGCATCAACGGCACCATCGTGGGTGGCCTGATCGGCCTGCTGCTGTTTGCCTGCACCCAGCTGATCGCGCTGCTGCGCACCCTTTAGCAGTTATACCGCGACGGCGCGCTCCAGCATGGCGTGGAGCAGGACGTTACACCCCGCTTCCAGATGCTCTGATTTTGCATCCTCGATTTCATTGTGGCTGATGCCATCCTTACAGGGCACGAAGATCATGCCGGCCGGCGCCAGCCTGGCGGCATAGATGGCGTCGTGGCCAGCGCCGGAAACCACGTCCATCACCGAGTAACCCAACTTGGCTGTGGCGTTGCGCACCGCGCCCACGCAGTCGGGGTGGAAGGGACAAGGCGGATAATAAGAGACGCGTTCCAGTGTAATGCCCAGGCCCGTCCTGTCGCGCGTGGCATCGATGAAGGCCGTGATTTCGCCATGCATGGTGTTGAGCAGTTCATCGTTCACGTTGCGCAGGTCGATGCTGAATTTGACTTCGCCCGGAATCACGTTGCGGCTGTTCGGGAACAGCTGCACCATGCCCACCGTGCCGCGGCCATACGGCGGATAGCGGTTGGCAATCGCGACGACTTCCTGCATGATGGTGGTCGCTACCTGCAGCGCATCTTTGCGCAGTCCCATCGGTGTGGGACCGGCATGCGCCTCCATGCCCGTCACCACGCAGTCATACCACGACAAGCCCATCACGGCCGGCACCACGCCGATGACTTTATCCGCGTCTTCCAGCACCGGGCCCTGTTCGATATGCGTTTCAAAGTAGGCGCCTATCGGATGGTCGCCCGGTACTTGATCCCCCTTGTAGCCGATGCGCGCCAGTTCTTCGCCTACCGTCTTGCCTTCCGTATCTTTTGCCGCATACGCCGTTTCCAGCGAAAAGGCGCCGCAGAAGACGCCCGAGCCCATCATCACGGGCACGAAACGCGAACCTTCCTCGTTGGTCCAGAACGCCACCTCGATCGGCGCCTGCGTCTTGATTTTCAAATCGTTCAGGGTACGCACCACTTCCAGGCCCGCCAGCACGCCGTAATTGCCATCGAACTTGCCGCCCGTGGGTTGCGTATCGATATGGCTGCCCGTCATCACGGGCGGCAAGCTGTTGTCGACACCATCGCGGCGCATGAAGACATTACCGATCTGGTCGATGGTGATGCTCATGCCCGCCGCACGCCCCCAGCCCACTACCAGGTCGCGGCCTTGCTTGTCGAGGTCTGTCAGGGCCAGGCGCTTGACGCCGCCCTTGGGCGTGGCGCCTATCTGCGCCAGTTCCATCAGGGCTGTCCACAGCCGTTCACCGTTGATGCGTAATTCACTCATGACAATCTCCTTTATGCCGACACGGCGGAAAACGCGGGGCGTTCAACATAGCGCCCTGCTCCTTCGACCGCCATCAATTCACCGTTGTGGAACACCACCTTGCCTGCGGCGATGGTGGTGCTGGGAATACCGCGCACGGTGCGCCCTTCAAAGACATTGAAGCCACCCTTGGCAAACTGCGTGGCGGCCGAAATCGTGCGCGTGCCTTGCGGGTCCCACAGCACGATATCGGCATCGCTGCCTGCGGCAATGACACCCTTGCGCGGGTACATATTGAAAATCTGCGCCGCGTTGGTCGATGAGACCTTGACGAATTCAGAAGGCGTCAGCAAACCCGTATTGACGCCGGCGTCCCACACCACGGCCATGCGTTCCTCGACGCCGCCGCAACCATTCGGGATGCGCGTGAAGTCTTCCTTGCCGGCCGCCTTCTGTTCGGCGCAAAAAGTGCAGTGGTCGGTGGCCGTCGTGTGCAAATTACCGCTTTGCAGGCCATGCCACAGGGCTGCCTGATGGTGCTTGCCGCGAAACGGCGGGCTCATGACGTGGCCGGCTACAAAATCGAAATCATCGCTCTGGTAGACGCTGTCATCGATCACCAGGTGACCGGCCAGCGCTTCGCCATATACGCGCTGGCCATTGGCGCGCGCCCGCGTGATGGCGTCCAGCGATTCGGCGCACGAAACGTGCACGATATACACGGGCGTATTCAAGACGTTCGCAATCGCGATGGCGCGGTTGGCCGCCTCCGCTTCCACGGCCGGTGGGCGCGACAGCGGATGCGCCTGCGGCCCGGTGATACCCTTTTTCAGCAAGGCTTGCTGCAGCTGAAATACCAGTTCGCCGTTTTCCGCATGCACTGTGGGCAGTGCGCCCAGTTCCAGCGAACGGGTAAAGCTTTTTACCAGGGTTTCATCGTCGGCCATGATGGCGTTTTTATAGGCCATGAAATGCTTGAAACTGTTCACGCCGTGTTCGCGCACCAGGGTGCCCATTTCTTCGTGCACCTGCTCGCTCCACCAGGTGATCGCCACGTGGAAGGTATAGTCGGACGCCGCCTTGGCCGACCACTCGCGCCACTGCTGATAGGCCTCGATCAGCGACTGCTTCGGCGCGGGGATGACGAAATCCATGATGGTGGTGGTGCCGCCCGCCAGGCCGGCCGCCGTGCCCGTGAAAAAATCGTCGGACGTTACCGTGCCCATGAAAGGCAAATTCATGTGCGTGTGCGTGTCTATCCCGCCCGGCATCACATACTGGCCAGCGGCATCGATCACGGTGGCGCCCGCAGGCACGGCCAGGTTTTCGCCGACGGCGGCTATCTTGTCGCCTTCGATCAGTACATCGGCGCGAAAAGCACGGTCGGCATTGACGACGGTGCCGCCACGGATAAGCGTAGTCATATTGCGGTCTCCTCTTTTAGTGGATCAGGCGAGCGGCGCCTGCGGCACATGCACCGCTGCCTTGCCCTTCATCATGAACCCGTAGATAACTGCGGCGATGGCCACGCCCACGAACCAGGCGTAGGTGTAGAGCGTCTTGAATCCTTGCGCCACATCGGGGAAGGAAGCTGGAAAAGCGGCGTTCAAAAAGCCCGGAATATTCGGCAGCACGGCGATCACGAAGGCAGCAATGGCTGCCATATTCCAGCCATTGCCATACGAGTACAGGCCATCGTCGCGGTACAGCTGCGCCACGTCGAGGCGCGTCTTGCGGATAAAGTAGTAGTCGACGATCAGGATGCCGGCGATAGGACCCAGCAGGGCCGAATAGCCAATCAGCCAGGTGAAGATATAACCCTGCGTCGATTCGAGCACCTTCCACGGCATCATGACGATGGCGATCGAGGCGGTGATATAGCCGCCCATCTTGTATGAAATCTGCTTGGGCGCCAGTGAAGAAAAATCATAGGCCGGCCCCACCAGATTGGCTGCCAGGTTGACGCTGACGGTATCGATCAGCAGGATGATCAGCGCGATCAGCACGGCGGCGCCCGTCATGCGGCTGGCCAGGTCGACCGGGTCCCAGATGGCCTTGCCGAACATGACCACCGAGCCTGCCGTGACGATCACGGCCAACATGGCCAGCAAGCCCATGGGCACCGGCAAGCCGATAGACTGGCCGATCACCTGGTCGCGCTGCGTCCTGGCGAAGCGCGTAAAGTCGGGGATGTTCAGCGCCAGGGTGGCCCAGAAGCCCACCATGGCGGTCAACGATGGCCAGAAGACGCTCCAGAACTGGCCCGCCTTTTTACCGCCGGGGATAAATTGCGATGGCTGGTCCAGCAGCGCATTCACGCCGCCTGCCCGCGTATGCACCCAGTACAGCAGCACCAGGCAGATCAGGATTTTCAGCGGCGCGGTATAGGTTTCGAGCTTGCGTATCGCTTCCATGCCATGCAGGATGTAATAGAACTGGATGGCCCAGAAAGCGAGAAAACATAACAACTGGCTGCCATTGATACCCAGGCCAGCGATCTTGTCGCCACCCAGTTCATGGCCGGCCAGCACGCCCATCAAGGTATAGATCATCTGGCCGCCGAACCAGGTCTGGATGCCATACCAGCCGCAGGCAACGATGGCGCGCATCAGGGCAGGCAAGCGGGCGCCGGTAGTGCCGAAGGAGGAGCGCGCCAGCACCGCATACGGGATGCCGTACTTTGTGCCTGCGTGGCCGATCAGCAGCATGGGCAGCAGCACGATGGCGTTGGCGAGGAAGACCGTGAGCACCGCCTGGTAACCGGACATGCCGCTGTCGATCAGGCTGGCCGACAAGGTGTAGGCAGGGATGCACATCACCATGCCGACCCACAGCGCAGCGAAGTGATACCAGCGCCAGGTGCGCTGCGCGGCAGTGGTGGGGGCCAGGTCTTCATTCCACAGCTGCGTGTTGCCAGAGTAGTCGTGGTTCACAGGGTTGCTCCATCGGTTAGACCGCTTGCGCCACGAAGGCGCAAGGGATACGGCAGTGGAAACGGCTCGGCTAATCGATCTAGCTTACTGCAAAGTCGGGCCGCTGTTTATAAAAATAAACGCACGCAATAACCGTGCCCTATGCCGTCTCCGCCACTGCCCTTGGATTCCTCGGGTCCTGCGTCCAGTTCATGTACGGCTTGCCCGTGGTCTGTGGCACCATCGTGATGCAGCCCTGCACCGGACAGGTGATTTCGCACAGATTGCAGCCCACGCATTCATCCTTGATGACTTCATAGCTGCGCGTGCCGGCAGCATCGATCAACTGCGCGATGGCCTGGTGCGAAGTGTCTTCGCACGCCACGTAGCATTTGCCGCATTTGATGCAGTCGTCCTGGTTGATCTGCGCGATCACCTGGTAATTCATGTCCAGGTATTTCCAGTCGGTCGTGTTGGCCACAGCCTTGCCGGAAAAGTCGCTGATGCGCTCATAACCCTTTTCATCCATCCAGCGCGACAAGCCATCCTTCATCTCTTCGACGATGCGGAATCCATGCAGCATGGCGGCCGTGCAGACTTGCACGCAGCCGGCGCCCAGGGCGATGAATTCGGCCGCGTCGCGCCAGTTGCCGATGCCGCCGATGCCGGAAATGGGCAAGCCATGCGTCTGCGGATCGCGGGCGATTTCGGCCACCATATTGAGCGCAATCGGTTTCACGGCAGCACCGCAATATCCGCCATGCGTGCTGGCGCCGCCCACGATGGGCAAGGCCACCATGCGGTCCAGGTCCAGCGAGGTGATCGAGTTGATGGTGTTGATCAGCGAAACGGCATCGGCGCCCCCGGCCAAGGCGGCGCGGGCCGGCATGCGCACGTCGGTGATGTTGGGCGTCAGCTTGACGATCACGGGCAGCTTGCTGTACTTCTTGCACCAGGCGGTGACCATTTGCACGTACTCGGGCACCTGGCCCACGGCGGCGCCCATGCCCCGCTCCGGCATGCCGTGCGGGCAGCCGAAATTGAGTTCGATGCCATCGGCGCCCGTCGCCTCGACCTTCGGCAGAATGTCGGCCCAGTAGTGTTCTTCGCAGGGCAGCATCAGCGAGACGATCATGGCGCGGTCAGGCCAGTCCTTTTTCACCTGCGTGATTTCGCGCAGATTGATTTCCAGAGAACGGTCGGTAATGAGTTCGATATTATTGAAGCCCAACACTTCGCGGTTCTTGCCATACAGGGCGGAATAGCGCGAGGAGACATTCACGGCGGCCGGGTCTTCGCCCAGGGTTTTCCATACCACGCCGCCCCAGCCCGCCTCGAAGGCGCGCACCACGTTATAGGCCTTGTCGGTCGGCGGTGCAGACGCCAGCCAGAAGGGGTTCGGCGCCTTGATGCCGCAAAAATCGATGCTGAGATCAGCCATTATGCAGCCTCCACTTTGGAAATAAGATCATGATGGATAGCCAGTGCGGCCAGCTTGCCATGCTGGACGGCTTGCACCGTCAAGTCCTGTCCGGGCGCCACGCAATCGCCGCCCGCGTAAATCCCCGGCAGCACCGTGCGAAAACCCGCATCGACAGCGATCTTGTCGCCATCGCGCTGTAGCAGCGCCGCCATCGGATCATGCAGGGTATCGTTCGCCAGGCTTTGGCCGATGGCCTTGAAGATGGTTTCGGCCGCCACCTCAAAGGTCTCGCCAGTCCCCATCAAGCGCGTGCCTTCCATGCGGGTTTTTTCAAAGCGCATGCCGGCCACCTTGCCCCCGGCATCGAGCAGCACTTGCTGCGGCTGCGCCCACGTCAGCATGCGTACCTGGTTGGCCTTGGCGATGTCCTGTTCATGGTGGGTGGCCGTCATGGCGTCGAAACCGCGCCGGTACACCAGCGTCACTTCCTCGGCGCCCAGGCGCTGTATCTGCACCGCCATGTCGATGGCGGTATTGCCGGCGCCAATCACGATGGCCCGTTTCGGCACGGGCAAGGAGGCCAGGTCGTCGGCCTGGCGCAGCGCGGCGATATAGTCAACGGCTGCCAGCAAGCCTGGCGCATCTTCGCCCGTCAAGCCCAGCTTGCGGCTGGCGCCCAGACCCAGGCCCAGGAAGACGGCGTCGTACCGGGCGTGCAGTTCGCGCAACTGCAAATTCTCGCCCAGCACCTGGCGACATCGGATGTCGATGCCGCCTATATCCAGCAAAAACGCCACTTCCTTTTGCGCGAAATCGTCGGTCAGCTTGTATTTGGCGATGCCGTACTCATTCAGTCCACCCGCCTTGTCTTCTTTTTCAAAGATCACGACGTCATGGCCCAGCATGGCCAAACGGTGTGCGCACGACAGGCCGGCAGGGCCCGCGCCAACGATGGCGATCGTCTTGCCGGTGGCGGCCGCCCGCTTGAACGGGTGGCTGGCGAAATGCGCGTGATCGACGGCGTAGCGCTGCAGCAAACCGATCTTCACGGGTTGGGCCTCAAAGTCGTGGTTGCGCACGCAGACGTCTTCGCACAGGATCTCGGTGGGGCAGACGCGCGCGCAGCTGCCACCCAGGATATTCTGTTTCAAAATACCAGCCGCTGCGCCATTGATATTCTTGTCGTGGATATTGCGGATAAAGCTGGCCACATCGATTTCCGATGGGCAGATGCGGCTGCACGGCGCGTCATAGCAATACAGGCAGCGGGCGCTTTCAATCGCTGCCTGGCGCGCCGTCAAAGGCGGCGCCAGGTCCGTAAAGTGGCCTGCCAGTTCGTCGCCGGGCAGGGTGGGATGCGGTAAATAACTGAGCGATTCGATCATCATCATTCCTTTTCTTATGCCTGCAATGAGCTGCCAGCCTTACTTCATCTGTGGAAAAGCAAATTCCACACCAGCGCTGGCAGTGTTGGGCCAGCGCTGCATCACGGCCTTGTGGCGCGTGTAGAAACGCACTCCTTCGGGGCCATATGCATGGTGGTCGCCAAACATGCTGCGCTTCCAGCCACCAAAACTATTAAAAGCCATCGGCACGGGCAAGGGTACGTTGACGCCCACCATGCCGACCTGGATCTGGCGCACGAATTCACGCGCCACGCCGCCATCGCGCGTGTAGATGGCTACGCCATTGCCATATTCATTGGCGTTGATCAGGTCCACCGCATGCACTACGTCGGGCGCGCGCAGCACGCACAGCACGGGGCCGAAAATTTCTTCCTTGTAGATGCTCATATCGGGCGTCACATGATCGAACAAGGTGCCGCCAACGAAAAAGCCGTTTTCACGGCCAGCCACCACATGGTTGCGGCCATCGACCACCAAAGTGGCGCCCTGCTCCACGCCTTCACCGATCAGTTTTTCGATGCGCTGCCTGGCTGCGCTGGAGACCACTGGCCCCATTTCCGCACCATGCTCCATGCCGTCGCGCACTTTGAGTGCAGCCGTGCGCGTTGCCAGTGCATGAATCAATTTATCGCCCGCGTCGCCCACGGCCACCACCACGGAAATGGCCATGCAGCGCTCGCCGGCCGAACCATAGGCGGCGCCGATCAAGGCGTCGACTGTCATGTCCATGTCGGCGTCGGGCATCACCACCATATGATTTTTCGCCCCGCCCAGCGCTTGCACGCGCTTGCCGCTGGCACTGCCGCGCGCATAGATATATTCGGCAATCGGCGTGGAGCCGACAAAGCTGATCGCCTGCACTACAGGGTGGTCGAGCAAGGCGTCGACTGTCACCTTGTCGCCCTGCACCACGTTGAAGACGCCATCGGGCAAGCCTGCTTCTTTCAACAGCTTTGCATGCAACAGCGAGGCCGAGGGATCACGCTCGGACGGTTTGAGTACAAAGGTGTTGCCGCAGGCGATAGCCACGGGGAACATCCACATCGGCACCATCACGGGGAAGTTGAATGGCGTAATGCCGGCCACCACGCCCAGCGCCTGGCGCATGGACCAGGCATCGATGCCGCGCGAAATCTGGTCCGTGAATTCACCCTTTAATAATTGCGGGATACCGACGGCAAATTCCACCATCTCGATGCCGCGCGCCACCTCGCCCTGCGCATCGGCAAAGGTCTTGCCATGTTCACGCGTGAGCATGGCGGCAAATTCATCCGTGTGCTGCTGGCATAGCTGCAGGTAGCGGAACAGCACGCGCGCCCGCGTCAAAGGCGGCGTGGCCGACCATGAGGGAAAGGCGGCGGCGGCAGCCTGCACGGCAGCATCGACGTCCTCGCTGGTGCCCAGCGCCACGCGTGCCACCGGCACACCCAGGGCCGGGTTATACACGTCGCCATAACGGCCGCTGCTGGTGTCGACTTTGGCGCCGTTGATAAAGTGAGTAATCGTATCGAGATCAGTCATCGCTTTTCCTTAATCAAGGTTCTTCAACACCGTCGCCAGCTTGCCGAACAGTTCGTCGATATGTTTTTTCTCCAGCACCAGCGGTGGCGACAGCGCGATGATGTCGCCTGTGGTGCGTATCAGCACGCCGTCGGCGAAGGCTTGCTTGAAGGCGTTGAAAGCGCGCGTGCCGGGTTTTCCGGCGATGCCTTCGAGCTCGATACCGGCGATCAGGCCGATGCTGCGCAGATCGATCACATGCGGCAGCCCTTTCAGGGAATGCACGGCGTCGCTCCAATACGCCTGCATGCCTTTGGCGTGCCCCAGAATGTCCTGTTCTTCGAACACTTCCAGGGTCGCCAGCGCCGCGGCGCACGCGAGCGGGTGGCCCGAATAGGTGTAGCCGTGGAATAGCTCGATGCCGGCCGGCGCGTCCATGAAGGCGTCGTGGATATACTGCTTGCTGAAGACGGCGCCCATCGGCACCATGCCATTGGTCAGGCCCTTGGCGGTCGTCATCAGGTCCGGTTCGACCTCGAAATAGTCGGCGGCAAATGGCGTCGTCATGCGGCCAAAACCGGTGATGACTTCATCGAAAATCAGCAGGATGCCGTGCTTGGTGCACAATTCGCGCAAGCGTTTCAGATAACCCTTCGGCGGGATCAGCACGCCGGTGGAGCCGGCGACCGGTTCGACGATCACGGCGGCAATCGTCGAGGCGTCGTGCAGGGTGACGATGCGTTCGAGTTCATCGGCCAGGTGCGTGCCGTATTCCGGTTCGCCCACCGTGTAGGCATTCTTTTCCAGGTTGTGCGTGTGCGGCAGATGGTCGACACCCGTCAGCAGCGGGCCAAAGGTCTTGCGGTTGCCGGCGATGCCGCCCACGGAAATGCCGCCGAAGCCCACGCCGTGATAACCGCGTTCACGGCCGATCAAGCGCGTGCGCCCGCCCTCGCCGCGCGCCTTGTGGTAGGCCAGCGCGATCTTCAGCGCCGTATCCACCGCTTCGGAACCGGAGTTGGTATAGAACACGTGGCCAAACTTGTGGCCCGTGTAGTCCATCAGTTTTTCCGCCAGATCGAAGGCGGCAGGATGGCCCATCTGGAAGGTAGGCGCGAAGTCCAGCTGGCCCACCATTTCGCGGATGGCGCCGACGATCTTCGGCTGCCCATGGCCGCAAGGCACGCACCACAAGCCGGCCGTGCCGTCGAGGATGGTATTGCCATCGACGTCCTTGTAATACATGCCTTCGGCCGACACCAGCAGGCGCGGATGCGCCTTGAAGTCGCGGTTGTTCGTAAATGGCATCCAGAATGCCGACATCGATTCCGGCTTTGTAGTATTCATGACCTTCTCCTGGGAGTGGGACTCTCGTATCGTCAATATCGTTTTTGACGAAGCGCAAAATAATTTACCAGTTGGCAAAAAGCTGGTCTAATCATAGTCAGGCCACTCGCAATGGCACAGATACACAAACGGCAAAGTTAGCCAACCGTACAGGTCGAAAAACCACTACAGTTTTTGTGCAAGGCAGCATAAGGAGCCACCGGTGAAGCACAGTGACAACATGGAAGAGCCATCCTGCAATGTGAGCGGCTGGCCCGTCCTCGAGATCGGCCGCCACAAGAAAGGTGGTCTGGTCGAGCAGATCGTGATCGCCGTCAGCGTCATGGTGGGCAGCCGCGCCTTGCGCATCGGTACCAAAATGCCGTCCGTACGCCAGTTTGCCAAATGCAATGGCGTCTCCACTTTTACCGTTGTCGAGTCGTATGACCGCTTGGTCAACCTGGGATTGCTGTCGTCGCGCCGCGGTTCCGGCTACTTTGTGGCGCGCCATGATGTGGCCAGTTCGCCACAAACCGCCATACAGACCAGCCCGGCCGCCATCGACGCACTCACGCCCGATCTGTATTCGGGCGTGTCGGAAGCGCTGCCGGTGGGCGCGGGCTGGCTGCCGCCGGAAATGTATGGCGAGGCTACCGTGCTCGACGCCGTGCGCCAGGCCATGCGCATCCCGGCCAGCCGGCTGCGCGGTTATGGCCATCCGCTGGGTTTTCCTTCGCTGCGCCAGCACCTGGCCGCCACCTTGTCGGAAGAGCTGTTCCAGGTCGAGACGGACCAGATTCTGCTGACGCACGGCGCCACGCATGCGTTTGATTTGATACTGCGCAGCCTGACCAAGCCGGGCGACACGGTGCTGGTGGAAGACCCCGGCTACAGCAATCTGCTGTCGCTGATACGCCACCACGGCTGCATCCCCGTCGGCATCAAGCGCGACGAGGCGGGACTCGATCTCGATGCGCTGGCTACCGAAGCGGCACGCAGCCAGCCTAAACTAATGTTCGTCAACACGGTGCTGCAAAATCCGCTGGGCACCTCGCTGTCGCAGGCGCAGGCGCACCGCTTGCTGGCACTGGCCGAGCAATTCGATTTCTGGCTGGTGGAAGACGATATCTACCGCGAACTGGCGGCGCGCGGCGAAGCCTCGCTGGCGGCCATGGATGGCTTGCGCCGCGTGATCCGCGTGGGCAGCTTTTCCAAAACCTTGTCACCGGTGCTGCGCGTGGGATCGATCTGCGCCTCGCCGTCCCTGCTGGCCGAACTGGTGCGCGTGAAAATGCTGACGGGCCTGACGACCTCGGAAATCAACGAGCGCGCCGCCTACCATGCAGTGTCCGCGCGGCCCTACAAGCGCATGATAGAAAAGCTGGTATCCCAGCTCGACGACGCCCGCGAACGCAGCATCGATAGCCTGGCGCAAGCGGGCATGACGCCGGTGGCGCGCCCGCGTGGCGGCATGTTCGTCAGTGCCGGCTGGCCCGATATCCAGACGCCGGAATGGAATGGCAAGCTGGTGGCCGACATGGCGTTGAAGGCAGGCATATTGCTGTCGCCGAATGAATTTTTCATGCTGCGTCCACCCGAGACGGTGTGGTTCCGTTTCAACGTGGCTTACACCGACACGCCCGTGCTGCAGGCATTCCTGCAATCGATACGCCCGCGCTAGAGAGACAACATGGATAGCGAAAAATCCCTTGCCACGCCCGTTAAAAGCGCCAGCGGCCGCCGCCTGCAAAACCGCGACCGCCTGGAGGCAGACATCCTGGAACAAGCCGTGCGTGTGTTTGCGGAAAGCGGCTACGAAGGCGCCTCGATTGCCACCATCGCGGAGCGGGCCGGCATGTCGAAGCAGAACCTGATGTACTACTTCCCCACCAAGCAGCAGCTCTACCAGCGCGTGCTGGACGATGTGCTCGACGACTGGCTGGCGCGCATGGACAAGCTTGCCAGCGCAGCCGATGGCGAAGGTGAGGGCAAGCATGCGCCACAGGATATGCTGCGGGCCTACATAGGCGCCAAGCTGCGTTTTTCACGCGAACAGCCGTGGGCTTCGCGCGTGTATGCGCTGGAAGTGATCAATGGCGCGCCCCTGTATGGCGCGCAGATACGCGAGCGTGTCGTGCCGCTGCTGCGCAAGGATATCGCCATGTTTGAGGCTTGGAGCAAGGCCGGCAAGATCGCACCCGTGAACGCTACGCATCTGATGTTCGCCATCTGGGCCATGACGCAATCGTATGCGGATTTTTCAGCGCAGATGACCCTGGTGCTGGACCGCGAAGAACTCACGCAGCAGGATTTCCATGACGCCGAAACGCTGATCGTGCAAATGGTGCTGGCGGCGGTGGCGATGAAACCGCAGGGCGAAAAAAAACCGCCATGATGGCGGTTTCTTCAGCTAAGCCAGCGAATCAGGCGGCCTTGTTCTTGCGGCGGCGCGCCATGAAACCGACCAGACCCAGGCCCGCCAGCAGCATGGCGTAGGTTTCCGGTTCCGGCACGGCCGACACCAGGCCGGCGACATTGGTCGGCACGAAGTAATGGTTGGCATTGACCTGGATATTCGAATTCCAGTTACCCACCACCACGTTGCCATTGATCTGGCCATTGCCGCCAGAGACGGTCGCCAATGGCGCCAAAATGCTGCCGTACAGGCCCACGCCATTGAGCGTGATGTTTTGCGCTTCGTAGAAGTTGTACAGCACATTGTACTGGCTGAAATTGCCGTAGCCACCCGAGAGGTTCACATTACTGCCGCTGATATTGAGGATCAGCGTGTCGTTCGCATTGAGGTTGCTGAAGTTGAAGTAGTTGACCGAACCCAGCGCAGCAGCAGTCAGGTCGAACACTTGCACACCGCCCGTACCACTACCGCCGCTCAAGGTCATGCCGCCATATTGCACATTGCTCGTGCCGGTGGCCACCACCGTCGACAACGATGTCGAAGTGCTTTTCAGCTGGGCCGAGGTCGATGCGAACGAGACAGGCGAGGTGGTCGATTTCGACGCGCCATCAAAACCCGTGCTGCTGGTGGTCGTGTTGCCGCCCACGTAATAGCTGCCGTTCTTGATCGAACCGGCGCTGTAGTTCAGGTTGCCGCCAACCACCAAGGCGTAGCCATTCGTGCCGTAGGCATCCTTGTTGTTCTGGTTGATCGAATAGCTCGATGCGGTCAGGTTGCCGCCGACCAGCACGGCACCTTCCACGTCGCTGCTATTGGCGGTGAAATTATTCAGGGAATACAGATTGGCGCCGCCGATGCCCAGATCGACGACTGCAGCCTGGGCCGCACCGGCAACAAACATGCTAGACAAGAAGAGAATCAGTGGTGATTTGGACATGGTTGACATTTAGTTTCTATATTTGAAAGTAAGTTGCATGCAGGATATCACAACTGCTGAGTTTGATCTGTCTCAAAATCACAACTTTTATAATAAAAATGAAAACTTTATTGCATTATGAGAATCATTTTCATTGATACAGCTTTAACTTGTTTATGGGTGGCAACAAACGGAATCATCAATGGCGCAATATCATTCTCATCGGCAAGTGTGCAACTGATATAGTGCTTGTGCTTCGAACGCAGGCGAACTTGATGATACGATCGCGCCAGCGCCAGCAATGGCATCAGCTTTAACTCCCAAGCGGATAATTTAAGGATAGAGAGTGCAATGAAACGATGGTCAATTGGCGCATTGCTGCTGGCGTATGCCTGCGGCGCGCAAGCAGACGTATTTAACGTCATAGAAAACAAGCCACTGAGCGAAACCTGGCTCAACGCGGGCTTTTACTCGTATCACTTCCAGCGCGACAAGGACCTGAACGACAGCAATCCCGGCCTGGGCGCCGAATACCGTTTTTCCACCGTGGCCTCGGCTACCGCTGGCCGCTTCTACAATAGCGACCGCGCGTATTCGAACTACCTGGGTGTGTACTACCAGCCTATCCAGATGGGTCCGCTGCGCCTGGGCGCCGTGGTCGGCGGTTTCAACGGTTATCCGAAAATGCGCGACGGCGGCTGGTTCCCTGCCCTGATCCCCACCGTCAGCTATGAATACCAGCGCGTGGGCGTGAACATCGCCATCGTGCCATCCTATAAAGACCGGTTATACGGCGCACTGAGTTTTCAACTCAAGCTGAAGGTTTTTGAATAACTGCTTATCGGGGCATACCGCAGTTGATGCCGCCAAATCCTCCATTCGTCGCAGACCCGCTGTGCCCGCGCCGTGGCCGGGCTACAGTGCAGTCATCGCCAGGCCGCAAACGCGGCAGGCATATCGACGATAACAGGAGCGCAGCATGAAAGACATCAACTCGGCACCCGGCAGCAATTCCTTCTCGGCCTTCTGGCAAGACCTGTGCGGCTATGCCCGCCAGGGGCTCGATGCTGTGAGCGCCATGCCCTGGCCCATGCTGCTTGCCTGCGCCATCGGCCTCGCTTTCATCATCACCATCCTGCCGCTGGTGATCACCCTGTTCGCCATCTTCCTGCTGCTGAAATGGGCCAGCAATCTGGGCGGTTCCAGCTGGGATAAAAAAACGGCCACGACGGAACAGCCAGGCAAACACGAATAAACGGGAACGCTGCTTGTGACGGGAATGGGTGTGGCTTATAGTACTTAGTACTTGAGCACGATCATGACAGGCATCAACTCCATCAGCATGGACCGCGCTGATACTGAACGCTGCGCGGCGTGCATGATCGAAGTTACTCCATCCCCGTCACAGGAGTTTCCGTATGTCCAATACCGCAAAAGCCACCCGCGCAACCACCATCCCTTGTGTGCGCTACCACGATGCACCGGCGGCAATCGACTGGCTATGCCAGGCATTCGGTTTTGAAAAACAGCTGGTGGTACCCGACAACGATGGCGGCATCGCCCACGCGCAACTGAGCTTTGGCAACGGCATGGTCATGCTCGGTTCCGTCGTCGACAGCGAATATGGCCGGCTGATGAAACAGCCCAAGGAAATCGACAAGGCGAATACGCAAGGCTGCTACCTGGTCGTCGAGGACGCCGATAGCGTCTACCGGCGCGCCATCGAAGCGGGCGCCGAAATCGTGCTCGATATCAAAGATGAAGATTACGGCGGACGCGGCTTTACCTGCCGCGACCTGGAAGGCCACGTCTGGAGCCTGGGAACCTACGATCCATGGTAAAACGCAAAACACTGTTCATCGGCGCGGGCGCCATCGGCTTGCTGCTGGTCGGCGGCGTCCTGGCCGCGCCCATCCTCGTCGACAGGTCGCTCAACAAGGTCTACCCACCCTCGTCCAAGCCCGTCTCCAGACAGGCATTGGCCTTGCACCAGCGTTTGTGGATCGCCGACCTGCATGCGGACAGCCTGCTGTGGCAGCGCGACCTGAACCAGGCTAACGGACGCGGCCATGTCGACTTCCCCCGCCTGGTGCAGGGCAACGTGGCACTACAAGCGTTTTCGGCCGTGACCAAGACGCCGCGCCACATGAATATCGACCACAATGGCAGCGACACCGACAACATCACGGCGCTGGTGATCGCGCAGCGCTTGCCGCCCGCTACCTGGACCAGCCTGCTGGCGCGCGCCACCTACCAGGCGCAGGAACTGCATCAGCTGGCCAGCCGCAGCAATGGCAAGGTCACCGTCATCGGCAGCCGCGCCCAGCTGCGCAACTTCATCGCCGCGCGCGACACCACACCTGGCCTGGTGGCCGGCTGGCTGACGCTGGAAGGCGCGCACGCGCTGGAAGGCAAGCTCGATAATCTTGATATGCTGTATCGCGCCGGTTATCGCATGATCGCGCCCACGCATTTCTTCGATACCGACATCGGCGGCTCGCAGCACGGCTTGCACAAAGGTGGCTTGACGCCGCTGGGCAAGCAATGGCTGGTCGCCATGGAACAGCGCAAGATGATCGTCGACCTGGCGCATGCCTCGTCAGCCACCATCGACGACGTATTGAACCTGGCCACGCGGCCCGTGATCGTCTCGCACACGGGCGTGCGCGGCACTTGCGACAACGGGCGCAACCTGTCGGACGCACAGCTGAAAAAGATCGCTGCACAAGGTGGACTGGTGGGCATCGGTTTCTGGAGCACCGCCGTCTGCGGCAAGGATGTGACGGCCATCGCGCGCGCCGTTCGCTACACGGTAAAACTGATCGGCGTGGAACACGTGGCCTATGGCTCGGACTTCGACGGCGCGGTCACCACGGCGATAGACGCCGCCGGCTTGCCGGCCCTGACGCAAGCGCTGCTGGACGCGGGTTTATCCGAGGCGCAGATACGCCGCGTCGCCGGTGAAAACGTGCGCGACTTTTTACTGAAAAATTTACCCGATGACGATGCCTGAACGGCAAACTGTCTAGCCGATGGCGGCCACCAGCGCGCGGTCGGCCACCTGCGTGGGGCGAACCTGGATGATGTTGCGGTACAAAGGCGGCATGGCGCGGCACAGCGCCTGCAATTCCGCCTGCGGCATGGCAGGCCGCACATACTGGAATTGTGCCGGATTATTTTCCGGCAGCGCACCCTCCATCGTCGAACCATACGCGCCCAGGGTCATGAAGCTGGCGGCGCCCGCATCCGGGCCGATGGCCAGCACGAAAGTGCCATGTTTGGGATGCCCCAGATAGCGCTTGATTTCATCCTGTAGCGGTGCGTCGGCGGCAGCCATCAATTCATAGCGCAGCTGCGCGTACTGGCGCGTGCATTCCATGAACGGTGTGCGGATGACGGAACTGGCCAGCTGGCCCGGCATACATAACAACAGGTTGCCGAAGGCATCGAGCAAGGCGGCGGCGTCCCCCTGGCCGCCATCGCGTTTGTCCTGCTCCATGGCCGCCTGTAAAAACGGCGCCAGGCCCGCGTCGGGCGCATGCGGCGCGCAGCGGTAAGTGAGCGCATCGGGATAACGGCGGCGCAAGGCGCGCACCACCACGTGATCAAGCGGCAAGCTGGCCGGGTCCAGCAGTGCTGCATCGTCGCCCGCATGCAGCAGCCGCATCACCTCGGCCGAGGTAGACTCGAACACCAGCGAGCACAAAGCCTGCGTCGCCTCAGAGATGCTCTTGCCGATAAAAAAAGACTTGGGTGTGGCGCCCGAAGGCAGGCGCGCATATTCGCTGGCGCCGCGCACGCTGGGGTAAGCAAAGCGCTTGCCAGCCAGCTGCTGCAGCGGCTGCGGCAAGGCCGTGAAACTGGCAGCGCCATCGTAATTGATGCCGGCCTTGGCGTCGGGCGCGGCCACCACCACATTGAAGCCTGCTTCCAGGATCGCCCCCGTGCACATGCAGCACGGGTCGAGCGACGTAACGATGGTCAGCTCGCACGGCGGCGGCAAGGGCGTGCCCTTGGCCCGCTCGGCAAAATACCAGTCGACCAGTTGGCGTTCGCCATGCGCGGTCGGATCGAATACCAGTCCCTGGCGCACGACATTGTTGTGCATCGATTGCAGCACATTGCCTGCGCCATCGAGCAAGACGCCGCCCACGCCGAACGTGCCCTGCGTCTTGGCGGCCATGGCTTCGGCTGCCGCGATGGCCACGGCGGCCTGGATGTCGATCGTCTTGTTCAAGATGGTCCTAGCGCTGCATGTCCAGGTCGGAATTGCCAAAACCGTGTGGCAGCAACCAGCCCGCCGTCACTTCCATGACCTCGTTTTTCAGGTTGGTCAGCACCACTGGCAAGTCCTTGCCACCCAATTCAAAAATCACCTGGCGGCAGGCGCCGCATGGAGAAATCGGTTCGGCAGTATCGCCCGTGACGGCCAGCATGGCGAAGTCGCCTGCTTTACAGCCATGCGCAATCGCGCTGAAAAACGCCGTGCGTTCGGCGCAGTTGCACAGGCCATAGGCAGCGTTTTCCACGTTACAGCCACGGAAGACGCGGCCATCCTTGCACAGCAAAGCGGCGCCCACTTTAAAACGCGAATACGGCGCATATGCCAGTTCACGGCCGGCATTGGCTTCGGCGATCAGTTCTTGTTTGTTCATTTGATTATTTACCTGTGAAACCCGCGAAAGGCCGGGGTCAGACCCTCAGGGTCTGACCCCAGATTTTTGCTTCTGGGTTTAGTTTAAGGACGTATCGTACGGTAAATCACCGGATTGGCCGTCAGGGCCACCGGGCTGATGTCATACGCCGCCTGGATTTCCTTGACGGCCAGCTCGGCCGCCTCTTGCGTACGTGCGTGCACCATGGCCAGCGGCTGGCCGGCGGCGACTTGTTCGCCCAGACCAACCAGTTCCGTCAGGCCGACGGCAAAGTCGATGGCGTCGGTAGGACGACGGCGCCCGCCGCCCAGTGCCACCACGGCCAGGCCGATGCCGCGGCAATCGCGCACATTGGCAAAACCTGCGGACAGCGCTGGCGCCGGCACCACGAATGGGGCTTTTTCCAGGTGCTTGTCCGGATTGTCGATGAGGTCTGCAGGGCCGCCCAAGGCGGACACCATGCGCGAGAAGCGCTCGGCCGCTTCACCGGAAGCGAGCACCGCTTCGAGCTTGGCACGCGCTTCTTCTTCGGTGGTGGCCAGACCGCCCAGCACCAGCATCTCGGCGCACAGCGCCAGCGTAACTTCATGCAGGCGCGCAGGACGCGAACGGCCTGTCAGGTAATCCATGGCGCCGCGCACTTCCAGCGCGTTACCGGCGTAAGGCGCCAGCGACTCATTCATGTCCGTCAAAATAGCGGAGGTTTGCATGCCCGCGCCATTGCCGACGGTGACGATGCTCTCGGCCAGTTCCACCGATTTGTCGTAGGTCGGCATGAAGGCGCCGGTGCCCACTTTCACATCCATCACCAGCGCGTCCAGGCCGGCCGAGAGTTTTTTCGACAGGATGGAGCCGGTGATCATGGCTACCGATTCCACCGTCGCGGTCACATCGCGGATGCTGTAGAAACGCTTGTCGGAGGGCGCCAATTGGGCCGTCTGGCCGATGATGGCCACGCCGACTTCTTTCACCACCTTGCGGAACAATGCATTGTCAGGCACCGTACAGTAGCCTGGAATCGCGTCGAACTTGTCCAGCGTGCCGCCGGTATGGCCCAGGCCACGGCCCGAGATCATCGGCACGTAGCCGCCGCAGGCAGCGATCATAGGGCCCAGCAGCAAGGAGACCACATCGCCCACGCCGCCCGTCGAATGCTTGTCGACTACGGGCCCTGGCAAGTTCAGCGAGCGCCAGTCCAGCACCTCGCCGGAATCACGCATGGCCAGGGTGAACGCCACGCGCTCGTCCATGTTCATGTCGTTGAAAAAGACCGCCATGGCCAGCGCCGCGATCTGGCCTTCGCTGACGCTGCCGTCAGTAATGCCACGCACGAAAAACTGGATTTCTTCTGCGCTCAAGACGCCCTTGTCGCGTTTTTTACGGATGATTTCTTGGGTTAAAAACATGGAATAACTCCAATAAAAATAGGTTTGGGGCCAGACCTGACAGGACTGACCCCAGCTTTGCGAAACTAATTGTCTACCGCTTAGACGCCGTAAGGTATCCAGACGTTTTTCACTTGCGAGGCATGCGCCAGCACGGCGCGGCCACCGCTTTGGGCTGCGCTATACCAGTCGCGGCCTTTGGCGCCACCGACCCAGGTGCGCTTCAGGGTGCCAGCCGACAGGCGTTCGACTTCCGCGCAGCCTTCGCCTGAGCCATCATGGCGCCAGACGGCGTCGATGTCCGCGTGGGTGGCCAGGGTGCGCGCCAGTTCATCGGCGTTGCCGCTGATGATGTTGACCACGCCGCCCGGCAGATCGGAGGTATCGAAGACCTGGTACAGGTCCAGCGCGGATAGCGGGTGCGCTTCCGACGCCACCACCACCACGCGGTTGCCCAGCGCGATGGCCGGCGCCACCAGCGAGATGAAGCCGAGTAATGGCGCTTCGTTCGGACAGACGATGCCGATCACGCCGACCGCTTCGTTCAGCGCCACGGTGATGCCCTTGGTAGGTGGCTGGTGCGCCAGGCCGTCGTATTTGTCGGCCCAGGCAGCGTAGTAGAACAGGCGTTCGATCGATGCCTGTACTTCCTTCTCAGGATTTTTACTGCCCGTCATGGCGGCGATGCGGGCGGCGAATTCATCAAAGCGGGCTGCCAGGTTTTCAGCGATGTAATACAGCACTTGCGCGCGGTTGTGCGCGGTGGCGCTGGTCCAGCCAGACGCCTTGTGGGCTGCTTCGACGGCGTTGCGGATATCCTTGCGGCTGCCCACGCCTACCTCGGCCAGCAGAGCGCCATTGGCGCCAAACACCGGCGTGCTGTAGGCGCTGTCAGGACGCGCCTGCTTGCCGCCGATGTACATCTTGGCCGTGCGGTCGATGGCAAATGGATCGGCTGCCACCGGCTTGGCGGCGGCTTTCGCCTTGGCTTCCACCACCGGCGCAGCTGGGCGCGCATCTTCGGCCAGGGCCGTCATGTATTCGAGCATGCCTTCGCGGCCGCCTTCACGGCCGAAGCCCGATTCGCGGTAGCCGCCGAAACCGCAAGCGGCGTCGAACTGATTGGCGCTATTGATCCATACCACGCCAGCCTTGATGGCCGGGGCGATGTCCAGCGCCAGGCTGATCGACTCGGTCCACACGCTGGCGGCCAGGCCGTACACCGTATTGTTCGCCAGTTGCACCGCTTCAGGCGGGGTACGAAAGCTCATGGCGACCAGCACCGGGCCAAAGATTTCAGCTTGTGCCACGGCGGCCGAGGTCGATGCGCCCGTGATCAGGGTAGGCGGGAACCAGGAACCGTCGGCCGGCAATTCGCAGACCGGCTGCCATACATCGCAGCCTTCGGCGCGAGCCGAATCGACCAGTGCGGCGATGCGCTGGCGCTGTACCGGATCGACCAGCGCGCCCACGTCCATCGATTTATCCAGCGGCGAACCCAGACGCAGGTTTTCCATGCGCGCACGGACCTTGTTCAGGAAACGCTCCTGTATCGATTCCTGTACCAGCAAACGCGAACCGGCGCAGCAGACTTGTCCCTGGTTGAACCAGATCGAATCGACCAGGCCTTCCACGGCGCCATCGAGGTCCGCATCTTCAAACACGATGAAGGGCGACTTGCCGCCCAGTTCCAGCGAGAGCTTCTTGCCGCTGCCAGCCGTCGCTTCGCGGATCAAGCGGCCCACTTCGGTCGACCCCGTGAAGGCGATCTTGTCGACGCCAGGGTGGTTGACGATGGCGCTGCCCACGCGGCCGTCGCCGGTGACGATATTGACCACGCCGGCCGGCACGCCCGCCTGCAGGCACAATTCGGCAAACAGCATGGCGGTCAGGGACGTAAATTCAGCGGGCTTGAAGACCACCGTGTTACCGGCGGCCAGGGCCGGGGCGATTTTCCACGACAGCATCAGCAGCGGGAAATTCCAGGGCACGATCTGGCCCACCACGCCCACGGCGCGGTAGTCGGCGAATTCTTCCGATTGCAGCTGCGCCCAGCCGGCGTGATGGTAGAAATGACGGGCCGCCAGCGGCAGGTCGATATCGCGCGTTTCGCGGATGGTCTTGCCGTTGTCCAGGGTTTCGAGCACGGCGAACAGGCGCGAGTGCTTTTGCAGCAAACGGGCCAGCGCGTACATGACCTTGGCGCGGCCATGGCCACCCATGCCTTGCCACACGGGCAGCGCGCGGCGGGCCGCGTCTACTGCGCGTTCGACATCAAGGTCGGACGCTTGCGTCAGCTCGGCCAGTTGGGCGCCGTCGGCAGGATTGGTCGAGGCGAACAAGTCGGCCGGCTCGCTCCAGGCATTGTCGATGAACAGGCCAAATTTGCGCTGATGGCCGTCCAGCCAGGCCAACGCTTCTTTTTGACTTTCGGGTGCGGGGCCGTAGTCCATAGTCGTGAGGATCTCGTTAATTGTAGGCATGACGATTATTCTTTAAGGTTGTGCGTGACGATGATTAGCCGAGTAGCTGCCGGTGACGTAGTGCTCGAGCTGGCGCTCGATGTCGGTCAGCAGGCTGGAAGCGCCGATGCGGAACAGGTGCGGCTGCAGCCATTCATTGCCCAGTTCTTCCTTCATCAGGGTCAGGTACTGCAGCGCGCTCTTGGCAGAGCTGACGCCGCCAGCCGGCTTGAAGCCCACCTGGAAACCTGTCTGCTCGTGGTATTCACGGATCGTGCGCACCATCGTCAGGCCCACGGGAATGGTGGCGTTCACGCCCTCTTTACCGGTCGACGTCTTGATGAAATCGGCGCCCGCCATCATGCACACCCACGAGGCTTTCGCCACGTTTTCCAGGGTCAGCAAATCGCCGGTGGCCAGGATCGCCTTCACGTGCGCTTCGCCGCACGCCTTGCGGTAGGCCAGCATTTCGTCGTACAGCACTTGCCAGTTGCCGTTCAAGACGTGCTGGCGCGTGATGACGATATCGATTTCGGTGGCGCCAGCTGCGACCGACAATTCGATCTCGCGCAGCTTGGTTTCCATGCTGGTCAGGCCAGCCGGGAAACCGGTCGACACGGCGGCGATCGGCAAGCGACCCTGGATCACCTGCGCCGCAGGCTTGATCATCTCGTGGTAGACGCACACGGCGCCGGTGCTCAGTTCAGTGATGCCCAGCGCGGCCATCAGGTCGGCGCGCAGCGGGCGCATGGCTTTCATGCACAGGCGCTCGACGCGGCCCGGCGTATCGTCACCGCCCAGGGTGGTCAGGTCGATCACCTGGATGGCTTTGACCAGCCAGGCAGCCTGGTATTCTTTTTTCACCGTGCGGCGGTTCGCCAGGCTGGCCGCGCGGCGGTCCGTTGCAGCGCGGTTCACGCGGATCTGGTTAATCCAGCCCAGGTCAAGGCCGATGGCCTCGTTACGCTTGAAGTCGGGGTGCATAAGTGTCATAACAAGCTGCTTCCATTCGCAAGTGGTGGTACGCCAAGGTGCTTGGCGAGAGTCTGGCCGATATCGGAGAAGGTCTCGGAAATGCCCAGCGAGCGCGCAGGCACGCCGGGGCCGAAGAAGATCATCGGGATATGTTCGCGTGTGTGGTCCGAGCCGTGCCAGGTCGGGTCGCAGCCATGGTCGGCGGTGATCACGACCAGGTCGCCCTCTTTCAGCCTGGCGATGAATTCCGGCAGGCGCGCGTCCATTTCGCGCAGCGCATCGGCGTAGCCTTCCACATTGCGGCGGTGGCCGAAAGCCTGGTCAAAGTCGACGAAATTCACAAAAGTAAGCGACTTGTCCTGCACTTCATCGGCGGTTGTCAGCAGCGCTTCGAACAGCGCCATATTGTCGACGCCCTTGACTACGCGCGAGATACCCTGGGTAGCGAAAATGTCG
Organism: Janthinobacterium saanense; assembly: GCF_014200675.1. Taxonomy (GTDB): domain Bacteria; phylum Pseudomonadota; class Gammaproteobacteria; order Burkholderiales; family Burkholderiaceae_D; genus Janthinobacterium. Next base: position 28,326 of record NZ_JACHCI010000003.1, on the reverse strand, counting down.
CTGATCTTGCCCAGGCCGACGACTTCGCCGCCCGCGTTTTTCACATGGTCGAGCAGGGTCGGTGCCGGCGGTGCGACCGCGTAATCGTGGCGGTTGGAAGTGCGCGTGTAATTGCCGTTGCTGCCCTTGAACGGGCGGGCGATGACGCGGCCGATATTGTAGGGTTCAACCAGTTTGAAAGCCATTTCGCACACTGCGTACAGGCGCTCGAGGCCGAACGATTCTTCGTGCGCGGCGATCTGCATCACCGAGTCGCCCGAGGTGTAGATAATCAGCTTGCCGGTGGCGACATGTTCATCGCCATGCTTGTTGATGATGTCGGTGCCGGAAGCGTGGCAGTCGCCCAGGAAGCCGGGCACGCCCGCCAGCGCTTGCAGCTTGCCGGTCAGGTCGGCCGGGAACGAGGGCGTGGTGCGCGGGAAGTAGCCCCAGTCGAATTCGACTGGTACACCGGCGATTTCCCAGTGGCCGCTCTGCGTATCCTTGCCGGTGGAACGCTCGCGCGCGGCGCCGTAAGCGCCGGTAAAACCGTCGCGCTGGTCGAAGCCAACCGGCCATTCGCCGCTGGCGAGATGGGCGGCAGCGCCCAGGCCCAGGCTTTCCATGACCGGCAGTTTCAAGGTCTTGCCGCTTTTGGCGACAGTGCTGGCAATATGGCCAAGGGTATTGGCGCCTGCGTCGCCATACTTGGCGGCGTCTGGCGTCGCGCCTAGGCCGAAGGAATCAAGCAGGAGGATAAATGCGCGTGACATGATAAGGCTCGCTTTATGGATGTAATGCGGGATGATGCGGTCAGTGTAGGCCGGATTTTCCCGGCCTGCCGCGCGGCAGCGCCGGTGGATGGCGCTGCCGCTGAGGCGTGAAGAAGACTGCTTAGGCTTGCGGTTTTTCAGCTACTTTGGACAAGAAAGCCAGGATCAGGGTCACCAGGTCTTTCGCGCCGATGGCCGCGTATTTCAGGGTTTGCTCGTGCGACAGGGCGAATGGCGACATGCCTTCAGCCAGGTTGGTGATAACGGACACGCCCACCACTTTCAGGTCGCAATGACGGGCCGACACCACTTCCGGCACCACCGACATGCCGACCGTGTCGGCGCCCAGGCGGGCCATCATGCGGATCTCGGCAGCCGTTTCAAAGTTCGGGCCCGGGTAAGCGACAAACACGCCTTCGTGCAGGGTGATGCCGTTCGATGCGGCGGTTTCCTTGACCAGGTTGCGCAGGTCGGCATCGTAGGCGTTGGCCATGCTGAAGAAGCGCGGGCCGAAACGGTCATCGTTCGGGCCGACCATCGGCGTGCCTGGCAACAGGTTGATATGGTCGCTGATGGCCACCAGGCTGCCGGCGTCCACTTCAGGGCGCAGCGAACCGGCGGCATTGGTCACGAACAGCATTTCGCAGCCCAGCAGTTTCAGGGTGCGGATGGCGCTCGTCATGACGCCCATGCCGTAGCCTTCGTAGAAATGGCCGCGGCCTTTCATGCAGACGACAGCGACGCCCGACAGCGTGCCGATCACCAGTTCGCCGGCATGGCCGTGCACGGTGCTGATCGGAAAACCTGGCAATTCGTCAAAGCTGATGCTGACGGAATCCGTCATTTGCTCGGCCAATACGCCCAGGCCGGAACCGAGGATCATCGCCACGCGCGGCTTGAAATTTTCAGGGGCGCGGGCACGGATGATTTCGGCGGCGTGGAAAGGGGCGTTGTTCGACATGGTGATCCTCTGCTGGAATAAGAAATAGTTAGATGTTCGTCGATCTGCGGCGCTGTTATGCCCGCATTTCGGCGAGACAGGCGTGTCTGAGGGTGTTCGCTGAAAATGCTGCTGAAATGCTTAAATTGCCATGGTCGCCACTATGCATCAGGCGATTATGTAAGGCAAATACCATTTTTCTTGCGCATTTATATCAAACACATATAAATGGCCAATATTATAGTGCATGCATGAGCCTGCCTGCCAGCGGCTTCAGACAGTGATTGACAGCCATAAAACAAATGTTTACAGTTAAAGACAATTGTTTTCAACTGATCGCTGCCGTGACCGACCCCTCCAAAAAAGACCAGCTGTATGCCCTGATACGTGGCAATCCCTTCATCTCGCAGCAAGACCTGGCGAGCGAACTTGGCTTGTCGCGCTCCGCCGTGGCGGGCCACATCGCGGGCCTGATCCGCGAACGCCGGCTGCTGGGCCGCGCCTATGTGCTGCCCGACAGCCGTCCCGTGCTGTGCATCGGTGCGGCTAACCTGGATCGCAAGATGCGCACCCTGGCCACCTTGCAGATGGGCACCTCGAATCCGGTGCGTTCCGAAGAAGTGTTTGGCGGCGTGGGCCGCAATATCGCGGAAAACCTGGCCCGATTGTCGATACCCGTCGCCTTGCTGACGGCGCTGGGTGACGATGCGGCCGGCCACGCGCTGCAGACTCATGCAGAAGAAGCCGGCATCGACATGCGTGGCAGCTTGCACTTAAGCAACACTGGCAGCGGCACTTATACCGCCGTGCTCGATGAACATGGCGAAATGCTGCTGGCGATGGCCAACATGCAACTATATGAAGAGCTGACACCGGCCTTTTTACACAGCCGCCAGCCCCAGCGCGCCGCTGCCGCCCTGACCGTGTGCGACCTGAACCTGGGCCATGACAGCGTGACCACCCTGCTGGACTACGCGCGCAATAACGATGCCGCGCCACTGGTGATCGTGGCCGTCTCGCAACCGAAGATGGCCCATCTGCCGCAAGACCTGACGGGCTTGCGCCTGCTGATATTGAACCGTGGCGAACTGGAAACGCGCGTGGCGCGGGCCTTGCCCACGGCAGCCGAGCTGCGCGCCGCCTGCCGCGAAGTACAGCGCCAGGGCGCGCGCCAGGTGATCGTCACCTGTGGCGGCGAAGGCGTGTACTTTACCGATGGCGAGAGCCTGGACGCCCCGATTTCCCACCTGGCCGCGCGCGAAGTCGATGCCGTCGACGTGACGGGCGCCGGTGACGCTTTCTCGGCCGCCGTCTGCTGGTCGCTGTATCACGACAGGCATGACTTGAAACTGGCGTGCCGGCGCGGCTTGAAGCTGGCCGCCATGACCCTGGAATCCGACGCCACCGTATCACCGCTGATCTCGGCCGATGCGCTCGACGATATCGACGACGCCGACCTGGCGCCACCTCCCCCTACCCTTTTTCAACAGGACTAAACCATGACACAGCTGCACAATTTCCTTTCCTTCTCGCAAGAAGTACTAGACGCGCGCGCCGCCGGCAAAGCCATCGTGGCGCTGGAATCGACCATCATTTCGCATGGCATGCCTTATCCGCAAAACGTGGAAATGGCGCGCGAAGTGGAACAGATCATCCGTGACGGCGGCGCCGTGCCTGCCACCATCGCCATCATCGACGGCAAGATCTGCGTGGGCCTGTCGCCAGAGCAACTGGAATTGCTGGGCACCTCGCCCGACGCCATGAAGGTCAGCCGCCGCGACTTGCCGTTCGTGCTGTCGCAAGGCAAGCTGGGCGCCACCACCGTGGCCGCCACCATGATCTGCGCCGAACTGGCCGGCATTGCCGTGTTTGTTACGGGCGGCATCGGCGGCGTGCACCGTGGCGCGGAAACCAGCTTCGATATTTCGGCCGACTTGCAGGAACTGGCGCACACTTCGGTGGCCGTGGTCTGCGCAGGCGTGAAATCCATCCTCGACATCGGCCTGACGCTGGAATACCTGGAAACGCATGGCGTGCCGGTCATCAGCGTGGGCCAGGAAGGTTTTCCTGCTTTCTTCACGCGTGAAAGCGGCTTCAAGGCAGATTTCCGCCTCGATACCGCTGCTGAACAGGCTGCCTTCATCGCCACCAAGTGGCAGCTGGGCTTGAAAGGCGGCGTGGTGGTCAGCAATCCTGTTCCTGCCGAGCAAGCGATGCCAAAGGAAGAAATCGACGCCATCACGGCGCAAGCGTTGCAGGAAGCCGACACCGGCGGCGTGAAAGGCAAACAGGTCACGCCATTCCTGCTGGCACGCATCAAGCAATTGACGGATGGCCGCAGCCTGGCCACCAATATTGCGCTGGTCAAGCACAATGCCAAGGTCGGCGCGGCATTAGCCATTGCCATGCCGGCGGTGCTGGCACGATAATAGGACTGTAACAAGGCGCGCCGGCCTTTCAGTGCCGGCGCGCCATTCCCGAGCATCAAGCAACGCCAAGGAAAGCATGTCCATCGATCTGAAACAGTTAAAGTATTTTCTCGCCGTGGCTGAGGAGAAAAGCTTCAGCCGCGCAGCGGAGCGCCTGCACATCTCGCAGCCGCCCCTGAGCCAGCAGATCATGAAACTGGAAAGCGAACTGGGCGTGCGGCTGTTTGCGCGCACCACGCGCACTTTCGAGCTGACAGTGGCGGGCAAGGCGCTGATGAACGAGGCAGCCGATTTGCTGGCCAAGATGCGCATGACCATCGACACCATACGCCAGATCGACCGTGGCGAAGTGGGCCGCTTGCGCGTGGGCATCGTCGGCTCGGCCATGTGGGGGCCTATCCCCAGCCTGCTGGAAGAATTCCAGACCAAATTTCCCCGCGTCACCTGGACTTTGCATGAGTCCGGCCCCAACGCCCAATATGAAGCGCTGCGCGCCAAGCAGATCGACGTGGGTTTCTGGCGCGAACCCAAACTCAACGATGACGACTTGCGCCACGACAATCTGCGCCAGGAACTGTGCTTCCGCGAAAATGTCTGCGTGGCCGTCAATGAACACCATCCACTGGCGAAACAGACATCCATCGAGCTGATCGACATCGCCAACGAACCGCTGCTGACCCTCAACCTGGACAAGTCCGCCTTTCCCCGCTACCTGGTGCAATGCTGCGTGAACGCCGGCTTCGAACCGGTGATTTTCCAGGAAGCGAGCGAACCGCAAACCCTGCTGGCCATGGTGGGCGCGGGCCTGGGCGTGACCCTGGTGCCGGAAACCACCAGCCGCATCGGCTGGCCCGGCGTGGTGTTTTTACCCATCAAGACCAATCCGCCGTCCGCCAACCTGTATATCAGTTACACCACGCTCGATGATGCGCCGGTGGTACGCGCCTTCCTGAATATCCTGAATCCACCGGCAGCTTGATCTTGGCCTGAGGATTTATACGCCTTACATATAAATCCCTAAACAAAAACGTATTTGTCATACATATCTGGCATGATGCATAGTGGTCTGGACGCCCATCACGGCGCCGGTCCTGTGTTTGCCTTCCAGCCAGTTCCGGCGATAGCCACGATGTTGTAACCATAAAAGAGACGCGGCGCGACTGTTGCATGAGCATCACACTGTAGACATAAAACCATGCTGGACCAGCAATGATCTTGCCTGATACGGTGCAATGTTGATAAGGAATCATTTCCTTGTGTATGAAAAACAGCTTAAATCGGCCCCAAATTAGATGTTTCCCCTATAAAAAATATACAATATCGGTCTTCCAGGAGCCAATTCATGAAACTTACACAATTTAGTTTGACGATCGCAGCCGCATTGCTGGCTGCTCAAGCGTCCGCGGCTACCCCTAAACTGGGTATCGTGTATGACGCGGGCGGCAAGTTCGACAAGTCGTTCAATCAATCCGCTTTCGAAGGCGCAGAGCGCTTCAAGAAAGATACCGGCATCTCGTTTATCGAAGTGCAGGCGTCCAGCGACACCCAAGCCGAGCAAGTATTGCGTGGCCTGGCGCGCAAAAAACTCGACATGATCGCTTCGATCGGCTTTTCCCAGACACAAGCGGTACAAAAAGTCGCCAAGGAATTTCCCAACGTGAAATTCGTGCTGATCGACGGCACGGCCACTGGCGCCAACGTCAACTCGGTACTCTTCAAGGAAGAAGAAGGCTCCTACCTGGTCGGCGTGGCAGCAGCCATGGCCAGCAAAAGCAAAAAAGTCGGCTTTATCGGCGGCATCGACATTCCCTTGATCCGCAACTTCGCCTGCGGCTACGCGCAAGGCGCCAAGTCGGTCAATCCGAAAGCCGAGATTACGCAAAACATGGTTGGCACCACCGCCAGCGCCTGGAATGACCCGGCCAAGGGCAGCGAACTGGCCCGCTCGCAATTCGAGCGCGGCGTCGATGTGGTCTTCGCCGTTGCTGGCGGCAGCGGTCTGGGTACCTTGCAAATGGCCAAGGAAAAAGGCAAGCTGGCCATCGGCGTCGATTCGAACCAGAACGCGCTGTATCCAGGCACCATCCTGACCTCGATGGTCAAGCGCGTCGATAACACGGTCTACGACAGCTTCATGGAAGTCAAGAACGGTACCTGGAAGGGTGGCGTGGTGTCCAAAGGCTTGAAAGAAGGCGGCGTGGATTGGGCGCTCGACGCGAACAACCGCAAGCTGATTACGCCGGAAATCGAAAAGCGCGTGTTGGGTGCGCGTAAAGATATTATCGATGGCAAGGTCAAAGTGATCGACTACCGCGTCGGCAGCAGCTGCCCGGTCTAAACTCACTCTTCATCACTAAGCGCGCCGCCGGGGCTGGTCCCCGCGCGGCGCGTTTCCATGAAACTATCTAGTTATGAACCTATGCAGCCAGCAGTAGAATTTCGCAGCATCTCCAAGCACTTTGGACATGTGAAGGCGAACAGCAACGTCAATTTCTCCATCGCCAAGGGCAGCATCCATGGCCTGGTAGGGGAAAATGGCGCCGGCAAATCGACCTTGATGAGTATCCTGTACGGATATTACCGTGCCGACGGCGGAGAAATCCTGCTCGACGGAAAAGTACAGCCTATCCGCAACAGCCAGGAAGCGATCAACCTGGGCATCGGCATGGTGCACCAGCATTTCATGCTGGTGGAGAACTTTACTGTTCTCGACAATATCATGCTTGGTACGGAAGGCGGCTTCCGCCTGGCCAGCCACCGCGCCGAAGCGGAAACCAAGCTGCGCGAAATTTGCGAGCGCTACCGCCTCGACGTCGACCCTTTGAGCAAGATCGAAGACTTGTCGGTCGGTGCGCAGCAGCGCGTGGAAATCCTCAAGCAGATTTACCGCAGCGCCAATATCCTGATCCTCGACGAGCCAACGGCCGTGCTGACGGCCCAGGAAACGGCTTCGCTGTTTGAAATCCTGCGCCTGTTCAAGGAACAGGGCAAGACCATCATCCTGATCACGCACAAGCTGCAAGAGATCCTGGAAATCACCGACAACGTCACCGTCATGCGCGGCGGCACGGTGGTTGGCGCCGTCGCCACTGCCGGTACGTCGAAAGAAGAGCTGGCCAATATGATGGTGGGCCGCCCTATCCAGAGCCATTTGCCGCGCGCGCCCTACAATCCGGGCGCCACGGTGCTGGAAGTGGCCGACCTGCAACTGGCTGATGAACAACAGGTAAAACTGCTGGCCGATATCGGCTTCAATTTGCGCGCTGGCGAGATCGTCGCGATTGCCGGCGTGTCGGGCAATGGCCAGAGCGAGCTGCTGGAAATCCTGTCGGGCATGCGTTTGCCAAGTTCGGGCAAGCTGCGCTTCCTGGACAAGGACTTGCCGTTTGGCAAGCGTACCGATGCCGACGGCTTGCCGTTGACCTTCCGCAAACTGGGCATCGCCCACATCCCGGAAGACCGCTTGCGCGATGGCGTGGTGAAAAATTTCTCTGTCATGCACAACACCATCCTTGGTTATCAGGACAGCCTGAAAAACCGCTGGGGCCTGTTCAACTTCAAGGCCATCGGTGCGCGCTGCGCGGAATTGCTGAAGACCTTTGACGTGCGTCCGGCCAACCCGGATCTGCGCATCGGTCTGCTGTCGGGCGGTAACCAGCAAAAAGTGGTGATCGCGCGCGAAGTGCTGGCAAAACCGAAAATGATGCTGGTCGGCCAGCCGACACGCGGCGTCGATATCGGCACCATAGAAAGCATCCACAGACAATTGCTGGCCCTGCGCGATAGCGGCGTGGCCATCCTGCTGGTGTCGGTCGAACTGGAAGAAGTGCGGGCGCTGGCCGACCGTATTCTGGTCATGTGCGGCGGACGCATCACCGGCGAACTGAAAATTGAAGAATTCGATACCACCCGCATCGGTCTCTTGATGGGGGGAATGCATAAATCATGAATAACGACCTGCCACGCTGGGCGACAGCCTTTGTCATGCCCATGTTAAACCTGCTGTCGGCCTTGCTGGTCGCAGCCCTGGTGATTCATCTGCTGGGTGAAGACCCGCTGGAATCGCTGTCCATCCTGGTCCACAGCGCCGTGCTCAATCCGGAAGGCCTGAGCTACACGCTGTTCTATGCCAGTACCTTTATTTTCACCGGCCTGTCGGTCTCGGTGGCGATGCAGGCTGGCCTGTTCAATATCGGCAGCGAAGGCCAGATGTATATCGGCGGCCTGGGCTTGACGGTGGCCATGCTGGCCTTCGACCATACCCTGCCTGCCTGGCTCTTGATTCCGGTCGCCATGATAGGCGCGGCGCTGTTCGGCGCGCTGTGGGGCTTCCTGCCTGGTTATCTGCAAGCCAAGCGCGGCAGCCACATCGTGGTGACCACCATCATGTTCAACTTCATCGCGGCCAGCCTGATGAACTTCGTGATCGTGAAATACCTGATCCCGCCAGGCGAGCAAAACACCGCCAGCCGCGTATTTGCGGACGCCGGTGCCATGCCGCTGCTCAATACCTGGTTCCCGTCGCTGGGCGACACGCCGCTGAACATCAGCTTCCTGCTGGCAATTGTTGCGCTGGTCATCTACGGTGTGATGGTCTCGCGTTCCTCGTGGGGTTTCAAGCTGCGCGCCACGGGCTTGAACAAGCACGCAGCCCACTATGCAGGCGTGTCGATCAGCAAGATGATCATCATCGTGATGCTGATCTCGGGCGCGCTGGCGGGCCTGGGTTCGGTCAACTCCGTGATGGGCTCTACCCATTACCTGTCGCTGAACTTCGTCGGTGGCGCCGGTTTCGTCGGTATCGCGATTGCCCTGATGGGCCGCCAGCATCCGGTCGGCATCTTCCTGTCGGCGGTGCTGTTTGGCGCGCTGATCCAGGGCGGCTTCGACCTGTCGCTGGAAAAACCGAATATCCCGACTGAAACTTTCATCTTTATCCAGGGCTTGATCATCCTGTTCTGCGGCGCGATGGAAAACTTCTACGCCCCGGCTATTTCCGCCCTGCTCAAGCGCATCAAAGGCTAAACCATGACACTCGACGACTTTCATTTCGCCAGCATCCTGGTATCGACCGTGCGCAATGCGCCGGTACTGATCTTCGCCGCCATGGCTGGCCTGTTCGCCGAACGCAGCGGCATGATCGACATCGGCCTGGAAGGCAAGATCCTGGCCAGCGCGTTTGCCTCGGCGGCCGTCGCCTACACCACGCAAAACCCGTATTACGGCATGGCCGTCGGCATGCTGGTGTGCGTGGCCCTGGCCCTGCTGCAGGCCTATGTCAGCATTACGCAAAAGGGTAACCAGCTGGTGGCCGGCATGGCGATCAACATCGCCATGAGCGGACTGACTTTTGTTCTGGCGCAATTTTTCTTCCAGCAAGGCGGCCGCACGCCCGACCTGGGCAATGCACGCCTGTTCGACGTGGTCTTGCCGGGTACCCAGTATGTGGAAAACATTCCCTTCATCGGCTGGGTCTACGCTCACCTGATCGGCGGCCATTCCATTTTGGTCTACCTGGCGTTCCTGTTGATACCGCTGGTGCACTGGTTGCTGTACCACACGCGTTTCGGCCTGCGCCTGCGCGCCTGCGGTGAAAACCCGCATGCGGCCGACTCGGCCGGTATCAGCGTGGAAGCGACCCGCTACCTGGCCATGCTGGTGGCCGGCATCCTGTGCTCGTTCTCGGGCGCCTACCTGGCCATCGTGCAAAGCGGCTTCTTCCTGCGCGACATGTCGGCCGGCGCCGGCTATCTGGCCTTGACGGCCATGGTGTTCGGCAACTGGCGTCCTGTGTACACCTTCCTCGGCTGCCTGATGTTCGGCTTCTTCAGCGCCATCCAGATCCAGATCGAAGGCGTGGACTTGCCTATCGTGGGCCGCATCCCCGGCTCGCTGATCCAGATGGTGCCGTACGTCGTCACCGTGATCGTGCTGGCAGGCTTGATGGCGAAATCGGTCGCGCCGAAAGCGATCGGCATACCGTTCGTCAAATCGCGCTAAGTTGCCCTTAGCCCGATGCAAAAAGCGAAGCCCACGGGCTTCGCTTTTTTTATATCCGCATGATGCGGTGATTTATGGCCAGATCGCCTGCAACAGCGATGCCAGATGATAACCACCCTCGATCAGCTGCTGCTTCGCCAGCGCCGAACTGGGCACTGGGTAATTGTCCGGCACCGTCAAGGCCCACACATTGTAGACATCGCCCTTGCGGCTGGTCTGCTGCGTGGCGGGACCGGCCACCACATCGGTGTACGCTATTTTTGACGCGGCCAGCGACTCGTCCGCCCATTGGTACGGCCAGGTGACCGGGTCGCCCGTATTCACGCTCACCTGCGGCTGGCTGGCGATCACTTTTCGGGCAAATTGCTCAGGCGTGCGTGTGCTCAAACGGCGCATGGCGTAATCGACTACCGTTGTATCCCAGTAGGAATGCAGCGGCTTGGTCGGCGATTTCGGATACGTGCTGGCCGGCTTGGCCGCGCCCTCTTCCGCTGGCAAGGGCGCAGGGATGGTAGCGTCCGACAGGGCCGTGATTTTCGCATCGTCCAGCAACAGGTTGTTACCGCCACGCGCATCGAAAATCGCCACTTCATCGACTTGCGCCTGCGTGGCTGGCACCACGAAATGGCCATCCTTGGCCACGAACGCAGCGCCCACGTGCAGCGGCTGGTGGATATCGCCCACCAGGTGGGTGATCAGGATCAAAGCCTGGCGTTTGGTGAACTGGTGCGGATTGGTCGCCGGATCATCTTTGCCTTGCAGCACCAGAATTGCCTGCTTCAAGGTTTGCACGATATCGTCGTCGGCGCTGCCCACGTCATGGTCGTGGTAATGCGCGTTCTGGAAGGGAATATCCGTGTAATGGTATTCGCTATGCTTGGGATTGGCCGCCACATAGGCCAGCATTTCCGGCGTTTGCGGACCGCAATACGTACCCTTCACGCAATCGGGCCAGTTGGCGATCTTTTCCAGGCTTTCGCCAGGCAACAGCAATTTGTTCAATTCGGCCTGAGCCACGCTGCCCTTGAGCAACTGGTCGGCGATGGCGCCCACGGCACGGTGGCCATCATTACCCCAGGCCAATACATTGCCTGTCGCGAAAGCGGCGCCCAGCGCCAGCACACATGCTATTTTTTTCATGCTCATTCCTTCCCGGCTAGCTGCGGCGTGCCTTTGGCAGGCTTGGGATAATGTTTATTGATATCAATAGGCTGGGCGTACGGCGAGCTCCAAGTCTGTTCGTGCAGGGCTGCCAGGCGTTGCGCCATGGCTTCATTACGCATTACCACTTCCAGGTTGCGCGACAAGTCCATATAGCCGCCCGACCAGTTGCTGGTGCCTACCCAGGCCAGCTTGCCGTCGATGACCATGGTCTTGCTGTGGATCACGCGGGCAAACGGGATAAAACCGGTCGAGGCGGTGGGGATCGTGACGATGCGGATTTCCACGTTTGGCACCAGCGCCAGGCTTTTCAAATAAGCCATGGCAGGCTCTTCCGTATTCCAGGCGGACACCATCAACTTGATCTTGACACCGCGCGTGGCGGCGGCGCGCACCGCATTGTCGATCACGGCGTAGTAGGGACGCGTGCGGTTCGGGCCATACGACAGCGGTGCGTAGTCGAGCAGCTGGATGCGCACTTCGCTTTTCGCTTCCGCCAGCAAGGCAGGCAAGCCGGTTTCCGAATCGCCCACACCGGCTGGGTTATACGCATTCGGGCTGGCCAGCAAGAAAGCATTCTGTGCGTAGTTCGCAGGCACTTCCTTGCTGTTGAGCACTGTAGCGCGGCCGCCTTGCGAGGTCAAAGCCTGCGCCTGCCAATCCTGTTCAAAGATGGCTTGTACCTGCTTCACAATGGTCGGCTCGGTGATCTTCAAGCCCGTTTCATGGATGTGTTCGAACGAGCGCCAATCGAAGTTCTGACTGCCGACATAGGCGACCTGGCCATCGACGGCCAGGTATTTGGCGTGCACGATGCCATTGCCCGTCACTTTGTTGTAATCGATGATGCGCAATTCCAGGTTCGGAATCGCCTTGATGCGCGCTATCGTAGTCGCTTCCGACAGGCCCACGCCTTTCTGGTCGAGCAGGAAGCGGATTTTGACGCCACGCTGGCCCGCGGCCGTCAGGCTGGCCAGCACTTTTTCAAAGGCCGTGCCCGGTTTGCTGACGGCGTAGAACTGGGCGATGACGATCTCTTTCTTGGCGGAATCGAACAGCTCGCTCCAGACCACGGCCGGCTCGCGCAGGTCGGGATTGGTCAAGCTCGTTTCCACGGGTGACGTGTGCACCAGCTCAAAGCCGGGTATCGTGAAATCGGCGTGGGCACTGCCTGCGAACAGGCTGGACAGCAGAACGGAGAATAAGAGACGACGCATGGTTTTTTTCCTTGGGTTGAATTATTTGACGCGCACGATGCGGCCGGCGGCGGTGGTGCTGCCTGCCGGTTTGCCGCTGCGTGCACGGTCGATCAGATAGTCGCTGAAGGCGTCGATGTCGCGCACACCCGTGTCGAGCCGGCGCGTGCCTTGCGCCAGCACGCTGAAACGGTCGCCGCCACCGGCCAGGAAATTGTTGGCGGCGACACGATATTGTTCACTATCATTGAGCGCCACGCCATTCAAGGTGATGCTGCCCGGCAGTACGCGCTGGCCTTGCGGGCGCGTACTATCCCAGCGGTAGCTGAAGCCTTCCGATACTTGCAGCAAATTGCCATCTTCGGCATCCGCATCGAGCCATTGCTGTTCCAGCAGGGCGCGGATTTGCGCGCCGGACAGGCTGACGATCGTCAGGGTGTTACCGAACGGCAGCACCGCCTGGTTCTGGCCCACATTGGTCATCAGATCCGCACCCGCCTCCAGGTCCTTGCGGATGCCGCCATTATTCATCAGGCCAATTTGTGCACCGGCAGCGCGCGTGCCAAACAAAGTACTGTCAGCCACCATATCGCCCAGCGGCGACTCGCCACTACCCTTGGTCTCGCGGCCTACGACAGGCACGGTAATCGCGGCCACAGGACGCGACAACGCTTGCAGACTGCGTTCTTTAATCAAGGCCAGGTAAGCGGCCACGGCTGGGTCCGGCGCATAAGCGCCCGGCAACATGACAACGTTCTGCGCATTAGCGCTCAGCACGGTATTCTTGGCGGGGTCAACCTTCAGCTTGATGCGCGTCAACATATGCCCGCCCATTTCTGCTTGCGTCACCAGCCGGCCATTGACGCGGCACAAGTAGCCCTTGTGCGAGTGACCGCTGATGACCACTTGAATCGCCGGATCGAGGCGTTTGGCGATGTCGACTACCGGCCCCTTGAGTTTGCTGCAATCGGCCTGGTCAACCGCCTCTTCCGTCTCGCCGCCTTGATGCAGCAAGACCACGAACACGCCCACGCCCTGCGCGCGCAAGGCGGGCAAGGTAGCGTTGATGGCGTCGGCTTCATCGCCAAATTTCAAGCCCACGATACCACTGGCCATGACGACCGAGGCGGTATTTTGCAGCACGGCGCCGATCAGGCCCACCTTGACGCCATGCGCTTCTTCAATCTGGTAGGCAGGCAATAGCGGCTTGCCCGTTTGCGTATCGATCACATTGGCGGACAGATACTGATAACGGGCGCCGGTAAAGTCAGGCGCAAATTTGCAGGCCTTGTCCGCACGGACCGACTCGCAGCCGCCGCGTTGCTGGCGCAGCAATTCCGCCTTGCCCTGGTCAAATTCATGGTTGCCCACCGAACTGGCTTTCATGCCCAGCATATTCATGGCCACGATGCTCGGTTCATCGGCCCACAACGACGACATGCCAGGGCTGGCGCCTATCAGGTCGCCATTGCCGACAAAAATCAGTTGCGCATCTTCGCGACGCCACGCCGCCAGGGCGCCGGACAAGGTATCGATGCCACCCGCATCCACCGTCTTGCTGGCAGGGTCGCTCACGCTGGTGTAGCTGAACTTGCTGCGGTCGAGATTGCCGTGGAAGTCGTTGAGGGCGACCAGGTTCACTTCAACCGGGCCGCTGCGCGCAGCAATCGGGGCGGGAGCAAAATGGCTGCAGGCCGACAGGGCCAGGATCAGGGCCGCGCTGGCGACCGGTGTGCGTAGAAAGTGAGCCATGGAATTCGTATTCTGTAAAAAGGGGAAAGAGTAAACCATCTTGCCTATAAAAAAAACGGCTGGTGTCGCCACCAGCCGTTTTTTAAGTTACACCGACATTACGACATCAGAATTCGTACTTGACGGTAGCTTGCACTGCCCACTGCGACTCACCCGCGGTTTGACGGGTTTGCAGGCTCGATACAGGGCGGGTGTTGTAGATATAACGGCCTTGTGCATCGATACCCATATAGTCAACAAAGCTGCGCACCAGACCACCAGCACCTTGGAACGGCACCTCCGTGATATGGCCCCAGTTACGGTTGATCATATTGCCTACGTTCAGGAAGTCCAGGGTAACGATACCTTTATTACCTTTGAAAAAGCCCGGTACTTCCTGGCTAATACGCATGTCGAAGTTATTGGTCCATGGCGCAAAGCTCTTGTTACGATTGACAACGCCACCTGCCGAATTGCGCAGATCGCCATTGGCGTTCACGACGGCCCAGAAAGCGGCTTCGTTGGCGGCGCGCGCCGCTGGCGTTGCGCCATAGAACGCGACTTCGCCGGAGCCCGGTGCTTTCGGGATGTACAGCAAGTCATTGCCAGCCAAGCCGTCGCCATTCATGTCGTTGTTGAACGTCCAGCTGTATGGCTTGCCGCTACGGCCTTCATAGAACATGCCGAAGCTGGTGCGATACTCGCCGAAGAAGCGTTTTTGCCAGGTAACGTTGGCAGTGAAGCGATCCTTGACCAGATAGTTCGAGTTGGACGCGACGTTTTCGTTCGGATTGAACACGGCACGGCCACCCCAGTTCGAGCTGGAAGTCGACGAAGTCAGCGGCGACACTTCAGTGGCGTCCGTGTAGGTGTACGAAGTACCCCACGACAGGCCGTCACGCATCGGGCTGCGCAGCGACAGGGTCAGCAGATTGCCTTCGCCCTTGTCGGTCTTGGTTGCTTGCAACACTTGGCCAAAGGCGGCGTTGTTGGCGCCTTTGGTGCGGGTCGTACAACCGGTGCCACCGGTCAAGGCGCCCGAAGCATTCCAGCAATTCGGGTTGTAACCGTTGTCCGAGTAGTACAGAGGACGGCCGTCGCTACCGACGCGGTTCGGTGCGCCCAGGTTCAACTCTTGATAATAAATCGCATCCTTGGTCTTGGTGCGCAAGTATTCCGCGCCCACGACCAGACCGTACCATGGCAGCTCATGTTCGAATGCCAGGTTGGCTTTCCAGACCGATGGCTGGGCCAAATTGGTTGCCAGTGTATCAACCTTTGCAGCAGGAATCGTGCTGACCACGTTGGTCGGCTGTTTGTTTGGATCCGGGCTGAAAAAGCCACCATCAGACGGGCAAGTACCGGCAGCATAGGTGCAGCTGATGTTACGCAGCACGACACCAGTGTTCTGGAAAGGATTACCCAGCCAGACTGCCAGCGCAGCGCCTTGGAACAGACCGAAGCCGCCGCGTATCTGGGTTGGGCGTGCAGTGTCGAACTTGTAGTTGAAGCCAGCGCGTGGCTGATACAGATTCTGGCCATCGATGGTGTGGGTATTGTCGATACCGAAACCACCAGTTTGACGGCCATTCACCAATGGGCCGACTGGCAAGGCAGCGATATCATTGCGCAGCGGCTTGTCGCCGATGCGGGCACCATCAATGCGCAGACCGGCACTCACCGTCAGCTGTTTGTTGACGGTCCACGTATCTTGCACGAACAGGCCGATGTTTTTCAGATTGAAACGGGCGATAGCGTCATCGAGCGTGCTGCCTGGAACGGCTGCTTGCAAGTTGTAGACAGTCGGACGGCCAAGGCTGAAGTTTTCGAGGATAGCGGCCTGGATGCGGGCTGCAGTCGCGGTCGCGCCGGTGCAGAGGAAATTACCGCTTTGATCGAAGGAATACTTGATCTTGTCGATACAGCCAAAGGTGTAGTTACCGTTGACGTTCTGCAAGAACGCATTATAAATCTTGTTCTCGCTGTAATCCGTGCCGAACTTGACTTCATGGTCGCCCACGTTCCAGTTGGCGCCAAAGTAGGCGTCACGGGTGTCGGTGCGCAGCACGTTCATTTGACGGCTTTGCTCGGTACCGAAATTGAGGAAGCGGTCAGTACTATTCAGACCAGTCGCACCGTCCGGCACTGGACCGGAGAAGCGGAAACCAATCGACGGCAGCTTGGCATTATTATTCGGCACGCTATTATATTTGCGGCTCGACACCTTGACCTCGGTCGAGAAAGCCGGACTCCACTCGGCCGTCCATTGGCCAACGACAGTTTCCAGGCTCTTTTGCTGGGAATACCAGTACGAGCTCAACGAAATACCGGTCGGGCTGAAGCCGACGAAAATCGGCTCAGCCTGATCACTCTTCGAGTAACGCAACATCACGCGCTGGGTATCGGTCAAGTTCCAATCGAGCTTGAGCAGTTTCTCAGTGGCGGTAAATTCGGTACCGCTTGGGATGGCCGAGCTGCCGATATCCATGCCATATTTGTCTTTGGCAATCGCGATAGCGCTGTCGATGGCCGACTGCGAGATGGCAACGTTGGTAGCCGAGCTGCCGATTGGGCCAAATGACGGCGAGCTGCGCGAGCTTGCTGTTTTCTCATAGTTCGCAAACAAGAACAATTTGTCCTGGATCAAAGGTCCACCCATGGTGATACCCTTGGTGGTGTCCTTTGACTTTGGTGCTGCCGCATACGTGCCAGCGGTATCGTTGTAACGGTCGCCTGCCAGTCTATCGTCGCGGAATACATAGTACACACTGCCTTTGACAGTGTTGGTACCCGATTTGGTCACGGCGTTGATGTTGGCGCCGGTATAGCCCTTTTGGGTCACATCATAGTTGGCGACGTTCACTTGCACCGACTGGATCGCTTCGATCGAGATCGGCTGTTTGCCGGTAGCAGTACCAGAAGCTTCCAGGCCGAAGGTATCGTTCACAGCCACGCCGTCGATGGTCATCGAGTTGTAGCGCGAATTTTGGCCACCCATCGAGATTTCACCACGGCCTTTGTCGGTTTGCGACAAACGCGGATCGACGCGGGCATAGTCTTGCAGGCTGCGCGAGATCGACGCCTGGGTTTGCAGATCAGTGTTGCTGATGCTGGTGCCGGCGCCCATATTGGTGCTATTGAAAATCTGCGCGCGGGCGGCGTTGCCGCTCACTTTCACGACCTGCATTTCAGGGGCGCCCAGGGTAGCGTCCACGTTGGCCGTTTCAGCCAATTGCAGGAACACGTTTTCGCGTTTTTCCACTTCACCGTTTTTGGTGACGGTGATCGTGTAAGGACCGCCCGCACGCAAGCCGCGCGCAACGTAACGGCCTTCCGCATCGGTCGTCACATTGCTGACGGAGCCCGATTCGGTGTGCACAATGGTAACGACGGCGCCTGCAGCAGGCTTGCCATCACCAGCGGAAATACGTCCGCCGATAGCGGACGTGGTGTTCTGTGCGAACGATGGTGCCGCCGCCAGTGCAATAGACAGGCTTAACGCGATTTGCGTTAGCCGAAGTCGTTTGTGATTGATCATCTTTAACCCCAGAAAAGACTATTATTTTTTGAGAATCCTGGCTTGCTCTGGTGCCTGGCTAGGCCACACACCATCACCAACACAAGATTCCCTCTTTACGATGCTGCAACTGTTACGCCGGCTGGACTGGCAACGGACCTTGACGGGGACCGGCCTGGCTGCGGGCCTCTGCTGGACCCTGCACTGCCTGCGCTTCCTGACACAAACCATCCATATTCAAGCAAAAAACGAATGACTCACTTGCTTCATTCGCAATAACGCAGGGCGCTAGCTCCTTTG
The DNA here is from genome assembly GCF_014200675.1 of Janthinobacterium saanense. GTDB lineage: Bacteria > Pseudomonadota > Gammaproteobacteria > Burkholderiales > Burkholderiaceae_D > Janthinobacterium. Next base: position 10,300 of record NZ_JACHCI010000003.1, on the reverse strand, counting down.
TCATTCACTTAACAAACTTGACCGGACGTACAGGCCAGGCGGCAGTGTAATTGTTAAATATGTCAGGACTGTGACACGGCTATGACTCGTCGTGAAATTCGACACATCCTTGTGCGACGAATGATTTCACTGGACTTGTCATCTGGATCTACTGCAAATGCCCGATAAAGACCACCTCGAAGAGGTGAAATGTGACTTTTTAATATCAGTCTGATCTCACTATGCATCATCAAAAAATGGATGACAAATACGTTTTACTTTAGATATTTATATACAAAAAGTATAAATACCAGGTCAGAAATCGGGAATTTGATATCGTCTTCGCATGGTCCGGGCCTATGGCGCGAAATTATAAATGAGCAATATGTGCTTGAAATTGATTCAATTAGGAAATCATATAAAGATATGCATCTGCCGTTAATTGTGTCGCTTGGCCGCCACAGAGTTGCCAATCAATCATCAATTAAGGTAAAAGGAAGAAAGAAAAACGGCCGGAAAATCCGGCCGCAGAATCACGTAAATTTTAACTATCAAGCAACTTACGGCTTGCTGCCTTTGACAGGCTGATCAGACGCAGCGACCTGCGCCTCAAATTTCGCAAAGCGGACATCAAGTGCTTTCAGCAAACGTTGTTTATCCGCATCAGCCAGGAAGGAGTAACGCAAGCTGTTGTAAGACAGCTTCTTGATTTCCGCGTAATCGGTCTTGTACTGGCTGGCAAACAAGACATACTCATTCGACAAGGTGTTACGCGATACGCCGGCATCATCGGTGGAAATGACGAACGGCACGCCGTACTTGCGGTACAAGGTCACTGGATGGGCCTGGCCCTTGATACCCAGGATGTAATCGTTGCTGGTCAGGTTCACTTCCACGGGAATGCCGCGCTCGCGCATTTTCTGCATGGTGGCCAGGGCATTGTGCTCATAGGCGATATCCATGCCGTGACCGATACGGTCAGCGCCAGCCACATCGACGGCTTCGGCGATGTGGAAGGCCAGGCCTTCCGGCGGCACCATGCCCAGCGCCAGTTCACCGGCATGCAGGGCGATCTTCACGTGCGGATACTTGGCCTTGAGGAACTTGAACATTTCCATGTGCAGGCTGTAATCGCGCATCGATACATTCACGCTTTCCTGGCCCACGATATTGACGCCCACCACCAGCGGGTTCAGGCTGGCAGCCTTGAAGGCGGCGACCATCGACGAAAACACTTGTGACGGCGACAGGAAGCGCAGCACATAAGCCTGGTAGCGCATGGTGAAGTTGGCGTCGTCGATGCCGGCGCTACTGGTGTTCACGTTATCGTTATAGGCGGTGATGCTTTTCTGGAAGGCAGCGTCCTGCTCCAGGTTGTGCGTCCAGCCGGCTAACAGGGTGTGCAGCGCGGCCGGCGTCAAGCCTGGCGCCAGCGCCTGCTGGTCGAACTGTGGATTCGATATGAAGGGCGACAATTCGAAAATGGTTTCGATATAGCTCAGGTTTTCGGCGATGGCGCGCTGCTTCAGGGTTTTCAAGCCATCGGCGGTATTGGTCGAGGCAACCGGGCCGAAATAGCCAAACGTATCAAAAAAGGTACGGTCAGGCGGGGTCTGGATGCCGCCATGGTTATAAAAATCCTTGGTCGACCAGCGCTGCAGCAATTCCGCATACAGGCCAGGATCGGCAAACACTTCCGACGAGGACAAGCAGTTGCGTTGGCCGGCCGGCTTGGCGCGCTCGGCGGCGATCACGTCTTTCTGGCTTTCGATGCGGTAGGTGGTCTTGTTGACGCAGTAGTTTTCCTTGTCGACCCAATCGAGAAATTGCTCAGCATAAATGGCGCCCGAGTAATGATGATGCAGATCGCCGCCTTTGGGCATCATGGAAAAGAACAGGTTCAGCTCGGCCGTCTTCGGCTGCGTGCCCGACACCAGCGCGGCGAAATGACGCGCGGTGGCCGCTTCGTTGGCCGCCGGGGTGGCGGCCGGGGTGACAGCATGAGCGACGCCAGATAGCGCCAGCATGGCGGCCAGGGTCAGAGCAGGGATTTTCTTTTGCATCAGCATTCTCAATAAGTGGGGTGTTCAGGAAAAGGTTCAGCCCGCTACCGCACATGCACGCAGTTGCCCCCCGAGTAAGTAGCAGCCACGCTGCGGTCATCGCCCAGCAAGGCGAAAGCAAACAACAACTCTTCCAGACTCTGGCAGGCAGCCGTGCGGCGTTCCAGCAGCGGCGTGGATTTTTTGTCGAGCACGATAAAGTCGGCTTCCGTGCCCGGCTTGAAATTACCGAGCGTGCCTTCGAGCTGCATGCTGCGCGCCGCGCCCAGGGTCGCCAGGTAAAACATGCGCATGGCGGGCAGATAACTGCCTTTCAAGCGTGCTACTTTATAGGCTTCGTTCATGGTTTGCAACATCGAGAAACTCGTGCCAGCCCCCACGTCGGTCGCCAGCGAGATCAGCATGCGCGCTGCATCGGCCTGTTCGAAATCAAACAGGCCACTGCCCAGGAACAAGTTTGATGTGGGACAAACCGCCGCCGCCGAGGCTGTCTCGGCCATGCGCTCACGGTCGCGCTCGTCGAGCCAGATGCAATGACCAAACATGGCGCGCGGGCGCAGCATGCCGTAGCTGTCATACACATCCAGGTAGCTGCGCGCCTGCGGATGCAATTGGCGCACCCAGCGGCATTCATCTTCGTTTTCCGATACGTGGGTCTGCAAATAAGTATCGGGGTAGGCGCGCGCCAGTTCGCCCGCCAGAAACATTTGTTCATTCGTAGAGGTGGGCACGAAGCGGGGCGTGATGGCATACAGCGAACGGCCGTGCTTGTGCCAGCGCTGTATCAGCGCTTCCGTTTCGCGTGCGCCCGACTCCGCCGTGTCACGCAAAAACTCTGGGCAGTTGCGGTCCATCATGACCTTGCCTGCCACCATGCGTAAACCACGCGCTTCACTGGCCGTAAAGAAGGCATCGACCGATTGCGGATGCACGCTGCCATACACCATCGCCGTGGTGGTGCCACAGCGCAGCAGCTCATCGAGAAAAAACTCGGCGACATCGCGCGCATGTTCCGGATCGGCAAAGCTGCGCTCGGTGGGAAAAGTATACGTTTCCAGCCATGGCAACAGGCCAGGGGCAGGCGAAGCGATCATTTCCGTTTGCGGGAAATGCAGATGGGTATCGATAAATCCCGGCACGATCAGCTTGCCCCGGTAATCAACAATGTTCGTGCCGGGCGGCAAGCTGGCCTGCAACTGTACAAAATCACCGGCAGCGACAATCTTGCCATCGGCCACGATCAGCAAGCCATCTTCATGCCAGGCATGGGCCTGCTCGCTGAAAGCGGGATCGGCGTGAAAGTGCAGCAAGCTGGCACGATAAGCTTGCGATGATACGGGTACTGTCAACATGAACTCTTTCTATAACTGATGAACTGCGCGCTTTTTGCGGCGCGCTGGCAGACTGGTAGACACCAGCCGCAGCGGTGTAGCCAGGGCTGCTTGTGCAGCTTCCTCCCACACCATTAATAATTGACAGGCAACCGAGGCGGCAATCACGGCCGGCGCCTTGTTGTGTATGCCCGGCATGCCGATAGGACATACCATGGCGGCGATACGTTCGGCGGGCACGCCGCGTATTTGCAAGCGGTGTTCAAACTGCTTGCGCTTGGTGTGCGAGCCGATCAAACCAAACCAGCCGCCATCCTCGCGTGCCATGATGGCTTCCGTCAAGCGCTGATCGAGCGCATGGCTGTGTGTCATGACCAAAAAGCTGCCACCGGCAGGCGCCATGGCGACGAATTCCTCGGGCATGTCGGTGGCGGCGATGCGCACATTATCGGGCATATGTGCGGGGAACATATCCTCGCGTTCATCGACCCAGGTGATATTACACGGCAAGTCGGCCAGCGCCCGCACGATGGCGGCGCCCACGTGGCCGGCGCCAAACAGTGTCAGATGCGCGCGCGGCGCCAGGCAAGGATCGATCAGCCAGCGCCGCCCGCTACCATCTTGCGCCACATGCGTACCCCTCTCGCGTGAAAAGGTTGTGGGTACATGCGCGGGCGCCTGCATGGGCGTACCTGCCAGCAAGTTTGTCTGTGCATCGAACAGGGCCGACACTGCGTCGCCATCGAGCGCCGTCACCCGCCAGCTATCTTGCTGGCGGCGCTCGCGCAACATCTCCAGCACCTGCGTCAAACCAGCATCGACCGGCTCGAAGACCAGATACACGACGCCGCCACAACACTGGCCCAGGCTGGGACCCAGCGCAAAGCGTTCCAGGCAAGCAGTATTGACGCCCGTCATCAGCATGGTCTTGGCGATTTCCACGGCGCGCAATTCCAGGTGGCCACCGCCTATGGTATCGACCTGGCCATCGAGGCTGACACGCATCTTTGCGCCCGCTTCGCGTGGACCCGAGCCTTCCACCAGGGCAACCGTCACCAGCACCGATGCCTGCGTGCCGTCTTCATTTCTTGACGCTGTCAGCCAGTCGCTCATCACCGCTCCTGCACCGGACTGGCTGCCGCTTGTACGGCCATCACCGCCTTGAGGATTTCTTCGCTGGTAGCGGGTGCGTTCAGCGGCGGTTGCACGCGATGGCCGGCCACGCTGGAAATGGCGTCGCGGATAGCAAAGAAAACGGAAAACGGCAGCAGCAGCGGCGGCTCACCAACGGCCTTGGAGCGGTGGATGCTGTCTTCCACATTGCGGTTGTGGAAGAGTTTGACGCGGAAGTCTTCCGGGCAATCGGAGACGCCGGGAATTTTATACGTCGATGGCGCATGCGTCATCAGCTTGCCCGCGCCATTCCACCATAATTGCTCCGTTGTCAGCCAGCCCATGCCCTGGATAAACGCGCCTTCCACCTGGCCGATATCAATCGCAGGATTGAGCGACTGGCCCGCATCATACAAGGCATCGGCGCGCAGCAGCTTCCATTCGCCCGTCAAAGTATCGACCACCACTTCGGCCACCGCGGCGCCATAGGCGTAATACGAAAATGGGTGGCCCGTCATCGTCTTTGCATCCCAGTGCAAACCGGGCGTGGCATAAAAACCGTCAGACCATAGCTGCACCCGCGCCAAGTACGCCTTTTGCACCAGCTCGGGAAACGCCACGACGTGACCATTCACGTGCACATGGTTATCAAAAAAATGCACCGACGCGGCATCGCCGCCATACAGTTTGACCGCGTAATCACCGAGCCGTTCACGGATCTGGCGCGCCGCATCCTGCGCCGCCTTGCCGTTCAGGTCGGCGCCGGTCGAAGCGGCTGTGGCCGAGGTATTGGCCACCTTGCTGGTATCCGTGGCCGTGGCCCGCACATGATGCAAATCAAGACCCAATTCATGCGCCACCACTTGCATGACCTTGGTATTGATGCCTTGCCCCATTTCCGTGCCGCCATGGTTAACCAGCACGGAACCATCCACATACACATGCACCAGCGCACCAGCCTGGTTCAGATGGGTAACGTTGAAGGCAATGCCGAATTTCAGCGGTGTGAATGCCAGGCCTTTCTTCAGGACAGGACTGGCTTCGTTATAGGCATCGATGGCGACGCGGCGCGCGCGGTAATCGCTGCTCTCTTCCAGTTCAGCCACAATCTCGTGGATCACGTTATCGACGATCTTCTGCCCGTAGGGCGTGACATTGCGCCCCTCAGTATCGTTGCGGCCATAAAAATTGAGCAGGCGGATATCGAGCGCATCGCGCTGCAAGTGGCGGGCGATTTCATCGATCACATACTCGATTGCAATCGCCCCTTGCGGGCCGCCAAAACCACGAAAAGCCGTGTTCGACTGCGTGTTGGTCTTGCCGCAGGCAGCACGAATGTCCACATCGGACAAATAATAGGTGTTATCGAAATGGCAGACGGCGCGCGTAGCGACGGGGCCAGACAAATCTGCCGAATAACCGGCGCGCGTGGTCATGTCGACCCTGGCGGCCAGAATTTTTCCGTCATCGTCGTAGCCCACTTCGTACTCATAATAAAAACAGTGGCGCTTGCCCGTCACCAGCATGTCGTCGTCGCGGTCGGCGCGCAGCTTGACGGGGCGTTTCAGTTTCGCTGCCGCAATCGCAGACGCTGCAGCCCACAGGGCCGATTGCGATTCCTTGCCGCCAAAGCCGCCACCCATGCGCCGGCATTCGACCGTGATGTTATGCGAGTGCACTCCCAGCGCATGCGCCACCACGTGTTGCATCTCGCTAGGGTGCTGGGTAGAACAGAGCACCAGCATGCCCTGCGCCTCTTTTGGAATCGCGTAGGAAATCTGTCCTTCCAGATAAAACTGTTCCTGTCCACCTACATATAACTGCCCTTTGACTACATGCGGCGCCGTCTCAAACGCCGCTTCAGCATCGCCACGCATCAAGCGCATCGGCGGCAGCACATACGATAACGCCGCTTTCGCCGCTTGTGGCGTCATGATGGCAGGCAATTCGTCATACGTGACTTGCGCCAGACGGGCCGCGCGGCGCGCATGGTCGTGCGTGTCGGCCACCACGATAAAGATGGGCTGGCCCACATACTGCACCAGGCCGGGCGCCAGGATGGGATCATCGTGAATGATGGGCCCGCAATCATTGGTGCCGGGAATATCCTGCGCCGTGTAGACCGCCACCACGCCGCGTGACGAACGCACGGCCGATAAATCCATGGCCGTAATGTGCGCATGCGGCATTTGTGACAGGCCCAGCGCCGCATGCAAGGTACCCTGCAACTCGGCAATATCGTCCGTATAAGTAGCTTGCCCCAGAACATGCAGTTCAGCCGATTCATGCGGACTGGGCTTGCCCACGGCGGCCCAGCTGGCCGCTTGCAATTCAGGCGAGGCAGGATGGTTCATGCTCTTCCTCTCAAGCGCGGCAAGCGTAGGCATTGACGGCGGTAGATGACAGCGGGGCGTCAGGCCGCGTTTCCAGCCAGAAACGACGCAACAGGTTTTGTGCGGTTACCATGCGATACGTATTCGAGGCGCGCATGTCGGACAGCGGCGCATAATCGTCGGCCAGCAAGCGCATGGCAATGACCAGGTTTTCTTCTGACCACACTTGCCCGTGCAAAAACGCTTCCGTTTGCGCAGCGCGTTGCGGCGTGGCCGCCATGCCGCCAAAGGCGATGCGCGCATCGAGAATCTGCTCGCCATCGAGGCGGAAGGCAAACGCAGCGCAGACAGCCGAGATATCCTGGTCAAACCGTTTCGCCAGTTTATAAGTGCGGAAATGCACGCCAGCACGTGGCAAGGGTACGTGCAGCGCCTCGACGAATTCGCCGGGCAGCAAGTCTTTCTTTTGATAGCCCAGATAAAAATCTTCCAGCGGCATGATGCGCTGGCCATTGGCGCCGCGCAAGACGATCTGCGTACCCAGCACGATCAGCCACGGCATCGAGTCGCCGATCGGGGAACCATTGGCCACATTGCCGCCCAAAGTACCGGCATTGCGAATGGGCAAAGAAGCAAAGCGCTGCCACAGCTCAGATAATTGCTCGGGATAATGCTGGCACAGGGCAGCGTAAGCATCGTTCAGGCTGGCGCCAGCGCCTATCTGCAGTTGATCACCGGCAATCGCGATGGTTTTCAAGGCGGCGACATTGCCGATATAAATGATCTCGCCCAGGTCACGCATCTGCTTGGTCACCCACAAGCCCACATCGGTGGAGCCGGCCAGCAGACAGGCTTGCGGCTTGTCGGCGCGCAATTGCACCAATTCGTCGAGCGTGCGTGGCGCATAAAATTGCTGCCCGTCTGCAATATAAGTCAACAAGCTGTCGCGCTGCAGGGCTTGCAAATGCGCCGCCAATGCCGCGCGATCAAAGCTGACTAGCGGCAATTCGCCCATGCGTTTTGCCGCAGCTATGATGGGACGGTAACCGGTGCAGCGGCACAAATTGCCCGACAAACTATCGTCTATTTCGCAGCGGGTCGGTGCCACGCCATGTTTATTCAAATACATGCCCCATAGCGACATCACGAAACCGGGCGTGCAAAATCCGCACTGGGAACCGTGACACTCCACCATCGCCTGCTGTACCGGGTGTAATGCGCCATCGGGCTGCTGCAAGTCTTCGACAGAAAACAGGGCCTTGCCATCGAGGGTGGGCGTGAGCTGGATGCAGGCATTGACGGCCTTCATTTCCACCTGGCCATTGACCAGGCTGCCGACAACGACCATGCAGGCGCCGCAATCGCCTTCGGCACAGCCTTCCTTGGTGCCGGTGCAATGCAGGTCTTCGCGCAAATGCTGCAAGACAGTCTGCGTGGGTGCAGCGTTGCGCACTTCCTGTACGGCGCCGCGGTAATAAAAACGAATAGCTTCTGACATGCTGGCCTCGGTATGGTCCCAGTCTTGAAGATTAACATCGGCACACGGGACAACTATATGCAAAGACTGATGTTACTTATCATGCCAACTCAATAAAGATTATTTGTATGGATGTATTGTGTGCCAGTGTTCGGCGATATCGATGCGGCGCGTGATCCACACCTGTTCATGCCCTTGCACGTAATCCAGAAAGCGCGCCAGCGCCGCCGCCCGGCCAGGACGCCCGACCAGGCGGCAGTGCAAGCCCACCGACAGCATCTTGGGCTGGTTCAAGCCGTTCGGATCGCCTTCCGCATACAGCACATCGAAAGCATCCTTCAAATAATCAAAAAACTGTGTGCCCGAGTTAAAACCTTGCATGGCAGCAAATCGCATATCGTTCGTGTCCAGGGTGTAAGGCACGATCAATTGCGGCTGCACGACCTGTACGCCGGCGGGATTCGTATAGCTGACCTGCTCCCAGAAAGGCAGGTCGTCGCCATAATAATCGGCGTCATAGCGAAAACCGCCATGCTCGACCACCAGTTTGCGCGTATTTGGCGAATCGCGCCCGGTGTACCAGCCTTGCGGGGCGGAACCCGTCAATTCGCGGATAATCTGCACCGCTTCTCGCATATGCTCACGCTCGGTGGCTTCATCCATATTTTGATAAGAAATCCAGCGCAAGCCATGGCAGGCGATTTCATGGCCCAGTTCCTGAAACGCCGCCACCGCTTCCGGGTTGCGTTTCAGCGCCATAGCGACGCCAAATACCGTCAACGGCAGCTTGCGCTCTTCGAACATGCGCAGCAAGCGCCATAGTCCGGCGCGCGAACCATATTCATAAATGGATTCCATGCTCAGGTGGCGGGCAGGAAAAGCGGTCGTGCCTATCATTTCCGATAAAAACGTCTCCGAAGCCTGGTCACCATGCAATACGCTGTTTTCCGCGCCCTCTTCATAATTGAGGACAAATTGCAGCGCAATCCTGGCCTTGCCCGGCCATTGCGGATGTACAGGTGTGCGGCCATAGCCGATCAGGTCGCGCGGATAATCGTCATAGCTGCTCATAGGTGTTCGCCTCGGTGGGGACTATATGAAATATATGCCCAATCATATCGCCGGGCACTGGCAGCGGTATATGATTTGCACGATAAGCACATTCACCTTGAACATATAGGATAGCAAATGGGAAAACTCAGCACGCACGTACTCGATATCGCCCACGGCAGGCCAGGCGCTGGCGTCAAGGTGGCCCTGTTTTCCGTCGCGCCGGAAGGCAAAGTCTTGCTGAAGATGGATATGACGAATAGCGACGGTCGTTGCAGCACGCCATTGCTGGAGGGAGACAGCATGAAAGCTGGCCAGTATGAACTGGTCTTCAACGCCGGCGACTACTTTGCCGCACAAGGCGTCGAACTGCCGTCGCCCCGCTTCATCGACCTGGTCACCCTGGCCTTCGGCATCGCCCATACCGATGAAAATTACCACGTACCGCTGGTCGTATCGCCGTGGTCGTATTCGACTTACCGAGGCAGCTAACCCCGGGGTCAGACCCCACAACCACCAGCACGATTCCTGCCACTATCAATGGCAGGGGGTCTGACCCCAGCCCTTGCCGTTGGGGTTAATCCCAGCAAAACCACCAGACGAAAAAAAACCCTCCCGGCATGCCGGAAGGGTTTTTCTCTTACTACGAATAACAAGCCTGACAATAACCTACTTTCACACTGGTTGCAGCACTATCATCGGCGCAAAGTTGTTTCACGGTCCTGTTCGGGATGGGAAGGGGTGGGACCAACTTGCTATGGTCATCAGGCATAACTTGTACTGGCATTTGTCCTCGATGGAGCGACAAAGCCTGAATCTGGAAGAAGCAAAGATTGGGTAATGAATAGTAGTATCAACAACACGCAACGTTGTACCGTCTTATCCTCTGTACCTGCTAAGGTTATAGGGACAAGCCGTACGGGCAATTAGTACTGGTTAGCTTAATGCATTACT